>NZ_JASSOT010000050.1 GCF_030238365.1 Lelliottia wanjuensis | reverse complement strand
AATTTGCCTGGCGGCTTTAGCGCGGTGGTCCCACCTGACCCCATGCCGAACTCAGAAGTGAAACGCCGTAGCGCCGATGGTAGTGTGGGGTCTCCCCATGTGAGAGTAGGGAACTGCCAGGCATCAAATAAGTGAAGAGGCCATCCGCAAGGATGGCCTTTTTGCGTTTTTGTCCTTTCTCAAAATCCTCCGTGAAACTTTCTCACCTTCCTCTTACAGACTCGACATTCGCCCGATTCCTGGTTATTGTCAGCTATCTGGATGTCTAAACGTTTATACGTATGCTGTGAGGATATAAGGTTATGCCGATTAGGGTGCAGGACGAGCTACCAGCCGTTAATTTCTTGCGTGAAGAGAACGTCTTCGTAATGAAGGCCTCGCGCGCGACAGGTCAGGAAATTCGCCCTCTGAAGGTACTTATCCTCAACCTGATGCCCAAGAAGATCGAGACGGAAAACCAGTTTCTCCGTTTGCTCTCCAACTCGCCGCTGCAGGTAGATATTCAGCTGCTGCGCATTGATGCCCGTGAATCGCGTAACACGCCCTCCGAGCATCTGAACAACTTCTACTGTAACTTCGAAGATATCCGTAACGACAATTACGATGGCCTGATCGTCACCGGCGCGCCGCTGGGTCTGGTCGAATTCAACGATGTGGCCTATTGGCCGCAGATCAAACAGGTCCTAGAGTGGGCGAAAGATCACGTCACCTCAACGCTGTTTGTCTGTTGGGCGGTACAAGCGGCTCTGAATATTCTCTACGGCATTCCCAAACAAACCCGAGCGGATAAGCTGTCAGGCGTCTACGAACACCATATTCTTCATCCGCATGCGCTGCTGACGCGCGGTTTTGATGACTTTTTCCTCGCGCCTCACTCGCGCTATGCGGACTTCCCGGCCGCGTTGATTCGTGATTACACCGATCTCGAGATCCTGGCCGAAACGGAAGATGGCGATGCCTATCTGTTCGCCAGCAAAGACAAACGTATCGCCTTTGTCACCGGTCATCCTGAGTACGACGCCCACACCCTGGCGAGCGAATTTTTCCGCGATCTGGAAGCGGGACTAACCCCGGAAATTCCGTACAACTATTTCCCTAAAAACGATCCGCAAAACACACCCAGAGCCTCCTGGCGCAGCCACGGGAATTTGCTCTTTACTAACTGGCTCAACTATTACGTCTACCAGATCACGCCATACGATCTGCGCCACATGAATCCAACGCTGGAGTAATCTCCTGCCCAGAACGATCCTAAAGCGTTTCAGCATTCCAGATCAGGCACCTTCGGGTGCCTTTTTTATTTCCGAAACCATACTCATCATCTGCTCTTTTTTTAATCTCAATATAATCAATAAGATATTTGCATTTTATAATTAAAATGGAAATTGTTTTTGATTTTGGAAGAATAATGGATAGTCTTAATTCTGCTGAGCGAAAACTACGCAACGATCTTTCGCTCGCGATGGGGGACTCTTTTTTGGATCTTTGGTGAGGAGCAGAGAAATGAATCAACAGGCAACGACCGCCGATGAACTGGCGTTTAACCAACCGCATGGTGAGCTGGAACAGCAGGTTCTGACGCCAGATGCCGTCGAGTTTCTGACAGAGCTGGTGACGCGCTTCGCACCAAAGCGCAATAAACTGCTGGCCGCCCGTATCCAGCAGCAGCAGGACATCGACCACGGTAAGCTGCCAGACTTCATTTCGGAAACCGCTTCCATTCGCGAGTCCACCTGGAAAATTCGCGGCATTCCGCAGGATTTGCAGGATCGCCGCGTCGAAATCACCGGCCCGGTTGAGCGCAAAATGGTGATTAACGCCATGAATGCCAACGTAAAAGTCTTTATGGCCGACTTTGAAGATTCGCTGGCGCCGGACTGGCGTAAAGTGATCGAGGGGCAGATCAACCTGCGCGATGCGGTCAATGGCACCATCAGCTACACCAACGAAGCCGGAAAAATCTATCAGCTCAAACCCAATCCGGCGGTCCTGATTTGCCGCGTGCGCGGCCTGCATCTGCCGGAAAAACACGTCACATGGCGCAACGAAGCCATTCCCGGCAGCCTGTTTGATTTCGCCCTCTACTTCTTCCATAACCACAAAAGCCTGCTGGCAAAAGGCAGTGGCCCCTATTTCTACCTGCCAAAAACGCAGTCATGGCAGGAAGCCGCCTGGTGGAGCGAAGTCTTTAGCTATACGGAAGATCGGTTCAATCTGCCGCGTGGCACCATCAAAGCCACCCTGCTGATCGAAACACTGCCGGCCGTGTTCCAGATGGACGAAATCCTGCACGCCCTGCGCGATCACATCGTCGGCCTGAACTGCGGGCGCTGGGATTACATCTTCAGCTACATCAAAACCCTGAAAAATCACCCGGACCGCGTCCTGCCCGATCGTCAGGCAGTCACCATGGATAAGCCATTCCTCAGCGCCTACTCGCGACTGCTGATCAAAACCTGCCACAAGCGCGGCGCGTTCGCGATGGGCGGCATGGCGGCCTTCATTCCGAGCAAAGACGCCGAGCGCAACAATCAGGTGCTGACTAAAGTCAAAGCGGACAAAGAGCTGGAAGCCCGCAATGGTCACGACGGCACCTGGGTTGCCCATCCAGGCCTTGCAGACACCGCCATGGACGTCTTTAACAGCGTGCTGGGCGATAACAAAAATCAGCTGTTCGTCACCCGCGACGACGATGCCCCGATTACGGCTGAACAGCTGCTGATGCCCTGCGAGGGGGAACGCACCGAAGCCGGTATGCGCGCCAATATTCGCGTGGCCGTTCAGTACATCGAAGCCTGGATCTCGGGCAACGGCTGCGTCCCGATTTACGGCCTGATGGAAGATGCCGCCACGGCGGAGATCTCCCGTACCTCCATCTGGCAGTGGATCCACCACCAGAAAGCGCTCAATAACGGCAAACCGGTGACCAAATCCCTGTTCCGCCAGATGCTCGCCGAAGAGATGCTGGTGATTCAGGACGAGCTGGGCGAACACCGCTTCAGCAGTGGCCGTTTCGACGATGCCGCCCGCCTGATGGAACAAATTACCACCTCAGAAGAACTCATCGACTTCCTGACGCTGCCCGGCTACCGCCTGCTGGCCTGAACCCACCACATAACAATATGGAGCATCTGCACATGAAAACCCGTACCCAACAAATCGAAGAATTACAAAAAGAGTGGACTCAACCGCGCTGGGAAGGCATCAACCGCCCGTATAGCGCAGAGGAAGTGGTGAAACTGCGCGGTTCGGTCAACCCGGAATGCACGCTGGCGCAGCTCGGTGCCGCAAAAATGTGGCGTCTGCTGCACGGCGAATCGAAAAAAGGGTACATCAACAGCCTCGGCGCACTGACCGGCGGTCAGGCGTTGCAACAGGCGAAAGCGGGTATCGAAGCGGTTTATCTCTCCGGCTGGCAGGTCGCGGCTGACGCCAACCTGGCGTCGAGTATGTATCCGGATCAGTCGCTCTATCCGGCGAACTCGGTGCCGTCGGTGGTCGATCGGATCAACAATACCTTCCGCCGTGCGGATCAGATCCAGTGGGCGTCCGGAATCGAACCGAACGATCCGCGTTTCGTCGACTATTTCCTGCCGATCGTGGCCGATGCCGAAGCAGGTTTTGGCGGCGTGCTGAATGCGTTTGAGCTGATGAAATCCATGATCGAAGCCGGTGCAGCGGCTGTTCACTTTGAAGATCAGCTGGCGTCTGTGAAGAAATGCGGTCATATGGGCGGCAAAGTGCTGGTCCCAACGCAGGAAGCGATTCAGAAGCTGGTCGCCGCACGTCTGGCGGCGGATGTGCTGGGCGTGCCGACGCTGGTTATCGCCCGTACCGATGCGGATGCGGCAGATCTAATTACCTCCGACTGCGACCCGTATGACAGCGAATTCATCACCGGCGAGCGCACCAGCGAAGGGTTCTACCGCACTCATGCGGGGATTGAGCAGGCTATCAGCCGCGGTTTGGCCTATGCCCCGTACGCCGACCTGGTGTGGTGTGAAACCTCGACGCCGGACCTGGCGCTGGCAAAACGCTTTGCCGATGCGATCCACGCCAAATACCCGGGCAAACTGCTGGCTTACAACTGCTCGCCGTCGTTCAACTGGCAGAAGAATCTGGACGATAAAACCATCGCCAGCTTCCAGCAGCAGCTGTCAGAGATGGGCTACAAATACCAGTTCATCACCCTCGCGGGCATTCACAGCATGTGGTTCAACATGTTCGACCTGGCCCACGCCTACGCGCAGGGCGAGGGCATGAAACACTATGTGGAAAAAGTGCAGCAGCCGGAATTTGCGGCGAGCAAAGAGGGCTACACCTTCGCCTCTCATCAGCAGGAAGTGGGCACAGGCTACTTCGACAAAGTCACCACCATCATTCAGGGTGGCGCGTCTTCCGTGACCGCGCTGACGGGGTCGACGGAAGAGTCACAGTTCTGAGTCTGATTGCCCGGCGGCGCTCCGCTTGCCGGGCCTACAGGGTTCCGTAGGCCGGATAAGCGAATGCGCCATCCGGCGATACCCGCATCATGGTGGGGAAAAAAGCATGTCGCGTGGCCTGGAGTTACTGATTGCACAAACCATCCTGCAGGGCTTTGACGCGCAGTATGGCCGTTTTCTGGAAGTGACTTCTGGCGCGCAGCAGCGCTTTGAACACGCCGACTGGCACGCCGTTCAGCAGGCGATGAAGCAGCGTATCCACCTTTATGACCATCACGTCGGTCTGGTGGTGGAACAACTGCGCTGTATCACCGACGGTAAAAGCCCCGACGCGGATTTCCTGCTCCGTGTGAAAGAACACTACACCCATCTGTTGCCGGATTACCCGCGCTTCGAGATTGCGGAGAGCTTTTTCAACTCCGTCTATTGCCGGTTATTTGACCACCGCTCGCTATCTCCTGAGCGGTTATTTATTTTCAGCTCTCAGCCTGAGCGTCGCTTCCGTACGATCCCGCGCCCGCTGGCGAAGGATTTCTTTCCGGAGCACGGCTGGGAAAGCCTGTTAAGCAAAATGCTCTCAGATTTACCCCTGCGTCTGCCGTGGCAAAACAAGGCGCGCGATGTGGGTTACATCGTCGCTCATCTGACGGAAACCTTCGGCGCAGAAGTGCTCCAGCGCAGCCATTTGCAGGTAGCTAATGAGCTCTTTTTCCGTAACAAAGCCGCCTGGCTGGTCGGGAAACTGATTTCGCCCACGGCCACAATCCCCTTTCTGCTGCCGATCCATCGTACGGATGATGGTGAACTCTTTGTCGACGCCTGCCTGACGACCAGCGCCGAGGCGAGCATCGTCTTTGGCTTCGCCCGCTCCTATTTCATGGTCTATGCCCCGCATCCCGCCGCGCTAGTTGAGTGGCTGCGAGAGCTGTTGCCGATCAAAACCACCGCCGAACTGTACATGGCGATTGGCTGTCAGAAACACGCGAAAACGGAGAGTTATCGCGAATACCTGCACTACATCACCCGCACCGACGAGCAGTTCATCGAAGCACCCGGTATTCGCGGGATGGTGATGCTGGTGTTTACGCTGCCCGGTTTTGATCGCGTTTTTAAGATCATCAAAGATAAATTCGCCCCGCAGAAAGAGATGACGGCAGCCCACGTCCGCGCCTGCTATCAGCTGGTTAAAGAGCACGACCGCGTCGGGCGCATGGCCGATACCCAGGAGTTCGAAAATTTTGTGCTGGATAAGCAGCAGATCGACCCAGCACTCATGGCATTGCTGATGCAGGAAGCGCCGGGAAAAATCACCGATCTGGGCGATAAGATTGCCATCAGCCATCTCTACATTGAACGCCGTATGGTTCCGCTCAACATCTGGCTGGAGCAGGTGGACGGCCAGGCGCTGCGCGATGCGATTGAAGAGTACGGGAACGCCATCCGCCAGCTGGCCGCGGCCAATATTTTCCCCGGCGATATGCTGTTTAAAAACTTTGGCGTGACCCGGCACGGCCGCGTGGTGTTCTACGACTACGATGAAATTTGCTATATGACCGAGGTGAATTTCCGCGATATCCCGGCCGCGCGCTACCCGGAAGATGAGCTCGCCAGCGAACCCTGGTACAGCGTCTCGCCGGGCGATGTTTTCCCGGAGGAGTTTCGCCACTGGCTGTGCGCCGACCCGCGCATCGGGCCCTTATTCGAAGAGATGCACGAGGATCTCTTCCGCGCCGACTACTGGCGCAGCCTGCAAACCCGCATTAAAAAGGGTTATGTGGAAGATGTGTACGCCTACCGCAGGCGGCAGCGTTTTAGCATTCGATACGCGATGTAATGCCGGGTGGCGGCTGCGCCTTACCCGGCCTACGTTCAGGTTTTGTAGGCCCGGTAAGCGCAGCGCCACCCGGCAAAATATCTTAACGAATCCCACCATACGCCAGCGTCACTTCCTTCGCCGCTTTGATCACCAGCGCGCCCAGCTCGGTCACGCGGTCGTCGGTCACGCGTGAAATCGGTCCGGAAATGGAGATCGCCGCGAAGGGTTCGCGATGCTCATCAAAAATGCACGCCGCGATGCAGCGCAGGCCCAGAGCGTGCTCTTCATCATCAAACGAATAGCCGCGCTTGCGCGTCTGGGCCAAATCATCTTTCAGGTGCAGGGGGGAAACCAGCGTTGCATGGGTATAGGCGTGCAGCCCTTTACGGTGCAGCAGACCGGTGACCTGCTCCTCGCTCAGCTGCGACAGGAACGCTTTTCCCGCACCAGACGCATGCATCGGCAGTTTGCCGCCAATCGGCGCGGACATACGCATCAGCTGCGTACACTGCACCTGATCAATGATAATCGCCTGATGGTCGCTCTGATCCAGCACCGCCAGGTTGACCGTCTCGCCGGAATCTTCCATCAGTGTGCGCAGGATGGGGTGAACAATCGCCAGCAGGTTACGGCTCTGCAAAAAGCTGCTGCCGACGATAAACGCGTGCGCACCCACAGACCAGTGGCCCAGCTCGCCCACCTGACGGACAAACCCAAGCTGCTGCATGGTGCTCAACAGACGATGCGTCGTGGAGTTCGGCAGGCCCGCCTGCTGCGCCAGTTCGGTCAGGGCCACGCTGCTGTGGGATTCCGCAATCCATTCCAGCAGCTTTAATCCGCGCGTCAGCGACTGAACTTGTCCGCCAGGCGGCGCGGTAGTGGCAGCAGGTTTTCTGCCGCGTTTTGCGGGAACGGTAGCGACCATGACGGATTCCTTTTTCTGTATCGTGGAAATCATTTTCGTTTTATTTGGTGAATTTGCAACCGTTATCCTGACTGATCGGAGGAGTGATAGTGAACATGTCTCATGTTAACGCTGCGTGACTTCTCCCTCCTGCGAGATTATGCCAGTATGGACCGCAGCCTTTTGGCCTTGTTGAGCGTTGTCGGGAGCGAGTGTGAGCAGCAAAGTAGATCAACTGCGTGCGCAGTTAAATGAACGAATTCTGGTGCTGGACGGCGGCATGGGCACCATGATCCAGAGCTATCGTCTCAGTGAAGACGATTTCCGCGGCGAGCGTTTCGCCGACTGGCCCTGTGACCTGAAAGGCAACAATGACCTGCTGGTGCTGAGTAAACCGGATGTCATCGCGGCGATTCATAACGCCTATTTCCAGGCGGGCGCGGACATCGTTGAAACCAACACCTTCAACTCGACAACCATCGCCATGGCGGATTACCAGATGGAATCCCTGTCGGCGGAAATCAACTTCGAGGCCGCCCGACTGGCGCGCGCCTGCGCCGATGCATGGACCGCCCGCACGCCGGAAAAACCGCGCTACGTGGCCGGGGTGCTTGGCCCGACTAACCGTACCGCCTCGATTTCACCGGACGTCAACGATCCAGCCTACCGCAACGTCACCTTCGACCAGCTGGTGGCTGCCTATCGTGAATCGACCAAAGCGCTGGTGGAAGGCGGTTCCGATCTGATCATGATTGAGACGGTATTCGACACCCTCAACGCCAAAGCCGCGATCTTCGCGGTGAAGGAAGAGATGGAAGCGCTGGGCGTCGACTTGCCGATCATGATCTCCGGCACCATCACGGATGCCTCCGGACGCACCCTTTCCGGCCAGACGACGGAAGCCTTTTACAACTCCCTGCGTCACGCCGATGCGCTGACCTTCGGCCTGAACTGCGCCCTCGGTCCGGACGAACTGCGTCAGTATGTGCAGGAACTTTCGCGTATCGCCGAGTGCTATGTGACCGCACACCCGAACGCCGGTTTGCCGAACGCCTTTGGCGAATACGACCTCGATGCGACGACCATGGCCGCGCAGATCCGCGAGTGGGCCGAGTCGGGCTTTCTGAACATCGTCGGCGGCTGCTGCGGTACCACGCCGGAACACATCGCCGCCATGAGCAACGCGGTGGCCGGCTTAGCGCCGCGCCAGTTGCCGACGCTTCCGGTCGCCTGTCGTCTGGCCGGTCTTGAGCCGCTGACCATTGCCGATGACAGCCTGTTTGTGAACGTCGGTGAACGTACCAACGTCACCGGTTCCGCTAAGTTCAAACGCCTGATCAAAGAAGAGAAATACAGCGAAGCGCTGGACGTTGCCCGCCAGCAGGTGGAAAGCGGCGCACAGATCATCGATATCAACATGGATGAAGGGATGCTCGACGCCGAAGCGGCGATGGTGCGGTTCCTGAATCTGATTGCCGGTGAGCCGGACATCGCCCGCGTGCCGATCATGATCGACTCCTCCAAATGGGAGGTTATCGAAAAAGGGCTGAAGTGCATTCAGGGCAAGGGCATCGTTAACTCGATCTCAATGAAAGAGGGTATCGAGCCGTTTATCCACCACGCCAAACTGGTGCGCCGCTATGGCGCCGCCGTGGTGGTGATGGCATTCGACGAAGTCGGCCAGGCCGACACCCGCGAACGTAAGATTGAGATTTGCCGTCGGGCGTACAAAATCCTGACCGAAGAGGTCGGTTTCCCGCCAGAAGACATCATTTTCGACCCCAATATCTTCGCCGTCGCGACCGGGATTGAAGAGCATAACAACTACGCGCAGGACTTTATCGGCGCGTGCGAAGACATCAAACGCGAACTGCCGCACGCCTTGATTTCCGGCGGCGTCTCCAACGTTTCGTTCTCGTTCCGCGGTAACGACCCGGTGCGTGAAGCGATCCACGCCGTGTTCCTTTACTACGCCATCCGCAACGGCATGGACATGGGGATCGTCAACGCCGGACAGCTGGCAATTTACGACGACCTGCCCGCCGAACTGCGCGACGCCGTGGAAGACGTGATCCTCAACCGCCGCGACGACTCCACCGAACGCATGCTGGATCTGGCGGAGAAATATCGCGGCAGTAAAAACGATGAAAGCGTAAAAGTTCAGCAGGCTGAATGGCGCGCCTGGGATGTGAAAAAGCGTCTGGAATACTCGCTGGTCAAAGGCATCACCGAGTTTATCGAGCTGGATACGGAAGAGGCACGTCAGCTTTCCGCGCGCCCGATTGAGGTGATCGAAGGTCCACTGATGGACGGCATGAACGTGGTCGGCGACCTGTTCGGCGAGGGCAAAATGTTCCTGCCGCAGGTGGTGAAATCCGCGCGCGTGATGAAGCAGGCGGTGGCCTATCTCGAGCCGTACATTGAGGCCAGCAAAGAGAAAGGCCAGACCAACGGCAAGATGGTGATAGCGACCGTCAAAGGCGACGTGCACGACATCGGCAAAAATATCGTCGGCGTGGTGCTGCAGTGTAATAACTACGAAATCATCGATCTGGGCGTGATGGTTCCGGCGGACAAAATCCTCAAAACCGCGCGCGAAGTGAACGCGGATCTGATCGGCCTCTCCGGGCTGATCACCCCGTCGCTGGACGAAATGGTCAACGTGGCGAAAGAGATGGAGCGCCAGGGCTTTACCATTCCGCTGCTGATTGGCGGCGCGACGACCTCGAAAGCGCATACGGCGGTGAAAATCGAGCAGAACTACAGCGGGCCGACGGTCTACGTGCAGAACGCGTCACGTACCGTGGGCGTGGTGTCAGCCCTGCTTTCTGCGACGCAGCGCGACGATTTTGTCGCCAGAACCCGCAAAGAGTACGACACCGTTCGCATCCAGCACGCCCGCAAGAAACCGCGCACTCCGCCGGTGACATTGGCTGCGGCGCGCGAAAACGATCTGGCCTTCGACTGGGCGAGCTACACGCCGCCGGTGGCGCACCGTCTGGGCGTGCAGGAGGTGACCGCGAATATCGAAACCCTGCGTAATTACATCGACTGGACGCCGTTCTTTATGACCTGGTCGCTGGCGGGGAAATATCCGCGCATTCTTGAGGATGAAGTGGTCGGCGAAGAGGCGCAGCGCCTGTTCAAAGACGCCAACGATTTGCTCGACCAGTTGAGTGCCGAGAAGAGCCTGAATCCGCGCGGCGTCGTCGGCCTGTTCCCGGCGAACCGCGTCGGGGATGACATCGAAATTTATCGCGATGAAACCCGCACTAACGTGCTGGCGGTGAGCCGTCATCTGCGCCAGCAGACCGAGAAAGTCGGCTTTGCCAACTACTGCCTGGCCGATTTCGTCGCGCCAAAACTCAGCGGCAAAGCGGACTACATCGGCGCGTTCGCCGTGACCGGTGGGCTGGAAGAGGACGCGCTCGCTGACGCGTATGAAGCGCAGCATGATGATTACAACAAAATCATGCTGAAAGCTCTCGCTGACCGTCTGGCGGAAGCCTTCGCGGAATACCTGCATGAGCGGGTGCGTAAAGTTCACTGGGGTTACGCGGCGAATGAGAACCTCAGTAACGAGGAGTTGATCCGCGAAAACTATCAGGGCATCCGTCCGGCACCAGGCTATCCGGCCTGTCCGGAACACACGGAAAAGGGCACCATCTGGCAGCTTTTAGATGTGGAAACCCACACCGGGATGAAACTGACGGAATCCTATGCCATGTGGCCGGGCGCGTCCGTTTCGGGCTGGTATTTCAGCCATCCTGACAGCAAATACTACGCTGTGGCGCAAATCCAGCGCGATCAGGTGGAAGACTATGCGCTGCGTAAGGGGATGAGCGTCTCCGAAGTGGAACGCTGGCTGGCTCCGAATCTGGGCTACGACGCGGATTAATTTCACTTTTCCTTACAACTAACAGGGCGCTCATCGGGCGCCCTGTCTCTTTCTGTCGCAATAACTCTTATACTTAAAAAACTCAGCCCGGTAGCGCTTCGCTTACCGGGCCTACAAAAGACCGTAGGCCGGGCAAACGCAGTGCTGCCCGGCAAAGAAGCCAAAGGATAACCGACAACAATAAGGAGAACCCACTTCCGTGCTGACATTGTTACACCTGCTATCGGCCGTCGCCCTGCTGGTCTGGGGCACGCACATTGTCCGTACCGGCGTGATGCGCGTCTTTGGCGCACGCTTACGCACCGTCCTCAGCCGCAGCGTTGAGAAGAAGCCGCTCGCCTTCTGCGCGGGGATCGGCGTCACCGCCCTCGTGCAAAGCAGTAACGCCACCACCATGCTCGTCACCTCGTTCGTGGCGCAGGACCTGGTGGCGCTCACTCCGGCGCTGGTGATTGTGCTCGGCGCAGACGTCGGGACCGCGCTGATGGCGCGAATCCTGACCTTCGATCTCTCCTGGCTCTCGCCGCTGCTGATTTTCATCGGCGTGATCTTCTTCCTCGGCCGCAAGCAGACCCGCGAAGGGCAGCTGGGCCGCGTCGGGATTGGCCTCGGGCTGATCCTGCTGGCGCTGGAGTTGATAGTCCAGGCGGTCACGCCGATCACTCAGGCCAACGGCGTGCAGGTGATTTTCGCCTCGCTCACGGGCGATATCATGCTCGATGCGCTGATCGGCGCGGTGTTTGCCATCATCAGTTACTCCAGCCTGGCGGCGGTGCTGCTCACCGCGACGCTGACCACCGCCGGGGCGATCTCCTTCCCGGTCGCGCTGTGCCTGGTGATTGGCGCGAACCTCGGCTCTGGCCTGCTGGCGATGCTCAACAACAGCGGCGCGAATGCCGCCGCCCGCCGCGTGGCGCTCGGGAGTTTGCTCTTCAAGCTGGTGGGCAGCCTGATCATCCTGCCGTTTGTCCATCCCCTGGCGAACCTGATGGATAACCTGCCGCTGCCGAAAGCCGAGCTGGTGATCTATTTCCACGTCTTCTACAACCTGGTGCGCTGCCTGGCGATGGTGCCGTTTGCCGGGCCGATGGCGCGGTTCTGTAAGCGCATGATCCGCGATGAACCCGAACTGGACGCTCGTCTGAAACCGAAGCATCTCGACACCTCAGCCCTCGATACCCCGGCGCTGGCGCTGGCCAATGCCGCGCGTGAGACCCTGCGCATGGGCGACGCGATGGAGACCATGCTGGATGGCCTGAAGAAGGTGATGCACGGCGAGCCGCGCGAAGAGAAAGAGCTGCGCAAACTGGCCGACGATATCAACGTGCTCTACACCGCCATCAAACTCTACCTGGCGCGCATGCCGCAGGATGAGCTGGCGGAAGAGGAGTCTCGCCGCTGGGCAGAGATTATCGAGATGTCCCTCAACCTGGAGCAGGCCTCCGATATCGTCGAGCGTATGGGGAGTGAAATCGCCGATAAATCCCTTGCCGCCCGCCGGGCATTCTCCCTCGAGGGGGTCACCGAGCTGGATGCGTTGCACGATCAGCTTCTCAGCAACCTGCAGCTGGCGATGTCGGTCTTCTTCTCCGGCGACGTGCCCAGCGCCCGCCGTCTGCGCCGCAACAAGCACCGTTTCCGTATTCTCAACCGCCGTTACTCACACGCCCACGTTGACCGCCTGCATCAGCAGAACGTGCAAAGTATTGAAACCAGCTCCCTGCACCTGGGGCTGCTCGGCGATATGAAGCGTCTCAACTCCCTGTTCTGCTCGGTGGCCTACAGCGTGATGGAGCAGCCGGATGAAGATGATGAGAGGGATGAGTATTAGTTCTGAAAGCGCCTCGCAGTTTCCTGCTGTCGGGCGTGACGCAATCCCACTTCACATTTAACGTTGCAGCGCAGGTGATTTAAATCTGCGCTGCAACGTTTTGTCATTAGTGATGTATAAAATTTTATACAGGGATGTGTTATGTTATTAGAAAAACCAACGATGCGTCCTGTCGCATGGATGGGGAGCGCGCTTGATGATTTGCTCGGTTTCCCGGAGGAAATCCGTAAAGACGCCGGGTATCAGCTGCATCGGTTACAGGCGGGCCTGGAGGCTGCTGACTGGAAACCGATGTCAGAGATAGGCAGAGGCGTCGCTGAGATCAGGCTTCATGGAGCGACGGGTGCCTGGCGGATCATTTATCTGGCCCGTTTTGACGATGCTGTGTACGTGCTGCATTGCTTTGTGAAAAAAACGCAGCGAACTTCCGGACAGGATATACGAATTGCAAAAGCCCGTTATCAGGCGGCGCTCGATGAAATGAGGAATCGAAATGAAGAATAACGTTGATTGCAATATTCGTCATGTCACGGGGGCGGATGCCAACATTTTTGCCGATCTGGGGTTTGAGGAAAGTGAAGCGAAATGCCTGCAGCAGGATGCCGAAAAGGAGGTCGAACAGCTTTTGCTGATCAAGCGCCAACTGATGCAAGAGATCTCCAGCTGGATTTCAGATAATAAAATGCGGCAGGCAGATGCAGCGGCGAGACTTAACGTCTCTCGCCCGCGTGTATCCGATGTGGTGAATCTCAAAACCAGCAAATTTACCCTCGACACGCTTGTGATGATGCTGAGCAAACTGGGAAAACCTGTCTCAGTTACCGTCGGCTAATCTTTTTACCAGCCCAAACCTAAGGTATATTTCGCCCATTAAGGAGAAATTATGCTGCCCACCCAATCAACCCGATTAAACAAATACATTAGCGAGAGCGGAATCTGCTCGCGTCGCGAGGCTGACCGTTACATCGAGCAAGGCAACGTCTTCCTCAATGGCAAACGCGCCACCATTGGGGATCAGGTGGTGCCCGGCGATGTGGTGAAAGTGAATGGCCAGCTGATTGAGCCAAGAGACGAAGAAGATCTGGTGTTTATCGCGTTGAACAAACCGGTGGGGATTGTCAGCACCACGGAAGATGGTGAGCGGGATAACATCGTCGATTTCGTCAACCACAGCAGCCGCATCTTCCCGATTGGGCGTCTGGACAAAGATTCGCAGGGGCTGATTTTCCTCACCAACCATGGCGATCTGGTGAACAAAATCCTGCGTGCCGGTAACGATCATGAGAAAGAGTATCTGGTTACGGTCAACAAGCCGGTGACGGATGATTTTATTCGCGGGATGGGCGCGGGCGTGCCGATTCTCGGAACCGTCACCAAGAAGTGCAAAGTCAAAAAAGAGGCACCGTTCACGTTTCGCATTACCCTGGTGCAGGGCTTAAACCGTCAAATCCGCCGTATGTGCGAGCATTTTGGTTTTGAGGTCACGAAGCTTGAGCGTACGCGCATTATGAACGTCAGTGTCGCCGGTATTCCGCAGGGCGAGTGGCGCGATCTGACCGGGGATGAACTGATTGAGCTGTTTAAGCTGATTGAAGGGTCGTCTTCTGAGGCTAAGCCGAAAGCCAAAGCAAAACCGAAAACCCAGGGGATAAAACGGCCTGTGGTCAGCGCGCCGAAATCCGCAGAAAAAGAGCGCAACAAACCGGCCGGAAAACGCTTCGTACAGCCAGGCCGTAAAAAGAAAGGGCGCTAAATTAGCGCCTTCCACGGGGTGAAGTATTGGCAGTCCACGAGAACGTGGATTCTTTATCTGGTTTATAAGCCTGCGCTTTTTTGAGTTTGCGGGCTTTCTTCGCTTCGACTTCACGCTCGGCCATCAGCTTGTCGATGTACTCTTTTTTCACCTGATTGGTTTCAGCGTTTGTCAGAGTACGACCATGTGCAATCCGTGCGCGATCGAGCAGGGTTTTCAGCTCGCGCTGCTCGCTTTCCGTCATGTCTTTCTGGGTCAATCTCGGTGTGGACATACCTGAAGCCTCTTGAGAGTAGAGGCTTCAGTGTAAAGCAAGCCGCGGTTTGCGCGAAGTGAATTAGTTTTCTTTCACCACTTCTTTTTTCGGCTGCGCTTCAATCGGTTTTCCTGACCAGTAGCCCGCCAGCAGCGAGCCGGACAGGTTATGCCAGACCGAGAACAGTGCGCCAGGCAGCGCCGCGAGCGGAGAGAAGTAGATCTTACCGAGCGCCGCCGCGAGGCCGGAGTTCTGCATTCCCACTTCGATCGCCAGCGTGCGGCAGGTCGATTCATCAAAACCAAACAGCTTCCCGCCCCAGTAACCGCCCAGCAGCCCGATAGTGTTATGCAGAATCACCGCGATGATCACCACAAAACCTACCGACGCAATGTGCGATGCCGACCCGGCAACCACGGCGCTGATGATCGCCAGGATGCAGACCATTGAAAACGCGGGCAGGTAAGGCTCCACGGCTTTCACCACGCGCGGGAACAGGTGATGAATCACCAGACCGAGCGCAATCGGAATCACCACGATTTGCAGGATCGACAGCAGCATCCCCATCACATCCACCTGAATATGGGCATCCACGTACAGACGCGTCAGCAGCGGCGTGGCGATCACCCCCACCAGCGTTGAGACCGACGAGATGGTCACCGACAGCGCCACGTCGCCCTTCGCCAGATAGATCATCACATTCGACGCCGTACCGCTGGCGACGCTGCCCACCAGCACCATTCCGGCAGATAAATCCGGCGGCATTTTGAAGGCCATCGCCAGCAGCCAGGCGGCGAGCGGCATCACCAGATAGTGCAGGAAAATCCCCGCCGCGACCGGAGCAGGGCGTGACAGCACGCGCTTAAAATCGTCGATTTTCAGATGCACGCCCATGCCGAGCATGATCAGCATCAGCAGCGTCGTGACCCACGGGCCGACGGGGGTGAATGTTGAGGGCGTGTAATAAGCGAGAACAGAGAGCAGCAGCGCCCATAGCGGGAACAGCCGCGTGATTGCGGATAACATAGTGAATTCCTTGCAGTATTGTCGTTGTGTTATTTAGTTATAAAAAAGCCGGGTTCGAGCCCGGCTATTGGTATTGTTTATCGTGCTAAGGAATTTTATTCAAACAAATTATGGTGAAGTTTCTGCACGACCTGCTCGGCTTCGTGGCCCGGGACCAGGAAACAGAGGTTGTAGCTGGAGGCGCCGTAGCAAATCATGCGGATGTTGAACGGATCCAGTACGCCAAAGACCTCTTTGCCCACGCCGCAGGCGCGTGACAGCTGGTTGCCGATAATCGCCACCAGGGCCAGATTCTCTTCGACTTCAACGCGGCACAGGGCAGACAACTCCATCAGCAGGGATTGCGTCAGCAGGGTATCGCCCGTCGACGTCGAGCCGGTGGTGTCCAGCGTCAGCGCAATGCTCACTTCAGAGGTGGTGATCAGATCCACTGAGATATTGTGGCGCGCCAGAATCCCGAACACTTCCGCGAGGAAACCGCGGGAGTGCAGCATGTTCAGGCTGTGCAGGGTGACCAGCGTCTGCTTGCGACGCAGGGCCAGAGCGCGGAACAGCGGTGGATTTTCGGTGCTTTTGCACACCAGCGTCCCGCCTGCTTTTGGATCTTTGCTCGAGCCGACAAAGACCGGAATATCGCTGCGAACCGCAGGCAGCAGAGTCGCCGGATGCAGCACTTTCGCACCGAAGGTCGCCATTTCGGCAGCCTCTTCAAAGGCGATCACATCAATGCGTTTTGCGGCAGGCACCACGCGCGGATCGGTGGTGTAGATGCCAGGGACGTCGGTCCAGATATCCACACGGGTGGCATACAGCGCTTCGCCCAGCAGGGCCGCGGTGTAGTCGCTGCCGCCGCGGCCGAGGGTGGTGGTGCGGCCTTTGGCTTCGCTACCGATAAAGCCCTGAGTGATGACAATTCCTTCGGCCAGGCGCGGGGCCAGCTGTTGTTTCGACAGCTCGGAAAGGGTCGCCACGTCCGGTTCGGCGCGGCCAAAGCGGTCGCTGGTGCGCATGATTTTACGCACGTCAAACCACTGCGCCAGCACGTCGCGCTCACGCAGGATCTCAACGAACAGCAGGGTGGACATCAGCTCGCCGTGGCTCACCAGTTCGTCGGTCAGCGCGGTGGAAGTTGCCAGAGAGGCCGCTTCCGCCAGGGTGGTGATATTTTCCAGCAGGCGTTCAACTTCCTCGCGAATCACCTGAGGGTTCTTCATGCGCTCGAGGATATCGAACTGAATTTTGCGCAGCGCGTCGAGCTTCACAAAGCGCTCGGTCGCTTCCAGTCCTTCTGACAGGGCCACCAGCAGATTGGTCACGCCAGCCGAGGCAGAAAGCACCACCAGGCGGGTCGTCGGATCGGCCAGCACCACGTCGGCGCTGCGGTTCATGGCGTCGTAATCGGCCACACTGGTACCGCCAAATTTGGCGACAACAAAACTCGTCATAACATCCTCGTGTCAGGGAAAGAATAAAGCGACCTTGGCACAAGAACGAAACGATGACAGGTGCAGGCGCAAATACCGCCCTATAAATAAAATGCGGGGGGAGTCCTGTCAACGCTGGGATTATGCGGATTTTTCATGGGGGGGTACCCCTCAGTAACAGGACTAATAACAAGCCATTATTTTATCCCTCGTTTTACGGCGATCTGAAGGACATTCCACCGCGATAGGGCTGGCTGTAGCGACTATACTTTTGGGACTTTTCACGCCCGTTTGATGCAGACCAGGGCAATGGCATAAAAACCATCACAATTTCTGCGCGCAGGCGCTACAATCGACCGCAGTCACAATTCTCAAATCACAAGAGTATTGCTAATGAAAAACATCAATCCAACGCAGACTTCTGCCTGGCAGGCACTACAAAAACACTTCGACGAAATGAAAGACGTCACCATCGCGGACCTGTTCGCGAAAGACGGCGACCGTTTCAGCAAATTCTCCGCCACCTTCGACGATCAGATGCTGGTGGACTTCTCCAAAAACCGCATCACCGAAGAGACGCTGGCAAAACTGCAGGATCTGGCGAAAGAGACCGATCTGGCAGGGGCCATCAAGTCCATGTTCTCTGGCGAGAAGATCAACCGCACCGAAGACCGCGCTGTCCTGCATGTCGCGCTGCGCAACCGTAGCAATACTCCGATTATCGTTGACGGCAAAGATGTGATGCCGGAAGTGAACGCGGTGCTCGAGAAGATGAAAACCTTCTCCGAAGCCATTATCTCCGGCAGTTGGAAAGGCTACACCGGTAAAGCGATCACCGACGTCGTGAACATCGGTATCGGCGGCTCTGACCTCGGCCCGTTCATGGTGACCGAAGCGCTGCGCCCGTACAAAAACCATCTGAACATGCACTTCGTTTCCAATGTCGATGGCACCCACATCGCCGAAGTGCTGAAAAAAGTGAACCCGGAAACCACCCTGTTCCTGGTTGCCTCTAAAACCTTCACCACGCAAGAGACCATGACCAACGCCCACAGCGCGCGCGACTGGTTCCTGGCAACGGCGGGCGATAACCAACACGTCGCCAAACACTTCGCGGCGCTCTCCACTAACGGTAAAGCCGTGGGCGAGTTCGGCATCGATACCGCGAACATGTTCGAGTTCTGGGACTGGGTCGGCGGCCGTTACTCCCTGTGGTCAGCGATTGGTCTGTCGATCATCCTGTCCGTAGGTTACGACAACTTCGTTGAGCTGCTCTCCGGCGCGCACGCGATGGACAAGCACTTCTCCACCACTCCGGCTGAAAAAAACCTGCCGGTGCTGCTGGCGCTGATCGGTATCTGGTACAACAACTTCTTCGGCGCAGAAACCGAAGCCATCCTGCCGTACGACCAGTACATGCACCGCTTCGCGGCGTACTTCCAGCAGGGCAACATGGAATCCAACGGCAAATACGTTGACCGTAACGGCAACGTCGTGGATTACCAGACCGGTCCAATCATCTGGGGCGAGCCGGGCACTAACGGTCAGCACGCGTTCTATCAGCTGATTCACCAGGGCACCAAAATGGTCCCATGTGATTTCATCGCGCCGGCGCAGACCCACAACGCGCTGTCCGACCACCATCAGAAACTGCTGTCTAACTTCTTCGCGCAGACCGAAGCGCTGGCGTTTGGTAAAGCCCGCGACGTGGTTGAGCAGGAATATCGTGACCAGGGTAAAGATCCGGCCACGCTGGACCACGTAGTGCCGTTCAAAGTCTTCGAAGGCAACCGCCCAACCAACTCCATCCTGCTGCGCGAAATCACGCCGTTCAGCCTGGGTGCGTTGATTGCCCTGTACGAGCACAAAATCTTCACTCAGGGCGCGATCCTGAATATCTTCACCTTCGATCAGTGGGGCGTAGAGTTGGGCAAACAGCTGGCGAACCGCATTCTGCCAGAGCTGGGTGATGACAAAGATATTAACAGCCATGACAGTTCAACGAATGGTCTGATTAATCGCTATAAATCCTGGCGTGGATAATTAATATTCCCTGAACAATGCCGGCGAAATGCCGGCATTTTTTTATCGGATAATTCCGGTTGTCCGTTACCTGGCGCAAATTTCTATTCTGAGGTTAATCCGAAAAGGCCAATTACCCTGTTAATGACTAAGGGTTATTTTAGGAAAATACGGAGCCTTGCTGATATTTTATTATATTATAACTCGTTGAATTTATACGTCTTAATTAATATTTTTCCTCCTCTGATATTTCCTTTCATCCATTTATCCTAAAACCGTCCCGCTATTTCCCCGCACGGCAATCCGTCTGCTTTAGTTGTGTATACTCGAATCCGCCTGAATTTCTTTTCGGGCAAATCTCCATTCATTCATTGAAGGGAAATTGTTATGAAGAAAGTACTGTATGGCATTTTTGCCATATCTGCGCTTGCGGCGACGTCTGTCTATGCGGCTCCGGTTCAGGTCGGGGAAGCAGCAGGCTCGGCAGCGACGTCTGCGTCAGCGGGGAGTTCTACCGCGACCGCGACCAGCACCGTAGGCTCGGCCGTGGGTGTCGCTCTGGCGGCAACCGGTGGCGGTGATGGCTCCAATACCGGAACCACGACCACCACGACAACAAGCACTCAGTAATCACGGGTGTATTACCATAACCACACTTCGGTGTGGTTATTTCACCCCTTCGGAGAAGAGTCGTGAAGCGACCTGCAATCATTCTGCTTTGCCTGCTGTTGCAGGCGTGCTCAGCCACCACCAAAGGGCTGGGAAACTCACTGTGGGACAGCCTGTTCGGCACGCCGGGCGTGCATCTGACGGATGACGATATCCAGAATATGCCCTACGCCAGCCAGTACATGCAGTTAAACGAGGGGCCGCAGCTGTTTGTGGTGCTCGCTTTCGCCGAAAACGGGCAGCAGAAATGGGTGACGCAGGATCAGGCCACCATCGTGACGCAGCACGGGCGTATCGTGAAAACCCTGCTCGGCGGCGACAACCTGCTGGAGGTGAACAACCTCGCGCAAGACCCGCTGATCAAACCGAATCAAATCGTCGACGGCGCAAGCTGGACGCGCACCATGGGCTGGACGGAGCACAAGCAGGTGCGCTACGCCACCGCGCGATCAGTTTTCCGCTGGGATGGTACCGACACCGTCACCGTGGGCAGCGACCAGACTCAGGTTCGTATCCTCGACGAAGAGGTCACGACCGACCAGGCAAGCTGGCATAACCGTTTTTGGGTGGATGACGAAGGGCAAATTCGTCAGTCCCTGCAATACCTTGGCGCGAACTTCTTCCCGGTGAAAGCCACCCTGATTAAGGCGGCGAAACCATGAAAATTATCACTTCAGCCGCACTCCTTCTGACGCTTACAGCGCCGATTGCCTGGTCGGCGGGGACCGTGAAGGTCTACACCCCAGGGAGTCACGAGCCGAAAACCCTGTCCAACGCCGAACACCTGATCGATCTGGTCGGGCAGCCGCGTCTGGCGGAGAGCTGGTGGCCGGGGGCAGTGATTAGCGAGCGTCAGGCAAGCGTCGTGGCCGAACAGAAACACAAGGCGCTGCTGGCCCGGTTGACGGGTCTGGCAGAGCAGGAAACGGGCGATACGGCAGCGGCGATCAACGCCGTGCGCCAGCAGCTTCAGGCGATACAGGTCACGGGACGCCAGCTGGTGGATCTCGACCCGGACAAAGTACGCGTGGCCGAGAAGGGCAATCCGCGGCTTCAAGGGGAGTACAGCCTGTGGATCACGCCGCAACCGACCACCGTCACGGTGATGGGTCTGGTCAGCCATCCGGGGAAAAAGCCATTTACGCCGGGGCGCGATTTGGCGAGTTATCTCGACGACCAAAGCCTGCTGGACGGCGCCGATCGCAGCTATGCGTGGGTGGTCTATCCCGATGGCCGCACGCAAAAGGCCCCGGTGGCGTACTGGAATAAACGCCATATCGAGCCGATGCCGGGCAGCGTGATTTTTGTCGGCTTTGCCGATCACTTCTGGACGAAGGCGTATGACGGGCTGAACTCCGACATCCTTCACTCCCTGACGCATCGGATACCGGATTAATGAAAAGAACTTATCTCTACAGCCTGCTGGCGCTTTGCGTCAGCGCCGCCTGCCACGCCGAAACCTTTCCCGCGCCCGTTGGGCCGTCGCAGTCAGACTTCGGCGGCGTCGGGCTGATGCAAACCCCCACGGCACGCATGGCGCGCGAGGGGGAAATCAGCCTGAACTACCGCGATAACGATCAGTACCGGTACTACTCCGCCTCGGTACAGCTCTTCCCGTGGCTCGAAACCACTCTGCGCTATACCGATGTGCGCACCAAACAGTACAGCAGCGTTGAGGCGTTTTCGGGCGATCAGACTTACAAAGACAAAGCCTTCGACGTCAAACTGCGCTTATGGGAAGAGAGCTACTGGATGCCGCAGGTCTCCGTCGGGGCGCGCGATATCGGCGGGACCGGCCTGTTTGATGCGGAATACATCGTCGCCAACAAAGCCTGGGGGCCGTTCGACTTTTCTCTTGGGATGGGCTGGGGCTATCTCGGCACCAGCGGCAACGTGAAAAACCCGTTCTGCTCCTACAGCGACAAATATTGCTACCGCGATAACAGCTACCAGAAAGCCGGTTCGGTCAACGGCGACCAGATGTTCCACGGCCCGGCCTCGCTGTTTGGCGGCGTGGAATACCAGACGCCGTGGCAACCGCTGCGCCTGAAGCTGGAGTACGAAGGCAACAACTACACGCAAGATTTTGCGGGTAAGCTCGAACAGAAGAGCAAGTTTAACGTCGGCGCCATTTACCGCGTCACCGATTGGGCCGACGTTAACCTCAGCTACGAGCGCGGGAACACCTTTATGTTTGGTGTCACCCTGCGCACCAACTTTAACGATATGCGTCCGTCCTATAACGACAATTCGCGCCCGGCGTATCGACCGCAGCCGCAGGATGCGATCCTGCAGCACTCGGTGGTGGCGAATCAGCTGACGTTACTGAAATACAACGCGGGTCTCGCCGATCCGAAGATCCAGACCAAAGGTGACACGCTGTATGTCACGGGCGAGCAGGTGAAATACCGCGATTCCCACGAAGGGATCGAACGGGCCAATCGGATCGTGATGAACGATCTGCCGGATGGGATCCGCACGATCCGCGTGACGGAAAACCGTCTGAACATGCCGCAGGTGACCACGGAAACGGATGTCGCCAGCCTGAAACGTCACCTCGAAGGCGAACCGCTGGGGCACGAAACGGAGCTGGTGCAAAAACGCATCGAACCGGTGGTGCTGGAAACCACCGAGCAGGGCTGGTATATCGACAAATCGCGCTTCGATTTCCATATCGATCCGATCCTGAACCAGTCCGTCGGCGGCCCGGAAAACTTTTACATGTATCAGCTGGGCGTGATGGCGACGGCGGATCTGTGGATGACGGATCACCTTCTGACCACCGGCAGCGTGTTTGGCAACCTCGCCAATAACTACGACAAATTCAACTACACCAACCCGCCGAGCGACTCGAAGCTGCCGCGCGTGCGTACCCGCGTGCGTGAATATGTGCAAAACGATGTGTATGTGAATAACCTGCAGGCCAACTATTTCCAGTACCTCGGCAACGGCTTCTACGGCCAGGTTTACGGCGGCTATCTGGAGACTATGTACGGCGGCGCGGGGGCGGAAGTGTTGTATCGTCCGGTCGACAGCAACTGGGCGTTCGGCCTGGATGCGAACTATGTGAAACAGCGTGACTGGCGTAGCGCGCAGGACATGATGAAGTTCACCGATTACAGCGTGAAGACCGGCCATCTGACCGCCTACTGGACGCCGTCGTTTGCCCAGGACGTGCTGGTGAAAGCCAGCGTCGGGCAGTATCTGGCGGGCGATAAGGGCGGTACGCTGGAGATCGCCAAACGCTTCGACAGCGGCGTGGTGGTGGGGGGTTACGCGACCATCACCAACGTGTCGCCGGACGAGTACGGGGAAGGGGATTTCACCAAAGGGGTGTACGTCTCGATTCCGCTGGATCTCTTCTCGTCAGGTCCGACCCGCAGCCGCGCGGCGATCGGCTGGACGCCGCTGACGCGCGACGGTGGCCAGCAGCTTGGACGTAAATTCCAGCTGTACGACATGACCAGCGACCGGTCGGTTAACTTCCGCTAAGGCTGTTTTGCCGGATGGCGCTGCGCTTATCCGGCCTACGATCACTGTTTTGCCGGATGACGCTGCGCTTATCCGGCCTACGGGAATGTAGGCCCGGTAAGCGAAGCGCCACCGGGCGATTGTTCTGGTTTGCACAAAACATAAACAAAAAATATAGATCTCCGTCACATTTTTGCGTTATACAGGTACTTCGCTCCAGAGAATGAGGTGCTGTATGACATCCCTGACTCGCCCGCGCGTTGAGTTTATCTCAATGGTCCTCCAGACCGTGCTGAGCCTCGGTCTGTTGAGCCTTGGCCTGATACTGGTGGTCTTTCTCGGCAAAGAGACGGTACATCTGGCGGATGTGCTGTTCGCCCCTGAACAAACCAGCAAATATGAGCTGGTCGAAGGACTGGTGGTCTACTTTCTCTACTTCGAATTTATCGCCCTGATTGTGAAGTACTTTCAGTCTGGCTTTCACTTCCCGCTGCGTTACTTTGTCTATATCGGCATTACCGCGATTGTGCGGCTGATCATCGTCGATCATAAGTCTCCTCTCGACGTGCTGATCTACTCGGCGGCGATCCTGCTGTTGGTGATTACCCTCTGGCTGTGCAACTCTAAACGGCTGAAACGCGAATAAAAAAATGGCGCTCCGGGGAGCGCCAAACAACAGTCACAAGTTAGGGTCAATACATTACGTCAAAGTTGAGGGTTGCAGTGGCATAACACGATGAAACTTAACCTTTTACACCGCCCGCCGTGAGGCCGTTGACCAGCCAACGTTGAGCCAGCAGGAACACCACGGTGATCGGGATAGCAGAGAGTACAGCGGCTGCGGCAAAGTCGCCCCACAGGTAGTTTTGCGGGTTGAGATATTGCTGCATACCCACGGCCAGCGTGTAGCTATTCACATCACGCAGCAGCAGCGATGCGACCGGGACTTCGGTAATGGCCGCGATGAACGACAGAATAAACACCACCGCCAGAATCGGCACCGACAGCGGCAACAGCACCAGGCGGAAGGCCTGCCACGGCGTGGCCCCATCCAGCGCCGCCGCTTCTTCCAGCGACCCGTCGATGGTTTCGAAATAGCCCTTAATTGTCCAGACGTGCAGCGCGATCCCGCCCATGTAGGCGAAAATCACCCCGCCGTGGGTGTTCAGACCGATAAACGGCACGTACTGACCGAGACGGTCAAACAACGCGTACAACGCCACCAGGGACAGTACTGCCGGGAACATCTGGAAAATCAGCATGCTTTTCAGCAGCGTCGCCTTGCCCGGGAAACGCATACGGGCAAAGGCGTAAGCACAGGTGGTGGAGAGCGCCACAATCCCGATGGCGGTAATGCCGGCCACTTTAATTGAGTTCCACAGCCACAGCAGCACCGGGAACGGCGGCGGCGTCACGCGACCGTCGGCGTGTTCAACGCTAAAGCCCAGCGCCAGCTTCCAGTGCTCCCAGGAGATCTGGTCCGGGATCAGGCTGCCCGTCGCGAAGTTCCCTTCGCGCAGGGAGATGGCGATCACCATCAGCAGCGGGAACATGATGGCGGCGATAAAAATCAACAGCCCTAAGTGCGTCACCAGGAGGCGCAGTTTCTGAGATTTGGGTTGTACCATAGCCATAGTGAGTGCCCTCCTTAGTCAAATTTCATTCGTGTGGCTTTCAGGTTCACAATCGCCAGCGCGCCGACCAGCAGGAAGATCAGGGTGGCAATTGCGGCCGCCAGCCCGAAGTCCTGACCGCCGCCGCCTTCGAAGGCGATGCGATAGGTGTAGCTCACTAACAGGTCTGTATAACCGGCGGGCGTGGTGGTGCCGAGGCGGTCCGGGCTGCCGTTGGTCAGCAGCTGAATCAGTACGAAGTTGTTAAAGTTAAAGGCGAAGCTGGCAATCATCAGCGGCGTCAGCGGCTTGATCAGAAGCGGAAGCGTAATCTTAAAGAAGTTCTGGAACGGACCTGCGCCGTCCATCGCCGAGGCTTCGTACAGATCGTCCGGAATCGCTTTCAGCAGGCCCATGCACAGGATCATCATGTACGGATACCCGAGCCAGGTGTTGACGATGATAATCATGCTGCGGGCGGTGGTCGGGTCGCTGAACCAGGCCGGTTTGATGCCAAACAACGCGCCGAGCATCATGTTGATTTCACCGAAGCTCTGGTTGAACAACCCTTTGAAAATCAGAATCGAGATAAACGACGGCACGGCGTAGGGCAGGATCAGCAGCACGCGGTAGATGGCTTTGCCCTTGAGGGATTCCCACTGCACCACGCACGCCAGCACCATGCCGACCGCGACGGTTAAAATCACCGTCAGCACCGAGAAGACCACCGTCCAGACGAAGATCGCGAAGAACGGTTTCTGAATCCCTTCGTCGGTGAAGACGCGGGTGAAGTTATCCCAGCCAATAGTGACCGTGTAGCCTGGGCTGAGTTTGTCATCGCCCCATTTGCCGTCGGCGTTGATGGACTGGTAGAAACCGATCTCGTTGTTTGGACGATACTTCACGCCGCTCTGATTGTTGGTCAGCGTGCCGTCATCGGCTTTGGTGTAGAGCGGCTGCGTGCCGGAGAACTGGCGCAGGGAGCTCATGATCACTTTGCTTTCGTCCGGCAGGATCGCCGTCAGCTGGGTCAGCGCCTGGCGGTTCTGGGTGATGATACGCAGATTCGCGCGCTCGCCTTCCGGCAGGGCGCTTGCTTCTTTCAGAGTCAGCTTCTGCTCGCCGCCAAATTTGAAGGCGTCGGAGAGATAATTTTTACCGGTCCCTTCATCGGTCAGGGCCAGTTTCCACTCGTCACCCGCCGGGTATAAACCAAAGTTAAAGGTTTTACCGGCCTGATAAGAACGGTCCATCAACACCTGTTCGGCGCGTTCCTGCGCGAGCTGGTTGGTGCTGCTGTAGTTGGTAAAGGCGATTGCGATAGTACAGATCAGCGGGAACAAGACGAACAGTCCCATCCCGGCCACGCCCGGATAGACATAGCGCCAGGCATAGGCTTTACGATTGGCGAAAATATACAGGCCAACTGAGCTCAAAATCAGCGTCATGATGGCGAACAGGTACTCCCCCTGCACATACATTAAAACAACAAGGTATCCCACCAGTAAGCCCAGCAGACCTATCACTGACCATTTCAGCGTGTCGCTTTGCCACCAGTGTTTCTTTTTAATGATATCCATGGGGAATCTTCCTCAACAGCGGTGAAAACTTATTGTCAGGTGGCGCTACGCTGACCTGACCTACGGTTTGAGCCGTAGTGGTAGGGCGGGATCGCTGCGCGTCACCCGCCATATTGCTTACTTCGTAATACGACCTTGCGCGTCTTTCAGTGCAGCATCGACAGTCTGACGACCGCTTGCTGCGTTGATCACCGCCGTACGAGTGGCATACCAGAACGCCGCCATTTGCGGGATGTTCGGCATGATTTCGCCTTTCTGGGCGTTATCCATGGTGGCCGCAATGCGTGGGTCTTTCGCCAGCGTATCCTGGAAGGATTTCAGCGCGACGGCACCCAGCGGTTTGTCCTTGTTCACTTCATCCAGACCCTGGTCAGTCAGGAGGTAGTTTTCGAGGAACTCTTTCGCCAGCTCTTTGTTCGGGCTGGCGGCGTTGATACCTGCGCTCAGCACGCCAACGAACGGTTTAGACGGCTTGCCTTTGAAGGTTGGCAGCAGGGTCACGCCGTAGTTGATTTTGCTCTTATCGATGTTAGACCAGGCCCACGGACCGTTGATGGTCATCGCGGTTTCGCCTTTGTTGAACGCCGCTTCCGCGATGGAGTAATCGGTATCCGCGTTCATGTGTTTGTTCTTGATGAGATCAACCAGGAAGCCCAGGCCCGCTTTCGCGCCAGCGCTGTCCACGCCCACATCTTTCACGTCGTATTTGCCGTTTTCAAACTTGAAGGCATACCCGCCGTCGGCAGCGATCAGCGGCCAGGTGAAGTACGGTTCTTGCAGGTTGAACATCAGCGCGCTCTTACCTTTCGCCTTCAGCTCTTTATCCAGAGCCGGGATCTCTTCCCAGGATTTTGGCGGGTTCGGTACGAGGTCTTTGTTGTAAATCAGAGACAGGGCTTCAACGGCCACCGGATAGGCGATCAGCTTACCGTTGTAACGCACGGCGTCCCAGGTGAACGGGAACAGTTTGTCCTGGAATGCTTTATCCGGGGAGACTTCCGCCAGCAGGCCAGATTGCGCGTATCCGCCGAAACGGTCATGCGCCCAGAAGATGATGTCCGGGCCATCGCCCGTTGCCGCGACCTGAGGGAATTTCTCTTCCAGTTTGTCAGGGTGTTCAACGGTGACTTTGATGCCGGTGTCTTTTTCGAATTTCTTACCCACTTCGGCCAGGCCGTTATAGCCTTTGTCGCCGTTAATCCAGATAACCAGCTTACCTTCTTCAATTTTGGCGAGAGCCGGTGCGGAAATCATCATTGCTGCCAGGGCGGACAATGCGAAAACGCGTGCGCCAGTCTTGATCTTCATATCTGCCATCCTTTTTGGTGATGTGCTCGTGGATATTGAGGTGGTTCAACGTGACTCAGTTTCCTTATATGACATCCTCTTTCCATCCTCCTTGGGTCTACGCCCCACCCCCGCGTTGTGTGATCTGCGTTGCATAAATTTAAGTTATGAGTCATGGCGCACATAAAAGCCCACTGAATATTGCAGCCTGCATCACGAAATTCCCCAGAGCCCGCCCGGCGCGGTGGCAGAACCGGTTATCTCATCCTCCCGCCTCCTCCCCCATGAAAAAGGCAGGGGGTGGAGGATTTGCAGAAGTTATCGATACCCCATAGTGAACTTATGTTGAATGTTTCTGTCGGTGACAGGTTGTAACGAGGGAGAAGGGCATGGCGAGCGTACAGCTGCGGAATGTAACGAAAGCCTGGGGCGACGTAGTGGTGTCTAAAGACATCAATCTCGACATCCACGAAGGTGAATTCGTGGTGTTTGTGGGCCCATCAGGCTGCGGTAAGTCAACACTGCTGCGTATGATTGCTGGACTTGAAACCATCACCAGTGGCGATCTGTTTATTGGTGAAACCCGCATGAACGATATCCCGCCCGCCGAACGCGGCGTCGGCATGGTGTTCCAGTCTTATGCGCTCTATCCCCATCTCTCCGTCGCCGAAAACATGTCCTTTGGCTTGAAACTGGCCGGGGCGAAAAAAGATGTGATTAATCAGCGCGTCACTCAGGTGGCGGAAGTGCTGCAGCTGGCACACCTGCTGGAGCGTAAACCGAAAGCGCTCTCCGGTGGACAGCGTCAGCGCGTGGCGATTGGCCGTACGCTGGTGGCGGAACCGCGCGTGTTCCTGCTCGATGAACCCCTTTCTAACCTGGACGCCGCCCTGCGCGTTCAGATGCGTATTGAGATCTCCCGTCTGCACAAACGCCTTGGCCGCACGATGGTCTACGTCACCCACGATCAGGTCGAAGCGATGACGCTGGCCGACAAAATCGTGGTGCTGGACGCCGGTCGCGTCGCGCAGGTGGGGAAACCGCTGGAGCTGTATCACTACCCGGCAGACCGCTTCGTTGCGGGCTTTATTGGCTCGCCGAAGATGAACTTCCTGCCGGTGAAAGTGACCGCAACGGCTATCGAACAGGTACAGGTGGAACTGCCGAACCGTCAGCAGATTTGGCTGCCAGTGGACAGCGCTAACGTACAGGTCGGGGCAAACATGTCCCTGGGTATTCGTCCTGAACATTTACTGCCAAGTCAGATCGCCGATGTGACGCTGGAAGGTGAAGTGCAGGTCGTCGAACAACTTGGTCACGAAACACAGATTCATATCCAGATCCCCGCCATCCGTCAGAACCTGGTTTACCGCCAGAACGACGTGGTGTTGGTAGAAGAGGGTGCCACATTCGCTATCGGTTTGCCGCCAGAGCGTTGCCATCTGTTCCGAGAGGATGGCACTGCATGTCGTCGGCTGCATAAAGAGCCAGGCGTTTAAGCATTCCAACAAAACTACACAAAACCATTTGTGCTGCATCGAGGCGGCAAATGAGTGAATCCCCGGGAGCGTACATGAGTACGTGACCGGGGTGAGCGAATGCAGCCAACGAAGAGGCAGTGCAAATGGGGAAGTGTAATAAGAAAAGCAATGATCTCAGGAGATAGAATAATGATTACTCTGCGCAAACTTCCCCTGGCAATCGCCGTGACAGCAGGCATTTTGTCTGCTCACGCGGGTGCCGTCGATTTTAAAGGTTACGCCCGTTCGGGTATCGGCTGGACCGGTAGCGGCGGCGCGCAACAGTGCTTCCAGGCAACGGGTGCACAAAGTAAATATCGTCTTGGTAACGAATGTGAAACTTACGCTGAGCTGAAACTGGGCCAGGAAGTGTGGAAAGAAGGTGATAAGAGCTTCTACTTCGACACCAACGTCGCGTACTCCGTTGCACAGCAGAACGACTGGGAAGCCACTGACCCGGCCTTCCGTGAAGCCAACGTGCAGGGTAAAAACCTGATTGAATGGCTGCCAGGTTCCACCATGTGGGCCGGTAAGCGCTTCTATCAGCGTCATGACGTTCACATGATCGACTTCTACTACTGGGATATCTCCGGCCCGGGTGCAGGTCTGGAAAACGTGGATCTCGGCTTCGGTAAACTCTCCATGGCGGTGACCCGTTCGACTGAAGCGGGCGGTTCTTCTACCTTCGCCAGCAACAACGTGCGTGATTTCACCACTGAGACCGCGAACGACGTCTTCGACGTGCGTTTAGCGCAGATGGAAATCAACCCAGGCGGCACGCTGGAACTGGGCGTTGACTACGGTCACACCAACGTAAACGACGATTACTACCTGCAGCCAAATGCCTCTAAAGATGGTTGGATGTTCACTGCAGAACATACCCAGAGCATGCTGAAAGGCTTTAACAAATTTGTGGTTCAGTACGCCACCGACTCCATGACCTCTCAGGGTAAAGGCCTGTCTCAGGGCGCGGGCATTGGTCTGGGTAATGACGACACCGATGGCAAACTGTATGCCTACGGCATCAACAACAACGGCCACCTGCTGCGTATCCTCGACCACGGCGCAATCTCCCTGGGCGACAGCTGGGACCTGATGTACGTCGGTATGTACCAGGACATCGACTGGGATAACGGCAACGGCACCAAATGGTACACCGTGGGTGTGCGCCCAATGTACAAATGGACGCCAATCATGAGTACCTTGCTGGAAGTGGGCTACGACAACGTCAAATCCCAGAACACCGGCGACAAAAACAACCAGTACAAAATCACCCTGGCGCAACAGTGGCAGGCGGGCGACAGCATCTGGTCCCGTCCGGCAATCCGCGTCTTCGCAACTTACGCGAAGTGGGATGAGAAGTGGGGTTATGACACTTCCGGTAGCCCAATTTCCACTAACTCTAAGTACAACTCTAACTTCGGTATGCAGACTGCTGGCCTGGGCCGCGGTGATACCGACGAGTGGAGCTTCGGTGCCCAGATGGAAATCTGGTGGTAATCCGCCCTTAATCTCACGTAATGGCTAAACAAAGGAGGGGCGCAAGCCCCTCTGATTTAAGCGTCGCGCGCTATTGCCTGGCCACCGCTGCGCTTGAACTCTGAGGTGATAAAATGAAAATGAACAAAAGTCTCGTTGCCCTCTGCCTGACCGCTGGCCTGCTGGCAAGCGTACCGGCAGTCAGTTTTGCCGATGTCAATTTCGTCCCACAGAACACCACGGCGGCCCCGGCCATCCCGGCTTCTGCGCTGCAACAGCTGGTCTGGACCCCTGTCGACCAGTCTAAAACTCAAAGCACCGATCTTTCTGCCAGCGGCCAGCAGCTGAATGTCCCGGGTATTTCCGGCCCGGTCGCGGCCTGGAGCATTCCGGCGAACATTGGTGAGCTGAACCTGACGCTGACCAGTATCGTCGACAAACAAACGAACGTCTTCGCGCCGAACGTGCTGATTCTGGATCAGAACATGACGCCATCGGCGTTCTTCCCGAGCAGCTACTTCACCTATCAGGAACCGGGCGTGATGAGCGCCGATCGCCTGGAAGGGGTGATGCGCCTGACGCCTGCGCTGGGTCAGCAGAAAATTTATGTGCTGGTCTTCACTACGCCGCAGGATCTCACCCAGACCACGACGCTGGTGGACCCGGCTAAAGCCTACGCCAAAGGGACGGGTAATGCGGTGCCGGATATTCCGGACCCGAAAGCGCGTCACACCACGGACGGCACCCTGAAACTGAAAGTGAGCACTTCCTCTGCCTCCAGCGTGCTGGTCGGCCCACTGTTTGGCTCATCCGGCCCTGGCCCTGTGACCGTGGGTAACACCGCCGCTCCGGCTCCGGCCTATGCCGCACCGGTCGCCGCTGCACCTGCTGCTGCCCCGGCACCGGCACCTGCTCCGGCGAAGAAAGCCGAACCGATGCTGAATGACACCGAAAGTTACTTCAATCGCGCCATCAAAGAGGCAGTTGATCGCGGCGATGTAGACAAAGCGCTGAAGCTGCTTGATGAAGCTGAGCGTTTAGGTTCGACCACTGCCCGTTCCACCTTTATCAGCAGTGTAAAAGGCAAGGGGTGACCGTCTCCCCACAGTGCTGATTTTGTCAGTAGTTTAGTGCGCCTGAGTGGGCGCACTTTTTTTTGTGCGGCAAAAAGCTGTTGCACCGCTGTTGCGATAATGATCGCTAAACCGCGTTTGGCCGCCCCCAATCTGCTTTTCTGCGATACAATAGCCAGACGTTATGTATCGGAGAGTCTGGCATGTCACACCCTGCGCTAACGCAACTGCGTGCGCTGCGCTATTTTGAACACATCCCCGCGCTTGACCCGGAACAGCTGGACTGGCTGCTGCTGGAAGATTCCATGACGAAACGCTTTGAGCAGCAGGGGAAAAAAGTCACGGTCACGCTGATTCAGGAAGGCTTTGTTGCGCCTGAAGACGTCGCCAGTGAACTGCCGCTGCTGCCGAAAGAGGAGCGCTACTGGCTGCGCGAGATTTTACTCTGCGCCGACGGTGAACCCTGGCTTGCCGGGCGGACGGTAGTCCCGGAATCGACCCTGTGCGGCCCGGAGCTGGCGCTGCAACAGTTGGGCAAAACCCCGCTGGGACGTTATCTTTTCACGTCGTCTGAGCTCACCCGTGATTTTATTGAGATTGGTCGCGATGCAGACCTGTGGGGACGCCGTTCCCGCCTGCGCTTAAGCGGCAAGCCGCTCATGCTGACAGAACTCTTTTTGCCTGCATCGCCGTTGTACTAAGAGGATTTGAAAATGGAGTGGAGTCTGACGCAGGACAAGCTGCTGGCTTTTCACCGCTTGATGCGCACCGATAAACCCATCGGCACTTTTTTGCTGCTGTGGCCAACGCTATGGGCGCTGTGGGTTGCCACCCCAGGTTTGCCGCCGCTGTGGATCCTGGCGGTGTTTGTGGCCGGCGTCTGGCTGATGCGTGCTGCGGGCTGTGTGGTGAACGATTATGCCGACCGCAAATTTGACGGCCACGTCAAACGCACCGCCAACCGCCCAATGCCGAGCGGCCAGGTCTCGGAGAAAGAGGCCCGCACGCTGTTTGTGGTGCTGGTATTACTCGCTTTCCTGCTGGTCTTAACGCTTAACACCATGACGATTTTGCTCTCGGTGGCGGCGCTGGCGCTGGCGTGGGTTTATCCGTTTATGAAGCGCTATACCCATCTGCCGCAGGTGGTGCTGGGCGCGGCCTTTGGCTGGTCGATCCCGATGGCGTTCGCCGCCGTCAGCGAATCCGTCCCCTTAAGCTGCTGGCTAATGTTCCTCGCCAACATCCTGTGGGCGGTGGCGTATGACACCCAGTACGCGATGGTCGACCGCGATGACGATCTGAAAATTGGCATCAAATCGACGGCGATTCTGTTTGGTCGCCACGACAAGCTGATCATCGGGATATTGCAGGTCGCCGTGTTAGGGCTGATGGTACTGATTGGCTATCTGAACGCCCTGAACTGGGAGTTTTACTGGTCGGTGCTGGTGGCGGGAATGCTGTTTGTGTATCAGCAAAAGCTGATTGCGAACCGCGAGCGCGAAGCCTGTTTCAAAGCGTTTTTGAACAATAACTACGTCGGGCTGGTGCTGTTTTTGGGGCTGGCGATGAGTTACTGGTCTTAAAAAAGGTGTAAAAAAAGTCGGGTGGCGGCTTCGCCTTACCCGACCTACATGATGCATTGAACCTGTAGGCCCGGTAAGCGTTAGCGCCACCGGGCTTTTTTATCACTCGTCCTGCGTCGCACTCTCAATCGTCAAACGCACATCAGACGTAATCAACTCCGCCAGCATCTGGTACACCCGCATCGTCTCTTCAGGTTCCGCATCGCCGGTATCGCTGATATAGCCTTCATCACGCAACGTCAGCACCAGGGAGCTGAACACCGCTTTATCGAAGAACTCAGGCGCGTTAATGCCGTGCAGCACGGACAGACGCTGAGCCAGGGTGCGGCTCTCTTTTTCCAGGGTTCCACGGTTGATGGACGGGTTCGCGCTCAGCAGCCAGAAGGTGATGGCGTAGCGCTGCAACGTCTCGCGCGCACCGGCCGCCAGCAGCTGCAGCGTACGGGAGCGTGACGGATTGATATGCAGCTCATCGTCTTTCACCGCGATCAGGCCCTGACGTAGCAGCTCGGCGGTCAGTTTATCCAGCTCGATGGCCAGCTCTTCGTTGCTCCAGCTCAGGAACAGCTCGGCTTTCAGCATCGGATAGAGCGTCTCAACGTGACGCAGCAGTTCCTGACGGGAAATGCGGCGGTGCTGAGTGATGATCGCCGCCATCAGGGACGGCAGCATCAGCATATGGGCGATGTTGTTGCGATAGTAGGTCATCAGCACCGCCTGCTCACGCGGCAGAATGATGATGTCACCGATCGTATCTTTCTCGACTTCGAACTTATTCATCTGCAGCGCGTGGTCGATCAACTGACCGGCGGTCGCAGACGGAACGGTCGAATCTGCCGAGTACGGGACATTACGCATAATATCCAGGTAGCAATCGAGCTGTTCGGTCAGCTGTTCGCGCGTCAGAGAACGTTGACGAGACGCCAGCAGCGCCGTGACGCACAGGTTCATGGCGTTAGCCGCGCCGGCGTTGTTAATCCGCACCATCAGATCGGCGGCGATGTTATTGACCGTCGGCGTCAGCCAGGCTGGGCGAATCGCTTCGATCGGATCGATAGACTCGCGCCACTCGGGAACGTGCTGATTCAGGTAGGTCATCAGCGGCAGCGGCTCGCCAAAGTTGACGTAGCCCTGACCGAGATTGCGCAGCTTGCTCAGGCCTTTCAGCATCTGAGGCAGGCTCTCTTTCTCTTTGGTCGCGCCGCGCAGCTCTTTGGCGTAAGTGCCCACTTCCATCACGTGCTCGTAACCGATGTAGATAGGCACCAGCGTAATCGGACGCGTACCGCCGCGCAGCATCGCCTGAATGGTCATCGACAGGGTGCCGGTTTTCGGGTCAAGCAGACGGCCCGTACGAGAACGGCCACCTTCGACGAAATACTCAACGGAATAGCCGCGGCTGAACAGCTCGCCCAGATATTCGCGGAACACCGTGGAGTAGAGCTTGTTGCCCTTGAAGGTACGACGAATAAAGAACGCACCCAGACGGCGGAAAATCGGGCCGGCTGGCCAGAAGTTCAGGTTGATACCGGCTGCGATGTGCGGTGGCACCAGTCCCTGATGATAAAGGACGTAGGACAGCAGCAGATAGTCCATGTGGCTGCGGTGGCAAGGCACATAGACGATCTCGTGGCCGTCGTGGGCCAGCTGGCGCACGCGCTCGGCGTTGTGGACGTTAATCCCCTGATAGAGACGGTTCCAGGTGAAGCTCAGGATACGGTCGGAGAGGCGGATCATCTCGTAGGAGAAGTTGGCCGCAATCTCTTCCATCAGGGCAATCGCGTTCTGCTGGGCTTTCTCGTGAGAGATTTTCTTGCTGCGCGCTTCGTCTTCGACGGCGCGAGCAATGGCTTTCGAGGCCAGCAGTTTGTTGAACAGATCCTGACGCGCAGGCAGGCGCGGGCCAACGGCCGCCAGACGCTGACGGGCGAAGTGCATACGCGCCACGCGAGCCAGTTTCTGCGCAATAATCTTGTCCGTGCCGTGCTCATCCGCCATGCGGCGCAGCGAAACGGAAGGGGAGAAACGCACAAAGCTGTCGCGCCCCAGCCATGAGACGGCAAAGAATTTCTGAATGCCGTTCAGCATGCGCAGCGGCGGATTCTCTTCGCCTTTCTGACGTCCAGGACGACGACCAAACATCACCGACACCGGCACCATCTGGACATCCAGGCTGGGGTTGCTGCGGTGCAGATCGAGGTAGTCATGGAACAGCTTAATCGACTCTTCTTTCGGCGTGTAATAGGTGAACACGCGCGGCCCGCCGTGAATAAACACGTAGCGCGGCAGCAGCGTTCCGTCGACCTCAAGGGGTTCGAGCGGATCGGGTAAGTCGTGCGCCAGACACTGGGCGCGCAGCGTCAGTAAGTCTGCCTTCGAGTTATAAGGCAAAACGTACATAATCGGGCGCGAGGTATCGAGCCCTAATTCCAGCGCGGGTTCCGCCGGGATAGACTTACTTTTTACCAGGACGCTTAATGGTAAATTAAGTAATTTGTAGTAAATTCGTGGCCAGCCGGACATAAACGATGTAAAGCCTCTGGTTAATAATGCAAATGCGGCGCAAGGATAACAGAAAGCGCGCAAAATTTCTGTTGTTACCGGTCATACTTCAGGCTGCATGGCAATGCGCTACAGCTATAGTTACTGACGCTAAATCTAAGAAAAGGTTCTTTTAATGGCCAATAATACCACTGGGTTAACCCGAATCATCAAAGCTGCCGGATATTCATGGAAAGGTTTCCGCGCCGCATGGATCAATGAAGCTGCTTTTCGCCAGGAGGGGGTTGCCGCCGTCGTCGCGGTGATCATCGCCTGTTTCCTCGATGTTGATCCTATTACCCGCGTGCTTCTCATTGGTTCAGTCCTTCTGGTGATGATAGTGGAAATTCTGAACAGTGCTATCGAAGCGGTGGTGGATCGCATCGGGTCTGATTTCCACGAACTCTCGGGCCGCGCAAAAGATATGGGCTCTGCCGCCGTGCTGCTGGCGATTATCATCGCTGCCATCACCTGGATCACGCTTCTTTGGTCACATTTTCGATAAGCCTTCAGGAATCGAATAAGTCTCTGGTTTTTTGTGCAGTTTTTGATTCCAAAATCACCTTTGACTGTATATACTCACAGCATAACTGTATATACACCCAGGGGGCGGAATGAAAGCGTTAACGGCCAGACAGCAAGAGGTGTTCGATCTTATTCGGGATCACATCAGCCAGACGGGAATGCCACCAACGCGTGCGGAAATCGCGCAGCGTCTGGGCTTCCGTTCTCCAAATGCCGCTGAAGAGCACCTCAAAGCGCTGGCGCGTAAAGGCGTCCTTGAGATTGTTTCGGGTGCGTCACGCGGCATTCGCCTGCTGGTGGAAGAAGAAGAGGGTCTGCCACTGGTGGGGCGTGTCGCAGCGGGTGAGCCTCTGCTGGCACAGCAACACATTGAAGGGCATTACCAGGTCGATCCGGCGATGTTCAAACCCAGTGCCGATTTCCTGCTGCGCGTCAGCGGGATGTCCATGAAAGACATCGGCATTCTGGACGGCGATCTGCTGGCGGTTCACAAAACCCAGGATGTGCGTAACGGCCAGGTTGTCGTTGCGCGCATCGACGACGAAGTGACCGTGAAACGCCTGAAAAAACAGGGCAACACGGTACAGCTGCTGCCAGAAAACAGCGAGTTCTCCCCGATTGTGGTCGATCTCCGCGAACAGGCTTTCTCCATCGAAGGTCTGGCTGTGGGCGTGATCCGCAACGGCGAATGGCTGTAATGTCTCTCTGACAGGCTGCGGTCTTTCCGCAGCCTGACTGTCTCTTATCTTTCCCGGTACTTTCTCATGTCTCTGCTGACTCCCTCAGACAAGGCATTGTGGCGTCTCGCGCTGCCGATGATTTTCTCCAATATCACCGTTCCCCTGCTCGGGCTGGTCGATACGGCGGTGATTGGCCATCTGGATTCCCCTGTTTATCTCGGCGGCGTGGCCATCGGCGCGACGGCGACCAGCTTCCTCTTTATGCTGCTGCTCTTTTTACGTATGAGCACCACCGGGCTGACGGCCCAGGCGTTTGGCGCTAAAGATCCGGTTCGTCTGGCTCGTGCGCTGGTCCAGCCGCTAATTCTTGCGCTCGGTGCAGGGCTGCTGATTGTTTTGCTGCGTACGCCGCTAATCGATCTGGCTCTACACGTCGTCGGCGGCAGTGAAGCCGTGCTCGAACAGGCGCGACGGTTCCTTGAAATCCGCTGGCTCAGCGCCCCGGCATCGCTGGCAAACCTTGTTTTGCTCGGCTGGCTGCTCGGCGTGCAGTACGCGCGTGCGCCGGTGATCCTGCTGGTGGTGGGAAACCTGCTCAATATCGTGCTCGATCTGTGGCTGGTGATGGGCCTGCACATGAACGTGCAGGGGGCCGCGCTGGCGACGGTTGTCGCGGAATACGGCACCTTCTTCATCGGACTGTGGATGGTGAAACGCGTGCTGGCGATGCGCGGGATAACACTCGCGATGCTGAAAACCGCCTGGCACGGCAATATCCGCAAACTGCTGGCGCTTAACCGCGACATCATGCTCCGCTCGCTGCTGCTGCAACTCTGCTTTGGCGCGCTGACGGTATTCGGCGCGCGGCTCGGGCCGGAGATCGTAGCGGTGAACGCGGTGCTCATGACTCTGCTGACCTTCACCGCCTACGCGCTGGACGGGTTTGCCTATGCGGTTGAAGCCCATTCAGGGCAGGCGTACGGTGCGCGCGAAACGGGGCAGTTGCAGGAGGTGTGGCGGGCGGCCTGTCGGCAGTCGGGCCTGGTGGCGCTAAGCTTTGCGCTCGTCTACGCTTTGTTCGGGACGAATATCGTGGCGCTCTTAACCTCGCTGCCTGAGCTGCGCGAGCTGGCAAATCACTACATTCTCTGGCAGGTCGTTTTACCGATGGTGGGGGTGTGGTGCTACTTGCTCGACGGCATGTTTATCGGTGCGACGCGCGGGGCCGAGATGCGCAACAGCATGGCGGTCGCGGCGGCCGGTTTTGCCCTGACGCTCTTCACGCTGCCCTGGCTTGGCAACCACGGTTTGTGGCTGGCTCTGGCGGTGTTCCTCGCCCTGCGCGGCCTCTCTCTGGCGGTGATCTGGCGGCGTCACTGGCGCAACAATACCTGGTTTGCGTAGTGGCTTCGTTTGACGAAACGGTTAAAGATTCTGAATCTCTCAACGTCTGCCAAATCCTTATCTACAATTAATATCACGTCCAGCAGAAATGAACGTAACGGACGACACGAATTTTACGTGATAACCGAACGATGAGGATATGATTATGAATAAAGACGAAATCGGCGGTAACTGGAAACAGTTCAAAGGTAAAGCGAAAGAACAGTGGGGTAAACTGACCGACGATGACGTGACCGTCATTGAAGGTAAACGCGAACAGCTGGTCGGTAAGATTCAGGAACGTTACGGCTACGCGAAAGATCAGGCGGAAAAAGAGGTTGTTGACTGGGAAAAACGCAACGACTACCGCTGGTAACAGAGTTCTACCCGTTGTACACGGAAGTACAATCCCTGAGGGCGGCCTAACAGCCGCCCGCTTTGTTTTTAGCGCGGTTTTTTCTTCACTAAAATGGAGTGATCGTGCTGGCACTCGCCCTGATGGCGACAGGCTTCCACTTCGACACACGCCGAGCACAACCCGTGCGCTTCAATCACGTTATGGCGCAGGGCAAAGCCCATTTTTGCCGCCAGAGAATGCATGATGTCTTCCACGCCTTCCGCCCCTTCTTCTTTGACCGCACCGCAGCGATCGCAGATAAACATAGCCGAAGTGTGCGTTGGCTGATCGAACAGATGGCACAGCACGTAGCTGTTTGTCGATTCCACCTTATGCACAAACCCTTGTTCCAGCAGGAAATCCAGCGCACGATAGACCGTTGGCGGTTTCGCCTGCGGCTCGCTTTCGCGCAGCAGGTCGAGCAGATCGTAGGCGCTGATGGCACCGCGCTGCAGGCTCATCAGACGTAATACTTCAAGGCGCTGCGGGGTCAGGCGCACATTGCGTTCAGCGCAGAGCTTTTCAGCTTGCGCCAGCAGATCTTGCATCGTGGTCTTGTCCATGTCGCACCTCGGAGTATGGAGTCTGGAAAACCCTCACTTTACCATGTTCTGCTGAAAACGCCGAGATCCGCCACGGTGTGCTATACCTGACGCATCGAAACAAGGGAATAAACAGAATGAAAAGACCTGACTGCATCCGACACTGGCGCGACGTCGAAGGTGCCGACGATTCGACTTACCCGGACAGTGACGAACTCTTTGCCATCGGCGCGCCGCTGGCCCGAAAACTGGGGCTGGGGCGGATTGGTATTCACCATGAACGCCTGCCGCCGGGCCGTCGCACTTCTTATCCCCACGCCGAAAGCGACGAAGAGGAGTTTATCTTCGTGATTGAAGGGCATCCGCAGGCATGGATTAACGGTTATTTATGGAAACTTGAGCCGGGCGACAGCGTCGGTTTTCCGGCCGGAACCGGGGTCTGCCACACCTTTATCAACAACACCGAGGAAGAGGTTCGGCTGCTGGTCGTGGGTGAGGCGAACAAAAAACACAACCGCATCTATTACCCGCTCAATCCGGTGTATGCCGCCACCCGAGAGGACCGCTGGGTGGACCATCCCCCGCAGTTTTTTGGCCCGCATGACGGAAAACCTGGGCGAAAATAATTTCCTCTTCTATAAATATTGAGGGCCGTCACAAATTACAACAGGCCAACCGGAAGATTTAACTTAAGGAAATAGCGTGTCTTTTTGATGTTATTCACAGCAATAGTTCGTCCCTGTTTAAGAGATAACAGGGTTGTTAAATAACAGACTATAAAACGAGCATACTGTGAAAAAACATTTAAAATTTTCGGTGGTTAGCATCGCTGTCTCCCTGTTTGTGGCAAACGAGGCGTCCGCCGCTAATACCTGGGCAGAAGCGCGTAGCGACGCGATGGGTGGTACGGGCGTTGCTTCGGGCAATTACGGTAGTGGAGCCTTCATTAACCCGGCGCTGCTGGCAAAATCTAAGCCGGATGACGACATTACCGTGATTCTGCCTTCGGTCGGCGCGCAGATCACCGACAAAGACAATCTGCAGGATCAGATCGACGATATCAGCGATAAAGTCGATCACTACGACAATGTGATCAACAGCCTGACACCGGCTGAGATCATCGCTAATCCCTTAGGATCCGTGAACCAGTTCCAGAGCGCGGCGAAAGATCTCGCTGACGAACTGGACGATCTGAAAGGCAAAACCGCCCGCGCTAACGCCGGCGCCGGAATTGCGGTCAGCATTCCCAACCATGTTCTGGCGGTTGCCTTTGTGGCAAAAGGCTACGCCCACGCGCGCGTCAGCTCTTCCATCGACCAGCAGGATATTGATTATCTGCGCAGCATCCAGAACAGCAAACTGGTGGCCGGGAGCGTCGCGCTGGATGCTGCCCTGAATGGTTCGGATCAAATCACCAAAAACCTCAACTCCACCGCGTCTGGCCGGGCAGCAATTGTCTCGGATTACGGCGTGGCGGTGGCGCGTCAGTTTGATATCGCCGATGTACCGGTCTCCGTCGGTATCACGCCAAAGCTGCAAAAAACCTGGCTCTATAACTACACCACCTCCATCTACACCTACGACAGCGACGACTGGAACAACAGCCGCTATCGCACGGACGATACCGGTTTCAACGTCGATGCCGGTGTGACCGCTGATTTTGGCGAGCACTGGACGGTGGGCCTGAGCGGGCAAAACCTGATGTCGCGTGATATCGACACCAAAGATGTCCGCATTCGTAATGGCCGCACGGGTGAGGAAGTGAACTACAAAGATACCTATCAGATCCGTCCGCTGGTGACCGCTGGCGTGGCCTGGCATAACGATCTGGTGACGCTCACCGCCGATGGCGATCTGACCGAAACCAAAGGCTTCAAAAGTGAAGAAAACTCCCAGTACGTCGGCGTCGGTGCGGAAGTTACGCCCCTCAGCTGGCTGGCGGTGCGTGCCGGTTATCGTGCGGACGTGAAAGACAACGACAGCAACGTCTTCACCGGCGGTCTTGGCTTTGCGCCGTTCAACGCGGTCCATGTGGATCTGATGGGCCTGTACGGGGAAGACAAAACCTGGGGCGCGGGTGCGCAGCTGAGCGTCACCTTCTAAGACGACCGGAGGCCATGCGCCTCCGGCTTTTCTTTGTGCTATAGTAGCGCCCCTTTTCCACCAAATGCTTAAAACTTCGCCATGTCGTCAGAATCACAGTCAAATTTCCCTGCACACCGTTTTTCCATCGCGCCGATGCTCGACTGGACCGACAGACACTGCCGCTATTTCCTGCGCCAGCTCTCTCGCCACACGCTGCTGTACACCGAAATGGTGACCACCGGGGCGATTATTCATGGGAAGGGCGACTATCTGGCCTATAGCGACGAAGAGCATCCGGTTGCCTTGCAGCTCGGCGGGAGCGACCCGGCGGCGCTGGCGTACTGCGCGAAACTGGCGCAAGAGCGCGGCTACGATGAGATCAACCTTAACGTCGGCTGTCCGTCCGACCGCGTGCAGAACGGCATGTTTGGCGCCTGTCTGATGGGCAATGCCCAACTGGTGGCCGATTGCGTCAAAGCCATGCGCGACGTGGTGTCGATTCCGGTGACGGTCAAAACTCGTATCGGGATTGACGACCAGGACAGCTACGAATTTCTGTGCGATTTCATCAATACGGTGGCCGGAAAAGGTGAGTGCGAGACGTTTATCATCCACGCGCGTAAAGCCTGGCTGTCGGGTCTCAGCCCGAAAGAGAACCGTGAGATTCCACCTCTGGACTACCCGCGCGTGTACCAGCTCAAGCGTGATTTCCCGCATCTGACCATGTCGATCAACGGCGGCATCAAATCTCTCGACGAAGCCAAAGCCCATTTAGAACACATGGACGGCGTGATGGTGGGCCGCGAGGCGTATCAAAATCCGGGCATTCTGGCCTCGGTGGATCGTGAGATCTTCGGCGTGGACGGCACCGACAAAGACCCGGTTGCCGTGGTGCGCGCCATGTATCCATACATCGAGCGCGAGCTGAGCAACGGCACCTATCTGGGCCACGTCACGCGTCATATGCTCGGTTTATTCCAGGGCATTCCGGGGGCGCGTCAGTGGCGTCGCTACCTGAGCGAAAATGCCCACAAAGCCGGGGCAAATATCGAAGTCCTGGAGCAGGCGCTGCGTCTGGTCGCTGACAAGCGATAATTTTCACCAAAAGTTCGTCAAATTCACCACGCCCTGCGAATGTTCGCGGGGCGTTTTGTTTTTAAATCAATAAGTTAACTTTGGCACGTTTCTTGTAATACCCACTGCATATCTGAGGTATTCATGTGGGAGAGAGCCATGCTGGAACTGCTGTTTGTGATTGGATTTTTTGTCATGCTGATGGCGACCGGAATTTCGCTGCTTGGCATTCTGGCTGCACTGGTGGTGGCGACGGTGGTGATGTTTATCGGCGGGCTGTTTGCGCTGATGATTAAACTGCTGCCGTGGCTGTTGTTAGCGGTCGCTGTGGTGTGGGTGATTCGGGCGATAAAAGCGCCAAAAGTCCCACAGTATCAGCGCAATAACCGCTTTCGTTACTAAGGTATTGAGGCGTTCGTCACATACCTGTAACTTTTCCGGCAGCGAGGCTTAGAACAGAATAGGATTTACTTATCGAATCTGTCACTATGGCTGCCGTTAAAGAATTCATCGAGCTGTACCCTACATACAGCCGAACTAAAAAAAGAATGGGCTTCCTACAGGAAGCCCTAATTCTTTTTATGGGATCAGCAAACTCGATCCCTGCGTCCCGCGACTTTCCAGTACTTCATGCGCGCGCTGCGCGTCGCTCAGCGGATATTTCTGCGCTTCTGCCACATCCACTTTAATTACGCCGCTGGCGATCAGCGAAAACAGCTCGTTGCTGGCTTCCGTCAGTTCATCACGGGTGGTGATGTAGCCTTGCAGGGAAGGGCGCGTGAGGTACAGCGAACCTTTCTGGTTAAGAATGCCCAGATTCACGCCGGTGACTGCGCCGGAGGCGTTACCAAAGCTCACCATCAAACCGCGACGCTGCAGGCAGTCGAGCGACGCTTCCCAGGTATCTTTTCCGACGGAGTCATAGACCACGCGCAGCTTTTTGCCGTTGGTGATCTCTTTCACGCGCTCGGCGATGCTCTCTTCGCGATAGTTAATCACCTGCCACGCGCCCGCCTGTAGGGCACGCTGCGCTTTTTGCGCGCTGCCGACGGTGCCGATCAGTTTGGCGCCCAGCGCTTTGGCCCACTGGCAGGCAATAAGCCCGACGCCACCCGCCGCGGCGTGGAACAGGAACTGCTCATCGGGTTTGATTTCGTAGGTTTTACGCAGGAGATAATAGACGGTCAGCCCTTTCAGGAATGACGCCGCTGCCTGCTCAAAGGAGATCGCGTTCGGCAGAATGGCGGCCTTATCGGCGGGCACGTTGTGAATCGAGCTGTACGCGCCGAGCGGCGACTGGGCATACACCACGCGATCGCCTTCTTTAATATGCTTCACGCCGCTGCCGATTTTCACCACGACACCTGCGGCCTCGGTTCCCAGGCCGCTCGGCATGGTCGGCGGCGGATAGAGACCGCCGCGGATATAGGTATCGATATAGTTGATACCAATCGCTTTGTTTTCGACCTGGATTTCGTTCTCCCCAGGTGCTACGGGGGTAAACTCCACCGCCTTCAGGACTTCAGGACCACCATGCTTGTGAAATTCGATACGAGTTGCCACGTTGAACTCCTTTGTCGATTCATTTGCAGACGGTTATACTTCCCCGTCTCTCAATTTATGGTAATCCATTCACTATGGCAGGAAATAAACCCTTCAACAAACAGACTGAGCCTCGCGAGCGCGATTTGCAGGTCGCCGGACTCAAAGTCCCGCCGCACTCGATTGAAGCGGAACAGTCGGTGTTGGGCGGTTTGATGCTGGACAACGAGCGCTGGGACGATGTCGCCGAGCGCGTGGTATCCGATGATTTTTATACCCGTCCACACCGCCATATCTTTACCGAAATGGCGCGCCTCCAGGAAGCCGGTAGCCCGATTGACCTGATTACGCTGGCAGAGTCTCTGGAGCGCCAGGGGCAGCTCGATTCTGTCGGTGGTTTTGCCTATCTGGCAGAATTATCCAAAAACACGCCAAGTGCGGCGAACATCAGCGCCTACGCAGACATCGTGCGGGAACGTGCCGTTGTCCGTGAGATGATCGCTGTGGCGAATGAGATCGCCGAAGCGGGCTTTGACCCGCAGGGCCGCACCAGCGAAGACCTGCTGGATCTCGCCGAATCCCGCGTGTTTAAAATCGCCGAAAGCCGTGCGAACAAAGACGAAGGGCCGCGAAACATCGCCGAAGTCCTGGATTCCACCGTCGCGCGTATCGAACAGCTTTTCCAGCAACCGCACGACGGCGTCACCGGTGTGAACACCGGTTATGACGATCTCAACAAAAAAACCGCCGGTTTGCAGCCCTCGGATCTGATTATCGTCGCGGCGCGTCCGTCGATGGGTAAAACGACCTTTGCGATGAACCTCGTCGAAAACGCGGCGATGTTGCAGGATAAACCGGTTCTGATCTTCAGTCTGGAGATGCCCTCCGACCAGATTATGATGCGTTCCCTCGCGTCTCTGTCGCGCGTGGATCAGACCCGCATTCGTACCGGCCAGCTTGACGACGAAGACTGGGCGCGCATCTCCGGTACCATGGGCATTCTGCTGGAAAAACGGAACATCTACATCGATGACTCCTCCGGCCTGACGCCGACGGAAGTCCGCTCCCGCGCGCGCCGTATCGCCCGCGAACACGGCGGCATCGGCCTTATCATGATCGACTACCTGCAGCTGATGCGCGTGCCGTCGCTCTCCGATAACCGTACGCTGGAAATCGCCGAAATCTCCCGCTCTCTCAAAGCGTTAGCTAAAGAGTTACAGGTACCCGTGGTGGCCCTGTCGCAGCTTAACCGCTCCCTGGAACAACGCGCCGATAAGCGCCCGGTCAACTCCGACCTGCGTGAATCGGGCTCCATCGAGCAGGATGCCGACTTGATCATGTTCATCTATCGTGACGAGGTTTATCACGAGAACAGCGACATGAAAGGCATTGCGGAAATCATTATTGGTAAGCAGCGTAACGGCCCGATCGGGACGGTGCGTCTGACGTTTAACGGTCAGTGGTCGCGTTTTGATAACTATGCGGGACCTCAATACGACGACGAATAATTCCTCGTCATCCTTCGCGCCACAGCGGCGTTGGCTGCGCCCGCTCACCCCGGTCGCTTAGTTGACTAAGCTCCCGGGGATTCACGGGCTTGCCGCCTTGCTGTGACGCAAATGATTTAGAGGAATACTCTTTCTTAACGGCAAGGATTTCAAATTCAAATGCAAGCGGCAACTGTAGTCATTAACCGCCGCGCTCTGCGACACAACCTGCAACGTCTGCGTGAACTGGCGCCCGCCAGCAAGCTCGTTGCAGTCGTGAAAGCGAACGCTTACGGACACGGTCTTCTTGAGACCGCGCGAACGCTCCCTGATGCCGATGCCTTTGGCGTCGCCCGTCTCGAAGAAGCCCTGCGCCTGCGCGCGGGCGGTATCACCCAGCCGATTCTGTTACTCGAAGGCTTTTTCGAAGCCGCCGATCTGACGACCATTGCCGACCAGCATCTGCACACCGCGGTGCATAACGAAGAGCAGTTAGCCGCACTGGAAACCGCCACGCTGAGCGAGCCGGTCACCGTGTGGATGAAACTCGACACCGGCATGCACCGTCTGGGCGTGCGTCCGGAGCAGGCAGAGGCCTTTTATCAGCGCCTGAGCCAGTGCAAAAACGTGCGTCAGCCGGTGAACATCGTCAGCCACTTTGCGCGTGCCGATGAACCAGAGTGCGGCGCAACGGAGCAGCAGCTCGATATCTTCAACACATTCTGCGAAGGCAAACCGGGAATGCGCTCCATTGCGGCGTCCGGCGGCATTTTGCTCTGGCCACAGTCGCACTTCGACTGGGCGCGTCCGGGCATTATTCTTTACGGCGTATCGCCGCTGGAAGGCAAACCCTGGGGCCCGGACTTTGGCTTCCAGCCGGTGATGTCCCTGGTCTCCAGCCTGATCGCCGTGCGCGAGCACAAAGCGGCTGAACCGGTCGGGTACGGCGGCACCTGGGTGAGCGAGTGCGATACGCGTCTGGGCGTGGTGGCGATGGGCTACGGCGACGGCTATCCGCGCGCGGCACCGTCCGGCACACCGGTGCTGGTCAACGGTCGTGAAGTGAAGATTGTCGGCCGCGTGGCGATGGATATGGTTTGCGTCGATCTCGGACCGGATGCCGATGATAAAGCCGGTGACCCGGTGGTGATGTGGGGCGAAGGTCTGCCCGTTGAGCGCATTGCTGAAATCACGAAAGTGAGTGCTTACGAACTTATCACACGCCTGACGTCGCGGGTGGCGATGAAATACGTCGATTAAGTCTCATTAAATGCCGGGTATTGCCCGGCATTTATCTCTTTATTAACATCCTCTCGATCTTCCCGCGCTTCCGGTTTATTGTTGAAATCCCTGCCTGACAGAAATCCGGAGATACATCGCGTGTTCCAGAAAGTTGACGCCTACGCCGGCGACCCCATCCTCTCCTTAATGGAGCGTTTCAAAGAAGATTCACGCAGCGACAAAGTGAACCTCAGCATCGGCCTTTACTACAACGAAGACGGCATTATTCCTCAGCTGCAGGCGGTGGCCGAAGCCGAAGCGCGCCTGAACGCGGTGCCGCACGGCGCGTCGCTCTATCTGCCGATGGAAGGGCTGAATACCTATCGCAACACCATCGCTCCGTTGCTGTTTGGGGCCGATCACCCGGTGTTAACGCAAAAACGCGTGGCGACGATCCAGACCCTGGGCGGTTCCGGTGCGCTGAAAGTGGGCGCGGACTTCCTGAAAAAATATTTCCCCGATTCTGGTGTGTGGGTCAGCGATCCGACCTGGGAAAACCACGTCGCGATTTTTGAAGGCGCAGGCTTTGCCGTCAGCACCTATCCGTGGTTCGACAACGACACCAAAGGCGTGCGCGTCGAGGCGTTGCTGGAAAAACTGAATACTCTGCCGGAGCGCAGCATCGTGCTGCTGCATCCGTGCTGTCACAACCCGACCGGCTCGGACCTGACCAACAGCCAGTGGGATGCGGTTATTGAAGTTCTGAAAGCGCGCCATCTGATCCCGTTCCTCGACATCGCCTATCAGGGCTTTGGCGCGGGCATGGAAGAGGACGCCTACGCGATCCGCGCGATTGCCAGCGCCGGGCTGCCAGCTCTGGTCAGCAACTCCTTCTCGAAAATTTTCTCTCTGTACGGCGAGCGCGTCGGCGGGTTGTCGATTGTCTGTGAAGACGCAGATGCAGCCGGGCGCGTACTGGGCCAGTTGAAAGCGACGGTTCGCCGCATCTACTCCAGCCCGCCAGCGTTCGGTGCGCAGGTGGTGGCGACGGTTCTGGGCGACGACGAGCTGAAAGCGACCTGGCTCGCCGAAGTGGAAGGGATGCGTAAGCGTATTCTGGCGATGCGTCAGGAGCTGGTGAATGCCCTGAAAAGCGCATTACCGGAGCATAACTTCGATTATCTGCTCAAGCAGCGCGGGATGTTTAGCTATACCGGGCTGAGCGCACAGCAGGTCGATCGTCTTCGCGAAGAGTTCGGCGTTTACCTGATCGCCAGCGGCCGCATGTGCGTCGCGGGCCTGAACGCACACAACGTCCAGCGCGTGGCGCAGGCGTTTGCGGCTGTGATGTAAGCACTTACTCACATCATTGGCATCCGCGCGGTTTAGCGCCCGGTGGCGCTGCGCTTACCGGGCCTACAAAACCCGAACGTAGGCCGGGTAAGGCGCAGCCGCCACCCGGCTTTTTATCGGCATCGGCGCCGGAATTGTCCGGTGGCGCTGCGCTTACCGGGCCTACAAAACCCGAACGTAGGCCGGGTAAGGCGTAGCCGCCACCCGGCTTTTTATCGGCATCGGTGCCGGAATTGCCCGGTGGCGCTGCGCTTACCGGGCCTACAAAACCCGAACGTAGGCCGGGTAAGGCGTAGCCGCCACCCGGCTTTTTATCGGCACCGGAGCCTGAATTGCCCGGTGGCGCTGCGCTTACCGGGCCTACAAAACCTGAACGTAGGCCGGGTAAGGCGCAGCCGCCACCCGGCTTTTTTCATCCTCACGCTTTGTGATATCCCTCCCTTTACCAGGGATAATCTCAAAAATTTCCTTCCCTTCACCTGGCTCAGGGGTTAAGGTCTGGTAGATTTTTGACCATTCGCTCAATTTAAAACGATAACAAACTGAATATTCAGGGGAATACATGCGCAAGATCACACTGGCGCTCAGCGCCGCCTGCTTATTGTTCTCGCTTAATAGTGCAGTCGGTGCAAGAGCTTCCGCGCCAACGCCGGTCTACACCGGAACCACCGCCGCCATTCTGGCTGAACAAGCCCCCATTCACTGGGTCTCCGTGGCGCAAATCGAAAATAGCCTGATGGGCCGCGCGCCAATGGCTGTCGGTTTTGATATCGACGATACCGTCCTCTTTTCCAGCCCTGGCTTCTGGCGCGGCAAAAAAACCTGGTCGCCGGATAGCGAGGAGTACCTGAAAAACCCGGAATTCTGGGAAAAAATGAACAACGGCTGGGATGAGTTCAGTATCCCGAAAGAGGTGGGTCGCGCGTTGATTGCGATGCACGTCAAACGCGGCGACAGCATCTATTTCGTCACCGGTCGTAGCCAGACCAAAACTGAAACCGTCAGCAAAACCCTGCAGGGCGATTTTTCGATTCCGGCGGCCAACATGAATCCGGTGATCTTTGCCGGGGACAAGCACGGGCAAAACACCAAAACCCAGTGGCTGGAGCAGAAAAACATCAAAGTATTCTACGGCGATTCGGATAACGATATCTCTGCCGCTCGCGAAGTCGGTGCTCGTGGCATCCGCGTTCTGCGCGCCTCCAACTCGACCTATCGTCCGCTGCCGATGGCCGGATCCTTCGGTGAAGAGGTGATTGTTAATTCGGAATACTGACGTGCGATGATTTTTTGAACAAATCAGGCCTGGCCGGGTTTACCTTTTGTCGTCTTGCTGCACACTTAAAGGGGCAGGTCCTCAGGTCGCACTCAACCCATTTACAGGGGAGCAAAGATGACAATTTCGGAGATACTTCAGTACTGCATGAATAAACCGGGCGCGGGGCAAAGTGTCCACAGCGACTGGAAAGCCACGCAGATCAAGGTGGCAGACGTGCTGTTTGCGATGGTGAAAGAGGTCGAAGGGCGTCCGGCGGCATCGTTAAAAACCAGTCCGGAACTGGCGGATTTACTGCGTCAGCAGCACAGCGATGTGCGACCGAGCAAGCATCTGAATAAAGCGCACTGGAGCACCGTCTATCTCGACGGCTCGCTGCCGGATTCGCAGATTTACTATTTAGTCGATGCCTCTTACAAGCAGGCTTTTGAGCTGCTGCCGGAAAATACCCGACAGCAGCTTTCCGTTTAAGACTCGAGCAACGGTTTCAGGAAGCGCGCGGTGTGCGAAGCTTCGCACTCTGCCACTGTCTCTGGCGTACCCGAGACGAGGATTTCACCGCCGCCGCTGCCGCCTTCCGGACCGAGATCCACAATCCAGTCTGCGGTTTTGATGACGTCCAGGTTGTGCTCAATGACCACAATGGTGTTGCCCTGATCGCGCAGCTGATGCAGCACTTCAAGCAACTGCTGGATATCCGCAAAGTGCAGACCGGTGGTTGGCTCATCCAGAATATACAGCGTCTGACCGGTGCCGCGTTTCGACAGCTCACGCGCCAGCTTCACGCGCTGCGCTTCACCGCCGGAGAGCGTCGTCGCTGACTGGCCGAGACGAATATAGGTCAGACCCACATCCATCAGCGTTTGCAGCTTACGCGCCAGCGCAGGTACGGCATCGAAGAACTCACGGGCCTCTTCAATGGTCATATCCAGCACTTCGTGGATAGTCTTGCCTTTGTACTTAATTTCCAGCGTTTCGCGGTTATAGCGTTTGCCTTTGCACTGGTCGCACGGCACGTAGATATCCGGCAGGAAGTGCATCTCGACTTTGATCACGCCGTCGCCCTGACAGGCTTCACAGCGGCCGCCGCGAACGTTAAAGCTGAAACGTCCAGGCGTATAGCCGCGTGAGCGTGATTCAGGAACACCGGCGAACAGTTCACGTACGGGCGTAAACACGCCAGTATAGGTCGCCGGGTTCGAGCGCGGTGTACGGCCAATCGGGCTCTGGTCGATATCGATCACTTTATCGAAATGCTCCAGACCCTGAATGTCGCGATACGGCGCAGGCTCAGCCAGCGTCGCACCGTTCAGCTGGGTCTGGGCAATCGGGAACAAGGTATCGTTAATCAGCGTCGATTTACCGGAACCTGACACGCCGGTGACGCAGGTGAACAGCCCGACAGGCAGCGTCAGCGTGACGTCCTTCAGGTTGTTGCCGCGTGCGCCCGTCAGCTTCAGCACTTTCTCAGGATTCGCTGCAACACGCTGTTTCGGCACATTAATTTTGCGCTTACCGCTCATGAACTGGCCGGTCAGGGACTCCGGAACGGCCATGATGTCGGCCAGCGTCCCTTCCGCCACCACCTGTCCGCCATGGACACCCGCGCCAGGACCGATGTCGATCACATGGTCTGCGGCGCGGATCGCATCTTCGTCGTGCTCAACCACAATCACCGTGTTGCCGAGGTTACGCAGGTGGATCAGCGTGCCGAGCAGACGCTCGTTATCGCGCTGGTGCAAGCCGATGGACGGCTCATCCAGCACGTACATCACGCCGACCAAACCGGCACCAATCTGGCTCGCCAGACGGATACGCTGCGCTTCGCCGCCGGAGAGCGTCTCTGCGGAGCGAGAAAGTGACAGATAGTTCAGACCGACGTTCACGAGGAATTTCAGGCGATCGCCGATCTCTTTCAGCACTTTTTCGGCAATCTGCGCGCGCTGGCCGGAGAGCTTCAGGTTGGTGAAGAAGTCCATCGCGTGACCAATGCTCATGTCAGAGATGGTCGGCAGCGCGGTGTTTTCAACGAACACATGACGCGCCTCGCGACGCAGACGCGTCCCTTCACAGGTGGTACACGAGCGGTTGCTGATGAACTTCGCCAGCTCCTCGCGCACCGCGCTGGATTCGGTCTCTTTGTAGCGGCGCTCCATATTGTGCAGCACGCCTTCGAACGGATGGCGGCGCACGGAGGTGTCACCGCGATCGTTCATGTATTTGAACTCGATGTTCTCTTTGCCGGAACCCGACAGCACCACTTTATGAACGTTCGGGCTCAAGCTCGCCCACGGCGCTTCGACGTCGAACTTGTAGTGTTCGGCCAGCGATTTCAGCATCTGGAAGTAGTAGAAATTGCGGCGATCCCAGCCGCGAATCGCGCCACCGGCCAGGGAGAGCTCCGGGTTCTGGATGATGCGATCCGGATCGAAATATTGCTGCACACCCAGGCCATCACAGGTTGGGCACGCGCCCGCCGGGTTGTTGAACGAGAACAGACGTGGTTCCAGCTCGCGCATGCTGTACCCACAAATCGGGCAGGCAAAGTTCGCGGAGAAGAGCAGCTCTTCGGCTTTCGCATCGTCCATGTCAGCGACAATCGCTGAGCCGCCGGAGAGTTCCAGCGCCGTTTCGAACGACTCGGCCAGACGCTGCGTCATATCGTCGCGCACCTTGAAGCGGTCAATCACCACTTCAATGGTGTGTTTCTTTTGCAGCTCCAGCTTCGGCGGATCGGACAGGTCACACACTTCCCCGTCGATACGGGCGCGGATGTAGCCCTGGCTTGCCAGGTTTTCCAGCGTTTTCGTGTGCTCACCTTTACGATCTTTGATGATCGGGGCCAGCAGCATCAGGCGTTTGCCCTCTGGCTGCGCCAGCACGTTATCCACCATCTGACTGACGGTTTGCGCGGCCAGCGGCACGTCATGATCCGGGCAGCGCGGCTCGCCCACGCGGGCAAACAGCAGACGCAGATAGTCATGAATTTCGGTAATGGTACCGACCGTGGAACGCGGGTTATGCGACGTAGATTTCTGTTCGATGGAGATCGCCGGCGACAACCCTTCGATATGGTCGACGTCCGGTTTTTCCATCAGCGACAGAAACTGACGCGCGTAAGCGGAGAGCGATTCAACGTAGCGACGCTGTCCTTCGGCATACAAGGTGTCGAAAGCCAGTGATGACTTGCCAGAACCCGATAGCCCGGTCACGACAATCAGCTTGTCGCGAGGGATTATGAGGTTGATATTCTTGAGATTATGGGTGCGGGCGCCCCGTACTTCGATCTTATCCATTCACCTTTCCCGGTAGAGACTCGGATGCCTGGTTTGTTTGAAGGACAAACGGCAGAAACGGCTAATTATGACACAATCTGACCTGTTTGAATATACAGTATTGGAATGCAGCTTCTGATTTAATGTGCAACAATGTTTAGTGAGTGCGAGTTCTGTGGAATCACTGTCGCAGCTATCAAAATGTGACGTGGAAATGGTACACTCGCGCGCTTACACTATTAAGAAACGTATTCAGGAGACACGATCATGGCCAGCAGAGGCGTAAACAAGGTGATTCTCGTCGGTAATCTGGGCCAGGACCCGGAAGTACGCTACATGCCGAGTGGTGGCGCAGTTGCCAACATTACGCTGGCTACTTCCGAATCCTGGCGTGATAAAGCGACCGGTGAGATGAAAGAGCAGACTGAATGGCACCGCGTTGTGCTGTTCGGCAAACTGGCAGAAGTGGCCGGTGAATATCTGCGTAAAGGTTCTCAGGTGTATATCGAAGGTCAGCTTCGTACCCGTAAATGGACCGACCAGGCCGGTGCAGAGAAGTACACCACCGAAGTGGTAGTGAACGTTGGCGGCACCATGCAGATGCTGGGTGGCCGTCAGGGTGGTGGTGCAGGTGCGCCAGCAGGCGGCGGTCAGCAGCAGCAGGGTAGCTGGGGCCAGCCTCAGCAGCCTCAGGGCGGCAACCAGTTCAGCGGCGGCGCGCAGTCTCGTCCGCAGCAGCAGTCCGCTCCGGCACCGTCTAACGAACCACCAATGGATTTCGACGACGATATCCCGTTCTGATGTGGTTTTGCCCACGGGTCTACAACACCGCATTGTGTGTGGTTTTGTAGGCCGGGTAAGGCGAAGCCGCCACCCGGCAACCAACAATGCAAAAGCCCCTCTCGGGGCTTTTTGTTTTATCCCACCGCGTAATTTCGCAAAAACGCCGCGAAATCGCCAAACGCGAGCGGTTTTGAAAAGTAATACCCCTGCAGACAGTCGATCTGATTCGCCTTCAGATACGCCACCTGATAGTCATACTCCACGCCCTCTGCGGTAGTGAGAATGTTCATCCTTTTCGCCATATCAATCACGCAGTCGATCAGCGGCGTCGCCACATCCCGAGAGATTTGCCGGACAAACATGCGGTCGATTTTGATGCTGTCGGGGCGGAGGTTAGAAATAAACGCCAGGTTGGAAAACCCGGTGCCAAAATCATCCAGGGCGATTTTGATCCCGCGCGTTTTGATGTGTGTAATCTTGTGCGCCATCGCCTCGCTGATATCAATGTTTTCGCGCTCGGTAATTTCAAACACCAACGTCACGCCGAGAGCGGCAAACACCGGTGCCCAGTTATCGACAAACACCTCGAATCCGTCGTCCGCCAGATGGCTGTAGCTGATATTGAGATTCAGATTCAGATTAAAACCCGGTTTAAGGGCGACGATACCCTGCTGTAAATCATCTACCACCTGCTCAAGCAGACTCTGCGTCAGTTCGATAATCAGCGCCGTGCGCTCCGCCACCGGAATAAACACGTCCGGTGGCACAAACCCCAGCTCGTCATGATGCCAGCGGGCGAGGATCTCCGCCCCGGAGACGACATTGGTGCGCGCGCAAATCAGCGGCTGATAGTGCGGGTGGATCTGACGCTGTCGAATCGCGTGCGCCAGCTGGGTGTAGAGCGAGTGACGACGGGTGGCCAGCAGCCAGACGACGGTCGCCATAATGAACGACATTGCGAGGATAAAACCGATGGAGAGCCAGGATTTCGCCATGGCTTTCACCGCCTCATCCAGCCGTGGCTCTTCCCATGCCAGGGTATAAAGCGGGGAATGGGCGGGAAAGAGCGTGTAACGGCTAAAATGCGGCGAGCTGAGCGGAAGGTCTGACAGGCCCGCCGCGGTGAGGGTTTTGCCAGACACCTCCAGCGCCAGCTTTCTCCCCGCCGAACTGCTGCGCATCACTTCCAGCAGAAAGCGGATATCGGAGGCGACGTACACATCCCCCTGCGGCAGAGCCGTTTTAAAGGCGATCACCTTGATATCCTTTGCGCTCACCGAAGGCGACATCCAGATTTGTTTCCCGCTGCGAAGAATATCCCGGACGTCGACATGTTTATTTGCCAGCAACGACGAACAATCAATATGGTTATCTTTCACGACGTTAATCGAGTAAATGTGCATATACCGGCCGGGGATCATATTGAGCTGTTTTTCCACCGTGAAATCGCACACTTTCCCGACCAGACCCGCGGCCTGCTGCGTGGCAGAATGAGCATCGTTTAAAAAACCGTCCAGAATATGCTGTAAATAGTTCGCCTCGTCCTCGATATTTTTTTTGTTATTGTTCTGCATGGCGATCAGCGCCAGAGACGCCGTCACCATTAACGTCAGCAGAAAGGTCAGACACGAGGCGATAACCCTGTTCTTTTTTGTTCTGAGAATATATTGCTGATACATGGGGTTATTTTTCTTATACGCGTGGCAGTCTGTTAATGCTCGGGCTGCATATATTCCTGGTGGAAATGCTCTTTGCTAAGAGGGCGAGAGAAGAGAAAACCTTGTCCATATTTCACCCCGTGGCGCAGCATAGTGGAGACATGGGTATAGTTTTCAACGCCTTCGATAATCACGTCGATATCGAGCTCATTGATGTAATCCAGCAGCAAAAACGTGTGATCGATATTCGCCGCCGCCAGGCAACTTCTGTCGAGCTTAATATAGTCCGTCGACCAGACGGCGAGCCGGGCTTTTAGCGTATCCAGGCCATCAATCCCATCCCAGGCAAGATGAATTCCGGCCTCACTGAGCTGCGCAAGGTTTTGCCTGACCGCATCGTCAGGGCAATCAACGCTGTCGGTAATTTCGAAAATGAAATGTCGTGGCGAGAGGTGATTTTGTTGCATCAGATGAATGGCACGTGCCGCGAAACCGGCGTCGTTCAACTGCACCTGCGAAATATTGAGAGTAAACAGCTGATACTCGCGCAGTGCCTGCGGCTGGCGGGCGATAAATTTAAACGCCTGCGCCATGACGTAGTCGCCCATCGGCAATATTCCGCCCGTCTCTTCCAGTTGGCTGATAAACAGATTCGGCGGCACGATATTGCGCCGGTGGGTGCCGCGCACCAGCACTTCGCCGCCAATACAGACGAAGCGCGAGAGATCGAAAATAGGTTGAATGACAAAATCGATGCCAGCATCGAGCCTGTTTTTTTCGACACACTGGACGACAAAATGTGTACTTTTTTCCATGCCAGCCTCATAGCCATAACGTTACCCGTTTAAAACGACACAAAGGACGTCAGACTTAAACGGGTGAGGCAAGATGGGAGCGGTCTGGCCTTAGCCTGCGAGGATTTTGTTTTTACCTGTTTTTTTCGCCTGATACAGCAACTGATCGGCCTGAGCGACCACGTCAGACAGCGACGCCCCACCCATTTTGCATAGCCCGGCGCTGAACGAAACCCGCAGATCGGCTTCACGGAAACTCCGCGTGTGCACTGAAATTCGCCACTTTTCGAGGTAACTTTGCGCCTTTTCCACCGAAACATCGCGGAACAGCACGGCGATCTCCTCGCCGCCGTAGCGATAGAGCGTGATATTTTCCAGGCCCCGCAAGCGTAACCCCAGCTCAGCGAGGGTTTTCAGCACCACATCTCCGACCGTATGGCCCCAGGTATCGTTGATTTTCTTGAAATTATCGACATCAATCATGGCGATATGGGTATTGGCCAGGCCGTTATAGCGTTCTGCATCGTTATCAAACGCGCGGCGATTAGCCAGACCCGTCAGCCCGTCCGTCAGGGCATCCTGGGCGATCTTTTCCTGCCGCTGCTGAGCGCTGTGGATCTCCTCGAACAGCAGTTCCTCAACGGCGGTCTGCTTGATCGTGCCATTTCTGATGCCGTTGGTGATACGCATGTAGATGGTATTCAACGCCGCGCGCAGCACCCACCAGCAAAATAAAAGAATGACCTGGGTGAGCACCATTCCATAGAGGACCTTGATGCTGCCATGGCGTACCAGCTGTTTCATCTCGCTTTCGGCAACTTCCTGGACGACAAACCACGCCTGCGGCCCGATGGTGCGATAAAAATAGTAATACCCGTTCAGAAAGAATTCGCCGCGAAAAGCATTCGCGTTGCGGGCGATGGCCTGAAGGGTGCTGTCCGCAATGTTATAACCGGGGCTTATGACCATCTGGCCCTCTTTGGTCATCACAAAGGTTCGGCTTTTCATCGGCGGGTAAGTGGCATTGAGGATCGCTTCGCTTTTTTCGGCGTCGAGATTGAGTGCCAGTACGCCGTCGTTCGAGCCGTCGACGCCGTCGATGACAGGGAGTGAAATCGTCAGTACGCGCTCTTTGTGGGTGAAAATATCGTTGGTCACGCTGTAATGGGCGGTGTCGGTGTCCTCAACGGCGATGCTGAACCACGGCTCTTTGCGCGGATCCCAGGTCTCTTTACTCTCGATATAGGGCAGGCGAGTGTAGTGACCGTCATTACTGGCATGAATGATTGAAACGGCATCCGGCATGATACGCAGACGTTCGATCAGCCAGTTCCTCAGCGCTAAATCGTCATGTTCTAAGGTACTGAATTTATGCTGATCCGCAGCGGTACGCGCCATTTCGCGCACAATATCTTCATAGCCGCTGAGGTATTTATTAAAAAACAGCGTGACGTTATTGATATAAAGCCGATTTTGTCTTTTACAGGATTCTTTAATATCAGCCCATTGTGCCAGCGTGATCAGGAAACAAACGATGACCAGAGTAATAGACAGGGCTGAAAAACAGATATTCAGCGGCTTTCGGAAATTCAAGCTCGTGATCACTGATGGCTCCGGGTTTTGACCAAATTAGCTGACATGGGACGCACACAAAAATTTATCGTAATAAACAATAAATTAACATTATTCGAGGGTACTCAGAGGATCGTACCTGCACCGTTTTTAATTGTCAAAGTCGATCGAATGTCTGTTATCGATCGATAAAAGCAATCACTATAATGAGGTAGAAATATAATTTCGGACTATGGTTTGGAGGAAGAAATAGGGAGTAATGGGAAATCATATTACCTGAAAGGCGGAAATAAAATTTCCCGTGCAAAATAATAATAGCGAGATTATTCGTTCTTCAGATCATATTCAATCAGCTTCCAGTTAACCGGATAACCATTCTGCCAGGGCATGGTGTCACCCTTTTTCACATTCACCACGTTGGTGACCGCCGGATTATCAATTTGCCAGTAGCCGCTTTGCGGGCAGGCATTTCCACTAGAACGTTTGATACCTAATGGGCTTCGCGAAGAGTTTGTTTGTGAACTGTAGGCTGAAACTGTAGCCATGGTGAGATTGCTACTATCAATTTTCATCATTAAGCGTCCATAATTTATACATCCCCTCTTTTAATGCGACAAAAAACAAACAGAACTTAACACTTCATTTTCATTATCTATTCATATAGTTATCGTGAATGGGTTTATATTGCAAAGCTCAGATCCATTCGCCACAATAGCCCTATTATTGGATGAAAGTTGAACAAATATGATCCCTCGCGTTTGCCGTTTTCTGTTTTGCCTCACCTTCTTACTGAGCGGTAGCGCCATGGCAGTGAACTGCCAGCGAGCCGTAACGCCGCTGGAAAATACCATCTGTAATAACGACAACCTGCACTGGCTCGACAGCACCTTGTCCGTGGTTTATCAGCAGGCGGTTCATCAGGAAGGGGTGGCAGGAAACGACAAAGAGTATCGCGACTGGGAAAAGCTGCTGGAAAAATGCACCACCGATACCTGCATTGAACGCGCGTACTACGCGGGGATCAGCGCGCTTTCCGATACCAATCGCGATTTCAAGTGGGAAGGAAAATGGTGGAACATGCTGGCGCCCAATATGAGCGGCGGGGTGATTCAGTTTAGCCGTAGCGCCCAGTGGAGCGAGACCCTCGATATCCGCGCATGGGCGGGTCTGAACAAAGATGAGTTCACCGCCGAGGCGCGCAAACTTTACGGGATGCTGGTGGTGGAGCGGGTGGTGGACACCACCAACTGCAAACTGCTGCTGATCCCCAAAAACGATGGTTCACTGCAGGTCTACAGCAACTCGGACTGGGGCTGTCGCATGTCGATGCCCGCCGGAGTGTTCCTCGACGGCGCGTACCAAATGGCGGAAAGCGATCCACGACCAAAAGCGACGCTGCTGACGCTGGGCATTTTTCCGGATGCGGCCCTCGACGACAAATTCCGTGCGCTGGTGGGCGACGATTACCAGAACTTCGTGAACAGCGCGAATGTTTATATTTATCAGGATGATATCGACAACATCGGTGCCCGCGTGATCTCCATGTGGGTGCAGGGCTCCGCCAACAAACGCACGGCCATCGTGATGTACACGCCGAAAGGGGAGATCTGGGCCGGGCGGATTTCACCCGCCAAAGAGGGTGGGCTGATGTTTAGTTATTACAGTACCGACGGCAGCGATCAGCGCAAAATGCCCCGCACGCTGGCGGGGTGGAAGTTGCGGTTTTTGGATGAGTAAGGTGAGCGGCTGGTTCTCCCAATTGGCTAAGCCCTTTATGGGGACGGTGGAATCGTTCCGTTCACTTTCGTTCCTCTGCTTCCGGTCTATCACTCTGCGGTGAACGTGCCAGGGTGGCTCAATCGCCACCACCCTGGCAACCCCGGCTCCCGGCAAAGAAAATCGCCGCTTCGCGGTGCCCTCAGCTTATTCCTTACGGCTATCGGGTCGGGCGCGATCCTGCATCCATGCAGGTCGCACCCTCTCGGCGCTTCCCTGCGCCTCGACCCGGCCTCCAGGAAACGCTTCGGCGATTTTCAGCCGGACTCACGATCCCTCAACCTTCTTAGCCGTCTGAATGTGGCACCGGTGTGGGTCCCCGCAGAAATCGGCGAACCGGAGGCCAGATGACAAGGGCTGGACGCCATGGATGGCGGCCAGAGGCGAAACGAGACAGGATGTCGAGTCGAGCCGACCGCAGGCAGATGGCCGGGAGGTGAGCGTAGTGCGAAGCACCGATTTCATGGCGGGGCGCGGGGATTGACAAGGGGGCCGCGCAGCCCCCTTGTCACGTTCACAGGTTATGAAGTGATTATATTCTGCTGAACATGAGGTGAACGGAACAATTCCACTAAGCTCATAAAAGGATTAACCGGCATGATTGCCAAACAGGATCTCACGACAACGTCCCCACAATCGTCAAATCACTATCATCCGGCACCTCGTTATACGACAACACATTCAAATTGCTGGCAAACAAACGCCCATAACGTGAAATCAACGGTCGCAGCTGCGGCGTCACCAGCAGCAGCGGCGGCATCCCTTTGGCTTTCATTTGCTCCTGAATGATCGGCATCGTGTTCTGCAGTTGCGTCAGAATGTTCGGGTCCACCGGGAAGCTATCCAGCGCCACTTTTCCGCCCTGCTGCGACTGATTCAGCGCTCCCAGCAGCATATTCTCCAGCGCGTTATCAATCGTGTAGGCCGACAGCTTCTGCCGGTCGCCATTGATGTTGTGAATAATCGCGCGACGCAGGGCATAACGCACATCGGAGGTCAGCAGGATCGGATCTTTGGTCACCGCCGAACTCTCCAGCAGCGTCGAAGCGATGGTCACGATATCTTTCAGCGACACCTGCTCCAGCAGCAGCTGGCGGTAAATTCGCAGCAGCAGGCTAAAGTTGAGGGCGTTCGACAGATCCTCGGCCAGCTTCGGCGCCTGTTGTGCCAGGCGGGAGTGCAGATGAGTGATGTCGTCGTAGTTAAACAGCTCCGGCAAATGCTCGCGCGCCACTTTGTTGACGTGCGTCGCCACCACGCTGGCGCAGTCCACCACCTGATAACCCAGGTTCAGCGCTTTGGCTTTCTGCTCCGGATCGATCCAGACGATCGCCATCCCGTAGGCCGGATCCGTATCCAGCACGCCGTCGATCTCGCCGTACAGCTCAGACCCCGGGATCGCCATCAGTTTTTCGGCATACACTTCCGCCAGCGCCGTGCGGATGCCGTTGATATAAATCGCGTATTGCGCGGGCTTCAGGCGGAAGTTTTCGCGGATGCGAATCTCCGGGAGCAGCACGCCGCACTGCTCGGACACCACCTGGCGCACCCCGCGAATACGCTGCGACAGCGGGCTGCCCTTGGCGGAATCAATCAGCGTCACCAGCTTGTACCCCAGATTCAGGCCAATCGGCTCGACCAGCGGAATACTTTCCCAGTTAATCGCGGGCGCGGCGTCCTGGCCCAGCGCGTCGGTGATCGCCTCGTAATCGGTCTCTTCCTCGGCGGGTTTAACCACTTTGCTCTGCCGCCAGGCGGCAAACAGCAGCAACCCGGTGAAGCACAGAAACGCGATGTGCGGCATGCCCGGAACAATCGCCAGAATAAACATGACGAATGCGGCGGTGTAGAGCACATGCGGTTTGGCGAGCAGCTGAGTTTTGATCTCGTCGCTGACGTCATCGCCGTCGCTGACGCGCGTCACGATAATCGCCGCGGCGGTCGCCAGCAGCAGGGAAGGGATCTGCGCCGCCAGGCCGTCACCGATGGTCAGCAGGACGTACTGCTGGAAGGCGTGGCTGGCATCGAGATCGTATTTGAAGATACCGATACAGATCCCGCCGATGACGTTAATCACCAGCACCATAATCCCGGCGATGGCGTCACCGCGGACAAACTTCGAGGCCCCGTCCATCGCGCCGTAGAAGTCGGCCTCTTTCGACACCTCTTTACGCCGGTCGCGCGCCTGTTTCTGGTTAATCAGCCCCGCATTCAGGTCGGCGTCGATCGCCATCTGTTTGCCGGGCAGGGCGTCGAGGGTAAAGCGCGCCGAAACTTCGGAAATACGCTCGGCCCCTTTGGTGACCACCACAAAGTTGATGATCATCAGGATGATGAAGACCACGAAACCGACGACGAAATCGCCGCCGATCACCACTTGTCCAAACGCTTCGATGACCTTACCGGCGGCGCCTTCCCCCTCGTGGCCGTGGAGCAACACCACGCGCGTGGAGGCGACGTTCAGGGTCAGTCGCATCAGGGTGGTGATCAGCAGGAGCGTCGGGAACACCGCAAAATCGAGCGGGCGCTGCATGTTCACCGCCACCAGCAGGACCGTCACGGCCAGCACGATGTTGAAGGTGAACAAAATATCCAGCATCAGCGGGGACAACGGCAGCATCACCATCGCCAGCACGCTGAGCAGCAATATCGGCACGCCGATGCGGCCCTGACGGAGAATGGCAAGCATCTGCTGCGACTTACTGTTCGCCATGGGTTTTTAATACCTCTTTTGGAATGTTGATCTGCCTGTTCAGGCTCGGTTTGGCCTCAAGCTGGCCGGTGCGCCAGGATTTGAGTTGCATGACGTAGGTCAGCACGTGCGCAATGGCGCGAAAAAGCTGGGCCGGGATCTGCTGGTTCACGCGCGTGGAGTGGTACACCGCGCGCGCCAGCGGCGGAAATTCCACCACTTCAATCTGATGCTGGCTCGCCACTTCGCGGATGTAGAGCGCGATATCGTCAACGCCTTTCGCCACGATGTAAGGCGCTTCGGCTTTGTTCGGGTCGTATTTCAGCGCCACCGCGAAGTGGGTTGGGTTGGTGATGATCACGTCCGCTTCTGGCACGGTGCGGTTAATCTGGCCCATCGCCATCTGGCGCAGGAGCTGGCGGATGCGCCCTTTGATCTGCGGGTTACCGTCGTTATTCTTGTACTCTTCCTTCACCTCTTGCTTGGTCATGCGCATCTTTTTGGTGAACATGAATTTGGTCAGCGGCACGTCGAGCAGGGCAAAAATCACAATCACTGAAATAAAGTAGATCAGCACATGGTGAAAAATGCCGAAACCGGCGTGGATCGCCTGGTTGAGGTTGAGCTTCTGCAGATGCAGCAGCGGGTTCAGCGAGCTGTGCACCATCGAGTAGAGCACCGCCAGAATCACCCCGCACTTGAGCATCATCTTGCCGACTTCAACGAAATGGCTGGCGGCGAACATGCGCTTGATGCCGCTGATGGGGCTGATTTTTTTAAAGTCCGGCTTCAGCTTCGACATCGTGAAAATCCAGCCGCCGGGGATCAGACTCGCCACAATACAGGCCAGCGGAATCGGCGCGAGGGTGGCGATAAACCGCAGGATCACCGAGACGTTGAGCATCAGAAACTGGCTCAGCGCGCCGCTGTCGTCCAGCCGCCCGGCCATCATGCCGACTGAGGTAAAGGACTCGCTAATCAGCTGCTGGTAATAGGGAAAAAAGCTGCTCAGGGTAATAAACGAGGTCAGCAGCCCCACCGCCATGGTCAGGTCTTTCGAGCGCGGCAGATCGCCCTTTTCCCGCGCTTTGCGCAGTTTCTGGGGGGTGGGTTTTTCGCTCTTATCTCCGCCCTGGGCCATCAGTGGCTCCTTACGGCTTCGAGCCTGGCCAGAATTTCATTGGTCAGGTTGAGATAGTGGTCGGGAATATTGGTCATCATCATCGAAATACAGAGCAGGCCAAACAGCATGCTGATAGGAAAGCCCAGCGAGAACAGGTTCAGGGTGGGTGAAATACGGTTCAGCAGGCCAAACCCGCCCTGCACAATCAGCATCACGAAGGTGGTGGGAATGGCGATTAAGGTCGCTGCGGACATGATCCAGCCCAGACTCTGGACGATTAATAATAATGTTGGCTTATTAATCGCCTGGCCGATGGGCCACCAGACAAAACCTTTAAACAGGATCGTCACCACCAGCAGATGCCCGTCCATGATGAAAAACAGCAGGCCGCAGAAGGTGTAAATAATCTGCGAAATCACGGTGGTCGAACTGCCGTTGACCGGGTCGTTCATCATCGCCATCCCGAGGCCCATATTCATCGACAGAATATGTCCGGCGGTCTGCAGGGCGACAAACACCAGATGCATCGCCATGCCAAACAGCATGCCCCACAGCATCTGCTCGCCGATGAGCAAAATGGTGCGCACCGACAACAGCCCGGTGAGCAGCACTTTTTCCGGTAGCATCGGGGTGATGATCACCGACAGCGCCAGCGCGAGGGCGGCTTTGATGCGTTTGCTAAAGGCGCGGTTGTCCAGCACCGGACAGAAGTGGATAAACGCCAGGATGCGCACAAACGGCAGAACCAGCGCCATCAGCGGGTTAATCAGGGTATGAATATCAATGCCCATGGCCGTCAGCCTACCAGCGCCGCCGCCTGGTGAAAGATATTGACGGTAAAATCGACCAGCTGGGTCAGCATCCATTTGCCGCCCACGATCAACACCGCCAGCGTCACCAGCAGACGCGGCAGAAAGCTCAGGGTCTGTTCGTTAATTTGCGTGGTCGCCTGGAAAATACTGACGCACAGGCCGACGATCAGGCTCGGAATAATGGCCACCGCCGAGATAATCAGCACCAGTTTGATGCCGCTCGCCATGATGTCACCGGCAATATCCATCGTCACCATGGCTATATCCCTTGCACGCTGGAGGTGAGCGTCCCGACGATCAGCGTCCAGCCGTCGCAGAGCACAAACAGCATCAGCTTAAACGGCAGAGAGACAATCAGCGGCGAGAGCATCATCATCCCCATCGCCATCAGAATACTGGCGACAATCAGGTCGATGACCAGGAACGGGATGTAGATCATAAAGCCAATCTGGAAGGCGGTTTTCAGCTCGCTTAACAGGTACGCGGGAGTCACCACCGTCAGATCCTGCTCGCGCGGATCGCCCGTGACTTTGGCGATGTCCATCATCTGCGCCATCGCTTTATTGCTGGTCTGCGCCAGCATGTAGTGCTTGAGTGGCGTTTCCGCTTTACCGAGCGCCTGTTTCATGGTGATTTCGTCATTCTGAAACGGCACGATGGCCTCGTCGTAAATCGTGGTCCAGACCGGGCGCATCACCAGCAGCGTCAGGGCCAGCGCGATGCCGGTGAGGATTTTATTTGGCGGGCTTTGCTGCAACCCGAGCGCCTGGCGCAGGATCGCCAGCACGATGATAAAGCGCGTAAAGCAGGTCATCATCAGGAGCATCACCGGCAGCAGACCCAGGAGGGTCATCATGATCAGGATTTCAATTTTGACGTTGTAATCCTGGCCGCCGTCGGTGGTGGCCGAACTAAAGAGGGTGATATCGCCGTTGGCCGCAAACAGCTGCGGCGAGAAGAGCAGCCCGGCAATCAGCAGCGCGGGTGCTACGGCGCGAAGCAGCGGTTTCATCGCGTCAGTTCACCCAGTTCTTTGCTGTTGAATTCCAGAATGCGCAGGCCGTATTTGTCGTTCAACACCACCGCTTCGGCTTTGCCAAACAGAATGCCGTTCACTTTGATGTCCAGCGCTTCCCCGGCCATTTTGTCCAGCTCAATCACCGAATCGTGGTTGACGGTCATCAGCTCGGCCAGCGAAATCTCCACCGACGCCACTTCCAGCGTCAGGGTGACGGGAATGCGGCTAAAGAGCGCCATTTTGCGCAGGTCGTCGATGTCGTTCACGCTCGCGGGCTCTTCCTGAATATCGAGGCGGATATTGCCCTCAACGGTCTCTTCGCGCGGCATGTCGCCGAGGTTGAGATCGCTGAAATCCAGGGACTGGCTCAATTCTTGTTGCAGATCACTCATAAGGCTTCTCGATGGTTCTGTCGTTAAATCCACACAGGAATAACTTGCTGTGGTCTTCGGCAATGTTGGCGTCAAAAATCTGCTCTTTCCCGATATACACAGGAACGGGATCGTTGATGCTCATAGGGATAATGTCGCCCGGCTTAATTTTGGCGAGCTGGGCGACGGTCAAATTCAGGCTGGCGACCTTGCCGCTGAGTTTGAGCGGCAGGCTGTAAAACAGGCGCTCGATCTGCGAACGGTCCGGGGTGGCTTTCTTGCCTGCGGCGCTGTCCGTTGACGGGTCGCGCATGGTCATCAGCATGTGATCGACATGCTGGTTATCAAATAACAGGGTAAAGCTCCCGTGTTCATAACCTTCGAGACTAAAGGTCACACACCACGCCCATTGATTAATAATGGTGGTGTTGTCGCTCTTTATTTCCAGGTCCTGACCGAAAGTCTCTTTATCAATCAGCAGGCGCGTGAGATCGAGCCCAATTTTGGTTTTCAGGCGATCTTCTGTTTTCGTCACCGGCTGGCTGGTGTCCGGCAGAATATTGCCGCTCTCTTTTCCCAGACCATAATAGTCGTGAAGAATGTGCAGTAATAACGAGCGCTCAATGCTAAAGGCAATTGAACCCAACGGCGTGGAAAAGAGCTGCGTATTTTTATGCGTCTGGTCGATAGCAAAAATCATCGACTCCAGCGCGACATTCACCCGCAGTTTTTTAAGAAAATAGATGCTCAGTCGCGAATCAAAGATATCGAAGCTGTCATTCATCAACTTAGGTAATTTATGCCAGGGGCGACCAAGCTTGCTCACATCGAGCTTCACCATGTCGGGAATCGCCTGACGTTGGTAGATTCTGATTCGCTGAGGAGCTGCTTGCATAGTTCTTCCGCATAAAAGAGTGATGCGCGTTCAGGTTTATCAATTAAACAAAAACGCAAATCGTATCTAAAAAAATTTAAGTTTATTAAAACCGTGTCGCTATACGTTATCAGGAGGAAAAACCCGCCAGCGATAAATCCAGACGTGCACTGTTTTATTAGGGACAAGAATTAGACTCTTTTTAGGCGATCGGCACAAGATTGTCGGGGTTATTAATTCCTTATTTAGCAGGCGCAGATTAAGATTAATAACTTTTGTAACTTCATGATATGTATGGATTAATATTTTAATACCCATTAAAAACAAGACTTCTCACCCCCCGCCGTTATAATGCGCTTCAGTCATAAATTCAGATGCTCTCATGTATCCAGTGACTTTCGTAACCCATATCGAACTTATGCATTTATAAATATCCACGCCGCGTGGCGGAATATCTGTGCAGCAGTTTCAGGTTAATGAATTGATTAAATTGTTGGTGAGTTGTTATGAGTATTGTTATTGAACATGAAGCCCGTAATGAAAATGGATTTGTTGCCAGCGCGCCAGAAAGCGTCAATGTATTTTCATTAGCGCGTCGCGTGGCTAAATATAATGTATCGGTACTTATTACTGGCGAGACCGGAACAGGTAAAGAGTGTATCTCCCGCTATATTCATGAGAATGCATTAGGTGCAGATGCGCCTTATGTTGGTGTGAACTGTGCGGCGATTCCGGAAAGCATGCTCGAAGCGATTTTATTCGGCTACGAAAAAGGTGCCTTTACCGGCGCGGTCACCGGCGTGGCCGGGAAATTCGAACAGGCCAACGGCGGAACCTTATTGCTCGATGAAATCGGCGATATGCCCTTGGCCCTGCAGGCGAAATTATTACGCGTCTTGCAGGAGCAAGAAGTTGAGCGTCTGGGCAGCCATAAACGTATTCCGCTGGATATTCGTCTGGTCGCCTCCACCAATAAAGATTTGCAGCAGGAAATTGCCGAAGGGCGTTTTCGTCAGGATCTGTTTTACCGTATTTCGGTGGTGCCGATTCATATCACCCCGCTGCGCGAACGTCGTCAGGACATTATTCCTCTGGCCCTGCGTTTTATTGCTAAATATAAAGCTTTCCACAAAGGCAATATTCGCCTCAGCGACGAAGCGCGCCACGCGCTGCTGGCCTACGAGTGGCCGGGCAACGTGCGCGAGCTGGAGAACGTCATTCAGCGCGGCATGATTCTGAGCAACGGCGAAGAGATCACCGCGGTCGATTTCGGCCTGCCGGTGATGATCCCCACGGTCGACATGCCCGACCTCGACGTGATGCCCGCCTACCGCGAGCAGCAGAGCGCGGCCAGCGCGATGAGCAACGTCAAGCTTCATGGCCGGATGGCGGAGTTCCAGTACATCCTCGAACTGCTGAAACGCCACAACGGCAACAAATCCAAAACGGCGGCTTTTTTGGGAATCACCCCGCGCGCGCTGCGCTATCGCCTGGCGTCGATGCGCGAAGAAGGCATTGATGCCGGTTGCTACTCGTAACGGCAGAAGAGACATCACCCATGGACAAAATTTCCGCTATCGGACTCCAGGCAAGCCAACAGGCAATGCTTAGCAAAATGCACAACACCGCCGCGATGGCCGCGTCTGGCGTGAATCAGGGGCAGATGATCGCCCCCGGCGCATCGTTCCCGGAAGTGGCGGGCGCAGGTAATCTCTCCTTCTCACAGGTGCTCAACAACGCCATTGATAACGTCGATGCGGTGCAGCACTCCGCTGGGGCGAAGCAAAAAGCGATTGAAATGGGACAGAGCGACGATCTGGCTGGTGCGATGATTGAATCGCAGAAGGCGAGCGTCGCCTTCTCCGCCATGATGCAGGTTCGCAACAAACTCACCACTGCGCTCGACGAAGTGATGAATACTCCGCTCTAAGGTCTCCTCCGTGCTGAATAAGTTAAAAGAAAAACTCTCCTCTATCCCGTTCCCTGCCGGGCGGCTGAAACCCCAGTGGCTCATCACCGCAGGCGGTGTGCTGCTGGTGGGGGCGATCGTCTTCTCCCTGTGGCGCAGCAATCAGGGCTATGTTGCCCTGTACGGCAGCCAGGAAAATATTCCTGTGGCGCAGGTAGTGGAAGTGCTGGGCGCCGAGGCGATTGCCTATCGCATCAACCCCGACAACGGGCAGATTTTGATCCCGGAGAACAAACTCCCGCGCGCGCGCATGGCGCTGGCGGCGAAAGGCATTACGGCGGTGACGCCGGACGGCTACGAGCTGATGGACAAAGAGGAGATGCTCGGCAGCAGCCAGTTTATCCAGAACGTCCGCTACAAGCGCAGCCTCGAAGGTGAACTGGCGCGCAGCATTATGGCCCTGGACCCGGTCGAAAGCGCCCGCGTGCATCTCGGCCTGAGCGAATCCAGCTCGTTCGTGATGACCAATAAACCGCAGAGCAGCGCCTCGGTGATGCTGCAACTGCGCTACGGCAAACATCTGGATGAGCAGCAGGTTGCCGCCATCGTCCAGCTGGTCGCCGGAAGCGTGCCCGGCCTGCAGGCCAACAGCGTGCGCGTGGTCGATCAGGCGGGGAATCTGCTGTCGGAAAACGGCCTGCAGGGCACCACCAATATGGCCAGCATCCGCCAGGGGCGCGATGTGATTGAGCGAATCAAACACGAAACCACCAGCAACATCGCCGGGCTGCTGACGCCGCTGTTTGGCAGCGAAAACTACCGCATCAGCGTCACGCCGTCCGTGGACATGAGCAGCGTGGAAGAGACGCAGGAGCGCCTCGGGAAAGAGCCGCTGGTGAGCGACGAGAACATCTCCCGCGAAAACACCACCAACGAGCTGGCGATGGGCATTCCAGGTTCACTGAGCAACCGCCCTGTGACCGCTCCCGCCGCCGGTGCAGCACCTGCCGCCGCGCAACAGCAAACCACCCAGACCCAGACCAGCGATCCGCGCTCGCTGACCAACCGCACCCAGGAGCAGCGCAAGTTCGCCTTCGATCGCGATATCCGCCACATCCGTCATCCGGGCTACAAGCTCGAGAAGTTGCGCGTGGCGGTGGCCCTGAATCAGGCGGCACCGTCGCTGGCCTCCATGACGCCAGAGCAGCTCGCCACCCTGACGCGCCTGGTGGAAGACGCCGCCGGTATTGAAAAAGATCGCGGTGACTCCCTGACGCTGGACCGCCTGACCTTTGTCGATATGACGGTCGACGGCCTGCCGGTGCTGAAATGGTGGCAAGACCCGTCCATTCAGTACTGGGGACAAACGGGCGGCATCGGTCTTCTGGCCCTGCTCACCCTGCTGTTCGGCGTGCGTCCGCTGGCGCAGCGCCTGGGTCGCCGCGAACCGCTTGAGGCTGAAGCCATCGAAGCGAAAGCGCACGACGACGCACCGGAAAATGATCTGGTCACCACCGAAAACGGCCTGACCGGCTTACCAGGACCTGCGTTTAATCAGGATAGCGAATTGCCGCCACTCAGTTCTGGCCTTGAAACCAAGGTGGAATACCTGCAGATGCTGGCGGAAAACGAAACCGAACGTATGGCTGAAGTACTGAAACAATGGATCAACAGCAATGAGCGAACAGCTAATAAACAAGAGCAGTAAAAGCAGCGTCAAAAGTGGACGCAGCCGCCTCGAACAGGCCGCCATTCTGTTGCTCAGCGTGGGCGAAGAGGCCGCCGCGAAGCTGATGCAGAAGATGAACCGCGATGAGGTGATCCTGCTCAGCGATACGATGGCCCGTCTGCACGGCGTGAAGGTCGACCACGCGCGCTATGCGATGAACAACTTCTTTGACGATTACCGCGAGCAGAGCGGGATCAACGGCGCGTCGCGTAGCTATCTGCGCAGCATTCTGGAGAAAGCGCTGGGCGGCGAAATCGCCAGCAGCGTGATCAACGGCATCTACGGGGACGAGATCCGCCACCGCATGGCGCGCCTGCAGTGGGTCGATGTCCCGCAGCTGGCGGCGCTGATCGAGCAGGAGCACCTGCAGCTCCAGGCGGTGTTCCTCGCCTTCCTGCCGCCGGACGTCGCGGCCAGCGTGCTCAGCGCGCTGTCGCAGGAGCGCCAGGATGAAATCGTCTGGCGCATCGCGCGCCTCGACGACGTCAACCGCGACGTGATTGACGAGCTGGACCGCCTGATCGAGCGCGGCGTGGCGGTGCTGTCCGAGCACGGCTCGAAAGTGGTCGGCATCAAGCACGCGGCCAACATCGTGAACCGTATTCCGTCCAACCAGCAGCAGCTGCTGGATCAGCTGCGCGAGCGTGATGCGGGCGTAGTCGATGAGCTGGAAGAGGAGATGTACGAGTTCTTCATCCTCAGCCGCCAGACGCCAGCCACGCTGCAGCGCCTGATGGAAGAGATCGCCATCGAAGAGTGGGCGGTGGCCCTGAAAGGCACCGAGCCGGTCCTGCGCCAGACTATTTTCAACGTCATGCCGAAGCGTCAGGTGACGCTGCTGCAATCCACCACCACGCGTCTGGGGCCGGTTCCGGTCAGCCGCGTCGACCATGTGCGTAAAGAGATCATGGCCACCGTCCGCCAGCTGGCGGAAGAGGGTGAAATTCAGGTGCAGCTGTTTGCCGAACAGACCATGGAGTAACCATGTTTAAAAAGCACAGCTTGCCGCTCAGCGCGCTGACCCCGACCCGTCAGGCGGTGATCAAACCGCGTCTGCACAAATTCCCGCCGCTGCGCAAACGCCGCCCGACGCACAGCGTGGCGGAGGATAGTCCCGCGGCGATAGACGGCGCGGCGATTCAGGAACAGCTCCAGCAGGGGTTTCAGGACGGCCTGAACCGCGGTTTTGCCCAGGGTCTGGAAGAGGGCAAAGAAGAGGGCTATCAGGAAGGGCTGCGCCTCGGTTTTGACGAGGGTGTGCGCAAAGGGCGATCCGAAGGCAAAACCCAGGCGCGTCAGCAGTTTCTCGACGCGGCGCATCCTCTGGATGAGATCATTCAGTCGATGGAAACCTTTATGGCGGGCTACGAACAGCGCCGTCGCGAAGAGCTATTGCAGCTGGTGGAGAAAGTGACTCGCCAGGTGATCCGCTGTGAACTGACCCTGCATCCGACGCAGATTTTGACCCTGGTGGAGGAAGCGCTTAGCGCGTTGCCCCAGCAACCCGAGCAGATCAACGTCATGCTCAATAGCGAAGAACATCGCCGCATCAGCGAAGCCGAGCCGGAAAAAGTGACCCAGTGGGGGCTGATGGCGGACCCCGACCTCGCCCCCGGTGAATGCCGCGTGGTGACCAACACCACCGAGATGGACGTCGGGTGCCAGCACCGTCTGGACCAGTGCATGGACGTGCTGAAAGAGACGCTCCTGCCGGGATCCCGCGATGAGTGATACCGATTTCGCGCAGGTCCTGCGCTCCATCGACAACATCCACCTCGCCCGCGTGGCCGGGCGTCTGGTGCGCGTGGCGGGGATTTTGCTGGAGTGCGTCGGGTGTCGTCTCGCCGTCGGCCAGCTGTGCCAGGTTGAAAGCGCGGATGGCGAGTTTATCGAAGCCCAGGTGGTGGGTTTCGATCGCGACGTGACCTTTTTAATGCCCTTCAAACAGCCGTCCGGCCTGATGGCGGGCGCGCGCGTCTATCCTATGGACAAACAGCAGGGCGTGTTGATTGGCGATCAGTGGCTCGGACGCGTGGTCAACGGCCTCGGGGAACCGATCGACGATAAAGGCAAACTCTCTGGCGACACGGTGCTCCCGCAGCAACTCCCGCAGGTTCACCCCCTGCGCCGCCAGCCGGTGGCTGCGCCGCTCGACGTCGGCGTGCGGGCGATCAACGGCCTGCTGACCATCGGCAAAGGCCAGCGCGTGGGGCTGATGGCGGGGAGTGGCGTCGGCAAAAGCGTGCTGCTCGGGATGATCACCCGTTACACCCAGGCCGAAGTGGTGGTGGTGGGGCTGATCGGCGAGCGCGGTCGCGAAGTGAAAGAGTTTATCGAGCACTCTCTCGGCGAAGAGGGACGGCGTAAATCGGTGATTGTCGCCGCACCTGCGGACGAATCGCCGCTGATGCGCATCAAGGCCACGGAGCTGTGCCACACCATCGCCAGCTACTACCGCGACAAGGGCAAAGACGTCCTGCTGCTGGTGGATTCCCTGACCCGCTACGCCATGGCCCAGCGTGAAATCGCCCTCTCACTCGGCGAACCGCCTGCCACCAAAGGCTATCCGCCGTCGGCGTTTGGCATGATCCCACGGCTGGTGGAAAGTGCGGGCAACAGCGAAAGCCACGGCTCGATGACCGCGATTTATACGGTGCTGGCCGAAGGCGATGACCAGCAGGATCCGATCGTCGACTGCGCCCGTGCGGTGCTCGACGGGCACATCGTCCTGTCGCGCCATCTGGCGGAAGCGGGTCACTATCCGGCCATCGACATCGGGCAGTCTATCAGCCGCTGTATGAGCCAGGTAACAGAGCGCGAGCACCAGCTTTCGGCGCGGACCCTCAAACAGCTGTACGCCGAATACCAAAGCATCAAGCCGCTGATCCCGCTCGGCGGCTACGTCGCCGGTGCCGATCCGATGGCCGATAAAGCGGTCAATCTCGCTCCGGCAATCACCCGCTTTTTACAGCAGGAAGTGCAGGATGCGGCCCTGCTCGACAAAACCATCTCCGATCTCAACGTACTGGCGAAAGCAGGATAATCGACGATGAGCAAACTGATTCACACCCTCGAACAACTCCATCTGCTGCGCCACCGCGCGGTGAAAGACCTGAGCAGCAAACTCGCCACCCAGCAGCAGCTATGCCAGCGTCTGGAGAAGAACATCCACGCCCTGTCGAACCTCGTTAACCACAGCGCGCCGGAGATCCAGGGCAACGCGACCATGCTCAACAACCAGTCGTTCTACAAGCGCAATATCCAGCGCGTGATCGACTGGCAGCGACAGGAGCAGGCGCTCGCGACCGTCGAGGCGCAGAAGTTGCAGGGCAATCTGCTGGCGGAATCGCGCCGGGAGAAGAGCCTCGAACTGGTGCTCGACGGGCGTCGTCAGGATCTGCGTCAGGCGCAGGAGCGCCGCGAGCAAAAGGTCACTGACGCGGTTTCCGCGCAGTGCTGGTTAAGACAACAGCAGGCACAGCGACAGCGATAAGATGGCTACGAATTTGATGCAGACGCTGCTCAAACGCCAGCAGCAGAAAAAAAACACAGAGCACCCTTTCGTGAGCGTGATCTGCCCGACCTGGGATCGCCGGGCGTTTTTGCCCTATCTGCTCTATCTCTTTCAGTATCAGGACTATCCGGCCGATAAACGCGAGCTGGTGATCCTCGACGACTCGGCGGAGAGCAACGAAGATCTGATCGCGATGATGGTCGACGCCCGCGTGGATAACGTGCGCTACATTCACAGCCCGGAGCGCCTCGATCTCGGCAAAAAACGCAACATGCTCAACGCGCTGGCGAAAGGGGAGTACATCGTCTGCTTCGACGATGACGATTACTATCCGCCGAATAAAATCAGCGCCCAGGTGGGCGAGATGCAGCGCAACAACGCGCTCTTCTCCGGCAGCGACACCATTTACATCTGGTACAGCCATCTCGACAAAATCTATCGCACCCACGCGTTTGGCGCGCACCACGCCCTGAACGGGACCTTTGCCTATCACCGCAACTTCCTGAAAAACCACCGCTACGAAGACACGGCGGTGCTGGCGGAAGAGCAGGCGTTCCTGAACAACTTCACGTCGCCGGTGTTTCAGATTGACCCCAAGCAGGCGATTCTGTGCATCTCGCACAGCAGCAATACCTACGACAAAGATTTTGTGCTCGGCTCCAGCCAGCCGACGGATCTGACGCTGGACGATTTCGTCGCGGACCGCAATCTGCTCAGCCACTATCGCCGCCTGAGCCACGCGCCGCTGAGCACTTCCGTGCAGTGGTCGGCGCTCGATAAGGTGGCGGTGATGTACGACCAGCCCGAGCAACTGGAAAACCAGCGCCAGGCGCTGGCCGCGCTCGGTCTGAACGACCGGCAGCTTGTGCCTTTTGCTCGCGGTATGCAAAGCGAACTGGAGACGCACTGTGAGGTACTGGACACCGCGATGCGCGAAGGCTGGCGCAGCGTGCTGCTGCTGGATGCGTCGGTGAAATACGTGCGCAAAGAGATGTCGATCAAAACGGTCAACCAGCTGCTTTCCCGCCTCGAACATATCGACTGGCAGGGGCTACTGCTGGGCGCGCGCTACCAGCGCATTTCCCCCCTGAACGCCTTGCCCGGCGTGGCCCGCATTACCCGCGCCGACTGCGCTTGCGCCTATGCCGTGAACGGCAAATACATTCCCGAGCTGCTGGCCCACTACCGGGAGGCCATCGCGCAACAGTACAGCCTTGATGCCTGCTGGCCTGCGCCAATGCAGGCCCACTGCTGGCTTGGCCTGCAGCCTAGCTTTGCTTTTTTACCCGAGATATCCGACCGCGAAAGCGGAAAGAGTGTCGATTGCACCCACTGGTTTTTTCGCAAAAACTTTCAATGAAAAAGGGCCGCGACGCCCGCGGCCGGAGTACCTTATGGAATTGATTGAGCACTACCAACCCGAGTACGTCATTCGCTTCGCCGAGCGCGTGCGACCGTGCGACTGTCCTGCCTGCCAGAACCGCGCGGACGACTGGCCCGCCACGCAGCTAAAACTGAAAAATCAGCAACGCGACAGCCTCGACGCCGGCTGCGAAACCGCGGCCCGTGAAATCCTGCTCAACCCGCAAGCCTTTGTCCTGCATACCTCCACCACCCGCCCGGACAGCGATCTGGGGCTGAGCGCTTGGGACGAAACCCTGAATCAGCAGTGTATCAACCTGGCGGTTCACCCGGCGCTGACCCTCGAAAGCAGCCTGTACGCGACCGGCGTGCTGCTGAGTAAAGCCCAGCGTTATCTCGATAACGATCAATGCGACCCGCAGCTTCTGCTGGAGATGGGTGAGCAGCTCGCGGATCTGGCCGAGCGCGGAATTCTGGACGAACAGCTGCAGCTCCTGCCGCCGATTGAGGTCAACCGCGTGGAGGCCCTGGAGCAGATGGGCGCGATGCGCCTGACCCTGAACCTGCCCGCGATGCAGAAGATGAGCATGATGCTGAAGCTCAGCGAACTGGCGGTGATGCAGCCCGCGCGCCTGCAGGATCGCTTACGCGAACTGGAAGCGGTGACCGCGCGCAACACGCTCCTGACAGATCAGCCGCATATCCTGCGCAACGCCCTGATCTATAAACTCTACGGCGAGTGCCTGCCCGGCCCGAACGCCGACAACTACGGCGATGTGCTGATGTCCCTCACTCGGATGATGTTCCAGCTGAAAATGCTGTGCGCCATGTGGCTGGAAGACAACACCCAGTTGACCCACGACGACGTGGTGGCCCTGTTCAGCGCCTGGTTCAGCTGGCAGCGCGGGAATGTGTGGAAAGGGGCGAATTCTGCGGATTACACGTTGCTGTGTGGGTTGTCGTTGATTTGATTTCGGACTTGTTCTAGTCCCATTATGGGACTAGAATTGTTCCATGAAAATCATCTCAGTCAAGATATTAAGGGACTTCTGGGCGGAGAACCCTGGCGCTGAACAACCGCTAAGGGCCTGGGTAGACGAGGCAACAAAAGCTGACTGGAAAACCCCGGCAGAGATCAAAGAACAATACCGCAGCGCCAGCATTCTTAAGGACAGGCGAGTGGTTTTCAACATTAAGGGAAATAATTACCGACTTATAGTGGCAATTGCGTATCAGCGTGGATGGATTTTCGTCAAATTTATCGGAACTCACAAGGAATACGACGCCATAGATGCGGATACAGTTGAACTGGAGTGAATGATGAACATTAAACCCATCAGAACTGAACAAGATTATGAGGCCGCCCTCCGGGCGGTCGAACCTATGTTCGAGAATGAGCCGGCGATGGATACGCCAGAAGGCGACTACTTTGAAGTGATGTGTTTGCTTATCGAAGAATACGAAAAAAAACATTATCCGATTGAGCCGCCTTCAGCGATAGAAGCCATCAAATTCCGTATGGACCAACTAGGGCTGAGCGTAAAAGATCTCGAGCCCGCCATTGGTAAATCTAATCGTGTTTACGAAATTTTGAATGGCACGCGAACACTGACTTTACCGATGATCCGTCGGCTTCATGCGCAATTTGGGATCCCTCTTGAGAGCCTGATTAGTGCATGATCTTACCGCCTTTGGGCGGTTTTTAGCGCGAACCACCCACTAAGGTATCAGCCTCCATGCAATAACATTCGAAAACCAGATACTCCTTCCAGTAACCACCATTTTAAAAACAAAGATATGATCGTATTCTTTTCCCGCACCTGTAATAACAGGTGCGGGGATTAGTCTTCTGAACATTTCGCTGACGATATACCGGCGCGTTATCGCCCTTTGGTGTCGTTCGCAAGATGATGGGCTGGAGTCTTCACGACTACCCTCCAACACGCCGAAAAATATAAAAATCCGCAAAAGAAGTATTCTCCTGATTGCGAACATCAAACGGATACTGATTCGGCACCCAGTCCTCCAGCACCCACTCTGCGGTCATGTTTTTAACAATCCAGTCGGTGAACTTGCGATGGCGGACGTGTTTGACATGCCCGCCCAGCAAGGCATTCAGCTCCTCGTTATTCGACGCATAAATAATGACAAAGCGCTCTGCGGAGCTGAAAAGCGTGGTCATATAGCGCGTGAAAACGTCATCTTCAATTAAGTGATAAATCACATCCAGCGACAGTGCGAGTTCAGCCGTCTGACCGGTCCAGGCGCTGACTGGATGGAAATCTTTCGTCTGATCGCTGGCGAACCGGCTCTGGCAACGTGCGAGAGCATGTTCAGAAACATCAAAACCGGTATAGCGCGGGTAGCGCGCCAGAGAGAGCTGGTTTCCATCGCCGCAGCCGAACTCCATGACTGACGTAATGTTTTCCTTTTCAACAAACCGATTCAATACCCCAGCTTTAAAATCCGCCAGGCAACCGTAGGAGCCTGCGCCGGAATTCCCTGCAAGGCGATAACGGTCGTCCCAGTACTGGGCTGAGTGTTGAAACGCTAACGTATTGTTTGGCTGAGACATATCTAATCCTGATGCTTCAAAGAGGTAAACGATGCAAACCCATGGCGATGGGGCTGTCGTGCAAAAGTGCGTGCTTGAGATCGGCGATCGTCAACGGATGTATTGGCATGCCGGGATCGGCCGTAAAGAGTCGGCAATAGCGCTGCGGGAAGGTATCACTCGCGTACTGGCGCAGAATGGCAGGCTCGGGCGAATCGGCAATCAGCACGGGCAGGCTGGCAAAGGGCAGCGCTTTGTCGGACACCACTAGCAGATGGAATTGCTTATCCTGTTGAGCGCCCAGGTGCTGAATTTGCTCGATTAAGGTATCAATGGAGACCGTTGTGGCATCCAGCACGATGATGATGTTGTCGAGATCGCAGGCGGCCACTAACGCATCGCGGCGCGTCTGCACAAACGCGTCGATCTCCTGGCGGCTTTTGTCTGGAAACAGCGCCGCTGACCGGTAGCGTTTAAGGATGGCCTCAAAGATACGATACTCATAGGTCGCATCCATCGGTTTACCCATTCCGGTCAGATTATCGTCGTGCAGGCGATAGGCGATATTGCACTGTGCGGTAAAGGCAATGCGAGCCACACCGACGGCGCGGGACCAGAATTCGTAGTCGTGAGCGCGCAGGTATGTCGGGTCATAGCTCCCGACTTTGGCATAGAGCGAACGACGAACGCAGCAGCCGGGGTTGGCAATAAAGTTGCCGTGGGCGATCTGAGGTAACCAGTTGGCTGGCGCATAGTTGAACAGGGAAAAGAACCGCTTTTCACCCGCTAAGGTTTCCATAGCGCAGGAGATCACATCGGTCTGCGGGTTGCGCTGAAGCAAGGTGCGGTAGTGAGTTAACGCATTGGCATGGAGGAGGTCATCACTATCCAGCCAGACCAGATATTCACCCTTCGCCTCTTCGATGCAGCGGTTTCGGGTATCCGGGGCGTTGGTGTGTGCTTTGCGAACGATGCGTAAGCGCCGATCGTTCAGGGATTCGATGGTCGCAAGACTCCCGTCTGTCGACCCATCGTCAACCACCACCACCTCAAAATGTGAATCTCGCTGATTCAGCGCAGAAGAGACCGCCGGGAGTAAAAAGCGCTCACGGTTATAGCAGGGGATGACAATCGAAAAAAGCGGTGTGCTGCTGCTGACGGGCTGCCAGAGCGCCTGATAGCCTTCCGGCAACTCCTGCTGGCGCAGAAGGGTTTGGGCTTCCTGTATATAGAGTTCAGGGGAAGTGTTGCCTTCAAGCACCCGAGCCACGGCGTCCTCAAGTGAGGTGAACAAATAACGTTTGGGCAGATATTCGCTCAACCCTCCGGGAGCATGGAAGGCAACGGGTTTTAACCCGGCAAGCATCGCCTCAAAAACACCCATGCCCTGAGACTCGTTATAGCTGGTCGAGAGCAAAAAGGATTTGTCCGCGTACCAGCTCGCCATTTCCTCGGCGGCAATGGTTCCGCAGATGACCACGTTGCGGGATAAACCATAGATGGCGACCAACTGAGTGAAACTGTCGAAGAGGCATTGATCTTCTACGCGTCCGGCAATAAACAGCTTGTAGCGCGAATTCTGTTTGACCAGTGCCTGCAAGATTGGCAGCAGCATAATCAGATTTTTTTGCGGCGCAAAGCGGGCCACGCAGGCGATGTGAAACGGATTACGACGAATGGCACTCTGCGTGACAGGCGCGTGTTCGGTTAAATTGGCCAGAACCGTCACCTTCAGATGGGCGGGTAATTTTTTTCCTATCAGGGATACAAAGCGCTTTTTCATCGCCTGGCTGACCAGAACCACTTCGTCAATATTGTCCCAGTTGGCCTGTAAAAATGCCTCGCCGTAAAGCTCATAACGATGAATGCGGCAGACCATGCGGCAATATTTCGGCAACTGACTGGCTGCGATAATCGCGCCGTCACCCCATTCAAACCAGGCGACGTCGCAGTGGCGAAGGGCATTGAGCAGGGATTGCTGGGTGAGGGATGTTCCGCTAAGTTCCTGAACGTGATGTCCTTGCTCTCGCATCAGCTCCATGACGGGACGCAGGAAATGGAAATTATCGTTGGTGGCCGTCACCACAATCCGCTGTTTTCCAGCCTCAAGCGGAACAAACTGATGTGAAAGGGGTTGATCGGTTTGCCCGATGCACTGATAGCCGCAGCGACTCAGATATCCGCTGATTTCCGCGAATTTATCCGGGTCTGCCCCTTCCAGCGTGACGGGTGAATGGGTCGCGGCTGTCGCCTGAATGGCGGCCAGCAAATCTTCCTGAGACAGTTCAGCCGACAGGTGTTTTTGAGTGGTCATACTGCGGTCCTTCGGGGAAAAGAGAGTTCAGCGGGGATGTTTCACACCTGCCGATAAAGCCAGTTCTCCGGCTCGCCCACGTTAAACAGGTTTTGCAGAACGTCCTGCTGCATCGCCAGCACCATGCCGTTGCTGTCGTTCAGGGTTTTGCATTCGGCGGCGATCTGCTCCAGCGAATCCCAGAGCGTGTTGAGCTGTGACTGATTGGCGGCGGGCAGGCGGGTGAAGAGCGTACGCAGGCCGTGCGCACCGGCGGGGATCCCGAGCTGGGTCAGGAGCTGATAGCGCTGTCGGCTGTTTTCCAGAAGCTGCTCATACACCGTGAAAATGCTGGCGTTCAACGACTCCAGTTCCTGCGCGTTGCGCGCGATCAGCAGCTGACGCTGATCCTTCAGCAGGGATTTCAGCTGGCCGTAACGGTTACTGTCGTCAACCATCCCCTGGATCAGCGTTTTGACGCTCTGTGCGGCGTTACTCATGTTTACCTCTGATAGTATTGCTCTATCGCGCTGGTCAGGGCATCGAGATCGACGCTGATTTTCCCGCTGGCGATAGCCTCTTTCATGCTGGCGACGCGCGCCATTTCGACTTCTGGCATGGTAGCCAGCTGCGTCTGCGCATCACCCAGAACCGGGTCAATGGCGGTGGTGCGTGCGACTTTCATCTCCTCAGCACCTGCGGTGCGAGTCTGTGCTGTCGCACTGGACTGATTGATCGCGCTCGTCATGGCGTACTGTGGGGATGTCACTTTCATCGCTTACTCCATCTTCTTGTTTGTGCAGGTTGCGTCAGCTATCTGGCGGGCGGAAAAAACCTTTCCGATCTCCTTACCCCTGTAAAGCGACGCGCTGAGGGCGAAACTTAAACCCGGCGTAAAGTTTTTTAATTTTTCGCGCTGAGGTTTGTTCGGACCACGCCCATGTCGCTGACGATGGCGGTCACTTCCCGCTCGCTGCTCTCATTTTTCACTTTGATCATCTCGCCTTTACGCCCTTTTTTGGTGGCGATCCCCATGGTGCGGGCCTCGACGCCGTCCTGATCGGCAATCATCAGCACCCGCTGACCGCGCTCGACCATCACCGGCGAATCCAGCTGACTCATGCTCAACGGCTGAAGTTCACGCACGCGGCGCTTGAGCGTCAGGCCCACCACGTCGTCGGGATGGGTGATGTAGCCGCTGCGCAAGTTGCTGATATTGAACTTCTTCAGGGTGATATCGGAGGGACCGAGCACATGCCCGCGCTCAAGGGTGTTTTTTGCCATCAGCACGGAAAGATAGATATCCGGTTTGACCGTCACCGCCACTTCCCAGCCGTTCGCGCTGTCACAGCGCACGTCAAAACGCAGCCTGCGCAGATCGAGGCGCTCGCCCGAGGGCATGCTGACCGTCAGCGGCGCGCCACACGGGGCGTATTGCGAGATCTCAGAAGGAATAAACAGATTGAGCTTCGCCTGGTAATCCTCCCAGCGATTGCGCTGCGCTTCCTGGCGAATGGCGTCGGAAGCCGCCTGCTGGACGCGGGTATGCACCTGCTTACGGGCGCTGGCAGGCGTCGGGGGCGCGGCGGCGGAAGTCGCGGCAAAGCACAGTAATGCTGCGGCCAGGGTGAGGCGGAAAAAGCTCTTCCCGTTACGCGGTACAGATGGTGATAAAACGCTATGAATCATGATGTTATAAACCTGGCACGATAGTTGCTTTAAAGATTGCAGCAACACGGACTATCGGCACTGTCCACCATCACGAAGGAGTGAGTTGTGAGTATTAGTTTTGATAAGGCATTGGGCGTTCATCCGCAAGCTGTAGCACTTCGACTTTCCAGGGCGGAACTGCTTTCAGCAAACCTGGCTAACGTCGATACACCCAATTTCCAGGCTAAAGATATTGATTTTGCCGCGGAGATGCAACGTTCGCAGCGGGATTTCTTTCCAGGCTCGGCGGCGCAGAAGATGTATCGCGTGCCCTATCAGCCCTCCTCGGACGGCAACACCGTCGCGCTGGATGTGGAACAAACAGAGTTTGCCAAAAACGTTCAGGACTACCAGATGAGCCTGGCGTTTTTAAACATGAAATTCACTGGCCTGAAGAAGGCCATTGAAGGCAAGTAATTGAATCAGGTAACGATTAATGGCTTTTACCGATATCTACCGAGTCTCAGGCTCGGCCATGACGGCACAAACCGTCCGCCTGAACACCGTCGCCAGTAACCTCGCCAACGCCGATACCGCGGCGACGGCAGAGGCGGGCGTCTACAAAGCGCGTCGTCCGGTCTTCGCGGCGGTGTACCAGAACGACGAGCTGCTGAACAACAACGGCTTGTCCGGCGCCCGCGTGCAGGTGATGGACGTCGTGGAATCCGGCAATGCGGTGCAGCGATATGAACCGCATCACCCGATGGCGAACCCGGACGGTTACGTCTGGTATCCCGACATCAACGTGGTGGAAGAGATGGCGGACATGATGTCCGCGTCGCGCAACTTCGAAACCAACGTCGATGTTCTTAACAATGTAAAAAGCATGCAGCAGAGCCTGCTGCGTCTGGGCGAGGCGTAATAGATGAGCGTGAATGGCGTTTCCACTCAATCCGGCACCACCACTTACGACAGCGGTGTATCCGCCAATGACAACAGCGCGGCGGGGATGAACAACCTGTTTATGCAGCTGCTGGTGGCACAAATCCAGAACCAGGATCCGTTGAATCCGACCGACGGCACCGAATACGTCGGCCAGCTCGCGCAGCTGACCCAGGTGCAGTCGATGGAGACCATGTCGAAATTAATGGCTAACAACGCGGTGCTGATGGACAACCTGCAAACCCTGTCGACGGGCAACCTGGTGGGCCAGAAGGTGATGGTTCAGACCGACACCATCAACACCGACGGCAGCACCAACATTGAAGGCCGTCTGACGCTGGATCATGCCGCCAACACCGTCACGGTGATCGTCAAAGACGAAAGCGGCACCGAGACCAAAATCGAGCTGGGCAAACAGGAAGCCGGTTCCGTGGACTTCACTATCGACCCGCAGGAACTGGGGCTGAAAGAGGGCAAGTACACCATGACGGTGATGACCGACAACGAACCGGCCAAAGTGCCGATCGAAGTCGGCGGCGTGGTGAGCAACGTGCGCATCCCGCTCGACGGCACCGCGACCGTGCTCAACATCACCGGCATCGGCGAAGTGGCCTACAACAACATCACCCAGTTTGGTCAATCCAGCGATAAAACCCCTAAGGGATTAACGAGTTAATCAGGAATTACTATGAGCTTTGATATTGCAGTTTCTGGCCTGAATGCCATCAACCAACAACTTGGGGCGATCTCCAACAACATCGCCAACTCCGGCACCGTGGGCTTTAAATCCGGCCGCGCTGAGTTTGCTTCTTTATATGCCGAAGGCCAGCCGCTGGGCGTGGGCGTCACCGGCGTGGCGCAGAGTATCTCCAAAAGCGGAACCATTTTTGCCTCTGCCAACAGCCTGGATCTGGCGATCAACGGCGACGGCTTCTTTATGATGCGCGACAGCACCGGCACCACCGCCTACACCCGCGCGGGCTATATGCAGACCGACAACAACGGCAACCTGATCAACAACCTGGGCATGTACCTGCAGGGTTATCCGGTGGATGCCAACGGCGTGGTACAGACCGGCACCATCGGCAATCTGACCATCAGCAGCGGCTCGATTCCGGCGAAAGCGACCAGCACTCTCGACTTTACCGCCAACCTGAACGCCAACGAAAAGCTGCCGGAAAACGCCACCTTCGATCCGAAGGACGAAAAATCCTACAACCACACCTACGCCACGCAGGTGTTCGACTCCCTGGGCCGCGAACACACCATGAAGCAGTACTTCGTCAAAACCTCGGACAACGAGTGGGAAGTGCACTACTACATGGACGATCAGGATCTCGGCACCACCGAGAAAATGACCTTCACCGAGCAGGGCGTGTTGCAGGCGCCGACCGGGCCGGTGACCGTTAATGCGGATATTCCGGGCGCGGAAGGCATCGAACTGACCCTGAGCTACAGCGGCACCACCCAGTTCGGCTCCGATTTCTCGGTCAGCAAAAACAGCGGCAACGGCTACGCCTCGGGCGAACGTACCGGGCAGATGATCGACAAAGACGGCAGCGTCTACGCCACCTTCTCCAACGGCGAGCGCCTGCTGCAGGGCCAGCTGGTGCTGGCGAGCTTCTCCAACCCGAACGGCCTCTCGTCCCAGGATGGCACCACCTGGTCGCAAACCGCCAGCTCCGGCACGCCGCTGACGGGCGCACCGGGCACCGGCCTGCTGGGGGCGATCAGCTCCAACACTCTGGAAGGCTCTAACGTCGATCTCACCGCCGAACTGGTCGGGCTGATGACCGCCCAGCGTAACTACCAGGCCAACACCAAAGTGATCAGCACCAACGACAGCATGATGAATTCGCTGTTCCAGGCCCTGTAATGGACCACTTAATTTATACCGCCGTAAGCGGGGCCTCCCGCAGCCTCGCGCAGCAGCAGATCCACGCGAATAACCTGGCAAACGTCAACACCCAGGGTTTTCGTCACGATCTGGACAGCGCGATGTCGCAGCAGATTCAGGGGGAGGGTTATGCCTCCCGTTTTCTGGTGCAACAGCAGCAGGGCGGCGTCGATCTGACGCCGGGTGCGACGCGTGAAACCGGGCGCGATCTTGACGTCGCCGTCAAAGGCAGCGGCCTGATTGCGCTGGTCAGCGGCAATCGCGAGGTCTACACCCGCAACGGCCAGATGGAAGTCGGCCCAGAGGGCGATCTGACCATCGACGGCCTGCCGGTCTCCGGCGACAACGGCCCGATCGTGCTCCCGCCGTTCTCGTCCGTCAGCATCGCCGACGACGGGGTGATCACCATCGTGGCGGACGACGGTGATATTGCCGCGCCGATGGACGTCGACCGCATCAAGCTGGTGGATATCGCGGCCAGCGATCTGAGCAAAAACAGCGCCGGTTTCCTGGTGACCAACGCCAACGTCAATCCGCGTACCGAAGAGGTGGAAGTGGTTTCCGGCCACCTGGAAACCTCGAACGTCTCGGCGATTAACGAAATGGTCTCCAGCATCGCGCTCAACCGTCAGTTCGAAGCGCAAATCAAAATGATGAAGGCGGCAGAAGATCTGGCGACAGCGGGCAATCGCCTGCTGCGTAACGCCTGATTTTTTCCCGCTTAGCGAAAAGGAAAACCCATGAATCCCGCTTTATGGATCAGTAAAACCGGTCTTGCCGCGCAAGACGCGAAGATGAGCGCCATCTCCAACAACCTGGCGAACGTCAACACCACCGGGTTTAAGCGCGATCGCGTGATGTTCGCCGATCTGTTCTATCAGAATCAGCGCACGCCGGGCGGTCAGCTTGACCAGAACAACACCTCGCCGACGGGCATTCAGTTCGGTACCGGCGTCAAGATCGTCGGCACCCAGAAAGAGTTCACCACCGGCAACATCCAGAACACCGGACAGACGCTGGACGTCGCGATTACCGGGCAGGGCTTTTTCCAGGTCGAAACCAGCGACGGCGATATCGCCTACACCCGCGCCGGTAATTTCCAGAAAAACCCGGACGGCCTGCTGACCAACGCCCAGGGCCTGCCGCTGGTGCCGCAGATTGAACTGCCGGACAACGTCAAAGATCTGCAGATCGGCAAAGACGGCACCGTCACCGCGACGGTCGCGGGCGAAGCTGACCCGGTGGAACTGGGACAGATCACCCTGGTGAACTTCGTCAATCCGGCCGGACTGGAAGCCCTCGGCGGCAACCTGTATCGCGAAACCGCCGCCAGCGGCGAAGCGGTGGAAGGCGTGGCGGGCGAAGAGGCGTTCGGGCTGCTCGAACAGGGCTCGCTGGAAGGCTCCAACGTTCAGGTCGTGGAAGAGATGGTGGATATGATCACCGTTCAGCGCGCCTACGAGATGAACGCCAAAATGGTCTCGGCGGCGGATGACATGCTCAAATTTGTCACGCAGTCGATGTAACGCGTGAAGTGAAAAAGAAATGAAAAAGCAGTTAGTTATTGGATTTGTTGCGCTGCTGCTGGCCGGGTGTGAAAGCCCGGCGCTGTTAGTGCAAAAAGATGACGCGGCCTACGCGCCGCCAGAAGATTTCTCCATGCCGACCACCAAAGTGCAGGGCGGCGGGCTGTATAACGGCAACTACAACTGGTCCCTGACGCAGGACCGCCGCGCCTATCGCGTGGGCGACATCCTGACGGTGAAACTGGACGAATCCACCCAGGCCAGCAAACAGGCGCGGACCAACTTCGGCAAGAAAAACGACGTCTCGATTGGCGTGCCGGAAGCCTTTGGTCACTCCGTGGATAAGCTGTCTGGCTCCATTGACGGCAGCCGCAATTTCAACGGCAACGCCACCTCCCAGCAGCAAAACAGCCTGCGCGGGGCCATCACCGTGGCGGTCTACAAAGTGCTGCCCAACGGCGTGCTCGCGGTGCGCGGTGAAAAATGGCTGACCCTCAATCAGGGCGATGAATACATGCGCGTCACCGGACTGGTGCGTGCGGAAGACGTGGAGCGCGATAACTCGGTCTCCTCCCAGCGGATCGCCAACGCGCGCATCTCCTACGCCGGACGCGGGGCGCTCAGCGACTCCAACTCCGCAGGCTGGCTGACGCGCTTCTTCAACCATCCGCTGTTCCCAATTTAATGGAGTCTGCGATGCGTAAAGCAATGCTATTTCTGATGCTGCTCTGGACGACGGCGGCCAGCGCAGAGCGCCTGGGGAATGTGGTCGATATTCAGGGCGTGCGCGGCAACCAGCTGGTGGGTTACAGCCTGGTGGTCGGCCTCGACGGCACCGGCGATAAAAACCAGGTGAAATTCACCAGCCAGTCGGTGACCAACATGCTGCGCCAGTTTGGCGTCCAGCTGCCGACCAAAATCGATCCGAAAGTGAAAAACGTCGCCGCCGTGGCGATCAGCGCCACGCTCCCGCCGGGCTATGCGCGCGGGCAGAGTATCGACATCACCGTTTCGTCCATTGGCGACGCCAAAAGCCTGCGCGGCGGCACCTTGCTCCTGACACAGCTGCGCGGGGCCGACGGTGAAGTCTACGCCCTGGCGCAGGGCAACGTGGTGGTCGGTGGTGTCAAAGCCGAAGGCAACAGCGGATCGAGCGTGACCATCAACACCCCAACCGTGGGCCGCGTGCCGAACGGCGGATCCGTCGAGCGCGAAGTGCCATCTGATTTTCAGCAGAACAACCAGGTGATCCTCAACCTCAAACGCCCAAGCTTTAAAACCGCCAACAGCGTGGCCGTGGCGCTGAACAGTGCGTTTGGCTCCGGCACGGCGACGGCACAGAGCGCCACCAACGTGACGGTCAACGCGCCGCTGTCGGCGGGCGAGCGCGTGGCCTTTATGTCGATGCTGGAAGACGTGCAAATTAATGCGGGCAAACAGCCGCCGCGCGTGGTGTTCAACGCCCGCACCGGCACCGTGGTGATCGGCGATGGCGTGGTGGTGCGCGCTGCGGCGGTGTCTCACGGCAACCTGACCGTGACCATTCGTGAGTCCTCGAACGTCAGCCAGCCGGGCGCGTTCAGCCAGGGTCAGACGGTGGTCACGCCGCAAAGCGACGTCGATGTGAATCGCGGCAGCGGCCAGATGGTGACCATCGCGGCGGGCACCAGCCTGCGCAGCATTGTGAATACCATCAACAGCCTCGGCGCGTCGCCGGACGACACCATGGCGATCCTGCAGGCCCTGCACGAAGCGGGCGCGCTCGATGCCGAACTGGTTGTGATTTAAGGAGAGACCATGCTACAGGCGATCAAACCCCAGACCAGCGTCCTGCCCGGCGATTTTACCGGCCAGGTCAAACCGCAGAATCTCGAGCAGGCTGCGGAGCAGTTCGAAGGCATTTTTCTGCGCTCAATGCTCCAGCAAATGCGTAAAGCCTCCGAAGCGCTGGTGGACAACAATCCGTTCGACAGCAAACAGCAGCGAATGATGCGCGATTTTTACGACGACAAGCTGGCATCCCAACTGGCGTCCCAGCGCAGCACCGGCATTGCCCAGATGATCATCACCCAGCTCGGCCCGCAGGAGAGTGCGCCGCTTAAGAATTCGCAGGGAATGGTCGCTTTACAGGAACATCCGAAGATATTAACGCCCCCCGTCGTTCCGGTAATACGCCGCGGGCAGGAGTAATCCATGAACATGATCAACATTGCCTTTAGCGGCCTGCAGGCAGCGCAGTTTGGGATGAGCGTGACCTCCATGAACATCTCCAACGTGCTGACGCCGGGCTACAGCCGTCAGGGCATTATCCAGAGCTCCGTCACTACCCTGGGGCCGGGCGGCATGTCCGCCGGAGCGGGCGTGCAGGTGGACAGCATCCGCCGTATCTCCGATCAATACCTGACGGGCCAGGTGTGGCAGAGCAACAGCAAAGCCAACTACTACGGGATCAACAACCAGTATCTCAGCTCGCTGGAGAAGGTGATTGGCACCGACTCCACCAGTCTGGGTAACGGTCTGGATGATTTCTTCTCGGCCTTGAGCGCGTTAACCGCCGGGCCGGAAAGCGAAGCCAACCGCCAGCAGCTGCTGAACCAGGCGCAATCTCTCGCGACCCGTTTCAACAACATGAACGACTTCATCGACAGCCAGAAAACCTCGGTCAGTAATCAGCGCAACACCATGGTCGATCAGATGAACACCCTGACCGCCGGGATCGCCGACTACAACAAGAAAATCATGGAGATGGACTCGACGGGCGGGAACAGCAACGTCCTGCGCGATCAGCGTGACGAGCTGGTGAAACAGCTCAGCACCTACAGCGACGTGAAAGTCACGGAAGACAGCAACGGCAGCTACTCCGTGTCGATGAAAAACGGTCAGCCGCTGGTGAGCGGCAAAGTGGCCGGGCAGCTCAGCGCTACCACCGACGCCAAGGGTAACTCCGTCTTAAACCTGAAGTTTTCCGGCAGCGATTTCTCGCTCAACCCGTCGACCGGCGGCCAGCTCGGCGCGCTGTACGACTACGAAACCGGCGATCTGGCGGATATGCAGGCCTCCGTGCAGGGGATGGCGGAGACCGTCGCCACGCTGTTTAACGATCAGCTGGCGCAGGGCTTCGACAAGAACGGCAATCCGGGCAAACCGCTGTTTACCTTCGATCTGACCAATCCGGCGGGCATGTTGCAGGTCAACGATCTCAAACCTGACGAACTGGCGCTCTCCGGAAGTAAGGACGAGCAGGGTAACGGCGACAACCTGCAGGCGCTGATCGATCTGAAAAACAAAAAGGTCGATATCGGCGGGATGGGCAACATGAGTCTGAACGAAGGGGCGGCGGCGATCATCTCCAACATCGGTATCGCCAGCAAACAGTCGAAGAGCGAGCTGGAGGCAGCGCAGGCGGTGTTTGACCAGGCGCAGCTGCAGCGCAACAACCTCAGCGCGGTCAATCAGGACGAAGAGGCGATTAACCTGCAGGTTTATATGCAGGCGTATCAGTCTAACGTCAAAGTGATTGCCACCGGCAACCAGATTTTTACCGACCTGTTAGGCCTGTTCTAAGGGTTGTGAAGGAACAAAATTATGCGAATCAGTAGTCTTTATAATTCCGACGCCATGATGGCGCAGCTTGGCGTCAACGGCACCCGTATGAGCAAGCTGATGGAGCAGATGGCGACCCAGAAGCGAATCAACGTCCCGTCGGACGACCCGGTGGCCGCGACCCGTCTGGTGCAGCTCAACCGCGAGCAGTCGGCCATTCAGCAGTATCAGAGCAACATCTCGCGCCTGAGCGGATCGCTGTCGAGCCAGGAAGCGCACGTTACCGCGATGAGCAACCAGCTCCTGTCGCTCAATGACAAACTGCTGGCGGCGGCCAACGGCGACACGCACAGCAGCGAAGATATGGTGGGTTTTGGCAACGAGCTGTCGTCGATGCTCGATTCGCTGGTGGCGTCGATCAACGCCCAGAACGAAAACGGTAGCTATCTCTTCTCCGGCACCAAAACGGACGCCAAACCGGTGGTCTGGGATGAGGCGCAGGGGAAATACATTTACCAGGGCAACGATGGTACCCGGGAAACCACGGTCGCCAACGGCGTGAACGTCACCGAAAACACCAACGTCGTGCAGGCGTTTGGTAATGGCAGCGATCTGGAGATGCTGAACAAGCTGAAAGCCCTGAGTGAGAAAATGCAGGACCCGAGCATTCCGGTCAGCGACTATCAGGATGACATGAACGAGATGCTATCCCTTTCGTCTGATACCCGCGACAAAGTGGCGGCGCAGCTGACCGATCTGGGTGGACGACAGAACCGACTGACCATGCTCGGCGATGCCCATACGGACGTCAGCACCGCCAACGATCAGGTGGTGCGCGACCTGTCTGATACCGACTGGGCGACGACCAGCATCAACCTTCAGCTGTACACTAACTCGGTACAGGTCACTAACAAAGCGTACAGCATGATCAGTCAGCTCTCGCTCTTCAGCATGTTGTAATGGTTATGCAGGTAGGATTAAAAACCACCACCGCCTCCAGCACCGCGTCCGCCGTCCGGACGTCGCCGGGGGCCCCGGCGCAAATTGCCCGCACCGAGCGCGTGGCGAATACCCCGCGCGCGACGGCGCCATTCCCCGAGGCGGCGCTGCTTTCGCGCCGTCCGATGCGCTATAACGTCCAGCTCAATCAGCAGCTGACGGCGGTTCAGCAGGCGGACAATTATCTGTCAGAAGCCGAGACCCAGCTGCTGGTGCTGCGTCATCAGAAAGGTTCAGCCCCGTCGGGCCTGAACACGCTGCTGCATCAGCGCGGACAGCTGTCGGGTGGGACGATCGATCGCAACTTCAACATCACGCTCCAGCAAAAAAGCCAGGTGAACTTCACCCTGCCGGGCGTCGAAAAACTGCTGGAGCATCCGCAGGGTGAGACGCTGGTGTTCCAGCTCGGCGGCGGCCAGCGCGAGCTCACCGCTGTGGCGCTGCCTGCAAACTCCTCACCGCGTCAGGTGCTGGCGCATCTCAATGTGGGACTGGGCCGCTTAGGCATCAATGCAACGCTGGCCCCCGAGGGGAAGGTCGCTTTCCAGGTCGACGAAGCCCGCTGGTCGCGGGTCAGCCAGCATCTCAGCGTGCGCGGCGAAGGACAACATTTCCCGGCGGATGCGTTCACCCTGTTGGCTCCGCAGGCGGAAACCAGCCGCGAAGATGAGATTGGTTTGTTAGTCAGTCGCTGGGAGCGTGGCGACGGGAAGAAGTTGCAGCAGACGCTGGACCAGATTACTCGCGAGCGCAGCAAATTACATTTCCATCAGGATCGCGTGGCGACGCGCATTCAGGATATGTCGACGGTTTACACGCCGGGCGAAGCGCTCGAAACGGCGCGCGCGCTGGGGGATGCACTAGCCGGGAGCGGCAAGCAGTTTGGATTGCTGACGCAAGCGCTGGCGGCGCAGGGGAATGTTCATCAGGTGACGGTGAAGAATTTGTTGGGGTGAGAGGACTGTTATCTTTCGATAATGAATTGAGCAGGTTCTGGCCTGCTCTTAATTTTTAAAAATTAGCAGCGAGAACCGACGCTGATGTGCCCTGGTTTACGAATGATAATCCTGATATTTAGTTTAATTTCTTCTGTTTATTTAGGTTTTCATAAAAATCCACTAAATTTTTCTAAATCGGTTCTCCATTCTGATATCTTTATGCTATTTTCATTGTTAGTAATAACTAGATGTATAAAATCATTAATTGTATCAATGGCAAAGCCGGGATGTTCATCAAGAAATAACACTTTGTTTTGTATAAATACTTCGCAATAATGAAATGTATGACCCATGCAAAATAAATTTTGTATAGCCCGGTTCATACATAGATACAGCTAATGTCGCATGATTTTTATTAGTGAATATATTCTTAAGCGGGTTAAGCCAGCTTGTTTTATAATCATTAATATTCCAGTACGTTAGAGGAATGTACAGTTTCTCTTGAAAATCATCGATTATAATTTCAGTAGGTTAAGCCAGTTCATTATCAATTTTCGTTGAAGCATTTTCTAGGTATATGCAAAACATAGTTCAGCCCTTAATTTTCAACTTAATATCTCAAAGGTTTTAACTGAGAGTGATGTCCCAAAGCGACGATTTCACAATCTTTTTCATCAAAATGCCCAAGTAATATGAATACAATGCCATGATGTCTCCACATCAAATTCATCCATTCATCTTGAGAATTATTACGTAATTGGTCATCATGTATAATCTTTGAATCACAAAGTGAAAAATAAGTTTTCACTTCACAATTTAATAAACTCTCAATTATCCCCTGTGACTGTAAATCTAACACACCAGTCGCAGAAAGAATCAACCCATCCTGACCTTTTTGGATGAAGTTGGATTTGTTCTCTATACCATCAATATGGACACCAAATGACTTCAGCAATCCCCATGTTTTTTTATAATTGACAATAGCATTGTCAGGTTGCTCTGATGACAACTCAACTCTAACATACAATTTACCCGTACTATTTGGGGTACATAATGTGGAAGACATAATTTTCAATAAATACTCACAAGCGTTACGCCTTGGAACTCCAGGAAGCTCCCAACTTACTGCTGAGATATTCTCACCGCCAATCGATAGTCGTTTGAAATTAGCTATTTCATTGCCAGTTGAAATATTATTGGCAAAGCGTATGACTTTATCAGTAATCATAGCGGTCCCTGTTTGATCATTGAATTGTGGGCCTCGGTGTAGATGAGTATCTATATAGAAAAAATGCCTACCACAGCAATATTATTTCTGATTTCGTTCTGGCCTGCCTGCGCTGTCACACATCAGGCCACCAGTAAGCACTGCTACTTTCTCCAGTGCAGTCAGAGTTTTTTCTGTTCTTCGCTCTGTTGGCTTACTGGCATATCACCCTAATATATAGATTAGTTTATCCTTGTAACGATAATATCGTTGAACTTATCCATGATTAATGTATCCGTCACAGGCAATGTCTTGATTAATTTCTCTATTGTTCCTCTGGGGAAGCGATTTTCGTTATAACTTTTTTCGAAATCCAGGCTATATATTAAACGTTCTTCACTACCGTCAAATCCCAACCAGAAATTACATCCATAATCATATAACTCAGCAACATCCAATGATATTAAATGTTCAGGAGCCCCTTCCGAAAAAAATAATTTATCCAAAGGTATATCACCGATGTCGTCATGAATTTCTTTAAGCCCTGCCTCCAGACTCTCTTTTAAAGAAGATATTACGATATAAAGGTTAATAGTAACCCCTTTACCTGGAATGAGTATGTCATTAATAATAAAATTAAAAATCCCACTAGGGGAGCATAAGACATCTATCTGCTCGACTTGTATTGCAATTTGATAAGGATTACCAATGATCATTTTATTTCCCATCCTTCTTGCTAATCCATTACTGGCAGTTGTCGATTCCGGAAATGATAATCTTTGAGCATAGTCCGGATTCTCCATATGATCTGACCGTTCGAGAGCATCGTATCATTAGGCAATTGATCTACTGGCTGATCCCCGCCAGTATGGCTTGACCCTGCACAGCCATCTGATCACCGCACGGTTTCGTTGGAGCATCCACGTGACTCAGCGCCGAAACCACCGCTATCAGTGTGTACATTTCCTTTGTCTGAGTCATCATCTGCGATAATAACTGAGCAAAATTATGGCTTAACGTCTTAGCACAGATAATTAAAATACAGCCTTACATGAAGTTGTATTATTTTTTGAAGCGCTGTCGCAAATTTTAACATTGCTTGCTTATCAGATGCTGTGTTTTTATTCAGTGGTGTATAATGGGTACAGAAAAATAACTTAAAGCCCGCAACAGGAAAGTAACATAAAAGATAACTTTATTTATTAAAGAGCGCGGCGTGAAAGTGCAGCAACACTTCCACGTCGCTAACCACAAGCAACTTATAGGAGTTGAATATGGCTACCACAAATACTAAGCCAGAAATCGCTATCGCCAAAACAGATTCTGGAACTTTAGCGAATATTTCCGAAAACCACGAAGTCGTACGCAAAAATGACATTTTCGCAAAGGCGGATACAGCTAATCGTATTTCTAAAACCGTACGGCGTATGACGGTGAGTTATGTCAGTATCCGCCACTACGATCGCCGCACCGAGAAAACCCGGCGCTATACCCGCAGCGCCAGTTTGCGTCTGAACGGGCACTGGATGGAGGAAGCTGGATTTACCACCGGTACGCCGCTGGATGTGCGGGTGATGCCGGGGTGTCTGGTTATTACCACTTTGCCAAAAGAATCCGCATTAATGAAAGTGCTGACCAAAACTGCTAACGGTTTACCAGAAAAAGAGCAACAGCAGGTATTGGCGTTTTTGCGGGGTGTGACGGCAAAAGTGGCGCTTGAGAATAAGTGATTTCGATATGAAAATCCCGCCGGGTAAGGGCGGGGTTCTTGTAAGAAATCTATTTTATCCCAGCTACAAAGATTGAGGTTGATTAATTAAATTAAGCCCAAAGATTCTGGCAGGTCTTTAACGAAGTCGCATTTTTCTACTGAATGCTAACGAGATATAGATTGGTAGGTATGGACGATATTTGCCCTGTCATCATCATTTAGCAACTGCAATTCTGCTGCCATCTGTTCCATCATTTCGACTGCCAGATCAAGAGCTAACTGTCCTCACCAGTGAACTCTAAAAATATAGCGAGATCGGCTATAACTTTTAAAAATTTAATGCTGCTATTTTTTGACAACTTTCACCTCTATATTTTGATTCCTAACTCATCAAACATTTATTGAGCGCGGTTAGATTGTGTTCGAGATGTCACTTCCCAGCGTCCAGTCATGACATTGCTACCTAACTCGCTGTGGCTGGCACAGGCAGGGTTTACTGACGGGATGCCGATTAAGATCAGGGTGATGCTGAACTGCGTCGTGATCACCACCCAGACCCCTGCGAACTATGGGGCCGCGCCGAGACGGGCGTTGTATGTAACGGCGGACCAAACGATCCCGGCTAGTTCAGGCCGGGATGAGTCATACGGATAATTGATTGATTTTTAATATATCTTTCTTTAGATCATCGCTGATGTCAGAAGAAGCGAGCTGGTTTAAAAGCTGCTTTATTTTGATAAAAGTACTTTTCTGATCTTTCAGATCGTTCTCTTTTATTGTCGATAAAGCAGCTATCAGCTCACCATCATAATATTCACCCGCCAGCGGTTCTTCAGTCAGAACTTCCAACACTCTTGGCATTAACTGATCAATGCATAATTTCTGCCGGATAGCACGACAAAGATCTTCCACCATCAACTCTTCAATAGGTACATCAATAATACGTTCAAACCAGAGTTCAAGAGGAGACTGTTGGTCTGGTTCTTTTCTCACGTTGATGTTTCCAATCAATTTACGGAAGGTAATCATATTCCATGTCCTTTCAAGGCTGATTCTATTTTATTAATGGCATCAGTAGCCCTAGCCTCAGGGTTGTTAACGTTTTTCAACGTATCTGCATGATTTTTTAATCCTCTGAGCGTATTGTGGCGTCTCTCTGCAGGCAGATAAAGCTAATCGTATTTCTAAAACAATGCGCCGCATGACGGTGAGTTATATCAGTATTCGCCACTACGATAGCGGCACCGAGAAAACCCGGTGCTATATCCGCAGTGCCAGCCTGCGCCTGAATGGGCACTGGATGGAGGAAGCTGGATTTGCCACCGGTACGTCGCTGGATGTGCGGGTGATGCCGGGGTGCCTGGTTATTACCACTTTGCCAAAAGAATCCGCATTAATGAATGTGCTGACCAAAACTGCTAACGGTTTACCAGAAAAAGAGCAACAGCAGGTTTTGTCATTTTTACAGGATATGGTGGCGAAAGTAGAGCTTGAGAATAAGTGATTTCGGTATGAAAATCCCGCCGTGTAAAGGTGGTTTTTTTTATCAGCATTTTTTCGTGTCTATAGAGAGAGACTGTAATTACAGTCTCTCTCATTTTCCCTAATGGTAGATAGCACATTCCCGGTACTCTGGCCGGGAGCAATACTAAAGATATTTTACTGGTATATTAGAAAGTTGTTCTTATAAGGGCCAGGTTTCAGGCTCGGATTTTTTATGGACCCACCAGGCACCACTATCTAACCATGTTTTCCGATATTTATTGATACCTTGCAAAGTAGAATCCTTATAACCAAATTCTACTGCACAACAATCGCATATATCATCTGTTGGCGATTCACCATCATTACCCCATGATGCGTCTGACTGTTTTGCTCCACATACCCGGCAAATATACAGCTCATTATTTTTGTGCATTGAGATAGTCCAAGTTATCAGATGCTGTGTTTTTATCCAGTGTTTAATGGAAACGGAAAAACAACTCAAAGCCTGCAACAGGAAAGTAACATAAAAGGTGACTTAATTTATTAAAGAGCGCAGCATGAAGATGTAATCAGCACCCTCATGCTCATCCGGTACCTGATAGCCTACTAGAGATATAACGTTGGGTAAGTGGTTGGTAAATAACTCCAACAACAGCGGTTGGAGTTATTAATAATAAACCTAAATAAACTTTAACTATAGATATATAAATCAATATCTATCTCAGCTCCAATTTTATGTATAAACTCTATTTTTTTTGCATTAAAATGCATTCCTGGTTTTTCACCATTTTCTATCTTAATCACTAATGTGAAAGTCAAGCTAACTTCATATTTGTTTTTTATGCATTGTAATTGACTCTCCTTACCATTAAGCAACTTTATGATTTTATCTAATTGTATGTTGACATCATTGGATTCTTCATCTCCCGTGGATAATTTCCAACTAGTCTCAATGCTTGGCCTTGTTTTTCCATTGGGAATGTTCCCTTTCACCCTTGCTTCAGTGGGTTGCAGGGACATTTCCTGAGTGACATAATCAGTATCAAAGCAGTCACCATAAATAGAAAAATATGCCATTACTGTTGTTTTGTTCATAATTAGACCCTACTTAATGTACTCACCTGTTGGTATACCATCACCCTTGCCACCTTTCTTAAAGATCCAAAGCTGTCCAGAGTCTCTATCTACATAGATATCATAATTAGAGTTTTTGCCATTACCTAGAAAATCATCTTTCAAAGCATGAGCATCTATACCATTATTTTTCAGAAACTTGTCATCGGCCATTTTGATATTAGATGGTTTGTCTGCACCATTATCATGCCCATCACTTGTCATATGATTTGGCAGATCAAGAGTATCTTCCGTATTACCCGTATTGTTCGGTAATTGATTTACAGTCTGATCCCCACCAGTATGGCTCGGTCCCGTATCAATCTGACCACTGTTATTGCCAGTATGAGTCGGGTCTTGTCCGGGTAATTGATCACCACCTGTATTTATCGGCCTCTGCTCAGTTATCTGATCTCCACCAGTATGTGAAGGGCCATATTTATCTTGCAGTGAACCAATGTACTTACTGGTGATTTCATCATTACCCATCATTTCCAGGGTGACAAGATGATCCAGTTCATCAGATGTCATCTTATCCGCCAGGTCTTTTACTGCCACTCCGGCAAGACCCACAATACCTGCTTTCGCTCCTATCTCCAGCAATTGCTCCGCTACCTTCGTCCGGCAAGGTGCCGCTATTGCACAGCCTCTTGCCAACAGACTCAGGTTATTATTCTCCGCCGCATTCTTCCCGGCCTGCGCTCCGGCTACCCCATCGGCTGTACTGTCACCTGTCAACCCACCGGCGATCCCTGCTGCCAGCGTGGAGAGCGCAGATATCGTCTGCTTCTGCTCTTCCGTAAGCTTGTCGCGAGGGATATCCGGATAGAGCTGCTGCGCAATATATTCACCCGCCACGGCACCGGATGCCCCAGCTAATGCGCTGTTACCGTTAATCTGCGCAACCACCGCCCCGACAACTGCATGGGCTATAAGGTTGGCTTCGGTGTTCACCTTGCCAGTGACCGGGTCAGTCGTCATATCGTGAATCATTTCAGCCAGGTACGGCGCAGAACCACCCGCCAGCGCTTTCGCCATATCGCCACCCGCCAGGCCCTGAATAGCGGCGGTTGCCGCCTGGAGTCCCTGTTGCAGCGCACTTCCTGTCCCGTACTGATTCATCTCAGCCTGATATTCCGGTGTTTTGCGTAGCTCATCGACCGTCATATCCGGGTGTTCTTTTTTAGCCTCTTTCAGACCGTTCAGATCGCCTTGCGTCCTGGCAACATCCGCCGCCTGGCTCCCAATCTCCCCAATCGCCTGGATTTCCTGCAACCGCCGCTGCTCTTTCTCCTTGTCGAAGATAACGTCCAGCCCCGGATTGGCGTTCGCCACGTCACGGCTCAGGTCATCGACGTTCTGCGTCTGCTTGTCCTTGTCGCGGATGGTGATGGTGCCGTCGCTGATAGCGGATTTGGTGGTCGAGTCCGCGCTGCCTTCGCCGTTAGCACCGACTAACAGACCGTTCGCCATGTTGCCCAGAAACTGGTCGCCGTAGCCACCGCCACTGCTGATGCCCGCGCTCTGGTGCTCCACCTCATATTCCGCGTGGTTGTCGATGTTGCTGAAGCCTAATGTGCCGGTGTCGAGCAGATTGTTTTCCGGCGCAGAGGTGCTGCTGATCACCGCGCCGTTCAGCTGCGTATGTTCGCCGACGGTGATATCAAACCCGCCTTTCCCGGCGAAGATACCTGTCTGCTCCTGCACCGCATCGTAGTTGCTGTGCATTTTGTCCTGGCTCAGATTTATTGATCCGGACCCACCGCCCATGCTCGCGCTGCCGCCCGCGCTGGCGTTCTGCTGTTTTGAGTCGTACTGGTCAGAATCCCTCTCGCTGGTCAGCGTCAGGTCGCGGCCCACGTCCATCGTCACTTTATCGCCGCTGATTTGCGCGCCCGTCAGCGTGGTGTCGCGTCCGCTGACGATGGTCAGGTTATTCCCGGCATCTATCGTGGTTTCGGTATGGGTGGTGCCGTTGCCGGTTTCGCTGCCTTTGCCTTTGTTGACGCTGGCGTTCACCGAGATACCGTTGCTGCCGCTGCCAAAGTTAATCCCCACACCCACCGAGCCACCGTGGCTTTCGTTTTTGCCCTCCAGGCTGTGGGTGTTCTCTGCCGAAATCAGGTTCACGTCGCGTGCGGCATCAAGCGTGATGTCATTTCCGGCGCGTATCTGACTGCCGGTGACATTCACATCGCTGTCGGTAGCCTTAATGCTGAGATTGTTCCCCGCCTGTATCGTGCTGCCCTGGCTGTCGTGATTCGTCTGCGTCTGCTCAGATTTTGACGACTGGCTGCCGTAAGAGAGGTTAATACCGATCACCGCCGCCGGGTCGCCGCCCTGAGCCTGATTCAGTTCGTTACCCTGATACGCCTGCACGCCCGACAGCGCAGCCTTCATGCCGTCCAGCGCCGCCATCCGCCCGTTGCTCTCTTTTTCCTTATTCGCCGTGTTCGCGCTGGTCACCGCCTGGTTAATCGCGCTGCCCACCGAGCCGGAGAGCGCCAGCGTCAGCCCGCTGCTGCTCTGCTCGACGGTGTGTTTTGTGCTGGAATCATTGTCGGCGGCGAGGATATCCACCTGTTTACCCTGCAGGGCAATGTCATTGCCTGCCAGCACGTCCGAGCCTTTGATGGTCAGCCCGTTGCCCGCCACCATATTCACGTCGCCGTTGATGCTGCCTACCGTGCTGCCCGCGCTGGTCAGCGAGGTGCCGGTGTCGGTGGTTTTCAGGTCATTCGTGCCGTAGCTGATGCCGATACCGCCAGTGCCGCTTAAGCCCGATTTTTTCTCCTGATGCTGATGCATCTCGTCGTGCTGTTCGGTCGCGGCCGTGACGGTGAGGTTGTTCCCGGCAATCAGATTGACGTCCTGTGAACCCGCCACGCTGCTGCCCTGAACCAGCAGGTCGTGCCCCGCAGAAAGCGTCACGCCGTCGCCGTCAAGCTGGCTGCCCACCGCCAGCTGGTTGCTCTCGCGGTTGTGGTCCACGGTGGTGGTTTTCGAGGTCATACTGCTGCTGCCGGTCTGCTTCGTGTACTGCTCGAAGCTGTCGGACGAAGTGCCGTTGACGATATTCAGGTCGTTGCCTGCCTGGATGGTCAACTGCTGGTTCGCCGAAACCGTGCCTGCCGTGATATTCACATCATGACCCGCCCCCATCGAGACATTGCCGCCACCCTGAATAACCGTACCGGTGTCGCTGCTCTGCGAGCGTTTCAGCCAGTCGTCGCGGCCCCAGCTCAGGCTGTCGTGGCTGCCGGTTTCTACCGGGTTCAGGTTCAGGTTGTTGCCCGCGATCACCGTGGTCTGGCTGTCTTCGCCGCCATTGCTGAGCAACGCGGCGGTGAGGTTTACATCACGTCCGGCCTGCATTCCCAGGAAACCGCCGTCATTACTCACGGACATGCTGCCGATGCGGTCGATGCTGGTGCGCCCGAAGTTGCCGTCGGCGCTGACTGCGCTGCGGGTAGTGGTGGTGACGTTGATGTCCCGCCCGGCGATGGCCAGCAGGCTGTCGCCGCCCTGGATCGTGCCGCCGATATTGTTGATGTCGGTACGCGCCTGCAGCGCCACATCGTTACCGCTGATGATGCCGCCGAGGTTGTTGATGTTGTTCGCCAGCACCAGCGTGTTGTCTTTGCTGTTGATGCGCCCGCTGTTGGTCAGGTCGCCGCTCAGGTTGAGGTTGACGTTGCGTCCGGCGAGCAGGGCGCCGCTGCCGTCGAGGTCGCCCGGTTTGACCTTCGCGTACACCTGCGGAACCAGCACCTGCTGGGTGCTGCCGTCCGGCATCTGCACGGTCTGGCTGACCATCCAGACGATATCGGAGGTGAGGGCGCTCATCTGCTCCGGCGTCAGCGCCACGCCCGGTTTCAGGCCCCAGAGTTGCCCGAAGGCGATGCCGTTATCCATCAGCATTTTGTACTGCTCTTCGTCACTTTGCGTGTTGCCGATGTAGCGTTGCCCGGTCAGCGCCACCACCTGTTCGCGGATCAGGCGCTGTTCATAGAAGCCGTCGCCGAGGCGCTTCTGAATGTTGTTCGGGTCGGTGATGAAGGCGTTCATCATGTAGTCGGAGCTGAGCCACTGCTTCTTGTTGGTGAAGCGCGGGTCGGTCTCCACCAGGTACGGGCTGTTGCTTTCGGGATGAGATTTGAAGAGGCTGTTGTCCGGGATGCGGGTGTTGGGGCCGACCATGCGCACCACCTGGCTATCGCCCGGCAGGTTCACTTCGAAGGTTTTGCCTGGGGACAGACTCATGGACGGGCCGCCGTTGATCCCCGGAATGGTGACTGAGCCGACCGGGCCGGAGGCCAGTGCCCCCGCGCCGTTCGGCCCGGCGATGTCGCCCATGCTGAGATTGCCACCGCCCTGAATCGTGCCGCTGACGGACGTCTCCTGATGCGCATCCACCGTGAGGCCACTGCCGCCTGCCTGGCTGTGGTCAGCCAGGGTGCTGGCGTTGAGGCTTATTTCCTGGATGATGGCTGGCGGCGTGTAGTCCGAGGTTTTAACGCTCGGGGAGTCACCGCCTTTGCTCTGTTTACGCTTGTAACGCGTGGCGGTACCTTCGTCGAGGATCTGCCGCTGGCCCGGGACCTCCACGTTGTTCAGGTTGGTGGCATTGATGTTCAGGTTGCCGCCCGCGACGATCTGGCTCTTATCGTTGAGCACATCCCCGGCATTAATCGTCAGCGTGCCGCCCGAAATGATCTGCGCCGGGTCACTTTCCAGCACGCGGTCTTCAGTGATGGTGCGGGTGTAGTCGTAGTGGGTGAACTTGTCGCCGTTGGTGGTGTTGCAGATGACGCCCTCGATACAGATTATCCAGGTCTCATCCTTGTACATGCTGATGTTGTAGTCGTTCTCGTTATAAAGCTGACTACCGAGACGATCGACGTTGTATTCGGAAATGTGCTCCTGCGACACCAGCACGTTTTCGGTGGTGAAGTGGTCGTTGATGTTATTGAGCGTGGCGACGTTGAGCCGCATGTTGCCCGCAGACTCAATGGTCGCGCTGTGGTTATTGATTGCGATGGCCTGACCGGTAGCCAGCCAGTTCTCATCGAGGCTGCCGCCCAGATACATATTCCCGTCGCTGTAAATCAGGGCGTGGCTGCTGTTATTCAGGACCCCGACGCCTAAATCTAGCTGCTGGCGGGCGGCGATGGTCGCAGCCATGCCACCTTCGCGTGAGTTGTTGAGCGTGCGGGCGTCAATCGATAGCCAGTCGCCGTAAATACGTCCGGTGCCGGTGTTGTTTAGCGTCTGCGCGCTCAGATGGGTGGTGTAACCGTCCAGCAGGCCACGGTTGGTGAGCGTCCCGCTGACATTCACATCAAGTGTGCCCGCACTCAATTCGCCATCCACGGTGTTATTCAATGATGCGGCGTGAAGCGTGAAGGTGTCGCCCGCCTGCATCAGGTTCTGGTTGGTGATCGTGCCCGAGGTGGTGAAATCCAGATTGCCATTGGCCTGAATCGTTCCCACGTTGGTGAAATCACTGGCAAGCCCGAGGGACATATCGCCGAGAGAAAGCAGTTTGCCGTCACCGGTCAGGCTGGTGCTGTTAATCGTCAGGCCGCTGCCCGTTTCAATATCGCCCTGACTGTTGATCACTGAACCGGCGCGGATTTGCGCAAGCTGCATGGCGGTGATCAGGCCATGACTGTTATTCAACTGCCCGCCGAGGCTCAGGCCGACACTGTTGTTGGCCAGGACATCGCCGTTAAGATTGTTGAACGTGTCGGCAGTGACCACAATATTGCCACCCTGAATGCCCAGCGACTGGTCGTCACTGTGGGTGTTCAGGTTGACCACCTGCTGCGCGTTCATCACGATTTGCTGTGCGCTCTGGATAAGCCCGGCAGTGTTGTCGACGATCGCATGCGTGGCGTTGAGCACCATATCGCCCAGCGACTGGAGGCCACCGTGCTGGTTGTTTATCCCGGTGCTGTTCAGCGTCAGGTCACTTTTTCCGGCGATGTGTCCATTTCGATTATCAAGATAGCCGCTGGTGAGGGTGAAATCCCCGCCGCTGGTCAACAAGCCTTGTTGGTTTGCCACGTCCCCACTGTTCAGGGTAAGGCTGTTCTGGGCGCTGATTAAACCGTCGAGGTTGTTCAGGCTATTGCCGCGCGTGTTCCAGCTTAACCCCGCACCGGACTGGATAGCGCCGCCGTGATTACTGAGTGCGCCGGTAGCGGCATCCAACCCCTGCAATGCCACCAGTAAACCAGCGTCGTTGTTCACCTCTGCGGTATTCAGTGCAATATGCTGGTTGCTGATCATCGCGCCGAGCTCGTTATCCAGCGCGCCGCTGTTCAGCGTCATGCTGCCCTGGCTGGTGATGCCGCCAGATTCGCCGCTATTTTTGTTGCTGATCAACGCGCCGTGGGTATCCAGCAGCAGCTCGCCGCCACTTTGCACGGCACCGCCGTTATCATTTCGCAGGGTGCTACCGCTGTAACTGAGTGAACCGACGCCAGCCAGCAGACCGGCGGTGTTATTCCAGCTTCCGGTGGCAAACTGCGCGTTGCCTGCGCTGTAAACCACCCCGGCCTGGTTGTTCACATCACCGGCACTCAGCTGCAAATCTTTGGCGCTGGAGATCGTGCCGTTCTGTGTATTGCTGAGCGCCGCCCCATGAGTGTCGAGCGCCAGATTGCCGCCGCTCTGGATAAGCCCGCCGTTGTCATTCCACAGCGCATTGCCACTGAAACTGAGCGAGCCGACGCCCGCCAGCTGCCCGGCGGTGTTATCCCAACTCCCCGTGGAGAGCCAGACATTCGCGCCGCTGTAAACCGTGCCGGACTGGTTACTGACGTCGCCTGCGCTGAGGTGCAAATCGCCCTGGCTGATAATATTGCCGTTGCGGGTGTTGCTGATCTGTTCCCCGTGAGTCTCCAGCTCCAGTTCAGCGCCGCTCTGGATCAGGCCACCGTTATCGTTGATCAGTTTACCGCCGCTGAAGTTCAGGCCGCTGACCCCGACCAGTAATCCGGCGGTGTTGTTCCAGTTCCCGGTGTTAAGCCAGGTGCTGTCGGCGCTGTAGACTGTGCCAGACTGGTTATTCACCTCACCGGCTTTGACCGTTAAATTCCCGCCACTGGTGATGCCGCCAGACTCGCCGCTGTGGGTGTTACTGAGTGCGGCGCCGTGGGTGTCGAGCACCAGACTGCCGCCACTCTGAATCACACCGCCATTATCATTTTGCAGCGTCTGGCCGCCCCAGGTGAGGGCATTGACCGAGACCAGTTGCCCCGCGGTATTGTTCAGACTGCCGGTGGTAAGCCAGGCGTTATCGCCGCTGTAGAGGGTGCCGTGCTGGTTGTCGATATTGCCACTGGAGAGCGTTAAATCGCCCAGGCTGATAATGCCACCCTGATTGCCGCTGTTCTGGTTAACCAGCGCGCCACCGTGGGTATTGAGCGTGAAGGTACTGCCGCTTTGCATTAATCCGGCGCTGTTATCCAGACTACTGCTGCTGATGTTGAGCAAACCGTCGGCGGCGATAAATCCGCTACGGTTATCCACGGCACCGGCGCTGGTAAGCGTCAGGGCGTGGCCCGCAGACAGCAGTTGCCCCTGCTGGTTGTTCAGGCTGCCTGCCGCGAGGGCGACATCACCATTCGAGGCCACGTTGCCCTGGCTGTTATCCAGCCCACCACTGACGGTGAGTGTCATTTTTCCGCTGCCGGTCTGCGTCATATTACCGGCGTGGTGTGACAGGCTGTCGGCGTTAACCGTGATGCTGTCGGCCTGGGTAGTCGCGCTGTCCAACACCAGGTTTTTACCCTGTAAATCCAGCGCGCCGTTGCTGGCGATGGTGCCTCCAGTGGCGTCGACTTGCGCGGTATTCAACGCTAATTTCCCGCCACCGGCATGAATGATGCTGCCCTGCAGGTTGGTCAGTTTGGCGGTATTGAGCGTGAGGTTATGGCTGTTGCTGGCAATGGTGCCGTCGTTGTTATTGATAGCGATGGTCTGGGTCAGCGAGAGATCGTGCTCGCCGAGCTGATTAATCACACCACTCTGATTGGAGAGCGTGCTGCCCCCGAGCAGCAAACGATCGGCTTCCAGTTTGCCGCCGTCGTTATTTAACAGACCCCTGGTGTTCAGCGTGAGGGTTTGCGCCGCCGCGATATTGCCCTGCGCGGTGCTCAGGTTGCCGGTTGTCGCGGTGGCATTGATATCGCGGGCCCAGGTCTGGCTCTGACTGAAATCAACGCCTGCGCCTTTTGCATTGAGTGAGTTTGCCGCGAGGTTCTGCCCGTGAGCGCTGAGCTGCCCGGAAGTGGTGAGCGTCAGGTCGCCTGAATTGCCCAATTTGCCGTCGCTGTTCATCCCGGCAGCTAATACGCCAGACGTGGAGCTGTTCAGGCTGCCCGCGTTCAGGGTGGTTTCATGGGCGGCGGCCATCGTGCCGCTGTTGACGATATCCGCCGGGGTGCTGAAGGTGGTGTTGCCCGAGGCGTACTGGACGCCACTGTTTTGAATGCCTCCGGACGCGCTGACGCTTAAGTCCTGCACGCTGTTTATCGCACCGCTGTTTTCGATGCGCCCGTCTGCAGTGATCGTCACATTACCTGCGGAAGTGCCTATCGTGCCCGCGTTACGTACGCCAACGCCGGTTTCAGTGCCAATAAGGCGGATTTTCCCCGCATACATGCCGCCAAGCTGTGAGACATCGACCGCCAGCTGCGGACGAGTGTTGGCATCCGGTGTGGTTCGGGTGATGGTTTCATGGGCGGCATTCACCACATTGCTGCCGGTGGTCACTTTCAGGTCGTTGGCCCAAATTCCGGCGTTCACTTTGACCGCACGGGCAATAATATCGGTGCTGTCCTGGGAGGTGGTGTCCATCCCGCGCCCCTGAATAACAATCTCCCCCTGGCGCACGTCATAGCCGGTAATTTGACCGTTGCTGAACTGCGGTGCGCCGGTGGTCAGCGTGGTGCGGTTGGCGTTGATAAACCCGCAACCATCACAGGTGATCCCGGCCGGGTTGGCGATAATGATTTGCGCCTTTTTACCCGCCACTTCCAGCACGCCGTTCAGCTGGCTGGGATTGCGCGAGTTCACCTCATTCAGGATGATTTTTGCTTCGCTTTTGGCCAGCCACGGGTTGCCGTTGACCATGCCGCCCAGCTGAGTTTGCGTGGCGTTATGCGAGTTATTGAGGATCGCGCCCTTTCCGTCGATATCGAACTGGCTGTATTTGTTATGCGAAACGCCGTTGCTGTTCGGGGTCTGGATATTGATCTGTGGCGTGCCGTTAGCGCTGTTAATCACCGTCGGCTGTTGTTTGCCTGCCGCGCTGCCGTCCGCCACGATCCCCGCCTGCACGGAAACACTGACACAGCCCAGCGCCAGTAACAGACTGAAGTTAAGGCGGGACAGGGCGCTGATGTGTTGGGAAAGTGTATGTCCCATCCCCGAAGACGGGCCGGACGACCCACGTCCTGAGGCCGCTATATCGGCCACCACCATTAACATGCCACGCGCTTTGTTAAAGACAATCTGATAAAGGTTCTTGTTCATGATTGCGTCCTTGCAGGGAATTCTTTGAGTAAGACAGTCAGAGGGTGCGCAGCGCGCCAGTCGTCAGCCTGTTGCCGACTGACTTTTGCGCCGCGAAAATTTTTGACGCATTTGCCGCGAGTGGCACCGCGGTGATACAGCGCTCGCATGCAGTTTTCCGGGAACAGGTAGTCTGCCACCAGGTTTTTCATCACCAGGGTATGCCCAAAAGGCGCGACCCAGTCACGCAGCCACAGGCGCGGTCCGCTCAGCCAGTCTCGCTCTTGCGTCATGATGCCGGGTGCTTCCAGGTAACGACGCTCGGCGGCTTCGTCCAGCCACATCCAGCTCAGGAAAAACACCGGCTTGCCGTTTTCGCTTGCCAGCAGATACTGTTGTTTTTTGATAATGGGGAGCAGAACGGTCGGCAGCGTGTCCAGCGCCAGCTCGCGGTGGAATTCGGAATGCATCCATAGCCAGACCGCCGCACCCAGCACTTCGGCTGAACTGGCCTCACCGCCTAGCACGCCCGGCGCAATCACATCAAATCCGTTAATACGCATATCAGTACTGCCAGTTCAGGTTGAAGCCGAGCGTGACCGGATCGGTAGTGAAACCCTCGGGTTTGGAGAGCGGGATACCGGCGAAGGCGTCATAATTCGCGCCCCATAAGCCACCGCGAATGCCCACAGCACCGCCCGCGAGATGGTTACCCAGGTTGTAATCGTTGCCTTGACCGCTGATTCGACCGTAGTCCAGGCCGAGATAAAGCTGATGGTTGGGCAGCGGCGTTTGCCATGAGAGTTCGTTGCGCAGGGTCCAGCCGCTGTCGGCGCTTAACGTGCGTTCACCGTCAAAGCCGCGCACCGTCCAGCGCCCGCCAATGGAAAACTCATCCTGCGGCGTGAGTGGGGTGTCGCTTATCTGACGCAGGTACTGCACGTTGTAGCCAAAATTCTGTGTCCCAAGCGCAAAAGGTGCATCAAGCTGGGCATTGAGTTGCAGGATTTTGCTCAGTGCCGTTGCCTCGCCGTAAGACTCTTCGGAGGCAGGAATGGCACCAAACCAGCGCGTGCCGCGCTGATAGCTGATACCTGCATCCAGCGTGGCGGCGGCAATATAGTGGTGATGCTGTAATCCGATTTTCCAGGCCGCCGTCTGGCGACGCTGCACGTCCACTTCGGTTCCGTTGACATAGTTTTTTGAATCGCGGGCAATCACGTCGTAAGTGAACGATGTTTTCTGGCTGGCGTTGCGGTGCAGCACACGGCTGAGCTGCCAGTCGAGGTTATTGCTGTCTCCGCTGTAGCGGATATCCCCGTTCAGACCCGCGGTGGTCTGGTAGTAGCTGTTGTTACTGGCGGTGAAGCTGGTTGCCCAGTAACCGAAGGGCAGGGAGTATTGACCGGTGTAGTTGTGAGTCCCTTTTCCTGCCGGGGCGTGAAGCGAACTGCCCGCGGAAAGATAGAGTGTGTCGCTCAGGCTCAACAGGTTATCGCCGTAAAGGGTTAAGCCGCCCTGATAGCGCCCGGTGCTACGCGAGCCAGAGTCATCAAGCGAAACCCCCACTCGCCACAGGCGCTTTTGCTGCCAGCTCAGGGCGATATCACTTTCCCCCGGATTTTCGCCTGGCACCATTTCCATGCTGGCCCGCACGGTTGGGACGCGCTGTAAGTTCTCCAGCCCTTGCTCAATATCACGTAAATCCAGCAAATGACCGTCATGGGCCGGGAAGGCGGTATAGAGAGTGACGTAATGGTCGCTTTGCGGTGTGAGCACAACATGGCGGATTTTTCCTGGAACCACCGCAAGCGCGAGCGTGCCCAGGGTCAAATCCTGCTGGGGGGCCACGACGCGGGTAGTGACATATCCATGGTCGATCAGCCGGTTTTGCAGGGCGCTCATCAACAGGTTAATACCGCTGGAGCCTAAGCAGCGGCCTACAGCTTGATCGGCTATTTTCTGCAATGGCAGCCAGTGGGGGAGGGAGCTGTATCCAGATAATTCGACGCGATTTATCGGGAAACAGGGTGTTTCATGCGGGAACTGTAAGCGACCGTAAGAAGACGCCGGTGCCGAAAGCCGCACATCTGGCGTCGGAGGCGCTAATGCTGCCTCACGCGCACGTTGGCTCTCTTGCTGACGAATGAGTTCCTGATCCGCTAATGTCGGGAGGGCATAGCTGTTTGCTGACAGCAATACACCGCCTACTGCAAGGGGTAATCCTTTTAAAAAAATGCGCATAAAATGGTTTAACTTCCTGTTAAAACAATTAAGCAGAGTGACCGCAATAAAAGGTCTGCATAAATTATAATTTTCTTAAAATAACTGATCTGTTATTTGCACCTATACCGTAGAGGAATAAGTCACCAAGAAAGATAACTTGATGAAATACGTTCGGCATCATCCAATCAGAAGGCGTTTACGAATGTTAACAGAATCACCCAGGTTATAGTCCTGAACAAAATCCTAAAAACAAAGAAGTGGGATTCCAGACACTTGCACAAGCTTCGCAGGAGGGGGAGGGCCTGCGGACAGCGCACCTGGGCAGGGTTTCGGGCGGTAAGCTATTCTGAAGGGCTGGCGAGAGAAGAATAGAGTGGGATATATAATAAACAGCCCCTGCCAGATTCTAATACATTCAGTATTAATATGTTTTACTTCGATGGAGTAGATTAATACTGTAAATGCAAATCGCTCGATCAACCCCCTCTCCCTTTTAGGGAGAGGGTTAGGGTGAGGGTATTATTATTTCTTCAACGGATACAAAAATATCGCTCCGCTTTGCCCGACAACCAGCTGTTGATTGCCGACATACAGCGGCTGCATCCAGATATTAATGTGCAGCAGCATATCCACCAGACCGTCGATCATCAGCCCTTTTTGCGCGGTGCTGTAGTAGATCGGCGTGTAGGAGAAAAACAGACGGCTGTTCTGCTCGTTGATGCCGGTAAATTTTCCTTTCAGCACGAAACGGTTGTCGTTCGGGCTGGTGATGGTGGTTAAAATCGAGCCGTTGACCGTCTGCATATGCGAGTCGTAAATCTCTTTTCGGCTCGACATCAAATCGTAAAAGCCCAGCTGCAAAAAACCTTCCACATTGCTCTGCGGAATGGACGGGGTTTGCATCACCCGTAATCCTGCTACCGCGCTTGCCACCAGAAGAAAGCAAAACAGGGCCACTTTCCAGTTAAGAGCAGGTTTCCATCTCACTGATTTTTCTCCTCGTTTCTCGCAGTATCAGGTTGTTCAGTTGCGTCGGGTCGATGCGCCAGTGGTAAATCGCCATCGCCAGCTGTTTATTGTCGCAGCGGCTTTTCAGCGCGAAGGTGTAGTTCAGCGTTTGATCGACGCTCTGGTAATAGACCGTCATGGTCACGGACTGCGTCTTGATCTGCTGATTAATGGCGTAAAGCGTGTCTTTGATTTTGCTGTAAAAATCTTCTTTGCTCATTTCCAGGCGGTTGGACTCGGACAGCTCATAAATACGAATATTGCTGTAAACCGCGACCTCTTGCTCCGACGCGACAATCTTCGGGCCCTGACTCCCGGCGTACTGCCAGCCAGCCACGGCGCCGATGAGGATCGTCACCAGCAATATCGCCAGCGTGATCAGCGGATGCTGAAACCGGGGCCGGGCGGGTTCGACAAGGGAACCCTCGACCGGAACGGGCAGATCCGCCGGAGCAGGCTCGGCCACCATCGCGTTTTCTGGTGCGGTTTCCGCCTCTTCTGCAGCGCTATTCTCAGCGGTCGGGCTCAGCGTCGGCAGCACAAAGCCGTCGATCTCCGTTTCCGGCAGATCAATCTCTTCACTCTCTTTTTCAACGAAACGGCACCAGGCCTGTTCGAGCAAATACCCCTTTTTAGGGATCGTTTTAATAATTCTTTGCTGTTTGCCGTCGTCTTCTAACGCCGAGCGTAACGCGTGAATCGCATTCGGCAGGCTATTATTACCAATAACCCGACGTTCCCAGACCAGCGTCGTCAATTCTTCGCGGGTGAGAATTTTTCCTGCATTTTCAAGAAGTACGTCTAATAGTTTTAATTGATATTCACCGAGACGTTTTCTTTCACCTGTCACTAAACTAATGAGCGAACCAGAGGGCAAATCTACGAGCCAGTTATTGACGGTATAATATTTTTTTCTCATGGCAATTGGTGGTGAACAGCCACTCCTGAATCAATTAATCATCCGCGCAGCGTGCAGAAAAATCACACAATGCTTAATGTAAATTAATCATTAATTCCGTTTAAAATTCGTTTGAGAATTGCCGCGTGCCTGCGGAGATTATGCAAAAAACGAGCGGTATTACGACGTAATCAGGGATTTCGCTCGGCGGAAGGGTGAAGTATCACCCATCATTTTCCGCTGTTTCCGGGATGAGATTAGGAAGTTTCTCTTCCGTGACACATTTTTACGCGATAAAAGTGTGATGTGCAACAAATTATTAAGTTAATTCTCTGCGCAGGCATTAATGAGAATCGTTAAACGTTAATAGTGATCTGTAGTTGTTTTTTATATTAACAACTTGTTCCCTTATGTGAATTCTATGTTTTATTACTTTCAGCTGGATAAAATGTCGTTACATTTTGACAAGAAAAAACATTAATTATTTTTAAGTTGAATTTAAGTTAAGGGAAGAGTGTGTCGCCTTTATTTTTAATTTGCTTTGGCAATGTATGCTTTTATTCGTGAGACCAGGCTTTTTCTTATAGACGTCTTTTTAAATTTTTTTTCATCACCGATTTAATTCTCCGTTTCGCTGTGTCGTTTTACTTGAGTACCAGAGAGAAGAGCCTGACAGACAGGTTCACAAGGAGATTACTAACATGGCACTTTCTATTTTCACTAACGCGTCTTCCATGGCTTCTACTAACGCACTGAATAAATCCAACAGCATGCTGTCTACTGCGATGGAACGTCTGGGGACCGGTAAACGTATCAACTCCGCAGCGGACGATGCGGCTGGCCTGCAAATCGCCACCCGCCTGCAGGGTCAGAGTAATGGTATGTCTGTTGCACAGCGCAACATCTCTGACGCGACCGCTCTGCTGCAGACCGCAGAAGGTGCTTTCGATGAAGTGAGCAACATCATGTACCGCATGAAAGACCTCGCATCCCAGGCCGCGAACGACACTAACGGTACTGAAGACCGCGCTGCACTGCAGTCTGAAATGGACGAGCTGAACGCTGAACTGAAGAACATTATGGGCAACACCAAATACGCAGGTGAAAACCTGTTTGGTGCATCAGGTAAGTTCAGCAAAGAGATGAACTTCCAGATCGGTGCTTCAGAGGGCGAGAACCTGAAAGTGAATGTGAAAACTGAGCTGGATAACGTGACCGGTTCCGGCGGTATGGGCGCACTGACTGCTTCCGGCGCGCTGACCACGGTATCTGGTGCACAGGCGATGATGACAAGCGTTGAAGGTGCTATCGCTGAAGTCGGTACCCTGCGTTCTAAACTGGGTGCCAACATCAACCGTCTGGGCCACACCGCGGCTAACCTGGCGAACATGAAAGACAACACCGACCTGGCCCTGGGCAACATCCGTGATGCCGACTTCGCATCCGAAGCCTCCAGCATGACCCGTAACCAGATGCTGGCCCAAACCAGCATGTCCATGCTGAAGCAGTCCAACAGCATGTCCGGTATGGTGATGTCCCTGCTGGGCTAATCCCGACCTTTTTCAAGAAAAACACCGCTGTAAGGCGGTGTTTTTGTTTGCGGCCTTTCCCCTTCCTTCCTTTTCCCATTCGGGGAAAGTTGCCTTCCCTGTAAAACGTAACTTACTGAATTAACGACATTTAAAAACTGGCACGATGGTTGCATTAACTGAGCATGGTTTAGCAACAGGTGCGAACGGAGACAACTACTATGGCAGATTTCAGCAGCATTGATCCGACCACGCTGGCCCAGTCGCTGGCGTCCTACGACATCATGTCGATCCAGAATCAGCTGAAGACCAAAACAGCCACGATGACGTCGCAGAAAAAAGCGCTGGACGCGCTTCGCACCGCTTTAACCGATTTTCGTAGCGCCATTAAAGGGCTGAACAACGTTAATGACGGGATGTTGAAAAACGTCGCCACCGTCAACCGCGAAGGGATTGCGACCGTCACGGCCAACTCCAATGCGCAGAAAGGCACGTACAACATCGAAGTCGATCAGCTGGCGTCCGCGCATCAGATCGGCTTCGGCGATCTGACGGATGATTCCATCAAAAACGCCACCGGCACGATGGACATCACCCTCGGCGAAGGGGCGGATGCGAAAACCATCACCGTCGATATGGACAGCGTTAACAGCCTGAGCGATCTCACCAAAGCCATTAACGGCAATGAAGATAACCCAGGCGTCACGGCGTCGCTGATTCGTACCGACGGCAAAGTGACCCTGATGCTGAGCAGCGACGAAAGCGGCGAAGCAAACAAAGTCACCGTCGGCGGCACCTCGGGTTTTGATTCGGCGAATGCCAAACAGATCTCGAAAGCGGCGGACGCCAAATTCCGCATGGGTGAGATGGAGTTCACCAGCAGCAGCAACACGCTGGACAAGCTGATCGACGGGGTGTCCATCGAGCTGACGTCGAAGACCGAGGCCGACAAACCCCTGACCATCACCATCGGTACCGACACCGCCGGTACGAAAGAGCAGCTGCAGACGTTTATCACCTCCTACAACACCCTGCAGGACACGCTGCAAAAGCTGACCAAAAGCGGCAGCGGTGACGGGGAGGAGCGCGGAGCGTTTGCGGGCGATGCCACGATGGCGTCCCTCGATCGCGAGCTGAACGACGTGCTGCGCACCCAGTTTGGCGGCAAACGCATGTCCGATTTCGGTATCACGGCGGACAAAGACGGCAAGCTGGAGATCGACAGCAAAAAGCTCGACGCCGCGCTGACCGCCGACCCGCAGGCGCTGACCGGCCTGTTCAACGGCAAGGAGGGGCTGATCGCCGGGATGGATAAATCCCTCGACCGCTACCTCAACTCGACCACCGGCCTGCTGAAAGGGCGTCAGGAAGTGCTCGACCGCCAGCAGAGCGATATCGACAGCAAAACAGAAGCCATGAATTCGCGGTACGACTCCTCGTATAACCGCTACCTGAAGCAATTTACCCAGTTGCAGCAGGCCATGGCGCAGATGAACAACACCATGAGTATGTTTGGTTTAGCTTAAGGGAAAGACAGTTTTTATGTACGGGAACGAACAGCAGGGCTTCGGGCATTACCAGCAATCCGACTTAGCGATTCAGGCGGCGGCAGCGAATCCGCATCAACTGGTTTTGATGCTGTTTAACGGTCTGATGGACGAACTGGTGCGCGCAAAAAGCCACATCGCCGCGCGCCGGTACGATCGCAAGGTGCAGAGCATTAATAAGTGCATCGATATCCTGAACGCACTGACCAGCGCGCTGGACTTTGACAAAGGGGGCGAGCTGGCGCTGAGCCTCGCGAACCTTTACGACTACTGCGTTTATCGCCTGTACGACGCCAGCCATAAGCTCTCCGTCGAGCATGTTGAAGAGGTGGAAGTGATCCTCAGCAACCTGCAGGACGGCTGGGAAAAAATGGGGCAGCAGAATGGATGATTTACAGGTGATGCGTTTTCTGGCGCGTTCCCTGGAGCATGCGGCCAGTCAGCACGACTGGCCGAAAATGCAGGAGGTCGATGCGCAGATAGCCGGGCTGTTGATGTCGCTGAAAGGGCAGACGCTGACCGCGGAAAAACGTGATGCGCTGACGGCGCTCAAACTCGTCCATCAGCAGGTGAGTCAGTTTTGCCAGCAGCAGCGCGATGAGCTTGAACAGAACATGGCGCGCGCGCGTCGCAACCGCGAAGGGGCAAGCGCCTACGCGCAGTTTGCCGATGCGGGAGAGATCTGATGAATCTCCTGCTCTCGCAACTGACGCCGACGCCCGCCACCACCGAGCCGGGCGCGATTGCCCCGGCGCTGCCTGGAACGGAAACCCCGGCGTTAACGCTGCCGGGAATGCCTTCCGGTGAGTCGACGCCCGTGGCGTTCAACGATGCGCTGCTCAACATCATCAATACCCTGATGGGCGGGGAACAGACGCGCGACACCACCATGGTGCTGGCGGGTCTGGACACCGACGAGGATGACGACGCGACGACGCACAAGACCGACAGCAATCTGCCGACGCCGGACGCCACCGCGCCGCCGCAGGCGTTGCTGGATACGCTGCTGATGGCAAGCCTGATGCCGGTCAAAACGCTGAATGCTACGTCAGCTACACCGCAAACCGGGGAAGCGCTGAAGATGCAGACGCTGTCGGCGGGGCATTCGCCTCTGACCAACGCGTTATCGCTCACGCCGCAAACGCCTGCGCCGGTCAGCGTGACGCCGGAACCGGCGACTGATCTCGCCAAACCGCTGGCGGCTGAGGTGGTGAAAACTCTGGCCGAGGTACTGCCCGGTGCAGGGCAACCGGCGGCAGCCGGGCAGACGTTTTCGACGGTAATGGATAAGCAAACGGTCCATCTGCCGCCGGTCAAACTGGACGCGGACGAAACCAAATGGGCGCAACAGCTGCACAGCGCCCTTAACGATCGCCTGCAGATTCAGGTCAAAAACCAGGTGCAGCACGCCACCATCCGCCTCGATCCGCCGGAGATGGGCAAAGTGGATATTTCGCTGCAAATCGAAAATGGCCGCATGCAGGTGCACATCAGCGCCAGCAACAGCGAGACGGTGCGCGCGCTCCAGCAGATCAGCAACGAGCTGCGCCAGAGCCTGACGGAGCAAAACTTCGTCCAGGTGAACGTGCAGGTTTCCGCCCAGTCCGGACAGCAGCAGGGACGCGGACAACAGCTGCCAGCCCAGGCGGACAGGCCTGATGCAGGGGCAGAGATTGCCGCAGAGGACGCTCAGTCCCCTGACGGTAAAGACGATTCGGTATTACTTACGGTTTAAATATGACAATTAAAACTTTTTCTTTAGGGCTGGTGATCGCCCTGATTGCCGCCACTTTCGCCGCCGTACTGACCGTCATGGGCACGCACATGCTCAGCCAGGACGAGCATAAACGCTCCATCATCACCGACCTGTTCAGCTCGTCGAAAGAGAGCGTGGTGGAATTTGTTGAAATCAAAAACGTCGTCGTGACCTTAAAAAGCCCCGGCGATTCCGAGCGCTATTTGCTGCTGGAGCTGGCCCTGACCACCGATTCTGCCGCTGATACCAGCCGCGCGGAAGAGATGTCTCCGGCCATTCGCGGTGCGACGGTCAATGCCCTGTCGGCGATGAACTACGACGCCGTGCGTGAAATGAGCGTGGAATCCCTGCGCGACACGTTGATGAATGCCTACACGGCGCGCTTTGAAAGCCTCAATACGCGCATGCCGTTCAAAGACGTGATCATCAGCAAAATGGTTTTCCAGTAATCAACGGTAGTCGACTGACATGATGGATTTTATTGCGGATGACGCGCTGACCCCGGCTGACGAAGCAAAGTACGTCAACGCGTACCTGCCGCTGGTCCACCGGGTGGTGAAGCAGCTCTCCTGGCAAACCAGCAGCGTGATGGACAAAGAAGACATGGAGCAGATCGCCCTGATGGGTCTGCTGACGTCGCTGCGTCGCTATGGTCATCCCGACGAGCAGTTTGGCGCCTACGCCGCCCAGCGCGTGCGCGGCGCGGTGCTGGATGAGCTGCGCGAGCTGGACTGGCGTCCGCGCCGGCTGCGCCAGAAGAGCCATAAGATCAACGATGCGATCCGCGAAATCACCCGCAAGCTGGGGCGCACGCCGACGTTTGAAGATCTCAGCGAGCATCTGTCCATCACCGCCGACGAATACCACGAGTATTTACTGCTGGATTGCGCCAGAACGCTGGAAAGTCTCGACGAATTATTAGGTGAGGATGCGCTACCCGGCATCCTCAACACCCGCTCGCTGGAGGACGAAATGGTCACCAGCGGCACCTTAAAGGCTGCGCTGGCGAGCCTTGATGAGCGCGAACAACTGATTCTGACGCTCTATTACCAGCAGGAAATGAGTCTGAAAGAAATCGCGCTGGTTCTCGATCTGACCGAGGCGCGCGTCTGCCAGCTTAATAAAAAGATCGCTCAAAAGATCCAGTGTTTTTTCCAGAAGTGAAAGGTATATGCAAAAGTTTCTCGGTATTTTCATTATTTTCGCCTGCGTCGTCGGCGGTTTTCTTATGTCCGGTGGACGCCTCGCCTCATTCTGGCAGCCCGGTGAAATCATCATCATTCTGGGTGCCGGCCTCGGCGCGATGGTGCTCGCTAACCCGCGCCCGGTGCTGGCAGAGATGTATCGCCAGTTTCGCGGCATTATGCGCAAAAACGAGTACACGGATGAGTATCAGCGCCAGCTGTTAATGCTGCTGTTTGAACTGCTGGAGCTGGTGCAGGACGGCGGTCTGAAGGTGCTGGACGCGCACATCGAAGTGCCGGAAAGCAGCCCGCTGTTCCAGAAATACCCGCTGATCCTGCAGAACAAAGCGCTGATCACCTTTATCTCGGACAACTTCCGTCTGATGGCGATGGGCAAGATCAACGAACACGAGCTGGAAGGGATTCTGGAGCAGGAGCTGGTGGCGATGGAAGAGAATCTTCTCCAGCCGTCCCGTTCCCTACAACGTACCGCAGAGGCGATGCCGGGCTTCGGGATCTGTGCCGCGGTTCTCGGGATCATCATCACCATGCAGTCCATCGACGGCTCCATCGCCGTGATCGGCGTGAAAGTGGCGGCGGCGCTGGTCGGGACCTTCCTCGGCGTCTTCTTCTGCTACTGCCTGATGGACCCGGTGGCGAACGCCATGGAACAGAACACCAAAAAGCAGCTCGCGGTGATCGAATGCGTGCGTACCGTGCTGGTTAATCACGTGGCGGGCAAACCGACGCTGCTGGCGGTAGATGCCGGACGCAAAATGCTGCCGCTCGATTCCAAGCCGACCTTCGCCACCCTCGACGGCTGGGTCAACCAGATGACGGGTGAATCCTGATGCGCGGCACTCGCGGAAAAGAACATACCACCATCATCAAACGCTCCTCGCGCAAAAGCCATGACACCTTTCATGGCGGAGCGTGGAAGGTGGCCTTCGCCGACTTTACCCTGGCGATGATGGCGCTGTTTATGGTGCTGTGGATCATGGGGTCGGTGACGGAGGAGGAGCGCAAAGAGATCGTCTCTCAGCTTAACGGCGAGTCGATTTTTGAGGGCCACTCCCTGACGCCGATCACCCAGCCGAACGGCAGCGGCGGCAAAATTGCGGTCACGGAAAAGCGCGATCGCGAGACGAAAAACGCGAAGTCAGAGAAGCCGATGACCGTCCAGGCGGGGCTGAAAGGCGACAGCCTGGAGGACGTGAATAAACGTTCTCAGAAAGAGATCGAAGATCTGGCGCGTATCATCATGAAGATCACCTCGGCCTACGATGCCCAGTCGAACCTGAAAATGGAGATCGTTCCGCAGGGGCTGCGGATCCTGATCACCGACGATCAGAAGCGCGAGATGTTCCAGCGCAGCAGCGCGATCCTGACGCCGTTCTTCACCCGTCTGCTGACGGAGTTCGCCCCGGCGCTCAACAAGATCGACAACAAAATCATTATCACCGGACACACGGACGCCACACGTTTCCGCGACCAGGATCTCTACAACAACTGGAACCTGTCCGGGGAGCGTGCGATGCAGGCGCGCAAAGTCCTGACCAGAGCTGGCCTGGAGCCGGGCAAAATTTTGCAGGTGAGTGGGATGGCCGATCAGATGCTGATCGACCCGCAGAATCCGCTCAGCTCTTCGAACCGCCGCATTGAAATCATGGTGCTGACCCACTCGGCGAGCGAATCGCTTTACCAGTTCTTTGGTCAGCACGGCGAGAAAGTGATCAAGCCGATTATCGATAAAATCTCAAAGAAATAACGATGTTGACCTTTATCCCTTCCCAGACCCTACGCCGCGTGGCGCTTGTCGCCGCGCTAATGGTGGCTGGAACCCTACATGTCGAAGCCGCCCCGCGCCGTGAGTCGGTCACAGACGAAGAGAGCGCCGCCAAAACCCGCATGCGCAACCGCGAAGCGCTGCTGAAAAAAGCGCGTACCCGCATCGCCGTGGTGCCGGTGACGCCGGAGCAAAAGCGCAAGCAGAGCGAGGCGAAGCGCCTTGAGCGCGTGCAAAACCGCGAGCAGCTGGCGATGCACAAGCGCTGGCAGCCCGGCAAACTCTCGACAGATATGATCTGGGAGCCGCTGCCCGGCGAGAAGATGAGCCCGCGCCTGCAGGCGTCGCTGAAAAAAGTGATTCAGCTGCTGCAACAGCAGATTGGCAAACCTTACGTCTGGGGCGGCCAGACGCCGGAGCAGGGCTTTGATTGCAGCGGCCTGGTGTTTTACGCCTTCACGCCAGTGCTGAGCCGCAACCTGCCGCGCACCGCCAACGGCATGTATCAGGACCGCACCCTGCGCCAGATTAAGCAGGACAAATTACGCCGCGGCGATCTGGTGTTCTTCAACATCAACCAGCGTCCCGGCGCGGATCACGTCGGGGTGTATCTCGGGGACGGCAAATTTATCGAAGCCCCGCGCACCGGCCTGAATATTCGCATTAGCCAGCTTTCTGACAACTTCTGGCAGGACCACTATCTCGGTGCCCGCCGCCTCTTAACTGACGAAGCCGTGCTCTGACCCGGCCCCATTTTTCAGAACGATTGAGAACAAATCCATGACCCAGACGTGTAAAAAATTCGCCATCGACGACGGATCCACCAATGTAAAAATCAGCTGGATTGAAAACGGCACTCTCAAAACCGTGGTCTCGCCGAACTCCTTCCGCAAAGACTGGAAAAGCGCGGCGCTGCTGCGCGGCCAGGCGGTGCATAACTACACCATCGGCACCACCAAATACACCTACGACGCCACCTCGGATAAAGCGCTCTCCACCACCCACATCGACTACCAGTACGACGATTTAAACCTGCTGGCGGTGCATCACGCCCTGCTGCAGACCGGGATGACGCCGTGCGACGTGGAGGTGATAGTGACCCTGCCGATCACCCAGTTCTACAAGCCGGACGACTGCCAGCGAAACGAAGAGCGCATCGAAGCGAAGCGTCAGAACCTGATGCGCGACATCTCCCTCAACAAGGGCGAACTGTTCCGCATCGTGGACGTACAGGTGATGCCGGAGAGCCTGCCTGCGGCGCTGTCGCATCTGCTCAACTCGAACGTGAATGAATTTACCAAATCACTGGTGATCGACTGCGGCGGCACCACCCTCGACATGGGCGTGGTGATTGGCGAATTCGATGATGTGTCGGCCATCTACGGTAACAACGAAATCGGCGTGGCGATGGTCACGGACGCGACGCGCAAGTTGCTGGCCGCCGCCGACAGCGACTCCAGCTATCTGGTGGCCAACGAGCTGATCAAACGCCGTCACGATCTCAACTTCGTGAAAAGCGTGATTAACGACGAATCGCGCATCGACGAGATCCTCGAAAAGATTGAGATCAAAATTCAGGAGCTGGGCGATCAGGTCGCTTACGAAGCGAAAAAATTCGCCAAGAACCCGAACCGCGTTTACCTGGTCGGCGGCGGTGCGCATCTGATCGAAGGGGCAATTCGTGAGGTCTACGCGACGCTCGGCGATCGCGTGGTGAGCATTGAAAATCCGCAGAGCGCCCTGTCGCGCGAGATCTGCCTGTACCACTCTGACGCCGGTGCCCAGGTGGTGGATGAACCCTTAATGGCCGAGGTGGGTGACGATGCGTAAGGGACAGATTCGCCGCGTCAATCTGTCCCTGCACCTGACGCCAGACCAGTCGCGCGCGGATCTGCGCGCGATGCAGCAGCTGCAAGCCTGGCATCAGTCCATGGACAAAGCGGCCAGCATTGACGATACCAATATGGAGATCCGCACTTTTCATCGGAACGTCTATCTGGCGGGCCTGCAGCTGCACCTGATGGACCCGGCAGTGTGTCGCCATGTGGCGGAATCGTTGGGGCGCGAAGAACTGACGCTCGCGGAGCTGCTCGGGGAATTGATGCCGCAGACTGTGGATGATTCATCCAATGAACAGATGGCGCAGTTGCAAAAGATTCATGCCGAAATTGCCGCGTTAAAACCGCTGATGGAACAGCAAAAGCTGGCGTTACAGCAGCTGCGTTTGGCCGGAAAAACGGCTGGTTCGCCAGAGCCTGAGCGCGCGGCGAGTGGGGCAGAGGAGCGGGATTTGAGCGAGGTGGATGCCCCGACGGAGAAGATGAAGAAGGTGCGGGCGAAGGGGATATTTTGAGTGGGCTGATGCCCTCACCCTAACCCTCTCCCACAGGGAGAGGGGACCGTCCGGCGGTTTCCCTCACGCCTGGCGAGGGACTTCTTTCTCCCTCTCCCTTTGGGAGAGGGGACCGTCCGGCGCTTTCCCTCACGCCTGGCGAGGGACTTTTTTCTCCCTCTCCCTTTGGGAGTGTACGGTCCGGGGACATCATGAACACTTGTTCGGGGACATGGTAGACACTTACAACTAAGGCATACGAACCCGTTTATGGAGTCGCTTATGCCCTGGGATGAGAGAGATACCATGTCATTACGTAC
>NZ_JASSOT010000049.1 GCF_030238365.1 Lelliottia wanjuensis | reverse complement strand
GAAGGAACGCGTATGTGCCGGGATGAGAAAACTGCTCCAGCTGGCTTATGGCGTGGTGAAATCCGGACGAGAATTTAATGCTGAAATACCGCTTGCCGGATAACCGACAAGACGGTATCTCTCCCACAGGGAGAGGGAGAAAACCGAGGCGAGGGAGTTGAAGCCGCACCGTACAGTCCCCTCTCCCTGTGGGAGAGGGTTAGGGTGAGGGGAAATTACCCCATCCCCATTTTCAACACCGCCGCAATATTCCGCGCCGCCAGCCGCACATTCACTGCCGCACTCTCCAGCGCCTCTTCCAGCGTGCACACCCTATAAATCACACTGAACACCGCGTCGATCCCGTGCTGATGCACCACGCCGACATCCGCCGTCAGGCTGCCCGCAATTCCGATCACCGGCTTGTTGTAGCGTTTAGCCACCTTCGCCACGCCAACGGGGACTTTGCCGTGGATCGTCTGGCTGTCGATACGCCCTTCGCCGGTAATCACAAGATCCGCATCAGCAACTTGTTTATCCAGATTCAGCGCGTCGGTGACAATCTCGATCCCCTGGCGCAGCTCGGCGCCGCAAAACGCATACAGCCCCGCGCCCATACCGCCGGCCGCCCCGCCGCCTTCAAGATTGAGGACGTCGATATCCAGATCGCGGGCAATGATTTTCGCGTAGTGTGTTAACGCGTCATCCAGTCTGTCGATCATCTCCGGCGTCGCCCCTTTCTGTGGGCCAAACACCGCCGATGCCCCTTCTTCCCCCGTCAGCGGATTAGTAACGTCGCAGGCCACTTCAATCCGACAATCAGCCAGGCGCGAGTCCAGCTCGCTGATATCAATGCGCGCCAGCTTTTCCAGCTCGCCGCCGCCGAGACCAATCGGATTGCCGTCACCATCCAGCAGCTTCGCCCCCAGCGCCTGCACCATCCCGGCCCCGCCGTCGTTGGTCGCGCTGCCGCCGATGCCGATGATGATATGTTTCACCCCCGCATCCAGAGCGTGACGAATCAGTTCGCCCGTGCCCCAGGAGGTGGTTTTTAGCGGATTGCGTGAGGAAGGCGCGACCATCTCCAGGCCGCTCGCTGCCGCCATTTCAATGAATGCGCTCTGCTCGTCGCCCGATAATCCGTAAAACCCTTCGGCGTTTTCGCCCAATGGCCCCGTGACCCGCACCTTGATAATGCCGCCCTGCGTGGCCGCGACCATCGCCTCAACCGTCCCTTCGCCGCCGTCGGCAACAGGCAGTTTGACGTAGTCCGCGTCCGGGAAAATCTCGCGAAATCCCTGCTCGATCGCCGTCGCCACCTCAAGAGCACTCAAACTCTCCTTGTACGAGTCCGGTGCGATTACAATTTTCATAAGCCATCCTTACGCCTGTTGACTGGATTGAGCATACACCCGCGCGGAAAACAAAAATGCCGACTCCCGCAGGAACCGGCATTCACACTTAGCGCACCATGCACGGGCGCTTGTTGTTAAACGTCCAGTCCGGGATGAGATATTGCATCGCCATCGCGTCGTCGCGCGCGCCGAGACCGTGTTTCTGATAGAGCTCGTGCGCTTTCATCAGCTGATCCATATCCAGCTCGACGCCCAGCCCCGGCGTGGTCGGCACCTGCACCATCCCGCCTTTAATCTCGAACGGCCGTTTGGTCAGGCGCTGATTGCCCTCCTGCCAGATCCAGTGGGTATCGATAGCGGTAATGTTGCCCGGTGCGGCGGCGGCTACGTGGGTGAACATCGCCAGCGAAATATCAAAGTGGTTGTTGGAGTGCGAGCCCCAGGTCAGGCCGAACTCATGGCACATCTGCGCCACGCGCACGGAGCCCTGCATGGTCCAGAAGTGCGGGTCCGCCAGCGGGATATCGACGGACTGCAGCGACAGCGTGTGGCCCATCTGACGCCAGTCGGTGGCAATCATGTTGGTCGCCGTCGGCAGACCGGTTGCGCGGCGGAACTCGGCCATCACTTCACGCCCGGAGAAGCCCTGCTCTGCCCCGCACGGATCTTCTGCATACGCCAGCACGCCTTTCAGCTGTTTGCCGATGCCAATCGCTTCATTGAGTGACCAGGCTCCGTTCGGATCGAGGGTCACGCGCGCCTGCGGGAAGCGTTTCGCCAGCGCGACAATCGACTCGGCCTCTTCTTCGCCCGCCAGTACGCCGCCCTTCAGTTTGAAATCGTTAAAGCCATATTTTTCGTAGGCCGCTTCCGCCAGCCGTACCACCGCATCCGGCGTCATGGCTTCGTCGTGACGCAGGCGATACCAGTCGCATTTTTCATCCGGCTGACTCTGATACTCCAGCGGAGTCAGTTTGCGATCGCCGACGAAGAACAGATAGCCGAGCATTTCGACTTCGCTGCGCTGTTGACCTTCGCCCAGCAGCGAGGCGACGTTAACGCCCAGGTGTTGACCCAGCAGATCCAGCATCGCGGCTTCGATCCCGGTCACCACGTGAATGGTGGTGCGCAGATCGAAGGTTTGCAGCCCGCGCCCGCCCGCATCGCGGTCGGCAAAAGTACCGCGCACGGCGTTTAAGACATTTTTGTATTCGCCAAGGGTTTTGCCCACCACCAGCGGGATGGCGTCTTCCAGGGTTTTGCGGATCTTCTCGCCGCCTGGGATTTCACCCACACCCGTGTGGCCGGAGTTGTCTTTGATAATCACAATGTTGCGGGTGAAGAACGGAGCATGGGCACCGCTCAGGTTCATCAGCATGCTGTCGTGGCCCGCGACGGGAACAATCTGCATGGACGTAACAACAGGAGTAGAAAACGTGTTCATCGTGCAATCCTTTTGATTAGTGGCGACCGAACGCCGGGCGTTTGCGGTCAAATGTCCAGCCGGGAACGAGATACTGCATTGGGCCCGCGTCATTGCGCGCGCCGCCTGGCAGCGTCTTGTACAGCTCGTGCGCCTTGTGGATCTGATCCCAGTCCAGCTCGACGCCCAGCCCCGGCGCATCCGGTACGGCAATCTTGCCGTCTTTAATCTCCAGCGGATTTTTGGTCAGGCGCGCGTCGCCCTCCTGCCAGATCCAGTGCGTATCGATAGCCGTTGGTGTGCCCGGCGCCGCGGCCCCAACGTGGGTGAACATCGCGAGCGAAATATCGAAATGGTTGTTCGAGTGACAGCCCCAGGTCAGGCCCCAGTCGTCGCACAGCTGCGCGACACGCACCGCGCCGGAGAGCGTCCAGAAGTGCGGATCGGCCAGCGGAATATCCACTGAATTGAGCATGACCGCATGGCCCATTTCGCGCCAGTTGGTGGCGATCATATTGGTTGCCACCGGCAGCCCCGTCGCGCGGCGGAACTCGGCCATCACCTCGCGACCGGAGAAGCCCTGCTCGGCTCCGCACGGATCTTCCGCGTAAGTGAGGACGTCGTTCAGCCCTTTGCACAGCGAAATCGCCTCGTCCAGCAGCCAGGCCCCGTTCGGATCGACGGTGATCCGCGCATCCGGGAAGCGTTTTTTCAGGGCGCGGGCGCTGTCGATCTCCTGCTCGCCAGGCAGAACACCGCCTTTCAGTTTGAAATCTTTAAAACCGTAGCGATCCTGCGCCGCCTCGGCCAGGCGCACCACCGCCTCGCTGGAAAGGGCTTCCTGATGGCGCAGGCGATACCAGTCGTGATTCCCCGGCGTTTCGGACAGATACGGCAGATCGGTTTTCGTGCGATCGCCCACGTAGAACAGATACCCGAGCACGGTGACCGCGTCGCGCTGTTTACCCGGCCCCAGCAGTTCGCACACCGGCACGTTCAGCGCTTTGCCAAGCAAATCCAGCAGCGCCGCTTCAAGCGCCGCCACGGCGTTCACCCGCAGCTCAAACGTCCAGGCCCCTTTGCCGAAGGTATCAAAATCGGCGGCCTGATTACCTTTGTGGACCTGCTGCACCACTTTGTTCAGGCGCGCAATCTGCTGGCCGACGACCATCGGAATGGCGTTCTGCAACGTCTGGAGGATCACTTCCCCGCCCGGCGCTTCACCCACGCCGGTGTTTCCGGCGCTGTCCGTGAGCACCACGATGTTGCGGGTAAAACAGGCGTTATGTGCCCCACCGATATTGAGCAGCATGCTGTCGTAACCGGCCACCGGGATGACCTGCATATCAGTAATCACTGGACTTGATTGAGTATTCATCATGCACGCCCCGCGACCGGTTTGAGTTCAACGCGTTTGATATCGCCCACCAGCACCAGATAGCTGAGGACCGCCACCAGAGCATGGACGCCGACGTAAATCAGCGCGCCGTTGAAGGAGCCGGTGGTGCCGACGATATAGCCGATGGCGATCGGGGTAACGATGCCGGAAATGTTGCCGAACATGTTGAACAGCCCGCCGCTGAGACCGCTGATCTCTTTCGGTGCGGTATCCGCCATCACCGCCCAGCCCAGCGCGCCGATGCCTTTGCCGAAGAAGGCCATCGCCATAAAGCCGATAATCATCCACTCGGCGTTGACGTAGTTACAGAACACCATCGTCATGGAGAGCAGCATGCCCAGCACAATTGGCGTTTTACGCGCGATATTCAGCGAACCGGTGCGGCGCATCAGCCAGTCGGAGATCACCCCACCCAGCACGCCGCCGATAAAGCCACACACCGCCGGAACCGAGGCGACAAAGCCCGCTTTCAGAATCGACATGCCGCGCGCCTGCACCAGATAAACCGGGAACCAGGTGATGAAGAAGTAGGTTAAGGCGTTGATGCAGTACTGCCCGAGATAGATGCCGATCATCATCCGCGAGCCAATCAGCTGTTTGATTTGCGCCCACTTCTGGCTGAAGGGTACTTTGGCTTTATCGCTTTTCAGATCCATGTTGATCAGCGCGCCACCTTCGGCGATGTACTCCAGCTCTTTCTTGTTCACGCCCGGATGTTGATTGGGTTCGTAGATCACTTTCAGCCAGACAAAGCTGATGATGATCCCGAGTCCACCCATGAAGAAGAAGACGTGCGACCAGCCCACCTCGTGGGTCAGCCAGCCCATGATCGGGGCGAAGATCACCGTGGCGAAATACTGTGCGGAGTTAAAAATCGCCACCGCAGTGCCCCTCTCCTGCGCCGGGAACCAGGCCGCGACGATGCGGCTGTTGCCAGGGAAGGACGGCGCTTCCGCCAGACCAACGAGGAATCGTAAGGTGAAGAGTGCAACGATGATGCCGAAGCCGTTGAAGATATCGACGAAGCCCTGCAGCAGGGTAAACATCGACCAGATAAAAATGGACCAGAAGTAGACGCGTTTCGAGCCGAAACGGTCGAGCAGCCAGCCGCCAGGGATTTGGCCAATCACGTAGGCCCATGAGAATGCGGAGAAGACGTACCCCATGCCGACCGGATCGAGGCCGATATCTTTTGCCATTTCGGAACCGGCAATCGACAGCGTGGCGCGGTCGCCATAGTTGAAGGACGTGACGATAAACAGCATCACCACTATCCAGTAGCGAGCATTGGTGCGCTTCTCAGCGCTGCTCGCCGCTTGGCTTAATGTACTCATTGTTGCACTCCTGAATCTTGGCTTACGCCAGGTTCATTCTGTACGACATAACCTGTAGGGTAATCAGAATGAGAGGTTAGTGTTTTGCAGTGTTGGTACGGCTTTCCTGAAATAACGGCGCCGTTTTATTGTCTCTGACTGCATTTTTAGTAACTGACGGGGAAAGTATATGTAAGGGGAGGCCGCTCCCTCACCGTGCATCACCACAACATTGGCGGGCAGGTCAGAGGTTGTTTGTGGCAAAAGCCCAGGGGAGTGGAAGATGGTTCACGAAAATGGGGAAGAGTGTGAGCTTGATTGCCGGGTGGCGGCTGCGCCTTACCCGGCCTACAAAACCGTAGGCCCGCGTAAGCGAAGCGCCACCGGGCAAAGGGTCAGTTGAGCAATGAGCCCCACTGCTCAACCCACGGATTGGACTGGCTTTCTGGCTCCGGGTGTTCACCGGCGTCGATCATCAGCATCTTACCGATGCGCTGCGCGCTTTGCTCCTGCAGCAGGGCATCGAACTGCTTACCGCCGCCGCAGAAATTGGCGTAGCTGCTGTCACCGAGGGCAATAATGCCGTAGCGCGTGTCCGGCTGATAACCCAGTTTGTCTTTGATGGCCTGGAAGAGCGGCACGATGCTGTCCGGCAGATCGCCCTGCCCGGTTGTGGATGTCACCACCAGAACGTACTGATCTTTGTATTTTTCCCAGTCGGCGAGCTCCGGATCTTCGTAGACCGTCGCTTTGTGCCCCTGACCAATCAGGATCGCTTCGGCCTCTTCGGCCACCAGCAGCGAATTACCGTACATTGTGCCGACAAAAATGCCTACTTCAGCCATGCTTCACTCCCTTCATTATCGCTATTGCTGTTCATCCTGAACGTTGCTCGCCACAAACTCAACCCTTTCATTTTCGGGGAGTTGTCCCATCCAGCCAAACTGTGACAGCGCCTGCATCCAGACGTCATCCAGCCCCGCGCGGATCACCAGCGGCTCGCCGGTAAACGGATGGGTCAGGCTCAGTTGGCTGGCGTGCAGCATCAGGCGGTTGCAGCCGAAATGTTCCGCGGCGCTGCGGTTCTGGCGCAAATCGCCGTGCTTGCTGTCGCCGATGATCGGGTGACGCAGATGGGAGAGATGACGGCGCAGCTGATGCTTGCGCCCGGTATGCGGCTCGAGTTCAACCAGACCGTAGCGGGTGGTCGGAAATTTTCCGGTGGCAACAGGCATTTCGACCGTCGCCAGACCGCGATAATCGGTCACCGCAGGCTGCGGCTCTTTATCGTCGCGGGCAAATTTATCGGCGATTTTATCCAGCTCTTCGACCAAAGGATAATCAAGGGTCGCTTCATCCATTAGCCAGCCGCGTACGATGGCGTGATAGCGTTTTCGAATCTGATGCTGTTCGAACTGCTGGGACAACAGACGCCCGGCCTCGCTGGAAAGCCCCATCAGCAGTACGCCAGAGGTGGGTCTGTCGAGACGATGAACGGTAAACACGTGCTGACCAATCTGGTCGCGCACGGTCTGCATCACCACCACTTTCTCATCGCGATCCAGCCAGCTACGGTGAACCAGCCAGCCCGACGGCTTATTGACTGCGACCAGCCACTCATCCTGGTAGAGGATCTCAATGGTCATGCCTGGCCGCCGGAAAAGAGCGTGTCCAGACGTTGCAGTTCGATCAGCACGACTTCGCGCACCGGATGCTGGGCATCCAGCGCCATTTCGTAATACGGGGCGACGGCAAAATCGTGCGGGAGCGGATAACCCCCGTCCAGCAGGGCATGCAGACGCGGGATAAGCACCCACTGCAGCCACTCAAAGGGCTCAAGGGTGTCGAGGCAGAAAGGCTGGGTGCTTTCGAATGCCTCTGGCTGCGGCGCCGTTTCCTGCCACAGCTGATGGTGGCGCAACAGAGCTTCGATGGCGTGCAACTGGGCACGAACGCTGTCGTTATGCGTCATAAAAACCTCAACGGAAAAACTGAACGGCGCGCAGCATAGCATTCCGGGGCGCAGAAATAAAAAAAGGGAGCACTGTATAAACAGTGCTCCCGGTTCGTTCCGCAGCAATCCAGCTACAATTTGTGCTCCCTGCTCGTCCGTGACAACTTTTCCAGTGGCCGTGAGGCCTGATCGTCCGTAACCGCGCATCCTGCTCACATCATCCTGATGTGATTGTTTCATCCTGAAACGTCCTGGCCTTCCTGACCCACCGGGCATCATGTCCGGTTCTCATTCTCCGTCCTGGAGGTGTCCTTTACGCGTCCTGCGTGTTCCTTTTGCTTCAATCCTGAAGCCTTCCTGTTGCGCCATCCTGACGTGTCCTGTGTGAGAAACGTCATCATCCTGATGTTCGTCTCTCGTGTCGTCATCCTGTCGACGGACATAGAATCCCTTATTAAGCTTCGTCTTACAACCCACGCTCACAGAATTACCGAACTCATTAATTCGGTAAAAGTGAGGATTTAAAGATTCAACACACTGAAACTAATAGATTTTTAACTAATAAACGCGCTAATGCTGCCAATGAATTTCGGCGATCTCTCACAAACCTTGTAAGAGATCTCTCACAAACGCTGTAGGTCAAAGGATTACAAAACAGGGTCGAGTTGATTCAGGAAATCCGCAAGTGAAGGGGCGAGAACATCGCGTTTGCGGGTGCCGAGCGTCTCTTTGATCACTTCGCCATTCAGGTTAGAGACGGCGATCACATCCAGTTCGCTGTCGAGGGTGGCGATAAACAGAGTCGGTGCAAGCTTCAGGCGTTTTTGCGTCACCAGATGACCGATCAGGTTCTCCTGAACGCGCTGGAAATCCTCTTCGCTCCAGGTCTGCAGCAGGGTCATCGTTTCATTCCCGAAACGGGCGCGCATATCCCCGGCAAATTGTGTGGTGTAAAACGCATGAACGGCAGGTTGTACCACGATGTCCATGGCGCGCTCAACCGCATTTACATTCTGCTCCAGCGTGAAGGGCTGCGGCTGCCAGATGATTTTGTCGTCGAGCGTCGTGATGATGCACGGTGACGGGACGCCGTATAACTCTTCACTTTGCGGCCAGGTTTCATTCTGTTGATGCCAGGCATCGCAATAGCGCGTAGTGAACGCCGTCAGGGCATTTGCAGTCTCGATATCCACCGATTTCTCTCTTCACGTAAGACAGGATAAACTTGTGCCTATAGTTTACCTGCAAAGTGACAATGAAACATGTCTTACGAAAATCATCAGGCGTTATCCGGCTTAACGCTCGGCAAATCGACCGCCTACCGCGACATCTATGACGCCACCCTGCTGCAGGGGGTTCCGCGCAGTCTGAACCGCGATCCGCTGGGGCTGACCGCCGATGCGCTGCCCTTCGTCGGCGGCGATATCTGGACGCTGTACGAACTCTCCTGGCTGAATGCGCGCGGTCTGCCGCAGGTCGCGGTCGGCCACGTGGAGCTGGATTACGCCAGCGTGAATCTGGTGGAATCCAAAAGCTTTAAGCTCTATCTCAACAGCTTTAACCAGACGCGGTTTGACTCCTGGGACGAAGTGCAGCGCACGCTGGAACGCGATCTGAGCGCCTGCGCACAGGGCAACGTGACGGTGGCGCTGTATCGCCTGCATGAGCTGGAAGGCCAGCCGGTCGCGCATTTTCACGGCACCTGTATCGACGATCAGGATATCGCCATCGACAGCTACGAGTTCAGCACCGACTACCTGCAAAATGCCGCGGGCGAAAAAGTGGTTGAAGAGACGCTGGTCAGCCACCTGCTGAAATCCAACTGCCTGATCACCCACCAGCCAGACTGGGGCTCCGTGCAAATTCAGTATCGCGGCCCGAAAATCGACCGTGAAAAACTGCTGCGTTATCTGGTCTCATTCCGCCATCACAACGAGTTTCACGAGCAGTGCGTCGAGCGCATCTTCAATGATATCCAGCGCTTCTGCCAGCCTGAGAAACTGAGCGTTTACGCGCGTTACACCCGTCGCGGCGGGCTGGACATTAACCCGTGGCGCACCAACACGGACTTTGTTCCGGCGACCGAACGGTTGGTTCGTCAGTAAATATTTATTAAATATGCGTACTCTATTCCGCGTCTAAGGTTGTGAAACGTCATAAGCCAGGGCTATTGTAATCAACAGGGAAAGAAGATCTTCATCCCGTAAGGAGCTCACTTGATTACACATATTAGCCCGCTTGGCTCAATGGATATGTTGTCGCAGCTGGAAGTGGACATGCTTAAACGCACGGCCAGCAGTGACCTGTATCAACTGTTTCGTAACTGTTCCCTTGCCGTTCTGAACTCCGGAAGCCTGACAGATAACAGTAAAGAGCTGCTGTCACGCTTTGAAAGCTTTGATATCAACGTATTGCGTCGCGAACGCGGCGTGAAGCTTGAAGTCATTAATCCGCCGGAAGAGGCCTTTGTCGACGGGCGAATCATCCGCTCCCTGCAGGCCAACCTGTTCGCCGTGCTACGCGACATCCTGTTTGTTAACGGACAAATTCACAATGCCGGGCGCTTCCAGCACCTGAACCTGGAAAGCTCGGCACACATGACTAACCTGGTCTTCTCCATTCTGCGCAACGCCCGCGCCCTGCACGTCGGCGAAGCGCCGAACATGGTGGTCTGCTGGGGTGGTCACTCCATCAATGAAACCGAATATCTCTACGCCCGCCGCGTGGGGACTCAACTGGGTCTGCGCGAACTGAACATCTGCACCGGCTGCGGTCCGGGTGCGATGGAAGCACCGATGAAAGGCGCAGCCGTGGGTCACGCCCAGCAGCGCTACAAAGAGGGCCGATTCATCGGGATGACGGAACCGTCCATCATTGCTGCAGAGCCGCCGAACCCGCTGGTGAATGAGCTTATCATCATGCCGGATATCGAAAAGCGTCTCGAAGCCTTCGTGCGCATTGCCCACGGAATCATCATCTTCCCGGGCGGCGTCGGCACGGCGGAAGAGCTGCTGTATCTGCTGGGTATTCTGATGAACCCGGCGAACAAAAATCAGGTCTTACCGCTGATCCTCACCGGGCCAAAAGAGAGCGCCGATTACTTCCGCGTGCTGGATGAGTTTATCGTTCACACCTTAGGTGAAGCGGCGCGTAGCCACTATCGCATCATCATTGACGATGCGGCTGAAGTGGCGCGTCAGATGAAAAAGGCGATGCCGCTGGTGAAAGAGAACCGTCGTGATACGGGGGATGCCTACAGCTTTAACTGGTCGATTCGCATTGCGCCGGATCTGCAGAAGCCATTTGAGCCGTCCCATGAAAACATGGCGAACCTGAAACTGTATCCGGATCAACCGGTGGAAGTGCTGGCGGCGGATCTGCGTCGCGCGTTCTCCGGCATCGTGGCCGGTAACGTCAAAGAGGTGGGCATTCGCGCCATCGAAGAGCACGGCCCTTACAAAATCCACGGCGACAGCGAGATGATGCGCCGCATGGATGATCTTCTGCAGGGCTTTGTCGCCCAGCATCGTATGAAGTTGCCCGGTTCAGCCTATATCCCGTGCTACGAGATCTGTGCCTGACCGCAAATTTCACTTCATGTTTAAGCCGGGGATCCCCCGGCTTTTTAATTTCTGCTGATAAAACATAGATATTACTTATCTTATTTACAATTCCATTCACCACGCAAACGATTACCTGCATTTTGCGACCGTGGTTTATCAGCCTTAATCTAAATTAACTGCAAGAAAAAACTAAAAATCACCATCTTTGCAGCGAAACCCACGTATCTCACCGTCTGAGCTTTCACGCCGTATGTCGTTAATGGTAGCCTTCGCGCCCGTAAATCCGCTTTGACGTTTTATTAACAGTTTTTTGGTCTAAATATGCCCACTTCAAAAGTGGATTATTGCATTTGGGATCAGGATCACTGATACATTCATCACTTAAATGTATCTTTCCGCCCGCCAATAGTTACGGGCAAAAATTATAAAAAAACCGTCATTGAACGAATTTCATATTACCGTCAGGCCATTTTTCATCGGAATTGACTAAAAAGCCTGACAAATTGCTTCCTCCAGGAGAAATAGATGGAAACCACTCAAACCAGCACCATTGCTTCGACAGAATCCCGAAGTGGATGGCGCAAAACGGACACCATGTGGATGCTGGGCCTGTACGGTACAGCAATCGGCGCGGGTGTCCTGTTCCTGCCTATCAACGCAGGCGTTGGCGGTCTGATTCCGCTGATCATCATGGCTATCATTGCTTTCCCGATGACTTACTTTGCACACCGCGGCCTGACCCGTTTTGTGCTGTCCGGTAAAAACCCTGGCGAAGACATCACCGAAGTGGTTGAAGAACACTTTGGCGTCGGCGCAGGTAAACTGATTACCCTGCTCTACTTCTTCGCGATTTACCCGATTCTGCTGGTTTATAGCGTGGCGATTACTAACACCGTTGAAAGCTTCATGACGCACCAGCTGCACATGACGCCGCCACCGCGTGCGATTCTGTCTCTGATCCTGATTGTCGGCATGATGACCATCGTTCGTTTCGGCGAGCAGATGATTGTTAAGGCGATGAGCGTGCTGGTCTTCCCGTTCGTGATTGCCCTGATGGTGCTGGCGTTCTACCTGGTTCCACAGTGGAACGGCGCAGCGCTGGAAACTCTGTCCCTGAGCAGCGCATCTGCCACCGGTAACGGCCTGTGGATGACTCTGTGGCTGGCGATTCCGGTAATGGTCTTCTCCTTCAACCACTCCCCGATCATCTCCTCTTTCGCCGTCGCGAAACGTGAAGAGTACGGTCAGGGCGCAGAGAAAAAATGTTCCAGCATCCTGGCCCGCGCTCACATCATGATGGTTATCACCGTGATGTTCTTCGTGTTCAGCTGCGTACTGAGCCTCTCCCCGGCAGACCTGGCCGCGGCGAAAGCGCAGAACATCTCGATTCTGTCTTACCTGGCTAACCACTTTAACGCACCGCTGATTGCCTGGATGGCGCCAATCATCGCGATTATCGCTATCACCAAATCCTTCCTCGGCCACTACCTGGGCGCACGTGAAGGCTTTAACGGTATGGTGATTAAATCCCTGCGCGGTAAAGGCAAAACCATTGAAATCAACAAACTGAACAAAATCACTGCCCTGTTCATGCTGTTGACCACCTGGGCTGTTGCGACCATGAACCCGAGCATCCTCGGCATGATCGAAACCCTGGGCGGCCCAATCATCGCGATGATTCTGTTCCTGATGCCGATGTACGCGATTCAGAAAGTCCCGGCAATGCGTAAATACAGCGGCCATATCAGCAACGTCTTCGTTGTGATTATGGGCCTGATTGCCATCTCCGCGATTTTCTTCTCTCTGTTCAGCTAATACCTCCTGCGCCGTCTTCGGACGGCGCACTCCTCCTCTGACTGATAGCCATGGACGCATCATGATTAGCGTATTCGATATCTTCAAAATCGGTATTGGACCTTCCAGCTCTCATACTGTCGGGCCAATGAAAGCCGGTAAACAATTCACGGATGACTTGATTTCACGCGGCATTCTGCACGACGTCACGCGCGTGGTTGTAGATGTGTACGGCTCTCTGTCCCTGACGGGCAAAGGCCACCATACTGACATCGCCATTATCATGGGCCTGGCGGGGAACCTGCCGGATTCCGTTGATATTGATTCAATCCCTGGATTCATTCAGGACGTGAATACCCATGGCCGCCTGCTGCTGGCAAACGGCGAGCATGAGGTCGAATTCCCGGTTGATAAGTGCATGAACTTCCATGCCGACAACCTCTCCCTGCACGAGAACGGGATGCGAATCACCGCCCTGGCAGGCGAAACGGCGATTTACAGCCAAACTTATTACTCCATCGGCGGCGGTTTTATCGTCGACGAAGACCACTTTGGTCTGGCCAGCGACTCCTCCGTTGCGGTGCCTTATCCGTATAAAAATGCGGCAGATTTACAGCGTCATTGTGAGGAAACCGGTCTGTCACTCTCCGGCCTGATGATGAAAAACGAGCTGGCGCTGCACAGCAAAGAAGAGCTGGAGCAGCACTTCAAAAACGTCTGGGATGTGATGCGCGGCGGTATCGAGCGCGGGATCACCACCGAAGGCGTTCTGCCGGGCAAACTGCGCGTCCCGCGTCGTGCTGCTGCATTGCGTCGTATGCTGGTAAGCACCGACAAAACCACAACCGACCCGATGGCGGTCGTGGACTGGATCAACATGTTCGCGCTGGCGGTTAACGAAGAAAACGCCGCTGGCGGACGCGTGGTCACTGCGCCGACTAACGGCGCGTGCGGTATCGTTCCGGCGGTTCTGGCGTACTACGACAAATTCATCCGCGAAGTGAACGCTAACTCGCTGGCGCGCTATCTGCTGGTCACCAGTGCGATTGGCTCGCTGTACAAGATGAACGCGTCGATCTCCGGTGCCGAAGTGGGCTGCCAGGGCGAAGTCGGCGTGGCCTGTTCCATGGCGGCGGCGGGCCTGACGGAGCTGCTGGGCGGTAGCCCAACGCAGGTCTGTATCGCGGCGGAAATCGGCATGGAACATAACCTCGGACTGACCTGCGACCCGGTTGCCGGGCAGGTACAGGTGCCGTGTATCGAGCGTAACGCGATTGCTTCCGTGAAAGCGGTCAACGCCGCACGTATGGCCCTGCGCCGTACCAGCGAGCCGCGTGTTTGTCTCGATAAGGTTATCGAAACCATGTACGAGACAGGGAAAGATATGAATGCCAAATACCGCGAAACCTCGCGCGGCGGACTGGCCATGAAGATCGTCACCTGCGATTAAAACTGTGCGCCTCGCTTTTGCGAGGCGCCTTCCCAATTCCCTCTCCTCTCGTAGTTTCATCCTGCTGACAGTGTTACCCTTTATTCATCAACAGAAGGGAGATTATCTGTGGCTGTTCATTTGCTTATTGTCGACGCGCTCAACCTGATTCGCCGTATTCATGCGGTGCAAGGCACGCCCTGTAAGGACACCTGTCTGCACGCGCTGGAGCAGCTGATTCGCCACAGCCAGCCCACGCACGTGGTCGCCGTGTTCGACGATGAAGCGCGTAATACCGGCTGGCGTCATCAGCGTTTACCGGACTACAAAGCCGGACGCGCCCCGATGCCAGAGGATCTGCATGCAGAAATGCCCGCCATTCGCGCCGCCTTTGAGCAACGTGGCGTGCCGTGCTGGGGCGCTCATGGCAACGAAGCCGACGATTTAGCCGCCACCCTGGCGGTAAAAGTCGCGGGGGCCGGACATCAGGCCACCATTGTCTCCACGGATAAAGGCTACTGCCAGCTGCTTTCCCCGACTATTCGCATCCGGGATTACTTCCAAAAACGCTGGCTGGATGCGCCGTTTATCGCCAGCGAATTTGGCGTCTCACCGCAGCAGTTGCCGGATTACTGGGGACTTGCCGGGATCAGCAGCTCAAAAGTACCAGGCGTCGCCGGGATTGGCCCCAAAAGCGCAGCCCAGCTGTTAACGGATTTTCAGGATCTGGAGGGGATTTACGCCCATCTGGAAGAGGTCCCCGAGAAGTGGCGCAAGAAGCTGGAGTCGCACAAAGAGATGGCATTTATCTGCCGGGACGTGGCGCGGTTACAGACGGATTTACAGTTAGACGGGAATTTGCAGCAGTTAAGGCTGGAGCGGTAAGCTCAGCGAAGTTATTTGCCGGTCGGCACAGTTTCCCCTCTGCGGTCTGATGCCCTCACCCCGCCCTCTCCCACAGGGAGAGGGTGAAAACATAAAAAACGGTAACCAGGGTTACCGTTTTGCTTTTACCTCGAAGCGCCACCGGGCACAACAACAGGCACTATCGCTCGTCGCGACGACCACCAACCGCAGCCCACCAGCGGCGAACATGGACCGTCACTTCTTCACGGTCATGGTACAGCTGACGCGCCTGAATTTCGGCGTTGATGCCCTGCGCATTCAGCTGCTCCTGAATATACGCCAGGTTCTGGGACACCTCTTCGTAGCGCTTTTTCATCGGCAGCTTGAGGTTGAAGATCGTCTCACGACACCAGCCGTTTACCAGCCAGGAAGCCATCAGCGCAGCCACTTTCGCCGGTTTCTCCACCATATCGCACACCATCCAGGTGATGTTGTTGCGGGTCGGGCGATAGCGGAAACCATCTTCACGCAGCCAGGTCACCTGCCCGGTATCCATCAGGCTTTGCGCCATCGGGCCGTTATCGACAGATGAAACCCACATGTTGCGCTTCACCAGCTGATAGGTCCAGCCGCCAGGGCAAGCCCCCAGATCCACGGCATACATGCCGTTCGCCAGGCGCTCATCCCACTCGTCGGCCGGAATAAAGACGTGGAACGCCTCTTCCAGTTTCAGCGTTGAACGGCTTGGCGCATCGGACGGGAACTTAAGGCGCGGGATGCCCATGTAAAACGGCGAGTTGTTCGTCGTGTAGGAATACCCGGTATAACAGCAGCCAGGGGCGATAAAGAAGACATGCACCACAGGGCGCTTTGGCGTCTCATAGTTTGTCAGCACGCCCACCTCACGCAGCGCGGCGCGCAGCGGAACGGTGAATTTGCGGCAGAACTTCATCAGCTCTTTGCTTTCGTTGGTATCCGCGACTTCAACGCGCAGATCGCCGCCCTTCTCAACCACGCCCTGCAGCATGCCGGAGATCGGGGCAATACGATCGTCTGGCGGCAAATCGGTCAGCAGCTCGCCCGCGGCAAACATCTGACGGGCGAAAATCAACGAGCTGAAGGGTAACTTGCTGACGATCTTATCCGCATCATCAGGCTGATAGCACTCGAAGACCACATAGCCCGAGTGCTCTTTAACGCGGGCAAAGCCGAAGACGTCCAGACGTGACGCTTTGTCCGTAATTTCCGCGGCGCACTCTTTCTCAAACCCCGGGCGACAATATAAAACAACCTTACTCATGAACAACGCCCCTGCGTTTCAGACGGATAGCTCCGATAAACATCAATACCCACCCGGCGAGGAAACTGACGCCGCCGACGGGTGTAACAAACGCCCACAGGCGCAAATGTGACAGTGCGAGGCAGTACAAGCTGCCGCTAAACAGTACGGTTCCGAGCGCGAGAAACACGCTGCTCCAGTAGAACCAGATGCTAATCCGGCGCTGCATCGCCACCGCGAGGCCAAAGATGGCCAGCGTGTGAAACGCCTGATATTCAAGGCCGGTCTGGATCCAGCCCATTTCAACAACCCCTAAGGACTTGCTTAACACGTGCGCGCCAAACGCGCCCAGTGCGACAAAAATAAAGCCACTCACCGCGGCAAAAATCAGCATGAAACGGCTGGTCATGTGTCTGTCCTAAAAGTTATGCGTGCCCGGCACACAAAAGAGATGATCATTCGTAACGAAAGCGGAATTTTTCTTGCTCATGTGCCGCCTTCGCCAGTATCCACTGCCGGAAGGCGGCTATTTTACCCAGTTCTGCCTGACTGTCATGACAAACCAGATAAAACGCATTCTTACTGACCAGAACATCATTAAACGGGCAGACCAGGCGGCCTGCCTCAATTTCGGACTGCGCCATCACGTTGTTGGCCAACGCCACGCCCTGTCCGTGTATGGCAGCCTGTAACACCATCGCACTGTGGCTAAAGATGGGGCCATGCTGCACATTAATATGATTAAGACCCAACTGGCGGGTATAAGTTTGCCAGTCGCGGCGAGAAGCATCGTGTAAAAGCGTATGTTGCGCCAGATCGGCAGGCGTTTTCAACGCTTTGTCACCGGTCAGCAGCAGCGGTGAGCACACCGGCAGGAGATATTCTGCGTATAATTTTTCAACACGCAAGCCTGGCCAGTTGCCGCGACCATAAAAAATCGCCACGTCGACGTCATCCGCCAGTTTGTCTTCCTGACGGTCGACCGCCTGGATCCTGACGTCGATTCCCGGATAAGCTGAGTTAAAGCTAGAGAGTCTTGGCACCAGCCAATGAATGGCAAAACTGGGCAATAAACTGACCGTCAGCGCCCCTTTTGCACTTCGCGCCTGAAGTTTGCGCGTGGCCTCGGTGAGCTGAGAAAAAATGTCTTTGATATCCTGAAAATAGCTCTGCCCTTCTTCCGTCAGAAGCAGCGAACGGTTGCGGCGACGGAACAGCTTAAGCCCCAGGAAATCCTCGAGAGACTTGATTTGATGACTTACTGCGGCCTGCGTCACAAAAAGCTCATCGGCCGCGCGCGTGAAGCTCAGATGGCGCGCTGCGGCATCAAAAACTCGTAATGCATTGAGGGGTGGTAATCGCTTCGACATGGTTATCAGGCTTAGATGTTAAAGGTATTTAACACATAGGAAACAACGTTTAACCTATTAGTTTTTTTTATCTGAGCCATTATAATTTGTCCGTTGAGGAACTACCAGCAAATACCTATAGTGGCGGCACTTCCTGAGCCGGAACGAAAAGCTTTTTTTGGAATGCGTGTTCTGAAGGGCTTTTGGCTTACGGTTGTGATGTTGTGTTGTTGTGTTTGCAATTGGTCTGCAATTCAGATCACGGTAGCGAAGCTACCCTTTTTTCACTTCCTGTACATTTACCCTGTCTGTCCATAGTGATTAATGTAGCACCGCCTATTTGCGGTGCTTTTTTTTGGTCTAAATTTCCTTATTTATCAAGCTCAACCATCTCTTTCACGTCAGTGCGGTTGATCTGCTGCTTGTTCCCGTTCGCATCCTTATACGAGATCATCCCGGTCTCATTATCGGTTTTTGGTTTCCCGTCAGAGACGATGGTTCGACCGTCATTGGTATGCATCACGTAGTTGTTACCAGAACAGGCGCTCAGGGCAAAAGTCATTACACAGGCAGAAAAGATTGCGGCAGTCTTGTTCATAATTTTCTCCATTAGCAATTAATGCTATTTAATCCTCGATTTAAAACAGGCTAAAACATTCACCTAACACTATTCAGCATAACCTGCTTCTCAGGACCTGCCAGGACAAACAGACAATTCCGATAGCGATCAACAACCTTGCCCTGCCGCCAAAAGTGCGCGACGATCTCAGTATTGATATGAGGAATTCCATGAACGCTTTCACTCCTGCGCACTTTCGCGCACAGTTCCCGGCGCTGGCCGATGCCGGTGTTTATCTCGACAGCGCCGCCACAGCGCTTAAGCCGCTGGCCGTGATCGACGCGACAAATCAGTTCTACAGCCTGAGTGCCGGGAATGTGCATCGCAGTCAGTTTGCCGAGGCGCAGCGTTTGACCGCGCGCTACGAGGCCGCCCGCGATCAGGTCGCGCGTCTGCTGAACGCCGAAAGCGGCAAAAATATCGTCTGGACCCGTGGTACCACTGAGGCCATCAATATGGTCGCGCAGTGTTACGCGCGCCCTCTCCTGCAGCCGGGGGACGAGATTATCGTCAGTGAAGCCGAGCATCACGCGAATCTGGTGCCCTGGCTGATGGTCGCGGAACAAACCGGCGCACAGATCGTCAAACTGCCGCTGGGCACTGATTTGCTGCCCGACGTCTCACGTCTTCCTGAACTCATCACCCCACGCAGTCGGATTCTGGCCCTCGGCCAGATGTCGAACGTCACCGGCGGTTGCCCGGATCTTGCCCGCGCCATTGACATCGCCCACCGCCACGGGGTGATCGTGATGGTCGACGGAGCACAGGGCGTGGTGCATTTCCCGGCAGACGTTCGCCAGCTGGATATCGACTTTTACGCCTTCTCCGGCCATAAACTCTACGGCCCGACCGGGATCGGCGCGCTCTACGGCAAACCGGCGCTGCTGGCGCAGATGACGCCCTGGCTGGGCGGTGGGAAGATGATCACCGAAGTGAGTTTCGACGGTTTCAAAACCCAGGAGATCCCTTATCGCCTCGAAGCCGGAACGCCAAACGTTGCGGGGGTCATTGGTCTGAGCGCCGCGCTGGAGTGGCTGGCCGATACCGATGTGGTGCAGGCGGAAAGCTGGAGCCGCGGGCTGGCAACGCTGGCAGAAGAAGAGTTAAAAAAACGTCCGGGGTTCCGATCTTTCCGCGTTCAGGATTCCAGCCTGCTGGCCTTTGATTTTGCCGGCGTTCATCACAGCGATATGGTCACCCTGCTGGCCGAATACGGCATCGCCCTGCGCGCCGGGCAGCACTGCGCCCAGCCGCTTCTTGCGGCACTTGGCGTCAGCGGTACCCTGCGCGCCTCGTTTGCTCCTTACAACACGCAAAGCGACGTCCACGCCCTGGTGGCGGCCGTCGATCGCGCCCTTGAACTTCTGGTGGATTAATGACGAGCTCATCCTTAGCCGGGCATCCTTTCGGCAGCGTGATCACCGAAGAGACGCTGCGAAACACCTTCCTCCCGCTCACCCAGTGGGAAGATAAATACCGCCAGCTGATCCTGCTGGGCAAACAGCTCCCCGCCCTTTCTGACGAGCTTAAAGCGCAGGCGAAAGAGATCGCAGGCTGCGAAAACCGCGTCTGGCTCGGTGTGACGACCTCTGGGGATAAACTGCATTTCTTTGGCGACAGCGAAGGCCGCATCGTGCGCGGCTTGCTGGCGGTGCTACTCACCGCCGTGGAAGGTAAAAGCGCGGCGCAACTGTTGAATGGCGATCCGCTGGCTCTTTTTGATGAGCTGGGGCTGCGCGGTCAGCTGAGCGCCTCCCGCAGCCAGGGGCTGACCGCACTCAGCGAAGCAGTGCTGAATGCGGCCCGTCAGGTTCAGGCCTGACGGCTAGCTTTAGCCATCATTTTCTTCAGGGCGTGAGAGACCGCGACGAACCCAAAGGTCGCGGTGACCATCGTCGCCGCGCCAAAACCGGAGGCGCAGTCCATCCGTTTTGGCCCTTCGGCGGTGCTTTTCATCGCGCAGACGGAACCGTCTGACTGCGGATAGACCAGCGCTTCAGTTGAGAATACGCAGTCCACACCGAGCTTCCCTTTGCTGTTCTTCACCACGTTAAAATCGCTTTTCAGCCTTTCACGCAGTTTGGCCGCCAGCGGATCCTGAATGGTTTTCGCCAGATCGGCGACCTGGATCTGCGTCGGATCGATCTGACCGCCCGCGCCGCCGGTGGTCACTAAGGGAACCTTGTAGCGGCGGCAATAGGCTATCAGGGCCGCTTTCGGACGCACGCTGTCAATTGCATCAATCACATAGCTAAACCCTGCGCCCATGTATTGCGCCACATTATCGGGCGTCACAAAATCATCGATCACCGTCACGCGGCATTCCGGGTTAATCAGGCGAATGCGATCGGCCATCACTTCCGCTTTCGCCAGACCGACGTTATCGCGCAGGGCGTGGATCTGACGGTTAGTGTTGGTGACGCACACATCATCCATATCAATGAGCGTAATCGCGCCAATGCCGGTACGCGCCAGCGCCTCGGCCGCCCAGGAGCCGACTCCGCCGATGCCGACGACGCACACGTGTGCATCCGCAAACAGTTGCAGGGCTTTTTCACCATATAAACGCGCTGTGCCGCCAAAACGTTGACGCCATGCATCGCTGATTAACGCAGACATAAGACCTCAGGATGTAAAAAGGGTGAGGTTTTATCCTCACCCTGCCCTTCTCTATAGATGAGAAGGCGGTAAATATTACGCGCTAGATTACCACACTCAGCCGCTGAAAACGTTGCCAGCACCTGCTGCAGGTTTGAGTACCCATACGCGGCCATAATGGTTATACCAGCCCGCTCGGTGACCAGCATCAGAGCCAATACCCTGATAAATATCGAAGTGCTGGCCTTTAATCGCCCCACCGACATCCAGCGCCACCATCAGGCGTAATTCATACTGGCCGCTAAATTTGCCGTTGTTGTCGAGAGTCGGCACTTCTGCCAGCAGCGTAGTGCCCGGTGGAATAATAGAACGATCGGAAGCCACCGACGCCCGGCCAATCAGCGGAACCGCGCTGGCCCCTTTCACTGGCGCAAAGTTTTGCGGTTTAAAGAAGACGAAGGACGGGTTCTGCTCCAGCAGCTCGCGCACTTCTGCTTCGCTGTGTTTTTCGCCCCACTCGCGGATGGCCTGCATCGACATATCTTCTTTCTTTACTTCCCCACGGTCGATCAGCACTTTGCCGATACTGCGGTAGGCGTGGCCGTTTTTACCGGAGTAGCTAAAGAAGTTCAGCGGTGAACCATCGCCATAATCAATGTATCCGCTGCCCTGCACGTCCATGATGAAGTTATCCATCAGCGAGTTGCTGTAGGCCAGCACATAGGTTTCGTTCAGCGCACCGGCATAGATGTCCGCGCGAGACGGCAGACGACCACGTTTTGGCGGCATGCGGTAGATAGGATACTGGAACTCGCCCTGGCGGGTGTGCCGCGCCTGGACAACCGGCGTGTAGTAGCCGGTGAACTGGACGTTGCCGTAGTTATCGGCCCCTTCCATCTGCCAGGCGTCAATGCCGTACTGACGCATGGTGCGCGTATCTCCGCCTGCACGCAGCCAATCTTGCACAGCGTTATAGATGCTGTTCTGCGAACCGTACAGACGCGGCGACGCAGTGCGGATCTGGTTGACCTGCTCAGCAAAGTCACCCGCGTTGATCGGGGCACCGACGGCATCCGGCTGATTAACTAAAGAGAAAGGCTGGGAGAACTTCCCGTCTTTATATTGCTGACCGCGATCGGTCGGTTTAGAGCTACAGGCCGCAAGAATCGCTACCATTGCGCCCGTCATCAGATACTTCGCCCAACGTCCTTTCATTATATCTCGTCTTTAAGTTGCCCTGAGTCGCTATAAAGAAGATAACAAACCCCTCAGGCTAATGAAATCTGATAGCGCATCCTGAGGCAGGTTTTGCGCAATAATCATACGGATAACGCGATGTCGTTCAAATTACGTACTAATTTAGGAATTTATGTGAAAAAGGGTTGCATCAAAAACCTATCCGAGTATAGTGCGCATCCACGGACGCGGGGTGGAGCAGCCTGGTAGCTCGTCGGGCTCATAACCCGAAGGTCGTCAGTTCAAATCTGGCCCCCGCAACCAATTAAAATTTGATGCAGTACTTTCTACGATGTTTTTGCTCAGTAGAAAGACGGACGCGGGGTGGAGCAGCCCGGTAGCTCGTCGGGCTCATAACCCGAAGGTCGTCAGTTCAAATCTGGCCCCCGCAACCAATCAAATTTTTAAGCAGTAAGATGTAAAAAGAAGAAATACGGACGCGGGGTGGAGCAGCCCGGTAGCTCGTCGGGCTCATAACCCGAAGGTCGTCAGTTCAAATCTGGCCCCCGCAACCAATTCTTCGAAAAACAATGCATCTCAAAACAATAGACACCCTCAAGGGTGTTTTTTTGTATCTGCCGTTTGTGAATTTGCCGGGCGTGAACCCGGCTGATGCCACTACCCTCTTCTGGCCAACGTCGCGCCATCCGAGAAATACGCCTTAATCCCTGCCAGAATCGACTCCGCCACTTCCTGCTGGAACTTCGCGGTCTTGAGCTTACGCTCCTCTTCCACGTTACTGATAAACGCGGTTTCGACCAGAATCGACGGAATATCCGGGGCCTTCAGCACCGCAAACCCTGCCTGCTCAACGCTATTCTTGTGCAGCTTGTTCACATTCCCGAGTTTCCCCAGCACCGCTTTGCCAAATTTCAGGCTGTCGGTGATGGTCAGGGACTGCACCATATCGAACATGGTGTGATCGACATAGCGATCGCCGCTCTTGCTTACCCCACCGATAAGGTCGGAGGCGTTCTGGGAATCCGCCAGCAAACGTGCCGCCGTACTGGTCGCCCCTTTAGTCGAGAGCGCAAAGACCGACGAACCGCTCGGCTGTCTGCTGGTAAAGGCATCCGCGTGAATAGAGACAAACAGGTCGGCGCGCTGCTTCTGGGCTTTCGCCACGCGCACTTTGAGCGGAATGAACACGTCTTCATTGCGCGTCATGTACGCCCGCATGTTGCCCTCTTGATCGATCAGCGCCTTCAGACGGCGACCAATTTGCAGCACCACGTCTTTTTCCCGCGTACGATATTTCCCGACCGCACCGGAGTCTTCCCCGCCGTGGCCTGGATCGAGCATGATCACAATCGGACGGTCACGCCCCGCTTTGCCCGGTTTCGGGCCGCTCTGGGCCGGCGGTACCTGTTTCTCAAGATCGCCTTTGTTGTAATCTTCCAGCAGCGCGAGGAGCGGATCCTGAATATCCGTCGCATTCGCCGGGTAGAGATCCATCACCAGACGCTCTTTAAACCCCGCCACCGGCGCGAGGGCGAACAGCTGCGGCTTCACGTTCTGCTTTAGCTCAAACACCATGCGCACGGTTTGTGGATCGAACTGGCCGACGCGGGCCGATTTAATGTAAGGATCGTCGCCACGGATCTGCGCCCCCATGCCTTTCAGCACCGAGTTGAGATTCACGCCCTCGATATCCACCACCACACGCTCAGGATTGCTCAACGCAAACTGTTTGTATTTCAGTACCTGATTAGACTCTACCGTCACGCGCGTATAGGTCGAAGACGGCCAGACGCGCACCGCCACCACCTGACTCACAGCGGCGAATGCTACCTGACTGACGCTAAGCAACCACATCGCCCCAGCCCCTTGTAGCAAGCGGCGGCGGCTTATTGCTGATTTGGATCCCGACATGCTTCTCCCGAGCAAGAAAACGAATTCATAGATAAAACGGCCAAATTGACCGAAAACTTTAACGAATGACGCATAACCTGTCATCTATAAAAGGGTAAACAATCATGCAGTAACGCACGCATCACTTAATTTTTTCTCGGGTTGGCGATGATTTTAGGGTTGCGCGCGCGGCGATAATCGAATAAAAATACAGAAAATACGAATAAACATTCACTGAGGGGTTGTGCCGTGGTTAAGGAACGTAGAACCGAACTGGTCCAGGGATTCCGCCATTCTGTTCCCTACATCAATACCCATCGGGGAAAAACGTTTGTCATCATGCTGGGTGGTGAAGCCATCGAGCATGAGAACTTTTCCAGCATTGTCAATGACATCGGCCTTCTTCACAGCCTCGGCATCCGTCTGGTTGTGGTGTACGGCGCACGTCCGCAGATCGACGCCAACCTCGCGGCACATCACCATGAGCCGATTTATCACAAACACACCCGCGTGACTGACGCCAAAACCCTGGAGCTGGTTAAGCAGGCAGCCGGGCAGTTGCAGCTGGATATCACCGCGCGCCTGTCGATGAGCCTCAACAACACCCCGCTGCAGGGGGCGCACATCAACGTGGTCAGCGGCAATTTCATCATTTCCCAGCCATTAGGCGTGGATGATGGCGTGGATTACTGCCACAGCGGGCGTATCCGTCGTATCGACGAAGAGGCGATTCATCGTCAGCTCGATAACGGCGCGATTGTCCTGATGGGCCCGGTAGCCGTGTCTGTGACCGGTGAAAGCTTCAACCTCACCTCCGAAGAGGTCGCGACGCAGCTGGCGATCAAACTGAAAGCCGAGAAGATGATCGGCTTCTGCTCCTCTCAGGGGGTGTTTAACGAACAGGGAGATATCGTTTCGGAGCTGTTCCCTAACGAAGCCCAGGCGCGCGTCGAAGCGCTGGAAGCGGAAGGTGATTACCACTCCGGCACCGTGCGTTTCCTGCGCGGGGCGGTTAAAGCCTGCCGCAGCGGCGTGCGTCGCAGCCACCTGATCAGCTATCAGGAAGATGGTGCGCTGTTGCAGGAGCTGTTCTCCCGCGACGGGATCGGCACACAGATCGTCATGGAAAGCGCGGAGCAAATTCGTCGCGCCACCATTAACGACATCGGCGGGATTCTGGAACTGATTCGCCCGCTGGAGCAGCAGGGCATTCTGGTGCGCCGCTCCCGCGAACAGCTGGAGATGGAGATCGACAAATTCACCATCATTCAGCGCGACAACCTGACGATCGCCTGTGCGGCGCTCTATCCGTTCCCGGAGGAGAAGATCGGTGAGATGGCCTGCGTGGCGGTGCATCCGGATTATCGCAGCTCATCGCGCGGAGAAGTCTTGCTGGAGCGGGTCGCCGCTCAGGCGCGACAAATCGGCCTGAACAAACTCTTCGTCCTGACAACCCGCAGCATTCACTGGTTCCAGGAACGCGGCTTTACGCCGGTCGATATTGATTTGCTGCCGGAGAGTAAAAAAGAGATGTACAACTATCAGCGCCGTTCAAAGGTACTGATGGCCGATTTAAGCTGATTCAAACACCGCACTCAACCCGCTGCGACGCTCGGTACGCGTGGTGACGGCCTGCGCCAGAACACGCTCGTCGGCATAGAGCGACAATCGTCTCCGCGCGCGTGTGATAGCGGTATACACCAGCTCGCGCGTCACCACCGGCGACATCTGCGCGGGCAGAATCAGCACTGCGTGGTCGAATTCCGATCCTTGCGATTTATGCACCGTCATCGCCCACGCGGTTTCGTGTTCCGGCAGGCGGCTTGGCTGGACCGATTTCACGCTGCCATCCGGCATCTGAAACCAGACGCGCAGCCCCTGTCCGCGATCGAGGGCAATACCAATATCACCGTTAAACAGCCCCAGCGCGCTGTCGTTGCGTGAGATCATCACCGGACGCCCCTCATACCAGCGCGAGTGCGGCTGGCGGGTAATTTTTCGCTTCTGCGCTAACGCCTGTTCGAGCCGTTCATTCAGCCCCGTCACGCCAAACGGGCCCTCACGCAGGGCACAGAGCAGCTGATATTCGCCAAACGCAGCGATGACCGCCTCCGGCGCATCCTGCTGCTGCACGCTCGACAGGAAATGCTGGTAGCCCTGCAACGCATCGTCGAGCATCGCGAGATACTCCTCGCCCGTCTGGAGCGGCTTTTTCTCGATATCCGCAAAAGCGCCGCTAAACACTGACCTGATGGCCGTGCGATCGCCGCGATTGACCGCCGCCGCGAGCTGGCCGATGCCGGAGTCGCTGCCGAAGCGGTAGCTTTTTTGCAGCAGGCACAGGCTGTCGCGCAAAGCCCCCGCCCGTTGCTCATGATTCCCTTCAATCGGACATCCGGTCAGGTGCGACAACTCCTGCGCGCGCTGAGCGGTGTACCCTGCGCTGGCATAATTACAGATATCTCCCAGCACCGCCCCGGCCTCAACCGAGGCCAGCTGATCGCGATCGCCGAGGAAAATCACGCGGGCGTGCGGCGGGAGCGCGTCAATCAGGCGCGACATCATCGTCAGATCGATCATCGACGCTTCGTCGACCACCAGCACGTCGAGGTGCAGCGGATTGCCCGCGTGATAGCGCAGACGCTGGCTGCCGGGCTGTGCGCCGAGCAAGCGGTGCAAGGTGCTGGCTTCACTCGGGAACAGCTTGCGCTGCGCATCGTTAAGCGGCAGTTTTTGCAGCGTACCGCCCAGAGATTCCGTCAGTCGCGCCGCCGCTTTTCCTGTAGGGGCCGCCAGGCGGATACGGCACTTCTGCTCCCCCGCCATCTGGATCAGCGCCGCCAGCAGTTTTGCCACGGTGGTGGTTTTCCCGGTCCCCGGCCCGCCGGAGATGACCGATATGCGCCGCGTCAGCGCCACCGCCGCGGCCACTTTTTGCCAGTTCACCGTTTCCGACTCACCGAACAGGTCATTCAGGGTTTGAATCAGCTGGGCATCGTCGTAGGGCAACGGCTGGTTGGACTCATTGAAGAAATGCGCAATCGCCAGCTCATTGCGCCACATGCGATTGAGATACAGCCGGTCATTGCAAAGGATGAGCGGCGTCGGGATTTCGCCCTGACTCACCGCGCGTGAGCGCAGCAGTACGCCTGGCCAGTCTGTCGTTTCACCGATCAGCGCGAAACAGGCCTGCAGCGGCACCGGCGTTTTCTCGTCCGGCATCAGGCGCGAGAGCGGCAAACAGACATGGCCCTCACCAGCATCACGGCTTAAAATCGCAGCGGCCAGCATCACCGCCGCGTCGTCACCAGCAACCATCATGGCAAACTGCGCATCCAGCGGGCGCAGCACGCGCTGCTCTACCGCCGCCAGTAACAGATCTTTCATCGTCATTGGGCCACCTCTTCCGTGTTTGCGGCAAACAGCCGGTCCATTTTATCAATCAGTACCGAATCAGGTCGCGTCGTGAAGATCCCCGACTGCGGATCTTTGGCATCAACGCCGCGTAAGAACAGATAAATGACGCCGCCGAAATGGTCGTCATAGTCATAATCCGCGATGCGATGGCGCAGATAGCGATGCAGCGCCAGAGTGTAAAGCTGATACTGCAAATCGTAGCGGTGCGACTGCATCGCCGCGGCCATCGCCTCCCGGGTGTAAGCCTCGCTGTTCTCACCCAGCCAGTTGGATTTGTAATCCAGCAGGTAATAGCGGCCCTCGTGGCGGAATACTAAATCGATAAAGCCTTTCAGCATCCCGCTCACCTGGCGGAAATTGAGCGGCGGGCAGTTCTTCGACAGCGGATCGTGCTCGCGAATAATCGCATCAAGGGCATCCGCCGTCAGCGGCCCGGCAATCGGGAGATAGAACTCCATCTCGACCTGCTTCTCTTTTGCCGTGAGCTGACTGAGAGATACGCCGGCTTCGGTGAGCGGAGCCTGTAAAATCGCGGTGATCCACTCGGTCAGCACCGGCTGCCAATGGGCGTCGTATCCGCCTTTTTGCAGCGTCTCCAGCACCCACTCCGGCGACACCGGCTGGGTAAAGTCGAGCGTTTCGAACAGGCTGTGCAAAAAGGTTCCGGGCGATGCGCCGCGCGGGAACTGATGGGGCGTCAGTTCGGGTTCTTCCACCACTTCGCCCACGCCCGAAGCATCTACATCGAGCTTTGGCATTAGATCCTGAGCGATATTCTGTCCGTGCTGCTGCAGGCCGGAGTAGCTGGTCACACGCCAGTCATCCCTCAGCGCGCGGATGATCTGCCGTGCGCCTAAATCAGGCACCGAAAGCTCGGGCATCTGCCAGCGGGAAAGATCGGGCTGACCGGGGATCTGCAGCGCGATATTGTCGCCGCATAATTCGTCGAGGCACTGACGCAGCCCGGCGGCGTCTTTGGGTTCGCCCTTTTGAATCAGCCGCCCGAGGGCACTGAGATGGAAATCGCTCTCCCCCGCTTTTTCGCCGCGACGGCGGAACAGCGGCGCGACGCCCAGGCTGCAATGCCAGACGGAACGCGTCAGGGCGACATACAGCAGGCGTAAATCTTCCGCCAGACGTTCGGCTTCGGCGAGCTCAACGCTGGCATCGGCTTTGCTGAGATCCAGCACCGGTTCGAACGACACGCGATCGTGATAGAACGCCTGGTCCTGCGCGCGATAGTTGGCGATAAACGGCAGGCACACCAGCGGGTATTCCAGCCCTTTGGATTTGTGGATGGTGACGATTTTCACCAGATGCTTGTCGCTTTCGAGACGCATCTGCTGGCTTGAGGCATTACTGTTAGGATCGGCGATGTGCTGCGACAGCCAGCGCACCAGAGCATGCTCGCTCTCAAGCTGCGATCCCGCCTCCTGCAGCAGCTCGCTGATGTGCAAAATGTCGGTCAGACGGCGCTCGCCGCCTGCCGTTGCCAGCATGTTTTCCGCGACCTGCCGCTGCGTCATCAGTTCGCGCAGCATCGCCATCACGCCGCGTTTCTGCCAGCGTTCGCGATAATGGGTGAACTCTTCGACCACCGCATCCCATGCGCTTTCATCGTTATTCAGCGCGTCGATGTCGCGCGCATTCAGGCCGAGCATCGAGCTTGCCAGCGCGCTGCGCAGCGTGCTCTCTCGCTCCGGCGTCAGCACGGCTTGTAGCAGCCAGAGCATCTCCTGCGCTTCGAGCGTTTCAAACACGCTGTCGCGGTTAGAGAGATAAACCGACGGGATCGAGAGCATCGTGAGCGCATCGCGAACCAGGGACGCCTCCTGGCGGCTGCGCACCAGCACGGTGATGTCCGAGGCGCTGACCGCTTTGGCGGTTTCACCTTTCCACAGCAGCGCCTGGCCCTGCGCGCCGGCGCTGAGCCAGTCGCGGATCTGCGCCGCGCACTGCTGCGCCATAAAGTTCTGATAGTCGCTGACGCCACAGCCTTCGCCGTCCATCAGCCAAAAGTTCATCGCAGGCTGAATTTCACCGCGAAATTCAAACCGCAGCGCGCTGTTTTTCTCCGCCGATTTCACGGATGAAAAGGGAATTTCCTTGAACATGAATGCCGCGTCCATCCGCGCAAAAAGCGTGTTGACGCTCGCCACCATCCCCGGCGCGGAACGCCAGTTGGTGTCCAGCGTGTAATGCGCTTCGACCTCGCCGCGGGCTTTCATGTAGGTGAAGATATCCGCGCCACGAAAGGCGTAGATTGCCTGCTTGGGATCGCCAATCAGCAGTAGCGCCGTATCCGGCTGCTGGCGCCAGATGCGGCGGAAAATGCGGTATTGCTGCGGGTCGGTGTCCTGGAATTCATCGATCATCGCCACCGGGAAACGGGTGCGGATGGCCGCCGCCAGCGCGTCGCCGTTCTCACTGCCGAGCGCCGCATCCAGGCGGCTCAGCATATCGTCAAAGCCCAGCTCGCCGCGGCGACGCTTTTCGCGGGCGACCGTTTCGCGGATCTCCGCCATCGCACGCGTGATCATTAAATCGTTGAGGGTGAGCGGCTGCGCCAGCAGGGTTTCAATCGCGACAAACAGCGGATGTTCAGGCACAACGCCATCGGCTTTGGTGCGCTCCACCAGGAAACTTTGGGAAAACTTTTCCAGCGCGTCGGGAAGCTGATAGCCCCGCGTCTCTTCCTGCGCCCAGGCGCTGATTTTTTCGATCCATTTCCCCTGATTGCCGCGGTTGAACTTGCGTCGGTCAATGCCGGAATTTTCCAGAATGGACTCAATGTCGGCGACAGAATCGCACCATTTCTGCTTCAGGGCGGCGATCAGTGAAATGATTTTCTCGTGCCTCGCCGCGAGAGTTTCGTCCGCAGGCGGCGGGGATTTTATCGCAGGCGCTTCGCCTTGCAGATAGCGCTCGATCGCGCGCAAAAGTTCTTCCGGCCCTTTCCACATGGCGTGCACCGCTTCGGCGATGTCGCGCGGGAGCGGGTAACAGTGGCGACGCCAGAAATCCGCGCAGGCCTGATGGCGCAGCTCGGATTCATCTTCGATGAGCTGTTGTTCAAAGAGCATGCCCGATTCAAACGCATTCAGGCTCAGCATGCGCTGGCAAAAACCGTGAATGGTAAAGACGGCCGCTTCGTCCATTTGACGCTCGGCCAGCAGCAGCCATTGGGCCGCCTGCTGTTTGTCGGTGATCTCTTCCAGCAGGCGAGCGTAAAGGGGGTTATCGGTGGTTTGACGCAGGCAGGCGATGCGCAGTTCGTGAATGTTCAACCGAATACGCCCACGTAGTTCGGCGGTCGCCGCTTCGGTGAAGGTCACCACCAGCAGCTGCTCCACGCTGAGCGGACGCCCAAACGCAGCATTACCGCCCAGACCCAGCAACAGGCGCAGGTACAGGGCGGCAATGGTGAAGGTTTTTCCGGTTCCCGCTGAGGCTTCAATCAATCGTTCGCCCTGCAACGGCAAACGTAAGGGATCAAGGGACTCAGCGGTGTCGGTCATTCTTTCTTACTCCAGGGCATCGATTTCTGTAATGCGCTGACGCTCTCCCAGACTTTCCAGCCCTGCGGATCCACATAATCCACTTTTCCGTTCTGGCTGCCGGAAACCTGAGACAAGCATGCCATACCTTGCGGCTTCACCACCGCCTGGTGGAAGAAATCGGCAACCTTTTGCGGCGTCAGCTGTTTTATCTCGGCCACTACTTTATCACGGGAATCGAAGGTCATATTCCCCCGGTCGAAATCTTTGCTCAACTGCGACGCTTCTTCGCCCAGGGTCTGCGGAGCTTGCACCACCTGCGCGATCACCGCCTGCTGAATTTGGGCAAACTCTTCTGGCGTCATTTTGCGCAGTTTCTCTTCCGCCTGCGGGAAGAACGCCTGATAACGCTGCCAAAGATAAGCGGGCTGTTTGTCGCTGCTTTGCAGCAAGAAGCCGAGGCCCCACTGGCGACCGACGTTCATCGAGAACGCAAACACCGCATAGCCGAGCTGTTCTTCGGTACGCAGCTGGTTGTAGAACCACGGCTGGATGATTTGCCCCAGCACCGCGCTGTAGGCGGAGCTGGCAAACTCATCGTAGCCGGTCGGGACAAAGACGGCGGCCAGCGCGGAATCCGTGCTGCTGCCCGCTTTTTCGAAGATCACATTCTGCTGTTTATCCACCAGCACGTCCTGGTTACGACACCACTCGTTGCCGTTCGCTCCCAGCTGCTTGCGAACATTCTGCGCGAGGGTTTTGGCCTGGTCTTCGCTCATGTTGCCGACAATCAGGAACTCTGGCCGCGAGTTCGTTTTCAGGGCGGTACGGTAGTCCAGCACCTCTTTCAGGGTGATCGACGGCAGCAGCGCACGGCGGGTTTCACGCTGGAAGTACGGGATCTGCGACAGCATCTGCACCGGCATAATCGCCTGATCGAAGGCTTTGCCTTTTTCCGCCGAATCCATCATCTGCGCGTACCAGGATTTCGCCTGTTCAAGCTGCTCTTCGGTCGGCGTGTAGCTGAAATACCCGTCCAGCAGCGCTTCGAAAAGCTGCGGCAGACGCTGGGTGTAGCCGTTGGCGTTGACCATCAGTCCGTTGTTAGCGTTGGTGGAGAAACTGATCCCGCCCACGGCAGCCTGGTTACTCAGCTGATCGAGGGCGATGCCTGCCAGGTAGTCATTCAGGGCAAACATGACCTGATTTTTGGCGCTGTCCATCGCCTGCGGGTTACGCAGCACGACGCTGACATCCGCCTTCGGCTCGCTGGCAAAGTAGCGGCTCGGGGTATAGACCACGCGTAAAGTCGGTTCGTTAACGATCAGTTCCGGATGCGGGTATTCCTTCGCAGGTTTGATCAGCGTGAAATCATCAGGGATGTATGGGTTCAGTTCCGGCAGTTGCAGGGCAATCTCTCCGGCTTTTTTCTGCCAGTCCGCGAAGGTTTGCGCGCTGATTTTATTCACCTGATACGGTGCATCGACGAAGTACGCCGTTTTGTTATGCGGCTCTTTCGGGCTGATGTACCAGATACGGGCGTTTTGCGGGGTCATCATCGCCAGACGCGCTTTGATAGCGTCGGCGTCATACTGATCGGCAATGTTGACCGCATCCAGCGTATGTTCGACCGGGACGCGGATCATGGTGTCAGCCAGCCATTCGACATAGTCCATATCGCGGGTGATCGACGGATAGCGGAAGTCGAGATCCAGCACATGGGCCAGCTCGTCAAAGTAGCGTTTATCAACGCCTTTATCACGAAGCAGCGAGAGATAGCTGAAAATCGCCGCAACCACTTCATCGCGGTGCGCGAGGCCTTTGTCAGTCAGGGTTGCCGAGATAGCCAGCACACCGCTGTTGCCATTCACGACCGGATCGGAGTCAGCGCGGATGCCCTCTACCAGGCCCTGCTTTTGCAGCCAGTCCGAGAGCGTGCCCGGACTGCGGTTGCCGATCAGATAGGTGACCAGTTCGTCCGTTTTACTGCGGAACTGGGCGGTGTTGTTATCAATACGGAATTCGACACGCAGCACTTTTCGCGGCATGGCCGGAACGTAGTGAATGATGATGCCTTTCTGCTCGTCGGTGACCACTGGCGTGGTGATTTCCGGCTTGTCGATGTTTTTGTTGGGGACGCGGCCATAGGTTTGCGCTGCGATGCGCGCCAGCTCCGGCAACGGTTTGTTGCTGTAGACCACCGCTTTCATCAGGTTGGCGGAATAATATTTATCGCGAAACGCGTGTAAGGCATCAAGCACCGGGCTGCCAGGTTTGTCGCTCAGGGTTTCGAGATTTCCCCCGGAAAAACGCGAGCCGGGGTGCGCCGGGTTGATGGTTTCGGCGCTGACCTGAGCCATACGCATACCGTCTCGGGTACGGGCCATGGTCAGCTCGGCATTGACGGCGTTACGCTCGCGATCGGCATATTTTTTATCAAGCAGCGGCGAGGCGATGGCATCGGCGAGACTGTCTACCGCCCCTTCCAGCGCATCGTTTTCGACTTCCAGATAAAACGCGGTGCGATACGGCGCGGTGCTGGCATTGTGGCTGCCGCCGTGCATTTTGAGGAATTCGGAGAGACTGTCCGGCTGTGGGTATTTTTTGGAGCCCATCAGCGTCATGTGCTCAAGATAATGAGCCAGGCCCGGATGCGCGTCAGGATCTTCCAGCGAGCCCACCGGCACCACCAGCGCAGAGAGCGACTTCACCGCCTGCGGGTCAGAAACCAGCAGCACAGTCATCCCGTTATCAAGGCGAATCGCCTGATATTGGCGAGTGTCTTTTTCGCTCTTACGGATTGTTTCCTGAACGGGTTGCCAACCGGTATCTGCCTGAGTGAGGGGAGCCCAGAGGGCGACAAACAATACAAACGCTTTAAACAAGGTGCTGCCTGGCATTCACTACCTCTTCATCACGGCTACATCATTAACAATTTGCGTGCTGGGCACGCCAGCATCTCTTTATGTTGGTACATCAGTCCGTGACAAGATGGGCATAATAAATGAACACCTTTCCCTGCGCAATTTTTATACAATCATCAGGACTGATTATATTTAAACAAAGGTAACAGATAGCGCTGCGCCTCTTGCGTGATGACCTCGAAGTACTCCGGCTCCAGGGTTCTCCATAAACGCTGATACCAGACATCATCACCCTCTCCGCGCACCATCATGTTCCCTTCGTACGCCTGTAAAAACTTGCTGCGCGCTTTTTGCAGCGTGACGTCATCCGTTAACATGGCATCATTCTGCGCGTCGTAACAAGCTTTTATCCACGCGCCCCCACTTTCTGGGAGCAACAGCAGCGGTTTGTTCATCCCCTGACGATAGCCCTCAATGTAGGGCTCCAGATAGGCTAATGCCCGATCGGCAGCCATCGGTGGGAATCGCCATTCGCCATCCTTACGCACAAACAACCGGCTTTCGCCTTCGTTGCCACAGGCACTGTAGACAAGATGTTCGAGCCAGAGTTGCAAACCCTGTGAAACACTGAGCATGGCAGGACGCCAGCGCAGCAAGCCGTCCGGTTGAACCTGCTGTAACCAGCCCGTCAGCTGAATGCCGTTGCACGTCAGATCAATTTCGAGGCTTTTACCCGGCTGACGGCACTCCACCACCCGGTCCGCCAGGGCCTGCATCTCCTGACACTGCATGTCCCAGGCAATTTCTCCGAATGCACCGTAAGGGAGTTGCCCCGCAGCCCGATAGCGGCGGAACAGCATTTGCGCATTTTCCTCTTCCACCAGCGCATTGAGCAGCTGCTGATTCAACTGGTAGCGGCTTAATCCGTCGAGGGTAAAGGGTTCTGCATCCGGGATTTCACTCTCCTCGGAGCGGAAGTTCACCTGCAGTCGCTGCTGGAAAAACGCCCGTACCGGGTGCGCCCAAAAGCGCTGCAATTGTTCAAACGTCAGTGTTTCGATTGGGCGAGATTCCAGTTCCTGAATGAAATCCGTATGGGCTTGCCCCTCTTTCCTCGCAGCGGGGAGCCATTCGCGGGCGTAGCTTTGCTGTTCGTTGTCGACGTAGTTGATCGGGTCAAACGGCATACGGCTGTGAAGATGGGTAATATGTTTTTTTACCCGCTGCTCGCTCTCGTCGCAGTTAAGCAGTTCGTCGCCCGGCAGATAGTGACTTTGACCGATGTAATCCACCAGCTCCTGCACCAGCACCGACGGGAAACGCTCGCTGTTATCCTGAATGGAGTGCCCGATATAGCTGATGTAGAGCTTTTGCTGGGCCGAAATCAGCGCTTCCAGGAAGAGGTAGCGGTCATCATCACGTCGGCTACGGTCGCCGCGCTTCGGCTGCTGGCTCATGAGATCGAAGCCTAGCGGCGCAAGGGCGCGCGGATAGACGCCGTCGTTCATCCCCAGCAGACACACCACCTTGAACGGAATCGAACGCATCGGCATCAGCGTACAGATATTGACAGGGCCCGCGAGGAAGCGCTGGCTAATACGCTCCTGGTCCAGGCGCTGAGTCAGTTCGTCACGCAGCAGAGAGAGCGGGATGGCTTCGTCATAATGTGACGAAATGCCCTCATCGATAATGGCCTGCCACTGCTGTTCGATCAGCGCCATCGCCGCTTCCGTGTCCGTATCGGGCAGGAAGAAATCATTGAGCATTTCACGACACAGCGGCTGCCATTCTTCCAGCGTGCGGGACTGCATCAGCTCGCGCCGCCAGCGGTTAAGCTGCATTAACAGCGAGGCCAGATGGCCCACCAGCCCGGCAATCAGGCCGGAAGATTCGTCGTACGGCAGAACCTCATTCCACTCGCCCTGATGGCTCTCCATCGCGTAGCCCAGCAGCATACGCGTCAGGCCAAACTGCCAGGTGTGCTGGCCCGTAGGAGGAAGTTCGAACTCCTGAACGTTGTCGTCGTCGATTCCCCAGCGAACGCCCGATTCGTTCACCCACTGGCGCAGATAGCGCAATCCGTCTTCATCGATATCGAAGCGCGCGGCCAGCACCGGCACATCCAGCAGCGCCAGCACGTCTTCCGAAATAAAGCGGCTGTCAGGCAGAGCCAGCAGACTGATAAAGGCCTGCAAAGCCGGATGGGACTGACGCGCCCGGCGGTCAGAAACGGCATAAGGAAGATAGCGATCGCCCGTTGCACTTCCGAACACCGCCTGAATAAACGGGCTGTAGCTGTCGATATCCGCCACCATCACCACGATATCGCGCGGCGTCAGCTCAGGATCGTCCTGCAGCATTGCCAGCAGTTTGTCATGCAGCACTTCCACTTCGCGCTGCGGGCTGTGGCACATATGTACCGTGACGCTGCGATCCTCTGGCTCCAGTTTTCGCTTCTTGTCGCTGCGGGCGAATTCCTCGGCGGTGACCCCGGCGATCGCGCGGTTTTCCAGATCGAGAATATCCAGCTGGACGTTGTGCAACAGGCTGTCCGGGGTGATCTCCGCGAAGGCATCGACGTCCCCTTCCCCGGATGAGGTAATGTCAGACAACATGTGTATGTAGTCGCGCCCCAGTTTACCCCAGGAAGCCAGCAGCGGGTTCGGTAAGTTTTGAATGCCTTCTTCATCGAATAGCTGAGCGGCATTGTCGCTGTCTTTGAAGAGCGGGATCGCGCGCTCTTCAAAGATCCGCCGCCTCTGGCGGGCAACAAGCCGCGCCAGCCATTTCGGGTCCTGAATATCGCCCCAGTAATGACGACAGGGGTTGGTAAACAGAATGTGGATATCGATGTGTTTCCCGAGTGCTTTTAGGGCATCCAGGTAGACCGGCGGTAAGGCTGAAATCCCACAGATAAACACCCGCGACGGCAGGCCGGCAGGCGGTTCAGAGGCCGTTTCCAGCGCCGAGATAAAACGCTCATACAGGTTGGCACGGTGCCACTGCGGTTGCCCCAGTTTTTCCGTGTGTTCCACCAGCGCTTTCCACAGCGGAGCCTGCCAGATTTGCGCCTCCGGCAGGCCGTCAACCAGCTCTCCGGCTTCCCAGCGCGTCAGCCAGTCCGGGCGGTAAACCAGATACTGGTCATACAGATCGGCGGTTCGCGAGGCCAGCTGGAACAGCTTACGTTTGTCGGTATCGTCGCTGAGGTAGTGGCGCAGCATGGCGAACTCATCGCTCGCCAGCATATCCGGCAACAGCGACATCAGCTTCCAGCTCATGCTCTGCTTGTTGAATTCGCTTTTTTTGGGGATTTCCGGCAGGACGCGGACAAACATCTCCCAGATGAAACTGGCCGGAAGCGGGAACTCAATATTGGCCGCAATGCCAAACTTTTGCGCCAGGGACATCTGAAGCCACTGGGCCATACCGGTGCTTTGCACCAGCACCATTTCTGGCTCAAAAGGGTCGGCAGGATGCTCACGCTCGACGATAAACTCCATCAGCGCTTCCAGCACATCCAGACGATTTGAGTGGTAGACCCTTAACATAGACGCTCCCGACTACTGGCTAAGCGGGCAATGCAGGCGTGTCATCTGACCCTGCCGCCCCAATGGCGAAATAAGTGTGACCGTGATGCTGACACATCCGGCCTGTGTTGTCTGCCCCCGGTTTATCCGCCAGCCAGCAGGTAACGTCTCCTGCGATAGCTGGGACTCATTCCAGGCATAGTGCCAGAGCTGGCGATACTGATTAAACATCATAAAACGCGCCGCCAGCGCCCGATGATAGCCCGACAGCGCGGTGATGACGATGATCAGCAGCATCATGGCCAACAGGACTTCTACCATGCTAAATCCCTTTTGCCTCGCTAAGGTAGCTGACATAACGCGGTCTCCTTCAAGGGGCAGAAATCGCTCCAGCCGTGGGGTGAAAACACCACGCGGTTGTCCTGAATGGTGCCGCCACGCCACAGCAACAGTTCGCCGCTGCCAGCAATGAGCAGGACTCTGTCTCCACTCAAGCCCCGCAAACAGACGCGGCCCGGCAGCCCGTTTCGGCACTGAACGTCCGGTGCCGCCGACCAGGGCTGACTTCTACCCCACTCCAGCGCCGACTGTGCCTCCGCCTGCTGTACAATCGCCCCGCGCTCATTGCTGACGATTTGCGTAAAAACGTCGAGCTGTTGGTTTAGACCGGTCAGGATCAGGCTGCCCATTACCAGCAGCAGCAGGACCAGTGCGAGGGATGACATCCCTTGCTGGCGCTTCACAGGTTGAACCCCGTGACTCGCCACCTTGCCTGAAATGACTCTGTCAATCGCCCTGCGCGCGCAGCATCCAGCGCTATATTCAGCTCAGGGGCAAAGCCGGGGTGATCGGTTTTGCTCACTGTGAACTGCGTCACCCAGATGCTTTCAGGCTCAGTCAGTTTTTCCCAGCCTTTTCCTTCGCAGTTCGTGGCTCCGCGCTGCGTCTCCAGCGCGCCTGCTTCCAGGCGATAACCCGTTTGCTCGGCCTCCGTCGAGGGTGAGCTTTCCCAACGACCGTTGCTGTTGGCATCCCATTGCACAATTACACAGTGCCCGTCGCGGCCCAGGGTCAGCGCCTGTCCCTGGCAAAGTCCGGCGCAATATCCGGCTCTCTGCAGCTGTTTGCCGATGGCGGTCGCTCTCTGCCAGATCGCTTCCTCCAGTTCCTGCTGTTGCTCCTGCATCAGGATCGCCCGCTGCAAACCCGGCAGAAAACGCGCGGTGCACAGGAGTAAAATACTGCCAATCGCCATGGCGATGAGCACCTCTGTCAGCGAGAACCCGCGTTGATTTAACATGTTCCTTTCCCCGTGCTTTTGCACATCCTGATGCGACCGGTGTTCGACACGATAACGAGCCACTCACCCACAGAACTTTTGACGCGTACTCGCCCAGGCCAGGCGGTATCCCGTAGCCCATAAAAACCCAGGGAAGGCGTCAGCTCCGCGAGGGTCACTTCCGGCCAGTGTGAGTTGAGCACCCGACGATCCCGGGACTGACAATCCACCATTTTGGTCGTCAACAGACACCAGCTTTCACCGTCCTTTTTGGCGATGATGAGATGATCCCGGTTGTAGCCGTTCGCGTCGTTGCGCAGCTGCACCAGGTAATCTCTGACCTGATGGGCGGTTTGCCACAGGCGCTGCTGGTGTTGCCAGCTTTGCCAGCCGGACAGACCCGTGGCGCTGAGAATGACGACCAGCGCGATGGCAAACAGGGTTTCGGTAAGCGTAAAGCCGCGTTGTTTTTTCATGCTCGCAGTGTGACGAGAGCGGGCAATAAAAACGACTGAAGAAAGTGAAGGTTACGAGGCGCTTTCCGCGAAAAATCATCCGTTGCATTGCGTTGCAAAAACGCTGGAAAGCGCCTCGTAAAAGCGAAATCAGGGCAAAAAAAACCGGCGCTCAAGAGCACCGGTTGTGTGAGGATAGACGTTATCAGATAGCGACAGGGGCTTTGATGCCGGGGTGCGGATCGTAGCCTTCAATCTCGAAATCGTCGAAGCGATAGTCGAAGATGGATTCCGGCTTACGCTTGATAACCAGCTTCGGCAGCGCGCGCGGTTCGCGGCTCAGCTGCAGATGCGTCTGTTCCATGTGGTTGCTGTAGAGGTGCGTATCGCCACCGGTCCAGACAAAATCTCCGACTTCGAGGTCGCACTGCTGCGCAATCATATGCACCAGTAAGGCGTAGCTGGCGATATTGAACGGCAGACCGAGGAACACGTCGCAAGAGCGCTGATACAGCTGGCAGGAGAGCTTGCCGTCAGCGACATAGAACTGGAAGAAGGCGTGGCAAGGTGCCAGCGCCATTTTGTCCAGCTCACCGACGTTCCAGGCTGAAACGATGATACGACGCGAATCGGGATCGTTTTTCAGCTGGTTCAGAACGGTGGTGATTTGGTCGATATGACGGCCATCAGGCGTTGGCCACGCGCGCCACTGCTTGCCGTAGACCGGGCCCAGGTTGCCGTTTTCATCTGCCCATTCGTCCCAGATTGAGACGTTGTTTTCGTGCAGATACGCCACATTGGTATCGCCTTGCAGGAACCAGAGCAGTTCATGAATGATCGAGCGCAAATGGCAGCGCTTAGTCGTCACCAGCGGAAAACCTTCCTGCAGGTTAAAGCGCATCTGGTGGCCAAAAATGGAGAGCGTTCCGGTACCGGTGCGATCGTTTTTCGGCGTGCCCTCATCGAGCACTTTTTTCATCAGTTCAAGATACTGTTTCATGGTTCCTCAGGAAAGCTGTTGCTGTGGACGACGACGGTACGCCCAAATCATCATAATGATACCCGCGACAATCATCGGGATAGAGAGAATCTGCCCCATGCTGATGTACTGAACCCACTCACCGGTGAACTGCTGATCCGGCTGGCGGAAGAATTCAACGATGATACGGAACGCGCCGTAACCAATCAGGAACAGTCCGGAGACAGAGCCCATTGGACGTGGTTTGCGGATAAACAGATTCAGGATGATAAACAGCACCACGCCTTCGAGCGCCAGCTCATACAGCTGAGACATATGGCGCGGCAGTGAGCCGTAGGTATCGAAGATAGACTGCCATTCCGGGTGCGACGGCAGCAGCGCGATATCTTCCGCACGAGAGTTCGGGAACAGCATCGTCCAGGAGACGCTCGGGTCCACACGGCCCCACAGCTCGCCGTTGATGAAGTTACCCAGACGCCCGGCGCCAAGGCCAAACGGGATCAGAGGAGCAATGAAATCAGCCACCTGGAAGAAGTTGCGTTTGGTGCGTTTAGCGAAGATCACCATCACCAGAATCACACCAATCAGGCCGCCGTGGAAGGACATGCCGCCGTCCCAAACGCGGAACAGATAGAGTGGATCGCTCAGGAAGATCGGGAAATTGTAGAACAGCACATAGCCGATACGCCCACCGAGGAACACCCCGAGGAAGCCCGCGTATAGCAGGTTTTCAACTTCGTTTTTGGTCCATCCGCTGCCCGGACGACCGGCGCGACGGCTGGCAAGCCACATGGCAAAAATGAAACCCACCAGATACATAAGACCGTACCAGTGAAGCGCAACGGGACCAACTGAGAAAATGACCGGATCAAATTCCGGAAAATGCAGATAACCACTGTTCATCTGTCACCACAAGATGTTGTTATTCCGCTGAAAGTGGACAGCGAAAAATAGACGCGCGCAGGGTTAACCAACGCTCCAAAGTTGCGAATCATAGCACAAGGCAGGCGCAGAGGATGCGCCCGAGATGTAAAAGATGTGTATACGAAAAGAGAGTGCTAACGGCCGCCGCGGATCAAACCGCCCATGCCGCGACGCTCCATAAAGGCCGCCACCTGATGACGAACTTCCGTCGCCAGCTGCGCCTCGAGGCTGCGTTTTGCCAGCTCCTGCGCGTCTTCAATCTCGATATGGCGCAGCAGGTATTTCACGCGCGCTACCGAGCGGCCGTTCATCGACAGATGACGGAAGCCAAGGCCAATCAGAATTGCTACGCACATGGAATCACCGGCCATTTCACCGCACAGGCGCAGGTCGATGCCGTACTGCTCGGCGTCACGCGCAATCATCGCCAGCGCCCGCAGCATCCCAGGGTGCAGGCTGTCGTAAATGCTCGCTACGCGGGTGTTGTTGCGATCGACGGCCAGGATGTACTGCGTCAGGTCGTTGGTGCCGACGGAGATGAAATCCACGCGGGTCGCCAGCTGCGGCAGCATAAAGACCATCGAAGGGACTTCGAGCATCACGCCCAGACGCGGTTTGGGGATCGCATACCCGATCATCTCTTCCACTTCACGGCCCGCACGTTCAATGAGCCGACGCGCTTCGTCGATTTCATCGAGGCTGGTGACCATTGGCAGAAGAATGCTGAGATTGCCCGTGGCCGCGTTGGCACGCAGCATGGCGCGCACCTGCACCAGGAAAATCTCCGGCTGGTCGAGCGTAATGCGGATCCCGCGCCAGCCCAGGCACGGGTTCTCTTCGCTTATCGGCATGTAGGGCAGCTGTTTGTCGGCTCCGACGTCCAGCGTGCGCAGGGTGACGGGTTTGTCGTTAAACATCTGCAGCATCCCCTGATACTGCGCCACCTGCTCCTCCTCGGAAGGGAAGCCGCTTTGCAGCATGAAAGGAATTTCCGTGCGGTACAGACCGATGCCGTCGATGCGGCTGCCGAGCTTCTCTTCGTGGGCCGGACTCAGGCCTGCGTTGAGCATTACCTTGACCCGCTCGCCGCTTTTCAGCTGTGCAGGCAGATCGACGTCGTCTTCGGCAAGGCGACTGAGTTCGTTTTCTTCGCTGATTAAGCGTTGATATTCCTGCAGCAGCACCGGTTCAGGATCGACCAGCAGTTCGCCGCGATAACCGTCCACTACCAGGGTGCGGCGTTGCAGCACCGAAGGCTGAATATCCGCGCCCATAACGGTAGGAATTCCCAGCGCGCGCACCATAATGGCCGCGTGGGAGTTGGCCGCACCGTCGCGGACCACGACGCCCGCCAGACGATCGTGCGGCAGTTCGGCAAGCGTGGTGGCCGACAGTTCATCGGCGACCAGCACAAAGCGTTTCGGCCAGGCGTTTTCGCCCTGAATGGTATCGTCGAGATGGAACAGAAGACGCTGGCCCAGGCTTCGCAGATCGCCCGCACGTTCTTTCAGATAACCATCCGTCAGGGCGGCAAACTGCTCGGCAAAACGTTCGATAACCTTTTTAACCGCCCACTCGGCCACCGATCCTTTGTCCACTTCGGCGAAGAGTTCGCGGCGCAGACGGGCATCGGAGAGCAGGTGTGAATAGAGGTCAAAAATCGCCGCCGTCTCTTTTTGAGCACCGGCGGCAAATCGCTTGCTGTAGCGACGGAATTCGTTGGAGGCCTCTTCCAGCGCGCCGGTCAGGCGTTCGCGTTCAAGGGCTGCATCGAGCGTCGAGGCTTCGTACACCTGCTCCATCAGCGGCAGCGTGGCGTCCATCCAGCCTTCGGCGATAGCAACACCCGGCGACGCAGGCAGCGCGCGGATACGCGTCTGGCGATACTGACCAAACAGGGCGGCTAACTGAGACTGGGAGAGGATCGCGGCCATTTGCGTGGCCAGCGTAACGAGGAATGACTCTTCGCTTTCGTCGAACTGACGCAGTTCGCGCTGCTGGACCACCAGCACACCAAGAAGCTGGCGGCGCTGAATGATCGGCACGCCGAGGAACGCGCGAAAGCGCTCTTCCTTAACGGACGGGATGTATTTAAAACTTGGGTGTTTTTGCGCATCGGCGAGGTTGATCGGTTCCGCCAGCCGTCCAACCAGGCCGACGATCCCTTCATCAAAGGCCAGCGCAACGGTGCGGCCGCGCGGTTTTTTCAACCCGCGGGTCGCCATCAGGTAATAACAGCGCCGATCGTGGTCGGCCAGATACACCGAACAAACTTCGGTTTCCATCGCAAGACAGATGTCGGTGACCAGAATGTCCAGCGCCTCATTGAGGCGCGGGGCACTGGCAACCTTTTCGACTATTTCTCGCAAGCGGGTGAGCATGATTTGCGTTGCTTAACCTCTTTTACGTCGCCAGGCAGGTGTGCTTTGCGGCTTAGGAGGGGCCTCCTGAAACGCAATGACCACACTTGCAAACTCTTTCATCACCCTACGGTAAACATCGCGTTTAAATGAGACGACCTGACGAACGGGATACCAGTAACTCACCCAGCGCCAGCCATCGAACTCCGGCGTACTGCTGGTTTGCATATTGATTTCCGAGTCGTTACTCACCAATTGCAGAAGAAACCACTTTTGTTTCTGGCCGATACAAACCGGCTTTGTGTCCCAACGCACCAAACGTTTCGGTAACTTGTAACGCAACCAGTTGCGGGTCGAAGCCAGGATGCGAACATCTTTTCGGCTTAAGCCGACTTCTTCGAACAGCTCCCGATACATCGCTTGTTCTGGGGACTCTCCTGGGTTGATCCCGCCTTGCGGGAACTGCCAGGAGTGCTGACCATACCGTCTTGCCCACATAACCTGGCCCTGACGATTACAAATTACGATACCTACGTTCGGGCGGTAGCCATCGTCATCAATCACCGGACTACCTCAAACTAAACCTTATATATGATCGATTGTTTCACACTCCAGTGAGGCGGTAAACCACTCTCTTACAGGGCTGCGAAGGAATAACATTTGAATAACTCACAATTTTCACTCGAGTTATAAACAGATGAGGCTGTCGGAAGGCCATTTTATTCACTTTTTCTGTGGATATAGTTGTGAAGAAGTATGGAATTACCGCTGGACAACATTCCCGGTGGATAATCTCACCCAGAAAGAGCATAACAATAACTATCTATTTTTCATACCGTTAAATACAAAAAAGGCTCGGACGCACGCCATACCGTGACGATCATCACATCAGGGATCGTCGTGCTGATGAAAGATCGAACAGCGTCGGTTTTATCCACAGATTGTGCCAATAACTTAGGCACTATTTGTGTGAAAATTCGATTTTCGTCGCACGTCAAGGCTGTAAATCGAAACAGTAGTGGGGGTTATTCCCAGTTATCCCACTTTTCTGTGGATAACATGGTGTAAGATCCTGTTCATTGTCAGTGACCAGTTTTGAACAACCTGGTTTTGCCCTTTTCAAACGCAGGCAGATTCATCCTAAAAACGTCGATAAATCATAAGCCTGCCAATACGCCGCAGAAATAGTTAAACTCTATCCACAAGGTCTGTTTTTACGGTTCATTTTTTAATCAAAGGCTTATATTTATGCTTCCGCTCGTCCCACTGACTTCTCCTCCTGCAACAGAAGCGCAACTCTTGCACCAGGCGCAACGCGTCGCGGGCTATTCGCTTGGAGAACTGGCGGCGATGGCGGGCTTGCCGATACCCAAGGATCTGAAACGGGATAAAGGCTGGATCGGCGTGCTGCTGGAGCGCTGGCTGGGTGCAAGCGCGGGCAGCAAACCCGAGCAGGATTTTGCCGCGCTGGGCGTTGAGCTCAAAACCATCCCCATTGATAGCCAGGGAAGACCGCTCGAAACCACCTTTGTCTGCGTTGCACCCTTAACCGGGAATACGGGCGTCACCTGGGAAATGAGCCACGTGCGCCATAAGCTCAAGCGGGTGCTGTGGGTGCCTATTGAAGGTGACCGGGCAATTCCTCTCGCTGACCGCCGCGTAGGCGCACCGCTGCTCTGGAGCCCCAACGAAGAGGAAGAACGCCAGCTTTCGCAGGACTGGGAAGAGTTAATGGATATGATCGTGCTGGGCCAGGTGGAGCGTATTACGGCGCGCCATGGTGAAGTGATGCAGCTTCGCCCCAAAGCGGCAAACAGCAAGGCGCTGACCGAGGCCATTGGTGCCCACGGCGAGCCCATCCTGACGCTGCCGCGCGGCTTTTACTTAAAAAAGAATTTCACCGGAGCCCTGTTGGCTCGACACTTTTTTGCGTAAAGGCGGATTTATGAGAAGTTTGAACTCAATCAAACATAATCCACTCCCAATTAAGATTTTACTGCTTCCTCCTGACGCATTCTCAGGTTATTACTACACTATGATGTGATACGAGACAGGTGAGGATGATAACGATGAAAAAATGGGCAGTGATAATCTCAGCGGTCGGTTTAGCGTTTGCTGTTTCAGGTTGTAGTAGTGATTACGTCATGGCGACAAAAGATGGTCGAATGATCCTGACTGACGGCAAACCCGAAGTCGATGACGATACCGGTCTGGTCAGCTATCACGATCAGCAGGGTAATAAAATGCAGATCAATCGCGACGAAGTTTCGCAAATCATCGAAAGATAACCCGTTCAAGGTCAGTTGCTTACTGGCCTTTTTGATTTTTTTCTTCCCCTTTTGCTTCCCCTCTGCCATGTTTATAGTCCTTCGTCGGGCAGGTTCCTGACGCCGTCATTTTTCACAGTAAAGGAAGCCGGCTATGCATTATCACCGTATCCCCCACAGCACTCTGGAGATCAGCCAACTGGGGTTGGGCACGATGACATTCGGTGAACAAAACAGCGAAGCCGATGCCCATGCGCAACTCGATTACGCCGTCAGCCAGGGAATCAACCTGATTGACGTGGCGGAGATGTATCCGGTGCCGCCGCGCCCGGAAACCCAGGGATTAACTGAAACCTACGTTGGCAACTGGCTGGCGAAAAGCGGCAATCGCGAAAAGCTGGTGCTGGCGTCGAAAGTTAGCGGCCCGTCGCGCAATAACGACGCGGGCATTCGTCCGAATCAGATTCTGGATCGCAAAAATATCCGCGCCGCGCTGGATGCCAGCCTGCAACGTCTCCAGACCGATTATCTCGATTTATATCAGGTTCACTGGCCGCAGCGTCCGACCAACTGCTTCGGCAAACTCGGCTACACCTGGAGCGACAGCGCGCCGGTGGTGACGCTGCTCGAAACCCTGGAAGCGCTGACCGAGTGCCAGCGAGCCGGGAAGATTCGCTACATTGGAGTCTCGAACGAAACGGCGTTTGGCGTGATGCGTTATCTGCATCTGGCGGATAAGCACGATCTGCCGCGCATTGTGACGATTCAAAACCCGTACAGCTTAGTGAACCGCAGCTATGAAGTGGGTCTGGCGGAAGTCAGTCAATACGAAGGCGTGGAACTGCTGGCTTATTCCTGCCTGGCCTTTGGTACGCTGACCGGCAAATACCTGAACGGAGCCAAACCGGCGGGAGCGCGTAATACGCTGTTCAGCCGTTTCACCCGTTACAGCGGCGAGCAGACGCAGAAAGCGGTCGCGGCGTATGTGGATATCGCGAAACGCCACGGTCTGGACCCGGCGCAGATGGCTCTGGCGTTTGTACGGCGTCAGCCGTTCGTGGCCAGCACCCTGCTGGGTGCCACGACGATGGAGCAGCTGAAGACGAACGTTGAAAGCTTCCATCTGGAGTTGAGCGAAGAGGTGTTAGCGGAGATTGAAGCGGTGCATCAGGTTTATACCTACCCGGCACCGTAACGCGTTGTCATGCCCGGTGGCGCTGCGCTTACCGGGCCTACGATGTGTGAATACCGTGATTTGTAGGCCGGGTAAGGCGAAGCCGCCACCCGGCAATCCGTTACCGGCGACGCTGCCAGAGCCACAGCCCGGCAATCGCCAGCGCGAATAACCCGCCGAACCCGACACCGATTCCCACCACCGGTAATCCCGCTTTCACGGCCAGCGAATAAAGCCCCAGCATCAGCAGCATGGCGGTGTTTTCACCGAGATTCTGCACCGCAATCGCGTTACCCGCGCCCACCGTCTGTTTGCCACGCTCCTGCAGGAGCGCGTTCAGCGGCACCACGAAGAAACCCCCGAGCATACCGATCAGGATCAGCAGCACGTAAGCCGGGAGCAGCGCATGTTGCAGGGAGAAAAACAGCACCCCGACGCCAATCAAAATCCCCGCCGGCATACAGCGCGCGACGGTCTCCAGCGTGACCAGCTTCGCTGCCGCCCCCGCCCCGATCACAATCCCGACGGCCACCATGGCGTTGAGATAGGTTGGCGTGGCGTTATCGGTGATCCCGAGCGCCGTCGGCACCCAGAGTACCAGCAGGAAGCGCAGCGTCACGCCTGCGCCCCAGAACATGCTGGTTCCCATCAAAGAGAAACGCGTTTCGCCGTTGCGCCACAGCACGCGGCAGGCATTGAAGAAGCTGGCCGTCATCGGCGTAAAGCGCCAGGACTGCCCCGGACGCGCCACCGGCAGCGTCGGGATAAACAGGTTTGCCACGACCGCCCCGGCATACACCAGCGCACACACGCCGAGCGCTGCCAGCACGTGCCAGTCCGCCAGCACGCCGCCCGCGACGGAGCCGAGCAGAATAGCGGCGATGGTTGAAGACTCCATCAGACCGTTGGCTTTCACCAGTTTGTCACCGGTGGTCAGCTCGCCCAGAATGCCGTACTTCGCCGGGGAATAGGCCGCCGCGCCAATCCCCACCAGCGTGTAGCCGATAAAGGGATTAAAGCCAAAGCAGATGCTCGCCGCGCCTAATAGCTTGAGACTGTTGGCGAACATCATCACCCGGCCTTTAGGGAAGCTGTCCGCCACCTGTCCGACAAAGGGGGCGAAAATGATGTAAGCACCCACAAACACCATCTGCAGGATCGGCTGGCTCCAGTCCGGGTAAAACTCGGCTTTGAGCAGCGCCAGCGTGGCAAACAGCAGCGCGTTGTCGCCGAAGGCCGAAAGGAACTGGGCGCTGGTCACCGCCATCATGCCCTTCGACCACAGGGAAGTGTTAGTGTGTACTGACTCACGCATTATGCTGTTCCGCCTCATCAACCATGCCTTTCAGCGCGACAAAATCAGGTTTACCGCTGCCGAGCACCGGTAGCTGTTTCAGATAACGAATATCGCGCGGCACAGCGAGTTCTGGCACACCATGCTCGCGAGCGTAATGCAGAAGCTGTTCGCGTTTGAGTTCGCTGTCGGTGGTAAACAGCACCAGGGCTTCGCCTTTGCTGGCGTCGCTCTTGATCGCCGTGGCGTGCATTTTGTCGGCCGAGACCGCCGTCGCCAGCTGCTCCACCATCTCCAGCGAGACCATCTCCCCGGCGATTTTGGCGAAACGTTTGGCGCGGCCTTTGATCTGCACAAAGCCCTGCTCGTCAAAGCGCACGATATCGCCCGTGTCATACCAGCCGGTTTCCACTTCGCCCTGCGCATTTTCCGCCGTCGGCGCTTCGAGCACACCGGGGTTTTCCACGCGCAAGTAGCCGTTCATCACGTTTGGCCCTTTGAGCTGCAGACGACCACCGTCTTCAATGCCCGGCACCGCCAGCAGACGCGCGTCCATCCCCGGCAAAATGCGCCCGACCGTATTGGGCTTCGCCGCCATCGGCACGTTGATCGACACCACCGGCGCGCATTCCGTCACGCCGTAGCCCTCAAGGATGCGCAGGCCAAACTTGTCCTGCCAGATTTGCCGGGTGCTGTCCTGCAGTTTTTCTGCCCCGGCCACCACGTAGCGCACGCGGAAGAAATCATAGGGATTGGCGAAGCGCGCGTAGTTGCCAAGGAAGGTTGAAGTCCCGAACAACACCGTACAGTTGCGGTCATAGACCAGCTCCGGCACGACCCGGTAATGCAGCGGGCTCGGATAGAGGAACACCTCTGCGCCCGTGAACAGCGGCGTAAACAGCCCAACAGTCAGGCCAAAGGAGTGGAACAGCGGCAGCGCCGACATAAAGCGATCGTTGGCGGTGAAATCAGCGATAGTTTTGATCTGCTCGACGTTCGCCAGAATGCTTTTATGAGAGTGAACAACGCCCTTCGGATGGCCTTCTGAGCCCGAGGTGAAGAGAATAATGGCCGCATCTTCCGGCTGCTGTTTGACCTGCGCCAGATGCGGTGCCAGCAGATGGGCAAAAATCCACAGCTTATCGGCGAGGGTAACGTCGGCTTTCAGATCTTCGAGGAAGACCCAGCGCACCTGCTTGAGCTGTTCCGGCAGATGCCAGAGCTTGCCCTTGTCGAGGAACTGGCGCGAGGTGAAGACGGTTTTGATCTCCGCGGCGGTGATGGCGCTGGTCAGCCCTTTAACGCCCGCCGTGTAGTTCATCATCGCCGGAATGCGTCCGCGCGATACCGCCCCGAAAATCACCGCCGCGCTGATCCCGGCGTTCGGCAGCATCAGACCAATTTTTTCCCCCTGCTGGCTGTATTTTTCCAGAATACGGCCGACAAACAGCGTCTTGGTCAGCAGCTTGCGGTAGGTGTCGGGGGTAAAGTTGATGTCTTCGACGCAGTTTTTCTTGTCGCCAAAACGGTGCTGAGCCGAGAGGAGCGCTTCATATAAGGTTTCGCGCGGGCGCACGGCCATGCGCGCTTCCATCATGATTTGATGGAGCATTTCGCCCGCTATCTTGCGGCGATCCCGCGCACGCGGCGCGTCAGGCATCGGTACCGTCGTTGGCGGCAGAATATGCAGGGTGATTTGCGGGAACAGGCGCTGCTTCACCAGCCCTTTCAGACGGCTGAAGTAGGTCAGTTCCGCCCCTTCAATACGCAGCGGCACCACGGTAGCTTTCGATTTCGCCGCCACAAACCCCGCGCCGTCGTAGATTTTCATCAGCGAACCGGTCACGGTAAGTCGCCCTTCCGGGAAGATCACCACCGGACGCCCCTGCTCAATCAGGCGCACCAGATGTTTGATCATCATCGGTTTGGTCGGGTCGAGCGGGACAAAATCGATCAGCGGCGCAAGGCCTCGCATGAACCACTTCTGGCTGATGGAGCTGTAAACCGCAAACACCGGGCGGCCGGGCAGGAAAAGTGCCAGCAACACGCCGTCGATAAAGGAGACATGGTTTGGGGTGATGAGCACACGCTCGCCGCGCAGTGACTGAGTGTCACCCGTCAGGCGGACGCGAAAGAGGATACGAAACAAGGTACGGAAGAACCCAAATAGCATTTCAACTCCCTTTGCCTGTCAAATTTTAGGGTTACGCTAAATTGTGGCAGATTACACGAGAAGTGCAGGCGGGAGGAGTGATAGCGTATTTCAGGCGAAAAAAAACCTGCGCATCCGCGCAGGCTGGTGCAAGAGATGAGTACGAAACCGTACCAAGAATTCTCACCAATCAATACCTCTGGGATCTTGATTGTGGCTGTTGGCCCCTCGCTTCGCCAGCAGGAAAACGCAAGGGAATGAGCCTAAGTGCAACCAGGTGTGAATATTCTCGATTGCTGTTACAGATTGAAGTTACAGGCAAAAAAAACCTGCGTATGGACGCAGGTTGGTGTAATTCGTGTTAATCAACCGGAGCTGATTTCACCTATCAATACCTCTGGGATCTCGACTGTAGCAATCTGTTCACATTCTCCACCAGCGGACAATCGCAACAGCCTGCGGCAAAGTGTAACCAAAGGTTCGGTTTGACATTATTCTGACACGCTTGCCCGTGTAACGATTACACTGTTTTCCCATGTCCTCCATCACGTTTGCGAGCGGCTTTCCGGCGCAGGCCTTGAATGCACCTCACTTTTCCGCAACACTATTGTGTGTGTAAACGCTTACCCCCTAAAGAAGGTATTAAATGGCGACAATTAAGGATGTGGCTCGTCTGTCGGGTGTTTCTGTGGCGACCGTTTCTCGCGTCATTAACAACTCCCCCAAAGCCAGCGATGCTTCCCGTCAGGCCGTGCAGAGCGCCATGGAAACCCTGAATTATCATCCCAACGCCAACGCCCGCGCCCTGGCGCAGCAGTCGACGGAAACCGTCGGGCTGGTGGTCGGCGACGTCTCCGATCCCTTTTTCGGCGCGATGGTTAAAGCGGTGGAACAGGTGGCGTACCAGACCGGTAATTTTCTGCTGATCGGCAACGGCTACCACAACGAACAAAAAGAGCGTCAGGCCATCGAACAGCTGATTCGCCATCGCTGCGCGGCGCTGGTGGTTCACGCCAAAGTGCTTCCCGACGAAGAGCTGCTCCATCTGATGAAGCAGATCCCCGGCATGGTCTTGATTAACCGTATTATTCCGGGCTATGAAAAGCGCTGCGTGGCGCTGGACGATCGCTACGGCGCCTGGCTTGCCACCCGCCATCTGATTCAGCAGGGACACACGCGCATCGGCTATCTCTGCTCAAACCACCAGATTTCTGACGCCGAAGACCGCCTGCGGGGCTATTACGATGCCCTGCGTGAAAGCGGTCTGCCGTGCAACGATCGTCTGGTGACCTACGGGGAACCGGACGAGAGCGGCGGCGAGCAGGCGATGACTGAACTGCTGGGACGTGGACGGAATTTCACTGCAGTGGCTTGCTATAACGACTCCATGGCCGCGGGTGCGATGGGCGTGCTGAACGATAACGGTATCGACGTGCCTGCCGAAATTTCACTGATTGGTTTTGATGATGTGTTAGTCGCGCGCTATGTGCGCCCACGTCTGACGACCGTGCGCTACCCAATTGTGACGATGGCGACCCAGGCCGCCGAACTGGCGCTGGCGCTGGCGGAAAAACGCCCGCCGCCGGACATCACTCATTTGTTCAGCCCGACGCTGGTACGCCGTCACTCAGTGGTGGCCCCCGCGGAGCCGGTCAGCGAATAGCGATAGAGATGGACCGTTTTATTCGGGTATTCCAGCCCATCGCCGATGTACTGCCAGCCGTAGCGTTCGTAAAAGTCGCGGCAGGCGGACCAGAGATGTAACTCGGAATATCCGGCTTTTGCGGCGTAGCCCATCACATGCTCCTGCAGTTGCCCCGCCAGCCCTTTCCCGCGCGCGGCTTCGTCTACGTACAGCGCCGCCAGCCACGGGAAGAGATCCTGACGCGTAATCAAATCACAGCGCCACAATCCTACGGTGCCCAGCAGCTGTTCGCCGTCGACCGCCACAAAGGTCATGGGCAGCGCGCCCGGCGTCTGGCTGTGTTCGATGACGCTGGCTAAAAATTCGCGCGGTAATCCGTCGCCAAATTCTTGCCACAGCCAGTCGGTGACGCGCTCCGCGTGGTGTGGAACGCAATGCAAGGGCAGGATGTTCATACCAGTTTCCCCTGGAAGAGCGGAACCGACTCAAAAAGATAGCCGTCGAAATCCGGCGCATCTTCATCGGATAACTCCAGCAGACTTTTTTTGACGTTTTCCAGGTGCTGGAACATGGCCTGCCATGCGCCCATCACATCGCGTCGACGCAGGGCGGCCAGAATGGTCTGACGATCGCCCAGCCATTTCAGGCGGTACGCCCGGCTGGCGATGTGAACGTTGAACTGCTGCCACAGCGGGCTGCTGTCCATGTGGTGCCAGACGCTCTCGACGGTCGCCAGCAGCATCTGGTTTTGCGTCGCTCCCGCCAGCACCAGATGGAACATCTTGTTGTTATCCTGACTGTTATCGTCGGCGGCAATCGCGCGCTGCTCCTGCTCGATGATGCGGCGCAGATTGTCGATATCCGCGCGGGTCGCCATTTTGGCGGCGAAGGCGGCGATGTTGCTTTCGAGCAGCTGGCGCGCCTGCAAAATCTCAAACGGGCCGACGTCGCTGTTTAAGAAGCGCTCTTCCTCGTTTTCATGCTCTTCCGGAATGCGCATCACGTAGACGCCGGAGCCCTGGCGGATATCCACCGTGCCCTGCAGCTCCAGCATGAGTAACGCTTCGCGCACGATGGTGCGGCTGACGCCGTAAGTCTCGGCAATATTGCGCTCAGGCGGCAGACGGGATCCCACAGGATAGTGGCCTTCGATGATTTGCGTGCGCAGATCATCGCCAATCTCCTGATACTGTTTTTTCTCTGGCGGAACGACGGCCTTCTCCACGATTTCACCTGCGCTGACGGTTGAGTTGACGCTCGGGCCGGGCATTCTCCCCCGGCCAGTTGGCGGCTATTTTACCAGAACCTGCGGCGTGTTTAGCCTATTTCCATTCATCATCGACGCTGAGCGTCAGGGTGCGCTCATCGCGCAGCTGACGGAACCACGCCGCCGACTTTTTCGCCCGACGAGCGCGGTTATCGGCCAGATCGATTTCTATTAGCCCATAGCGATTTTTAAAGGCGTTCATCGGCGAGACGTTGTCGGTAAACGCCCACAGCATGTAGCCGTGGCAGTTCGCCCCCTCCTCGCGCGCCAGCAGCGTGTAGTAGAGGTGTTCGCTGATAAAATGGATGCGGTAATCGTCGGCGATGACACCGTCGCTCCCGCGGAACTGCCCTTCGTTTTCCACGCCCATTCCGCTTTCCGCCACAAACCAAGGGATGTTGCGATACTCATTTTTAATGCGCATCGCCATGTCATAGATGATCTTCGGGTAGATTTCCCAGCCGCGAGAGGCGTTCATTTTGCGCCCTGGCAACTCGAAAGGTTCGTAGTAGTACGCCGGATGGAATGGCGTTTGGGGGTGCCAGGCCCGCGACGGGGCTTTCACCCGATGCGGGTAATAGAGGTTGATCCCCAGCTCATCGACAGGGTTTTCAGCAATCAGCGCCAGCTCTTCCGCGCTGTACTCCCACGCAACCTGATGCTGCTCCAGCAGGGTAAACAACGCTTGCGGATAACGCCCGTGAACCAGCGGGTCGAGGAATACGCGGTTGTAGAACAGATCGTAAATCTCGGCGGCGCGCACATCGTGCGGGGCTTTCGAGCGCGGATAGGTCACTTCGGGATTCAGAATACAGCCCACGGTTCCCCGGTAGCCCTTCTCGTGGAACAGCTTCACCACTTTCGCCGTCGCCAGCACCTTGTGATGATTCCACTGCATCCAGGTGCTGGTGTTCTGCTCGTACGGCCAGCGCAGGGCGTCGAGATAAACGCGGGTTTGCACCACAATCGGCTCGTTGAAGGTAAACCAGCGCGTCACTTTCCCGTGGTAGCGTTCAAACACCTTTTCGGCGTAGCGCACAAACAACTCAACCACATGCTTCGAGGCCCAGCCGCCATAGGTTTCCAGCAGCACGCCCGGCAACTCGTAGTGCTCGAGGCAGATCATCGGATCGATGCCCTGTCGCTGCATCTCGTCGAACAGCGCGTCGTAATAGGCCGCGTACTCTTCATCGACGGTCGCGTTTTCATAATCGGTCAAAAACCGCGACCAGTTGATGGAGGTGCGGTAGTGCGTCAGTCCCGCCTGTTTCATCAGCGCCACGTCTTCGCGGAAGCGGTTGATGAAATCCGTCGCCACCGCCGGACCGTAGCCGTTATGCCAGACGTGACGATCGTTTTTGTACCAGAGGTCGATCCACGAATCCTGCCCCTCTTTTTTCCCGCTCCAGCCTTCCGTTTGCCAGGCCGACGCGGCGGCCCCCAGAATAAAATCCTGCGGGATCGCAATCTGTTTTGTGCTCATAACATCCTCATGCGTTGTTAGCGGCCTGCTGGCTCTGCGCCTGAAGGGCGGCCTGTTCCGCGCGGCGTGAGGCAATTTTCACGAACGGCAGATAGATAAGAACCGCGGTCAGAATACAAATCCCCTGAGTGATCACCGCGCCCATAGAGCCCGCCGTCGAGAGCCAGGCGTTAATCAGCGGCGGCGTGGTCCAGGGCACCATTACCACTGCTTTGCCGGCAAAACCGGTCACCGTGGCGAAATAACCAATCGAGCCGGTCACCAGCGGAGTGATGATGAAGGGGATCGCCAGGATCGGGTTGAGCATGATTGGCATACCGAAGATCACCGGCTCGTTGATGTTGAACAGCCCCGGCCCGATGGAGAGCTTGGCGATCTCGCGCATCTCTTTGCGTTTGGTGCCAATCATCACCGCGATTAGCAGGCCAATGGTCAAACCCGACCCGCCGATGCTCATGTACACATCCCAGAACGGCATGGTGATGATGTTGGGGATCTCTTTCCCCTGCTCGAAAGCGCTCATGTTGACGGTGATCGCGCCGAGCAGCAGCGGCTCGCGGATCGGCTTGATCATCTGGTTGCCGTGAATACCAATCACCCAGAAGAGCTGCGCGACAAACATCAGCAGCAGAATGCCCGGCAGGCTCTGCACCACGCGCTCGAGCGGCTGCTGCACCACCTGATAGACCGCGTCATACAGGTACATGCCGGTCAGTTGATGGAAGATAAAACCGAAGGTCGCGATGGCGGTAGTGGTGATAATCGCCGGGATCAGCGCCGAGAAGGACGCAGCGACGTTGGGCGGCACCGTATCGGGCATTTTAATTTTCAGCCCAGGGCGATTCTCCAGCCAGCAGTAAATCTCCACGGACAGAATGGCGATAAACATGCCGAGGAACAGGCTGCGGGTGTCGGAGAACTGGCGCAGCAGCACATCTTTCACCACGTGCATCTGCCCGTCGACCATCATTTCAACGGTGGTCGGCGTGACGCAGATAAAGCAGATCACCGCCAGCAGCCCCGGAAATAGCGACTTGATGCCGTTGATGCGCCCGAGCTCAATGCCGATTAAAAACACCGCGCCAATGTTGAGGAAGTTCAGCGTGGCGTAGTTAATAGCGCTGGTGATCGGCTTCAGCGCGGCCAGAAACGAGAGGGATTCAAAGCTCGCGAGGCCATTTTTGGGGTCCAGCACCATGTTGGAAATCAGCACCGAAAAGGCGCCCACAATGATGACCGGCATTAAGGTAATGAAGGCGGACTTAATCGCCATGATGTAGCGATAGCTGTTGAATTTGGTGGCGAAACTGCCCAGAGAGTCGATCAGTTTTTCCTGTAATGCCATTAGGTATTACCTCAGTAAAAGGGCTTTTATCTGTCGAATAAGGTGGATAGCCGAATACTATTGGCATACCAAAAATAGCTTCTGGTGATTTATTGTTCTGTGACTGAACTCTCAGTGCGGCCAGAGGTATTCCAAATCATGATATTTCACCACTTTGGTATGCCACTTACCCCGTTTTATGCTGAACCGTGATCCCGACAGGGATTTTCCGCGTCCCGCCTCGCTTATGCGCCTGAGGGTCTGTGATAAACTGCGGGCGATTACGTGAATGCAGGAATGTCTAATGGCAACAATGCTGGATGTCTCATTACGCGCGGGCGTGTCGAAAGCCACCGTGTCGCGCGTGCTGAATGGCACAGGTCAGGTGAAAGAGAGTACGCGGCAGCAGGTGTTTAACGCGATGGAAGAGCTGGGCTATCGCCCGAATTTTCTCGCGCAATCGCTGGCGAACCAGACCAGCAACAGCATTGGTCTGGTGGTCTCAACCTTTGACGGTTTTTACTTTGGTCGTCTGTTACAACAGGCCTCGCGCCAGACCGAAACCCACGGCAAGCAGCTGATTGTGACCGATGGTCACGACGCGCCCGAGCGTGAAGAGCAAGCGGTGCAGATGCTGGCCGACCGCCAGTGCGACGCCATCGTGCTCTACACGCGTTATATGAGTGAAAAGGCGATCATGAAACTCATCAACAGCGTGAAAATGCCGCTGGTGGTGATCAACCGTGACGTCAGCCTGGCGCGCGATCGCTGCGTGTTCTTCGAGCAGCAGGACTCTGCGTTTAAGGCCGTGGATTATCTGATTAGCCAGGGCCACCGGGAGATCGCCTGTATTACAGTCCCGATCCATACGCCAACGGGCAAAGCGCGCCTGATGGGCTATCGCCAGGCGCTGGAAAAACACGGCATTGCCTGGGACGACAGGCGGGTGAAATATGGCGATGCGGGAATGACGCGGGGGTATGAGCTGTGCAACGAGCTGCTGAAAGAAAAGGTGCCGTTCACCGCCCTGTTTGCCTGTAACGATGATATGGCGCTCGGGTCGTCCAAAGCGATGCATCAGGCCGGGCTGCGTATTCCGCAGGATATTTCGCTGTTTGGCTTTGACGATGCGCCAAGCGCAAAATGGCTGGAGCCCGCCCTCTCGACCGTCTATCTGCCGATCGATAATATGATCGTCACGGCAATCGATCAGGCGGTTCGGCTGGCGAACAACCAGCCGATCGAGACGATCCCGCCGTTTACCGGTACGCTGATGATCCGCGATTCGATAACGACAGGCCCGTACTACGCATCAAAATAGTTCGAGCGCGAGCAGCTCTTCGATGGTCTGGCGACGGCGAATCAGTCGCGCCACGCCGTGGTCAAACAGCACTTCCGGCAGCAGCGGGCGGCTGTTGTAGTTCGACGACATCGACGCCCCGTACGCGCCCGTATCGTGCAGCACCAGATAGTCACCAGGCTGGACGGCAGGCAGCGCGCGGGTTTCCACTTTGCCGCCCTCCTGCTGAGTAAACACATCGCCCGACTCACACAGCGGACCGGCGACCACGGTTTCGACACGCGGAGCCTGGGTTAAATCGCGACCGTCCGCCGCCAGGGCCGTAATGTGGTGATAGCTGCCGTACATCGCCGGGCGCATTAGATCGTTAAAGCCTGCATCGACCAGCACGAAGTGACGGCTGCCCATCGCTTTCACACTGCGCACCTGCGTCACCAGCACGCCGGATTCCGCCACCAGGAAACGTCCCGGTTCGATTTCCAGTTTGACCGCATGTCCCAGATGGGCGGCAATTTTGTCGCGCGCCGCACTCCACAGGCCGTAGTAGTGATCGGTGTCGATCGCCTCTTCGCCTTCGCGATACGGGATCGACAGACCGCCACCGGCGGAGATCGCCTCCAGATCCTGACCAAATTCAATCACCTGGCGCACCATCGCGCCGCACACCTGCTCAAGATGACCATAATCCACACCAGAACCGATGTGCATGTGGATGCCTACCAGCGTCAGGTTGTAGCGTTGCAAGACTTCCAGCGCGGCTGGCAGATCGGCATACCAGATGCCGTGTTTGCTGTTCTCTCCGCCGGTATTGGTTTTCTGGCTGTGGCCGTGACCAAAGCCAGGATTCACGCGCAGCCACACGCGGTGGCCGGGTGAGACTTGCCCCAGCTGTTCCAGCATATCCACGGAACCGGCGTTTACCGGAATTTGCAGTTCATGCACGCGTGTGAGCGTCGCGCTATCGATCAGGTCGGCGGTAAAGACAATTGCATCGCTGTCGGTTTTCGGGTCGTACCCGGCCGCCAGCGCGCGTTCGATTTCGCCCAGCGAAACGGAGTCCACTTTGACGCCCTGCTCGCGCATCAGACGCAGAATATGGATGTTCGAACAGGCCTTCTGGGCGAAACGCACCACGTCAAACTGATGCAGTGCCGCGATCTTTTCGCGAACGATCTGCGCGTCGTAAACCCAGACCGGGCAACCAAACTCGGCGGGTAAGCGCAGCAGGTTTTCGGCGTTCAGATCGGTATCAGTACTGTTCAGCGGGCGTGGCATGGTGTTCTCCGGGTGACGTCATTTTTTTATTATTACGCCACAGGCGAAAGCGAATAAAAAATATCGTTTTATCGTGAGTCTATGCAAAAATGATATGGCTTACCGATAACAAAACAGGTGTCCTATGCCCGCCGTTAACCTACGTCATATCGAGATTTTTCACGCGGTGATGACCACCGGCAATCTGACGGAAGCCGCGCAGATGCTGCACACCTCACAGCCGACGGTCAGCCGCGAACTGGCGCGGTTTGAAAAAGTGTTGGGTTTGACGCTGTTCGCGCGCACGCGCGGGCGATTACATCCGACGGTGCAGGGTTTGCGGTTGTTCGAGGAAGTTCAGCGTTCCTGGTACGGCCTGGACCGCATCGTCAGCGCGGCAGAGAGCCTGCGGGAGTTCCGCCAGGGCGAGCTGTCGATTGTCTGTCTGCCGGTCTTTTCGCAGTCGTTCCTGCCCCAGCTGCTTCAGCCGTTTCTCGCCCGCTATCCCGACGTCAATCTCACTATCGTACCGCAGGAATCACCCCTGCTTGAAGAGTGGCTCTCCGCCCAGCGCCACGATTTAGGCCTGACCGAAACGCTCGCCACGCCAGCGGGAACCGAGCGCACCGAGCTGCTGTCGCTGGATGAAGTCTGCGTGCTGCCCGAGGGCCATCACCTCGCCAGCAAAAGCGTATTAACGCCTGCGGATTTTCACGGCGAAAACTATATCAGCCTGTCGCAAACCGACAGCTATCGGCAGCTACTGGATACGTTGTTCCTGGAACATCAGGTGAAACGGCGCATGGTGGTGGAGACCCACAGCGCGGCGTCCATCTGCGCGATGGTGCGCGCGGGCGTGGGGATTGCGGTGGTGAACCCGCTCACGGCACTGGACTACGCTGGCAGCGGAGTTGTGATCCGCCGCTTCAGCATTTCCGTGCCTTTCACCGTGAGCCTGATTCGCCCGCTGCATCGCCCGGTATCGGCGCTGGTTGAGGCGTTTACAGAGCATTTAGTGGCCCATTCCCGCCAGATCGCCCAGCGCTTGCCGGACCTTGAAAGCTAAGGCATTACGAGAGCATAAATTCGACCGCATCGACGGCATGGATCGCCGTGGTATCGAATACCGGGAGCGCGCTTTCATCGGCCGGCACCAGCAGGCCAATCTCCGTGCAGCCGAAGATCACCCCTTGTGCGCCCTGCTTCGCCAGTTTATCAATCACGCTGAGATAGTAGTGGCGCGAAGCGTCGCTGAACGTCCCGAGGCACAGCTCTTCAAAGATGATCTGGTTGATGCGCGCCCGGTCGGCTTCATCCGGGACCAGACTTTCAATGCCGAACTGTGATTCCAGCCGCCCGCGATAGAAATCCTGCTCCATGGTATAGCGCGTGCCGAGTAGCGCGACGCGTTTCATCCCGCTGGCGGCAATGGCGCGGCCGGTGGCATCAGCGATGTGCAGGAACGGCAGCGAACAGCGTTCCTCAATCTGTGACGCCACTTTGTGCATGGTATTGGTACAGAGCAAAATGCCTTCCGCCCCCGCGCGCTGCAGCCCCAGCGCCGCCTGCGCCAGAATCTCACCCGCTTTCTCCCATTCCCCGCTCGCCTGACAGGCTTCAATCTCGTGGAAATCGACGCTGTGCAGTAAAAGGCTCGCCGAATGTAGGCCGCCGAGACGCTGTTTGATACCTTCGTTAATCAGGCGGTAATAAGGGATGGTCGATTCCCAGCTCATTCCGCCCAGCAGACCGATCGTTTTCATCTTCTCTCCTTTTCGCTTTCCCCCAGTGAAGCAAACTTGTGATCCTGTTTCCAGTTATTTGGCTTGCCGTTTCCTTTTCAGTCGCAGTGGGATAAATTAATTAAAACAATGTTTCACTATAAGGACAAAAACGACGATGTTTATTTTCCACAAAGAGACACGGCTTGAGGATCTGGGCAATGGCGTGACGCGTCGTATTCTGGCGCATGACGGCAAAATGATGGCGGTAGAGGTCAATTTTGAGCAGGGCGCGATCGGCCCGATGCACAACCATCCGCACGAACAGCTGACCTACGTACTGTCCGGCGAATTTGAATTCACTATTGGCGATGAGAAGCACGTGGTGACGGCGGGCGATACGCTTTATAAAGAACCGCACGTGATGCACGGCTGCGTGTGCCTGAAACCCGGCACGCTGCTGGATACCTTCACGCCGGTGCGCGAAGATTTTCTGCAATAAATAAAAAAGGGCGGTTTTTCACCCGCCCTCCTCGTTACAGCTAAAACTTAATTCGTCGCCAGCTCAGGCTCTGGCATCGGTGAGCGCGCAAGCATGGCTTCACGCACCAGGATGCTACCGCAGGCCAGGATTCCGCCGACCAGAGCGGCCAGAATGACAATCAGGGATTTACCCGGACCGTCTTTCTTCACCGGTATCGACGGCGAAAGCTGATACTTGAACGGTTCGAAATTCACATCGTTGATGGAGAGCTTTTCGAGCTGCGCCAGGTGATATTCGCGGTTCTGGAAATCGGCATTCAGCTCGGCCACATCTTTCAGGGATTTCTCAATCTGCAGCTTCTGCGCGATACCGTCCGCGCCCAGCGCAACGGAGTAATCCGGATCGTCTTTGACCGCCTGACCGTTGCTGTAAACCGGCTTTTTGATCCCGGCGGCGTTCGCCACTTCCAGCGAATAGTTGAGGCGCTGAACGTTGGTGTTATGGATCGTCGTCAGGCGAACCCGATCCAGCTCCAGACGCTCTTTTTCCATCTGCGTTTTCAGCGCCAGGGCGTTTCGCACGTTGAGCATCGTCTCTTGCTCAACGATGGCGGAGATGTAGTCGATATACCCTTTCAGCACAATCTGAGCATCTTCTGCCGTCGGGGCGCTGAAGCTCAATGTCCAGGAGGTGTACGGCGCTTTCTCGGCATTTTTGCCCGCCGCGTTGTCGATGGCGGTCATGCGTTCAGCAATATTGACCGCCGCGCGGTGTAAGTCCTGCGGATCGATGTCGGCGTCTTTCAGCTGCGCCATCACGAACGGTGAACTCTTGAGATACTCTTCCAGCAGCGACTGGGACTGAAACTTTTTGATAAACAGGTTAAAGATGTCCGAGCGCTTCACGCTGATATCCACGTCCAGCACCTGCAGCGCGACGAGCATTCTCTGCACTTCACTCCACTGTGTTTGTTCTGCGGCCGTGACCACCGCTTTACTGGTCCACTTTTGCGGCATCAGGAAGGACGCGATGAGACCCACCATAGCAAAGGCAAAAACGACGGCGATAATCCGCTTTCTGGCGGCAAATAAGATGTCGAACAGACCCAGCAGGTCAATTTCTTTCTGGGCAACGACCGGGGGAGGATAACTGGCAAAATGCAGCTCCGTGCTTTTTTTGATATCCATAGCAGACTTGCTCATTCTTTTGGTTAAGTTGCAGTGAAATTCTGCCAATGACAGTTAGGAAAAAGGGATGATACCCGAAAGTAAGAATCATCTGAATGTTAGTTTGCAAAAAATGAGGAATGTGCTACGAAATTTGGTAGTTAGTCTCAGCCAGTTATTGAATGTTACAAAGACACCTGTCTGACCCATCACCGCTCTTCTCTCCTTCGGCTTTTCTTCTCCAGTAAAGTCAAAATTGCCAGCCACCTCACCTTATTGAAACAGCGTTTCGACCGCGATCACATTTCCACCATTTATCGAATGACGCAGAAACAAATCGCAATAAAATAAATTAAAACGATGTTTTACAAATTAAGGACAGCGGTTCGTCAGTTTTTGAAACCCTGAAAGTTCCCGAACCAGGGCAACTAGAAAACATCTTACAAATCAGAAGGTAAATGGAGTAACACTCGTGCAACGCACAGCGAACACACGTTTTCCCGTCTCGTAAAAGAGACGCGGGAAGCAGCACCACCAGCAGATTCCGTTTTAAACCATTGATTGCCAGGTAGGTATGTATGAATGAAAACAAAATGCTGGGGCTAGCGTGGATATCACCCTACATTATCGGGTTGATAATCTTTACCGCGTTTCCCTTTGTCTCATCGTTCTTTCTCAGTTTTACGGATTACGATCTGATGAGCCCGCCGGTTTTTAACGGCATTGAGAATTACCGCTACATGTTTACGGAAGATACGCTCTTCTGGAAATCCATGGGCGTGACCTTTGCGTATGTATTTTTGACCATCCCGCTGAAGCTTGCCTTTGCGCTTGGGATTGCATTTGTCCTGAACTTCAAATTACGCGGCATAGGATTCTTCCGAACCGCCTATTATATTCCGTCCATCCTCGGCAGCTCCGTCGCCATTGCTGTTTTGTGGCGTGCGCTGTTTGCAATTGATGGCCTGCTGAACAGCTTTATTGGCGTATTTGGCCTCGACCCGGTGAACTGGCTCGGCGAGCCTTCTCTGGCGCTGATGTCCGTGACCTTACTGCGCGTCTGGCAGTTTGGTTCTGCAATGGTCATCTTCCTGGCCGCCCTGCAAAACGTGCCGCAGTCTCAGTATGAAGCGGCAATGATCGACGGTGCGTCTAAATGGCAGATGTTCATGAAAGTGACCGTGCCGCTGATTACGCCGGTGATCTTCTTCAACTTCATCATGCAGACCACCCAGGCGTTCCAGGAGTTTACCGGACCGTACGTGATAACGGGCGGTGGACCAACCTACTCGACCTATCTGTTCTCACTCTACATCTACGACACCGCCTTCAAATACTTTGATATGGGCTACGGCGCGGCACTGGCCTGGGTTCTGTTCCTGGTCGTCGCGGTCTTCGCCGCTATCGCCTTTAAGTCTTCGAAATACTGGGTGTTCTACTCCGCCGATAAGGGAGGCAAAAATGGCTGATATTCAGGAACTCTCCACGGCGAGAAGCATCGCGGAACGCGAAGTGGCTCGCACGCTGCGCAAAGAGAAGATCAACGCCAGCATTCGCTACGTGATCCTGCTGTTTGTCGGCCTGCTGATGCTCTATCCGCTGGTGTGGATGTTCTCGGCGTCGTTCAAACCGAACCACGAGATCTTCACCACCCTGAGCCTGTGGCCCGCCCACGCCACCTGGGACGGCTTCGTCAACGGCTGGAAAACCGGTACCGAATACAACTTTGGTCATTACATGCTGAACACCTTTAAGTATGTGATCCCGAAAGTGATTCTGACCATTATCTCCTCCACCATCGTGGCGTACGGCTTTGCCCGCTTCGAGATCCCGTGGAAGAAATTCTGGTTCGCCACGCTCATCACCACCATGCTGCTGCCGAGCACGGTCCTGCTGATCCCGCAGTACCTGATGTTCCGCGAAATGGGCATGCTGAACAGCTATATGCCGCTGTACCTGCCGCTGGCGTTTGCCACTCAGGGATTCTTCGTCTTCATGCTGATTCAGTTCCTGCGCGGCGTGCCGCGTGACATGGAAGAGGCCGCGCAGATCGACGGCTGTAACTCAATTCAGGTGCTCTGGTACGTGGTGGTACCGATTCTGAAACCGGCCATTATCTCCGTCGCCCTGTTCCAGTTCATGTGGTCAATGAACGACTTTATCGGGCCGCTGATTTACGTCTACAGCGTGGACAAATACCCGATTGCACTGGCTCTGAAAATGTCCATCGACGTCACCGAAGGTGCGCCGTGGAACGAAATTCTGGCAATGGCGAGCATCTCCATTCTGCCATCCATCATTGTCTTCTTCCTGGCACAGCGCTACTTCGTACAGGGCGTAACCAGCAGCGGAATTAAAGGTTAAGAGGGAAATATCATGGCTGAAGTTATTTTCAATAAACTGGAAAAGGTCTACTCCAACGGCTTCAAAGCGGTACATGCTATCGACCTGAAAATCGCTGAAGGGGAGTTCATGGTGATCGTCGGGCCATCCGGCTGCGCCAAATCCACCACCCTGCGTATGCTCGCAGGACTGGAAACCATCAGCGGCGGCGAAGTGCGCATCGGCGAGAAGATCGTCAACAACCTCGCGCCAAAAGAGCGTGGAATTGCGATGGTGTTCCAGAACTACGCGCTCTATCCGCACATGACCGTGCGCGAAAATCTGGCCTTCGGTCTGAAGCTGAGCAAAATGCCGAAAGATCAGATTGAGTCCCAGGTGAACGAAGCGGCGAAAATCCTCGAGCTGGAAGAGCTGCTGGATCGTCTGCCGCGTCAGCTCTCTGGTGGCCAGGCGCAGCGCGTGGCCGTGGGCCGTGCGATTGTGAAAAAGCCCGACGTGTTCCTGTTCGATGAACCGCTCTCCAACCTCGACGCCAAACTGCGCGCCTCGATGCGCATCCGTATCTCTGACCTGCACAAACAGCTGAAGAAATCCGGCAAACCGGCGACCACCGTCTACGTGACGCACGATCAGACGGAAGCGATGACCATGGGCGACCGCATCTGCGTGATGAAGCTCGGCCACATCATGCAGGTGGACACCCCGGACAACCTGTACCACAAGCCGAAAAACATGTTCGTGGCGGGCTTTATCGGCGCGCCGGAGATGAACATTCGCGCCACCCGTCTGGTCGATCAGCAGGGCCGTCTGGCGCTGAGCATCGGCAGCGAAACCATGCCGTTAAGCGAAACCCTGCACGACAAAGTGGTCGGCCATCAGGCGCAGGAGACTTTCTACGGCATTCGCCCGGAATTCGTCTCGGTCTCTGACGAGCCGTTCGCCGAAGGCGGCTGCAGCGGTGAGCTGGTGCGCGTGGAGAATATGGGTCACGAGTTCTTCGTCTACCTGAAAGTGTCCGATTACGAACTGACCGCCCGAATTCCTTCCGATGAAGCTAAGCCGATGATTGATAAAGGTCTTCATCGTCAGGTGTATTTCAAGTTTGATATGAATAAGTGCCACATTTTTGATGCAAAAACTGAACTGAACATCTCAATCTAACTGGAGTTTATAAGAATGAAAAAAGTGCTTTTAAGCGCAGCAATCTCCGCTACCCTGGGTCTTACTGCCCTGCCAACGATGGCGCAAGATGTTGATTTACGTATGTCCTGGTGGGGCGGCAACGGTCGCCATCAGGTCACCCTGAAAGCGTTAGAAGAGTTCCACAAACAGAATCCGGACATCACCGTCAAAGCCGAATACACCGGCTGGGACGGCCACCTGTCGCGTCTGACCACCCAGATTGCGGGCGGTACTGAGCCTGACGTGATGCAGACCAACTGGAACTGGCTGCCGATCTTCTCGAAAACCGGCGACGGCTTCTACGATCTGAACAAAATGAAGGACGTGATCGACCTGTCTCAGTTCGATCCGAAAGAGCTGCAGTCCACCACCGTCGACGGCAAGCTGAACGGTATTCCGATCTCCGTCACCGCACGCGTGTTCTATTTTAACGATGAGACCTGGAAAAAAGCGGGCGTTGAGTACCCGAAAACCTGGGACGAGCTGAAAGCGGCGGGTAAAGCTTTTGAGAGCAAACTGGGCAAACAGTATTACCCGGTGGTTCTGGAACATCAGGACACCCTGGCGCTACTGAATTCCTACATGATTCAGAAATACAACATCCCGGCGGTGGATGAAAAAGCGAAAAAATTCTCCTACAGCAAAGAGCAGTGGGTGGAATTCTTCCAGACTTACAAAGATCTGGTTGATAGCCACGTGATGCCTGATACCAAGTACTACGCGTCATTCGGCAAGAGCAACATGTATGAAATGAAGCCGTGGATCCAGGGCGAATGGGGCGGCACCTACATGTGGAACTCCACCATCAACAAATACTCCGACAACCTGAAGCCACCGGCAAAACTGGAGCTGGGTAACTACCCAATGCTGCCAGGCGCAACGGATGCGGGCCTGTTCTTCAAACCGGCGCAGATGCTCTCCATCGGTAAGTCGAGCAAAAACCCGGAAGCGGCGGCGAAAGTCATTAACTTCCTGCTGAACAGCAAAGAGGGCGTGGATACGCTAGGTCTGGAGCGCGGCGTGCCGCTGAGCAAAGTGGCGGTGAAATACCTGACGGAAGACGGCACCATCAAAGAGAACGATCCGGCGGTCGCGGGCCTGCGCCTGGCGCAGTCTCTGCCAGCCAAACTCTCCGTGTCGCCATACTTTGACGATCCGCAGATCGTGGCGCAGTTCGGCACCTCTCTGCAGTACATCGACTACGGCCAGAAATCCGTAGAAGAGACCGCAACGGACTTCCAGCGTCAGGCGGAACGCATCCTGAAACGCGCGATGCGCTAATTCCATTGCCCTACCCTGCCCTGTCACTTCCGGTGGCAGGGTATTTTTTTATCCGGAGAATTTCCTATGAAAGGCAAAATCATCCCGCTGAATTTTCGCACGCGCCTGGACAGTCAAACGGGGCACGAAGTGATACGGATGACGCCCCCGCACATCATTTGTCATCGCAACTACTTCTATCAAAAATGCTTTACCCAGGACGGCAGCAAGCTGATTTTTGGCGGTGCGTTCGAGGGTCACTGGAACTACTACCTGCTGGATATCGCCGGACAGCAAGCCACCCAGCTCACCGACGGGGCGGGCGATAACACCTTTGGCGGCTTTTTATCGGCTGACGACCAGTCTCTGTGGTACGTGAAAAACAGCCGCGAACTGCGGCGCGTCTGCCTCGAGAGCTTCGAAGAGCAGATTGTGTATCAAGTGGATGACGAGTGGGTGGCGTACGGCACCTGGGTCGCCAATTCCGACTGCACAAAACTGGTTGGGATCGAAATCAAAAAGAGTGACTGGCAGCCGCTGACCGACTGGAGCAAATTCCGCGCGTTTTACTTCACTCAACCCGAATGCCGCCTGATCAATATCGATCTGCGCACCGGCGAGCAGCAGGTGATTTTGCAGGAGAAACGCTGGCTCGGGCATCCGATTTACCGCCCGTTTGACGACAGCACCGTGGCGTTTTGCCACGAAGGGCCGCGCGATGGGATCGACGCCCGCATGTGGCTCATTAATCCCGATGGCAGTAATCTGCGCAAAGTGCGCCAGCACGCGACGGGTGAAAGTTTTACCCATGAGTTTTGGGTGCCGGATGGTTCGGCGCTCTATTACGTCGCGCATAAAGAGAACGATCCGCAGCGCTATCTTTACAGCGCCGATCCGCTGACGCTGGAAAATCGTCAGCTGATGGCGATCCCGCCCTGTTCGCATCTGATGAGCAACCACGACGGCTCGCTGATCGTCGGCGACGGCGCACCGCATAACACCGGCGATATCAGCCTGAACGATCCGTTTATCTGGGTGTTTGATATTAACGCCGGAACGCAAAAGGCGATTTGCCAGCACAACACCAGTTGGAAAGTGCTCGACGGCGACCGTCAGGTGACGCATCCGCACCCGTCGTTTTCGCCGGACAATCAGTGGGTGCTGTATACGTCGGATGAGGAAGGGATGCCGGCACTTTATCTGGCGCGGGTGTAAAAAAAGCCGGGTGGCGGCTACGCCTTACCCGGCCTACTCAGTACCCCAGGACCGGCAAGCGCAGCGCCGCCGGGCAATAAAATTACACACCAATGTTTCTTAACTTCTCCCCCGCCATCAGCCTGCGTTCAATATGTTCCAGAGTGACGTTTTTGGTTTCAGGAATCAGCCAGAACGTGACGCCGATAAACGCCACATTCAGCACCGTATAGAGCCAGAATGTTCCCGCAGCCCCGATGGAATCAAGCAGGGTCAGGAAGGTCGCGCCGATAATCATGTTCGACACCCAGTTGGTGGTGGTGGAACAGGTGATACCAAAGTCGCGGCATTTCAGGGGCTGGATCTCCGAGCACAGGATCCACACCACCGGCGCGGCGCTCATCGCGTATCCCGCAATACACATCATCGTCATGCCGACGGAAAGCCACGAAAGACTGCTGGACGCCGTGCCGTTATCGAACTGCATCAGGCAGTACCCGAGGATCAGCGTCCCGAGCGCCATCACGCTAAAGCCGATTTTCAGCGCCGGTTTGCGCCCCGCTTTATCGACGGTAAACACCGCAATAAAGGTGGCGAACATAAAGGTCAGGCCCACCACCAGCGTGGCGATCATCTGCTGTTCGGTGGTGGTAAACCCGGCCATATTGAAGATCCGCGGGGCGTAGTACATGATGATGTTCATCCCGGTGAACTGCTGCATCGCCTGCAGCAACATCCCAAGGAACACCGCCCGGCGCACGTTGCGGTTGGCTTTGAACAGCGACCAGCCGCCCTGCTTTAACTTCAGGCTTTCGCGGATTTCGTTCAGCTCTTCGCGCGCTTTTTCGGAGGTGTCTCGCAGCATGCGCAGCACCTCTTCCGCCTCAACGTGACGCCCTTTTTGCGCCAGCCAGCGCGGGCTGTTCGGCAGAAAAATCACCAGTACCATCAGCAACACGGCAGGCAGCGCCAGCACGCCCAGCATCGCCCGCCAGTTGCCGCTGTAGCTGAAATACGTGTCCGACAGGAACGCCAGCACGATCCCCAGCGTCACCATCAGCTGATACATGCTGATCATTTTCCCGCGTACGTTTTCGCTCGCCATTTCAGAGAGATAGAGCGGCGCGGTGTAGGACGCGATCCCCACCGCCACGCCCAGCAGCACGCGGGAGAGCAGCAAAGCCTCGACGCCCGTCGCAAACGCGGAACCGAGCGAACCGGCGACGAACAGCACTGCGCCGACCATCAGGCTGTACTTGCGCCCGAGCCGGAACGAGAGCCAGCCGTTGAACAGCGCACCCAGCGCCGCCCCGAGCATCATGCTGCTTACCACCCACTCCTGCAGACGGCTGCTGAGAGTAAAGTGGTCGGTAATGAACGGCAGCGCACCGGCGATCACGCCGATATCCAGGCCAAACAGCAAACCGGCCACCGCCGCCGAAACGGAAACAAACAGATTCATTCTGCGGGTATCGCGCAGGGCGCGGGGCATTAAGGTCGAGTCATTAATTGAGGTCATCATTTCCTGCCTGAACAGCGTTAAGACGTTAACTGAAATTACGAGAAAGCCAGCAAAAGTGTCAGGCCGTAAAACGTGAAGTTATGGATTATCTGGCTGGGCAGTAGCGTTCTGTGATGGACATTACAATTTCAACTCTGAGTCATTAATCACCATTTATTGTTAACGCGTTAATTTATAAGCCATAAAGTTGTGATGCATGTCCATATGGGATTTTCACTATGGATTTTATGACTTTATGAATATGGACAAGCCGATTTTTGGACAAAAAAAACCTCCGCACCAGGCAGAGGTTTCTTCGCAGGGCGAGAATTAACGCGCCAGCCAGCCACCGTCGACCGCAACGGTGTAGCCGTTGATGTAGTCTGACGCAGGCGATGCCAGGAACACAATCGGCCCCATCAGATCGCTCGGCAAGCCCCAGCGGCCCGCCGGGATGCGATCCAGAATTTCCGCGCTACGCGCTTCGTCCGCACGCAGCTGCTGGGTGTTATTGGTCGCCATGTAGCCCGGCGCAATCGCGTTGACGTTGATGTTGTGCTTCGCCCACTCGTTCGCCAGCAGACGGGTCACACCCATCACCGCACTTTTTGAGGCGGTGTAAGACGGAACCCGGATGCCGCCCTGGAAGGAGAGCATCGACGCGATATTGATGATCTTGCCGCCGTTACCCTGGGCGATAAAGTGCTTCGCCGCCGCCTGAGACATGAAGAACACGCTCTTAATGTTCAGGTTCATGACGTCATCCCAGTCGCGCTCGCTGAAGTTGATCGCGTCTTCACGACGAATCAGACCGGCGTTGTTCACCAGCACATCGATATGACCAAATTCAGCCACCGCGCGGTCCAGCAGCTCAGGGATCACGTCGATTTTACGCAGGTCAGCCGTCAGGCTCAGGAAGCGACGGCCCAGCGCGGTAACGCGCTCGATAGTTTCGGTAGGTTCAACAATGTTGATCCCGACGATGTCGCAGCCCGCTTCCGCCAGACCCAGCGCCATACCCTGGCCCAGACCGGTGTCACACCCGGTCACGACCGCTACTTTACCCTGCAGAGAAAATGCATCCAGAATCATGTTTGTTCCTTAATCTTTCAGAGCCTGTCACGAACAGGCAGGTTTATGCTCAACTGCCCGCGACTAGCGCAGATCCTTAACAGCGACGTGGTCCATGTCATCGAAGACCTGGTTTTCACCGACCATACCCCAGATGAAGGTATAGGCTTTGGTGCCAACACCGGAGTGAATGGACCAGCTCGGGGAAATCACCGCCTGCTCGTTTTGCATCACGATATGGCGCGTCTCTTGCGGCTGCCCCATCATGTGGAACACGCAGGCGTCTTCGTCCATGTTGAAATAGAAGTACACTTCCATGCGGCGCTCATGGGTATGGCACGGCATGGTGTTCCACAGATTGCCTGGGTCGAGTTCGGTCAGGCCCATGCTGAGCTGGCAGGTTTCCAGCACATCGGGAACGAAGTATTTGTTGATGGTGCGGCGGTTGCTGGTGAGGTTGTCGCCGAGGGTGACCGGCGCGACGTCCGCAGGCGTCACTTTTTTGGTCGGGTAGGCCGTGTGCGCCGGAGCGCAGTTGTAGTAGAACTTCGCCGGTTTGCTGCTATCGATGCTGGCGAACACCACTTCCTGTGCGCCTTTGCCGACATACAGGGCGTCACGATGACCGATCTCAAAGCACTTGCCGTCAACGGTGATGGTGCCCGGCCCGCCGATGTTGATCACACCCAGCTCGCGGCGCTCGAGGAAATAGCTCACGCCCAGCTGTTTACCCACTTCGCCGCCCACAGAGACGGTTTTGCTGGCTGGCATAATGCCGCCGACGATGATGCGGTCGATGTGGCTGTACACCATGGTGTACTCATCAGCAACAAACACCTTCTCAACTAAAAACTCATCGCGCAGCCCCTGAGTATCCAGCGTCTTAGCGTGCGCGCTGTGGATGCTTTGTCTGACGTCCACATTTACCTCCAGAATTGATCGTGCCCGAGGGCCAGGATAATTAACGAAACAACGTTCCGTTTTCTCGATGGGGACATAGTATCCGCTGCGAAATGGGTTTTCAATTACATTTAAAACGTTGTTTCACTTTTTCTGCATGTTATTGGCAGAAGTGTAGTTTGGATCACGATTGTTGAGAGTTGACGCGGCTTGAGATGTGTTCGAAGGGAAAACAGGACAGAACATTTATCATAGTAAACAATAAATTATAAAACCTTTAAGTTTTGACAGCAGAGAAAACATTCGCTGTTCAAAATCAAAGATACTCATCACCGCCGACAATTAATCTTACAAAGTGCGCCATCAGTCACACACATTGAAACGATGTTTTGATAATTTAATACTCAGTTTTTAACTTATCGCTTGAAGGAGCACATCATGGCTAAAGGTATGCGGGTCACGCTGAACTATGACGTCAGCCAGGATCCGGATACGGGCGTGGAAATCACCCGCCTGACCCCACCGGAAATCACCTGTCATCGAAACTACTTTTATCAGAAGTGCTTCTTTAATGATGGCAGCCACCTGCTGTTCGCCGGGGAGTTCGACGGCCACTGGAACTACTACCTGCTGGATCTGAAAAAAGCCGAAGCGGTGCAGCTGACGGAAGGCGCGGGGGATAACACCTTCGGCGGTTTTCTGTCGCCGGACGATAAGTCCCTCTATTACGTCAAAAACGATCGCACCCTGCTGGAAGTGAATCTTGAGACGCTGGTCGAGCGCGAAGTGTATCGCGTCTCCGACGAGTGGGTCGGCTACGGCACCTGGGTCGCCAACAGCGATTGCACCAAACTGGTCGGAATCGAGATCGCAAAAAGTGACTGGACGCCGCTCAACGACTGGAAAATTTTCCACGACTTTTTCCACAAAGGGCCGCACTGCCGCCTGCTGCGCGTGGATCTGAAAACCGGTGAAAGCGCGACCATTCATGAAGAGAAGAACTGGCTCGGCCACCCGATCTACCGCCCGTTCGACGACAACACCGTCGCCTTCTGCCACGAAGGGCCGCATGACCTGGTCGATGCGCGGATGTGGATGGTGAATGAAGACGGGAGCAACGTGCGCAAAGTGAAAGAGCACGCCGAAGGCGAGAGCTGCACCCATGAATTCTGGGTGCCGAACGGCTCCGCGCTGGTGTATGTCTCCTATCTGAAGGGCCAGCAGGGCCGCACCATTTACAGCTTCAACCCGGATACCGGCGTTAACGAAGCGGTGATGCAGATGCCCGCTTGCTCCCATTTGATGAGTAACTTCGACGGCACGCTGCTGGTCGGCGACGGCTCCGGCACGCCGGTGGATGTGAAAGACACCAGCGGGTATACCATCGATAACGATCCTTATCTTTATGCTTTTGACGTGGCGAAGAAAGCGCACTTCCGCATCGCCCGGCATGACACCTCCTGGGCCACCGTGGCGAACAGCCGTCAGGTGACTCACCCGCATCCATCCTTTACCCCGGATGATAAAGCGGTACTGTTCAGTTCCGATAAAGACGGCAAACCGGCCCTCTATATCGCGAAACTCCCCGAGCAACCTGAAATGTTGCATGCATGATTAGTTAGTGTTTCTGTAACTGGCCTTGCCCTCCTCCTGGAGGGCTTTTTTTTGGTGTTTGTTATTTTTCGTAGGCCCGATAAGCGAAGCGCCATCGGGCGCTTTTGCCGGGCGGCGCTGCGCTTGCACCGGCCTACAAAACCACGGAATCGAAATGCAAAAAGCCGGCTCACAGTGGAGCCGGCTTTTTCCCGGAGGTACTGCTTATTATTTTTTAGAAGGAATACGCCACACCTAAACGGAAACGGGTCTGACGCTCGTCGGTATCTTTCACGCCCACGTTGCCCACTTCCACATACGGTGCCCAGTTTTTATCCCATTTGTAAGCCAGCTTGGCGTTATATTCGTTAGAATAATCTTTATTGTTATTACGAATCATCCCTTCTGAACTCTTCGCATAAACATAATTCAGCTCGGTACGGAAATCGCCCATCACCCAACCCACCCACGCATCGCCACGATTCACTTTATCATCGTCTTTATTTGAGCTGGATGGGTAGCGGGTATATTCATAACGATAACGGGCAGCCACGTAGAAACCGCTGTCGAAACTGTATTGCAAATGCAGATTCGGTTTATAGATGGTACGGCTGTCATTACTTTCGATAGTAAATGCCGGTGTCAGCGCAATATTGTCGGTGGCTTTCCAGCGCCAGCTAATCTGGTCTTCATGGCCGTTACCCACGACATCAGCAAACGGCTGATCCGCTTTGTCGCCGCCGGATTTCCACTTCGCTTCCACGGAGAAACCTAAGCCATTGGCGAAGCGGTGTGACACGGAGACACGGTCGGCGTTAGAGCCGCTGTCGATATATTCGTGACGTAAGTCAACGGTCACAGCCTGAGCTGCAAAAGACGCACCAACGAGAGAAGCAAGGACCAGAGATTTCTTAAACATGCAAAAACCCTCAAGTAAATAAAATGATGTTTCGTTTTTATGAAATTGCATTTTATTTTTTAACCAACAGTATTTTAGTGATCAAGATCGTAATTATTTGTTTCACTTTTTTTGGCAAAGATCGACGTGACAGCCATCAACAAACGCAGGGCATTAAAAGGGAATTTCAGGTTTAAGATCACACAATGAGGGTATTTGATCAGAATACGAAGCTATTAGATTTAACCGGAGTCTTTAGAATCATCTCATAAGGGTAAAAATAGATTTCAGACGGATACAAAAAAGCCTCCAATAAGGAGGCTTCGTAAAAATGTTATTTCCTGCGAACTATCTTTCGATAGCTAACGCCACGCCCTGCCCGCCGCCAATGCACAGGGTGGCTAACCCTTTGCGCGCGTTGCGCTTGGTCATCTCATGCACCAGCGAGACCAAAATACGACAGCCGGACGCGCCAATCGGGTGGCCGAGCGCAATCGCCCCGCCGTTGACATTCACCCTGCTCGGATCCCACTCCAGCATTTTCCCGACCGAGATCGCCTGGGCAGCAAAGGCTTCGTTCACTTCAATCAGATCCACATCGCCAAGCTGCCAGCCCGCACGCTCCAGACAGCGACGCGTGGCGTACACCGGCGCGATCCCCATCAGGGCAGGATCGACGCCCACGCTGGCAAAGGCTTTGATGCGCGCCAGCACCGGAAGATTCAGCTCTTCGGCTTTGCTTTCGCTCATCATCACCACCGCCGCCGCGCCGTCGTTGATCGACGAGGCGTTGCCCGCCGTTACCGAGCCGAGCGTTTCAAAAGCAGGATTGAGCATCGCCAGCCCTTCGGCGCTGGCGTCCGTGCGCGGCTGTTCGTCGGTGTCGACAATCAGCAGTTGACCGTTTTGATGCAGCGTATTCACCGGCACGATTTCATCGCGAAAACGCCCGGAGTCGATGGCGGCGCGCGCTTTTTGCTGCGAACTGAGGGCGTAGGCATCCTGTAGTTCACGGCTGATGCCATACTCCCGCGCCAGATTTTCCGCCGTCACGCCCATATGATAATCGTTGAACGCATCCCACAGGCCGTCGTGTACCAGGCTGTCGAGCAGTTGGCTGTTACCAAGCTGTGCGCCGGTTCGACTGTCGGTGAGAACGTGCGGCGCGCGGCTCATGTTCTCCTGGCCGCCGGCGATGATCACGTCGGCCTCTCCGCACTGAATCGCCTGGGTCGCGAGATGCAGCGCTTTCAGCCCCGAGCCACAGACGTCGTTGATGGTGATCGCCGAGACCGTATTCGGCAGCCCGCCTTTCAGCGCCGCCTGACGCGCAGGGTTCTGCCCGGCACCCGCCGTCAGCACCTGGCCCAGGATCACTTCATCAATTTCATGGGCGGCAATCCCACTGCGTTCGACCAGGGCTTTCACGACCACGCTCCCCAGTTCAACCGCCGAGTGGCGTGCCAGCGCGCCCTGAAAACAGCCGATAGCCGTACGCAACGCACCCACTATCACGACATCTTTCATCTCTACCTCTGCGCAAAATGACACCGCTGATAGTAGATGCATTGTTATCAACAATTAACGTAATTGTTTAAAAAAAGTGAGTTTTGTCACAGGATTAGCGCGCGTCCTGCAGATACTGGCGCAGCCAGCTTCCGGCGACGCCTGGCGGACTGCGTTTGTTCCACAGAAGATCGATGGCGACCGAGCGCGGCCAGCCGGGAACGCTGATTTGCACCAGACTTTTGGCGGCGGCAAACTCCTCCACCAGCGCACAGGGCAACGCGCACCAGCCGAAGCCCTGCACCGCCATGCTCAGCAGCAACAGATAGTTAGGCGCAGACCAGATCGGGCCGCGCACCTGGGGGGTTTCGCGTTCCAGATAGGTGCTCAGCTGCAGTTCGCGCCAGCCGTGCAGTTCATCGACTTCCACCCGGCCCTGCGCCGCGAGCGGATGGGTGGTCGAGACATAGATCGCCATCTGGGTTTGCATTGGCAGGCGGATCACGCCGATCCCGGTGGGATATACGTCGCGCGCCTCCGTGAGGCCAATCTGCGCGCGCTCCTTTTGCAGAAGATCGATCACGTCCTCCTCCTCGCCAATCAGGCACTCAAACTCCGTGTGCGGAAAGCGCCTGTCGAACTGGATCATCAGCTCCTCCAGCACGTCCGGGTTGAGCGTGTCTGAGAGCACAAAGGTCAGCCGGGCTTCGGTCTGCGCCGTCAGGGAGACCGCCAGCTCATCCAGACGCGCGATGGCAGCCAGAATCGACTGCACGTAGCCCAACACCTGTTCGCCCTGCTCGGTTAAAACCGGCTGGCGCGCGGAGCGGTCAAAGAGCGCGAATCCGAGATCGGCTTCCAGATTGGCAATCGCGGTGCTGACAGTGGACTGGCTTTTACGCAGGCGTCGCGCCGCCGCGGAGAACGAGCCAGTGGCGACGGTTTCAACGAAGGCGTTCAGAGCTTCGGGGGAGTAGCGCATGAAGTATCTATTTTATCGATGGATAGTATCTTTTATATATCACAAATAACGATAAAAATAGCTCGCATCAACGCCCATTCCGGCGAATTCATGAGGTCAGGTTATGCAACACGATGTACAAAAACGAAAACTGCCGGAGCGCGTCTTCCACGCGGTGTGCTTCGAGGGGATTGCGACGGCGATCCTGGCGCCGACCGCCGCCTGGCTAATGCAGCGTTCGGTAATGGAGATGGGCGGACTCACCATTGTTCTGGCGACGACGGCGATGGTCTGGAACATCATCTATAACTTCGGCTTCGACCGCTTCTGGCCGGTTCACCGCGTTACCCGTACCGCGAAAGTGCGCGCCCTCCATGCCCTGGGCTTTGAGTGTGGCTTTATCGTGATCGGGGTGTCGATCGTTTCGGCGGTGCTCGGCGTGACGCTGCTACAGGCATTCACCCTAGAAATAGGTTTCTTCCTGTTCTTCCTGCCGTACACCATGTTCTATAACTGGGCGTACGACACGCTGCGCGATAAATTTATCAAGCGACGCCAGCAACGACGCGCCCTGGCGAACTGATCCCCACCAGGCCGGAAGCCCCTTCCGGCCTCTCCCCGCGACGTCAACTGCGCCTTCCATCCATAATTATGGTAAATTACGCTTCTTTTTGTTCGTTTTATAGTTGATACGTTGCTCTAATGTCGAAAATTTGGTCAAAAGAAGAGACTCTCTGGAGTTTCGCCCTCTATGGCACTGCCGTGGGCGCAGGAACCCTGTTCTTGCCCATTCAGCTCGGCTCCGCAGGCGCGATTGTCCTGCTGATTACGGCCCTCGTGGCTTATCCATTAACCTACTGGCCGCATAAAGCGCTGGCCCAGTTCATCCTGTCGTCGAACGCCAAAGGCAGCGAAGGGATCACCAGTGCGGTGACGCACTACTACGGCAAAAAGATCGGCAATCTGATCACCACGCTCTACTTTGTCGCCTTCTTTGTGGTGGTGCTGATTTACGCCGTGGCGATCACCAACTCGATCACCGAACAGCTGGCGAAACATCTGACCGTCGACACCACCGTGCGCGTGCTGGTGAGTCTCGGCGTGGTGATGGTGCTGAATCTGATCTTCTTAACGGGCCGCCACGTCACCATCAAAGTGATGGGGTTCCTGGTCTTCCCGCTGATCGCCTACTTCCTGTTTGTGTCGCTGTACCTCACCACCCGCTGGCAGCCGTCGCTGTTAACCAGCCAGATGGCGTTCGATCAGCACACCCTGCACCAGGTATGGATTTCTATTCCAGTGATGGTTTTCGCTTTTAGCCATACGCCGATCATCTCTACCTTTGCCGTCGACAGACGCGAAAAGTATGGCGATGCGGCAATGGATAAATGCAAAAAAATCATGAAGGTCGCGTACCTGATCATTTGCCTGAGCGTGCTGTTCTTTGTCTTCAGCTGCCTGCTGTCGATTCCGCCGTCGTATATCGTGGCGGCTAAAGAGGAAGGCGTGACGATTCTTTCTGCGCTCTCCATGATGTCGTCGTCCCCGGCCTGGCTGGGTATTTCGGGGATCGCAGTGGCGATTGTGGCGATGTCGAAATCCTTCCTCGGCACCTATTTTGGGGTGATTGAAGGGGCAACGGAGATCGTCAAGTCGTCGCTGAATCAGGTGGGGATTAAGAAGAGCCGCGCCTTTAACCGCGCCCTGTCGATCATGGCGGTGTCGTTCATTACCTTTGTGGTGTGCTGCATCAACCCGAACGCGATTTCGATGATCTACGCCATCAGCGGGCCGCTGATCGCCATGATTTTGTTCATCATGCCGACGCTTTCGACCTATCTCATTCCGGCGCTCAAACCGTACCGTTCTTTCGGCAATCTGCTGACGCTGATTGTCGGCGTGCTGTGCGTGTCGGTGATGTTTGTCGGGTAGCATTGATGTAGGCCGGGCAAGCGCAGCGCCCCCGGCAAAAAGCGCCCGATGGCGCTTCGCTTATCGGGCCTACACATTCCGCACTTTTCGATAGAGCACATGCTCCGCCAGACGATGATCGGGCGGGAGTGCCGGATGTAAAAACTCCTCTGCTCTGGTCATCCCCAGCCGTTTCATCAAACTCTCAGACGGCGTATTCAGCACCGAAGTAAACGAGACCACCTCGCCCAGCGCCAGCGTTTCAAAGCCAAACTCCAGCGCCGCCGCAGCCGCCTCGTGCGCCAGCCCCTGATGCCAGAAGGCTTTCGCCAGACGCCAGCCAATTTCGGTACAAGGCGAAAAGGCAAAACGATCGGGCTGAGGATGCAAACCGACGCAGCCGACAAACTCACCGCTCTCTTTGGCCTCAACGGCCCAAAATCCCCAGCCACGCTCGGCAATGCCCTCGCGGAATCGCCCGGCGAGAGTATCGCTCTCTTCGCGCGTTAAGGGCGCGGGGAAAAATCGCATCACCTCGGGATCGCCGTTCAGCGCCGCGAAAGGGGCCAGATCGGCGAGCGTCCACTGGCGGAGGAGCAGTCGGGGCGTCTCAATCTTCTCAGGCACGGATATCATCGTATTCCCGCGTCTTATCAAACTCGTGTTTGGCGAACGGACAGAGCGGGATAACCTTGCGATTTTCCGCCCGCATCCTTTCGACGACTTTCGCCACCAGCTGTTTGCCCACGCCCTGCCCTTTCAGACTGGCATCGACATCCGTGTGCTCAATGATGCTCAGGTGTTCTCCCGTCGGGACAAACACAATTTCGGCAACCTGATTACCCTGCGCATCGTTGACGTAAAACTTGTTATGGCCTTCCAGAATATCCATGGTTCCTCGCTTATTTCTGGCGGTACTTCAGCGCACCGCTCGGGCAGGTATCAATCACGCTCTTGACCGTTTCAACGTCCACTTCATCCGGGATGATCCACGGCTTACGTTTCAGATTAAACAGCTTGCTGCTGCCGCGCACGCAGTTTCCCGAGTGCTGGCACATTCCCGTATTGAAGTAGACATCAATTTTCTCACCGGTATACGCCCGGTATCCCGCTTCCAGTAAATCCTTATCCACGACAGTCTCTCAGTTATTGTTATAGGTTCGGGATAAGCATAGCGCTGATAAAGACGAATGTATTGGGTGACAGTCTCATGAGTTTCTACCTGGTAGCCGAATCACCTGACGTTGAGCCATTACCGCATCCGCTCTTTTTAGTTAAGCCTGGATTAAACTTATTACTGAATTATCTCAGCGCTTTATTTCGATGTAAAAACCGTCAATGTCATTCCCTTTTATATTTATCGCGATTTTTGCATCATGAATGATTCACGCATTATCTATTCATGATAAATATTAATTAATGAAAAACTATTATAAAACACAAACTTAAACCCCTTACTTTATTTACCCTTCTACTATGGCGATGTCAACTCGCTTGATGTCTTTTATCGGGCCATTCATGCCTTTCCCGTACTTTATGCGAATCAATTTATTTCTTGAACTTTTGAAGCCACTACTATAATTGTAGCATTTAAAAATTTTCATCGAAAAGTAAATAGCGTTTATCGCATTCCATTACGATATTTACGAAATAAGAGGATAAGATTCACCCTGTAAATTTCACTGTTATGCACTCTGTCTCGAATATATAGTAGCAAGCGTCAAAAAGGCGTAACTGGATAATTTCTGGCAAAAGACTCTTACTTCAAAGTAACTCGACAGAAACATAGCAATGGATGGAATGAAAAATGACGTTTAAACTTTTGATGCAGCAAACCGGACAACATGCGCATGAAATAGCCCTGTCGCAAAATAACAACACCACGTTCGTATCCGCCATGCCGGGGTCACGTTTTTCTATTGAAAAACAGGCAGGTGATATTCAGAACATGACGCGCAACGGGGAGCAGTTAGTGATCAACAGTGCCGATGGAAAATCCGTTGTGATTGACCATTTCTTTGGCCCTGCAAATAAAGATATGAAATCCCTGACCATGAATGACGTTGGCACCGGACATAAAGAATATGTTCTGGGTGATGAACATATTTATGCCAACGGTCAGCCCGTGGTTTCTTATCCTCCGGAACAATTACGGCAAATGGTATCCGGCCAGGAATATTATTCGCACCAGGCAGGTGAAGCAGCTGCCGCAGGAACGGGTGAACAGGACGGTAAATCGGAAGTCGACCCGCTGTGGGTGGCGCTGGGTCTGGGTGGCGTCGCTCTGATTGCCGGGACCATCGCCCTGCTGGCGAATAACGATGACGACGATGATGACCACCACAGCGACAGCAATGGTGGCGGCGGTGACGACGATAACGGCGGCGATACGCCGGTTCCGCCCGATCCTGATGCCAACAAAGGCTACGCCCATGCGGTAACGATGGATGTCTCCAACGGCTCCTCGCTGCATGGCACCACGGACACCCCCAACGCCAAAATCATGATCGACACCAACGGTGACGGGAAACCCGATTACACCGCCACCAGCGATGCGAAAGGTAGCTGGAGCGTACCGTCGTGCGAGCCGCATCTGGCGGATAACCAGAGCGTCACCGCCTGGGTCGTCGACGAAAACGGTGCTAAAAACCAGACTTCCATTACCGTCGATTTCCACGCGCCGGACGTGGTATCGCTGGATGTGACTACCGACCTGACGGCGTTGTCTGGCGTCACGGAAGCGAATGCGGTTGTCAGCCTTGATGTGGATGGCGACGGCAAAGCCGACTACTCCATCAAAGCCGACGCCCAGGGGAAATACAGCTTTGCTCTGGTCGATCAGGTCCTGATTCCGGGCACCTCGGTGCTGACCATCACCGACACCGCCGGGAACAGTACCACGGTACACCTGCCGCTGAACGCCGCGCCAACCATTCTCGGCATCAGCGATACGCCTGATGGCACCATCGAGATGACCAACAGCACCCTCAGCACCTCCCCGACGGTGCACGGGATGGGCGAGCCTGGCAGCGAAATTGACGTGGTGGACAGCAACGGCAACGTCGTCGCCACCACCCAGGTCGGCGCCGACGGCCAGTGGCAGATCACCCTCGATAATTTAGCGCAGGGCAGCAACACCTTCTCCGCCGTAACCCACGCGAGCGCCGAAGCGACCTCGTCATGCGATAACCAGACCTCTGCGATCACCGTTAACTACATCAGCGGTCAGGGCAATCTGAATGTGATCACCCCGGACGACGTGATCCACACGGTGGAAACCGATAACGGAATCAACACCACGCAGAGCATTACGCGCGCCATGCCTGGCGGCGGATATTTGATTGCCTGGGCCCAGCCGGAAAGCGCGGGCTCCGAATATTACGATATCAAAATCAATATCTACGATGATAAAGGCCAGGTGGTGAACACCCTGACAGTCGGTCAGGAAAACACCATGGACGGCTACACGACGACAGACGGCCTGCAGGGGCTGAACAACTTTGACGTGTCCGTCTCCCCTGTCGACGGCTCCATCACCGTGTTCTACGCGGAAGGCACGCCGGGCGATCTGGGCTACACCGGCACCACAGCCGTTTACGAGCGTTTCACCGCCGACGGCACGCCGATCACCGATGGTCCGCAGACCGTCGTGGCCACGGAAGATCAAGGCGGCCTGAACGGTCTGCTGGATTCGATTCTCGGCCAGCACATTGCCGATGCGATCAACGGCGCCGTGGATGTCGTCTGGAACGCCATCGATAAAGTGATTCAGCCGATCGGCGAGATTTTTGGCGTCGACATTGATGGGCTGGAAAAAACCCTGGTCGATGGCCTGAGCGATCGTCTCGCCAGCCTGCTCTACGGTTCGGGTACTTTTGGCGCGAACATTATCCAGATGGATGATGGCAGCGTGGTCTTTGTCGGCTCGCGTTATTCCGAAGGGCTGGATAGCGGCACCCTGATCGATCGTCTCGATATCAGCGGCTTTATCCACGATTTCTGCGATGACCTGGGGATGAGCAGTATCGGCGACTTCCTGTGCAAAGTGCTGGTTGAACCGATCGAGAACGTGGTCGACAGCATTCTTGAATGGGTAGATATCAGCACCGGCAGCGCCGGCAGCCTGGTCTGGGGCGTGGAATTTGCCCCGGACGAAAATGGCAACCTGGTGCAAACCACGGACTTCCAGTACGACCAGGTACGCAATATTGTCTCTGGCCTGGATGAAAACGGCTTTATCTCCGGGAGCGATCATAACGGCACGATCAACCAGATTGCCCAGTGGATCTTTGGCACCAACGGGGACTCCGTCGGCGCAAGCATCGGTCTGGACGGCACCCAGTGCGGGGAGAATACCTACGCGGTGATCTGGCAGTCGATGGGCAAAAACGCCGAGATGTCTGACACCACCACGCCGGAAATCAAAATCACGCTGGTGGACGCGACGACAGGCAAGCACATCACCAGTGACGTGGTGCTCTCGCATTCCGGTCTTGATCCAAAAATCGTGACGCTCGACGACGGCTCGCTGGTGGCGACTTACGTCAGCCTTAACCCGCAGGATCACGGCGATATTTACGCCCAGCATCTTAGCGTCTCTAACGGGCAGTTTATCGCGCTCGGCAATCCGCAGTGCGTGAACACCGTCACCGAGGGCACCCAGGGTCTGATCGACGGCACTTTTAAAGAGGCCTACGACGTCAGCGCGCTCGACAACGGCGGCTTTATTGTCACCTGGACCTCAACCGCCGCCGACGGCAAAGAGCATCTGGAAGCGCAGCTGTTCGATATGGACTGCGTGAAAGTGGGCTCGGAAATGCAGATTGATTCCGGCCACGGAAACGCCATCAACGACTCCAGCGTCACGGCTCTCGATGACGGCGGCTACGTGGTGAACTGGAGCGAAAGCAACCTGACCGACAACACCAGCACGGTGATGTACGCAATCTATAACGACGATGGCTCTTTACGCACCTCCGGGGCAGAGAGCGCCACGCCGGACAACGGTTCGGAATACCATCTGGCACCAGAGACGACGACCTTCACCGGCAGCGATGGCTCAGACGTTATTGACGCCCATCTGGCCTCCGCGACCGTCAACGGCGGCAACGGTGACGACCGCATTATGGTCGACAGCAACACCATTGCTCACGTCGACGGCGGCGCAGGCAACGATACGGTCGTTATCGCCAACGACGGCAACGTGAACAGCGACGCGCTGGCGAAATTCAGCCATATCGAAACCATTGATTTGAATGCCAGCAACGGGGCAAACACCTTAACGCTCTCCATCGACGACGTGCTTAAAACCACCTCGGGCGGCGATAAATTGTTTATTACCGGCGGGGCAAACGACACGGTGGATCTTGACCAGGAGAAATGGACGATGACCGCCACCGGGTGCAAAGACGGGCAATCTTACAATCTTTACACCTACGACGATGACCACCACACCCAGGTCTGGGTGCAGAACAACATGCAAATTGCATAATCACGTTATCTGAAGCCTGAGCGTAGAGAAGCGATTTTCTCTACGCTCTCAATCACAGGTCAAAATGGATGTTATTGTCTCGATGGAGTGCCGGGCTGACGATTGCAGCGCGGGAACTGAGCCTAAACGTTAGCGAAGATAATCTGGTCCACCTGGTTAAGCAGGGCCACGATGACGTTTCGCTTTTTAAAGCGATGGCAGAATATCTGGGGCTACAGTATCAGGAATGTCATCTTAAACTCTCGGCCCTGCCGGGGGAGCTATTTCCGCTCTGCATGCCGTTGCAGAATAATAAAATGGTGGTCGTCCACAGCGTTGAGCAGGATAAAGCGCTGGTCACTTTTGTGGAAACGCCAAAAATAAAAGTCGAGATCGCCCTCGATACTCTCGAACCCCAGCGGGAAGGCAGCGTCTGGATAGTTAAACGCACGCCCTTGTCGCAGGGATATAAATTACGCACTGCGGCCTATTCTGATAACCCGCACTGGCTGTGGAAATTAATTCAAAAAGATCTTCGCTTTTATGTGCTGATTACCGTCAGCGCCCTGTTTGGCAATATCTTAACGCTCGGCAGTTCCCTGTTTTCCATGCAGGTTTATGACCGCGTCATTCCTGCGCAATCGTTCTCTACCCTGTGGGTGCTGTTTGGTGGTGTGATCATCGCCCTGCTCTGCGACATGCTGCTGCGGCTGGCGCGCAGCAAACTGGCGGATGCTATCGGCAAACGGGCGGATATCTCCATGTCCTCGCTCTTTTACGCCCGCGCCATGAGCATTAAAAACAGCGCCACGCCGGAATCCACCGGCGGGTTTATTGCCCAGATCCGTGAAATCGAACACGTGCGGGAACTGCTCACCTCGACCACGGTGCTGGCGATTGTCGATATGCCGTTTATCACCTTGTTCCTCGGTCTGATCTGGATGATTGGCGGCTGGCTGGTACTGCCGACACTGCTGGCGATCCCGCTGATTGTGGTGCCCGGCATTATCATTCAGTGGCCGCTGGCCCGCCTGTCCGGGAAAGGCCACGAAGAGAGCGCCCAGCGTAACGCCATGCTGGTGGAGACCATTCAGGGTCTGGAAGATATCAAACTGACTCAGTCCGAAGACCGCTTTATCGGCCTCTGGGAGCACTGCGTCAGCACCGCCTCGCAAATCTCCCTCGAACAGCGCCGCTGGGGACACCGGCTCAGCAACTGGTGCCAGTTCGTGCAGCAAAGCGTCTACTCCTGCGTGATTGCCCTCGGGGTGTATCTGGTGATCGACAATACCATCACCACCGGTACGCTCATCGCCTGCTCGATCCTCTCTTCGCGCACCGTGGGGCCACTGGGGCAAATTGCCGGGGTGCTGACCCGTTGGCAGCAGGCGCGTATCTCCCTGCGCGGGCTAAATGATTTTCTCGAGCGCCCTCTCGAGCAGCGCGCCTTCACGGAATCCACCCACCTGCCGACCATCCACGGCCATTATGAACTCGCGAACGCGCGTTTTCGCTTCCAGCCCGACACCCAATGGTCGGTGGATATCGAAAAACTCTCCATCAAAGCCGGGGAGAAGATTGCCATTATCGGCAGCATCGGCGCGGGTAAATCGACGCTGCTGCGCGTGCTGTCAGGCATGGCGGATAACGCCGAGGGGGAAATCGCCCTCGACGGCGTGTCGATGAGCAACCTCTCCGTCAACGATCTGCGCAACGGCATGAGCTACCTGCAGCAGGATGCCCAACTGTTTCGCGGAACGGTGCGGGATAACGTGCTGCTGGGAAATCCGCATGCCAGCGCTGAGGAGATCGTCAAGAGCCTGACGCTCTCAGGCGCGGCCGGGGTGTTACGCAACAATCGCGGGCTGGATCTGCCTATCTCCGAAGGGGGAAAAGGGTTGTCCGGTGGTCAGCGTCAGGCGCTGCTGCTGGCCAGAACACTCATTCAGAACGGCAATGTATTACTGCTGGACGAACCCACGGCGTCGATGGATGAAGTCACCGAAATGCACGTGGTGAATGCCCTGCAAAAACATTGTCAGGCCAAAACCCTGGTGGTGGTGACCCATCGCCACGCGCCGTTAAAACTGGTGGATCGAATTATCGTCATGGACCGCGGAAAAATTGCTGCGGATGGCCCCAAAGAACAGGTGCTCCAGCAGCTGAATTCGAACAAAAGGATTGCCTGATGAGCTTCTCTTCTCAGACCCCGATCAGGGACAGCTATTACGCCCAGATTAAGGGCAGCATCATGGTGATTGCCATTATCGTGCTGACCATCACCGCGCTGCTCATCTGGAGCCAATTCGCGCTGCTCGATGAGGTGACCACCGGACAGGGTAAAGTGATTACCTGGAGCCGCTCGCAGGTGATTCAGTCCCGCGACGGGGGCGTGATCCGCGCCCTGCTGGTGCGTGAGGGCGACCACGTCAACGCCGGGCAGCGCATCGCCGTGCTGGACTCCACACGCTTTCAGGCCGGTTTTAATGAAATTGGCTCGCGGGTCAAAGCCCTCGCCGTGGCGGTCGCCCGATTACAGGCCGAAATATCCGGCATTGACGGTCAGGCGGTCACGCCCGACTATGTGGATATCCTCAGGAAATATAACGTCGCCGAAAAAGACGCTCACCAATTATCTGATGAGGATATTCTGGCGGCCAACAAAGATATTATTACCCACGAGTCGTCTCTGTATACAATGCGCCACAAAGCGCTGCTCGAATCCATTACGGGCATGGAAAGAAGCCGCCAGCTGGCACAAAACGAGCTGAATATGACATTACCTCTGGTGGCCAAAGGCGCCGTTTCAGAGGTGGAAGAATTACGCCTGCGTCGTGAAGTTTCCGATCTGGTAAATAAAATTAACGAGACGCGCAACAGCTGGTATGAACAAAGCAAAGCCGAGCTGGTAAAACAAAAAACCGAACTCGACTCGCTTTATTATCAGCTATTACAGCGCGGCGACCAGCTATCGGGAACGACTATTTATTCGCCGGTGAAAGGCGTGGTGAAAGATGTGCAGATCACCACCGTGGGCGGCGTGCTGGAGCCGGGCGGGAAATTACTTGAGGTGGTGCCGTCCGAAGATCAGTTACTGATTGAGGTGAAAATAAACCCGCGCGATATCGCGTTTATCCATCCGGGTCAGAAAGCGGTGGTGAAAATCAGCGCCTATGAGTCCTCGATTTACGGGACCATGAAAGCCGTCGTGGATCGTATTTCCCCGGACACGCTGGCCGACGAAACCCATCGGGACCAGTTTTATTATCAGATTGACGTTCGCACTGCGCAGTCATCCCTGTTTAGCAAAGACGGAAAGGCCCATGAAATATCGCCCGGCATGATCGCCACGGCCGATATTTCGACGGGACAAAAAACCGTCTTCGATTATCTGGTAAAACCATTAAACAAAGCTAAAGAAGCTTTAAGAGAACGCTAATGAAAAAATGGATTGTATCATTATGTGGCCTGTTCTCTGGCATTGCCTCGCAACCGGCTACTGCCGAATCGCTGGTCCAGGCATTGCAGCAAGGGATTTCCCGTTCGCCTTCTTTGCAATATTCCTTAAGCCAGATCTCCGCCAGCGAAAGTTCTGTCAATCAGGCCCGCAGCGGATGGCTGCCAAATATCAGCGTCTCCGCGGGGCAACAGGCGACGGGAGAAACATCTGATACCGGGGATAATCAGTATGCGCTGACGGTCCAGCAAAATTTATTCGATTTTGGCCGCACCGGCGACCGGGTGGATAACGCGAAATACAACAAAGGCTCGCAAATCTGGAAAGCGATTGACGATGCTGAAACCGTCTCCTCAAAGGTGGCGGAGAGTTATTTCAATATCCTGAAGGGCCAGCACCTGCTGCAAAACAATATCGCCGAAATGGTCGAGCATAAAAGGATCCTTGAGCTTGCCGTGGCGCGCGCCGAAGGCGGCGTGGATAACCAGGGCGACGTGCGCCAGGTCGAAGTGAGGATCCGCGGCCTGGAGGCGAGCGCCGAGAGCATTCAGGCTCAGCTGCAGGCAGCGGAAAACGAGTACCAGATTCTGGTCGGCGCGCCGTCCGGCGTGCTGGAAGACACGGACCTGACCTTTCTCGATCGGGAAATCAGCAAAGACCTGCGGGAGCTGATCAGGGTTTCACCGCAGATCCGGGCGCTGCAGATGGAGCAGGCGGCTGTCAGCTCGCAGTATCAGTACGTGCGCAAAAGCTGGCTGCCTCAGCTCTCGGTCTCCCTGTCGCAGGGCAAAACATCCATTTATGGCGCGAATGATACTCAGGTGATGTTCAACGTCACCAGCAATGTGTTCGACGGCGGGAATACCTTCTTCCAGGCGGAGAACGCGGCAAAACAGGTGGAATCTGCGCGCTGGAACGTGCAGAAATCGATGGAAGATAACGCCACCAACGTGTCAGAAAGTTTTCAGCAGGCGTTGGGCTATAAACAAGAAGCGGCTATCTACAAGGTGCGTGAAACCCAGTCGAAACAGGTGATGTCTCTGTATAACGATCAATATCGCGTTAACCGCCGCTCGGTTCTGGATCTGTTAAATGCCGCTCAGGAGTATTACCAGACCATCGACAGCCAGATAAACAGCATGGCGAGTTACCAGATCACGATGCTCAGGGCGGTCGCAAAGCTTGGGAAAATAAACCAGGCCTTTGGCATTCATGTGGCAATAGACAAAGATCAGGATATTGAGTCTGCGCTGAACGATCAGCCTGATATCGTTGACAATCAAGAGACAGACTCGACGATTCCGCAAAACATCGTGGATAGCGCCCCGCCTTCTTTACCTGCGGTAACAGATAAGGTTAATACCTCCGCTGCAATGGAAAGCAGCGGACTTTCTGTTCCCACGACTCCGCCCGTCAGTGCGGTAAAAAATCAATCCGCCGCCTCCGGCGCGATAAAAGATATAGAAGATCCTTTAGCTATGTTGTCCCCCTAATGTAATTCACCATATTTTTATAGCGAGAATGGATAATGGAACTGTCTAAAAAGAAGATCTTTGTGTACTCGTCGAATAATTTTATTACCTTCACTATTAAGGAGATTTTGTCGAAAAATTTTGACTACGAAGCCATTTGTATGCCGTTGCCAAAAGAGAACGTCGCCGACATTCTTCATGACAACGCATGCGAGACGATTATATTTGATTCGTCGTTGCTGTTTGATACGACCTTCAGGAAAGATTTACATTCTCGTACCCATTTGAAAGCGATTATTTTAGTGAATGGCGAAGTGGATTATAGCCTGCGACAAATCATCAGCAGCCACGCGGACGGCATGATTGATTGCACTTTCGATATGGATATTATCGTGCTGATCATTACGGCGGTGATGAAAGGATTCCAGTGTCTGCCAAAATCTCCGCTTAAAGACGTCAATCTGAATTCACAGCTTTCACTTCTGACCCAGCGGGAAAGAGAAGTTCTGCATTTTGTTTCGCAGGGCGTTTCCAATAAGTCTATCGCTGACTTTCTGGGTGTGAGTTACAAAACCGTGTGCGTTCATCGCTATAACATTATGTACAAACTCAAAGTGGATAAACTCTCCGCCGTCTCCAGTACGGACAAATTAAGCAAACCTGCTGCGTAATTGCAGCGGATTGAGAATCAACCTACGGATTCACTGTTTTATAAAGAAGGAACTATGGGATTATTTCGCCAGGAAGTGACTGAATCCAGAAGACGTCACTGGCTGGGAGAGGTGATTATTGCCTCTCCGCCATCGTTACGCCTGAGCGCGTATATTGCGCTGGGCATTGTCTTTGTGCTGATTTTATTTATCTACTTTTTTTCGTATACCCGAAAGCAGCAGGTTTCCGGAGTATTAATGCCGGATAAAGGGATCATCCGCATCTATAGCCCGCAGGCGGGGTCCGTCAAAAACGTCTTCGTTAAAGAAGGGGACAAAGTCACGCTGGGGGAGCCTCTTTTCGTCCTTTCAAGCGACCGCTCCCTTGAGGGAAAAGATGCCACCCAGGAGACCATCAGCGAGCAAATCCGCACCCGGCTGAAACTGTTCAATAACACCCTGCGTGAAGTGGAGGGCAGCTGGATCACCGATAAAACGGCCTCCGAACGCCAGATCCAGCAGTTGACCGAGCAGGTCAAACTCCAGGAGCAAGAGAGCAATAATCAGCTGATGCTTTCGCAGCTCCTCAATAAACGGGTCGCGCAATATCAGGAGCTGTGGGGGAAAGAGTATGTTTCGCTGGAGCAATTTCAGCGCGTCAAAGAGGAGAGCCTGCGCCAGAACGGCGCGCTTGAGACCAGCCGCAGCGCGCTGATTAATAGCCGCCGTGAATTAATTCAGCGCACCAACGAGCAGCTCCAGCTGGAGAGCAACTATCAGAAACAGCGCAATGACATCGCCAGCAAGATCGCCTCCACCGAGCAAGAGCTGACGGAGAGCGAGTCCAAAAGGGAGATTATTATTCGCGCCACCAAGCCTGGGACGGTCACCGCGCTGACCGCGACCGCCGGGCAATATTTTGATGGCCACGCCCCGCTGTTAAGCATTATCCCGCAGGACTCCCGGCTGCTGGCGTATCTCTACGCGCCGAGCTACGCCGTCGGGTTTATTCGCCCGCACAGCGACGTCTGGCTGCGCTACCCCGCCTGGCCGTGGCAGAAATTCGGTCAATATCATGGCGTGGTGGTGAGCGTCTCAAAAGTCGCGCTGACGCAAAACGAAATGGATCTCTTTGAAAACAAAGAGGCGGGCGCCCCGCTCTATCGCATCGTGGTCCAGCCGGACGCGCATTACGTCAATGTCTACGGTCAGAAAATGGAGCTGCAGGCCGGCATGCAGCTCGAAGCCGATGTGGTGCGCGAAAACCGACGCTTATATGAATGGATATTTGAACCGTTGCTCAAAATGGCACCGTCAGAGTTAGTGAGTCAGGGGAAAGGGAATGCTCAGTAAATTACAGGCCATCAACTTTGGCTTTCGCAGCAAAGCACTGCCCATGGTGCTCCAAACCGAGGCCGCAGAATGTGGCCTCGCGTGCCTGTGCATGGTGTCGGCGTGGCATAACAACGTGCTGGATCTGCGCCAGATGCGCCGCGAGCATGGCGTCTCGCAAAAAGGGTTAACGCTCAATCAGCTGGTGAATGTGGCGCGCGACCATCAGCTTGCCAGCCGCTCGCTGCGCCTGGATATGGCCGAGCTGAGCCAGCTCCGGCTGCCCTGCGTATTGCACTGGGACATGGTGCATTTTGTCGTCCTGAAAGAGGTGGGAAGCAAACACTGCGTGATCCACGATCCGGCTATCGGCCCGCGCGTGGTCTCGCTGGCGGACGTGTCGGCCTCATTTACCGGCGTGGCGCTGGAGCTGTGGCCGGACAAAGATTTCACCCATACCGCGCCGCCGCTGAAAGTGAAGTTTGGTCAGCTGATTGGCCGCATCGTCGGGCTGAAATCCAGCGCGGCTTACGTCATCGCGCTGGGGCTTGCCATTGAGTTTATTACCCTGCTGCTGCCGCTCTTTTCCCAGTGGACGATTGATGATGCGATCGTCTCGAGCGATCGCCATCTGCTGCTGGTTCTGATGCTGGGATACGCCCTGACGCTGCTGATCAAACAGGTGATGTCGATGATCCGCGCGTGGGTGATGATCTACATCACCACCTCGATCCGCGTGCAGTGGCAGGGCAGCGTGTTTCACCATCTGCTGAGACTCCCGGTCGCCTTTTTCGAGCGGCGGCATCTGGGGGATCTGGTCTCGCGTTTTGGCGCGGTGGAAGCCATCCAGGGAACCCTCTCCTCCTCGTTTCTGGTCGCCGTGCTCGACGGCCTGCTCAGTATTATCACGCTGGTGATGATGCTGCTTTACAGCCCCATGCTGACGCTAATCCCTTTGCTGGTGATCGGTGCCTATCTGTTGGGTCGTCTGATCTGGTATCGGCCGCTGCGCAATGCGTCTCAGGAGCAGATTATCCACGCCGCGAAGCAGAACTCGCACTTTCTGGAAACCCTGCGGGGCGTCAAAACGCTCAAGCTGTATCAGAAAACGACCCTGCGTTCCGACGAATGGTTAACCCTGCTGGTCAATCAGCTCAACGCGGGCGTGAGAACCCAGAAACTGCAGATTTACTATCAGCAGCTGAACAGCATTCTTTTCTCGCTCGATAATCTTCTGGTGCTGGGAATTGGCGCGTCGATGGTGATCGACCAGGTCTTCACCGTCGGTTTGCTGATGGCGTTTATCTCCTACAAGGGCCAGTTTCTCGAGCGCGTGCGCAATCTGATCGATAACGCCTTTGCCCTGCGCATGCTCTCGATTCAGACAGAGCGGCTGGCGGATATCGTGCTCAGCGACCCGGAAGAGAGCGAAATCAGCCACGTCGGGCTGCCGGTGGATCGCAGCGCCCCGGCGCTGACCTTTAGCGCCCTCTCCTTCCAGTACGCCCCGCAGGAGCCGCTGGTGCTGGATGAGGTCTCATTCACGGTGGCCGCCGGAGAGTGCGTGGCGATCATGGGCACATCGGGCTGCGGGAAAACCACGCTCGGACAGCTTGCCCTCGGCTGCCTTCAGCCTACGCAGGGCGAGATCCTGATCGACGGCGTGCCGCTGCCCAAGTTTGGCGTGGAATCCCTGCGCAGTATCAGCGCCGCGGTGCTGCAGGACGACGTTCTGTTTGCGGGCACCATCATCGACAACATCACCTTTGGCGATGCCAATGACGACATGGCCTTTGCCGTCCAGTGCGCGGAAATGGCGGCCATTCATCATGACATCATGGCGATGCCGATGAAGTACAACACCCTGGTCGGCGACATGGGGGCCGCGCTTTCCGGCGGGCAAAAACAGCGCCTGTTTTTAGCTCGCGCCTTATACCGCAGGCCCGCGTTTTTACTGCTCGATGAAGCGACCAGCCATCTCGACCTGTTCCTGGAGAAAAAGGTCAACGACGCCCTGCGTCAGCTGCGCATCACCCGGCTGATGATTGCGCACCGACCGCAGACGCTGATGATGGCCGACCGGGTCATCGTCATGGAGGGTGGCCGCGTGGCGGGCGACAAAACCCCGGCAGACATTTTCAACCCGACGCAGGGAGAACGCCCATGATGCGCCTGTTTTCACTCGTGGCGCTGATGCTGGCTGGCGTCATCAGCGCGTTCGCCATCGCAGAGGATAACCTGCAGCAGCTTCTGGACAGCGGCGAGCAAAGCCCCACCGCGCCGAATGCCCAGACCACCTCGCCGGAAACCCTGGCGCTGCTGGATAAGCTCCAGCTGGAAAGCACCGATCGCGCAGCGCCGGTCGCCAAAGAGATCGCCATGCCCTCTCCCGTCAAAGCCCCGGAGTGGCTGCTGAACGAGGAGAATGATATCGAAGAGGCCTGCAATATCACCTCGACAACCAGCGTGAAGCATTTTGCCCAGGCCCTGACGCTGGCCCTGTGTCAGGACCCTGGCATGCGCAGCCTGGCGCTGAACATGCGCCACTATCTGTATGATTACAAAATGAGCCAGGCGAGCTGGATGCCGGACATCAACGCCATTTTCAGCTCCGCCAGCGAAAGCGACAGCTACGCTTTCCAGCATTCGGGCAGCCAAAAGCAGACCGACCGGACGATGAACTCCGGGGTGGAGCTGAACTGGCTGCTGTTTGATTTCGGCAAACGCGAAGCGCTGATTAGCCAAAAGCAGGATCTGTGGCTGAGCAATCGCTACCAGGCGCTGTCGGGCCTGCAGGATTTTGTCATCTCTTTTGCGCAGACTTATTACCAGGTACTGGCGAAGCGCACCATCCTCTCTGCCGCGAAGCAGAACGAGATGATTGCGCGCAAAACCTGGGACACCACGCAGAACAAATACCGCTCCGGCGTGGGCGTGCTGGCGGATGCGCTGCAGGCGGAAAACGTGTTGCTCTCTGCCACCCAGGACCGGGTGCAGAGTGAGGGGGATTACCAGCAGTCCATTGGTCAGCTCGCCAGCGCGTTAAACTTCCCCGTCGACAGCCAGATCCATCCGGAAGATAACCTCGAGGTGCCGTCGGACACGCAGATGATGGCCCTGAAGCCGCTGCTGGACGAAGCGGTAAAACAGCACCCGATGATCCTCGCCGCCAGGAAAAACATCGAAGCCGCGGACGAACAGCTGAATCAGGCGCAGCGGGATTTTCTGCCGTCCATCTCGCTACAGGCCGGGGTTAACCGGGAAGTGTCGTCTCTGGACCAGAACCGATACGAGCCGCTCAACCGAACCGACTCGATGTTTGTCGGCCTGAACGTCTCGGTTCCGCTGTTCTCGGGTTTTCGCCGCTATAACCAGCTGCAGGACGCCCACGTTCAGCAGGCGTTATCCCAAGAGGATTATCAGCATGTTGTGAATGATGTCGGGCTGAAAACCTGGAACGCCTGGCAGAAACTGAATACCACTAACCACAACCTGCGGTTGATTTCCCAGCGCCTGAAAACGGCGCGCAGGGCTTATGATATTGCCAACGGGCGTTATTTAACCGGCGTGGGATCGATTATTGAACTTCTGAATACCCAGCAGCAATTATCGACGACCGAAATCGACGAAGCGAATATTCGAATCGCCTGGTATCTCCAGCGACTTTCGCTTTTATCGGCTGTGGGTAAATTAACTTTATATTGATAACTTACGCACTAAATTAAAGACAATGAAATATTCAGTCATGCCCCCCGGAATAATAAATACCTGTGAATTTGCCTATACAATATATTTGATTTAGCGATAATTGTTCCTGTCATTCAAATAGACGAATGACAGGTATTTACTGGCAATGGATATTATAAGGACATTAAAAAAATGCGTGAATTGAATCAAGCTGAAGTCGAAATGGTAAACGGTGCGTGGGCATCTTCTCTTGGCGATGCGATTGAAGGTGCTGTATATGGCGCGGGTGCAGGTTTTTGTACCGGTCTGGCATTAGGTGGCATCAACACCAAATCCGATGGTCTGGGCTTTGGCGTGATCGCTCAGGGCGTTGGCGCGGTGGTCGGTAGCGTGGTCGGCACCGTTGTCGGTGGCGTGGGCGGCTTCCTGTATGGCAAAGACGACATCACCACTTTCGTTGACGGTTACACCGATCAGATTGGTGGCTAAGACTGCCTGACGGAATGGCGATTCTGGCCGCCATTCTGCGGGTGATGCTTAGGGAGGTGGCTTAATCAGCCACCTCCTTTTGTGTAGCCCCCATAAAAAAGGGTCTCTGACCGAATAACCGAATCAGAGACCCTTTATTTTGTACACTAAACATAATGACGTTTGACCTCTTAATACCTTACCTTATTCGTTATCTTCCAGACCCTCGACTTTTATCAGTACTTTGTCATCCAGCACTATTTTCCCTTGGGCCTTCAGCTCTGCGACAATTTTCATGACGTAGCTACGCGACAATAAGGTTCGGTCAAGAATATAGTTCGTCAGCCCCACCTTCCTGCGTACTTCAATGGGCTCATCCATTAACGCATAAATCTGTTTGCAGATAATACTGAGCCCAGAACGGGCGGTCAGTTTGACATTGTGATCATTTAAACGGTAAGCGGTATACCCTATTAGGGTGGCTAAATGCTGCCACAAATTATTGTCACTAATGATCTGTCGCGCAGCGCTGGCATCTAACTTCATTGCGATACAATCGGTTTCTGGACGCCAGTAATATTCTTCATTCAGTGGAAACAGAATACTGGTGAGCCCCACAATCATCGGCGCTCGCGAGGTCGTGAGCACCAGATTATCCCGGTTTCGGCAAATTAACCCACGCCCTTCAAATACCAGATAGCAGACGGGTTTCCCGGACTGAACGAGCATTAACTTTTTATTTTTTGTACAGTCAAAGAAAGTCGCAAACGGCGCTAAAGCTTCCATGATCACCTGGTAATCATGTACAGGTTTTTTAATTAACTCAAATTTAGAAAAAACATAAGATTTATCGCACATAGTCAACTCATTTATATAAGTTTTTTAAGAGAGAGTGCGTAAATTAAGGAGCGTTACGCATATTTATTATAATTGAATTCCTCCATAAAACGAATATGGATCAAATTTTGTTTTAAGAACGAAACCGGTAAAGTGAGCATAATCAATTATAGGTCAGTGTCAGCGTCGCTGTTGCATTCGCATTTCCGGCAGTCACGGTTGCAGCCGTTTTATAATAGACGGCGCTAAAGACGAGCTGCTCCTGCGCCTGAGCGCCACCGCTGGTGTACTCGCTTCCGCTTCGGGTTGAACTGACAACGGCAACGTTTTTATTTAAAGGCAAACCGTCGCTTCCGCTATCATAGGTGCGGGTTTTCAGCCCCAGCTGCACGCCGATCCCGGACGCCACATCGCTATTACCGGCACCGGTCAACGCCATCACCGTATGGTTGGCATTATCACCCGAAGCTTCCACGGCGGTGACTGAAAGCGACACATTGGTGCCAGGCTCACAGGTCAGATTCACGGTTTGATCCGGCGCAGAGCCCGCCCTGGTTTGTGCATCAAAATCCGTTACGTTTAAGGTATTAAAATTAAAGCTAATTTGTGACGTATCTGCATTGCAGCCAATGGCTTTTAACACCACCTGCGTATTCTGTAGCACGATATTCGACGCAATATCACCATCTGCACTGTGACTGGCGCTTTCACGGAATTCAACCTGTGCCAGCGTGCCGGTGACCTGCAGCGTTCCAGGGGTGATAGGCCCACCGGTGGCGACAAGTTCAACCAAATACTGAGAGTTGCGCAACGTGTGATCATCTTTTGTGCCGCTGCCGGAGTGCCAGTTGTTATCCACTACCGTCGCACCGTCATTAGGCCCCGCCTGGTTCATCGTCGTGACACGCACACCCAGGCCATTGATATTGGTTGGCATAATTTGTGTTCCCGCCGCGGCATCCACCTGAGGCGAGCCGAGATAAAAAAAGCCGACAACATAGGATCTGCCGCAACCCTGGATAGTCAGCTGATCGTTGTTGCCCGGGGACCAACCTGTAGTCGCAATCACCGTACCGGCAGTGTAATTATCATTCGTGATGACAATACTCGGCGGAAGACTCGCGAACGATGTTGAAATATCTTTATCATCAAAGAGCCCGCCCCCGCGCTTGCAGGCGGCGTGGCCAACCGTTGAGAAAAACAGCGCCAACGTCAGCACCAGAAATAATTTTATGTTCATAAATAAACGATTCTTCATAAGAGGGGAAGCAGATTTAACTTAAACCGTCAGAAATACAGTTTTGTTAAACACTACAGTTATGCGTTACTGATACGTAAAATTTACCGTTACCGCGGATTTAAAATCACCGGCCGTCGGAGTACCGTGAGGCGTATACATTCTGGCGCCCATGGAAAATATTCCCGCATGGGTATCCGTCTGCACCGGGAATGAATATTCCACACCATTTGCCAGATTGACCAGCGCCTTTCCATCCAGATTAAAAAGTTGCAAGCCGATATCCGTCGCCCCGCCAGAGGCCTCATTGGCATATATCGCGCTCGAAAAAGCCGGGTCGGCGGTATAAGGTGAACCGGTAAAACTCACCGTGGCCTGGGAGACCTGCGGTGAGCACTGGGAGAGTTTTAGCAGCACGACCATGGTGCCGCTATTCCCGCCCGCCACGGAGAGATCCTGACGCGATATCTGGCCCAGGTCCACAGTCTGAGGAATATCGACCTGACAGGATGCCGCGATTATCTTTCCTGTTACCTGTATCTGGATGGTATCCGTAGAGCCATAGGCAAATAACGAGCCAGACATTAAAATGGCGAACCAGACAAGGCTAAAAATAGACGTCCAGCCAGGATTATTAATGACATTTTTCATGCAGGATAGTGACTCCGGATACTGTTTTCTGTTTCGGCAGGGTGTAATTCACCACACACTGATTTTGGTTTCCCTCTCCCCAGCGCGCCAATACTGTGCCTTGTTCTGCCATGCCGGTTAAATAGACCAGCCCGCCGTCACCGACAATCCCGTTGTGGGGATCGTTAATGCCCTGACTATTATCCGGCTGGCTCACCGTTGCGCCAAAAGGCACCGGCTGATTGTTCTCTTTTAACAACGTGAGTAATACACGATTGCTCAGACTGGTGTTATATCCCGCCTCAACCACCGCGCCGCGCGTTGGGATCACGCTCTTACTGGTCTCTTGTAATTCAACGTCATCACTTTCAAGATTTTCTGTATCCAGAGAAACGACATTTTTATGGTACGGGTTAGCGTAAGTCACGACGGCAAAGCCCTGTTTGTCGGTCTTAACGCCCGTCTGGCTGGAGACAGGTACATCCGCCGCGCCATGCGTATTCACCAGCACCACGGTATCGTTAAAGGGTTGAGAAAGAGTCACGCCCTGTTTGTGGACTAACACCCCGCCCTGAATACCGTAGTTCACGCGCTCGGAATTATTATCATAAGAATATCCGCCATTCACCTGAGCATAGCGGCCTTTATAACCTGCGAAGGCGTTGCCATTGGTTTGATGCTCCGCATCGGAATAGCCCTCCTGGACGCTCCAGTTCAGGGAGCGGTCATCCAGCGAGGTGCCAGAGGCATTCACGTTATAGGTGGTTGGCCCACCTTTAGCACTGTTCATGCTGTAGCTGACGCTTGCCCCCGGCAGATATTTATCCAGCGGCACGCTGATATTAAACGACAGCTGCTGATCGTTTTTATCATTAGGGTTTTGACCTTCCTGAGTGGATTGCTGGTTTAAATTATAAATATAGTTAAACCCGTAGCTGATCCCATTCCAGTTATTGTTGTAACTGAGACTCAGGGACGAGGTTCTGCTGTTATCCCAGTAGTTTTCATTAATATAACTGACCGAGACGGAGCCATAGACAATATCCTGCGACAGTGACAGTTCAGTACGGTTGCGGCGACGATCGCTCATCGATTCACTATTATAAGAATCCAGGGTATCGCTCAGAGAATAATACCCTTTGGTGGAATAGCGATAACCCGCCACGGTCAGATTGGTGCCGGTATCCAAAAAGTTTTTGCTGTATCGCAGGCGCAGCGACTGGCCGTTCTGGTCTGTCAGCGTCTGCGCGCCGGTCGACGTCTCGGTGCTGCGCACTCTGGCCCAGGCCTGAGTGATATCCGTCGAGATAGCGCCGATATCGCCGAGGTTGATGCCAAGCCCCATGGAGGCCGCGGAATACCCGACATTGGCCTCCTGCAGCCCGCCATAGACCGTGAAACCATGCGGCAGGCCATATACCGCCGTCACCTGGCTAAAGTTCGCCTCTTTGCTGCCGTCGGTTCGGGTTTTGCCCCCGGTCACGCTGTACTCGAAGCTGCCTTCGCGGTGCAACACCGGCAACGACGCGTAGGGAACCACCATAGTCTGAACGCTGCCGTCGGACTCTTTGACGGTCACTTCCATATCCCCACCGCCGCCGGTCGGATACATGTCATCAATGACAAATGCCCCCGGCGCGACGTTGGTTTTATAGATACTGTGGCCGTTCTGAGAAACGGTCACTTCAGCGTTGGTGCGGGCAATACCATGGATCACCGGCGCGTAGCCCTTCAGGCTGTCCGGCGTCATGTTCTCGTCAGACGCCAGCTGCGCGCCGCGAAATGCGATGCTGTCGAAAACATCGCTCTGGGTATTGCTGTCCCCCACCGTCAGCTGGCTTTGCAGCGCCTTTATATCACGGGAAACGTAGTTGTAGACGGAGTCCCACTGGTTCTGGCCCTGATTGTCATGATTCCACGTCGAGTAATTACGAATTCGCCACGGCCCAATATTCAGCCCGGGACGAAAGTTCCCGTACTGACTATTAACGGTTTGTTGTCCGGATTGGCGTGGCATCGTCGTTGACCCGTTCAGGTTATAATTCAATAAAAAGGCATTAATGCCTTCGTCCCATTTTTCAGGCGGAATATAGTCGCGCGCGCGATTAAGTAATGCAGATTGCGGAATGCTTAAATTTAATCTCTGGACGTTAAATTTAAACTCAGCGGCAGCATCACGAATGGCAAGAAGATTGACGCACTGACTTCCTTCTATCGACAGTTCCGGATAGTTGTCGGTATTGACTCCCCAGCTTTTAAGCTGTTCAAGAGACAAGCACGGCATAAGCGCGTTGGCAGCATTAGGGTCATGACTATGATCAAATACAATCTCCAGGGAATCTACCTGTTGATTATTGACGAACACATCAACGCGATATTTCCCGGGTGCCTGTTTGCCATTTTCGAATGCCGATAAATCCGCAGTGGCTAACACGGAATCGGTCATCTCCAGCAAGGCGGGGTTAAAATATTCCCGGGACAAGGCGTATCCGCTATAAATCAGAACCAGCGGTACCATCCATGGTACGGAATGAAAAAAACGCGTGCGACTGTGGATCGTGTAGAAATTAAATCGATGATTGATGCTCATCCCCGGCCATTCCAAAGTCGTTATAAATTCTCCAGGTTAATTTCCCGTCCCCGATGCCAACAGGTAAAACAAAGCTGGCGTCAGAATTTGGGCCCACCCAGGTCGCGCTCTCCACACTTTTTCCATTGATCTTCACGGTGGCAAAATTCATGTAATAGGGCGTAGGGTTATTCACCACCACCTTGTTACCCGCCATGTGCCAGCTCAATTTTTGCGTCTGCTGTTCGGGATATGTTCCCGCGAGTTTCGCCGGGCGATAAATTAATTTAATCCGTGAGTTAACGGCGATCTGAATGCTGTTGCTGGCGGCGTTTTCGTTCGCGGCAGCAATACCTTTCACGTTCAGCCAGTACATGCTTTCGTGGTCTTCCGGCATCGGTAAACCCGAGCGCGCAATGCGCAGGACATTTTTATCCCCGGCATCGAGGCGGAATAAAGGCGGCGTAATAATCAGCGCATCTTTCGCGGGCGTGGCGGCGTCTGCGGGGGTGATCCAGGACTGCACCAGGTTCGCGACTTTATCTTTATTTTCGACGGACAAAGAGGTTTCTTTCTTCGTCCCATCAAATACAACGCGCGTTCCACCCACGGTGACGCTGGCCATCGCGTGCGTGACAGAGAGTGTCGCAAGCAGTATTGCAACAAAGGTATTCACTATTTTCATTCGGGAATTCACAAAGTTGAAGGAGTGCCAGAGGACTCTGGCACTCAACGGCATTATTCGTAGCTGACGGTGTAGGTCACAGCGGAAGAAACATCCCCTTTGGTTGGGGCTGCTGCGCTGGCGACCAGGCTTGCGGTGTAATCAAGGTCTACCGCGCCACCGGTAGGCGGTAAAGTAATCGCGGTGTTGCCGTCGTTATTAATGATGGCGGTGTTTTTGGCGTCTTTAATCAAAATAGCGACGTTGGTCGCCGCGTTGGCACCCGACAGATCGTTTTTAAAATAGGTATCGTCGCCGTCAGTGGTGCCGCTGAATTTAATATAGGCTTTAGTCGGTACGCCTGCGGCTGCTACCGGGCATGAACCCAGAGAGATATTAAAGCTCTTAGGTGCGCCGGTTTGCCCTTTTGCCGCGATATCTGCAGCAGAGGTTTCGCCCAGATCCAGAGTCGCCACGCCGCCATTCACGCTAATGGTACAGGCGGAATCAATGACTTTTCCGGTAAAGGTAATTTTATTGTCAGCATGAGCAGCTAAAGAGGTTGCCAGGGATAAAGCACAGACGAATACCGCTTTATTGAATTTAGAATTCATTGAAATACGACTCCAGATATAAATTTATTTGGCTGGTAATATAAATGGGAGATTTACTTCCCGCTGAAGTTACTTTACCAAAGTCTCTGAGCCATTCAGAAGCAGCATATCCTCCTATAAAAGACATGCAGTTACAAATGAGTCCATTTTTGGACAAAATATTGCTAACTTAATGAATTTAAAGCAGTAAGAAAATCATAAGACATGAGCGCCCCTGTAGTTTACACCATTAAAAAAAAGTAAATATCACTGTTTGATATTAAATTATTTATATCGCTCTTTTCCTGGACGATAAAAGAGTTATAAAAAACAGGTTTTGATGTAATACTATGGGCACTTAATGAGAATAGATAATACGAGATAAAAGAGGAGGTTTATATGCGGAATTTTACCATCAATGATTCGCTGACATTTGATCGATGCGGTGAGGTGGTGATCTTAAATAATTATTCCGAATATAAAAACTGGTATCTGTCACGCTATGACCTGAGCATGTTTGCGCCAGATGAAATCGCTGCCCTGCTTGAGGATGAACAACCCGACAGCTACCCCTGCATTCCCTACATAACCGAGAACTACGACAGCATTTGTTATTTCTGTCTGGATCTCATCAAGTTACTGAGCGTCGCAGTCCACTAAATCAGATTGTTTCACAGGAAAGAGACAAGGAAGTCAGATGTTACCAGAGGTAAAGATGGAGCGGGCGAAGGGAATCGAACCCTCGTATAGAGCTTGGGAAGCTCTCGTTCTACCATTGAACTACGCCCGCTTTGAGGTGCGTAAAGCATTATAGACCTTACGCCTGTCTGCACAAGCCTCATCGCTGCTAACCGGTGATTAATTAACCATTTAGCACTTCGTTTTGCTGCCTTGCTTCGGAAGATAACGCTGTGGATCGATTGCCGTTGCCCGGTAACGGATCTGGAAATGCAGCGCAACAGAGCTCGCCCCCGTACTCCCCATCGTCGCAATCTTCTGTCCGGCCTTCACATTTTGCCCGTTATTCACCAGCAGCGTGTCGTTATGCGCATACGCGGTGATGTAATCTTCCCCGTGCTTAATCATGATCAGGTTGCCGTAGCCGCGCAGCTGATCGCCCACGTAGACCACCTTCCCTGCACCCGACGCATACACCGGTGTCCCGCGCGCATTCGCGATATCAATCCCTTTATTGCCGCCCTCTGAGGTGGAATACGGCGCGATCACTTTCCCGCTGGCAGGCCACACCCAGCAGCGCTGTCCGACCGGCGGCCAGGAGGATTGCGGCACGGCGTACGACGGCGTCACTTTGGCCGTTTTGCCTTTGGATGAGGATTTTTTGCCTGACGAGCTGCTGCCGTTTACCTTGAGCTTTTGCCCGATCTCAATGGTGTACGGCGGCGAGATACCGTTCATGCTGGCCAGATCGCGCACGCTGGTGCCGGTCATGCGGGAAATTTTGGAGAGCGTATCCCCGCGCTGAACGGTATAGACCGAGCCGCTGTAGCTTCCGTCAGAGCCTGATTTACTGCCCGAGCACCCTGCCAACATTAACGTCAGCATCAGGCAGATCAGGGCAATCAGGGGATTTCTTGTCAGGCTTCCTGCAAACAAAGCGGCTCCTCGGTCAGCGTAAATGGCGTCCTATGATAGCAGCCTAAATTCTGTTGCCAATCTTTGCTGCAAGATGCTTTCCGCCACCGGGAGCCAACCCGTCCGTGAAAGAGTGCGATATAATGTCAGCATCCCGTCGTTCGGGTACTGGAGTCGGAATGAGCATACAAGAACACGTCATTTTGGTTAATGACCAGGGAGAGGTCATCGGCACGCAGGAAAAGTACGCCGCCCACACATCGCATACCCCGCTGCATCTGGCGTTCTCTACATGGTTGTTTAACGACCAGGGAGAATGCCTCGTCACCCGCCGCGCACTGAGCAAAAAAGCCTGGCCCGGCGTCTGGACGAATTCCGTCTGTGGGCACCCACAAACCGGCGAAAGTACCGAGCATGCCCTGATTCGCCGCTGCCGCTACGAAATTGGTGCCGAAATCGCCCACCTGACGCCCGTCGCAGTCGATTTCCGCTACTGCGAAACCGACCCTTCCGGGATCGTCGAAAACGAAATCTGCCCGGTGTTTGCGGCAAAGCTCGTCGGCACGCTCACGCTCAATCCTGATGAAGTGATGGCGGTGCAGTGGGTTGAACTGGAATCCCTGCTGTGCGCAATCAACGCAACGCCGTGGGCGTTCAGCCCGTGGATGGTGTCGCAGGTGGCGATCGCCCACGAGAAGCTCAGGCAGTTCGCCGCCGACTTGCAGCCATAAAAAAAGCCCCGACGCGATAAACGCCGGGGCTTTTTGCCACTCAGTGACTTATTTAACCGGACGCATCGCCGGGAACAGGATCACGTCGCGGATGGTGTGGCTGTTGGTGAACAGCATCACCATACGGTCGATACCAATGCCCAGACCTGCAGTCGGTGGCAGGCCGTGCTCCAGCGCGGTGACGTAGTCTTCGTCGAAGAACATCGCTTCGTCGTCGCCCGCTTCTTTCGCGTTAACCTGATCCTGGAAGCGCTGCGCCTGATCCTGCGCATCGTTCAGCTCGCTAAAGCCGTTACCGATTTCGCGACCACCGATGAAGAATTCAAAGCGGTCGGTGATTTCCGGGTTTTCGTCGTTACGACGCGCCAGCGGAGACACTTCTGCCGGGTATTCGGTGATGAAGGTTGGCTGAATCAGGTGCGCTTCGGCCACTTCTTCGAAGATCTCGGTCACGATACGGCCCAGACCCCAGCTCTTCTCAACTTTGATGCCGATGCTGGTCGCGATAGCTTTCGCTGAATCGAAGTTATCCAGGTCAGCCATATTAGTCTCTGGACGGTATTTCTTGATCGCCTCGCGCATGGTCAGTTTGACGAACGGCTTACCAAAGTCGAACACCTCTTCGCCGTAAGGCACTTCAGTGGTGCCGAGAATATCCTGCGCCAGGGTGCGGAACAGAGACTCGGTCAGTTCGATCAGGTCTTTGTAATCTGCATACGCCATATAGAGTTCCATCATGGTGAACTCTGGGTTATGACGTACGGAGATGCCTTCGTTACGGAAGTTACGGTTGATTTCGAACACGCGCTCAAAACCGCCAACCACCAGACGTTTCAGGTACAGTTCCGGCGCGATACGCAGGTACATGTCCAGATCCAGCGCGTTGTGATGGGTGATGAACGGACGGGCAGACGCGCCGCCTGGGATCACCTGCATCATTGGCGTTTCAACTTCCATAAAATCACGGCCAACCATGAACTGACGGATACCCGCCATAATCTGGGAACGGATTTTGAACGTTTTGCGGGATTCATCGTTAGAGATGAGATCCAGGTAGCGCTGACGATAGCGCGCTTCCTGATCCTGCAGGCCGTGGAATTTGTCCGGCAGCGGACGCAGTGCTTTCGTCAGCAAACGCAGTTCGGTGCAGTGGATGGACAGCTCGCCGGTCTTGGTCTTGAACAGCTTGCCTTTCGCGCCCAGGATATCGCCCAGGTCCCACTTCTTGAACTGCTCGTTGTAGATGCCTTCTGGCAGATCGTCACGGGAAACGTACAGCTGAATACGGCCACCGACGTCCTGTAACGTCACGAAAGACGCTTTACCCATCACGCGACGGGTCATCATGCGGCCTGCAACGGACACTTCAACGTTCAGCGCTTCCAGCTCTTCGTTTTCTTTCGCGTCGAAGTCAGCGTGCAGCTGGTCTGAGGTATGATCGCGACGGAAATCGTTCGGGAATGGGATACCCTGCTCACGCAGTGCAGCCAGCTTTTCGCGACGGGTTTTCAGTTCGTTATTAAGATCGACTACCGCGTCAGTGCCCTGTGCTTGTTGTTCAGACATGTTGGTTCCTCATAACCCTGCTTTCAAACTTGCTTCGATAAATTGGTCCAGGCTGCCGTCCAGCACCGCCTGCGTGTTACGGGTTTCAACCCCGGTACGCAAGTCTTTGATACGGGAGTCATCAAGGACGTAAGAACGAATCTGGCTGCCCCAGCCGATGTCAGATTTGTTATCTTCCATCACCTGTTTCTCAGCATTCTTCTTCTGCATTTCCAGTTCATAAAGCTTCGCTTTCATCTGCTTCATGGCCTGGTCTTTGTTCTTATGCTGCGAACGGTCGTTCTGGCACTGCGTCACCGTGTTGGTCGGGAGGTGGGTAATACGCACCGCCGATTCCGTACGGTTAACGTGCTGACCACCCGCACCGGATGCGCGGTAAACGTCGATACGCAGGTCCGCCGGATTGATTTCGATATCGATATCTTCATCCACTTCCGGATAGACAAACGCAGAGCTAAAAGAGGTGTGACGACGGCCGCCGGAATCGAACGGGCTCTTACGCACCAGGCGGTGAACGCCCGTTTCGGTACGCAGCCAGCCGTAGGCGTAATCACCAATGATCTTGATGGTGATGGATTTAAGACCCGCCACTTCACCTTCAGACTCTTCAATGATTTCGGTTTTGAAGCCGCGCGCTTCTGCCCAACGCAGATACATACGCGCCAGCATGCTCGCCCAGTCCTGTGCTTCTGTCCCGCCAGAACCGGCCTGGATATCGAGATAGCAGTCAGCGCTGTCGTACTCGCCAGAGAACATACGGCGGAATTCGAGCTGCGCCAGTTTCTCTTCCAGCACGTCGAGTTCAGCGATGGTTTCGTTAAAGGTCTCTTCGTCGTCGGCTTCGACGGCGAGTTCCAGCAGACCGGAAACATCTTCCAGCCCCTGTGTCATTTGATCCAGCGTTTCAACGATGGCTTCGAGGGAGGAACGCTCTTTACCCAGCGCCTGTGCGCGTTCAGGTTGGTTCCAGACGTCGGGCTGTTCCAGCTCGGCGTTTACTTCTTCAAGACGCTCTTTCTTGGCATCGTAGTCAAAGATACCCCCGAAGAACGCTAGAACGTTCCGTGAGGTCTTGAATGCGGTTTTTTACCGGATTAATTTCAAACATGGTCTGTTTTCTTTATTGGACTAGTCAAAATGCGGTGATAAGAGCGGGATTGTACCGAATCCACGCTCTTTTTTATAGAGAATAGTGCCGCTAAATTGGCCAGATATGATCGATGATAATCTGCAAACTGCGATTACCGCGAAACTCGTTAATATCGAGTTTGTAAGCCAGTTCGACTTCGCGCACGCCGTTATCGGGCCAGACGGCGGTATCGACGTTAAAGGCGATGCCATCCAGCAGCGGGCCACCGTTCACCGGCTCGACCATCACTTTGAGATGACGCTCGCCCACCAGACGCTGTTGCAGCAGGCGAAAACGCCCGTCAAACAGTGGCTCCGGGAACATCTGCCCCCACGGACCGGCGTCGCGCAGCATCTGCGCCACTTCCATGGTCATCTCCGCGCCGGACAGCGCACCGTCAGAGACCACTTCGCCCTGCAGCAAGGCCGGGTCCAGCCAGTCGGTGACCAACTCGCCGAAGAGCCGCTGGAACTCGTCGAACTTCGCCTCTTCCAGGGATAACCCCGCCGCCATCGCGTGGCCGCCGAATTTGATCATCAGCCCAGGATGAAGCGTGTCCAGACGCTCCAGCGCATCGCGCATGTGCAGCCCCTGAATGGAACGGCCCGAGCCTTTCAGCGTGCCGTCGCCCGCAGGCGCAAAGGCGATCACCGGACGGTGGAAACGCTCTTTGATGCGCGAGGCCAGAATTCCGACCACGCCCTGGTGCCACTCCGGGTGGTACATCGCGAGTCCACCGGGCAGCGTGTCGGTGCTACGCTCGAGTTTTTCGCACAGGGTCAGGGCTTCGGCCTGCATCCCCTGCTCGATCTCTTTGCGCGTCTGGTTCAGCGCGTCGAGTTCATTGGCCAGAACGCGGGCTTCGCCGATGTTGTCGCAGAGCAGCAGCGCCACGCCAACGGACATATCATCCAGTCGCCCTGCCGCATTCAGACGCGGCCCGAGGGCAAACCCGAGATCGCTTGCCGCCAGCTTCAGCGGATCGCGATTGGAAATTTCGAGCAGGGCTTTAATCCCCGGACGACATTTCCCCGCCCGGATGCGGCCCAGCCCCTGCCAGGTCAGAATACGGTTGTTGGTATCGAGCGGCACCACGTCCGCCACCGTACCGAGGGCAACTAAATCGAGATACTCGGCCAGATTTGGGATCGCAATGCCGCGCGCCTCAAACCAGCCTTTATCCCGCAGCAATGCACGCAGGGCCAGCATCAGGTAAAACGCCACGCCCACGCCCGCCAGCGATTTCGACGGGAAGTCGCAGTCGCGCAGGTTCGGGTTAATGATGGCTTCGGCTGCCGGGAGGGTTTCACCCGGCAGGTGGTGATCGGTGACCACGACCGGGATCCCCAGATCGTGCGCGCGATCGACGCCGGCATGGGAGGAGATCCCGTTATCGACGGTCAGGATCATTTGCGCCCCGCGAGCGTGAGCCTGATCGACCACTTCCGGGCTGAGGCCGTAACCGTCTTCAAAACGGTTCGGCACCAGATAAGTGACGTTATCGCAGCCCAGCGCGCGCAGGCTGAGGACGCTCAGGGCGGTGCTGGTCGCGCCATCGGCATCGAAATCGCCGACGACGACAATCCGCGTCCCTTCGCGCAGGGCGTCATAAAGGATCTCTGTCGCTTTTTCGATGCCGCTGAGCTGCTGCCAGGGCAGCATCCCTTTGACACTGCGCTCCAGTTCCGTGGCCGCGCGAACGCCGCGCCCGGCGTATAAACGGCGCAGGAGCGGTGAGAGATCGGCGGGTAACTCAATACTTTCATCCACCTCACGGCGGCGCAATTTTGTTTGGGCTTTCACGCGAATTATTTACCGCCAGTCTGTTTCTGGTGCGCGTCGAGGAACTCTTTCATCTCTTTCGGCCCCTGGTAGCCCGGCACGACGTAGCCGTTGCTCAGCACGATGGCCGGGGTCCCGGTCACACCAAACTGCACGCCCAGCGCGTAGTGGTTAGCGATGTCGATATCACAGGAGGCTGGAGTGACGCCCTTGCCGTTCATCGCGTCATCAAAGGCTTTATTGCGGTCTTTGGCACACCAGATGGCTTTCATGTCCTGCTCTGGCTGGCTCTGCACGCCTGCGCGCGGGAACGCCAGATAACGCACGGTGATGCCGAGCGCGTTGTAGTCTTTCATCTCTTCATGCAGCTTGTGGCAGTAGCCGCAGGTGATATCGGTGAACACGGTAATCACGTGTTTTTCCTGCGCGGCTTTGTAGACGATCATCTCTTTTTCCAGCGCGTTCAGATTTTTCATCAGCAGCTGGTTGGTGACGTTCACCGGCTGCGCGCCGCTGACGTCGTACAGTGGACCCTGGATGAAGTGCTTGCCGTCTTCGGTCACGTACAGCACGCCGCTGCTGGTCAGCACGGTTTTCATTCCGGCCACCGGCGCAGGCTGGATTTCGCTGCTGGTCACGCCGAGTTTCGCCAGCGACTGTTTGATCGCTGCGTCATCAGCATGGGCAAAACCGGTAAAAGAGGCGGCCAGCAGGGAGAACAGCACTAAAGATTTTTTCATTTTCAATCCTATCACTATGGGTCGGCACTCACGCTCGTGGGTGGTGCTGTTGGTGTAGCTGCCGCAGGCGTTCTGTTGCTACATGGGTGTAGATCTGCGTCGTGGAAAGATCGCTGTGCCCAAGCAGCATCTGCACCACGCGTAAATCCGCGCCATGGTTTAGCAAATGCGTCGCGAAGGCGTGACGCAGAACGTGCGGCGAAAGTTTTTCACTGTCGATGCCCGCCAGTGTGGCGTAATGTTTAATGCGATGCCAGAAGGTTTGACGCGTCATCTGCTGCGCGCGCTGGCTCGGGAACAGCACATCAATCGACACGCCGTTCAGCAGCCACGGACGCCCGTGCTCCAGGTAGTTTTCCACCCAGTAGACCGCCTCTTCGCCAAGCGGCACCAGCCGCTCTTTGTTCCCTTTACCAATTACCCGCACCACGCCCTGGCGCAGGCTGATGTCGCTCATCGTTAAACCGACCAGCTCCGACACGCGCAGCCCGGTGGCATACAACACCTCAAGCATGGCTTTATCGCGTAACTCCAGCGGCAGGTCAACCGCCGGGGACTGCAACAGGCGATCGACCTGCGCTTCGCTAAGATCTTTCGGCAAACGCTGCGGCAGCTTGGGCGACGCCAGCAGCGCGCTCGGGTCGTCGGCTCGCAGCTTCTCGCGATACATATGCTGGAACAGCCGCCGCATCGCACTCAACAACCGCGCGGAACTGGTGGCTTTGTAGCCGCCGTCCATGCGTTCAGCCAGCAGCGCCTGCAGATCGTCGCTTTGTGCCTGCTCAAGAGACAAGTTGCGATGCGCCAGCCACTCCACCAGCATGGTCAAATCGCGGCGATAAGCGCTGAGCGTATTCTCCGCCAGATTCTTTTCCAGCCAGAGCGCATCGAGAAATTGTTCGATGAGGGCGAGATCCTTTTCCACGTCTGCTCCTGTGATTCTGCCATCGGCCATTATGACGTAATGGTACAGGTTTCTGGTACACTACGCCTAAAGTCAAAGCAAGTATTGAGAAGTTTACGCGATGAATATTGGTCTGTTTTATGGTTCCAGCACCTGCTACACCGAGATGGCCGCGGAGAAAATTCGCGACATTATTGGCCCGGAACTGGTGACTCTGCACAATCTGAAAGACGACGCGCCCACCGAGATGGAGCAGTACGACGTTCTGATTCTTGGCATTCCGACCTGGGATTTTGGTGAATTACAGGAAGACTGGGAAGCCATCTGGGATCAGCTCGACTCGCTTAATCTTGAGGGCAAAATCATTGCGCTGTACGGCATGGGCGACCAGTTGGGCTATGGCGAATGGTTCCTCGACGCGCTCGGTATGCTGCACGATAAACTCTCCCCAAAAGGCGTTACCTTTATTGGCTACTGGCCGACGGAAGGCTACGAGTTTACAAGCCAAAAACCGATCATCGCAGATGGCCAGCTGTTTGTCGGACTGGCGCTGGATGAAACCAACCAGTACGACTTAAGCGATGAGCGTCTGCAAAACTGGTGCGAGCAAATTCTGGGCGAAATGGCCGAGAAGTTTAGCTAGTTCCCTGGCATTACGGCGTCGGCTGCTGCTGCAAAACCATCCGACGCAAATCTCGCCATTCGCTGGCATCCATACTGTCGGCTGACAGCCACAGATGCTGGCATCGCGCCCCTTCCTCTTTGCGCAGACGGAACATCATCCCGGAGTTCAACATCCAGGGCGTGCCGACGATCTCCCACTCTTTGCCCTGCCAGCGCAGGCGCGAATCCATCAGCAGTTTGATCTCACCCTGACGGGAATTGATACGCCGCTGGCTGCGGACGCTATCGAACACCACCAGCGACAATAACAGCATCCAGAGCGGAGTATAGCTGAGCGGCCACGGCATCAGCAGAATAAAGGCTGCGACAACGCCGTGGAGCAAAAGGGACATCCACTGTGAGCGCCAGGAGACGCGCAGATCAGATTGCCACAGGACCACGTTCCCGATTCCGTGTTTGAATTAATTGCACCATCCGCTGCAACTCGGTGTCGGCGGGTTTGCCATGATTCATCAGCCAGTTGAATAAATCAGGATCGTCACTCTCCAGCAGGCGGATAAACAGGCGTTTATCATCATCGCTTAAGCTGTCGTACTCATACTCGAAGAAGGGCATGACGGAAATATCAAGTTCACGCATGCCGCGACGGCACGCCCAGTGAATACGGGCCTTGTTGTTAATGTCCATGTCGATTTCCTGCTTAACGTTTCTTCTACCTCTAAGAGGGACGATTTCTAGTGTAACGTGTTTTTTGCTGTTTCATTACTGGAATATCGCTAACTGGAAGCACGCTTCCAGAAAAAACCCTGCAATGTAAGCGGATTACTCTGTTCTGCGTGGCGCTACGCAGAACGGCGATAAGGCACAATTGGGCTGCTGAAAGCGCTTGCAATGACTACAGTCTCTTTTACCATTAGGCATTACCGAAGCGTTATGCAATTCAGGACATCATTATGGCTTTTACTCCATTTCCTCCTCGCCAGCCCGTCGCCTCCGCGCGTCTGCCGCTGACGCTGATCTCTCTTGATGACTGGGCGCTGGCGACCCTCACCGGCGCGGATGCCGAGAAGTATCTGCAGGGCCAGGTGACCGCCGACGTGGGCCAGATGACTGAGCACCAGCATCTGCTGGCGGCGCATTGCGATCCTAAAGGGAAGATGTGGAGCAATCTGCGTCTGTTCCGCCGTCAGGACGGGTTCGCCCTGATTGAACGCCGCAGCCTGCGCGACGCTCAGTTGACTGAACTGAAGAAGTACGCCGTATTTTCTAAGGTCACTATCGCCGCGGATGACGAACACGTTCTGCTGGGTGTAGCCGGTTTCCAGGCGCGAGCCGCGCTGAACAATCTGTTCAGCGAACTGCCGGATGCCGAGAAACAGCTGGTCAGCGAAGGCGCGACCTCGATTCTGTGGTTTGAACATCCTGCCGAGCGTTTCCTGCTGGTGACCGATGCGGCGACCGCTGAACGCGTGACCGAAGCCCTGCGCGGCGAAGCGCAGTTGAACAACAGTCAGCAGTGGTTGGCTCTCAACATTGAAGCCGGATTAGCGGTTATCGATGCGGCCAACAGCGCGCAGTTTATCCCGCAGGCGACAAACCTGCAGGCGCTGGGCGGCATCAGCTTTAAGAAAGGCTGCTACACCGGTCAGGAGATGGTGGCGCGGGCGAAATTCCGTGGGGCCAACAAACGCGCCCTGTGGTATCTGGCAGGCCATGCCAGCCGCGTACCGGAAGCCGGTGAAGATCTCGAACTGAAGATGGGCGACAACTGGCGTCGTACCGGCACCGTTTTAGCTGCCGTTCAGCTGGACGACGGTCGTCTGCTGGTGCAGGTAGTGATGAACAACGATATGGAGCCGGACAGCGTGTTCCGCGTGCGTGACGATGCCAGCACGTTGAGCATTGAGCCGTTGCCGTATTCGTTAGAAGAGTAGTTTTAGTCGGTGGGAATCGCCGGGTGGCGGAAGGTAAAAGCAAAACGGTAACCCTTGGGTTACCGTTTTTAGTTTTTGCGCCCTCTCCCCGTGGGAGAGGGTTGGGGTGAGGGCATCAGGCCGCACCCGCTATCAAACCTGCCCAACATACAAATAAATCGCCAGGAAATGACACACACTGCCGCCTAACACAAAGCCGTGCCAGATGGCATGGTTATACGGAATGCGTTTGCAGACGTAAAAAATCACGCCAAGGGAATAGACAATCCCGCCTACCGCCAGCAGCGTCACTCCGCCCGCCGCCAGTTTCACCGCCAGCTGATAGACCACAATCAGCGACAACCAGCCCATCGTCAGATAGGTCACCAGCGACAGCACCTTAAAGCGATGCGCGATGGTGAGCTTGAACAAGATCCCGAGCAGCGCCAGGCTCCAGATGACAATCATCAGCCCGCGCGACAGCGGTGAGTTTAATCCCACCAGTAAAAACGGGGTGTAAGTCCCGGCAATCAGCAGATAGATAGCGCAGTGGTCGAATTTCTTCAGCCATCGTTTTGCCCGCTGATGCGGAATGGCGTGGTACAGGGTGGAGGCGAGGAACAGCAGGATCATACTCCCGCCGTACAAGCTGTAACTGGTAATCGCCATCGCATTCGCGTTGGTGTCTATCGCCTGAACCAGCAGCAACACCAGGCCCACGATGCCAAAAACAAGGCCGATACCGTGGCTGATACTGTTGGCTACTTCCTCGGCCAGTGAATATCCCTGCGCAGTAAATGGTTTGCTAACCATAGGAGGACTCCGGGAGAACGTAAGATCATGATGTATCACCTGACTATGCTAACTGAGAATGATTCCAGTGAACACCTGTTAGCTAAAATAAATCTCACTTCAGGATTAGTCCTTATAAATCATAATTTTGAATTCAATTTTCAACTAACAGATGTTAGTCCGAACTAAGGCATTTAAAATCAATCACATAAAATTGCGACTGATTCGGGTAGATCTCCGCAATCACCTCTTTGAGCGCTGCAAGGGTCATATTCTCCTGCTGGGCGTGCTTTTCCGTCAGGGTGTCCAGAGTCACCGTCGAGGTTCCCACCACTTCGATGGTGCAAAAATACGCATCGTCCTCAAAGCGCCCGACGCGCAAAATATCGCCGGTTTTAAAATGCGCTTCGGATTCATCACGGATGGTAATGGTTTTACGCCCGGCCAGAATGTCATCCTGAAAGCGCTGAAAAAAAGTGATGTCGTTAGGCTGCATGTTATTATTCCCTGTAGATGAAGTCTGATGAGTGAGTTTAGCCCCTGTGAGCATGTTCTCCCATTCCGCCATTGCCAGTCTCAACAATCTCGAGATGATGGTCTACAACTATGTCATTAAAAACCGTGACAAAGTGACCTACATGACTATCCGTGAACTGGCGGATGCGGCGGGCGTGTCCACCACCACGGTGCTGCGCTTTTGCCGTAAGCTTAACTGCGATGGCTATTCCGAATTCCGGGTGCGCTTTAAATTATATCTGGAACAAAACGAACCCCAGCAGGCGAATTTCGGCACCAGTGAAATTATTAGCTTTTTCAAAAGCGTCAACAATGAAGAGTTTGATACGTTATTAGAGCAGGCGGTTGATATTATATTATCGTCTGAGCGTATTATTTTTGTCGGTGCTGGCACTTCCGGATCGCTGGCAAAATATGGTGCGCGATTTTTCTCAAATATCGGGAAATTTAGTAACCATATCGACGACCCTTATTTCCCGGTGACCAACGATATGGCGAAAAATGCACTGGCGATCGTGCTCTCCGTTTCGGGTGAGACGGAAGAGATCCTGCGCTTCGCCAGCCAGTTCAGCCTGCATCACTGCAAGGTGCTCTCTATCACCAGCCACGAGCACTCCCGCCTGGCGAAACTGGCGGACTTTAATCTCTCCTGGCATGTCCCACAAACCCGTATTGCGGGTGTTTACGATATTACGACACAGATTCCGGTTATTTATATTCTCGAATCCATCGGCCGGAAACTGGCGAAGAAACTGGCGGAATAAAACGCCCTGTTTTTTTGATGTAACATATTACATTACCAGCTAATTGTTATATCGTGACATTTAATTCTGCTTTGCTAGACTCGAAAACAATAGATCCTAAGACGAGATTAGCAAACATGAAAAAACTCACCTTACCGAAAGATTTTTTATGGGGCGGCGCGGTGGCGGCGCACCAGGTTGAAGGCGGCTGGAATAAAGGCGGCAAAGGCCCAAGCATTTGTGACGTCCTGACCGGCGGCGCGCACGGCGTTCCGCGTGAAATCACCCAGGAAGTGGTGCCGGGCAAATACTATCCCAACCACGAAGCCATCGACTTCCACGGCCATTACAAAGAAGACATCAAGCTGTTCGCCGAGATGGGCTTCAAATGTTTCCGCACCTCCATCGCCTGGACGCGCATCTTCCCGAAAGGCGACGAAACTCAGCCGAATGAAGAAGGGCTGAAATTCTACGACGACATGTTCGATGAGCTGCTGAAGTACAACATCGAGCCGGTGATCACCCTCTCCCATTTCGAAATGCCGCTGCACCTGGTGCAGGAGTACGGCGGCTGGACCAACCGTAAAGTGGTGGATTTCTTCGTCCGTTTCTCTGAAGTGGTTTTCGAGCGTTACAAGAGCAAGGTCAAATACTGGATGACCTTCAACGAAATCAACAACCAGCGTAACTGGCGCGCGCCACTGTTCGGGTATTGCTGCTCCGGCGTGGTCTATACCGAGCATGAAAATCCGGAAGAGACCATGTACCAGGTGCTGCATCACCAGTTCGTTGCCAGCGCCCTGGCGGTGAAAGCCGCGCGTCGCATCAACCCGGAAATGAAAGTCGGCTGCATGCTGGCGATGGTCGCGCTCTATCCGTTCTCCTGTAAGCCAGAAGACGTGATGTTTGCCCAGGAATCCATGCGTGAGCGTTATGTCTTTACCGATGTTCAGCTGCGCGGCTACTACCCAAGCTACGTCCTGAACGAGTGGGAACGCCGTGGCTTTACTATCAACATGGAAGCGGGCGACGAGCAGATCCTGCGTGAAGGCACCTGCGATTATCTCGGTTTCAGCTACTACATGACCAACGCCGTCAAAGCTGAAGGCGGCACCGGTGACGCGATTTCTGGCTTTGAAGGCAGCGTGCCGAACCCGCACGTCAAAGCTTCCGACTGGGGCTGGCAGATTGACCCGGTTGGCCTGCGCTATGCCCTGTGCGAACTGTATGAGCGCTATCAGAAGCCGCTGTTTATCGTGGAAAACGGCTTCGGCGCTTACGATAAAGTCGAAGAAGACGGCAGCATTAACGACGACTACCGTATCGATTATCTGCGTGCCCACGTGGAAGAGATGATGAAAGCGGTCACCTATGATGGTGTGGATCTGATGGGATACACCCCGTGGGGCTGCATCGACTGCGTCTCGTTCACCACCGGCCAGTACAGCAAACGCTACGGCTTTATCTATGTGAACAAGCACGACGACGGTACGGGCGATATGTCCCGCTCCCGCAAGAAGAGCTTTGAGTGGTACAAAGAAGTGATCGCCAGCAACGGCGAGAACATTTAAACATCATGCCGGGCGGCGCTTCGCTTGCACCGGCCTTCAGTTTCGTAGGCCCGGTAAGCGCAGCGCCACCGGGCATTAACACTATTTCCCGCCCGCCAATTCAAGAAAACTGCCCGTCACATACGACGCTTTCTCACTTAGCAACCAGACGATCGCCTGCGCGACCTCTTCCGGCTGTCCGCCGCGCTGCATCGGCAACATCGATTTCACCCGGTCCACTCGCCCTGGCTCACCGCCGGAGGCATGGATATCGGTGTAAATCAGCCCAGGACGCACGCCGTTGACCCGAATGCCACATGCCGCGACTTCCAGCGCCAGGCCGGTCGTGAGTGAATCCACCGCCCCTTTCGATGCCGCATAATCAACGTATTCCCCCGGCGCGCCCAGACGTGATGCCGCCGACGAGACGTTCACAATCGCCCCGCCCTTGCCGTTGTGTTTGAAGGACATACGTTTTACCGCCTCGCGACAGCAGAGGAAATAGCCTGTGACGTTGGTGGCCAGCACGCGGTTGATACGCTCGGCGGAGAGATTCTCAATCGTGCTCTGTTCAAACAAAATCCCGGCGTTGTTAACCAGTGCCGTCAGCGACTCGCCTTCGCGGTCGATGCTGTCAAACATCGCCAGCACCTGAGATTCTTCGCTGATGTCGGCGCGCACGGCGAAGGCTTTGCCGCCCGCCTCGGCGATCTGATTGATCACATCCGTTGCGGCCTTGATGTTGTGGTGATAGTTCACCGCCACCGTATAACCTTCACGCGCCAGCTGCAGCGCCGTCGCTTTGCCAATGCCCCGGCTGGCGCCGGTGACCAGTGCGATTGCCATTTCCTTTCTCCCAATAAAAAGGCCGGGTAGCGGCTACGCCTCACCCGGCCTACAGTTCAGAGCTTAAGTATTACTGATAATCGCTCATTGGCACGCAAGAACAGAACAAATTACGGTCGCCGTAAACGTCATCGAGACGCTTCACGGTCGGCCAGTACTTGTTCGCCACACCAGCCGGGAAGACCGCCAGCTCGCGGGTATAGCCGTGATTCCACTCCGCCACCAGCTCGTTCTGGGTGTGCGGCGCGTTCACCAGCGGGTTATCTTCCAGCGGCCATTCGCCCTGTTTAACGCGGTCGATTTCACCGCGGATCGCCAGCATCGCATCGATAAAGCGGTCCAGCTCGACTTTGCTTTCCGATTCGGTCGGCTCCACCATCAGCGTACCCGCCACCGGGAAGGACATGGTTGGCGCGTGGAAACCATAGTCGATCAGGCGTTTGGCGATATCCAGCTCGCTGATGCCGGTTTCGTCTTTCAGCGGACGAATATCGAGAATACATTCGTGCGCCACGCGGCCATCACGGCCGGTGTAGAGCACCGGATAGGCGTTTTTGAGGCGTGTCGCGATGTAGTTCGCATTGAGGATCGCCACCTGGCTCGCCTGTTTCAGCCCTTCAGCGCCCATCATGCGGATGTACATCCAGCTGATTGGCAGAATAGAGGCGCTGCCGAACGGTGCCGCAGACACTGCGCCCTGACGGGTCAGCATGCCTTCGATCTGCACCACGCTGTGGCCCGGAACAAACGGAGCCAGATGCGCTTTCACACCGATTGGGCCCATACCCGGGCCGCCACCGCCGTGCGGAATGCAGAAGGTTTTGTGAAGGTTCAGGTGCGAGACGTCCGCGCCGATAAAGCCCGGAGAGGTAATGCCCACCTGGGCGTTCATGTTCGCGCCGTCGAGATAAACCTGACCGCCGAACTGATGCACCACTTCGCACACTTCGCGGATCGTCTCTTCATAGACGCCGTGAGTGGACGGATAGGTCACCATGATGCAGGAGAGTTTTTCGCCCGCCTGCTCGGCTTTCGCACGCAGATCGGCGAGGTCAATGTTACCGTTCTTATCGCAGGCCACGACCACCACTTCCATCCCCGCCATCTGCGCAGACGCCGGGTTGGTGCCGTGGGCAGAGCTTGGGATCAGGCAGATATCGCGATGCCCTTCGTTGCGGCTTTCGTGATAGTGACGAATCGCCAGCAGGCCCGCATATTCCCCCTGCGCGCCAGAGTTCGGCTGCATGCAGAGCGCGTCGTAACCGGTCAGTTTCACCAGCCAGTCGGAGAGCTGACCGATCATCTGATGGTAACCTTCCGCCTGATCTGCCGGGCAGAACGGGTGAAGTTCAGAGAATTCAGGCCAGGTAATCGGGATCATTTCCGCGGCAGCGTTGAGCTTCATGGTGCAGGAGCCGAGCGGGATCATCGCCTGGTTCAGCGCCAGATCTTTGCGCTCCAGAGAGTGCATGTAACGCATCATCTCGGTTTCGCTGTGATAGCGGTTAAACACCGGATGGGTCAGGATCGCGTCGTCGCGCAGCATGCTTTCCTGAATGGAGCGGCTATCGTGCGCCACATCTTTATCCAGGGCATCCACGTCCAGACCGTGGGCATCGCCCAGCAGAACGGTGAACAGCGCCTGAATATCTTCGCGGGACGTGGTTTCGTTCAGGGTGATGCCAACCGCGTTCAGGATATCGCTGCGCAGGTTAATTTCAGCGGCTTCGGCGCGCGCCAGCACGCCCGCTTTATCGGCCACTTCCACACACAGGGTGTCGAAGTAGTGGGCATGACGCAGCTTCAGCCCTTTCTGCTGCAAGCCCGCCGCCAGAATATCGGCAAAGCGGTGAATGCGGGAGGCGATACGTTTCAGGCCGACCGGGCCGTGGAACACGGCGTAGAGGCTGGCGATGTTGGCCAGCAGCACCTGAGAAGTACAGATGTTGGAGTTCGCTTTCTCGCGGCGGATATGCTGCTCGCGAGTCTGCATCGCCATGCGCAGCGCAGTGTTACCGGCGGCGTCTTTCGACACGCCGATAATACGGCCAGGCATGGAGCGTTTGAATTCGTCTTTCGCCGCGAAGAAGGCCGCGTGCGGGCCGCCGTAGCCCATCGGTACGCCAAAGCGTTGTGCAGAGCCGAAGACAATGTCTGCGCCCTGTTTGCCTGGAGCGGTGAGCAGTACCAGCGCCATAAAATCAGCGGCGACGCTGACCACAATTTTGCGGGATTTCAGCTCAGCGATCAGGCTGGTGTAGTCGTGGACTTCACCGGTGGTGCCGACCTGCTGCAACAGCACGCCGAACACATCCTGATGATCCAGCACTTTTTCAGCGTCGTCGACAATCACGTCAAAGCCGAAGGTTTCCGCGCGAGTGCGGACTACGTCCAGCGTCTGCGGATGGATATCGGCAGCGACGAAGAAGCGGTTCGCGTTTTTCAGTTTGCTGACGCGTTTTGCCATCGCCATCGCTTCGGCGGCGGCGGTCGCTTCATCAAGCAGAGAGGCGGAGGCGATATCCAGACCGGTCAGATCCAGCGTCACCTGCTGGAAGTTCAGCAGCGCTTCCAGACGTCCCTGAGAGACTTCCGGCTGATAAGGGGTATAGGCGGTGTACCAGCCTGGATTTTCCAGCATGTTGCGCAGGATCACCGGCGGTAACTGCACAGGGGTGTAGCCCATGCCAATGTAAGACTTAAAGCGCTTGTTGAGGCCGGCAATTGCCTTCAGCTCTGCCAGCGCGGCGTATTCAGTGGTCGCGTCACCCACCTGCGGCGGCGTGGCAAGCTGAATGTCTTTGGGCACGATCTGGCCGATCAGTGCGTTTAACGAATCCGCGCCAACTGTCTTCAGCATCTCCTGCTGTTGCTGAGCATCCGGCCCAATGTGACGTTCAATGAAAGCGCCACGGTTTTCAAGCTGGCTTAAAGTCTGTGTCATGAGCGATGGTTCCTGAAACGTGCAGTGAATCGTATATGTCTCGAACTTTTTTGCCCAGTGGCGCTGGCGCTTACCGGGCCTACGTTGCTCTGTAGGCCGGATAAACGCAGTGCCATCCGGCACAACGTTACTCGTCTTCTAACAGGGCTGCGTACGCGGTCGCATCCAGCAGCGCTTCAACTTCTGCTTCGTCGTTGGCTTTGATTTTGAAGATCCAGCCGCCGGTGTACGGCTCGCTGTTGACCAGCTCCGGGGAGTCGCTCAGCGCGTCGTTGACGGCCACGATTTCGCCGCCCACTGGCGCGTAAATGTCAGACGCGGCTTTCACCGACTCCGCCACGGCGCAGTCGTCTCCCGCGCTCACGGTCGCACCGACGTCCGGCAGGTCCACGAAGACCATGTCACCCAGCAGCTCTTGCGCGTGCTCGGTGATGCCTACCGTGTAAGTGCCGTCGGCTTCTTTGCGCAGCCATTCGTGTTCTTTGCTGTATTTCAGTTCTGCTGGCACATTGCTCATTGGAATTCTCCTGATAAAAATGATTAGGCGACCGGCTTACCGGCGCGAACAAAAATCGGTTTAGTCACGCTGACCGGCATTTCGCGGTTGCGGATCTGCACCACGGCAGTCTCGCCAATCCCGGCCGGGACGCGCGCCAGCGCAATGCTGTAGCCCAGCGTCGGTGAGAAGGTCCCGCTGGTGATAACGCCTTCGTGAAGATTGCCGCTGGCATCGGTGAAACGCACTGGCAGTTCGTTACGCAGCACCCCTTTCTCTTTCATCACCAGGCCGACCAGCTGCTCGGTGCCTTTCTCGCGCTGCGACTCCAGGGCTTCGCGACCAATGAAATCACGGTCAGCCGGTTCCCATGCGATGGTCCAGCCCATATTGGCCGCCAGCGGAGAGATCCCTTCGTCCATCTCCTGACCGTAGAGGTTCATCCCGGCTTCGAGACGCAGCGTATCGCGCGCGCCCAGACCGGCAGGTTTAACACCGGCTTCGACCAGCGCGCGCCAGAAATCGGCCGCTTTCTCGTTCGGCATCGCAATTTCGTAGCCCGCTTCCCCGGTGTAACCGGTGGTCGCAATAAACAGATCGCCTGCCTGCACGCCGAAGAACGGCTTCATGCCTTCCACGGCTTTACGCTGCTCATCGCTGAACAGGGAAGCGGATTTGGCCTGCGCGTTCGGCCCCTGCACGGCGATCAGGGAAAGATCGTCGCGAACGGTGATATCGATGGCGAATTTGGCGGCGTGTTCGGAAATCCAGGAGAGGTCTTTTTCGCGGGTGGCGGAGTTAACAACGAGGCGGAAGAAATCTTCAGTGAAGTAATAGACGATCAGGTCATCAATCACGCCGCCGGAGGCGTTTAGCATCCCGGTATAGAGCGCTTTGCCTGGTGTTTTGAGTTTGGCGACGTCGTTCGCCAACAGATAACGCAGAAACTCCCGGGTGCGACTGCCGCGCAAATCGACGATGGTCATGTGGGAGACATCGAACATCCCGGCATCGGTGCGCACCGCGTGGTGCTCATCGATCTGCGAGCCGTAGTGCAACGGCATCATCCAGCCATGGAAATCGACCATGCGCGCGCCGCATAACGTGTGTTGTTCGTACAAAGGAGTCTGTTGAGCCATCTTGTCCTCGTTGAATGATCAGAGCAGGGCAATCTTGCGTTTCGCGCGAAATTTCTCACCACGAAACCCGGCGTCGGCATCACTCCAGGACGTCGACGCAAACGTTCTCTTTTCCCTGAAGTTACCACCGAAACCGGCGATTAACCATAAGGTAAAACGGGTCATCACATTAGCTTATGACCAAAAAACGCTGAAAAGCCTACAGAGTTATTCACTGGCAAAATGCGATTTACCCCGCATAAAATTAACTTAAATTTCACAAAATTGAGCACAGGCTGATATTTCCTGCGGAAAAACGCGCCTATTTTCCGTCATGAAAAAAACGCGACATTAGATAATCTAATGCGAAAAGAGGAGTGGAATTAGAATATTTCAAACGAGGGAAACATCCCGGCACAAAGGCCGGGAGAGGAAAGTGTGATGGGGGTCTAATTTAACGTTTTGTGCTTAACGCAGCCACTCGGGGAGATCGTTTAAGCCCATCGCCTGACGCAGAAGTTGCGGTTTGACGCCGGGAAGCGTGTCCGCCAGTTTGAGGCCAACGTCGCGCAGCAGTTTTTTCGCCGGATTGTTACCGGCAAAGAGCTCGCGGAAGCCCTGCATCCCCGCCAGCATCATCGCCGCGCTGTGTTTGCGGCTGCGCTCGTAGCGGCGCAGGTACATGTGCTGACCAATATCTTTGCCTTCGCGATGCAGACGACGCAGCTCGTCAATCAGCTCCGCGGCATCCATAAAGCCCAGATTCACGCCCTGACCGGCCAGCGGATGAATGGTGTGCGCCGCATCGCCGACCAGCGCCATTCGGTGCGAGGCAAACTGACGCGCGTAGCGGCCGGTCAGCGGGAAGAGCTGGCGCTCACTTTCAAGCGTACACAGCCCGAGACGATTATCAAAAGCCATGCACAGCGCCTGATTGAACTCGTCCGGCGTGGCGGCTTCCATCTGCTGCGCTTTCTCCGGCACCAGCGACCAGACGATGGAGCACAGATGCGGATCGCTTAACGGCAGAAACGCCAGAATACCGTCGTTGTGGAAAATCTGACGCGCCACGCCGCCGTGCGGCTCTGCGGTGCGGATCGTCGCCACCAGCGCGTGATGGCGGTAATCCCAGAAGGTGAGCGGAATATCGGCTTTGTTACGCAGCCAGGAGTTGGCGCCATCGGCACCCACCACCAGCCGGGCGGTCAGCATATCGCCGCTTTGCAGCGTCAGGAAAGCTTCGTTTTCGCCCCAGGCAATCTGTTGCACCTGGGCGGGTGCCATCAGGGTGACGTCGGAGCAGCTCTGCGCTTTACGCCACAGGGCGTGGTGGATCACCGAATTTTCAACAATGTGGCCCAGATGGCTGTAGCCCATGCTTTCGTCGTCAAAAGCAATATGACCGAAGCTGTCTTTATCCCACACTTCCATGCCGTGATAGCAGCTGGCGCGAAACGCCGTGATATCAGACCAGACGCCGAGATGCGTTAACAGCTTTTCGCTGGCGGCGTTAATGGCCGACACGCGCAGCTCTGGCGCTGAGTCCTGCGCAACGGGCTGCGGCGGTTTATTCTCAAGCACCGCCACACGCAGGCCGCTGCCCTGTAAACCGCAGGCCAGCGCCAGCCCCACCATTCCGCCGCCAACAATGGCAACATCAACATTCTGCACTTAGTAACTCCTTAACGAGCGACCCAACCGAGAGTTCGCTGCGCCAGCACGTCGCGTGCCGGAATGAATAGTTCCATCGCCATCAGCCCCGCGTTGCGCCCGGCCACCAGTGGTGCCCAGCGATTCGCGAAAAGATGCACCAGCCCATCGGTCACGCCGATGGTGGCCTCTTTATCTGCCTGACGACGTTTCTGATACTGACAAAGCACGGAATACGCGCCGCAATCTTCACTGTCCTGCCAGGCCTGCGCCAGCGTCTCGGCCAGGCTCATGACGTCGCGCAAACCTAAATTAAACCCCTGTCCGGCAATCGGATGCAGCGTCTGCGCCGCATTCCCGACTAACGCCACGCGATGAGAAACCGACTGCGACGCGGTGGTCAGCGCCAGCGGATACGCCGCGCGCTTTCCGGCGTGGGTGATGCGCCCTAAACGCCAGCCGAAGGCTTTTTGCAGCTCGTCGCAAAAACGCCTATCTGACCAGGCCATGACGTCATCCATCGCGTCTACGGCGTGGCACCAGACCAGCGAACTGCGACCATGAGACATCGGCAGCATCGCCAGCGGACCGTGCTCGGTAAAACGTTCAAAGGCGCGGCCCTGATGGGCAACCGCGGTCGAAACGTTGGCAATTACCGCCGCCTGACCGTAAGGCTGCTGCTGCCAGGCGATACCACACTGGGTCGCCAGCGCGGAGCGGGAACCGTCTGCGGCGACCAGCAGTTTGCCCTCCAGCACATCGCCGTTATCCAGCGTCACGCTCACGCCCTCTTCACTACGGGTGAAACTGGCGACGCGCGCCGGACAGTGGAGCGTCACACCGGGTGCGTCCTGTAGTAAGCGGAACAGGCGCTGACCGACGTCGTGCAGTTCGACCACCTGCCCGAGGGCATCAATGTGGTAATCCTGCGCATCGAGGGTGACAAAACCGGCGTGGCCGCGATCGCTGACGTGAACGGTATTAATAGACGTGGCGCACTCAGCAATCGCCTGCCAGATGCCTAAGCGCGACAGGTGCTGACAGGTGCCCTGCGCCAGCGCAATCGCGCGGGAGTCAAAACCTGGGTGTTCCGTTGTCTGTGGCGCGACGGCCTCGATCAGATGAACCGGGAGCTGGCCGCGCGTCAGCTGTGAAATCGCCAGGGCGAGCGTCGCGCCCGCCATGCCGCCGCCAACGATTACCACGCTCATGCGCGTGCCGCCGCCATCAGGGCTTCGATCTCATCGGCTTTTTTGACGACCGACGCCGTCAGGTTTTCGTTGCCGTTTTCGGTGATCACAATGTCGTCTTCGATACGAATCCCGATCCCGCGATACTCGGCAGGGACATCTGCGTCCGGCGCGATGTACAGGCCCGGCTCGACGGTTAACACCATTCCCGGCTCAAGCGTGCGGGAACGATCTGTGCCGTAGACGCCGACATCGTGCACATCCAGCCCCAGCCAGTGGCTGAGACCGTGCATAAAGAACGCGCGATGGGCGTTGTCGGCAATCAGCTCTTCCACATCGCCCTTCAGTACGCCGAGTTTCACCAGGCCGTTGACCATGATGCGGATCACCGAGCCGGTCACTTCCTGAATGGAAGTGCCAGGGCGGAACAAGGTCAGCGCGGTTTCCAGAGACTCAAGAACGATGTCGTAAACCGCGCGCTGGGCTGGCGTGAATTTGCCGTTCACCGGGAAGGTGCGGGTGATGTCACCGGCGTAACCGCGATATTCACACCCCGCGTCGATCAGCACCAGATCGCCGTCGCGCAGTTCACTTTCGTTTTCGGTGTAGTGCAGGATGCAGCCGTTTTCGCCGCCGCCGACAATGGTGTTGTAGGACGGGAAGCGCGCGCCGTGGCGGTTGAACTCATGCAGGATTTCGCCTTCGAGCTGATACTCGAACATCCCCGGACGGCATTTTTCCATCGCACGGGTGTGGGCGAGCGCGCTGATTTCACCCGCGCGGCGCATCACATCCAGCTCTTCCGGCGATTTAAACAGGCGCATTTCATGCACGATCGGACGCCAGTCGGTGATGGACGCAGGCGCGGAGAGATTCTGACGCGAGCCTTTACGCAGTTTATCCAGCGCGGCAAACACCAGCTCATCGGCGTAGGCGTATTCGCCCTGAGCGTGGTAGACCACGTCCAGACCGTTCAGCAGCTGATAGAGCTGTTCGTTGATTTCGCTAAAGGCCAGCGCGCGTTCGACGCCGAGTTTCTCCGGCGCGGCGTCTTGCCCTAAGCGGCGGCCAAACCAGATTTCGGCGGTGAGATCGCGAACGCGGTTAAAGAGAACGCTGTGGTTGTGGGTGTCATCGCTTTTGATCAGCACCAGCACCGCTTCGGGCTCGTTAAAGCCGGTGAAGTACCAGAAATCGCTGCTCTGGCGATAGGGATATTCGCTGTCATTGCTGCGCGTGGCTTCCGGTGCGGCAAAGATCAGCGCCGCGCTGCCCGGCTGCATGTTGGCTAACAGCGCCTGACGGCGGCGAAGATACTCCTGCTGAGTCATGACACCCTCCTGTGCGTTCTTTTTTTTAATGTAAGGTCGGTTTGCGTACTTCCGGTGCGGTCGGCTGTGAGCGCGTAAAGGTGTCGTGGCACAGCAGCGCCGCTACACGAACGTACTCGATAATCTCTTCGACGGACATTTCCAGCTCTTCCTGGTCTTCGTCTTCGTCGTAGCCCAGCTGCGCGATGTTACGCAGATCGTCGATCGCTTCACCCGCTTCGCCGGTGACTTTATCGAGCTTCGGCTGCGTGACGCCCAGACCCAGCAGATAGTGGTTTACCCAGCCCGCCAGGGCATCGGCGCGGTCGAAAACGCTGACGTCATCGCCATCAGGCAGATAAAGCTGAAAAAGGAAGCCGTCGTCCTCCAGGGAGTCGCTGGTCGCGGAGTGCATTTTACGCAGCGCTTCCGCCAGTTCGTGACCAAAGGCCAGACCTTCGTTCGTCAGGTCGTGAAGCAGCGGCTGCCATGAGCTGTCGCTGTTTCCGCCGCACAGCATGCCACTGATCAGACCGTGCATTTCAGCAGGGGTCAAACCCACGCCCTGCTGGTTAAGTAACTGGCTTACTTCGTTGTAACCAGGCATTTCGTTCTGTATAGACATGCGCATTCGTCATCGTTGGAGGAATATTCATGATATGCTACCACTTTGGACCCTGGAGATACCAGAAAAGGGCTTGTATCTTCATATCAGGGTAGCTATAGTGTCGCCCCTTCGCAGCCCCCGGGCCGAGTGCGAAGGTCGCGCAGTCAATCAGCAGGAAGGTGGCATGTCTGCACAACCCGTCGATCTCCAGATTTTTGGCCGTTCGCTGCGAGTGAATTGTCCGCCTGAACAAAGGGATGCTTTGAGTCAGGCTGCGGACGACTTGAATCAGCGGTTGCAAGATCTAAAAGAACGCACTAGAGTCACAAATACTGAGCAGCTGGTTTTCATCGCCGCGTTGAACATCAGCTATGAATTAACTCAGGAAAAAGCGAAGACCCGCGACTACGCGGCGAGCATGGAGCAACGCATTAAAATGCTCCAGCAGACCATTGAACAAGCGTTGCTTGATCAGGGTCGCACTCCCGAAAGGCCAGTGCAAAAGTTTGAATAACACTTCGCAGTTGACTATGGTAGAGTGACTGTGAAGACAAAATTTCTCTGAGATGTTCGCAAGCGGGCCAGTCCCCTGAGCCGATATTTCATACCACAAGAATGTGGCGCTCCATGGTCGGTGAGCATGCTCGGTTCGTCCGAGAAGCCTTAAGACTATGACGACACATTCACCTTGAACCAAGGGTTCAAGGGTTACAGCCTGCGGCGGCATCTCGGAGATTCCCCTTCTTTACTACCTTCAAGCATCATGACTCAATTTCCTGAAGTCCCTGCTTCCCGACAAGCTATCCGTCAGTTAATCCGCAAACACCGTCGAGCGCTTTCGCCCGAACAACAAGCTCATTTTGCCCAGCAAGCTGCCGCGCGCATGATGGCGTATCCGCCCGTTGTGATGGCGCATACGGTCGCCCTGTTTCTGTCGTTTGACGGCGAGCTTGATACTCAACCGCTGATCGAACAACTCTGGCGCGCCGGGAAAAAGGTTTATCTGCCGGTGCTGCATCCGTTCAGTCCGGGCAATCTGCTGTTCTTGCACTACCATCCGCAAAGCGAACTGGTGGTGAACCGTCTGAAAATCACCGAACCGAAACTCGACGTGCGCGATGTGCTGCCGTTGCAGGATTTGGATGTGCTGATTACGCCACTGGTGGCTTTCGATGAGAGCGGTCAGCGTCTGGGGATGGGCGGCGGATTTTACGATCGCACGCTGCAGAACTGGCAGCAGTATGGTTTGCAGCCGGTGGGTTATGCCCATGATTGTCAGGGCGTGAAAGCGCTGCCGGTGGAGAAATGGGATGTACCGCTGCCTGCGGTGGTGACGCCTTCGAAATTGTGGGAGTGGTGAAATAACAAAGCCGGGTGGCGGCTACGCCTTACCCGGCCTACAAAACCACGATTAACCCGTAGGTCGGGTAAGCGCAAGCGCCACCCGACACAGCAAACCGCAGATTAGTACAACAGACGCGCGCGAATCGTGCCTGGAATCGCCTTCATGCTCAGCAATGCTTTCTCCGCCACTTCATCATCTGCTTCGATATCAATGACTACATAGCCCATCTGCGAGTTAGTTTGCAGGTACTGCGCCGCAATGTTGACGCTCTGCTCGGCGAAGATCTGGTTAATCGCGGTCAGCACGCCAGGACGATTCTCGTGAATGTGCAGCAAACGGCGCCCGCCATGTAATGGCAGAGACACTTCCGGGAAGTTCACCGCCGACAGCGTAGAGCCGTTATCGGAATACTTACTCAGTTTGCCCGCCACTTCCAGACCGATGTTTTCCTGCGCTTCCTGAGTCGAGCCGCCAATGTGCGGCGTCAGGATCACGTTGTCGAATTCACACAGCGGAGAGGTGAACGGATCGGTGTTGGTCGCCGGTTCCGTCGGGAAGACATCGATAGCCGCGCCCGCCAGATGCTTACTGCGCAGGGCCTCGCACAGGGCAGGAATATCTACCACTGTACCGCGCGCGGCGTTAATCAGCAGAGAACCCGGCTTCATCAGCGCCAGCTCTTCCGCGCCCATCATGTTTTTGGTGGAGGCGTTTTCCGGCACATGCAGGCTCACCACGTCGCTCATGTTGAGCAGATCGGAAAGATGCTGCACCTGAGTTGCATTACCCAGCGGGAGTTTGTTTTCGATATCGTAGAAGAAGACGTTCATCCCGAGAGATTCCGCCAGAATCCCGAGCTGCGTACCGATATGGCCGTAGCCGATGATCCCCAGCTTTTTACCACGCGCTTCAAACGAGCCAGAGGCCAGTTTGTTCCACACGCCACGGTGCGCTTTGGCGTTGGCTTCAGGAATGCCGCGCAGCAGGAGCAGCAGCTCGCCAATCACTAACTCCGCCACGGAACGGGTGTTGGAGAAAGGAGCGTTAAAGACCGGCACGCCGCGTTTAGCCGCTGCATTCAGATCCACCTGGTTGGTACCGATACAGAAACAGCCAATCGCCACCAGCTTCTCAGCGCAGGCAATAACCTCTTCAGTCAGATGGGTACGGGATCGCAGGCCGATGAAATGGGCATCACGGATGGATTCTTTCAGCTGCTCAGTATCCAGCGCGCCTTTGTGGAATTCGATGTTGGTGTAACCTGCTGCACGAAGGTTATCCAGTGCTTTCTGATGCACTCCTTCGACGAGCAGAAACTTAATCTTGTCTTTTTCCAGTGATACCTTTGCCATTTACCCGACCCTGTTTTGTCTGAACTGATGTTGTGCTGGATTTAAATCCACTCCAGCCAACATATCAAAAAAAACTATTGCAGCAATATGAACGTTTGCGTCGGCACTCTGAAGAAAAGTCATCCAGAGCGAAATGTCAGAGGAAAATGCTGTGGTTAATCGGGAAAGCGGCAGGATCGTCAGAACAGGCGAAAAAACGTGACACAAGTCACCGAATTTGGCTTTTGAAAAATATTTAGCGGGGGGAGAGCTCCCCCCGTCAGATCATTTTACGATGGTTTTCACGCCATCGGCGGTGCCGATCAGCGCCACGTCCGCGCCACGGTTGGCGAATAACCCTACGGTCACTACGCCTGGAATCGCGTTAATCGCATTTTCCATCGCCACCGCGTCCATGATCTCCAGATTGTGAACATCGAGGATCACGTTACCGTTGTCCGTCACCACACCCTGGCGATATTCCGGACGACCGCCCAGCTTCACCAGCTGACGCGCCACCGCGCTGCGCGCCATTGGGATCACTTCCACCGGCAGCGGGAAGTTGCCGAGGATATCCACCTGCTTGGAAGCGTCCGCGATGCAGATGAACTTATCCGCCACGGAGGCAATGATCTTTTCACGGGTCAGCGCCGCGCCGCCGCCTTTGATCATCTGCATGTGGCCGTTGATCTCATCGGCACCATCCACGTAAATCCCCAGACGATCCACTTCGTTCAGATCGAAGACCGTAATGCCGAGACTTTTCAGCTTTTCCGTGGAAGCATCGGAGCTGGATACCGCGCCCTCGATCTGCCCTTTCATCGTGCCGAGCGCATCAATAAAATGTGCGGCGGTCGAGCCCGTCCCTACGCCAACAATAGTGCCGGGTTGTACATACTGGAGAGCGGCCCATCCTACTGCTTTTTTCAGTTCATCCTGCGTCATGATCGTTCTGCCTGTGGTGTGAAAACTCAGGGCGCATTATAGAACATGCGGGCGGGGAATGTCCCTGTGACCGGTGTCACATTAACGAGCAAAGCTCTGACAGATCCGATGTGGTCGGAATTGGTCTGTCACAAAGGTAAATTTGTGTCATAGTGCAGAATCAGCAAAATTCAGGAGTACTGCCCCGCAATGAAACGTCCGGACTACAGAACACTACAGGCGCTTGATGCCGTCATTCGTGAACGAGGTTTTGAGCGCGCGGCGCAAAAGCTGTGCATCACTCAATCCGCCGTATCACAGCGAATCAAACAGCTTGAGAATATGTTCGGACAACCGCTGCTGGTGCGTACGGTTCCACCACGTCCGACGGAGCAAGGGCAGAAACTACTCGCCCTGCTGCGTCAGGTTGAGCTGCTGGAAGAGGAGTGGCTGGGCGATGAACAGACCGGCTCCACGCCGCTGCTGCTGTCGCTGGCGGTCAACGCCGACAGTCTGGCAACCTGGCTGTTGCCTGCCCTCTCCACCGTGCTGGCCGACTCACCGATCCGCCTCAATTTGCAGGTGGAAGATGAAACCCGTACTCAGGAACGTCTGCGTCGCGGCGAAGTGGTCGGGGCCGTCAGTATTCAGCCGCAGGCGCTGCCAAGCTGCCTGGTCGATCAACTCGGCGCGCTGGACTACCTGTTTGTCGGTTCAAAAGAGTTTGCGGATCGCTATTTCCCGAACGGCGTCACCCGCGCCGCGCTGCTGAAAGCGCCCGCCGTTGCGTTCGACCATCTCGACGATATGCACCAGGCGTTTTTACAGCAAAACTTCGACCTGCCGCCGGGCAGCGTGCCCTGTCATATCGTGAACTCGTCGGAAGCCTTCGTGCAGCTGGCGCGCCAGGGAACCACCTGTTGTATGATCCCGCATCTGCAGATTGAGAAAGAGTTGAAGAGCGGAGAGCTTATCGACTTAACGCCAGGGCTGTATCAGCGTCGCATGTTGTACTGGCACCGCTTTGCGCCGGAAAGCCGCATGATGCGCAACGTCACCGATGCACTGCTGGCTTATGGGCATAAGGTGTTGAGGCAGGATTAAAAAAGCCGGGTGGCGGCTACGCCTTACCCGGCCTACAAGTTATTGAGCAGGGGCCTGCTGAGGTTCAAGCTGGAACACCACATCGACCTGATCGTCGAACTGAATGGTCGGCTGCTCGTAAGTTTCCTGCGCAGAGGCCGGGGCGGCATCCGCCTTCATCATGCGAACCATCGGGCTCGGCTGATAGTTAGAGACGTGGTAACGCACGCTATACACCGGGCCGAGCTTCGATTTGAAGCCGGACGCCAGCTGCTCTGCCTGACGCACGGCGTCATCAATTGCCGCTTTACGCGCTTCGTCTTTGTATTTCTCTGGTTGCGCAACGCCCAGCGACACGGAACGAATTTCGTTCAGCCCCGCTTTCAGCGCGCCATCCAGCAGCGAGTTCAGCTTGTCCAGCTGACGCAAGGTCACTTCAACAGTACGCACCGCGCGGTAGCCTTTCAGAATGCTTTTGCCATTCTGATAGTCGTAATCGGGCTGGGTGCGCAGATTCGCCGAGTTAATGTCTTTTTTCGCGACGCCATTCTGCTCAAGGAAAGAGAGATATTGCGCAACGCGATCGTCAGCCTGTTTCTTGGCGGACGCCGCATCTTTTGCCGCGACGTTCACTTCAATCGCAAGCGTTGCAACATCAGGAACCGCGTCCACGCTTGCGGTACCGGAAGTGACAATGTGCGGTCCATTTGGCAATTCGTTTGCCTGTACCGACACTGCGCCTAAACCTACTAATGCCGCCAGGGCCATCACTTTAAACTTCACTGTTATTCCTCCATGTTGCGAAGTGCCCACCGAAGGGCGCATGCCAGCAAGCTTAGCGCGTCTGTTTCAGTTGTCCATAAGACAACGCTTAGTTGAACAATACCTGCACGTGATTAATCCCCTCTTTCGCCAGCTGGAAGGCGATAACCCACATCACCACGCCGACCAGAATATTAATGATGCGCTGTGCTTTGGCGGTGCGTAAACGCGGGGCGAGCCAGGCGGCCAGTATCGCCAGGCCGAAGAACCACAGGAAGGAGGCACTCACCGTCCCCAGCGCGAACCAGCGTTTAGGTTCCACATCCAACTGACCGCCCAGGCTGCCCAGCACCACAAAAGTATCCAGATAGACGTGCGGGTTGAGCCAGGTCACCGCCAGCATGGTGGCGATAATCTTCCAGCGCCCCTGCTTCATCACCTCGGCGCTGGCCAGTTCGAGATTGCTGCTCATGGCGGTTTTCAGCGCGCCAAAGCCGTACCACAGCAGGAACGCCACGCCGCCCCAGGTCACCAGCGCCAGCAGCCACGGGGATTGCATCAGCAAAGCGCTGCCGCCAAAAATTCCGGCGCAAATCAGCACTAAATCGCTGACGGCGCAGAGCATCGCAATCATTAAATGATATTGCCGGCGGATCCCCTGATTCATGACGAACGCATTCTGAGGACCGAGAGGAAGGATCATGGCCGCACCAAGCACAAGTCCTTGAAAATAATAAGATAACATGGAAAATAATCTCACAGGATTGTCGTTACGGCAGACTATACTGCGAGATCCTCATTAGAGGAAATTGATAATTTTAATCCCTGATAAGTGTGGCTAATAATGGCAGATTGGGATTACGACAAACGTTTTCAGTGAGGATTTAGCGTATGCTGAAGGTACCAGCAACCGTACCAAAGGAATGGATATGAAGCATAACGCGAAGGCTTTACTCTTCTGTGCCGGATGGGTCGTTGCCAGTGTGTGGGCCGCCACTGCCAGCGCGACCACAACGTTGCGCTATACGGATCATGAACCGTACGGAAACATGCGCACCAGGCTCATCAAAGAGACCTTTTTTAGAGCGATTGAGACCGAATCGATCGGCCGCCTGAAAATCGAGGCGCACTGGAACGGCGAGCTTTCCACCAGCTATGACGCCCTGAAGACCCTCAGCCGGGGCGATGTCGCAGATATCGGGATTGTGGTTCCCGAATACACGCCGGATCTGCTCCCGCGACACCAGATATTTAAGAGCTTCCCCCTCGGGCCGGCCAGCGGCAATGCGCAGGTGGCGACTTTTCGGCGCATCTTCAGCGAGTATCGCCAGTTCGGGAACGAGCTGGAAAAAAATAACCTCGTGAACCTGCAATTTTTCCTCGGCTATCCGGTCGGTTTTTTCACCACCCAGCCCAACGTCAAACTGGATCAGCTAAACGGCAGCAAATGGCGTACCGCCAGCTTTTGGCACCAGTCCTTTTTACGCAACGCGGGTGGCGTGCCGGTGAGTATGCCGTGGAATGACAACATCACCAACGCGCTGGCGGACGGGCAGCTTGACGGCCTGATGGTTAACCTCGACAGCGGATACGATATTCATGCCGAGCGTGCAGCCCCTCATATTCAGCTTTCCCCTTCCCTGTGGCTCGGCCATGTGTATCTGCTGGTGATGAATAAAACAGTCTGGGATAGTCTCGACGTGAAGGATCGTGGCGCTATCAGACGGGCAGCCGCCGCGACGCAAAGACGTCTCGGGGCAGCGCAAGACGCGAATCTGCTTGAGATGGTAAACCGGATGAAAAAAGAGGGCGCATCCATTCACTACCTGACGAACCAGGAGCTGGAAGCCTGGCAAACCGCCACCGGATATCAGCAGGTTCAGGCTGAATGGGTAACTGAGCAGGAAGATAAAGGGATAACGGATGCAGGCCTGCTGATGAAGGGTGTCAGCGCTATTGTTAACGACGTCATAAGATAAAAAAAGCCCGCCGGGATCCCCCAGCGGGCATGGTCTTTCCGGGCGGATTTACTCGCTCGCACCTTCTTTCACGCGTTTGAAGTTCACGTCCATCTGCGGATACGGGAAGCTAATGCCGTTGGCGTCAAATTCACGTTTGATGCGCTCCAGCACGTCCCAGTACACGTTCTGCAGGTCGCCGCTTTTGCTCCAGATACGCACCACGAAATTGATCGACGACGCCCCCAGTTCGTTCAGGCGCACGGTCATTTCGCGGTCTTTGATGATGCGCTCATCCGACTCAATGATGCGGGTAAGCAGGGCTTTCACCTGATCGATATCAGAATCGTACGCCACGCTGATCAACAGCTCGTTACGACGCACCGGCTCGCGGGAGAAGTTAATGATGTTCCCGGCGATGATTTTCCCGTTTGGTACCACCACGATACGGCCATCAACGGTGCGCAGGGTGGTAGAGAAAATCTGCACCTGCAGTACGGTCCCGGCGATGCCGCCTAAATCGACATACTCACCGGAGCGGAACGGACGGAAGGTCACCAGCAGCACGCCTGCCGCCAGGTTTGAGAGGGAACCCTGCAGGGCCAGACCGATGGCCAGACCGGCAGCACCGAGCACCGCGATGACGGACGCCGTCTGTACCCCGACGCGCCCCAGCGCAGCAATCAGCGTAAAGGCAATAATGCCGTAGCGCACCAGCGCCGAGAGGAAATCTGCTACCGTGGCGTCAATCTGTCGCGCGCGCATCACGCGGTTGATCGCATTGGACACCACGCGTGCCACGATCATCCCGACGATAATAATCGCAATTGCTGCCACGATGTTTACCGCATAACTCAGCAGCAGCGCCTGGTTGCGCACCAGCCAGGTGCCCGCATTGTTAATGCCATCGACTACACCGAGATCATCCATTCATTCTTCCTTTTCTAATCCAGACAAAAAAAATCCATCTCACTTGGGAGACAGGCAGGTTAGTAAAGGGTAAACAAAAAGCGCGGATTATGCCAAACAGATCACAAATTTCGCCGATGCAGCCCGTTGAAAAGGCATAAAAAAAGGCCCGCAGTTGGACTGACCCCATAAAGTTGGACAGTTCATGTTAAGCGGCTATCGGGGTCTGGGTTCGGTATTCTACCGGACTCAGGCCTTTTAATTTCAGACTGATCCGCTCGTTGTTATAGTAATGGATATAGTCCTCTATCGCCTTCCTCAGTTCATTCAGATTGCTGAACCTGTTCAGGTAAAAACACTCCGATTTCAGTGTGCCGAAGA
>NZ_JASSOT010000048.1 GCF_030238365.1 Lelliottia wanjuensis | reverse complement strand
GGAACGCGTATGTGCCGGGATGAGAAAACTGCTCCAGCTGGCTTATGGCGTGGTGAAATCCGGACGAGAATTTAATGCTGAAATACCGCTTGCCGGATAACCGACAAGACGGTATCTCTCCCACGGGGAGAGGGAGAAAACACTAAAAAGGCAACCTTACGGTTGCCTTTTGCTTTTACCTTGCAGCCGCCACCCGGCTTTTTTTTACAACCTCACCGGATCAATATGCCAAATCTTCTCGGCATACTCCTTGATGGTTCTGTCTGACGAGAAATAGCCCATGTTGGCGATGTTGTGCATCGCTTTGGCGGCCCACTCCTCCTGATGGCGATACAGCTCGTCCACCTTGTCCTGACAATCCACGTAGCTGCGATAATCCGCCAGCACCTGATAGTGGTCGCCAAAGTTAATCAGGGAATCCACCAGGTCACGGTAGCGGCCAGGCTCATCAGGGTTAAACAGACCGGTGGCGATCTGCGTCAGCACTTCGCGCAGCTCTTCATCCTGCTCGTAATACTCGCGCGGTTTGTAGCCCTGCTTGCGCAGCTCCTCCACCTCTTCCGCCGTATTGCCGAAGATAAAGATATTGTCCGCGCCGACGTGCTCCAGCATCTCGACGTTGGCCCCGTCCAGCGTGCCGATGGTCAGCGCGCCATTCAAAGCAAACTTCATGTTACTGGTCCCGGACGCTTCGGTCCCCGCAAGCGAAATCTGCTCGGAGAGATCTGCCGCCGGAATGATCAGCTGCGCCAGGCTCACGCTGTAGTTCGGGATAAACACAATCTTCAGTTTGTCGCCAATCTGCGGATCGTTGTTGATCACCTTCGCCACATCGTTGATGAGATGAATGATGTGCTTCGCCATGTAGTACGCCGAGGCGGCCTTACCGGCAAAGATGTTCACGCGCGGCACCCACTCCGCCGTCGGATCGGCTTTGATGCGGTTGTAGCGGGTGATCACGTGCAGGACGTTCATCAGCTGACGTTTGTACTCATGGATACGTTTGATCTGCACGTCAAACAGCGCTTTCGGATTCGCCACCACGTTCAGATGCTGGGCCATATACACCGCGAGGCGTTTTTTGTTCAGCAATTTGGCATCACGCACGGCCTTGTTCACCAGCGGGAAATCGGCGTGCTGTTCCAGCTCGCTTAGCTGACTGAGATCGGTCCGCCAGGTGCGACCAATATTTTCATCCAGCACTTCCGACAGCGGCTGATTCGCCAGCGCCAGCCAGCGACGCGGCGTGACGCCGTTGGTCACGTTGCAGAAGCGCATCGGGAAGATTTTCGCGAAGTCAGCAAACAGGGATTGGACCATCAGGTTCGAGTGCAGCTCGGAAACGCCGTTGACCTTGTGGCTGATGACCACCGCCAGCCACGCCATACGCACGCGACGGCCGTTAGATTCATCGATAATCGAGGTGCGACTCAGCAGCCCGGTATCGTTCGGATACTGCTCCTGAAGTGTTTTCAGGAAGTAGTCGTTAATTTCAAAGATGATCTGCAGATGGCGCGGCAGGATCTTGCCGAGCATGTCGACCGGCCAGGTCTCCAGCGCTTCGCTCATCAGCGTGTGGTTGGTGTACGAGAAGACCTGACAGGTGACTTCAAACGCCTCATCCCAGCTGAATTTGTGCTCGTCGATCAGCAGGCGCATCAGCTCCGGAATCGACAGCACAGGGTGGGTGTCGTTGAGGTGAATGGCGGTCTTTTCGGCCAGGTTGCTGTAGGTTTTGTGCAGCTGATAGTGGCGGCTCAGAATGTCCTGGATGGTCGAGGAGACGAGGAAGTACTCCTGACGCAGACGCAGTTCGCGCCCGGAGTAGGTTGAGTCATCCGGATAGAGCACGCGCGACACGTTCTCGGAGTGGTTTTTATCTTCCACCGCCGCGAAGTAATCGCCCTGGTTGAATTTCCCGAGGTTGATTTCGCTACTGGCCTGGGCATTCCACAGGCGCAGGGTGTTGGTGGCGTCGGTGTCATAGCCAGGGATAATCTGGTCGTAAGCCACCGCCAGGATCTCTTCGGTCTCCAGCCAGCGGCTTTTCTTGCCTTCGAGCTGCACGCGTCCGCCGAAACGCACTTTGTAGCGCGTATTGTGGCGTTTGAACTCCCACGGGTTACCGTACTCCAGCCAGTAGTCCGGGGACTCTTTCTGCCGTCCGTCGACGATGTTCTGCTTGAACATCCCGTAGTCGTAGCGAATGCCGTACCCGCGGCCCGGCAGAGCCAGCGTCGCCAGGGAATCGAGGAAGCACGCCGCCAGACGGCCCAGACCACCGTTGCCTAAGCCAGGGTCGTTCTCTTCATCGATCAGCTCTTCTAAATCTAACCCCATCTCTTCCAGTGCGTTTTTGACATCGTCGTAAATCCCGAGCGATAACAGCGCGTTGGAAAGGGTGCGGCCAATCAAAAACTCCATCGACAGGTAGTAAACCTGACGCGTTTCCTGCGACAGCTGGGCGCGGTTCGAGCGCAGCCAGCGTTCAACCAGACGGTCACGCACGGCAAACAGCGTGGCGTTCAGCCACTCGTGCTTGTTGGCGATCACCGGATCTTTCCCGATGGTAAACATCAGCTTATAGGCGATGGAGTGCTTTAGCGCCTCTACGCTGAGTGTCGGGGATGCATAACTAAAAGGTGCATTCATATCAGTGACTCCGCCTTATGACATCAAGCGTTGATAAAGATCGCGGTACGACTGCGCCGCAACGTGCCAACTAAAGTCCATCGCCATCGCCTGACGTTGCACGAAACGCCACAAAGAGGGACGCGACCACAGAACAAATGCCCGCCGAATCGCCCGCAGCAGCGACCAGGCGTTGCTGTCTTCAAAGGCAAACCCGGTGGCGATGCCGTCGGCCAGATTCTCCAGCGACGTATCCGACACCGTATCCGCCAGCCCGCCGGTGCGTCGCACCAGCGGCAGGGTGCCGTATTTAAGTCCATACAGCTGGGTTAAGCCGCACGGCTCAAAGCGGCTCGGGACCAGAATGACGTCCGCGCCGCCCATAATGCGGTGCGAGAACGCTTCGTGATACCCAATCTGCACGCCAACCTGGCCTGGATGCTCAGCGGCGGCGGCAAGGAAACCTTCCTGCAACACCGGATCGCCCGCGCCCAACAGCGCCAGCTGACCGCCCTGCTCCAGCAGGCCCGGCAGCGCTTCCAGCACCAGATCCAGCCCTTTCTGGCTGGTCAGGCGGCTGACCACGGCAAACAGCGGCACTTTGTCATTCACCTTCAGCCCCATCGCAATCTGCAGCTGACGTTTGTTCTCGGCTTTGTCTTCCACCGAATCACGGCTGTAGCGCGAGGCCAGCAAAAGGTCCGTTTCCGGACTCCAGATTTTTTCGTCGACGCCGTTGAGAATGCCCGACAGGCGTCCTTCCCGATGGCGCTGGCGCAGCAGCCCTTCCATGCCGTAGCCAAACTCCGGCTCGGTGATTTCGCGCGCGTAAGTCGGGCTGACCGCCGTGATGTGATCGGCGTAGTACAGCCCCGCCTTCAGGAACGAAATCTGACCGTTAAACTCCAGCCCGTGCATGTTATAGAACGACCATGGCAGATCGATGTCATTCATATGATGGGCGTAGTACATGCCCTGATACGCCAGGTTGTGCACCGTAAAGACCGACTTTGCCGGGTGGCCGCGCGCCGCCAGATAGGCAGGTGCCAGCCCGGCGTGCCAGTCGTGCGCATGCACGATTTCCGGACGCCAGAACGGGTCAAGCCCGACCGCCATCTCCGCCCCCACCCAGCCGAGCAGGGCAAAACGCAGCACGTTGTCCGTATAGGCGAATAAGTTCGTGTCGTGGTACGGGCTCCCCGGACGATCGTACAGATGCGGGGCATCAATCAGATAGACGCCGACGCCGTTGTAATGGCCAAACAGCAGGGTGATGCGCCCGGCGAACGTGTCGCGACGGGTAACCACCTGCGCGTCAGGGATGCCGCGACGGAGATCGGGAAAAGCCGGCAGCAGCACGCGGGTGTCGATGCCTTCCGCAATTTGTGCCGCCGGTAATGCGCCCAGTACATCCGCCAGCCCGCCCGTTTTCAGCAGCGGGAACATCTCAGAACATACATGTAAAACCTGCATTATCGCTCCTGTTTGACCTGCAGTTTGCGCAGCATTTCACGCGTGACCAGCACGATGCCTTCTTCTGAGCGGTAGAAGCGGCGAGCGTCTTCCTCCGCATTTTCCCCGATGACCATCCCTTCCGGGATCACACAGGCGCGGTCGATAACACAGCGGCGCAGGCGACACGAGCGCCCGACCCACACGTCCGGCAGCAGTACCGACGAGTCGATATTGCAGAAGGAGTTCACCCGCACGCGCGGGAAGAGCACCGACTGCACCACCACCGAGCCCGAAATGATGCACCCGCCCGACACCAGCGAGTTCAGCGTCATACCGTGGCTACCGGAACGGTCCTGCACGAATTTGGCTGGCGGCAGCGATTCCATGTGGGTGCGAATCGGCCAGTTCTGGTCGTACATATCCAGTTCAGGAGTGACGGAAGCCAAATCGAGGTTGGCCTTCCAGTACGCTTCAAGGGTTCCCACATCGCGCCAGTACGGCTCGGCATCCGGGTCAGACTGCACACAGGACAGCGGGAAAGGATGTGCATAAGCCATGCCAGCTTTGGTGATTTTCGGGATGATATCTTTGCCAAAATCGTGGCTCGAATTTTCATCCTTGTCGTCCTCTTCCAGCAGCTCATAAAGATAATCAGCATCAAAGATATAGATGCCCATACTGGCGAGGGATTTGGTGGCGTCCGTCGGCATGGTCGGCGGGTTAGCCGGTTTTTCGACGAAATCGATAATCTTGTCGTTCTCGTCCACGTCCATCACCCCGAACGCCGTCGCTTCCGCAACGGGCACCGGCAGACACGCCACGGTGCAACGCGCCCCTTTTTCGACGTGGTCGATAAGCATGTGCGAGTAGTCTTGTTTGTAGATATGGTCGCCCGCGAGGATCACGATGTATTCCGCGCCATAGCGGCGGATGATGTCGAGGTTTTGCGTGACCGCATCGGCGGTGCCGCGATACCAGTTTTCACCGTGCACGCGCTGCTGCGCCGGGAGCAGATCGACAAACTCGTTCATCTCTTCGCTGAAGAAGGACCAGCCGCGCTGGATGTGCTGCACCAGGGTGTGCGACTGATACTGCGTAATCACGCCGATACGGCGGATACCGGAGTTCAGGCAGTTGGAGAGTGCAAAATCGATAATACGGAACTTACCACCAAAGTGAACGGCAGGCTTGGCGCGCTTGATGGTCAAATCTTTAAGACGGGTACCGCGTCCACCAGCAAGTATCAGCGCAACCGTTTTTAAGGGTAACTGGCGCGCCAACATCAAGGGATCGTTCTTCTCTAATCTCACCATGACTAACTCCTTTTTTATCATCTTTGGAATACGCACACTCCGTGTGCAGGCCCATGCCAGACAGCCATTACCACCGGATTATCCTCTCCGGCAAATGGGGAGATGGCGCGCCATTCTCCTTCAGGTAAAACAATCTCTGCGACGTCTTGCGTCGCGTTTAACGTGATAAGCCAGTTATCCGACAGTAAGATTTGCAGGCACGGGATCCCGTGCTGCCACTCTTGTGGACTGAGCGGTTGTGCCTCTTTATTCAGCCAGCGAACGTTGCCGTCTCCCTCTTCCCACCAGCTGTCCGCCGTGAGCGCCGGGATCTGTTTACGCAGATGGATGAGTGCAGCGGTAAAGTGAGTCAACCCGCTGTTCGCCTGTTCCCAGTCGAGCCAGGTCAGGGCGTTATCCTGGCAATACGCATTGTTATTGCCATGCTGGCTGTGACCGAGTTCGTCACCCGCCAGCAGCATTGGCGTTCCCTGCGAAAGCAGCAGCGTAGTCAGCAGGGCATGCACACTGGCGCGCCGCCGCTCGATGACATCCTGACTGCCGCCTAACCCTTCTATACCATGATTAAAGCTATGGTTATTGTTAGTCCCATCGCGGTTTTCTTCGCCGTTTGCCTCATTGTGTTTCTGATTGAAACAAACGCAGTCGCGCAGGGTAAACCCGTCGTGCGCCGTCACCAGATTGACGCTGGCTGACGGTTTTCTGCCGCTGTTCCTGAACACATCGCTGGACGCAGCAAATCGCCCGGCAAATTCGCCAAGTGACAAACCTCGCTCCAGCCAAAAACGACGCGCCCCATCGCGATAGTGATCGTTCCACTCCGCGAACAGCGGCGGGAAATTCCCCACCTGATAGCCGCCGTCACCGATATCCCACGGCTCGGCGATCAGCTTGACGCGTGATAGTACCGGACAGTTTTTGATCGCTTCGAACAATGGAGCCTGCTGGCTGAACATCGGCGTTCGGCCCATCACAGATGCCAGATCGAAGCGGAAACCGTCGATATGGAAAGTCTCAACCCAGGATTTCAGGCACTGGTAGGCAAAGTCTGCCACCGCCGGATGACTGAGATTGAGCGTGTTACCGCAGCCGGTCCAGTTGTGGTAATCACCATCCTCCCTGATCCAATAATAGCTACGGTTATCGATTCCGCGCATCGAGAGCGTCGGTCCGTCGAGATCCAGCTCCGCGCTGTGGTTCAGCACCACGTCGAGAATCACCTCGATTCCGGCCTGGTGCAGGGCTTTCACCGCATCGCGAAACTCGTCGCGGGCGCGCTCAGGATGCGAGGCGTAGCGCGGATCGAGGGCAAACATCGCCAGCGGGTTATAGCCCCAGTAGTTGGTCAGCCCGAGACGCATCAGGCGCGGCTCGGAGGCAAAATGGGCCACCGGCAGCAGCTCGAGCGCGGTGATACCCAGATGCTTGAGATAAGCGATCATCACCGGGTGGCCGAGCGCCTTATAGGTGCCGCGGATCTCCTGTGGGATCGCCGGATGCAGATACGTCAGCCCTTTGACGTGGGCTTCATAGATAACGGTGCTGCCCCACGGCGTGGCGGGCGGGGCGTCGTCTTCCCAGTCGTAGGTGTCACTCACGACGATACTTTTCGGCGCAATCCCCGCGCTGTCGCGTGGCTCAGGGTCGTGGTCGCCGTCAAAGTACAGCGGATCGTCTCTGACCTCGCCTTCCACGCGCAGGGCGCACGGGTCAACGAGCAGTTTCGCCGGGTTAAAGCGCAGCCCCTGCGTCGGCTCCCACGGGCCATGCACGCGAAAACCGTAGCGCAAGCCGGGCCGCCCGTCGGCCAGGAAACCGTGCCAGATATCACCGCTACGTTCGGGAAGATCGTAGCGGTATTCATTCCCCTCGCCGTCAAACACACAGAGTTCCACCCGTTCCGCGTGGGCGGAAAAGAGAGTGAAGTTCACCCCTTTGCCGTCAAACGTTGCCCCCAGCGGAGCGGGTTTGCCTGCCGTGAGTTGCGTCATTCGCCCTCCCGAACCAGCCAGATAGTCGAGAGCGGTGGCAGCGTGATGCTCAGGGAGTTTGGACGACCGTGGCTTTCCCACTCGTCGCTATGAACGCTCCCGCCGTTACCCGCGTTGCTGCCGTGATAGTGGCTGGAGTCGGTATTGAGAATTTCGCGCCATCTGCCCGGCTGGTTGATACCGAAGCGATAGTGCTGGCGCGGCACCGGCGTGAAGTTGCTGGCGACGATGATTTCGTTCCCTTCCCGGTCGCGGCGCACGAAGATCAGCACCGAGCGTTCGTGGTCATCAACTACCAGCCACTCGAAGCCGTAGGAGTCGAAGTCCAGCTCGTGCAGGGCTTTGTGGTGGCGATAGGTCAGGTTGAGGTCGCGCACCAGACGCTGAACGCCGTGGTGCCAGTTATCGCCGCCCTCCAGCAGATGCCAGTCGAGGCTCGAATCGTGGTTCCATTCGCGGCCCTGAGCGAATTCGTTGCCCATGAACAGCAGCTTTTTGCCAGGGAAGGCAAACATCCAGCCGTAATAAGCGCGCATGTTGGCAAAGCGCTGCCACGCGTCGCCCGGCATGCGGTCGAGAATCGATTTTTTACCGTGGACCACTTCGTCGTGGGACAGCGGCAGGACAAAGTTTTCGGTGCTGTTGTAGAGCATCCCGAAGGTGAGTTTGTCGTGGTGATACTGGCGATAGACCGGATCGAGTTTGAAGTAGTCGAGAGTGTCGTGCATCCAGCCAAGGTTCCACTTGTACCAGAAGCCCAGCCCGCCCATCGCAGGCGGACGCGACACGCCGGGGAAGTCGGTCGACTCTTCGGCCATCGTCACCGCGCCTTCCACCTGCTCGCCGAGAATGCGGTTGGTGCTGCGCAGGAACTCAATGGCTTCGAGGTTTTCACGCCCGCCGTATTCGTTCGGGATCCACTCGCCCTCTTTGCGGCTGTAGTCGCGATAGATCATCGACGCCACGGCGTCCACGCGCAGGGCGTCAATGCCGAAGCGTTCAATCCAGTACAGGGCGTTGCCCACCAGATAGTTCGCCACTTCGCGGCGGCCATAGTTGTAGATCAGAGTATTCCAGTCCTGATGGAAGCCTTCGCGCGGGTCGCTGTGCTCGTACAGGTTGGTGCCGTCAAACTGCGACAGGCCAAAATCATCCGACGGGAAATGGCCCGGTACCCAGTCGAGGATCACGCTCAGCCCGGCGGCGTGCGCGGCATTGATGAAATAGCGGAAGTCATCGCGCGTGCCGAAGCGGCGCGTCGGCGCGTACAGCCCGGTCGGCTGATAGCCCCAGCTGCCGTCGAACGGGTGTTCGTTGATCGGCAGCAGTTCCAGGTGGGTAAAGCCCATCCATTTGGCGTACGGCACCAGCTGATCCGCCAGCTCGCGATAGCTCAGCCAGAAGTTGTTGTCCGTGTGGCGACGCCAGGAGCCGAGGTGCACTTCATAGATGGAGATCGGCGCGTCGAAGCGGTTGGCCTGTTTGCGCTCTTCGGTCTGCACGATTTTCTCGGGCAGGCCGCAAATCAGCGAGGCAGTGTCCGGGCGCATTTGCGCTTCGAAGGCATAAGGGTCGGCTTTCACCCGCAGCTGACCGTGGGCGTCGATCATTTCGAATTTGTAGAGCTGGCCGTTGTGCGCGCCGGGGATGAACAGTTCCCAGATCCCCGATTCACGCCGCAGGCGCATCGGGTGACGGCGACCGTCCCAGTAGTTGAACTGCCCGACCACCGACACGCGCTGCGCGTTCGGTGCCCAGACGGAGAATCGCGTCCCGGTGATGCCGTCCATCGTATCGGCGTGCGCGCCGAGAGTTTCGTAGGGGCGAAGATGGGTGCCTTCAGAGAGCAGCCAGGCGTCCATCTCCTGCAACAGCGGGCCAAAACTATAAGGGTCGTCAATCAGGTTTTCGTGACCATGCCAGAGCACGGCGAGCTGATAGCGGAACAGGTTTTTGCGACGCGGGATCGCGCCGGAGAAGAAACCGCGCGAATCGAGGCACTCCAGCTTGCCTACCTTGCGGCCGGTTTTCGGTTCGATCACCCACACCTCGGTGGCGTCGGGTAACAGTGCGCGGACCTCCAGTCCGTCTTCCGTACGGTGCATACCTAATACAGAAAAGGGGTCAGCAAAATGACCCGCAATTAGCGCATTTATCACGTCTCTATCAATACGATCGGACATGGTATTCATCCTGTTTTTTCTAATGTCGCCCTATTTAAGCGCTCCGGTGCGACTTTTAATGTGACCTGAACGACGCAGACATGGTTCATCCTCTTCTGCTCCGTCCCACCCTCAGGTAAGAAATGACTCTTCCTTAAAGCATAGCCAACGACGAAATGACTCCTGATAAAAATTGAAAGCTCGGCGCAGAACGCTGGGTTACGCGCAAAAAAAGGGGGTGAAAATCACCCCCGGTATTCGCAAATTGTTAGGCCAACTGTCGCAACATGCGGCGCAGCGGTTCGGCGGCGCCCCACAGGAGCTGGTCTCCGACGGTGAAGGCCGAGAGATACTCCGGCCCCATGTTCAGCTTACGCAGGCGACCCACCGGCGTGGTCAGCGTGCCGGTGACGGCAGCAGGGGTCAGTTCGCGCATGGTGATATCGCGATCGTTTGGCACCACTTTCGCCCACGGGTTGTGTGCCGCCAGCAGCTCTTCGACGGTCGGAATAGACACATCTTTTTTCAGTTTAATGGTGAAAGCCTGGCTGTGGCAGCGCAGCGCGCCGACGCGCACGCACAGACCATCAACCGGAATCACCGAAGAGGTGCTGAGGATTTTGTTGGTCTCGGCCTGGCCTTTCCACTCTTCGCGGCTCTGGCCGTTGTCGAGCTGTTTGTCGATCCACGGGATCAGGCTGCCCGCCAGTGGAACGCCGAAGTTATCGACCGGCAGTTCGCCGGAACGTGAAAGTGCCGTGACTTTGCGTTCGATATCCAGAATCGCCGAGGCCGGGTTCGCCAGCTCGTCAGCGACGTGGCTGTGCAGGTGACCCATCTGCGCCAGCAGTTCGCGCATGTGGCGCGCGCCGCCGCCGGATGCGGCCTGGTAAGTCGCCACGGAGACCCACTCCACCAGATCCTGCGCGAACAGGCCGCCCAGGGACATCAGCATCAGGCTGACGGTGCAGTTACCGCCGACAAAGGTTTTGACGCCGTTGTTCAGGCCGTGGGTGATGACATCCTGGTTCACCGGGTCGAGAATAATGATCGCGTCGTCTTTCATACGCAGAGAGGAAGCGGCGTCAATCCAGTAACCCTGCCAGCCGCTTTCACGAAGCTTTGGATAGATTTCGTTGGTATAATCGCCGCCCTGGCAGGTCACTATAATATCAAGTGCCTTCAGCGCTTCCAGATTAAAGGCGTCCTGAAGCGTGCCCGTAGAGGCACCGCCGAACGCGGGCGCTGCTTGCCCGAACTGGGAAGTGGAGAAGAAGACCGGGCGGATGGCGTCAAAATCGCGCTCTTCGATCATGCGTTGCATGAGGACAGAGCCGACCATACCGCGCCAGCCGATAAAACCAACGTTTTTCATAAAATATGTTCCTGCAGAGGTGTGTGCTGTGTGTGTCAACCCGTATCCAACGGGTATAGCCTTCACATTACAAAATGCAGCCAAAGTCGCAAGTGAAATTAATCAATGATTGCGCTGCGATCAGTAATACCACTAATTACAATAGAAACCACAGGGTTTATCAGGGATACAAATAATGACTGAAATCATTTCCGCGGCGGTGCTTTTGATCCTGATTATGGATCCGCTTGGGAACCTGCCCATCTTTATGTCGGTGCTGAAACACACCGAGCCAAAGCGCCGCCGGGCGATCATGATCCGCGAGCTGCTCATCGCCCTGCTGGTGATGTTTATCTTCCTGTTCGCGGGGGAGAAGATCCTCGCGTTCCTGAATTTGCGCGCCGAGACGGTCTCGATTTCCGGCGGCATTATTCTTTTCCTGATCGCGATTAAGATGATTTTCCCGAGCGCCGAAGGGAGCAGCAGCGGTCTGCCTGCGGGCGAAGAGCCGTTTATCGTACCGCTGGCAATCCCGCTGGTCGCCGGACCGACGATTCTGGCGACGCTGATGCTGTTGTCACATCAGTATCCGAATCAGATGAGCCATCTGGTGATTGCCCTGCTGATCGCCTGGGGCGGGACCTTTATCATCCTGCTGCAGTCGTCGCTGTTCCTGCGCCTGCTCGGTGAGAAAGGGGTGAACGCGCTGGAGCGTCTGATGGGGTTGATTCTGGTGATGATGGCGACGCAGATGTTCCTGGACGGGATTCGGGCGTGGATGAAAGGCTAGGTAAAAGCAAAATGGTCACGCCAGTGACCATTTTTGGTGTTTGCACCCTCTCCCTGTGGGAGAGGGCCGGGGTGAGGGCATCAGCGTGCGCATTTCCCCCTCACCCTAACCCTCTCCCTCAAGGGAGAGGGAACCGATCGGCGATCAGCTCAGCAGCGAAAACGCAATCATCCCGACAATCGCCCCTGTCGTGCCGAGGATGGTCTCCATCAGCGTCCAGGTTTTCAGGGTTTGTGCTTCGGTTGCGCCGGTAAATTTACCGAACAGCCAGAAGCCGGCGTCGTTTACGTGGGAGACCACAATCGAACCGCCCGCGATACAGATAGACAATGCCGCCATCTGCGCGCCAGAGTAGTTCAACTGTTCAATCACCGGCATCACCAGGCCAACCGCCGTCAGGCAAGCGACCGTCGCAGAACCCTGAATGATACGTACCGCCGCCGCCAGCACGAAGCAGGTCACGGCAATCGGCAAGCCCATCCCGGTCAACGCTTCGCCCAGCGCCGGACCGACACCAGAATCCACCAGCACTTGCTTGAACACGCCGCCCGCACCGATCACCAGCAGAATAATCCCCGCCGGTTGCAGCGCCGCGCCGCAGATTTCCATCACGCGGTCTTTCGGCATCCCCTGACGCATCGCCAGGCCGTAAATCGCCACCAGACAGGCCACCAGAATCGCGGTGAACGGATGGCCGATAAACTCGAACCATTCGTAAGTGCTGGAACCGACCGGCACAAAGCGCGCGGCGATGGTTTTCAGCCCGACCAGCACTAAAGGCAGCAGGATCAGCGACAGACTAAAGCCGAAGGACGGCATTTTGCCCTCGCCCAGGTGCGGCTCGGTGATGTCATCAGGAATGTGCAGCTCAACGTAGCGGCTGATAAAGTTGCCCCACAGCGGCCCGGCAATAATCATCCCCGGGATCGCCGCGCACAGGCCAATCAAAATCATCCAGCCAAAATCGGCGTGCATCTGCGAGGCCAGCAGCATTGGCGCAGGCCCAGGCAGCAGAAACGCTGCGGCGGCCGCCACGCCCGCAAACAGCGGAATCACCAGCTTCACGAGGTTAGTGCCGGTGTGACGCGCCATCGAGAACGCGACGCTAATCAGCAGCACCACCGCCACTTCGAAGAACAGCGGCAGCGCGCAAATCAGACCGGCCAGACCAATCGCATAGTGCGCGCGGCTGTGGCCGAAGGATTTGAGCATCTTGACGGCAATCTGATCGACCGCGCCCGTCTCATGCAAAATCTTGCCAAACATCGCGCCGAGCGCGACCACAATCGCCAGGAAACCCAGCGTGCCTCCCATCCCTTTTTCCATCGTCGCTGCGATTTTATCGAGCGGCATACCGGAAAAGAGACCTGCACCAATAGAAACCACCATCAAAGCGACGAAGGCATGCATACGCGCCTTCATCACTAAAAACAGCAGCAGCAAAACGGAGCCGACTGCTGTCAAAACAAGCGTTAATGTACTCACTGCTTACTGCCTTTTTTTAATGACCTCAATGGTGCTGGCAACAACACCGTCCAGCGGCTGATCGATATCGACGATCAGAACATCGCTTTCGTCTGCACCCGGTTCCTGCAGTGCGTCAAACTGCGTCACCAGCATTTGGGTCTTGAAGAAGTGACCTTTACGGGCTTTCAGACGACTTTCGATCACGTCGAAATCGCCTTTCAGATAGATAAAGGAGAGGTTTGGATTACCGTCACGCAGCAGGTCGCGATAGGTCTTTTTCAGCGCGGAGCAGACAATCAGCGACACTTTGTTGGTGCGCTGCATCGCAAACGCGGCATCGTTCAGCGCCTGTAACCACGGCTTACGATCGTCGTCGTTCAGCGGCTCGCCAGCGGCCATTTTGGTGATGTTGCTGCGCGGGTGGAGGAAGTCGCCATCCAGAAATGCAGCCTGGAGTTGATGCGCCACTTCACTGGCGACGGCAGATTTACCGCTACCGGAAACGCCCATCAGAACGTAAACGTGGTGATCGAGATTTGTCGTGCTCAAAGGGTGCCCCTCAGTCAATTGTTACGGGTAACAGTTATCGGTAACATTGTCCTGCCGGGGCTATGGAGAAGCAATATCCATTCGTGCGCGAAGTGAATAAGTGTGAGCTACTTCAAATTTGTCAGACTAAATTGATCCACCCGGTGACAAGGTGAAACCTAAATCTAACATTTTAGGCGTCACGACTTCACCACGAATGCGCGCCAGCAGGCGTTCCGCACCGATACGGCCCATGCGTTCGCGCGGCGTCAGGACGCTCGCCAGACGGGGTTCCATCACCTGTCCGATATCGTGGCCGTGGAAACCGGCAATCGCCATATCGTCAGGGATTTTCAGCCCCAGGCGCTGACACTCAAAGGCTGCGCCGACCGCAAGGTCATCGTTGGTACAGAAAATACCATCAAGCTGGGGATACTCGCGCCTGGCCTGACGCATCAGCTCAATACCGGACGAGTAGGAAGAGGATTGCTCCACCATCACGCTGTACGGCGTTAAGTTGGCATCGAGCATGGCCTGCTCGTATCCCTTCTGTTTGATGATAGTACGTTCGTCGAGACGTGCGCCCAGATAGGCGACGTGGCGGTGACCGCGTGCGAGGATGGCGGCGGTCATCTGACGCGCGGCTTCGAAGTTATCGAACCCGACGGCGATATCCAGGCACGGGGACTGGCTGTCCATCAGCTCGACCACCGGAATACCGGCGACTTCAATCATCTTCAGGGTACGAGGTGTGTGAGTACGTTCCGTTAAGATCAGGCCGTCGATGTTCCAGGAGAGCATCGATTCAAGACGTTCCTCTTCCAGTTCCGGTTTGTACCCGTAGTGCGCGAGCATGGTCTGATAACCGTAGGCGTCGGTGACGCTTTCGATTCCGCGCAGCACTTCAGCGAAGACCTGGTTGGTTAAGGACGGAAGCAGAACACCGACCGCACGGCTGGTGGCATTGGAGAGAATATCGGGCGCGCGGTTGGGGATATAACCCAGTTCATCGAGAGCAGCGGCAATCTTGCCACGCAACGCCAGGGAAACCTGTTCCGGGTTACGCAAAAAGCGGCTGACCGTCATTTTGGTCACACCGACGCGATCGGCCACATCCTGAAGTACGGGTCGTTTCTTTTTCATCGTCCTGAGAGAAACCTTTAATGAGACATTCTCTCAGTTTATCACGGACAAAGGCCAACCTTCCCCGTCAAATGGGGAAGGTTGGGGATTTATTTATACAGGAGGCAAATCAAACAGCAGAATTTCACTTTCGCTGTCGGCATGAACGGACAACGCCTGCTCATCCCAAATCGCCAGACCGTCGGCGGTGGTGGCTTTGGTGCCGTTAATGGTCACTTCACCTTTTACCACCTGGATCCACACGCGGCGGTTCGCGGCAATCTGATGCACAGACTGTTCGTTTTTCGCCAGCGCCCAGCGATACAGCTCCATATCCTGATGCACTTTCAGGGAGCCCTCGCGCGCATCCGGAGAAAGCACCAGCTGTTTGCCCTGCAGGGCGTCAAAGCGGCGCTGCTCGTAGCGCGGCGTGATGCCGGTTTCTTCTGGAATGATCCAGATTTGATACAGGTGCAGTTTGTCGGTTTTGCTCGGGTTGTACTCCGAGTGACGCACCCCGGTACCGGCGCTCATAATCTGGAACTCACCGGCCGGAACCTGCTCTTCGTTACCCATGCTGTCTTTGTGCGCTACGGCCCCTTCAAGCACATAGGTCAGGATTTCCATGTCTTTGTGCGGATGGGTACCGAAGCCCTGGCCTGCGTCAATCACGTCATCGTTAATCACGCGCAGTGCCGAGAAGCCCATGAAGTTCGGGTCGTAATAGTCCGCGAACGAGAAGGTATGCCATGAGTCCAGCCAGCCATGATTTGCGTGACCACGATCGCCTGCTTTACGTAAAAAGATCATTGTTTTTCACCCCAGTTCGTTTCGATGGAGTAAGTGTGGACGCAAACCGCCTGGGATCATAGAGGGTGAAAATTGACTCCTCTGTTCAAAAATTATGAACAAGCACAGAGGAGTCGATTGGGCTTACTTCGCGAGGGTAATCGTGGCGGGAGTTGCCTGCTCGAACCCGCGTTCGAGGATCTCCAGATTGGTCAGAACTTCAGATTCCTTGACGTAATTCGGCGCGCCGGTCGTGATTGTCGCAAACAGGGCATCGTAGACGCGGCCATAGTCGCCAGTTTCCGGTGTAAGCGCCTCTTTCACCGTCACGCCGTCGCGATTAACGTACTCCAGCTGGCCTACCGATGCATCCGCCGCAAAGCCCGGTTCGCCCGGCATGATATTGGCTTTCAGGCTGGTCTCCTGCTGGTCGATACCGTATTTGATAAACGAGCCGCGGGTGCCGTGAACGATAAATTTCGGGTAGTCGGTTTTCACCAGATGGCTGGTTTTGACGATCGCCTTCAGGTCGCCGTAGAACAGTTGGGCTTCAAAGGTGTCGTCCGGGTTGGCTTTGTTGCGCAGGCTGCGGATGTCGTAGGCGACGTGATCCGGGCGGCCAAACAGGGAGATGATCTGGTCCATGGTGTGCACGCCCAGGCCGTAAAACGCGCCGTCCTGCGGCAGACCGGCTTTGGTTTCCGCTACCGGACGATACATGTCGAAATGGCTTTCGATCTCGACGATATCCCCCAGCTTGCCGCTCTCAATGGCCTGTTTCGCCAGCAGGAAGCAGGTATCAAAGCGACGGTTCTGGTACGGCGTGACGGTCAGCCCTTTGCTTTTTGCCAGCGCGAACAGTTCTTTCGCTTCCGCCATGGTCGGGGTGAAGGGTTTTTCCACCAGCACGTTTTTACCCGCTTCCAGCGCGCGTTTCGCGTACTCAAAGTGGCTGTCGGCGTGGGTACAGACGATCACCAGTTTGACCTGAGGATCGTTTAAGACCTCATCAAGATCGCTGGTGAAATGAATATGGGAATACTGCGGGGACTGCTCTTCCGGCTTCGCATGGCGGCGGAAGATGTGCGCCACATGCCAGCTGTCTTTACGGTTGAGAACATACGGAAGGTGATAGCGGGTGGTGCTTTTACCAAATCCAATAAATGCGCAATGTAATGTCATGGCTCAGTCCTTGTTAAGGTTGCTGGGACTACCATAGCGCAAGTTTTCTCATCGCCCCAACAAATGCTCGCGCAACAGCCGTCGGCGGCGCAGCCAGTTTGCGCACGGCAAGCGCGCAGCAACCGGAGCGTACTTAATGTACGTGAGGATTGCGAGCACTTCCCGGGGGCAAAATGGCAAGTAAGCCAGGCTGAAACAGGATAAAAAAAAGCCAGCTAGAAGCTGGCTAAAGTAATACTGGAAGCAATGTGAGCAATGTCGTGCTTTCAGGTTTCCGTAGAGGTCTTCCTGAACGCGAGACAATAATAATCATTCTCATTCGCACTTGTCCAATGTTTTTTGCAAAAAAGTGAGTTGACTCACCTTTCAAACTCCATGATGTTAAAGAGGACATTAACCTAACGAGGATGAAGGAATGAGTGAGATAGTGATACGCCACGCTGAACCGAAAGATTACGACGCGATTCGTCAGATCCACGCGCAGCCGGAGGTGTATCACAACACGCTACAGGTTCCTCATCCTTCCGAAGAGATGTGGCATAACCGGCTAGCGGAGCGTATTGGCGTGAAACAGCTTGTCGCCTGCATTGACGGTATCGTGGTCGGCCATCTGAGCATTGAAGTGACGCAGCGCCCGCGCCGCAGCCACGTGGCGGATTTTGGTATCTGCGTCGGTGCCCAGTGGCACAACCGCGGCGTCGCCAGCGCGCTGATCCGCACCATGATTGATATGTGCGACAACTGGCTGCGCGTCGATCGTATTGAGCTGACGGTGTTTGTCGACAACGAACCGGCGGTCGCGGTATATCGCAAGTTTGGTTTTGAAATCGAAGGGACCGGGAAGAAATATGCCCTGCGCAACGGCGAGTATGTGGATGCGTATTATATGGCGCGGGTGAAATAGCCCCCTCACCCCGGCCCTCTCCCCAAAGGGGCGAGGGGGAAAAGACGGCTCCGTGCGGTCCCCTCTCCCCTATGGGGAGAGGGTTAGGGTGAGGGGCGAAGCCGCCACCCGGCAACAAATCACTAATACCCCGCTGTCAAATCATCCACCGACCGCGGATCTGATGCCCCGGAAAGCGTACCGTCGGGCGCGACCACAATACTCTGCGTACTGCCCATCGCCTCTTTCACCACCACTTTCTGCCCGCGCTGCTCCAGCAACTTGATGGTGTCCGGGCTAAAGCCCTTCTCTACCCGCAGTTCGTCCGGCAGCCACTGATGGTGGAAACGCGGTGCGTTGGTCGCTTCGGCCACGTTCATGCCGAAATCAATGCTGTTGACCACCATCTGCAGTACCGTGGTGATAATGCGGCTCCCGCCAGGACTGCCCGTTACCAGCCAGGTTTTACCGTCTTTCACCACAATGGTCGGTGACATGGACGACAGCGGACGCTTCTTCGGCCCGACGGCATTCGCATCGCCGCCCACCAGCCCGTAGACGTTCGGCACGCCCGGTTTGGCGGAGAAATCATCCATCTCGTTATTGAGCAGAATGCCGCTGTTGCCCGCCACAATCCCGGTGCCAAACACCGTGTTAAGGGTATACGTCACCGCCACCGCGTTGCCGTCTTTATCCACCACCGAGAAGTGGGTGGTCTGGTTGCTCTCATACGGTGCCAGTTTGCCGGGGCGGATCTGGCTGGACGGCTTGGCTTTGTTGATATCAATCTGATCCGCCAGCGATTTGGCGTAGGCTTTGTTGGTCAGCGCCTGCCACGGTACTTTGACAAAATCCGGATCGCCGAGGTATTCCGAGCGGTCGGCGTAGGCAAATTTTTCCGCCTCGGCCATCACCTGCATCGCATCGGCGCTACCGAAGCCAAATTTGTGCATATCGAAGTTTTCAAGAATATTGAGGATCTGCACGATGTGAATTCCGCCGGAGGACGGCGGAGGCATGGAGAACACCTGATACCCGCGATACTCCCCGCTGATTGGCGTGCGCTCCACCGCTTTGTACTCCGCCAGATCCGCTTTGGTGATAAGCCCGCCGTTCTTCTGCATCTCGTCGGCAATCTGATCGGCAATCGCCCCTTTGTAGAACGCGTCCGGGCCGTTTTCGGCGATCAGCTCCAGGCTTTTGGCGAGGTTGGCCTGCACCAGTTTATCGCCCTTCTTCAGCGGCTCGCCGTCTTTCCAGAAGATGGCTTTGCTGTTTTCGTGATTCGGGATCACTTCGCTGCCGTAGGTTTTGAGATCGTCCGCCAGGGCGTCATTGACCACAAACCCGTCGCGCGCCAGTTTGATGGCGGGTTGAACCACTTTGTTCAGCGGCAACGTGCCGTATTTTTCCAGCGCCAGCGAGAAGCCAGCGACCGTTCCCGGCGTGCCGCTCGCCAGATGCGACGTCAGGGATTTTTTACTGTCCGGATTGCCCTGCTCGTCGAGGAACATATCCCGCGACGCCTGATTCGGCGCCATTTCGCGGAAGTCGATAGCCGTGGTATTGCCGTCTTTGGTGCGCAGCAGCATAAAGCCCCCGCCACCGAGATTCCCCGCCTGCGGATGGGTCACCGCCAGCGCATACCCCACCGCGACCGCCGCATCGACCGCGTTACCGCCCTGTTTGAGAATATCCACGCCGACCTGCGTGGCCATCGCGTCCACCGACGCCACCATCCCCTGCTTCGCGCGCACGGGATGAAACACATCTTCTTCCACGCCGTAGGAGACCGGCGGTGCGGCAGGCGGGTTCGCCGCCACGGTGAATGTCCCGCCCGCCATCAGCGCAGCGATCGCTACCCAGCGCAAAAACGTTGGTCTTATCATTGTTGTTCTCCAGGTGAAGGGATCCAGATTCCCGTTTAAGCCTGGTTCACAACTCCTAAAAAATCATCGTAGTGGCGGATTCGGGGTAAACTTAAGAGAAGCCTCAGAAGGAGGAGATGAGAATGAAACGTTACTTGATCTTAACGGCACTGCTTCCGTTCGCCGTGCTCGCACAGCCACTCAATACCATGAACAACCCGAACCAGCCGGGGTATGAGATCCCGAGCCAGCAGCGGATGCAGACCCAGATGTTGGGCCAACAGCAGCAGCAAAAAGGAATGTTAAATCAGCAGCTGAAGACCCAGACTCAGCTTCAGCAGCAGAGCCTGCAAAATCAGATGAATAACAATACGCAGATGATTCAGCAGGGCCAGCCGCGCGTGCAGCCGTTGCCGAATACCAACGGTGGGATGTTAAGCGGCGGGACGAGCGACGGTCAGCAGCAGCATATGCTGCCGCCGCGCTCGAACGGCGATATGCTCAATAATCCGCAGAATTAAAGTTCGGGCCAATCACGTCGATCGCATCGGTGCAGATGCAGTCCACGCCCCAGCGCAGCAACTCTGCCGCTCGCTGGGGTGTGTTCACCGTATAGACCAGGATGTGCAGTCCGGCGTCTTTGAGCATCTTCACGCGCGCCTCATCCAGCAGACGGTGATTCAGGTGGATCGACACGCACTCTAAGTGGGTGGTCAGCTCGTGCCAGTCGTCACGCCATTCATCCAGCAGTAATCCGCGCGGCAGTTCCGGCGCGGCGGCTTGTGCCGCTTCCAGAGCGTCGATTTCAAACGACGACAGCAGCGGCGCGGTCATCCCTTCCCACATTTCGCGCGCGGCCAGGGCAATCACTTTGCCCGTGAGCGGCCCGGTGCCGGTGGTCGGTTTGATTTCGATATTGGCCATCATCCCGTGCTGACGACAGCGATCCGCCACTTCCGCGAGCAACGGCAGCGGTTCGCCTTTGAACTCGCCGCTGAACCAGCTTCCGGCGTCCACTTTCAGCAGATCGCGCCACGGCAGATCGCCCGCCACGCCCCAGCCGTTGCTGGTGCGCTCGAGATTATCGTCGTGCAGCAGGAAAATTTCGCCATCTTTCGATAGCTTGGCGTCGAACTCGATCATCTGATGACCGTAATACGCGCCCTTATCAATCGCTGCCAGGGTGTTTTCCGGTGCTCGTTTCCCGCCGCCACGGTGGGCGACGATGTGAGGATATGGCCAGTTACTCATACGCGTTGTCCTGTTTCACCATCAAATAAGTGCAGGTGATTTTCCGGCAGATGCAGCCACAGCGTGCTCCCCGCCTTTGGGCGTTCCTGATGCGCCAGACGCACCACCAGCTTTTGATCGCCCCAGCGTCCGTGCGCCAGGTTGTCTGCCCCCAGCATCTCCAGCGTGTCCATCACCAGGGGCACGCCGCCTTCCGCCTGCGAGCTTAACGCAATATGTTCCGGGCGGATACCGAGCGTCATTTTACGCCCGGCGTAGCCGCGATAAAACCAGTTCACCGGCAGCGCCATGCCGCTCTCCAGCTCAAAATGGGTGCCCGCGTTGCTGATGCGTCCTTCCAGCAGGTTCATCGCCGGGCTGCCGATAAAGCTGGCAACAAAACGGCTGGCCGGTTTTTCGTAGACTTCTACCGGCGTACCAATCTGCTCGGCGATGCCTTTGTTCATCACCATCACGCGCTGGGCCAGCGTCATGGCTTCGACCTGATCGTGGGTGACGTACAGGGAGGTGGTTTTCAGGCGACGATGCAGATGCTGCAGTTCGAGGCGCATCTGCACGCGCAGTTTGGCGTCGAGGTTGGAGAGCGGTTCGTCGAACAGGAACACCGCCGGATCGCGCACTATGGCGCGGCCCATCGCCACGCGCTGGCGCTGGCCGCCGGAGAGCTCGCGCGGTCTGCGTTTCAGCAGGCCGTCCAGCTCCAGAATGCGCGCTGCCTCTTTGACTTTCTCTTCGATATGGCCCTTGCCCATCCCGCGGATTTTCAGGCCCCAGGCCATGTTCTCTTCCACGCTCATGTGCGGATAGAGGGCGTAGTTCTGGAATACCATCGCGATCCCGCGATCTTTCGGTTCCATTTCGGTGACGCGCTGGCGGTCAATCCAGATATCACCGCTGGTCACGCGCTCAAGCCCGGCGACCATGCGCAGCAGCGTCGATTTCCCGCAGCCGGACGGGCCGACCATCACGATAAATTCACCGTCCGCCACGTCGAGCGTCAGGGGTTGAATCACCTGGTTTTTGCCGTCCCAGCTTTTGGTGACTGCCTGTAGTTTTAATCCTGCCATCTTATTTCTCACTGTCTACTAAACCGCGCACGAACGCGCGCTGCATGGCTAAAACGATAACGACCGGGGGGATCAGCGTGAGCAGCATTGCCGCCATCACCTGGTTCCATAGAGTGGTGCCTTCGCCGGTGGCGATCATGCCTTTGATGCCCGCCACGGCGGTACCGAGATTGACGTCCTGCACAATCAGCAGCGGCCACAGATACTGGTTCCAGCCGTAGATGAAGGTGATGACGAACAGCGCCGCGAGGTTGGTTTTGGAAAGCGGCAAAACGATGTCACGGAAGAAACGCATCGGCGAGGCACCGTCGATTCGCGCCGCTTCAATCAGTTCGTCCGGCAGAGTCATAAAGAACTGGCGGAACAGGAAAGTCGCGGTCGCCGAGGCCATCAGCGGCAGCGTCAGGCCCGCGTAGCTGTCGAGCATCCCGAGATTGGCGATCACTTCCACGGTCGGAAAAATACGCACTTCGACCGGCAGCATCAGGGTGATAAAAATCATCCAGAAGAAGAGGTTACGCAGGGGAAAGCGGAACCAGACGATGGCAAAGGCCGAGAGCATCGACACCACGATTTTGCCGACGGTAATGCCAAACGCCATGATGAAACTGTTGAGCATCATCAGCCAGAACGGCGCGCTGTTGGCCCCGACGCCCTGGGTCCAGATGGTCGCCATGTTCTCGAAAAGATGGCCGCCGGGAACCAGCGTCATCGGCGTGTCGAAGACGGCTTTGGTATCCAGCGTGGCGGCGACAAAGGCCACGTACAGCGGGAAGAGGATGACGATGATCCCGAGAATCAACATGGTGTGGCTGAAAATCGTCAGCCCCGGACGGTTCTCAATCATTGGTAACGCACCTTACTTTCGACATAGCGGAACTGAACCACCGTCAGCACAATCACCAGGCCCATCAGCACCACGGACTGCGCGGCTGAGGCTGAGAGATCCAGACCGGCAAAGCCTTCGCGATAGATTTTGTAGATAAGCGTGGTGGTGGCCTGCACCGGTCCACCGGCAGTGGCGGCGTCGATCACCGGGAAGGTGTCGAAGAAGGCATAGACCAGGTTGACCACCAGCAGGAAGAAACTCACGGGTGCAATCAGCGGCAGCGCCAGTTTGAAGAAGCGGCGAATCGGCCCCGCGCCGTCAATCGCGGCGGCTTCGACCAGCGATCGTGGAATGGATTGCAGCGCGGCGAAGAAGAACAGGAAGTTGTAGCTGATCTGCTTCCACACCGAGGCGAAGACCACCAGGAACATCGCCTGACCGCTGTTCTGGGCGTGGTTCCAGTCGTATCCAAATTCACCGAGGAAATGGGTGATCAGCCCGCGCCCTGGGTTAAAGAGGAAGATCCACAGCACGGCGGCGACGGCGGGTGCCACGGCGTAGGGCAGCAGCATCAGGGTCTGATACAGACGGCTGCCGCGCACCACGTAATCCACCAGCGCGGCGAAAAACAGGGAGACCACGAGGCCGCTGACGGTGACCAGGGCGCTGAATTTGATCGTCGTCCAGAAGGAGTCGAGATAATAGCTGTCGTGGAACAGCGCGGTGAAGTTGTCCAGGCCGACAAACTGGCTGGAGAGCCCGAACGGATCGACGCTTTGCACTGAGTACCACAGCGCTTCGCCCGCAGGCCAGATGAAAAAGATAACGGTGATAATCAGCTGCGGGGCGACCAGCAAATAGGGCAGCCAGCGCGAACGGAATACCGGACGGGATGATGACATAGCGGGACTCTTTTCCAGAAAACGCCGGGTGGCGGCTGCGCCTTACCCGGCCTACAAGGACGACATGGTGCGTTCTGTAGGCCGGATAAGCGCAGCGCCATCCGGCAAAAGCATTAAGACTTCGTCGACTGCTCAAAGCGGCGCAGCAGCTGATTCCCGCGCTCTACCGCGGAATCCAGCGCCTGCTGTGGCGTTTTCTTACCGGTCCAGACGCTTTCCAGCTCTTCATCCACAATGGTACGAATCTGCGGCATGTTGCCCAGACGCAGACCTTTGGTGAACGGTAACGGCGGCTTGTTCAGCATCTGGCGCGTGGCGATATCCGCACCTGGATTTTTGTCGTAGAAGCCTTGCTCGCGCGTCAGGTCGTAAGCGGCTTTAGTGATCGGCAGATAGCCGGTCTTCTGGTGCCACTCGGCGGCGTTTTCAGGTTTCGCGAGGAAGTCGAGGAACTCCGCCACGCCTTTATAGGTGCCATTGTCTTTGCCCTGCATCACCCACAGGCTTGCCCCGCCGATGATGGCGTTCTGCGGCGCGCCTTTGACGTCGGCGTCGTAAGGCATCATGCCGACGCCGTAGTTGAATTTGGCGTAGTGACGGATATCCGCCAGCGACCCGGAAGAGGCGGTGGTGATGGCGCAGTCGCCGTTGTAGAACTTCTCGGTGGATTCGTCTTTACGCCCGAAGTAGCTGAAATCGCCCTTCTTGTTCAGCGCTTCCAGCAGGGCGATGTGTTTCACCTGCTCTGGCTTGTTGAACTCGAGCACCGCATCGGTGCCGTCAAAGCCGTTGTTTTTGGTCGCGACTGGCAGACCGTGCCAGGCGCTGAAGTTTTCGATCTGGATCCAGCCCTGCCAGCCGCTGGCGTAGCCACATTTCATGCCTGCCGCTTTCAGTTTGGCGGTGTACTCCGCCAGGTCCTGCCAGGTTTTCGGCGGCTGATCCGGGTTTAAACCGGCTTTTTTGAAGGCGTCTTTGTTGTAGTACAGCACCGGGGTGGAGCTGTTAAACGGCTGAGACAGCAGATGCCCGGTTTTGGAATCGGTGTAGTAACCGGACACCGTTGGCACGAACTGGGATTCATCGAAGTTAATGCCCGCGTCTTTAAACACTTCGTAGACCGGCTTGATCGCTTTCGAGGCCATCATGGTGGCGGTGCCGACTTCATACACCTGCAGCAGCGCCGGTGCGTTACCGGTACGGAACGCCGCGATACCCGCGCTCAGGCTCTGCTCGTAGTTACCTTTGTACACCGGCACAATTTTGTAATCCGGGTGGGTGTCGTTGAAACGTTGCGCCAGGGAATCAACCTCTTTGCCCAACTCCCCTTCCATGGAATGCCAGAACGGAATCGTGGTGACAGCCATTGCGTTCGTCGCAAAAGCCAGACCGATTGCCAGACCCAAAGCTGTGTGTCGTAACGAAGTCATTGTCATCTCTCTTTATTGTGCCGGATGCGCGATATCACGCGTTTTATGCTCGCGAGGTAACATGACATGCTCGAATGACAGAAAAATAACTGTTTATTTACAGAATGATGACAGGCAGGGGTCAGGGGAATGATGGAATGGTGACGGTTGCATGGCAAAAAAAGCCGGGTGGCGGCTGCGCCTTACCCGGCCTACGATTCAAAATGACGACGGGTAATAGGGTTTGCCTGATTCCAGACTTTTGTGTTGTCGATTGTCTTCCCGCCGCTTCTGCTCTTTCTGGATATCGGTTTTCTGGTCCTGATAACCCGGGCAGACAGACGACTGTAAGATTTCACACGGATCCTGTTTGTTTTCGTCCGGCTTATTGGGCTCCTGCCAGATGGAAGGGTCGCGTGGGTTAATGTTCTCTGCAGCGTTTGCCGTAAGACAGCATGCCGCGAGGGCAAACAGATAGATACGTTTCATCCCGATCTCCTTTCAGGGTTTGTAGGCCCGGTAAGCGCAGCGCCACCGGGCAACAACAGACGGCTCAGCCGCCCAAATACGCACTCCGCACCGCTTCGTTCGCCAGCAGCGCGTCGCCGGTATCGGAAAGCACCACGTGGCCGTTCTCCAGCACGTAGCCGCGATCCGCGAGCTTCAGCGCCTGGTTGGCGTTCTGCTCGACGAGGAAGATGGTCATCCCCTCTTTGCGCAGCTGCTCGATGGTGTCGAAAATCTGCTGAATGATAATTGGTGCGAGGCCGAGCGACGGCTCGTCCAACAGCAGCAGGCGCGGCTGACTCATCAGCGCACGGCCAATCGCCAGCATCTGCTGCTCACCGCCGGACATGGTGCCTGCGCGCTGAATGCGGCGTTCGTACAGACGCGGGAAGAGTTCATACACGCGCTTGATGCGGGTCTGATACTGATCGCGCTCGGCAAAGAAGCCGCCCATCGCCAGGTTCTCTTCCACCGTCATCCGGGAAAACACCCGGCGACCTTCGGGAACAATCGCCACCGCTTCACGCATGATTTTGGCGGTCTGCCAGTCGGTGATGTCTTTCCCGTCAAAGACGATGCGCCCGCTGGTGGCACGCGGATCGCCGCACAGGGTGCCGAGCAGCGTGGTTTTCCCCGCGCCGTTGGCCCCGATGAGCGTCACGATCTCGCCCTGATTGATATGCAGGCTGACGTCGTGCAGCGCCTGAATCTTGCCGTAGTGGGCATTCACATTGTCAAAAGATAACATCGCTTTTTCCATTTTATGCCTCACCCAGATAGGCGCGGATCACGTCTGGGTTATGTCGGATTTCATCAGGCGTGCCGTTCGCCAGCGGCGTGCCCTGGTTGACCACGTAGATACGATCGGAGATGCCCATCACCAGTTTCATATCGTGCTCAATCAGCAGAATGGTGGTGTCGTGATGGTTACGCAGCTCGACGATCAGCTCGTCCAGCTCTTTGGTCTCTTTCGGGTTCAGACCAGCGGCAGGTTCATCGAGCATCAGGATTTCCGGCTGCGTCACCATGCAGCGGACAATCTCCAGACGACGCTGATCGCCGTAGGCCAGGTTGCTCGCCTGACGGTTGGCGTGCTGCAGCAGGCCGATACGATCGAGCCAGGTCGCGGCACGATCCAGGGCTTCGCTCTGCGCGCGGCGGAAGGCCGGAGTTTTCAGCAGACCGGAGAACACGCCGGTTTTCAGCTGCTGATGTTGCGCCACCAGCAGGTTTTCAATCACCGTCATCTCGCGGAACAGACGCACGTGCTGGAAGGTACGCACCACGCCCATGCGGGCAATTTGCTGGCCCGGCAGCCCTTCAAGATGCTGATCGCGCAGCATGATGGTCCCGCCCGTCGGTTTGTAGAAACCGGTCAGGCAGTTGAACACCGTGGTTTTCCCCGCGCCGTTCGGGCCAATCAGGGAGACAATCTCTTTCGGGAACAGGTCTAGCGAGACGTTATTGACCGCCAGCAGGCCGCCAAAACGCATCATCAGGCCGTTCACGGATAATAATGGCTGACTCATGCCTGCTCTCCTTTCGCTTGCCCGTTCTTCAGCTTCAACTGTGGACGGGTCATCGGCAGCAAGCCCTGCGGACGCCAGATCATCATCAGTACCATCAAACCACCCAGCATCAACATGCTGTATTCGTTAAAGTCACGCATCAGCTCGCGAGAAACCACCAGCAGAATTGCCGCGAGGATCACCGCAAACTGCGAACCCATCCCGCCGAGCACTACGATAGCGAGCACAAAGGCCGATTCGGCAAAGGTGAAGGATTCCGGGCTGACGAAGCCCTGACGTGCGGCAAACAGGGTTCCGGCAAAACCGGCGAACGCGGCGCTGATGGTAAAGGCGGTCAGCTTGATGCGCGTCGGGTTCAGGCCCAGGGAGCGGCAGGCGATTTCATCTTCGCGCAGCGCTTCCCACGCGCGGCCGAGCGGCATACGCAGCAGACGGTTAATCACAAACAACGTAATGACCACCAGCAGCAGCGCCACCAGATAGAGCCAAATCACACGGTCGGACGGATCGTACTTCACACCGAAGAAGTTGCTGAACGTATCCCAGCCCCCTTCCCGCGCGGAACGGCTGAACTCCAGGCCGAAGAAGGTCGGTTTCGGGATCTGGCTGATGCCGTTCGGGCCGCCGGTCACTTCGGTGTTGTTGAGCAACAGGATACGGACGATTTCGCCGAAGCCTAAGGTCACAATCGCCAGATAGTCGCCGCGCAGACGCAGCACCGGGAAGCCGAGCAGGAAACCGGCGGCGGCAGAGACCAGGCCCGCCAGCGGCAGACAGGTCCAGAAGCCCAGCCCGTAATAGTGGTTCAGCAGCGCGAAGGTGTAAGCACCGATAGCGTAAAACCCGCCGTAGCCCAGCACCAGCAGGCCCGACAGACCGACCACCACGTTCAGACCGAGGCCCAGAATCACGTAGATCATGGTCAGGGTGGCGATATCCACCGTCCCGCGAGAGACCACGAACGGCCATGCAACAGCGGCTACCAGCAGTGCCACGAGGAACAGCTTCTGTTTAACGGTCGAACCATCAATGGCAGGCAGCACGAATTTCGGGCCGGAGACGTTTTTCAACGTCTTCTGGAACACCGGACGCAGCAGCTGGAACAGGAACACCACGGTGGTGCCGACAAACACCCACTGCCAGCGGATATCCGCAGCGGTATCGACCACCAGTTTGGTGCCATCCAGTTCTAACTGCACGCCCATAAAGACGCCCGCGAGGACGAAGAACATGGCGGCAGAGAGGAGCGCCATCGCAAAATGCATCGGTTTCATACTTTCTCTACCTCCGGACGACCCAGGATCCCGGTAGGCATCACCAGCAGCACCAGAATCAGGAGGGCGAACGACACCACGTCTTTATATTCGGTACTCAGGTACGCCGAGGAGAGCGCTTCGGCCACGCCCAGAATCAGGCCGCCGATCATCGCGCCAGGAATACTGCCGATCCCACCCAGAACCGCGGCGGTGAAGGCTTTCATCCCGGCCATAAAGCCGATGTACGGGTTGATCACGCCGTAGAACTGACCGAGCAGCACGCCCGCGACGGCGGCCATCGCTGCACCAATCACAAAGGTCAGGGCGATCACGCGGTCGGTGTTAATCCCGAGCAGGCTGGCCATTTTCAGATCTTCTGCGCAGGCGCGGCAGGCGCGGCCCATGCGGGAATAACGGATGAAAATGGTCAGCGCCAGCATCGCCAGGAAGGTCACAATCCAGATAACCAACTGCATGGTGGTGATAGACGCCGAGAAGTTTTCGCTGGCTCCGACAATCCACTGACCGTTGAACAGGCTTGGCAGCGCCACGTCGCGTGACCCTTCCGTCAGGCTGACGTAGTTTTGCAGGAAGATGGACATCCCGATGGCGGAGATGAGCGCAATCAGACGCTTGGAGCTGCGCACGGGCCGATAGGCCACGCGCTCGATGCTCCAGCCGTAGGCGCTGGCAATCACAATCGCGCCGACAAACCCGGCACCTACCAGCAGCCAGCTGCTGTCGATGCCCATCATCATCAGGGCGGCGATGATCATAAAGGAGACATAGCTGCCGATCATATAGACCTCGCCGTGGGCGAAGTTGATCATGCCGATAATGCCGTAAACCATGGTGTAGCCGATGGCGATCAGCGCATAGGTGCTTCCCAGCGTGACGCCGTTAAACATCTGCTGCAAGAAATAGAGAAACTGCTCGGACATAAGAAAACCTTTTTATAACCGCCCGTTTTGCGCGGGCGGCGGGATGATTATTTGGCTACCGTGGAAGATCCATCGGCGTGCCATTGGAAGACACCAAATTCAAATCCCTTTAGATCGCCTTTCTCATCCCAGTTCAGCGGCCCAATCACGGTATCAGCGCCGTGTGCTTTCAAATCTTTGACTAAATCCAGCGGCTCTTTGCTGCCGGTACGTTCCAGGGCAGTCGCCAGAGACTGCACCGCCGCGTAGGTGATCCAGACGTACGGACCGCTCGGATCTTTCTTCTGCGCTTTGAGCGCCTCTACGATAGCTTTGTTCGCCGGTTCCTGGTCATAGCGTTTTGGCATCGTCACCAGCATGCCTTCGCCCGCATCGCCCGCGATGTTCGACAGGGACGCGTTACCCACGCCTTCCGGACCCATGAACTGGGTTTTCAGACCGGTCGCGCGCGCCTGGCGCAGCATCTGTCCCATCTCCGGGTAGTAGCCGCCGTAGTAGACGAAGTCGATATTCTCTTTTTGCAGACGGGCCAGCAGCGCGGAGAAATCTTTCTCACCGGCGGTGATGCCGTCGAAGAAGACCACGTTCGCGCCGCCTTTTTTCAGGCCGTCCTGGACGGAACGCGCCAGGCCTTCGCCGTACTGCTGTTTATCGTGAATGATCGCGATGCGCTGCGGCTTCACTTTCTCGAGGATGTACTTCGCGGCAGTCGGGCCCTGAGAGGAGTCCAGACCGGCGGTACGCATGATGTGCTGGTAGCCACGCTGCGTCAGCTCCGGGTTCGTCGCCCCAGGCGTGATCATCAGAATGCCTTCGTCTTCGTAGATATCGGAAGCAGGCTGAGTCGAGGACGAGCACAGGTGGCCGATCACGTACTGGATGCCGTCGTTAACGATTTTGTTGGCCACGGCGACGGCTTGTTTTGGATCGCAGGCGTCGTCGTATTCCACGCCAACCAGCTTATCCCCTTTGATGCCGCCTTTGGCGTTGATGTCTTTGATCGCCTGACGCGCGCCGTTGAACTCCATATCGCCCCACTGGGCAACCGGACCGGACATGGCACCGACGACGGCAACTTTTATGTCTTCCGCCATGGCTGCCTGCGAAATCGCTAATGCAACCATTCCCGCGATTAATGCTTTCGCGTTCCTTTTCATCTGTGAATCCCCATTCGTGACGTGATGTATATATTTTGTTTTATTATGGTTAAAAAGCATTCTGTACTTTTAATGAACAACGCTATTTTTACCAGTGCCTTTAATGGTTTAGCGCAGTTTTTTGCTAAAAACCAGACTAAAATCTCTATTTTTCAGGCGATTAAGCAAAGATAATATTCTGAAATCCGACAGAGATAAACAAATAAAAGTGCAGTTTGCAGCATAAAATAACGGTACAAAGCGCCGAATAAAACACTGCCTTTCAGGTTAAAATTCTGCTTAATTTTCGATCCATGCATTTTCGCACTGCACATCGCGCAGCTAAAAAAGTAATCACCTGGAGAATGGTTTAAAAAAGGGGAAGCCGCTGGCGAGATAAATTGAGTACACTGCCTTTATTCTTTCTGATTTGGACAAGCAGCTAATGAAACTGACCATCCTTCGTCTGGTGTCCTTTAGCGACCAGGATCATATCGACCTGGGCAAGATCTGGCCGGAATATTCCCCTTCCTCACTGGCCGTGGATGATATTCACCGTATCTATGCCGCCCGCTTTAACGAGCGTCTGCTGGGCGCGGTGCGCGTGACCCTGAGCGGCAGCGAAGGCGCGCTGGACTCCCTGCGTGTGCGCGAAATCACCCGCCGTCGCGGCGTCGGGCAATATCTGATTGAAGAGGTGATTCGCGACAACCCGGACGTCTCCTCCTGGTGGATGGCGGATGTCGGCGTGGAAGACCGCGCGGTGATGACCGCATTTATGCAGGCGCTGGGGTTTGTGGAGCGGGAGAGCGGCTGGCAGCGGCGTTAAAAAAAGCCGGGTGGCGGCTGCGCCTTACCCGGCCTACAAGTTCAACGCAAAACGGCAACCAAAGGTTGTAATGCTGGTCAGTTAAGCATCTGAGGTTATTCCGTTCACCTTATGTTCAGCAGAATATAATGGCGTCTTAACCTGTGAACGTGACAAGGGGGCTGCGCGGCCCCCTTGTCAATCCCCGCGCCCCGCCATGAAATCGGTGCTTCGCACTGCGCACACCTCCCGGCCCGCTGCCTGCGGGGACCCATACCGGTGCCACATTCAGACGGCTGTAAAGCTGGAGGGAGCGTGAGTCCGGCTGAAAATCGCCGAAGCGTTTCCTGGAGGCCGGGTCGAGGCGCAGGGAAGCGCCGAGAGGGTGCGACCTGCATGGATGCAGGATCGCGCCCGACCCGATAGCCGCAAGGAATAAGCTGAGGGCACCGCGAAGCGGCGATTTTCTTTGCCGGGAGCCGGGGTTGCCAGGGTGGTGGCGATTGAGCCACCCTGGCACGTTCACCGCAGAGTGATAGACCGGAAGCAGAGGAACGAAAGTGAACGGAACAATTCCACTGATGCCATAAAGGTCCTGGAGCAAGCAACATAATAAATTTAAATTCATTATGTTGCTTAACTGACTGGTATTAAAACCAAAGGTTGCCGTTTTTAGGCCCTCTCCCAAAGGGAGAGGGCCAGGGTGAGGGCATCAGACCGCACTTCCCGTAGGCCCGGATCGCTGCGCGCCACCGGGCATTTAATTACTTAGCGTCGGTCGCTGAACCATCCGCATGCCAGGTGAAGACACCGAACTCAAAGCCCTTCAGATCGCCCTTCTCATCCCAGGACAACGGCCCCATCACAGTATCGACAGAGTTCGCTTTCAGCCAGGTGGCAATCTCAGCCGGATCGGCTGACTGGTTCAGGCCCGCCTGCAGAGATTGCAGTGCCGCGTAGGTGGTCCACACGAACGCGCCGCTTGGATCCTGTTTCTTGGCTTTGATCGCATCCACAATCGGTTTGTTCGCCGGAACCTGATCGTAGTTCTTCGGCTTGGTCACCAGCATCCCTTCAGCCGATTCGCCCGCGATGTTAGACAGAGAAACGTTCGCCACGCCTTCCGGGCCCATGAACTGGGTTTTCAGACCGGCCGCGCGCGCCTGGCGCAGGATCTGGCCCATTTCCGGGTGGTAGCCGCCGTAGTAAACGAAATCGATATTCTCTTTCTTCAGACGCGCCACCAGGGTGGAGAAGTCTTTCTCACCGGCGGTGATCCCGTCGAAGAACACCACTTTCGCATTGGCTTTCTTCAGGCTGTCCTGCACGGAGCGCGCCAGGCCTTCGCCGTACTGCTGTTTGTCGTGAACAATCGCGATGCGCTGCGGTTTCACCTTCTCAAGAATGTATTTCGCTGCGGTTGGGCCCTGGTCAGAGTCCAGACCGGTGGTGCGCAGAATCAGTTTATAGCCGCGTGAGGTCAGCTCTGGCGCCGTCGCCGCCGGGGTGATCATCAGAATGCCTTCGTCTTCGTAGATATCAGACGCTGGCTGAGTGGAAGAGGAGCACAGGTGACCGATAACGTATTTGATCCCGTCGTTCACCACTTTGTTCGCCACCGCGACCGCTTGTTTCGGGTCACAGGCATCATCATATTTTACGATCTGCAGTTTTTCGCCTTTGATCCCGCCCTTGGCATTAATGTCTGCAACCGCTTGTTCTGCGCCGGTAAATTCCTGGTCGCCGTATTGCGCTACCGGACCGGACATCGCACCGACAACAGCCACTTTGATATCCGCCTGAGCCATAGTGCTGAATGCCAACGCGATACATCCTGCCAGTAACGCTTTACCCTTCATATTCATCCTGAGATTCCCCATTATTATGGTTATTACGATTGTTGTGATGTTGTTGTGTAGCGCTTTATTTCAATTATTGGTCTGCTGCTCGCGCTTTTTCAGCACACTCTGCTAAAACATACCCCATTTTTATGATTTTGGAATAGCTAATTTGAAATGTATATATGCTGAGCCCGGCACGCATTTGCGACCGGGCTTTGGCTTTATCGAGTCAGCGCCGCAGAGATGATATCCAGCGCTTTACGGAACTGCGCTTCGGGGATGGTGAGCGGATAGAGGAAGCGAATCACGTTGCCGTAGACGCCGCAACTGAGCAGCAATAGCCCTTCGGCCAGCGCGCGCTCCTGCACCTGGCGGGTGAATTCCGGCGAGGGTTGCCCGGTCTCAGGATCGTTGAACTCGACCGCGACCATCGACCCCTGTGCGCGGATATCGGCGATAAACGGGCAGCTGGACTGGGCTTTGCTCAGCACCTCAACCAGATGATGACCCAGGTGTGACGCGCGGGTGCAGAGATCTTCTTCGTCGATCACCTCCAGCACCGCCAACGCCGCCGCAATCGCCAGCGGATTCCCGGCGTAGGTGCCGCCGAGCCCGCCCGGCGCGGGGGCGTCCATCACTTCGGCGCGGCCCGATACCGCCGAGAGCGGCATCCCGCCCGCCAGACTTTTCGCCATGGTGATCAGATCTGGCTTCACGCAGTGATGCTCCATCGAAAACTGTTTGCCGGTACGGGCAAAGCCGGTCTGCACTTCGTCGGCGATGAGCAAAATACTGTGGGTGTCGCACAGGGCGCGCAGGCCCTGCATAAAATCAGGTGGGGCGACGTTAAAACCGCCCTCGCCCTGAACCGGTTCAAGGATGATGGCCGCCACCTGGTCCGGGGCGATATCGGCTTTAAAGATACGTTCGAGACTTTTCAGCGCGTCCTGCGAGCTCACGCCGTGCAGCGTATTGGGATATTGCGCGTGATAGACCGAGCCGGGGAACGGGCCAAAGCCGAGTTTGTACGGCGCCACTTTGCCGGTCAGCGCCATGGTCATAAAGGTGCGCCCGTGGAAGGCACCGCCGAAGGTGATAAGGCCCGGACGTTTGGTGTAAGCGCGGGCAATTTTGACTGCGTTTTCGACTGCTTCTGCGCCCGTCGAGAAGAAAGCCGTTTTGGCTGGTCCCTCAATTGGCACGCGGGCGTTGATACGCTCCGCGAGGGCGATGTAGCCTTCGTACGGCACAATCTGGTACGCCGTGTGGGTAAACGACTGGAGCTGTTTTTCGATGGCGGCGATCACTTTGGGATGGCGATGACCGGTGTTGAGCACCGCGATCCCGGCGGCGAAGTCGATCACCTCGTTACCTTCGACATCCCACAGCGTGGCGTTTTCCGCTTTATCGGCGTAGAAACCGCACATCACCCCGATGCCGCGCGGCGTGGCCTGCACACGCCGTTCATTTAACTCATTATTTTTCACCCTGTCCCCCTGAGAGATTCGCATGCGTAGCGCATCTGTAAGTGTTTGCCAGGGGGGAAGAATTCGCCAGAGCGGGTGATGAAAAAAGCGAGGTTGGGTGCGTTTTGCCGGATGGCGGCTGCGCCTTATCCGGCCTACAGGTTTTGAGGAGTATAAAAAGAACCAGTAGGCCCGATAAGCGAAGCGCCATCGGGCATCTGTGCCCGCACTTTGCCGGATGGCGGCTGCGCCTTATCCGGCCTACAGGTTTTGGGGAGTATAAAAAAAACCAGTAGGCCCGATAAGCGAAGCGCCATCGGGCATCTGTGCCCGCACTTTGCCGGATGGCGGCTGCGCCTTATCCGGCCTACGGTTTTGGGGAGTATAAAAAACAAAACCCCCAGACTTTCATCCAGGGGTTATCGGGATACTTCGCGAAAATTAGGCTTCGATAGCGGCGCGAAGTTTTTTCATGGCGTTCTTTTCAAGCTGACGCACACGCTCAGCGGAGACACCGTAGCGGTCGGCCAGTTCCTGCAGCGTGGACTTGTTGTCTTCGTCCAGCCAGCGGGCGCGGATAATCGCCTGGCTACGCTCGTCGAGACCTTCCATCGCGTGGGTGAGTTTGTTCGCGGCCTGATCTTCCCAGTTATCCTCTTCGATGCCGTCGGCAAAGTTAGAGGTTTTATCCTGCAGATACAGAACCGGTGCCATCGGCTGGCTATCCTGCGCATCGTCGTCAGAAGACATATCAAATGTCATATCCTGAGCGGCCATACGGGATTCCATCTCACGCACGTCTTTGCTGGATACACCCAGCTCACGCGCCACCATTTCGACTTCATCCTGGTTGAACCAGCCCAGACGCTGCTTGGCTTTACGCAGGTTGAAGAACAGTTTGCGCTGTGCTTTGGTCGTGGCGACTTTCACAATACGCCAGTTACGCAGGACGTATTCGTGAATTTCAGCTTTGATCCAATGAACGGCGAAGGAGACCAGTCGCACACCCACTTCCGGGTTGAAGCGACGTACAGCCTTCATCAGACCGATGTTGCCTTCCTGAATCAAGTCCGCCTGCGGCAGGCCGTAGCCCGAGTAATTACGAGCAACGTGAACAACAAAGCGCAGGTGAGACAGGATCAGCGTCTTAGCTGCTTCCAGATCGCCCTGGTAATGCAGCTTTTCAGCAAGCTCCTTTTCTTCCTCAGCCGTCAACATCGGCCAGGTGTTCGCAGCCCGGATATAAGATTCCAGGTTACCAACAGGGGCTAAAGCTAAAGTTTGCATTTCTTTGGTCATTCATTCCTCTCAATTTAGTGTCTTCTGGCGGTGGTTTGTCCCCATCAGGCAACAAGCATGCCAAAGCATTTGAGCAGTGAGACTAACATTCACATTTTTATCAGACCGTGATTTTATCCACAAGTTCCATGTAATGCTGTGAATAAATTACGCACAAATTGTGACATGGACTACTGATTGCGGGGGAGAGTCAACAGGGACTCTTTCCCTGCAGCGTGAAGTACTCAGTGCAGGGAAAGATTATACCAGAGATTTTTTACTGCGGGGTAAAGTGACGTAAATGTTGTACCGTCGCAAGCCAGGCGGCAACCCAGCCGATCATCGAGCAGACCAGCAGGAGCAACAGGCACTCATCGAAGCCTAACCCACTGATATCAAACTTAGTTCCGAAAACCTGTGCCACTTCAGTGACGGCAGACGAGAGCCGCATCACCAAAATTTCTGACAAAATCAGTGAAAGAAATGCGCCGGAAAAACCGAGCAATGCGCCGCCGTAGAGGAACGGTCGCAGGATGAATCCATCCGTCGCACCAATCAGCTTCTGTACGTTAATGCTGTCGCGACGGGCGAAGATACTCAGTCGCACGCTGTTACCGATGACGAGGAAGACCGCCGCCACCATCAGCACGCCGATCATCGCCGCTACGCGTCCTACCAGCCCGGTCAGGGAGGCGAGACGAGCAAACCAGCTGTCGTCCATGCGCACTTCATCAATCCCGTTGATGCGGGTGATGCGGTCGCGCAGGGTGTTAAGCGAATCGGTGCCCTGGAAATCCAGCTTCGGGATCACCACCGCCACGGCGGGCAGCGGGTTCTCTTCGAGCATATCCAGCGCGCCGCCAAACCCGGACCAGTTGCGGAACTCGCCCAGCGCTTCGTCGCGCGAGAGGTAGTTCACTTTCTCAACGCCCTGCTCCGACTGGAGTTGCCCCACCACCTGCGCGGCGGCGTTATCGTCCAGCGCCTTATCCAGATACACCGTAATCTGCGGTGACGGATAGTATTGCGAGGCCGCCTGGTTGACGTTTTTATAGACCATGTAGCAGACACTCGGCAGCGTCAGGGAGATGGCGATCACCATCACCGTCAGGAACGTCGCCAGCGGTTTGCTTTTCAGATCCTGCACCGCGCCGTGGAAGGCGTAGCGCACCTGTTCGTTAAAGACGTTGGTCTTACGGGAGTTCGGTTTTGGCGCCGCTTTGGCGCGCTTTGGCGCATTGCGGTTGCCATCCCCGCCGCCCTGCGGCTTGCGGAAACGGTCGAATCGGTTTCCGAACTGCCGAATCTGGTTGATTGCGTCGCGCTTATTCACCGTGGCCTCCGTGCAAATGACCGTCGCTCAGGGTCAGCATGCGGTACGAACGACGGGAGATAAGCCCGATGTCGTGCGTCGCCATCAGGACTGTCACCCCAACGCGGTTAAATTCCTCAAACAGACGCAGGATCCCTTCCGACAGCGCATCGTCCAGGTTACCGGTCGGTTCATCCGCCAGCAGAACGGCGGGTTTGTTCACCACCGCGCGAGCAATGCCCACGCGCTGCTGTTCACCGCCGGAGAGCTGGATCGGGAAGTTCTTCGCTTTGTCCAGCAGGCCAACTTTGTCCAGCGCCGCGGAAACGCGACGGCGGATATCATCATAGCTGGCACCCGCAATGATCAGCGGGATCGCCACGTTATCGAAGACGGTGCGATCCATCAGCAGGTGGTGATCCTGGAAAATCATGCCGATCTGGCGACGCAGGAACGGCACCTCACGGTTTTTCAGGCGGCTGATATCGTGGCCGCCAAAAAAGATGTTCCCGGCACTTGGCCGCTCGATCCCACAGATAAGCTTGAGCAGGGTACTTTTCCCCGCGCCGGAGTGGCCGGTCAGGAATGCCATCTCGCCTGGCTGCAGGTGGAATGTCACCCCCTGCAACGCTTGTCTCCCACCGAGATAGGCCTTGCTGACGTGTTCAAAGCGAATCATTGTTAGTCCTCTCGGGCAAATAGTGCCTCAATAAAGTCGTCCGATTTAAACGGACGCAAATCCTCGATACGTTCGCCGACACCGATATAGCGGATTGGGATGCCGAACTGATCCGCCACGGAGAAGATCACCCCACCCTTGGCGGTGCCGTCCAGTTTGGTCAGCGTAATCCCGGTCAGCCCGACCGCCTCATCGAACAGCTTCGCCTGGCTGATGGCGTTCTGTCCGGTGCTGGCGTCGATGGTCAGCATAATCTCATGCGGCGCGTCTTCGTCCAGCTTCTTCATGACGCGAACGATTTTCTTCAGCTCTTCCATCAGGTGCGATTTATTCTGCAAACGCCCTGCGGTATCGGCAATCAGCACGTCGATGTTTCGCGCCTTCGCGGCCTGAATGGCATCGAAGATCACTGACGCGGAATCCGCGCCGGTGTGCTGCGCAATCACTGGAATGTTGTTGCGCTGGCCCCAGACCTGCAGCTGCTCAACGGCGGCCGCACGGAAGGTATCCCCCGCCGCCAGCATCACCGATTTGCCCTGCTGCTCGAACTGACGCGCCAGCTTACCGATGGTGGTGGTTTTACCCACGCCGTTGACGCCGACCATCAGAATAACAAATGGCGTTTTGCCTTCAATATTAAGCGGTTCATCAACTTTTGCGAGAATTTCGCCCATCTCGTCTTTCAGCAGGCCGTACAGCGCCTCGGCGTCGCGCAGCTGTTTGCGGCTCGCGCTTTCGGTCAGCTTAGCGATAATTTTGCGCGTGGTTTCCACGCCGACGTCGGCAATCAGAAGCTGTTCTTCCAGCTCTTCAAACAGATCATCGTCGATTTTTTTGCCGCGGAACAGACTGATAAATCCGGAACCGAGGTTTTCTTTGGTTCTGACCAGGCTGCGTTTCAGGCGCGCGAAGAAACCTTCTTTGGTCGGTTTTTCCTGCTCCTGAACGATCTCTTCTGCCGGGGCCTCTGCTTCCGGCTCTTCGACCGGAACGACAATCACCGCGTCTTCGGCAGCCTCTGCGGCCAGCGCCTGAGCTTCGAGCTCTTCGTCGGTGATTTCGGGTTCGTTTTCCGCTTCTTCTTCGACGGCTTCCACGATTTCGACGGTTTCAGCTTCCGCCTGCCACTCTTCTGGCGCGATCGCTTCGGCTTTTACCTCTTCCGGCTGCGGTTTCTCGCTTTCCTGAACCTGTTCGGTGACTTCCACCACCTCTTCAGCAAAAGCTTCGGTCTCTTCTTTGCTGTGCGCGTGCGCTTCCGCTTCAACTACCGCGGCGGTTTCGACAGGGGTTTCAGGCTGCGACTGTTCTTCAACTGTCTGCTGCTCTTCGATTTTTTGTTCTGTGTCTTGCTCTTTTTCGCCGAAGCCCAGCCAGGAAAAGAAGCCACGTTTTTTTTGTTTTGCCATCTGCGACGACACTCCTCGCGGTGCTATATACATGGAAGCTATAAAAATGATGAAATAGTCTAACACTTTACCTAATTAACATCACCGCCTGGAATCGCAGGCCAATTGTTAGCAGAGCTTTCCTGAAATGAAGAAAACGAACCGCCCGGCCGGACAAATTCGCATTATCGGCGGCCAGTGGCGAGGCCGCAAACTGCCCGTCCCCGACAGCCCTGGGCTGCGCCCGACCACCGATCGCGTCCGGGAGACGCTGTTTAACTGGCTGGCGCCGTCAATGGTTGACGCTCGCTGCCTGGACTGTTTTGCCGGAAGCGGCGCACTGGGCCTCGAAGCGCTGTCGCGCTATGCCGCCAGCGCCACCCTGCTGGAGATGGATCGCAGCGTTTCCCAGCAGTTACAGCAAAATCTCACTACCCTGAAAGCGACCAATGCCAAAGTGGTGAACACCAACGCGCTGGCGTTTCTGGCGCAAAAGGGCACGCCGCACGACGTGGTGTTTATCGATCCGCCATTCCGCAAAGGGCTGCTGGAAGAGACGCTGACGCTGCTGGAGAACAACGGCTGGCTGGCGGATGACGCGCTGATTTATGTCGAGAGTGAAGTGGAAAATGGCTTACCGCCGGTTCCCGTTCACTGGGATCTGCACCGCGAACAGGTTGCCGGGCAGGTCGCTTACCGTTTGTATCACCGTGAAGTACAAGGAGAGCCTGATGCCAGTACTGATTAATTTTGGCCGTTTACTGATGCTGGGCGTCTGGGCATTTCTGATCCTGAACCTGGTCCACCCGTTCCCGCGTCCGATGAATATTTTCGTCAACGTGGCGCTGATTTTCACCGCCTTTATGCACGCCCTGCAGATGGTGATGCTGAAAAACGGCCTGCCGAAAGACGGACCGCCGATGACCGGCTGGCAGCAGCTGCGCGTCTTTATTTTTGGCGTGTTCGAGCTGCTGGTGTGGATGAAGAAGTTTAAGGCGCAGGCGAAGAAGTAAGGTGCGTGCATTTTTTGCCCGGTGGCGCTGCGCTTACCGGGCCTACGAGACCTGTAGGCCGGTGCAAGCGAAGCGCCGCCCGGCAAATCACGGCTCCGCCGTAAACCCCTCAAACCGCGACCCCTTGTAACTCAACACACCACGCTCCCCGACCGTCAGCTGATGGTACTGCTTCTCGTCGAGGCGAAACGTCATCTCCAGCCCGCCGCTCTGCGGCTTAAAGCTCGCCTCGTAGCGCATCGGCGTTCCCGCTGGCGTCACCTGCTGCTGACGTGAGCGGCGCTCATTGAGCGCTTTCTCGCGTTTATTACTCACCACCACGCGTTTTTGCAGCAGCGGCGCGGCGTCGTTATCGGCCTTTTCACGGCGCTGCTGCACAAAGCGGAACGAGGCGGCGATGACGATAATCGCCACCACGATCACGAAGAAAAGTGGCATTTTGCTCATTGTTGAATCCCATCAGATTTTGCGGAAATCAGGATACCCCGCCTTATCCGCCATTGCCAAACGCCTGCCCGCGTCACTACACTGAATCAGAGTGTTATTCAAAAATAACAGATACAGGGAGTTAATATGCTTTGGTCATTTATCGCTGTCTGTTTTTCCGCATGGCTTTATGTCGATGCGTCGTATCGCGGCCCTGCGTGGCAGCGCTGGCTGTTTAAACCGGTGACGCTGCTGCTCCTGCTGCTGCTCGGCTGGCAGGCACCGATGTTCAACGCCGTCTGCTATCTGGTGCTCGCGGGTCTGTGCGCCTCGTTGATTGGTGACGCGCTCACGCTGCTGCCACGCCAGCGCCTGCTGTATGCCATTGGGGCGTTTTTTCTCTCGCATCTGCTCTACACCATCTACTTCGCAAGCCAGATGACCCTCTCCTTCTTCTGGCCGTTACCGCTGATTTTACTGGTGATGGGCGCGCTGCTGGTGGCGGTGATCTGGACGCGGCTCGAAGAGATGCGCTGGCCGGTCTGTACCTTTATCGCCATGACGCTGGTGATGGTCTGGCTTGCGGGTGAGCTGTGGTTCTTCCGCCCAACGTCGCCTGCGATGTCGGCGTTCTTCGGTGCTGCGCTGCTGCTGATTGGCAACATCGTCTGGCTCGGGAGTCACTACCGTCGTCGCTTCCGCGCGGATAACGCCATCGCCTCCGCCTGCTACTTTGCCGGGCATTTCCTGATTGTGCGTTCGCTGTATATTTAATAGTGCTTGACTCTGGAGTCGACTCCAGAGTGTATGCTGCGGTTAATGAGAAAATTATCATTACCGGAGAGTGCCATGTCGACTCCAGAAACACCGAAAAAAGTGCCGCAATTTTCGGCACTCAAACTCAATCCCGTCCCCGCAAAAGACGACTGCTGCTGCGACAGCGGATGCGAAACCCAGGCTGCGCCCGTACTGCCTGAAAGCGGCGATCGCTACACCTGGATCGTCAACGGCATGGACTGCGCCGCTTGCGCCCGCAAAGTCGAAAATGCGGTGAAACAGGTGGCGGGCGTCAACCAGGTCCAGGTGCTGTTCGCCACCGAAAAACTGCTGGTCAGCGCCGATGCTGACGTCAGCAAGCAGGTTGAAGCGGCGGTGACCAAAGCCGGCTACTCCCTGCGTAGCGAACAGGAACCTGCCGAAAAAATCTCTCCCCTGCGGGAAAATCTGCCACTCATCACCCTGATTATCATGATGGCGCTCAGCTGGGCGCTGGAGCAGGTTAACCACCCGTTTGGCAATCTGGCGTTTATTGCCACCACGCTGGTTGGGCTGTTCCCCATCGCGCGCCAGGCTCTGCGTTTGATCAAAACCGGCAGCTGGTTCGCGATTGAAACCTTAATGAGCGTCGCGGCAATCGGCGCGCTGTTTATTGGCGCGACGGCAGAAGCGGCGATGGTGCTGCTCCTGTTCCTGATCGGCGAACGCCTTGAGGGCTGGGCGGCGAGCCGGGCACGCAAAGGGGTTAGCGCGTTAATGGCGCTGAAACCGGAAACTGCCACAGTGGTGGTGAATGGCGAACGCCAGACGGTCGCTATCACGGCGCTGCGTCCGGGTGATGTGATGGAGGTGGCCGCCGGGGGGCGTCTGCCTGCGGACGGGACGCTTCTCACCGCGACGGCCAGTTTCGACGAAAGCGCCCTGACCGGCGAATCGATTCCCGTTGAGCGCGAAACCGGCGAGAAAGTCCCCGCCGGAGCCACCAGCGTGGACCGTCTGGTGCAGCTCAAAGTGCTTTCCGAACCCGGCGACAGCGCCATTGACCGCATTCTGAAACTGATCGAAGAGGCCGAAGAGCGCCGCGCGCCCGTCGAGCGGTTTATCGATCGCTTCAGCCGCATCTACACGCCGGTGATTATGCTGATTGCCCTGTTGGTGGCGGTGGTTCCGCCGCTGCTGTTCAGCGCCCCGTGGGAGGCGTGGATCTATAAAGGGCTGACGCTGCTGCTGATCGGCTGTCCGTGTGCGCTGGTGATTTCAACGCCTGCGGCCATCACCTCGGGTCTGGCGGCGGCTGCACGACGCGGGGCGCTGATTAAAGGCGGTGCGGCGCTGGAACAGCTCAGCCAGGTTCAACAGATCGCCTTCGATAAAACCGGCACGCTGACCGTCGGCAAACCGCAGGTCACGGGCATTTATCCTGCCGATGACGCCCTGCTGGCGCTGGCCGCCGCCGTCGAGCAGGGTTCCACTCACCCGCTGGCGCAGGCAATAGTGCGTGAAGCGCAGTCGCGCGGGCTGACGATTCCAGAGGCCAGCGCGCAGCGAGCGCTGATGGGCTCAGGCATCGAAGCGGAAGTTGAGGGCAGCAAGGTGCTGATTTGCGCTGCCGATAAATTCCCGGCTGACGAGTTCAGCGCGCAGATCCGCGAGCTGGAGCAGGCCGGGCAGACGGTGGTCATCGTCGTGGTCGACGGCGTGGCAAAAGGGGTGCTGGCCCTGCGCGATACCCTGCGTGAAGATGCCAAAGAGGCCGTGGCGGCGCTGCATCAGCTGGGGATTCAGGGCGTGATCCTGACCGGGGATAACCCGCGCGCGGCGGCAGCGATTGCCAATGAGCTGGGTCTGGAGTTTAAGGCCGGGCTGTTGCCAGCGGATAAAGTACAGGCCGTGACGGGTCTGAACGCTCAGGCCCCGCTGGCGATGGTCGGCGACGGCATCAACGACGCTCCGGCGATGAAAGCCGCGACGATTGGGATTGCGATGGGCAGCGGGACCGACGTGGCGCTCGAAACTGCCGATGCGGCGCTGACGCACAACCGGTTAACCGGGCTCGCGCAGATGATTTCGCTGGCACGTGCGACGCGGGCCAATATTCGTCAGAACATCACGATTGCGCTGGGGCTGAAGGGGATTTTCCTGGTCACCACGCTGCTGGGGATCACGGGTCTGTGGCTGGCAGTATTAGCGGATACGGGGGCGACGGTGCTGGTGACGGCGAACGCGCTGCGGTTGTTGCGCCAGAGATGATAAACGCCGGGTGGAGGCTTCGCCTTACCCGGCCTACGTTTCCGTACCCTTGTATGCCGGGTTCACCCGGCAAACCACGACTACCCTTTGCGCACCAGGTACCGATACGGAAGGGAGCCCGTCTCTTGCGCCACCAGCTCATGTTCCATAAAGGTACAAAAACCGGGGATATCGCGGGTGGTCGCAGGATCGTCAGCAATGATCAGCAGCGTCTCGCCGGTCTGCATGTTGCGCACGGTTTTGCGCACCATCATCACCGGCTCCGGGCAGCGGAGGCCCTGCGCATCAAGGGTATGGTCGGGGCTGGAAAACAGGTCGGTCATCATCTTCTCGTTTACATCAAAAAAACGGCTGTAGTTTACGCCGCGTTTTCGGCAAAGCAAACCAGGTTAACGATTGCGCGAAAATTAGCCATTGCAATACGGACTGAAAGCAGTAATATGCGGCGGCTTAATTGGGTTCCCTCACCCCAAATATTAATTAAAAAGGTCACAATATGACGCAGTTCTCTCAATCGCAGCGCGTAAAAGCGTTGTTCTGGCTATCGCTATTCCATCTGCTGGTGATCACTTCCAGTAACTATCTGGTGCAGTTGCCGATCTCCATTTTTGGTTTCCATACCACCTGGGGCGCATTCAGCTTCCCGTTTATCTTCCTCGCGACCGATCTGACCGTGCGTATCTTTGGCGCGCCGTTGGCCCGACGCATTATCTTTGCGGTGATGCTGCCTGCGCTGTTCGTCTCGTACGTCATCTCTTCCCTGTTCTACATGGGAAGCTGGCAGGGCTTTGAGGCGCTGACGCACTTCAACCTGTTTGTCGCCCGTATCGCTGCCGCCAGCTTTATGGCCTACGCCCTGGGGCAGATCCTCGACGTTCACGTCTTTAACCGTCTGCGACAGAACCACCGCTGGTGGATGGCACCGACGGCGTCGACGCTGTTCGGCAACGTCAGCGACACCCTGGCCTTCTTCTTCATCGCCTTCTGGCGCAGCCCGGATGCCTTTATGGCCGCCCACTGGATGGAAATCGCGCTGGTGGACTACTGCTTCAAAGTGCTGATCAGCATTGTCTTCTTCCTGCCGATGTACGGCGTGCTGCTGAATATGCTACTGAAAAGGCTGGCGGATAAATCTGAAATCTCGGCATTGCAGGCAGGTTAAAGGTTCGGTTTATCAGTTGTGATAAGATGGATGAATGAGCCGTTATGGCCGTTTATCGAAAGGAATAAGTTAATGCGCAATCTGGTTAAATATGTCGGGATTGGCCTGCTGGTAGTGGGTCTGGCGGCCTGTGATAACAGCGATACGAAGACCCCTGCTCAGGGTGCGTCCGCGGAAAGTAATGCCACCGGACAGCCGGTTAATCTGATGGATGGCAAACTCAGCTTCTCTCTGCCAGCGGATATGACCGATCAGAGCGGCAAGCTGGGCACCCAGGCGAACAACATGCACGTCTATTCCGATGCCACCGGGCAGAAAGCGGTCATCGTGATTGTCGGTGACGACACCAATGAAGATCTGGCGGTGCTGACCAAGCGTCTGGAAGATCAACAGCGTAGCCGCGATCCGCAGCTGCAGGTGGTGACCAACAAGTCCATCGAACTGAAAGGCCACACCCTGCAACAGCTGGACAGCATTATCTCTGCCAAAGGCCAGACCGCTTACTCTTCCGTGGTGCTCGGCAAAGTGGACGGCAAACTGCTGACCATGCAAATCACCCTGCCAGCTGACGATCAGCAGAAAGCGCAGACCGCCGCAGAAAACATCATCAATACCCTCGTGATTCAGTAATTTTCATCACGATTCAACGGCCTCCGTCGCTTGCGCCGGGGGCCGTTTTTTTAAGCGCCAGGTCAGCAGGAACGCAACGCCCACCAGCCCCGCCGCCGCAAGATAGATAACCGGAACGCCCGCGTAGGCCATCAACAGCCCGGCCAGTGGCCCGGTCACTCCCAGCGACATATCCATAAACACCGTGTAAGTCGCCAGCGCCGAACCCTGATTCTGCTGCGGCACCGCTTTCACCGCCACCACGCCCAGCGCGGGGAAGACCAGCGAGAAACCCGCGCCCGCGAGGAATACGCCGATCTTCGCCACCCACGGCTCACCCGCAATGCCCGTCAGCAGCAGGCCGACAATCTCCACGCTAAAGCAGATCATCGCCACGTTCAGCCCGCCAAGGCGGTTGATACCGTTCGGGAACAGCAGGCGCGCGCCGACGAAGGCGCAGCTAAACAGCGTCAGGGCGAACGCCGCACCGTCCCAGCCTTTGGCGTCGTAAAACAGGGTGATGAAGGTGGCGATCACGCCAAAACCGGCGGATGCCAGGGCCAGCGCCATGCCGTAAGGCCAGACGCGCCCGAGCACTGCGCGAAACGGCAGCGGCTTGCCTTTGCTGGCTTTCACCTTCGGTCGTGGGAGCGCGAGTAAAATCGCCATCAGCGCGACGACCATAATAGTGATCGCCAGTCCGTGCAGCCCACCCCACGCATAGCACACCACACCCAGCGGCGCGCCGAGGGCCATCGCGCCGTAGGTGACAATCCCGTTCCACGAAATCACACGCCCGATATGCGGCGTGCCGACCACGCCTACGCCCCACAGCGTCGAGCCGGTCCCCGCCAGACTTTGCCCGATGCCTAAAATCACACGCCCCAGACACAGCAGCGCCAGGCTGAGCAGCGGCCAGCCGCTGGTGGTCGCCGCCAGAAGATAGCTCAGACCGCTGAGGAAACAGCCGCACAACCCCACGACCACGATACTTTTCGGGCCAAACAGATCCGCATAACGCCCTGACTGCGGGCGACTCAGCAGGGTGGCGAAATATTGCAGGCTAATCACCAGCCCCGCCCAGAAGGCGCTGAATCCCATCACGTCATGGACGTAACCGGGCAACACCGCGAGCGGCAGGCCAATGGTGAGATAGCTGGCGAAGTTAAACATCACAACAGAAACAATGCGCAGATTGAGGCGCAATCCGCTCAGTGCCGGTTCGGCGGCAGGGTCGGGCATGAGGTTCTACCTGGTATTTTGCAACAGTGTTTCACTATTACCACGTCATGCGGCGAAAAGCAGCAGCGACTTTCAGATTAACGGCGTCAAACGCAGCGGTCCCTACGCACTACACTTAACGGGCACACAACATAAGGAATCAGCATGACAACCCCCCAGCCCGACAAGACGGGCCTGCACATATTATTAAAACTCGCCTGTCTGGTGGTGATCCTCGCCGGTATTCACGCGGCGGCGGATATTATCGTTCAGCTGTTGCTGGCGCTCTTTTTCGCCATTGTTCTTAATCCGTTAGTCACCTGGTTTATCCGTCGCGGCGTGCGTCGCCCTGTCGCCATCACCATTGTGGTGCTGGTGATGCTGGTGGTCCTCACCGCCCTGTTCGGCGTGCTGGCGGCATCGCTGAGCGAATTCTCCACCCTGCTGCCGAAATACAATAAAGAGCTGACGCGCAAGATTGTCGATCTGCAGGAGATGTTGCCGTTCCTTAACCTGCATATCTCGCCTGAACGCATGCTCAAGCGCATGGATTCAGAGAAAGTGATGACCTTCGCCACCACGCTGATGACCGGGCTTTCCGGCGCGATGGCCAGCATTTTGCTGCTGGTGATGACGGTAGTGTTTATGCTGTTCGAGGTGCGCCACGTGCCGTACAAACTGCGCTTCGCCCTCAACAATCCACAGATTCACATTGCTGGCCTGCACCGGGCGCTGAAGGGTGTTTCCCACTATCTGGCGCTGAAAACCTTACTCAGCCTCTGGACCGGGGCGATTATCTGGCTCGGGCTGTCGCTTATGGGCGTTCAGTTCGCGCTGATGTGGGGCGTACTGGCGTTTCTGCTCAACTACGTGCCCAACATCGGCGCGGTGCTTTCCGCCGTGCCGCCGATGATTCAGGCGTTTCTTTTCAATGGCTTTTATGAATGTATGCTGGTGGGCGCATTATTCCTGGTCGTTCACATGGTGCTCGGAAATATCGTCGAGCCGCGTATGATGGGCCATCGCCTGGGAATGTCGACCATGGTGGTCTTTTTGTCATTGTTAATATGGGGATGGCTATTGGGACCTGTGGGTATGCTGCTTTCAGTACCGCTGACCAGCGTGTGTAAAATATGGATGGAGACCACTAAAGGCGGCGGAAAACTGGCCATCCTGCTCGGGCCAGGGCGACCGAAAAGTCGGCTTCCGGGGTAACAATTTTCTCGTAAACCTACCCAACGAGGTAGGTTTACGGACTTCATCAGATCTATAAACTCTGTGCCGATTTTTTTAGAATCGGCATAATTGTTGTTTTTAAGTGAATATTTTCTTAGCAAAGCCGATAACAAAAGCGTTGTCTACATTGCCAGCGCGTTAATTAAAGTTAAATTGGCAATGTCAAAAAATAAATAATGCAAAAATGATATTTACCGCAATGGTTAAAATTTGCCTTAAGAATTATATTGCGTAAATATCGTGGACGAGATCACTATTATTGATACGGAGTTGTTGATGAAGAAGATTGTTAAATGGTGTGCGGCTTTTGCCATTATGGGTGCGCTGGCAGGCTGTGCGCGTACTGCCCCGGTGGATCAGGTTCACTCTACCGTTAGCGCGGGCCATTCTGCGGAACAGGTGAAGTCTGCCATTCTGAAAGCGGGCCTTCAGCGTGACTGGATCATGACTGAAGTCAGCCCTGGCGTCATTAAAGGCCGCCTGCAGGCACGCGACCACAGCGCCGAAGTTCGCATCCCTTACACGGCCACAAGCTATTCAATTAATTACGAAAACAGCCTCAACTTGAAAGCCAGCGACGGTAAAATTCACAAAAATTACAACCGTTGGGTTCGTAATCTCGACAAAGATATTCAGCTGAATCTCGCCAGAAGCGCCGCGCAGTAAAATTGCCTAAAGTCGGGCCGCTATCGGCCCGATAATGTATTCCTCAACCCCGCGAAAGGTTACGCAATAATGTACGAAACGGACTCGCTCAGCGCGCTGGATGCCATTACAGAAGCACAACGTATTGCTTTTGCTCCGATGTTGTTTCAAACCGCGCTTTGTTTGCGTAACTCTGGCGTTCTGGCCTGGCTCGATAAACAAGGGAAACAGGGCGCACGCCTTGAAGACATTGTCGAGAACAGTACCCTGAATGAATACGCTGTCAGCGTTTTGCTGGATATGGGATTAAGCGGACGGATCGTTACCCATAAAGAGGGACATTACTATCTGGCAAAAGTGGGACATTTTCTCCTGCACGATGCGATGACCCGCGTAAATATGGATTTTACCCAGGACGTTTGTTATCAGGGATTATTCCACCTCTCCGATTCCCTAAAACATGAAAAACCCGCGGGATTATCGGTATTTGGCGAATGGCCGACCATCTATCCCGCATTGTCGCAATTACCTGTGCAGGCAAAAGAGAGTTGGTTTGCGTTTGATCATTACTATTCTGACGCTGCTTTTGATGCCGCTTTGCCATATATATTCGCAAGCAAGCCGACAAAATTGTACGATGTAGGCGGTAATACAGGCAAATGGGCTTTACGCTGCTGCCGGTATGATGAAAATGTCGCCGTTACCCTCCTCGACCTCCCGCAGCAAATAGCGTTGGCGCAGGAAAATATCGCAAATGCAGGATTATCTCATCGCATTGGGTTCCATGCTGTCGATATGCTTAGCAACGCGGCGCTGCCGGGCGAAGCAGACGTATGGTGGATGAGTCAGTTCCTCGACTGCTTCTCTCCCGATCAGATTGTCACCATGCTGAGCAACGTGGCGCAGGTCATGAAGCCCGGCGCGCGGTTATGCATTATGGAACTGTTCTGGGATGCCCAGAAATTCGAAGCGGCCTCGTTTAGCCTCAATGCGACCTCGCTCTATTTCACCTGTATGGCGAATGGCAACAGCCGCTTTTATAGCGTCGAGAAATTTTATCACTACCTGGAACAGGCCGGTTTCCACGTAGAGCAACGACTGGACAATTTAGGCCTGGGTCATACCTTACTGATTTGTCAGAAAAAAGAACAATAAATTCGGTGAAATACCTGAGGGTTCACGCCGTTATTTGATGACGATAGATCGCGGACGCGCGTAGATGAAATTTGCACTTAACATTATCGACTGGCAGGCCAGAGCGCCTGGTCTCAGTGATGCCGATCAATGGCAGGCGTGGTCACGCGATTCGCTCGCCATTGATCCCACTGCGCCACAGGCAAAACTCACGGATTTGCCGATGATGACCGCGCGCCGCCTCAACTCGGGCAGCAAACTGGCCGTCGATTGCGGCCTGTCCATGCTGCGAAAGCATGCCATCGACGCGGTGGTTTACACCAGCCGCCACGGCGAACTGGAGCGCAACTACCGCATTCTGCATGCCCTGGCGACGGATCAGGCCGTGTCACCCACCGATTTTGCCATGTCCGTGCACAACTCAGCGGTGGGGAATCTCACCATCGCCGCGCGTCAGCCGATTGTCTCCTCTTCTCTCTCTGCCGGGCTGGATACTTTCCAGCAGGGCCTGTGCGAAGTGCTGTGCCTGCTGCAGGCGGGCTATTCCCGCGTGCTGCTGGTCGATTTCGACGGGGCGCTGCCGGTGTTTTACCACCCGCACTTACCCGCGCAAATGCCGACCTGGCCCTATGCGCTGGCTGTCGTTATCGAAGCCGGTGATACGCTGCGCTGCGAAACCCGTTCTGGCAGTACTGGCGAAGAGCCGCCGCTGCCGCAAAGCCTGATGTTCCTGCAACGCTATCTGAGCGACGAGCCGCAGTTTGTGGTCTCCGGCGAACGCCTGCTCTGGCAGTGGTCGCGCGCATGAACGCGTTAGCCAGCAGTATGAATCGGGTGTGGCGTCTGGTCATGACCGGCTTCTGCTTCGCGCTGTTTGGCGTGGGCGGTCTGCTGCTGTCGCTGGTCTGGTTCAACCTGCTGCTGATGGTTCAGCGCGATCGCGCCAAACGCCGCCGCCTGGCGCGCCGCAGTATTTCCGCCAGCTTCCGTTTCTTCATGAACGTGATGCGCCTGACGGGCGTACTCGATTACCGCATTGATAATCTCGACGCCCTGCGCAGCGAACGCGGCTGTCTGGTGATCGCCAACCATCCCACGCTGATTGATTACGTGATCCTCGCCTCAGTGATGCCGGAAACGGACTGCCTGGTGAAAAGCGCCCTGCTGCGTAACCCCTTCGTCAGCGGCGTGATTCGCGCGGCGGATTATCTGATCAACAGCGAAGCAGACACCCTGCTCGCCGCCAGCCAGCGCCGTCTGGCGCAGGGCGATACCTTACTCATTTTCCCCGAAGGCACGCGCACCCGCATCGGGGAGGCCATGACGCTGCAACGCGGCGCGGCCAATATCGCCGTGCGCTGCGGCAGCGACCTGCGGGTCGTGGTGATCCACTGCAGCGAACACCTGCTCGATAAAAAAAGCCGCTGGTACGACGTACCGCCGCGCAAACCCTTTTTCACGGTCGACGTCCGTGAGCGGGTCAATATTCACGATTTTTACGATGCGACAGAACAAGAACCGGCCCTGGCCGCGCGCCAGCTAAACCGGCACCTGCAGCATCGCTTAACATCAGGTCTTCAATCTTTGTCAGGAATTAATGATGCAAGCGCTTTATCTTGAAATTAAAAATCTTATTATCTCCACGCTGAATCTGGACGAACTGACCGCCGACGATATCGATACGGATGCGGCGCTGTTTGGTGATGGTCTGGGCCTCGATTCCATCGACGCGCTGGAGCTTGGCCTGGCCGTGAAAAACCAGTATGGCGTCGTGCTATCCGCGGAAAGCGAAGAGATGCGTCAGCACTTCTATTCCGTCGCCACGCTGGCATCATTTATCCATGCCCAACGCGCCTGAGAACGAATTTGCTATGACAGAACAAAACGCCATTTATCAGGAAGTCTGCGGGCTCCTGACCAAACTGTTTGAAATCGAACCGGACGCGATCTCCCCCGAGGCGCGCCTGTACGAAGATCTGGAGCTGGACAGCATCGACGCCGTCGACATGATTGTTCATCTGCAGAAGAAAACAGGTAAAAAAATCAAACCTGAAACCTTCAAATCGGTGCGTACCGTTCAGGACGTGGTGGACGCTGTCGAACAGCTTCTGCGCGAAGAGTAAGACGCCATGCGTGGCGGACGATCTTTTCCGGCCATCCCGCTGCTGACGGGGCTGATGCTGCTCGCCTGGCCATTTCTGATTGGCTTCGGGCTGACGCACAACAGTCTGCACTGGCTGCTGCCGCTGATGGCGCTGCTGCTGGTCTGCCGTCTGCGCCAGGCGCGGCATAACGCCGGGCCGATGCGCTTTGTGGTGCAAAGCGTGGCGCTGGCGGGCATTGCACTGTGCACAGCGAGCTACCTGCTGAAAGCGCACCAGTGGCTGCTGCTCTATCCCGTGGTGGTGAATCTGGTGATGCTGGCCGTGTTCGGCGGATCGCTGTGGACGGCGATGCCGCTGGTCGAGCGTCTGGCGCGCCTGCGCGATCCCCAGTTGCCGCCAGAAGGCGTTCGCTATACCCGCAATGTGACCCGCGTGTGGTGCGGCTTTTTCATCGTTAATGGTTCGGTGGCACTGTTCACCGTTATTCACGGTGATATGCAGCTTTGGACGCTGTGGAACGGCATGATCGCGTACATCCTGATGGGGACGCTGATGGCGACGGAGTGGCTGGTGCGTCAACGGGTGATGAAAAAAAGTGAAGCACATGAATAAACCCCTGCCGCTAAGCCAGTGGCTGAATGCGCCGCGTCCGGATGAGACGCCGATCGCCTGGCTTGAGGATCACACCTGGACGCTCGGGCAGCTTCGTCACGACGTCTCCAATCTGACAAGCATGCTTATCCAGCAGGAAGGCGAGCGCTGGGCGCTGTGCTTCGAAAACAGCTATCTGTTTATCGTCGCCCTGCTCTCAACGCTGCATGCAGGCAAGACGCCGGTGATCCCCGGCCACAGCCGCGTCTCGCTGCTTGAAGAACAGCGCGCGCTGTTCAGCGGCGTGCTGAGCGATCAAACCCTGAACTATCCGGGCCGCCTGATTGTGGTGAATTCCGCCCGCCGCACGAGTGACGCCTTCACCCCGCTGCCGCCGATTGCCGACGACAGTTTTGTCGAGCTGTTCACCTCCGGCTCAACCGGTGCACCGCGACGTATCGTGAAACCTATCGCCCGGCTCGATCGCGAAGCCACTCTGCTTGCCGAGCGCTTTGGCACGCGTCTGACGGGCTGCAGTATCGTCGCCTCCGTAGTACCGCAGCATTTGTACGGCCTGACTTTCCGCATCTTTTTACCCATGTCGCAAGGATTGCCGCTCCACGCGGCGATGCTCTATTACGCCGAACAGCTGGCGGCGCTGCCCGATGATCGGCGCTACGTGTTTATCAGCAGCCCGGCGTTTCTGAAGCGGCTCGATACCCAGCTCGCGCCGCCCCCCGTGGTGATGTTGCTCTCCGCCGGTGGCATGCTGCCGTGGGACGAAGTGACCGCCACGCATCGCTGGATGAACGTCTGGCCGGATGAAATCTACGGCAGCACCGAGACCGGCATTCTGGCCTGGCGACATCGTCAGGAGGAGTCGATTCCATGGCTCCCGTTCCCCGGCGTGCATTTCCGTCATGAAGGCGAGATCTGCCACGTGACTTCTCCGCTGATCCATGAGCCGGACGGCTTACCGCTGGACGATATTCTGCACTTCGACAGCAACGGGATGTTCAGCATCGCCGGACGCCGTGGGCGAGTGGTTAAAATCGAAGAGAAGCGCGTATCGCTCAACGAAATTGAACAGCGCCTGCTGGAGCTGGACGGCATTCGCGAAGTCGCGGCCCTGCCCGTCACGCGCGGCGGGCGTCAGGGGATCGGCGTACTGCTGGTTCTGAACGATGACGCGCGTCAGCGACTCAACCAACAGGGCAACAAAGCGCAGGAGTTTGCCTGGCGTCGTGCCCTGCTGCCGTGGCTTGAGCCCGTCGCCGTGCCGCGCTACTGGCGGATTATCGATGAGATGCCCGTCAACAGTATGAACAAGCGTGTCTATGCGCAGTTACAGGAGTTATTTCATGAAAATCCATGAAATCGAGCGCCACCAGCCGCAGCCAGAGGATCTGGAGATTGTCCTGCATCTCGACCCTGCGTTGTTCTGGTTCCAGGGACATTTTGCCGTGCAGCCGCTGCTGCCGGGCGTCGCGCAGCTCGACTGGGTGATGCACTACGCCACTACGCTGCTGGCCCCCGACTACCGTTTTCACAGCATTCAGAACGTGAAGTTCCAGGCACCCCTGCTGCCGGACACCACCGTGACCCTGACGCTCAGCTGGAACGCCGAACGCCAGATCCTCACCTTTAGCTATCAGCGTCACGACGGCGACGAGCGCCACACCGCCAGCAGCGGGAAGATTCGGTTATGTCGCTGACGTTCCGCCCCTGCGTGCTGATCCCCTGCTACAACCACGGCGCGATGATGGCGAGCGTGCTGTCGCGGCTGGGATCGTGCGGGCTGCCGTGTCTGATCGTTGATGACGGCAGCGACGAGCCCACCCGACTGGAGCTGGAACGCCTGGCAGCTGAATTTCCGCAGGTGACGCTGATCCGCCTGCCCCAAAATGCCGGGAAAGGCACGGCGGTGATCCGTGGCCTGCAAGCCTCCGCCCGCGCCGGGTTTACTCACGCCGTGCAGGTGGATGCCGACGGCCAGCACGCCATCGAAGATATTCCGCAGCTACTGGCTCTGGCCGAACGCCACCCGGAGGCACTGATCTCCGGCCAGCCGATTTATGACGACTCGATCCCCCGCTCGCGCCTGTATGGCCGCTGGGTCACCCACGTCTGGGTGTGGATCGAAACCCTTTCCCTGCAGCTGAAAGACAGCATGTGCGGGTTTCGCGTTTACCCCGTCGCACCGACGCTGAAACTGGCGGAACACGCTACGCTCGGCAAGCGGATGGATTTTGATACGGAAGTGATGGTCCGCCTCTACTGGCAGGGCAACGACAGCTATTTTGTGCCGACGCGGGTGACCTATCCCCACGACGGCCTGTCCCATTTCGACGCCCTGAAAGACAACGTGCGCATCTCCCTGATGCACACCCGCCTGTTCTTCGGCATGCTGCCGCGGATCCCTTCGCTTCTGATGCGGCGGCGTCGTGAGCACTGGGCTGAGCAGAAGGAAGTGAAAGGACTGTGGGGGATGCGCCTGATGCTGCGCGTCTGGCAGCTGTTCGGACGTCGCGCATTTTGCCTGCTGCTATGGCCGGTGATCGGCGTTTACTGGCTCACCGCCCGCCCGGCGCGACAGGCGTCGCAGCAGTGGCTGGCGCGCGTGGCTGATGAGCTCAAGACGCAGCAGCGCCCGCTGCCGCCGCGCTTTAACAGTTTTTTCCACTTCATGCGTTTCGGCTATTCAATGCTGGATAAAGTCGCGGGCTGGCGCGGCGAGCTGAAGATGAACCGGGATGTCGTTTTCGCGCCGGGCGCTCCTGAGGCGCTCAACGTCGACGCCCCTCAGGGCAAGCTGCTGCTGGCCTCGCACCTCGGCGACGTCGAAGCCTGCCGCGCGCTGGCCCAGATCGAAGGCAGCAAGACCATCAACGCGCTGGTGTTTAGCGACAATGCCCAGCGCTTTAAGCAGATTATGCAGGAGATGGCCCCGCAGGCCGGGCTGAACCTGATGCCCGTCACCGATATCGGGCCGGACACCGCTATCGCCCTGAAAGAGAAGCTCGATCGCGGCGAGTGGGTGGCGATCGTCGGCGATCGTATCGCCGTCAATCCTCAGCGCGGCGGCGAATGGCGCGTGATCTGGAGTGAGTTTCTCGGCAAGCCCGCCCCGTTCCCGCAAGGGCCGTTTATCCTCGCCTCGATTTTGCGCTGCCCGGTGGTGCTGATTTTCGCCCTGCGCCAGCAGGACAAGCTGCACATTCACTGCGAGTCCTTTGCCGATCCGCTGCTTCTGCCGCGCGGCGAGCGCCAGCAGGCGCTCCAGCACGCTATCGATCGCTATGCCCAACGCCTCGAGCACTACGCGCTGATGTCGCCGCTCGACTGGTTTAATTTTTTCGATTTCTGGCATCTGCCGGATGCCAAAGAGAAGGAGTAAAGGGTGCTGACCGATCCCCGTTTTACGACCGAAGTTGAGCTGACCGTCCCCTTCCACGACGTGGATATGATGGGCGTCGTCTGGCACGGCAACTATTTCCGCTACTTTGAGATTGCCCGCGAGGCGCTGCTCAATCAGTTTAACTATGGCTATCGCCAGATGAAGGCGTCTGGCTACGTCTGGCCGGTGGTCGATACGCGCGTGAAGTACCGCAGCGCAGTGATATTCGAGCAACGCATCCGCGTGCGGGCGCAGATCGAAGAGTTTGAAAACCGCCTGCGCATCGCCTACCAGATTTTCGACACCGAAACCGGGAAGCGCACCACCACCGGGTACACCATCCAGGTGGCCGTCGAAGAGAGCAGCCGCGAAATGTGTTTCGTCAGCCCGGCAATTTTGTTTGAACGTATGGGAGTGATGCCATGAAATGGTTGCCCCTGCTGGCCCTGCTGGTCAGCCCGTTGGTCGGCGCGGTCACGCTGGATGAACTCCAGCAGCGCTTTACCGAGCAGCCCGTGGTGCGCGCGCACTTCGAGCAGACCCGCACCATCAAAGATCTCCCGCAGCCGCTGCGTTCGCAGGGCGAAATGCTAATCGCCCGCGACGACGGTTTGCTGTGGGATCAGAAAGCGCCGTTCCCGATGACCCTGCTGCTGGACGACAAACGCATGGTGCAGGCGATCAACGGCCAACCGCCGCAAACCATCACCGCCGACAATAATCCGCAGATGTTCCAGTTTAACCACCTGCTGCGCGCCCTGTTCCAGGCCGATAGCAAAGTGCTGGAGGAGAACTTCCGCATTGATTTCAAAGACCTCGGCGCGGGCCGTTGGTCGCTGGTGCTGACACCCATCACCACGCCGCTGGACAAGATTTTCGCCACCATGAATCTGGGGGGCGCGACCTATCTGGAGTCGATTCAGCTCAACGACAAACAGGGCGACCGCACGGATATCGCCCTCTCCCATCATCAACTGACGCCCGCCAGCCTGACTCATGACGAACGCCAACGCTTTGCCGCGCCGTAACCGTCTGCGCCCGGCGCTGCTGTGGGGTCTGTTATGCCTGGCGCTGCTGGGCGTACTGCTGTCGCTGTTGCCCGGCGCGCGGCTCAATAGCAGCGTGCTGGCGATGCTGCCCAAGCAGACGCTCGGCGCCATTCCACCTGCGCTCAACGACGGATTTATGCAGCGTCTGGACCGTCAGCTGGTGTGGCTAGTCAGCCCTGGCAAAGAGCCGAACCCGCGCGTGGCGCAGGAGTGGTTAACTCTGCTGCAAAAATCGGGTTCCCTCCATGAGGTGAAAGGCCCAATGGATGCCAACAGCCAGAAAGCCTGGGGCGAATTTTTCTGGCAGCACCGTAACGGCCTCATCGACACCGCGACCCGCGCCCGTCTGCAAAACGGCGGCGAGGCGCAGGCCCAGTGGATCCTGTCCCAGCTGTATTCGGCCTTCTCCGGCGTCAGCGGCAAAGAGCTGCAAAACGACCCGCTGATGCTGATGCGCGGTTCGCAGCTTTCGCTTGCGCAAAACAGCCAGAAGCTGCGGCTGATGGACGGCTGGCTGGTGACCAAAGACGAGGCCGGAAATTACTGGTATCTGCTGCACGGCGAGCTGGCCGGTGAGTCGTTCGATATGCAGCAAACACACCGTCTGGTGACAACGCTGCACGGCCTTGAAAGCCAGCTGAAAACCCATTTCCCGCAGGCGCAGCTGCTCTCGCGCGGGACGGTATTTTATAGCGACTACGCCAGCCAGCAGGCGAAACAGGACATCTCCACCCTCGGCATCGCCACGATTCTGGGGGTGATTTTGCTGATCGTGGCGGTGTTCCGCTCCCTGCGCCCGCTGCTGCTGTGCCTGATCTCCATCGGCATCGGCGCGCTGGCCGGGACCGTCGCCACACTAACGATCTTCGGCGAGCTGCACCTGATGACGCTGGTAATGAGCATGAGCATCATCGGGATTTCCGCCGACTACACGCTCTATTACCTGACCGAGCGCATGGTCCACGGCGTGCAGGATTCGCCGTGGCAAAGCCTGGCCAAAGTGTGTAACGCCCTGCTGCTGGCGCTGCTGACCACCGTGGCGGCTTATTTGATCATGATGCTTGCCCCGTTCCCCGGCATTCGTCAGATGGCGGTGTTTGCTGCCGTGGGGCTGAGCGCTTCGTGCCTGACGGTGATCTTCTGGCATCCGTGGCTGTGCCGCGGTTTGCCGGTGCGTCCGGTTCCGGCAATGGTGCTGATGCTGCGCTGGCTGGCCGCGTGGCGACGTAACAAGGCGGTCTCCGTCGGGCTGCCGGTGATTCTGGCCGTCGTCTCCGTGGTCGGCATCGCCAGTCTGCGGGTGGATGACGATATCGCCCAGCTCCAGGCGCTGCCGAAGGATATTCTGGCACAGGAAAAAACCATCACTGCACTGACCGGGCAGAGCGTCGATCAGAAATGGTTCGTGGTCCACGGCGCAACGGCCCAGCAAACGCTGGAGCGGCTTGAAGCCTTCACGCCTGCGCTGGCAGCGTCGCAAAAGGCCGGTGACATTAAAACGTTCCGCACCCTCCCGCTAAACTCGCTGGCGCGGCAGAAAAGCGATCTGGCACTCCTGCACAACGCCGCTCCGGCAGTGACAAACGTCCTGCAAAGCGCGGGGCTGACGACCGTAACGCCGGATCTGAACGCCATGCCCGTGAGCACAGAAGACTGGCTTGCCAGCCCGGCAAGTGAAGGCTGGCGGCTGCTGTGGCTGACGCTGCCCGACGGCGAAAGCGGCGTGCTGGTGCCGGTCGACGGCGTGAAAAACAGCGCGGCGCTAAGCCAATTAGCCGCAGCGCATCCGGGCGTAGTGTGGGTGGATCGCAAAGCGAGCTTCGACAGCCTGTTCTCGCTCTATCGCGGCGTGCTGACGGGCCTGCTGTTGGTCGCACTGGCGGTGATCGCCTGCGGGGCGATGCTGCGTCTGGGCTGGCGTAAAGGGCTGATAAGCCTGGTGCCGTCGGTACTGTCGCTCGGCTGCGGTCTGGCGGCGTTGGCGGCCAGCGGCCATCCGGTGAATCTGTTCTCGCTGCTGGCACTGGTGCTGGTCTTAGGGATTGGCATTAACTACACCCTGTTCTTCAGCAATCCACGCGGAACACCGCTCACCTCCATGCTGGCGATTACGCTGGCGATGATGACCACGTTACTGACCCTCGGCATGCTGGTCTTTAGCGCCACCCAGGCGATCAGCAGCTTCGGCATTGTGCTGGTCAGCGGTATTTTCACCGCCTTCCTGCTGGCTCCGCTGGCGATGCCCGCTAAACGAGAGAGAAAACGATGATGACCCATTTTGGCCGCGCGCTTGCGCTGATGGCCGCCCTGTGGCTGACGGGCTGTAGCCACTCGACGCAAAACAGCGATGGCACCCGTCCGCAGGCCTGGTTACAACCGGGTACCAAAGTGACCCTGCCTGCACCGGGGATCTCTCCGGCGGTGAATTCCCAGCAGCTGCTGACAGGCAGTTTCAACGGCCAGACCCAGTCTCTGCTGGTGATGCTCAACGCCGATGCGGATAAAATTACGCTGGCCGGGCTCTCCTCCGTCGGGATCCGCCTGTTCCTCGCCACCTATGACAAAACCGGTATTCACACCGAGCAGTCGATCATCGTGCCGCAGTTGCCGCCCGCCAGCCAGGTGCTGGCCGACGTGATGCTCAGTCACTGGCCGATCGGCGCCTGGCTGCCGCAATTGCCTAAAGGCTGGACGCTGACGGATAAAGGCGACCGCCGCGAGCTGCGCAACGCCAGCGGCAAGCTGGTAACCGAGATTGTCTATCTGCAGCGCAAAGGCAAACGCGAGCCGATCAGCATTGAACAGCATGTCTTTAACTACCACATCACCATTCAATATCTGAGTGACTAAGATGATCTACATTTCTGCCGTGGGCATGGTGAACGCGCTGGGAAACAGCGCCGAAGAGATTGCCGCGAACCTGTCGCGTGGCGTCGCGCCGGGCATGCACAGCCGCGCGGGCTGGCTGCAGGGAGGCGAGGACATTGTGCTCGGCGGCGTTGAAGGCGAACTGCCGTCCATCCCGGATCACCTCGCCGCCCACCGAACCCGAAACAACCAGCTGCTCCTGGCAGCGCTGGCGCAGATCCAGCCTGCCGTCGACGAGGCGATTGCCCGCGTCGGCCTTGATCGCGTGGCCGTGGTGCTCGGCACCAGCACCTCGGGGCTGGACGAGGGCGATGAGCATGTCCGTCTGTCGCTGAACGGCGAAGCCAGCACCCGCTGGCAGTACCCGCAGCAGGAGCTGGGCGATCCGTCACGTTTTCTCGCCAACTGGCTGAATCTCGACGGGCCCGCGTTTACCCTCTCGACCGCCTGCTCGTCGAGCGCGCGAGCGATTATCAGCGGCCGCCGTCTGATTGACGCCGGGATGGTGGATATCGCCATCGTCGGCGGTGCCGATACTCTGAGCCGGATGCCGGTCAACGGATTCCATAGCCTCGAATCGCTCTCCACCACCCTGTGCGAACCCTTTGGCCGCGACCGTCGCGGGATCACCATCGGGGAAGGCGCAGCGCTGATGATCCTGACGCGCGAACCGCAGCCCGTCGCCCTGCTGGGCATCGGCGAGTCGAGCGATGCGTACCATATTTCTGCGCCCCATCCACAGGGCGAAGGTGCGATTCGCGCGATTCAACAGGCGCTCAACGAAGCGGGCCTGAAACCCGACGAAATTGGCTATATCAACCTGCACGGCACGGCGACGCCGCTCAACGATCAGATTGAGTCCCAGGTGATCCACGATCTCTTCGGAGATGCCGTGCCGTGCAGCTCCACCAAACATCTGACCGGCCATACGCTGGGCGCGGCGGGCATTACGGAAGCCGCTCTCAGCTGGCTGATTCTGACCCAGAAACTGCCGCTGCCCGCGCAGGATTTCACCCGCTACGCGCCCGATCCGGCGCTGCCCTCCTGCGGCGTATTGCATCAGCCCGCAGCGCTGGAAAAACCGGTTATTTTGTCCAACTCGTTCGCGTTTGGTGGCAACAATGCCAGCATTTTGCTGGGGAGAGTGTCATGAGTTATTTATCCCCCGTGGACTATTTGCCCCACGATGCGCCAATGCTGCTGCTGGAAACGGTGGAAAGCGTCACGGACGAGAGCGCCGTGTGCCGCGTGCGCGTCAGCAGCCAAAGCGTTCTGGCGCCATTTCTCAATGCCGATGGCGATTTGCCCGGCTGGTACGCCCTTGAGCTGATGGCGCAGACCGTCGGCGTCTGGTCCGGCTGGCATCGCCACCAGCAGGGGCAAAGCAGCATTGCGCTCGGGATGGTGCTGGGCGCGCGCGAACTGGTGTGCGCCGAGGGGCGCTTTGCGGCAGACTCTACCCTGACCGTAACCGTCAAACTGCTGATGCAGGACGAACGTTTCGGCAGCTTCGAGTGCGCGATCGCCGCAAACGGCGCAACGCTGGCGACAGGCCGCGTGAATACCTTCCAGCCGAGCGCGGAAGAGCTAACTTCGCTTTTTAATCAGGGATCTTCCACATGAATCGTTCCGTTCTGGTCACCGGAGCCAGCAAAGGCATCGGACGCGCTATCGCCCGCCAGCTCGCCGCTGACGGCTTTACCGTGGGCGTGCATTATCACCGCGATGCCGACGGCGCGCAGCAGACGCTGGAGGCCATCCAGCAGGCGGGCGGTCAGGGCCGTTTGCTCTCTTTTGACGTCGGCAATCGCGAGCAGTGCCGCGAGGTGCTGGAGCAGGATATCGAGACCCACGGCGCATGGTATGGCCTGGTCAGCAACGCGGGCATCACCCGCGACGGCGCGTTTCCGGCCCTCAGCGAAGATGACTGGGACAGCGTGATCCACACCAATCTCGACAGTTTTTACAACGTCATCCACCCGTGCGTCATGCCGATGATTGGCCTGCGCAAAGGTGGGCGGATTATCACTCTATCGTCCGTATCGGGCGTGATGGGCAACCGTGGGCAGGTGAACTACAGCGCCGCCAAAGCCGGGATCATTGGCGCGACCAAAGCGCTGGCGATTGAACTGGCGAAGCGCAAAATCACCGTCAACTGCATTGCTCCGGGGTTAATCGACACCGGGATGATCGAAATGGAAGAGGCGGCGCTGAAAGAGGCGATGTCCATCATCCCAATGAAACGTATGGGCCAGGCCGATGAAGTGGCTGGTCTTGCCAGTTACCTGATGTCAGATATTGCGGGCTACGTCACCCGCCAGGTCATTTCCATTAATGGAGGAATGCTATGACACGTCGCGTGGTTATTACAGGCATGGGCGGCGTCACCGCCTTTGGCGAGGACTGGCAGTCGGTTTCGGCGGGGCTTCAGGCGGGCGTTAACGCGGTGCGTAAAATGCCGGAGTGGCAGATTTACGACGGCCTGCACACCCTGCTCGGCGCACCGATTGACGATTTCACTCTGCCGGAGCACTACACCCGCAAGCGTATCCGCGCGATGGGCCGCGTGTCGCTGATGTCGACGCGCGCCACCGAAAAAGCGCTGGAGCAGGCCGGGCTGATCGGCGAAGCGGTGCTGACCAACGGCGAAACCGGGATCGCCTACGGCTCCTCCACCGGCAGCACCGGCCCGGTGAGCGAATTTGCCACCATGCTGACGGAAAAGCACACCAACAACATCACCGGCACGACCTACGTGCAGATGATGCCGCACACCACGGCGGTGAACACCGGCCTGTTCTTCGGCCTGCGCGGACGGGTGATCCCCACCTCCAGCGCCTGTACCTCCGGCAGCCAGGCGATTGGCTATGCATGGGAAGCGATTCGCCACGGCTATCAGACCGTGATGGTGGCAGGCGGCGCGGAAGAGCTGTGTCCGTCCGAAGCAGCGGTGTTTGATACCCTGTTTGCCACCAGCCAGCGCAACGATGCGCCGAAAACCACACCGTCCCCCTTCGATACCCAGCGCGATGGGCTGGTGATTGGCGAAGGTGCGGGCACGCTGATTCTGGAAGAGCTGGAGCACGCCAAAGCGCGCGGGGCGACCATCTACGGCGAAATCGTCGGCTTCGCCACCAACTGCGACGCCGCGCACATCACCCAGCCGCAGCGCGAAACGATGCAGATTTGCATGGAGCAGTCGCTGAAAATGGCGGGGCTGAGCGCCTCGGATATGGGTTATATCTCGGCGCACGGCACGGCAACGGACCGCGGTGATATCGCCGAAAGCCTGGCCACAGCGGCCATTTACGGCGAGAGCGTGCCGATTTCGTCGTTAAAAAGTTATTTTGGCCACACGTTAGGGGCCTGCGGAGCGCTGGAAGCCTGGATGAGTTTGCAGATGATGCGCGAAGGCTGGTTCGCTCCAACGCTGAATTTAAGACAACCCGACGAGCAATGTGGCGCTTTAGATTATATTATGGGGGAAGCCCGCCGGATTGATTGCGAATACCTGCAAAGCAATAACTTCGCGTTTGGCGGCATAAACACCTCGATAATCATCAAACGCTGGGCGTAACTATGTACCAGTTTGTACTGGGAAAAATTTCGACTCTTAACGCTGATCCTTATGCTTCAGCGCTGGCAGATATGGCGCCGCCGGGCGCCCGACGTGCCCGCTGGCTGGCGGGACGGACGCTGCTCACCCGCGTGTTATCCCCCGCGCCGCTGCCGGAAATCGTCTTTGGTGAACAGGGGAAACCCGCGTTTGTGGACGACCGTCCCCTGTGGTTCAACCTGAGCCATAGCGGGGATGATATTGCGCTGCTGCTGAGCGATGAAGGCGAAGTGGGTTGCGATATCGAAGTGATCCGCCCGCGCGATAACTGGCAGGCGCTGGCCAACGCCGTGTTTAGCGTGGCCGAGCATGATGAGCTGGAGCGTGAGCCACCGGCGGAAAAACTGTCGGCATTCTGGCGCATCTGGACGCGCAAAGAGGCCATCGTCAAACAGCGCGGCGGCAGTGCCTGGCAGATTGTCAGCATCGACAGTGCGGCAAAGCAGCCGCACTCCGTGAGCCAGCTTCAGTTCGGCTCTCTGAGTCTGGCGGTCTGTACACCAACGCCTTTTAGTCTGACCGCTGAGTCTATTTCGCCTTTTGAACCGCTGGCCGAAAAATCACCAGCACCCCAGCGATAATCAAACCGACGCCCGCCAGCCCGGCCCAGGAAAAAGATTCATTCCAGCCGGGTAGCACGATAGCGGCAATCCACACCAGAATGTAACTCAGGCTGAGCAACGCATAGGCCTGGCTCAGCGCCATGCGGTGCAGCGCCAGATACCAGCAGCCCATCGAGGCGATATACCCGCTCAGTCCCAGCAGCAATATGCCGGTGCCGGGGGCGAAGTGTAGCAACGCGCTAAGCAACGTGAACGGCTCAGCGACCGGCGGCAAAGAGACCATCGCCGAGCGCAGCAGGAGTTGCGCCCCGCTCACCAGCACCACGCTGCACAGCGCCCAGAATGTCCCTTTCACAGGCTACCTCCCAGGAGCACAATACCGGCCATGATCAGCCCCACGCCCAGCCAGTGATGAAGCGCGACCTTCTCGCGCCAGAACGCTTTTGCCGCCAGCGTCACCCAGACAAAATTCAGGCTCAGCATCGGATAAGCAATCCCCACCGGCACGCGCTGGAGCACCATCAGCCACAGCACCATGCCGAGGCCCAGCGCCAGCAGCGCCAGGCCGAGCCAAAAGATGATATGCCTGCCGCGCCCGCCGTTTTTTGCCGGGCGCGTGGCCTGTTTCTGGCACAGCTGGCCCGCGCAGCTCAGCAGGCTTGCCAGTCCCAGCCAGATCCAGACCGTCATTGCGGGAGATACTGCAGGTAGGCCAGACGTCCCTGAATGTAGAGACTGTCGGGTTTCGGCAGATCGGCGCGCGCGAGGTCATCGTTTTTCGACAGCAAAATTACCAGCGAGATTTTCCCCTGCGCGCGATGCTCCGCCAGCCAGCTGCGGAACTCGTCTCTGCCCACGTAACGCCCTTGCACATCCGGATAATCCAGGCCGTATTTCAGCTCGCCGCTCTGACCAAACATGATGATATCGCTGCGTTTCAGATCCCACGCCAGCCCGGAGGCAACCCCGACGTTGTTCGCCAGCACGAAGCGGCTCTCCGTCAGGGGCTGTCGCACGGTATCCACCAGCGACTGCGGCTGTTTGGAATCCACCACCCGATTCGGCACGGCGAACCCAAGCAGCAGACCCAGCCCCAGCGGACAGAGCGCCGCCAGCCACCAGCGCTGCTGCGCCCGGCGTAATGTCCACCAGCCGACCAGCGCCCAGACCAGAAACGCCACCACCGCGCAGAAGACTTTGTACAGCTCGACGGAGGTCCAGACCGGATGTTTGGTCGGTCCCCACGGCGAGACGACAAGCGCCGCGACGACGCCCAGCACGCCAAACGCCAGGTTGATGATCGCGTTGACCCGCAGGACTTTCACGCCGTTTCCGATAAGCCCACAGGCGTAGCGCGCCATCAGCATCGCCAGGGGGGCGAAGCACGGCAGAATGTAGGTCGGCAGTTTGCCTTTCGCGATGCTGAAAAACAGCAGCGGCATCACCACCCAGCCTAGCAAGTAGAACCCGCCGCGCGCCTCTTTCACATCGCGCCAGCCGAGGCGCAGTGCGCCAGGCAGCAGCGCCAGCCAGGGTAAACTTCCCGCCATCAGGAACGGAATGTAGTACCAGAACGGGGCTTTGTGCTGGGCATCGCTGCTGGCAAAGCGCTGGACATGCTCGACCCAGAAGAAGTAGCGCCAGAAATCCGGCTCGCGATGGGCAATCGCCAGCGCCCACGGCAGGACGATCAGCACGCAGCTCAGCACCGCCAGCCAGCCGTACAACAGCACCTCTTTCCAGCGTTTCTGCACGATCACCCACGGCAGTACCGCAACGACCGGCACCGCCAGCGCCAGAAAGCCTTTGGTCATGACGCCCATGCCGCAGGCCAGCCCCAGCAGCAGGTAGCCGCCGATTTTGCCCGCGCGGGTGTTCGCCTGCGCCGCAATCCAGAAGCTGCACATCGCGGCGACCAGCCAGAGGGTGATCATCGGGTCGAGCACGGCGTAAGTGCCGACGCCGTAGACCAGCAGCAACGTCAGGAAGATCACGCCCGAGGTCAGCGCCACGCGCTTATCGCGCCAGATCTGCCAGGCGAGCCAGATAACCAGCAGCGCGGTCAGCCCGGTGGAGAAAATCGCCCCGGCGCGCACGGCAAAGTTCGAGTCGCCAAACAGCATCTGGCCGAGACTGTTAATCCAGTACCCGGCAATCGGTTTTTCAAAATATCTCAACCCAAGGAAATGCGGCACCACCCAGTTTCCTGTAGCCAGCATTTCCCGACTGATCTCCGCATAGCGCGTTTCATCCGGCTGCCAGAGCAGGCGGATATCGACGGGCAGCAGATAGTAAAGCGCAAACAGAACGAAAAGAGCGACACCAAAACGCGCAGATTTCATGGAGCTGGGCTCACGGTTTGTTGATAGCCAAGCCAGCCTTCACGGCCAGCCATTTCATCACGAACAATTTTGCCGACGGGTAAGGTACTGAGGTCGTCAGGCAACAGCTCGCTTAACGGGCAAAACTGAATGCCTTCCTGCGCGGCCAGTTGCAGCAGCGCGGCGAAGTCCTGCTGATACGCAATCCCCTCCACTTCGGCGTGAATGGTGTAGACCGGCGTGCCGGTATCGCGGTGAATGCAGTCGAGAATATAGCGGTTAAAATTCTCCGCCGTCACTTCTCGCCCGACCACTTCATCCCAGGTCGGGAGCGTGACCGGGATTTGCACGGTACCGAACCGCGATTCGCCGAGCTGTGGCAGAAATGGCCCACTGCCGCGACAGTCGCTGTTATAGCGAAACTTAAACGGCTCTTTGGCGCGAACGACGCGCTGATCCGCGCGCCAGCCCGCCACCGCCGAGCAGTGGACCGGCTTGCCGAGGATCGCCTCCAGCTCCATCAGACCGCGTTCGACTTCACGGGTCAGACGGGGGATTTTCCACACCCCGCTCCAGGCCTGCCAGGCGTGATGATCCCAGGCGTGCAGCCCGACTTCATGGCTCAGGGCCGCGGCGCGGATCACCTCTTCGTTGCCCGCCCCGATGCGTTTTCCGGGCCAGGCGGTGCCTGCCAGCAGAATATCCCAGCCGTAGAGGGAGGCCGCGCGCGAGCGCAGCATTTTCATCAGAAAGGTCGGTTTAAACAGGCGCCACAGGTGGCGCCCCATGTTGTCAGGCCCGACGCTGAAGAAAAAGCTGGCGCGCACCTGGTGCTCGCTCAGCAGTTCCAGCAGGCGCGGCACGCCGTCGCGGGTGCCACGAAAGGTATCGACATCAATGCGTAAACCGACTTTTTTCATGATGCCTGTTCCGTCAGCTCCACGGTGCGCAGGAAGAAATCGAGCGTTTCGTCGATGGTCTGGACCATATCCACCGTCGGCGTCCAGTTCAGGCAGCGTTTCGCATTGCGAATGCTCGGTTTGCGGTGCTCAACGTCCTGATACCCTTTGCCATAATAGCTGCTGCTTTCCACTTCGCGGAAACCGGCGAACGGCGGGAAGCGGTCGCGCAGCGGATGGCGCTCGAAGCTTTCAAGCAGCATTTCGGCCAGCTCGCGGATGCTCGCTTCGTTCTCCGGGTTGCCGATGTTGATGATCTCCCCGTCGCAGCGCCCGTCTTTGTTCTCGATGATGCGGAACAGGGCTTCGATGCCATCGCTGATATCGGTGAAGCAGCGTTTCTGTTTGCCGCCTTCGATCAGCTTGATCGGCGAGCCTTCCACCAGATTGAGGATCAGCTGGGTGATGGCACGCGAGCTGCCAATGCGCGCCGCGTTCAGGTTATCGAGGCGCGGCCCCATCCAGTTAAATGGACGGAACAGGGTGAAGCGCAGATTCTCTTTTTCGCCGTAGGCCCAGATCACGCGGTCCAGCAGCTGTTTCGATACGGAGTAAATCCAGCGCTGTTTGTTGATCGGCCCGACGACCAGGTTCGAGGTGTCTTCGTCGAACACTTTGTCGGTGCACATGCCGTACACCTCCGAGGTGGACGGGAAGATGATGCGCTTGTTGTACTTCACGCAGTCGCGGATGATTTTCAGGTTCTCTTCAAAATCGAGCTCGAAAACGCGCAGCGGGTTACGGGTGTATTCGATCGGCGTGGCGATGGCCACCAGCGGCAGCACCACGTCGCATTTCTTGATGTGGTATTCGATCCACTCGGAGTGGATGCTGATATCCCCTTCCACGAAATGGAAGCGCGGGCAGTCGAGGAAACGGCTGATCGCATCCGAACCAATATCGAGACCATAGATTTCGTAGTTGTCGTCTTTCAGCAAACGTTCGGTCAGGTGGTTACCAATAAAACCGTTCACGCCGAGGATCAGCACGCGGGTGCGGCGTTTCAGGGCCACAAACGGGGCGCTGGTCACCAGTGCGCCGTTCACCAGGCCTAAGGACTGCGCCAGCTGTGTGCCCGGCATATAGACGCCGTTTTCCGTCTGTCCGGTGACAATCTCCAGCGCCTGTTCGCCGCAGGCGATCACCAGCGGGGAAGCGGAAATGACGGTGCCCGGTTTCGCCGCCGGAATGTCGGCGCGCACGCGGGATTTCCAGACGATAAATTTACTCGCCCCGACGTAAGCCACCGCACCCGGCCACGGATCGGTCACCGCGCGCACCAGGTTGTGGAGTTGTGCCGCCGGTCTGGTCCAGTCGAGACGCCCGTCTTCCGGGGTGCGACGGCCAAAACAGGTGGCTTCGCTGTGATTCTGTTCGGTCTCTTTAATCGTGCCCTCACGCAGGGCTGGCAGGGCGTCGCGCAGTAATGTCTGTGCCGCGGCACACAGCTTATGATGCAGGGTCAGGGCGGTGTCATCCGCTTCAATACCGACCCGCTGCTGGGCGGCAATCGCCCCGGCATCCGCGCTTTTCACCATCCGGTGCAGCGTCACGCCCGTTTCCGTTTCGCCGTTCACCAGCACCCAGTTCAGCGGCGCGCGACCACGATATTTCGGCAGCAGGGAACCGTGAAGGTTGTACGCCCCGGCGTTTGCAGCGCTGAGGATCTCATCGCACAGCAGGTTGCGGTAGTAGAACGAGAAAATCACATCGGGCGCGAGTTTCTGGATGCGGTCCACCCACAGCGGATGGTTCACGTCATCGGGTGCGTACACCGGGATTTCACGCTCAGCGGCGATACGCGCCACGGAGCTAAAGAAGTGGTTCTCGCCCGCGGTATCCGGGTGAGTGAAAATAGCGGCGATGTCATAACCCGCTTCCAGAAGGGCTAACGTGCCCGTACATCCCATATCGTGATAGGCAAAAACAACGGCTTTCATGGGTGATTTCCTTCCTGAGAGGATTTGTGTTCCTGACGGACAACACGTTGAATAAAGTAGCGCGGACGTGCGCGGACATCGTTGTAGATACGGCCGATGTACTCACCGAGTAACCCCATGCCGACAAACTGGGCGCCGATAAACATGAACAGCACGGCGAAGAGCATAAAGACCCCTTCCGCCGCCCACTGCGGGCCATAGGCCAGACGCAGGACCACCAGCAGCACAGAGAGCGCAAAGCCCATCAGGGCAATGATGCTGCCGAAGACGCTGAGCAGACGCAGCGGCGTGGTGGTCAGGCAGGTGATCAGGTCGTACATCAGATTGATCAGGCGCATAAAGCTGTATTTCGATTCCCCGTGCTCGCGCTCGGCGTGCAGCACCGGGATCTCCGTGGCCTTACGCGCAAAGGTATTGGCGAGAATCGGAATGAAGGTGCTGCGTTCGTGGCAGTGCAGCATCGCGTCAACGATGTGGCGACGGTAGGCGCGCAGCATGCAGCCGTAATCGCCCATCGCCTTGCCGGTGGTGCGCTGGATCAGGCGGTTGATGGTGCGCGAGGCCAGCTTGCGGAACACGCTGTCCTGGCGGTTCTGGCGTACGGTGCCGACCACGTCATAACCTTCGTCGGCGGTCGCGACCAGGCGCGGGATCTCCTCCGGCGGGTTCTGCAGATCGGCGTCGAGGGTGATGATCAGATCGCCCGTCACGTGGCTGAACCCGGCCATGATTGCCGAGTGCTGCCCGTAGTTGCGGTTCAGCAGCACGGCGACGATGTGGCTGCCGTCGAGCTCAGCGGCTTCGGTGAGCATCATCGCGGAGTCGTCGCTGCTGCCGTCGTCCACCAGCAGGATTTCATACTCCTTGCCCATGGTGTCACAGGCGGCGGTAGTGCGGCGAATCAGCTCCGGCAGGCTCTCCTGCTCGTTATAAACCGGGATCACCACCGAGACTTTTTTCACAGGCGGCAGACTAAACATGTCCATGTCCTGCAAGCTGATGGAGCGCGGTAATGACGCGGGTTGTGTCGTCATGAGTCATATCCGGGAAAAGAGGGAGTGAACAGATGCGTGCGCTGTTCCATTCGGTGTTCGGCAAGGACACCTCCGGGAACCGCTCGCGGTAATATTTTTGCGTGTGGGCCGCGCGGAAATGCAGGCCAGTGCCGATACCCTGGGCTTTCAGGGCTTCCATCAGCGCGTCGCGGGTGATGCCGCACGCCGCTTCGTCCACGCGAATGATGAACAGATGCCAGGCATGCAGATGCGGCCAGGCGGGTACGCTCAGGGGCTTGAACGGCGTGTCGGCAAGCTCCAGCAGATAGCGGCTGGCAATCTCCGCGCGGCGGCGGTTGGCATTGCCCAGCTTGCCGAGCTGCACCAGGGCCAGCGCGGCGTTGATATCGGCGAGGTTGTACTTAAAACCGGGGGAGATCACTTCGGCCTGCGGCGCGCGACCGAGCGTCTGGCGGTCGAATGCATCCACGCCGAGACCGTGGAATTTGAGGCTGCGAATGCGCTGCGCCAGCTGTTCGTCATCCGTCACCACGAGCCCGCCTTCTGCGCAGGTCATGTTTTTGATGGCGTGGAAAGAGAAAATCGCCGTTCCCTGCCAGCCGACGTGACGGCCTTTGTAGTACGTCCCGGCGGCGTGGGCGGCGTCTTCGACAACCGGAATACCGTGGCGTTCAGCGATGGCGCGAATGGCGTCGATATCCACCGGCGCCCCGGCGTAATGCACCGGGATAATGGCTTTGGTGCGCGGTGTGATCGCCGCTTCGACAGCCTCCGGCGTGACCATCAGGTTATCGCGATCGACGTCGATCATCACCGGCGTGGCACCCAGCAGCACGATCATATTCAGCGTCGACACCCAGGTCAGGGACGGGGTGATCACTTCATCCCCTGGTCCGATGCCCAGCGCCATCAGGGTGACGTGCATTCCGCCCGTGGCTGAACTGACGGCAATCGCGTGGCGGTTTCCCGTGAGGGTACAGAATGCCTCTTCCAGCGCCTGATTCTTCGGCCCGGTGGTGATCCAGCCAGACGCCAGAACGTCCTGCAGAGCGGCAATTTCTTCCGCGCCCATCGACGGGCGTGAAAAAGGCAGAAAATCACTCATTATTAATTTCCTTGCGATATTATTCTTAACGATCGTCACGGCAGTTCACCGAATAGTGCGGGATGCTTTTTAAATAAAGACGAAATAAAATCTAGTCATAGCGTCATTAATGTCAACAATGCCTCAATAACGCCAAAGTAATCTTCTTTTCTTAGGAAAGAATTAAGAGACGGAGAGCTAAAACATATCGACATGAAAAGACAGCGATAAAAAATCATAAGTAACAGTAACTTAAGAAACGCCTGCGCATAATAAATTTGTGTGACAATGCTCACGTCATGTTAAGAATATATTTCAGTCGCCCACCGGATAAAAGTAAACGAACGCTTAACAGATCCAAAAAACCTTGTTTTCATTTAAATAAATGCGAAGTGAGTCGGAACTTTTCATTCTCGACGATTGTCGTTTTTATTTAATATTACCGGTTAAAAGCAAGAATAGATGAGGTCATCGAAGGGCCCGTGAACTGCTACGCTTTAGGGTCTGAACTTTACTCATCATAAGGAACAGCCTATGAAAATCGATCTGACGGGAAAAGTCGCACTGGTCACGGCATCTACCGGCGGCATTGGGCTCGCCATTGCGCGCGGGCTGGCGGAAAGCGGTGCGGAAGTGATCATCAACGGGCGCAGCGCGGAGTCGGTAAATAACGGTATTCAGCAGCTCCAGCAGGCGGTGCCTGGCGCACAGGTGCGGGCGACCATCGCCGATCTCAGCTCGTCCGAAGGCGTGGAGTCGGTGCTGAAGGTGGCATCGAACGTCGACATCCTGGTGAACAACGCCGGGATTTACGGGCCGGAGGATTTCTACGCCACCGACGACGACACCTGGGATCGCTACTGGCAGACCAACGTGATGTCCGGCGTGCGCCTGTCGCGCGCCCTGCTGCCGGGGATGGTGCAAAAAGGCTGGGGTCGAGTGGTGTTTATCTCGTCTGAATCGGCATGCAATATTCCGGCGGACATGATCCACTACGGCGTGACGAAGACGGCCCAGCTGTCGCTGGCGCGCGGTCTGGCGAAATTTGTGGCGGGCAGCGGCGTGACCGTGAACAGCGTCCTGCCGGGGCCGACGATGTCAGACGGATTCGCGGCGATGATGAAAGATGAGATGGAGAAAACGGGCAAGTCGCTCGAACAGCTGGCGAAAGAGTTTGTCATGGCCAATCGACCGACGTCGGTGATTCAGCGCGCATCGACCGTGGAAGAGGTCGCCAATATGGTGGTGTATGTCTGTTCAACGCAGGCCTCCGCCACCTCCGGCGCGGCATTGCGCGTGGACGGTGGCGTGGTCGACGACATTATTTAGGCATTGCTGCCCGTCACCCGGCGGGCGGTAATGAAGTGCGAATGCCAGTAGTTGTTCGCCAGCGTCGAGACCGTCACGCCCTGACTGGTTGAGGCGTGAATAAACTGGTCGTGGCCAATATACACGCCAACATGGCGGCGGTGCGGCCCGGTCTGGAAGAAGATCAGATCACCCGCTTTGAGGCGGTATTCCGCCACCTGAACGCCACGGTTGATCTGTTCTCCCGTTGTACGCGGCAGCGACAGATCGGCAGCCTCGCTAAACAGATGTTGCATCAGGGCTGAGCAATCCACGCCGCGGTGCGAGGTGCCGCCCCAGACGTAATGCGTCCCTTTCCATTGTTGATACTGCGCCAGGATGCGGCCACGCAGCTGGCCCGGTTCCTGATGCTCCAGCGACGTTTTTGCCGGTGAGAGCGACAGCTGATGCTGATGCGATAACATGGATGCAGGCAGTTCGAAACTGAATGCGGAAAACGAAGCAAAACTTAACAAGAGGGTTGAAAAAAGCAGTCTAAAGGTCATATCAATTCTAAGCTGTGAGTGAGTTTTTCCTTACCGGTGAGGGGGCAATGGTCCCTCGAATAGGCTTTCGATGCGGTGATAATATAGACAGCTCACTTTTCATCCAATCACTAGTTGGTCCAAAAACGGACATTCCAGCCGGGTCGCAACTTTGTGAAAAAAAAGCACGTGATTGAGGGACTGGAAAGGTAAAGCAGGTAAACTAATGACCAGAATGTGTATTTCAGCTAAGACATCTTTATGACCAATATGATCGCCGATGAGGCAGTGGCAAAATCCCGGGTGCTCTCCGTTTTTGACTTTGACGGGACGTTGACGCACCACGACAGCTTTATCCCCTTTCTGCGATTTGCCTTTGGTAAACGTTATTTTGCCGGACGACTGGTGCGCATGGCGCTGCCGACCCTCCACTGCGTGCGCCGCAAACTGACGCGCGATGAGCTGAAAGAGGTGCTGGTGAAGACCTTCCTGACTGGCGTAGACGAGCACTGGCTGCGCGAGCAGGCGGAGCTATTTTGCGAGAAATACTGGAACAAGCTGATGCGTCCGGCGGGCGTAATGGCGGTGGCGGCGGAAGTGAATTCCGGTGCGGAGGTGACGATCTGTTCAGCCTCTCCGGCGCTGGTCCTGCAGCCATGGGCCGATAAGCTCGGTATTAAACTGATTGGTACGCAGCTGGAAGTGGTGGACGGTAAACTGACGGGCCGGATCACCGGACATAACTGCCGCTGTGCGCAGAAGGTCGCGAGACTGGAGCGGGTGTATGGTGATTTGAACGATTACCACCTGCGCGCCTGGGGCGATACGCGCGGCGACCATGAGTTGCTGGCCGCCGCGCAGGATCCGCACTGGCGGCATTTCCATCCGCCAAGAGCGCGGCGTCATTCGCCGATTAAGTAGTCGGTATCGCCGGGTGGCGGCTTCGCCTTACCCGGCCTACAACACTTTCTCCCTCTCCCTGTGGGAGAGGGCCGGGGTGAGGGCATCAGGCAGCACGTTTCCCAGGGAACACCACACTCGCAATAATCCCCAGCGCCAGCACACCCAACACCACAAACAGGCTCATGTTCGCGGAGATGTTATACCCGTGATGCCAGAAGTGGTCGGTGGCATTCAGCCCCAGCTTAAACGCCACGAAGAACAGCAGCAGCACCACGGATTTCTCCAGATGGACCAGATACTGTTTCATCGCTTCCAGCACAAAGTAGAGCGTACGTAAGCCGAGGATCGCGAACATCATCGCGCTGTAAATGATCAGCGGTTCACGGCTGACGGCGATAATCGCGGGCACCGAATCGAAAGCAAACATCACGTCCGACAGCTCCACCACCGCCACGCACAGCAGCAGCGGCGTCGCGTAGCGCTTCGCTTTCTTCACGCGGCCCACCATCACATCCTGGTTTTCCGGTTTTTCCAGCTCGGCATCCACCTCTTTCTGGGTCAGCAAAAACTTGTTGCTGCTGATCTTCGGCCACACCGGATAGAAGCGTTTCACCAGGCGATACGCCAGATGGTGAGAATAGTCTTCCACTTCGTCGCTCTCTTCGTTACGACGGAGCATCATCAGCGCGGTCCAGCCGACCACCAGCGCAAAAACCACTTCCACATACGGGCCAAGACTCAGCAGGCTGGTGCCGATCGCCACGAAAATCCCGCGGAACACAATCGCCCCCAGCACACCCCAGTAGAGCACGCGGTGACGATATTTATCCGGCACGCCGAACCAGGCGAAAATCGCCATCATCACGAACAGATTATCGACCGACAGCACCTCTTCCAGCGCATAGCCGGTGAGGAACAGGCTCGCCATTTCGGCGCCATGGTGAACGTACAGGAACCCGGCAAACGCCATCGCCAGCATGACCCAGAAAATGGACCACATCACGGCGCTTTTCAGCGAGACAGGTTTGTCGTGACGATGCATGAAGAGATCGATAAACATCGCCCCCACCGCCATCACCACAAATACAACGACGGTTTCCGTCGGGAAACCGAGATGAGCAGATGCCATTACACAACCCTTTTAATTACAAAAAACACACCATGCAGAATTGAAAAAAAACAACAAAGTTAAAATGGGCCGTTCCCGGCCCCAATCCAGTTTATCACTGACCTTTCGCTTCATCCTCAACTGTGACGCGGTGCGGCTGTTCCAGCACCATCGTCTGCGTCTGACTGAGGCTGATGCCCGCCGCGCGCAGCATTTTGAGGATCTCATACAGCAGGTCGCTGCGCGTTCCGCTGACCATGCGCGGGCTGTTCACGTACCCGGTGACGCTCAGCACAATCCCGTTCGGCCCCAGCTCTTTAAAGCTGACCGACGGCGCGGGCGCTTCCAGAATAGATTCATGCAGGCTATAGGCCTCCAGCAGCAGATTACGCACCTGCTCCGGGTCGATATCCAGCGGGAAGGTCAGCGCGATAGTCGCGACGCCCTGCGCATTGCCCATGGTCGCGTTACGCACGTTCTGGGAAATCAGCTGCGAGTTCGGCACGATAACCGTGGATTTATCACTCAGCTGAATTTCCGTCGCACGCACGTTGATGCGGCGGATATCGCCCTCGACGCCGCTGATACTCACCAAATCCCCCACTTTTACCGGGCGCTCCGTCAGCAGGATCAGGCCGGAGATAAAGTTCTTCACAATCTCCTGCAGACCAAAACCGATACCGACCGACAGGGCGCTGACGATCCACGCCAGACGATTCCACTCGATGCCGAGCATCGACAGAGTGAGCATGATCAGCAGCACGTAGCCAACATTGGTAAAGAGCGTCACCAGCGAGGCGCGCAGGCCTCTGTCCATCGTGGTTTTCGGCAGGAACTCGTGATCCAGCCAGCGGCGCGACGAGCGCAAGATATACCATCCGACCACCAGACACAGCACGGCATTCACCGCATGCGCCGGGATGATATTCATGCTCTCGAGGCCTTTGCCGCCCCAGATATCGGCGATTTTACTGACCAGTTCCAGCGGCGTGGTGGTGCCGAAAGTGCCGTTGAGCAGCGCCACGAGGGCCATCAACAGCAGCGTGGTTTTGCCCAAGGCAGAGAATAAGGTCGACGCCAGAGACAGGTGGCGCTCGTTGACGCTCAGGGTGCTCTGGAGGATTTTCCCGCTCTGGGTGGTCGGCGAGAACACCGCTTCACAGAGATCCACCACGAAGTGGATCAGCAGGTAGAGGCAGCTGACCACCAGGCCAATCCACAGCAGTTCGAAGGTGACAAAGCGTGCCAGCGGGATATAACCAATTAGCAGCGCGAGCAGAATGACGAACGCCGTCAGGCTGATCACCAGGTGAATCAGCCCCGCCATCGTCGAACGCGCCTCGGTCTGCTCCCCTTCCGCGCGCATTTTACGCCGCATCCGGTTAACGCGGATTGGCGCAATCAGGCAGTTCAGCGCCACCAGCAGCGCCGACAGACCGTTACCGAACAGGGTCGCATCAATGCTCGAGCCCACCAGGCCATTGAGCTGCTCGATAATACCGAAGATGAAAATGGAGGCCGCGAGCAGAATCGGGAACGAGGCGAGGGTTTTCGCCAGCGGATCGGCGATGCCCGGCAGACGCCACGACGGGTGGCTGTTCGAGAGCAGCGCGATACCCAGGCCTGCGATGATCGCCGAGAACCAGGTCAGCTCAACCAGCTGATCGGCGAAATCCATCACCAGGCGGGAGGTGTCCGGCAGACGCGTGAAGATATAGCAGATCAGCTGCATGCTGATCCCGAGTGTCACCGTGGTGCTGAGCGTGGTGAAACAGGCGAGGAAGCTGCGGCGAAAACGCCCCTGCGGCAGCCAGCGCGGCAAGATCCAGTTCATCGGTCTGTCCAGCGCTTTGCGCCCGAACAGGCCGATGACCAAGGCCAACAGCAGGTAGAACCCGGAGCCGAAATACCAGTCTTCGTCCCACGCCTGATGCCAGGCGTCGCTCACCTGCGAGCCGAACTCGTCGAACCGTTGCGTGTCTTTCTCGTTAGGCGAGATCAGCGGCGACCAGAATTTCTCTCCCAGAATGCTGCCGGTATTGAGGGCGATCTGGGTTTTCAGCGCATCGCGTCGCAGGCCGTAGATTTGGCTGGAGAGATTCTGGGCGTTAACGGCGATGGCTTTGACCTGCTCAATCTGGGTGGTCAGCAGCGTTTTGCTGTTATTAAGCTGCTTACGCTGGCCGACCACCTGCGCCGTTTCCGTGACCGTGCCAGGCGCGGGAGCCGGACCGAGCACATCCAGCTGGGCCTGAATCTGCGTCAGCTGCGGGGCAAGCACCACCGCCAGTTTGTTGGCGTCTTCGGCGAGCTTGAGCGCATCGTCATTCAGGGCGGTGAATTTTTTGTCGGTTTTGACCGCAGACACCTGCTGTTTGAGGGTATCCAGGCGTTTTTGCAGGGCCGGCAACGCCGTGCCGACGTTGACCTTGACGGGCTGCTCTGCCTCGGTTTGCGAGGGGGCGTCCTCTGCCTGCGAGAGAAAAGGCATCATCATCAGGCACGACAACAATGCCAGGAGCAGCGGCATTCTGAACATTTTTTGCATAGTTTGGTGAGATCCGCGAATTCGAAACATTAACGACCAACGACTGACCCTAAGGATACCTCCTAATCGCAGGAAGAGTAGAGGGAAAGTCCCATTCTCATAAAGACGCGCTTTTGCCCGACCTGAAATTAACCGAAGAATATAGCGCCAGAAGGTATATTTTTAGACCTCAGAAAAGCCCGCGTTAAATACAGGAATATATCTTTTTAGGCTAAGCTGAACGCGCTCTACGATTTACCATTAATAGAAAGATATGTAGACGGGAAGGAATTTTAAATAAATAGCAAATCCTATTCATTCCTCATGGATAAGATTTGGTATTTATAAACTCAAAGGAAAAGAGTATGAAAAAATTCAGCACAAATATGGCACTGGCTTCACTGGTCACCCTGATACTGGCACCAGGAATGGCAAATGCCGCGACGGACAGCACATTGCCACTGGAAATATCCGGTGCGATTGTTTCGAGTGAAAAATGCACGGTCAACATCAAACCCTCCCTCGATCTTGGCGAAGTTATCGATACCGATATCAAAACCAGCGATCAGGCACCGCAGGCCATGACGGGCGCGACGACCCTCTCATTTGAAAACTGTGCGTCAGCGGAAAGCGTACTTTCTGTGAGCCTCCAGGGATCGGCGGATGCAACGGATGCCTCTCTGTTAACCAATACCTCGCAATCCGGTGCCGCATCTAATGTGGGCGTTGGCGTCTGGACTTTCCCTGACTTTAAACAACTCACCGTCGGGGGTGAAGCCAGTACGTTCGCGAAACCTGCCGGGGTTACAAACCTGGGCATTAACTTAATTGTCGCGCTGGCGAAAACAGATGGCGCAAAAACAATTGAACCTGGTCTGGTGACCTCTTCTGCACAATTCAAAATCGACTATCTGTAATTTTTATTTAGCGTGAAGAGATCGCCACATTGATCTGTTCGCCTATATCGATTTCATCAAGGCAACTATTATGAATAAAAAACTTCTCTGTTTTGCGTTGACTGCCGTAGCCCTGGGTTGTGCAGGAACGGTTAATGCGAGTGACACGTTGGGGACATACGATATGGACGTCACCGCAAAGGTGATCTCCGCCAGTGATTGCGTCATTTCGGCCCCGACAAGCTTAACTTTTGACAACATCTCAGGCCCGGATGAGATCCGCCGCGCGGAAGACGGCCCTCAGCATGCCCAGCTGTATATGATTGACATTATGGGTTGCCACAAGGGTATGCATGTTTCCGCCACCGTACTGGGTGCCGCTGATGCCGTGAACGGCAAACTGCTCAGCACCCAATCGGCCGCTGCGGGTGCCGCGCAAAACGTGGCGATTGGTTTTTACGAACAGGTAGGTAATGACCTGCATCCGTTAGTCCCAATCAACTCGGGGAGCACGACCTCGCGCAATATTAACGAGATGGGCGAAGCACACATCGCCATTCAGACGGATGTTGTGCTGTCTGATAACACTAAACCCGCAACCGCAGGGACGATTGCAGCGAATGCCAACGTCCAGATTAACTTCCTGTAAGTTGATTCTCACGTTGTGAGTGAAAAGCCCGAAGAGACTTCGGGCTTTTTTATTTCCCGTTTTAAATTCCACAAAACGGGTGGTTGTCGCTATGGATTACAGACGTTCAATCTGGACCGTGAGATCGCCGTTCACATTCCCCTCGGTAGGTCTTTGTTCCGTTCCTTTGAGAGACACGACCTGCAGGGTAATACGTTCTATATCCAGCGCCGATACAGTTTTCCTGATATCCAGGAATTTACCGTGCATATCAAATATGCCAATCCCTACGCCTTGCGCGGCGAGAGATGACGTATCTGTATTGGCTAACACCGACCCTTCACCGGCATCTGGCGTACCCACAAAACGATAAGCCATGCGATTCGCTGCCACTAATGCATAACACTCGCTGCTACCTGAAACATGCAGGTTAATTGGATTCTTCGGAATGGTATTTCCCCCCTGCCATGGCAGCGCATCCAGATCGATAGTATCTAATGCGATGGTCTGTGGGTTCATAATCACTTCGCAACCCGTCGGTCCACTGGTGGCATTCCCGGTAATCGACAGCGTGGCGGAAACATCTTCGGCCTGCGCGGCAAAGCCTGTCATCACTGATGACAGGATTAATGCAGAGTAGATAATTTTCATGGTGTTCTCGGTTATTAGTCAACAACGCAGAATAGAATTCCCCCTCGATTTCACGAGGAGGGATTTATTACAGACGTTCGATCTGAATCGTCAGAGAACCCTGTACAGCACCCGCGTTCGCTGCCTGGCCTGCCAGTTTTACCATCCCCAGACCTAAATGAGCGGCACCCGTCGTCGCCGTCATCGTATCTTTGTTGATGAGCAGATTCTGGCCTGCGTTGTCATACAGCGCGATGCCAATACCGCTTGCTGCGCCTTCGCCCGTCGCCGTGTTTGCCAGGACGCTGCCCATTGAGCTATCTGCCGTGCCGAGGAATTTGTAGGCGATTTTGCCCTGAGAAACCAGGTCTGCGCACTGCTCATCGCCAGTGACGGTCAGGTCTACGGTATTCATCGGAGTGGTAGAAGTGCCCTGAGTCACCAAGGTGGAAATGTCTGCTTGCAGGTCAACAGAAGACTGACCGAGGTTAACGGTGCAAGGTGACAGAGTCGGAGTCACCGTACCGGAAATGGTCAGGTTTGCTGAGATGTCATCAGGGTTGGTGGAAGCCTGAGCTGCGCCCATCACAAACAATGCGGAGACGGCCAGTCCTAAAATTGACTTTTTCATAAATAATATCCTTATAGTGTTGTATCTGAATAAAATAGGCGAAGCCTTCTCATTTCAGAATGAAAAAAGAAACCTTCCCTATTTCGTTATAAATAATTAATTCTCAGCGTAATTTGGGCTTTCACTTTTCCTTCGCTGACGGGTTGATCCGTTTTTGCATAGCGAACCGACAGCGGGACCGGGATATTCATCTGCTGCACGGGCAATGCCATATCGATGGGCTGGAAAGGGGTCATCACGCTGCCGTTATAGAGCATTTCGATGCCCACGCCGGAGGCCGGGTTTTCGGGTGCGACATTTTTAAAGACGGTGACATTTTGTGGCTCGGTAGCGCCTTCGATATTCATGCTGGCCCGGGTGGTGTTCATGCACTGTAGATTCACGCCGACCGGATAATTTTGTTTTGCCATGCTGCTGGCCAGATCCTTCACATTAATCGGCGGCAATTCGATTTGCGGCTGATCGACCAGAATTTCACAGTGGGCTCTGGCGGCTAACACCGTCATCGCCAGGTTTACCACCAGGGAATTGTCATTCAGTGAGACCAGGGACGGCAGTCGAATGGTCATCGTGCCGCCCTGAATAATGCCGGTCTTGATCGCTTCAATGCGCAATTTAATATCATCGGTGCTGAGCGGATGCGTCGGGACCTCCGAAAAAGGCGTGTTAAAAGGTAATACCCACTCTTTTTTTGCCCTCGCCGGCTGGTCATAGATAACCGTAATTCTTACACCGACGCCCGGCAGCGAAGTGCTGTAAATATGATCCCCGCTTTGCGCCGTGCTCATTCTGCCGTTCAGGATGCGCTGTACTTCACCCTGGCACGCCGGAGCGATTGCATGATGCGACCCGGTCAGCTGCGCGAGAGTTTTCTCGTTCACCGACAAAACTGTCCCGATAGCGGCGGTACCCGCTATGTCCGGCAATTGAACGGTTAACGGGATCGTCAGATTTAACGGCGCCTGTCGATTCTGGATCTGGCAGTCATGCGCGCGGGCGGTTAACGCAACGGCGCTTAGCATCATGACGGTGGCGATTCCCCAGCAGGAAAAAGGTTTCATCGTGCGCTCCTCAGTGGCATTCGACGTTCAGGATGGCGATAGCCAGCTTCACCGACGCTTTTGTCGGGATGGCGAATGGCGCGGAGCACTGCTGTTTATCGCCCCAGCTGAAATTCACCGTGCCGCTGTCGGGGGCGGAGTTGAGGTAAGCCTGGCCCTGATCCCCGACGTACCAGGTGTCGTCGTTGCCCTCGATTCTTGCCCGCGCACCGAAGGGCAACGGCTGGCCTTTGTAGCTCACGTTCATCACCACTTTACGTCCGCCGATCGCTTTGAAGCGGGCCAGCACAATGGCGTCTTTCGTCGGGATCACCTCAGAGGAGGTGCTGACAAAATCGACCTCTTTATTGCTCTGCGGATCGACCGTCATGGTGTTGCGGTGATAGGACTGGAGATCGGGCACGATGGCAAAGCCCCGGGAGTCAGTGCGAATATTCTGGTTGCTGCCCAGCTCGACATTCTCCGCACCAGGGATCGCCACCAGCGCCTGGCTACCGCTGGAGAAACGTCCCAGCGTGATGCCGTCTTTATGCGCGAGTAAGTTCCCGGAGGCGTTCCAGGAAAGGTACTGGTTGCGGTCGGCGTTATAGGTCACGTTGAATTCGCCGCGATTGCCCTGGTAATCGATGCCTGCGGAGCCGCTCTGAGTGTCGCTTTGCCCGTTCTGCGACGCGTAAGAGACCTGGGTATTCCAGCTCAGATCCTGCCCTTCCCCCATGTGACCCGACACGCCGACCTGGTTTGTCAGATCGCCTTTCAGGCCCGTGGTGGCGCTGTAGTTGACCATCGGCTGCGTGGCCGGGAAGATATTCCCCAGCGGAACAGACAACGTGAGCGCCAGCTGCTTATCCCAGTCGGACATCCCTTCGCTACGGGTCATGCTCCACGCCAGTGAAAAACTGACGCGTTGCCACGAGCCGTTCCAGCCGAGCTGCCAGGAGCGCGAGACCGAGCTGTCCTGGTTCGCCGTGCGGCTCAGCGTGGCAAAGAAGCTGTGTTCGTCCGTCAGGGTCTGATTGAGGGTCAGGTTGTATTCGCGTTTTAACCGCGAGTCTTCGAACAGCGTTTCTGAATCGGCCCAGTCACTAAAAGAGAGGTAGTTGCGGCGGTAATAGCGATTATCCAGCTGGATCTGCGTCCCGGTTTCCGGGATGCCGTTGCGGTAGGTCAGACGCAGCATATCGCCTTTATACTCTGGCGAATTGCCGCGCTGCCCCTGGCTTTCAGTGACATCAATGGCGATGCCGCCCGCACGCTTCAGGTCAAAACCCGCGCCCAGGCTCGCCGCCTTATATTTTTCCTGATACTGGATACCGCCGTAAGTAGTGATATCCAGCGGCAGCCCCCAGGAGATCGCCGCCTGCAGTATTTCCGGGGTCTCTTCCACGCTGTTGCTGTTCGTCACATACCGCCCCGCTGCCAGGCTGTATTTCATCTGATGCGCGCGTAAAAGTTGCGGAACGTTCGAGTAAGAGACGGTGCTGTGCGTTTCTGAACCATCGGCCTCGGTGACGGTGACATCCAGCTTGCCGCCGTTTGAAACGGACGACAGATCCTGAATCACGAACGGGCCTGGCGGAACCGAGCGCTGATAAATGATGTAGCCATTACTGCGTACGGTGACCTGGGCGTTACTCTTCGCAATCCCGCGAATGAGAGGCGCAAAGCCCGTTAACTGGTCAGGCTGCATATCATCATCGGAATTGAGCTGGACCCCACGCACCACGAGGCTGTCAAAAATATCGCCCGGTGTGCTGGCGTCGCCCAGGGTCAACTCCCCTTTCAGGGAGCGGACGGCGGTTTCGACATAGTTTGAGAGCGTCTTCCAGCCATCGTCATTGCTGAGGGTGGCGTTATTGCGATAGCGCCAGCGGCCAAAGTTAAAGCCGTTGGTCAGATTAGCAAATACCGTGTCCTGGGTGTCGCTGGTGCGATGGAGATATTGCTGCCCGGAAAGCTGGTACATGCTGATGATGGCGGGCACGCCGTCGTCCCACTCCTCTTCCGGCACGCCGGTCAGCGACTCATCGCGCATCACGGTTTGCGGGAGAGAAATATCCAGCGTCAGTTTTGAAAAATCAAAATCCGCCTTCGTACCGGGAAACTGCTCTTGCATGTCAGTGCAGGCATTTTTCACGCTATTATCCTCAGCATTCGAAGCGACCTTTTTCAAATCCACGCCGAGTTTCTGATAGGTCTGAAAAGTGAGACAGGGTACGAGCTCCTTTTTGTCATTCAGTTCAAACCGGACATCTGAAACCAGAGATGGCTTTCCGTTGACCTTAATCCGGACGCGATAAGTCCCCGCCGGCTGAACGCCCTGGCTGAGGAGACTGGTGTCATTAATCACTGTATTGCCGTTTGCCGACTGTAATAAGCCGGGGTCGAAATATTCCCCGGCAAACACTGTTTTCGAAAGCATCACAGAAACAGCCAGGCACAACTTACTGATACAGCGCATAACGTCCTGTTAATTCATTTTCTGGGTAAAGGTTTTAGACGTTGTGCCGAAATCATTTATGGCTTCCCACTCCACGGCTGAGCCACTGGCAGGGGCATGTTTAAGCTGATAGGTTTTATTCGCAAAAGGGGCAATGACGGTATTATTGTCGACCACCGAAACCGGAATGGTTTCTTTATCGATTGAGATTTTGCTCAACACCAGATTGAACGGGGAGGCATTTTTTACCACCACCGTTTTACCGGATGCGCTCCAGCTCAGGTTTTTCACCGCCTCACCCGGATCGCCTTTTAAACCCGCCGGGCGGAAAAAGAATTTAATCCGGTTATTGATCGCCAGCACCATGCGGTTTTCAACTTTTGATTCTTGTTCATTCAGGCCGGGCACGCCTTTCACGTCAAGCCAGAAAAGACTTTCGCGATCGGCAGGCAGGCCGCTGCCTAAATAGACGACACGAATCACGTTGTCGCTTTTCGGGGCCAGCCTGAACAACGGCGGCGTCACCACGAACGGTAATTTTTTAATCTGAGAACTGTCACCTGCATCAATCCAGGACTGAACCAGATAGGCCCGATTTTCATTGCTGTGAATAGTGACCGTCGCATCGCCCTCTTTTTCACTGTAAATCAGGCGGTCGGCGTTAAGGGTCAGGGCGCTGTGTGCTGTGCCTGAGAATGTTATTAAAGCTAAAAAAGCGGCAATGCCGGACTTATTCATCTGGGTTAATCCAAAAAGAAATGCTCGCTCTGGATAACCTCGCTTGCCGCGGGGTGATGAGTAACGAGCTAATTAAACACTACAGTTGTTTTATTCAAGGTAAACTTCAAAATAATAATCTCCCTCAACGAGCGACGCTTTGGAGTTGCTGATAATAGTGATACTACCGATAGTCGATTGCAATAATCACAATTAGGTTCGAATCCAGTATTGGACAACATTTAAAAATAGAAATAGTTTAATGAAAATATCATTTAGCCGGCGCTGCATCGATATTTCACCAGGTTTTACAGTTAGAAATTATTTAATTTGGCGTTGCATCACCATAGGTCAAAAAGGCTCTAACTCCTCCCTTAGAGCCTTTAAAAATGCGGGGCTGTAAGACTTCGATTTAGTCGCTCGCCAGCGCCTGCGCGCACGCCCAGGCACTTGCCCAGGCCCACTGGAAGTTATATCCGCCCAGCCAGCCCGTCACGTCCATCACTTCACCGATGAAATAGAGCCCCGGAACCTTGCGCGCTTCCATGGTGCGGGACGAGAGTTCATCCGTGTCCACGCCGCCGAGGGTCACTTCCGCCGTGCGATAGCCTTCGGTGCCGTTCGGCTGAACGCGCCAGTTGGTCAGCGTCTCGACCAGCGCCTGCTGATCGCGCACATTGAGCTGCTTGAGCGTGACGTCAGGAATTTGCCCCAGCAGTTGCAGGCACTCGATCAAACGTTTCGGCAGCTGCATCGCCAGGGTGTTTTTCAGGCTTTGATTCGGATGCGCGGCGCGCTGTTCGTCGAGGAACGCCGCCAGATCGCAGTCCGGCACCAGATTGACGGTGACGAATTCGCCTGGCTGCCAGTAGCTGGAGATTTGCAGCACGGCGGGGCCAGAGAGACCGCGATGGGTGAACAGCAGATTTTCGCGGAACAGGGTGCCGTCTTCAGCGGTAATGGTGGACGACACCGAGACGCCGGAGAGGGTCTGGAGCTGCTCCAGCAGCGGTTTGTGCAGAGTGAACGGCACCAGACCGGCGCGGGTCGGCAGCACCTTCAGGCCAAACTGCTCGGCGATTTTATAGCCGAATGGCGTCGCGCCCAGGCCCGGCATCGACAGCCCGCCGCTGGCGATCACCAGTTTGTCGGCGCTGACCGTGTCGCCGTTCAGCTCAAGCCGGTAGCCGCTGTCGTCGCGTGAGACGCTCAGCACTTCGGTGCGCAGGCGCGTGGTGACGCCGCCCTTCTCGCACTCGGCCACCAGCATGTCGACAATCTGCTGCGCGGAGTCATCACAGAAGAGCTGGCCGAGGGTTTTTTCATGCCAGGCGATGCCGTGTTTGCCGACCAGATCGATGAAATCCCACTGGGTGTAACGCGCCAGGGCAGATTTGCAAAAATGACGGTTTTGGCTCAAATAGGCCGCGGGTTCGACATATAAATTAGTAAAGTTGCAGCGACCCCCGCCAGACATCAGGATCTTGCGGCCGGGTTTCTTGCCATTATCCAGCAACAGAACGCGACGACCCGCCTGTCCGGCCATCGCCGCACAGAACATTCCCGCCGCACCGGCGCCAATTATGACGGCATCAAACCTTTCCACATCCAAATCCTCATGTTTAACAGGCGCGAATTGTAAAGTTTCCTCTGTGGTCACACCAGCGCAAAAAACTGATATGTCAGTCATATAATTGAAATATAAAATATATTTCTTTACCAGACGTAAACAATCCAGAAGGTATATCAAAAAAAAGCTATATTTCACTTTGCCCGTTGCGCATTTGTCCTGGATAATGCGCCGCGTTCATGTCCTCCAAAATGGCGTAACGTCCTATGCTACATTTGTTTGCTGGTCTGGATTTACATACCGGGCTTTTACTATTGCTTGCTCTGGCATTTGTGCTGTTTTACGAAGCTATCAATGGCTTCCACGACACTGCGAACGCAGTCGCAACGGTTATCTACACTCGCGCAATGCGATCGCAAGTTGCGGTTGTTATGGCGGCTGTCTTTAACTTCTTTGGTGTTCTACTTGGTGGCCTAAGCGTAGCCTATGCCATCGTTCACATGCTGCCTACAGACCTGCTTCTGAATATGAGTTCAGCGCACGGTCTCGCGATGGTATTTTCCATGCTGCTTGCTGCGATTATCTGGAACCTCGGTACCTGGTATTTCGGCCTGCCTGCATCCAGTTCTCACACGCTGATCGGCGCGATTATCGGTATCGGGTTAACCAACGCCCTGATGACCGGCACGTCTGTCGTTGACGCGCTGAACATCCCTAAAGTGATGGGGATCTTCGGCTCTCTGATTATCTCCCCTATCGTGGGCCTGGTCGTTGCAGGTGGATTGATTTTCATCCTGCGTCGTTACTGGAGCGGAACCAAAAAACGCGCCCGTATTCACCTGACTCCCGCAGAACGTGAAAAGAAAGATGGCAAGAAAAAGCCTCCGTTCTGGACGCGTATCGCTCTGATTCTTTCCGCTATCGGCGTCGCCTTCTCTCACGGCGCAAACGACGGTCAGAAAGGCATTGGCCTGGTCATGCTGGTCCTGATTGGTGTCGCTCCGGCAGGGTTCGTGGTCAACATGAACGCCACCGGATACGAAATCACCCGTACCCGTGATGCAGTAAACAACGTCGAAACGTACTTCCAGCAGCACCCTGAACTGCTGAAACGCGTGACCGGTGTTGATCAGCTGATTCCTTCTCCGGAACCGGGTGCGACCACCGCTCCGGGCGAGTTCCACTGCCACCCGGCAAACGCGATCAACGCGCTGGAACGTGCTAAAGGCATGCTGAGCGATATCGAAAGCTACGACAAACTGTCCGTTGAACAACGTGGTCAGCTGCGTCGCATCATGCTGTGCATCTCTGATGTGACCGATAAAGTCGCGAAGCAGCCAGATGTGAACAACGATGACCAGCGTCTGCTGAAGAAACTGAAAGGCGATATGCTCAATACTATTGAGTACGCGCCAATCTGGATCATCATGGCCGTTGCACTGGCACTGGGTATCGGGACAATGATTGGCTGGCGTCGTGTGGCGACCACCATCGGCGAGAAGATTGGTAAGAAAGGCATGACCTATGCGCAGGGTATGTCCGCGCAGATGACCGCTGCCGTTTCTATCGGTCTGGCGAGTTACACCGGTATGCCGGTTTCAACGACTCACGTTCTGTCATCTTCGGTTGCCGGTACGATGATTGTTGATGGCGGCGGTTTGCAGCGTAAAACCGTGACCAACATCCTGATGGCCTGGGTGTTCACCCTCCCGGCGTCGATTCTGCTTTCGGGCGGCCTGTACTGGCTGTCGCTGAAACTGATTTAATGCAGGATAAGCAATGAAAAAGCGGGTCAGGAAACTGACCCGCTTTTTTTTGGCTCAATGCCAGAGCGCTAACGCCACCATGCTCACCACCACCAGCCCGCACAGGGCGCTGGTCAGAATGAACTGGCGACGCAGACGCTCACAGCGACGGATAAACTCGTCGTCATGGTGATCGCGATAGCGCTGGGCGTAGATGTACCACACCAGACGCATCTGTTTGCTGGGCTGTCCATGCGACGTGAAGAAGCCTCCACCATCCACATACTGATAAAGCAACGGATCGCAACCTCGAAGTACCACTAATAGCGCACGTAACGATGAGAAATAGCGCGCCATATTCACTATGCAAACCACACATAACGCCCAAAACAATGCGACGGTGCTAATCATACTTCCTCCCCGGCGTCCGCCCACGAAGCGAGACTTCTGGACAACCGCACCCCAATGCCCTGACAGACAGATCAGTGAAAGAATGACGAAAGTCGATCGGGTTCACGTTTTAATATCCGAACGGCTCATTAAATAGTGTAGGAGATCCGTTAATTTTTTTGCCACAAGGTTAATCGTTATCAACACCAAAGCTTGAAAAATTTGTTGAACTGGGCCGTAATGAAGGCAGAAAGGCGACGGCTTACCTGATAGTCATCGATAACTTAAGGAAGGAGTAACACTATGGCTTACAAACACATTCTCATCGCGGTAGACCTCTCCCCGGAGAGCAAAGTGCTGGTTGATAAAGCGGTATCCATGGCACGCCCATACAACGCGAAAGTTTCTTTGATTCACGTTGATGTGAATTACTCCGATCTCTACACCGGTCTTATCGACGTTAACCTTGGCGATATGCAAAAACGCATCTCCGAAGAGACGCACCACGCGCTGTCTGAGCTCTCCACCAACGCCGGCTATCCGATTACTGAAACCTTAAGCGGTAGCGGCGACCTGGGCCAGGTACTGGTCGATGCGATTAAGAAATACGATATGGACCTCGTCGTTTGCGGTCATCACCAGGATTTCTGGAGCAAACTGATGTCTTCCGCGCGCCAGCTGATCAACACCGTCCACGTGGATATGTTGATTGTGCCGCTGCGTGATGAAGAAGACGAGTAAGTGTGAATTGTCGGGCGGCGCTAGCGCTTGCCCGGCCTACGATCAGGTTTTGTAGGCCCGGTAAGCGTTAGCGCCACCGGGCTTTGTTATTCCGGCGTCCCGGAATAAATATCAAACCGATGCCCTTTCGTCACCACGGCGTTGGTGGTCGCGACATCCGCCAGCGGCGGCGCATAGTCCGGGCGCTTCACCACTACGCGTTTGGTCGCCAGCAGGCGGGCCGGTTCGAGCAATCCATCCGCATCCAAATCAGGCCCCACCAGCGACTGAAACACCCGCATCTCTTTCTTCACCAGCGCACTCTTCTGCTTGTGCGGAAACATCGGATCGAGATAGACCACCTGCGGACGCGGCGTGATATCCGTCAGCGCCGTCAGGCTGGAGGCGTGCATCAGCTGTAACCGCTCCTGCAACCACGAGCCAATCTCCGGGTCGGCATACCCGCGCGCCAGACCGTCGTCGAGGAGAGCGGCGACCACCGGGTTACGTTCCAGCATCCGCACGCGACAGCCCACGGATGCCAGCACAAAAGCATCCCGCCCCAGGCCTGCCGTGGCATCTACCACGTCCGGGAGATAACTGCCCTTCACACCGACCGCTTTCGCCACCGCTTCACCGCGACCGCCGCCAAATTTGCGACGGTGCGCCATCGCCCCGCCGACAAAATCGACAAAAATCCCGCCAAGCTTGGGCTCATCGCTTTTGCGCAGTTCCAGATGTTCTGGCGTCATCACCAGCGCCATCAGATTTTCAGCATCGTGCTCCAGCCCCCAGCGGGCGGCAAGAACAGATAAGGCGCCGTCTCCGGCGCCTGTTTCATCCAGCAAACAAATTTTCACGAACGCGATTAGCCTTTGATTCCGTAATGTTCCAGCATCGCATCCAGCTGCGGCTCGCGGCCACGGAAGCGTTTGAACAGCTCCATTGGCTCTTCGGAACCGCCGCGCGTCAGGATGTTATCCAGGAACGACTGACCGGTATCGCGGTTGAATATCCCTTCCTCTTCGAAGCGAGAGAAGGCATCCGCTGCCAGCACGTCGGCCCACAGGTAGCTGTAGTAGCCCGCCGCGTAGCCGCCCGCAAAGATATGGCTGAAGGCGTGCGGGAAACGGCCCCACGATGGCCCAGGAATGAGCGCCACCTGCTTCTTAATCTCGCCCAGGGTTTCGAGGATTTTAGCCCCCTGCTCCGGGCTGAACTCCGCGTGCAGACGGAAGTCGAACAGGCCGAACTCCAACTGGCGCAGGATAAACATCGCCGCCTGGTAGTTTTTCGCCGCCAGCATTTTATCCAGCAGTTCTTTCGGCAGCGGTTCACCGGTTTCATAGTGACCGGAGATAAACGCCAGCGCATCCGGCTCCCAGCACCAGTTTTCCATAAACTGACTCGGCAGCTCGACGGCATCCCACGGTACACCGCTGATGCCAGACACACCCGCCGCTTCGATACGGGTCAGCATATGGTGCAGACCGTGGCCGAATTCGTGGAACAGGGTGATCACTTCGTCGTGCGTGAACAGCGCCGGTTTGCCATTGACTGGACGGTTGAAGTTGCAGGTCAGGTAGGCGACCGGTTTTTGCAGCGAGCCGTCGGCTTTACGCATCTGGCCGACACAGTCGTCCATCCACGCCCCGCCGCGTTTGTTCTCACGCGCGTACAGGTCCAGATAGAAGCTGCCGCGCAGCTCGTTTTTCTCGTCGTACAGCTTGAAGAAACGCACTTCCGGGTGCCAGACTTCCACATCGTGACGCTCTTTGGCGGTGATGCCGTAGATGCGTTTCACCACTTCGAACAGGCCGTTAACGGCTTTGCTTTCCGGGAAGTATGGGCGCAGCTGCTCGTCGCTGATGCTGTAGAGATGCTGTTTCTGTTTTTCGCTGTAGTAGGCGATGTCCCACGGCTGCAGATCTTCCACGCCACACTCCGCTTTAGCGAAGGCACGCAGCTGAGCCAGCTCTTTTTCGCCCTGCGGACGCGCGCGTTTAGCGAGGTCAGTTAAGAAATCGAGCACCTGCTGCGGGTTTTCCGCCATTTTGGTGGCGAGGGATTTTTCGGCGTAGCTGTCAAAGCCCAGCAGTTGTGCCAGCTCGTGACGCAGAGCGAGAATTTCCGCCATCACCGGGCTGTTGTCCCATTTACCGGCGTTCGGGCCCTGGTCAGAGGCGCGGGTGCTGTAGGCGCGGTAGAGTTCTTCACGCAGCGCCTGGTTGTCGCAGTAGGTCATCACCGGCAGATAGCTCGGGATATCCAGCGTCAGGAGATAGCCATCCTGCTCTTTCGCTTCGGCCTGCGCTTTGGCCGCAGCCAGCGCGCTTTCTGGCATGCCTGCCAGTTCGGCTTCATCGGTGATGAGCTTCGACCAGCCCATGGTGGCGTCGAGGACGTTGTTGCTGTACTGGTTGCCAAGCTCGGACAGACGCGCGGCGATTTCACCGTAGCGCTGCTGTTTCTCTTTCGGCAGGCCGATGCCCGACAGTTCAAAATCACGCAGGGCGTTATCGACCGCTTTCTTCTGGGCGATATCCAGCTTCGCGTAGTTTTCGCCGTCGCGCAGATCGCGATACGCGTTGTACAGCCCTTCATGCTGACCGACCCAGGTGCTGTACTCAGAGAGCAGCGGCAGGGTTTGTTCGTAGGCTTCGCGCAGCTCCGGGCTGTTTTTCACCGAGTTCAGGTGGCTCACCGGCGAGAAAATACGGCCCAGTACGTCATCCACTTCCGCCAGACGCTGGCACAGATTGTCCCAGGTGTAAGGTGCGCCCTGCGCAACCACGCGCTCAACCGCCTCGCGACAGTTATCCAGCGACTGGGTTACAGCCGGGACAACGTGCTCAGGGAGGATTTTAGAAAATGGCGGCAACGAAAAAGGCGTGAGTAATGGGTTGGTCATAAGCGCTGTCCTGTTGAATAAGGTGAATGAAGCGCGCATCCGGCGCTGGGCATATTGTCTCTGTAATGGGGATAAGTGTAGTGAATTTCAATGCCAGGCGCAGCGCTTTCGCGGCGGCGGGGACTTTTCTGTATACTGTGCCAATACGCTCTTTTTTCGCCCGATGGCGCTTCGCTTATCGGGCCTACGATTCTCTACTGGAACACCTTTACCCATGCTCAGTTATCGCCACAGCTTCCACGCGGGCAACCACGCCGATGTCCTCAAACACACCGTTCAGAGTCTGATTATTGAATCTCTGAAAGAGAAAGATAAGCCATTTCTCTATCTGGACACCCACGCGGGCGCGGGCCGCTATCAGCTCAGCAGCCAGCACGCGGAGCGTACCGGTGAATATCTGGAAGGTATCGCCCGCATCTGGCAGCAGGACGATCTTCCGGCTGAGCTGGAGCCGTACATCGGCGTGGTGAATCATTTCAACCGCAGCGGCCAGCTGCGCTACTACCCTGGCTCGCCGCTGATTGCACGCCAGCTGCTGCGCGAGCAGGACAGCCTTCAGCTGACCGAACTGCACCCGAGCGATTTCCCGCTGCTGCGCTCTGAGTTCCAGAAAGATGACCGCGCACGCGTGGAAAAAGCCGACGGCTATCAGCAGCTGAAATCCAAACTGCCGCCGGTCTCCCGCCGCGGCCTGGTGCTGATCGACCCGCCGTACGAAATCAAAACCGACTATCAGGCGGTGGTTACCGGCATCAACGAAGGCTACAAACGCTTCGCCACCGGGACCTACGCCCTGTGGTATCCGGTGGTTCTGCGCGCGCAAATCAAGCGCATGATCAAAGAGCTGGAAGCGACCGGCATCCGCAAAATTATGCAGATCGAGCTGGCGGTGCGTCCGGACAGCGATCAGCGCGGCATGACTGCCTCCGGGATGATCGTCATCAACCCGCCGTGGAAACTCGAAGCGCAGATGAACAACGTCCTGCCGTGGCTGCACAAAACCCTGGTGCCAAGTGGTCATGGCCACGCGACCGTCAGCTGGATCGTGCCAGAGTAATCGCAGTCATCGGTGGAACCTATGGATTCCAGGTATACAATCGCGGCAATCAACGATTAAGGAAGAAGTTATGACTAAGCATTATGACTACATCGCCATTGGCGGCGGCAGCGGCGGTATCGCCTCGATTAACCGTGCAGCCATGTACGGCCAGAAATGTGCGCTGATCGAAGCCAAAGAGCTGGGCGGCACCTGCGTGAACGTCGGTTGTGTACCGAAAAAAGTGATGTGGCACGCCGCGCAAATCCGTGAGGCCATCCATATGTACGGCCCGGATTACGGCTTCGACACCACCATCAATCACTTCGACTGGGACAAGCTGATTGCCAGCCGTACCGCCTACATTGACCGCATCCATACTTCGTATGACAACGTGCTGGGCAAAAATAACGTCGATGTGATCCGCGGCTTTGCGCGCTTCGTCGATGCGAAAACGATCGAAGTGAACGGCGAGACGATCACCGCCGATCATATCCTGATCGCCACCGGCGGTCGTCCGAGCCACCCGGACATTCCGGGCGTGGAATACGGTATCGACTCCGACGGTTTCTTCGAACTGCCTGCCCTGCCAAAACGCGTGGCGGTAGTCGGTGCGGGTTATATCGCTGTCGAGCTGGCAGGTGTGATTAACGGCCTGGGCGCGGATGCGCACCTGTTCGTGCGTAAACACGCGCCGCTGCGCAGCTTTGATCCGCTGATCGTTGAGACGCTGGTCGAAGTGATGAACGCCGAAGGGCCAAAACTGCACACCAACGCGGTACCAAAAGCGGTGGTGAAAAACGCCGACGGCAGCCTGACTCTGGAGCTGGAAGATGGCCGCAGCCAGACCGTCGATTGCCTGATCTGGGCGATTGGCCGCGAACCGGCTAACGACAACTTCAATCTCGCCGTCACCGGCGTGAAAACCAATGCGAAAGGCTACATCGAAGTCGATAAGTTCCAGAACACCAGTGTTCCAGGAATTTATGCGGTCGGTGATAACACCGGTGCGGTTGAGCTGACGCCAGTTGCCGTTGCCGCAGGCCGTCGTCTGTCTGAGCGTCTGTTCAACAACAAGCCGGACGAGCATCTGGATTACAGCAACATCCCGACCGTAGTCTTCAGCCACCCGCCAATCGGCACCGTCGGTTTAACCGAACCGCAGGCGCGCGAGCTGCATGGCGACGATCAGGTGAAAGTGTACAAATCGTCCTTCACGGCGATGTACACCGCGGTAACATCTCATCGCCAGCCGTGCCGCATGAAGCTGGTTTGCGTCGGCCCGGAAGAGAAAATCGTCGGGATCCACGGCATCGGCTTCGGCATGGATGAAATCCTGCAGGGCTTTGCGGTAGCGCTGAAAATGGGTGCGACCAAGAAAGACTTCGACAATACCGTGGCGATCCACCCGACGGCGGCAGAAGAGTTTGTGACGATGCGTTAATTCCCAATGCCCCTCTCCCGAGGGGCATTTTGTTTGACCATTCATAAATCGTTGCAAAACGAATGCTCCGAATTTCTCCAGCGCCTCTCTCGTTTACCCGGTCGAATAAAAAACGCAGAATCAAGCAGATACCACCCGTTCGCTCAAACCAGGCCAAACCACAAAACGTGATCTACCGCACACTTCGTCCTTCACACACCGAAGCGAGTGTCTAAGCTTAGTAGATGCCCGGGAAACACCCGTATGTGTGACAACGCAAACCGGAGGTCCTAACCACCATGTTCAACCAGAAATTACACGCTGCAGATATCGTCGAGTTCGAGATTGCAGAAGAGCTGCGCTACGAAACCGATCCCTGCGAGTTGAAACTGGATGAGATGATCGAGGCGGAACCGGAACCCGAAATGATTGAGGGGCTGCCCGCGTCTGACGCGCTCACCCCGGCCGATCGCTATCTTGAACTCTTCGAGCACGTCCAGTCGACGCGCCTGTTTGCCGACAGCAAAACCTTCCCCGACTGTGCGCCGAAGATGGACCCGCTCGACATCCTCATTCGCTATCGCAAGGTGCGACGCCACCGCGATTTCGACCTGAAGCGCTTTGTCGAAAACCACTTCTGGATGCCGGAATCGTTGACCACCGAATACGTCTCCGACCCGAGCCAGTCCCTCAAAGAGCACATCGATAATCTGTGGCCGGTGCTGACGCGCGAGCCGCAGGATCATATTCCGTGGTCGTCCCTGCTGGCGCTGCCGCAGGCCTATATCGTGCCCGGCGGGCGTTTCAGCGAGACTTACTACTGGGACTCCTATTTCACCATGCTGGGGCTGGCGGAGAGCGGGCGCAACGATCTGCTCAAGTGCATGGCCGACAATTTTGCGTGGATGATCGAGCGCTACGGGCACATCCCGAACGGGAACCGTACCTATTACCTCAGCCGCTCGCAGCCGCCGGTCTTTGCCCTGATGGTTGAGTTGTTTGAAGAGGACGGCGTGCGCGGGGCGAAGCGTTATCTCGACCACCTGCTGATGGAGTACGCTTTCTGGATGGACGGTGCCGAGTCGCTGGTGCTGAATCAGGCCTATCGCCACGTGGTACGCATGCCGGACGGCTCGCTGCTCAACCGCTACTGGGACGACCGCGACACACCGCGCGACGAGTCGTGGATTGAAGATGTGGAAACCGCAAAGCACTCGGGCCGTCCGCCGAATGAAGTTTATCGGGATCTGCGCGCGGGCGCGGCGTCGGGCTGGGATTACTCCTCCCGCTGGCTGCGCGATGCCGGGCGTCTCGCCAGCATTCGCACCACCCAGTTTATCCCGATCGATTTGAACGCGTTCCTGTTCAAGCTGGAAAGCGCTATCGCCAATATCTCCGGCGCAAAAGGCGATAAAGAGACCGAAACCACCTTCCGCCAGAAAGCCAACGACCGCCGCGCCGCCGTGAATCGCTTCCTGTGGGACGACGAAAACGGCTGTTACCGCGATTACGACTGGCGTCGTGAAGAGATGGGACTGTTCTCTGCTGCCAGCATCGTGCCGCTGTACGTCGGGATGTCGACTCACGAACAGGCCGACCGTCTGGCCGATACGGTGAAAGCCCGTCTGCTGACGCCGGGCGGCATTCTCGCTACCGAGCACGAAACGGGCGAACAGTGGGACAAACCGAACGGCTGGGCGCCGCTACAGTGGATGGCGATTCAGGGGTTCAAACAGTACGGCAATGACTCGCTGGGAGATGAGATCGCCTGGAGCTGGCTGCAGACGGTGAACCACTTCTACAAAACGCACCACAAGCTGATTGAGAAGTACCATATCGCCAGCGGCACGCCGCGCGAAGGCGGCGGTGGCGAGTATCCGTTGCAGGATGGTTTTGGCTGGACCAACGGCGTCGTGCGACGGCTGATTGGGCTGTACGGAGAACCTTAGCGGTTTCTGGCTTCGGTGCTGAAATAAGCCGGGTGGCGGCTGCGCCTTACCCGGCCTACAAAGGCTGAGCCCTAACCCGTAGGCCCGATAAGCGCAGCGCCATCGGGCAATTTCTGGCTTCGGTGCATAAAAAAGCCGGGTGGCGGCTTCGCCTTACCCGGCCTACAAGGTGGTGGAGATTAGCGAATCACATCATAAATATCGGTCTGGATTGATTGCCATTTTTTCGTGCTCGCATCCGGCTGCGCCAGGGCTCGGCGCTTCGCCTGATCGGCTTCGTTTTTCTGCCGCTGCACCACCGCGGGTACCGTACAGAACGCCTTCAGATATTGCTTGCGTATGGAGGTCAGCTGTTCGCCGTTCGCCATCGCATGGCTCACGGTTGCAATAAAGCGACGACAGGGTTTCTGCTCGACCATTTGCAGGCGGTAGCGCATCAACACTTCCAGCACGTCATCGTATCCGGCTGACATCGCCTGCTCGGTCCAGGACATCTTCCAGTCCATTCCGCCCTTTAAAAACAGCAGCGTCGCGCGAGTATCATTGCGATCGATGGCCGAGCGGAAGTTGTTCTCATCCCAGGTCACTCCCATACGCGTCAGTTTTTCCCGCGAGGACGGGGCTTCACGCATCTCTTGCGCCACCTGCGGCGGCTCGGGGTTGGGCGCGGCGGCCGCTGACGGCGGGCTGCTGCCGAACACCAGCCAGACTCCGCCCGCAACGATCGCCAGCACCATCACCCCCACCGCACCCCACAGTGCACCGGAGATCAGCTGGTCGCGCTGCTCGGGGGTGCGCGGTGCGCGCTGAGTCGGTTTTTCAATGCTGTCGCGAATTTCAAACAGATCGCCGCCGGTCTGACGGTCCATCTTCTGCGCATTTTCCCAGAAGTTATGCAGCTCGCCGGCGTCGACCGCCATCAGCCCGGTCGGGTTGATGCGCGTGCGCCCTTCTTCAAACGCCCGCTGGATCGGCCCGGCAATCTGAGCGTAGTAGTTATCCAGCAGCAGGATTTGCGCCGAGCTCAGCGCCTGCTGCACGGTGAGCATATTGCGGATCTGGCGGATGTCATCGAGGAAGGTTTGCAGGGTTTTACGCGGCTCCACCAGCAGCGTTAAATTCGAGCGGTCATTAAACAGCGACGAGTAGTAGCGGCTGAACTCTTTCTTATCCACCAGCATCTGCGCCATTTCGCTGAACATCATGCCGCTCAGCACATCGTTGCGCTCGCTGTTCTTCAGCCAGCGGCGGACGCGGTCGGCGTTGAAGAGAGTTTTGAGGTGATTATTAAGCCGCACCGGATCGGGCCACGCCTGCATGATCAAGGATTTAATCATCAGTTCGAGCGCGCGTACCTGCTTATGCGCCTGAAGTTGCAGGGATTCGTTGCCCGGCGCGAGGTCGGTGTTGTAGCCCAGCAAGGGCTGCTGCAGACGAAGATGTTCCAGCGCCGTGACGAAACGCACCGCAGCGATGAGCTGGTTTTGGCTGACATCCTGGCCGCTTTCATATTTCGGCACGCGCTGCTGCAACAGGCGTAATTGCAGCGTGAAGTCGGACATTTCGGCGTCATTCAGATTCAGCCGTTTCGCCACCGGTCCCCATCCGCCCAGCGCCAGTCGGGCCGTATCGAGCTGGTCGAGGAACCAGCGCGGGTCTTTCCCCTCAGAGACGTGCACATCCAGGAGCAGTAAGATCTCCACGGATGCATGACGAATAATGCCAATACAATGTTCAAACTGCTCGCCGATATGGTGCGATGTACCCGATGTCATCATTTTCCTTAAGTACTACAAAGCTGATTAAGCTGGCCTTAAAGGCAATTTTTTCTTTTATTTCTGTGCTGTTAAACCATAACTGAGATTATGGAGAAATAAAGTGACAGCTCTATAATCATTGAAAATAGTTATGGGAGAAAACGAATGCCGGTACTCACTACTTCACGCCTGACCTGCTCGCCTGTACAGGAACAGGACTGGCCGTTTTACCTGTCGCTGCAACAACACCCCGATGTGATGCGATTTATCGCCGATAAGCGGCCAATTGCCGTCATTCGGGAGGCATTCGAACCTCGTCTACAACCGTGGGAACCTGGCAGCGCACATTGGCTGTGTCTGATTGTGCGTGACACTGCCACCCAGACCCCGCTGGGGGCTACCGGTTATATTCACAGAGAAAATGACTGCGCGGAAGTGGGCTTTATTTTCGCGGCGGAATCTCAGGGGAAAGGCTACGGATATGAGTCGTTACGCGCCGTGTGTGATTACGCGTTTAACGAGGGGGGAATTCGCCGTCTGACCGCCACGGTGACGGTGGGCAACGCCGCCTCCCGCGGCCTGCTGGAGAAAGCAGGCTTTGTGCTGGAAGGCGAGTTGCGGGAAAACTACTGGCTGGCGGATAGCTGGCATAACGACTGGATTTTCAGCCTGTTAAAGCATGAATATCAGCCTGAAAGCCGTTAAGAACTTACAGGAACATCCCGCCGGACACTTCGATGCGCTGGGCATTCATCCAGCCCAGTTCGTCGCTCAGCAGGGCCGCGATGGCGTCACCGATGTCATCCGGCAGTCCGACGCGCCCAAGGGCCGTATTCGACGCCACCATCTGATTAATCTGCGCATTATCGCGCACCCGTCCGCCGCCAAAATCGGTCTCAATCGCGCCCGGCGCGATGATATTGGCGGTGATTTTACGCGCGCCTAACTCTTTGGCCTGATAGCGGGTCAGCACTTCCATCGCCCCTTTCATCGCCGCGTAGGTACTGGAGCCCGGCTGAGCAAAACGCGCCAGTCCGCTGGAGACGTTGAGGATGCGCCCGCCGTCTTTGATCAGCGGCAACAGGCGTTGGGTCAGGAAGAACGGGCCTTTGAAATGGACGTTCATCGCGTCGTCAAACTGCGCTTCGCTGGTCTCCGCAAAGGGCGCGTATAAACCCGTACCAGCGTTGTTCAATAAATAATCGAAGGTGTCACGCTGCCAGACATGCTTAAGCTGGGAGAGCACTTCAGCGGCAAAACGTTCGAAGGCTGAGGTATCCCCGACGTTCAGCTGCAATGCCACCGCTTTCACCCCTTTTAATTCAATTTCGCGCACCACTTCCTGCGCTTCTTTCTGGCTGCTGTTGTAGGTCAGGATGATGTGGGTTCCCTTCGCCGCCAGCTTCAGCGCTGCGTTTTTACCTAAGCCGCGGCTGCCACCTGTCACTAATGCAATACGTTCACTCATGATAAACCTCGTTTCGTTTGATATGGCGATTGAGTAAGAGCTTATTAGGTGATAGAAAATCAATAAAGATGGCAGAAAACGCTTCACTGTTTCACTGACAACAATAATGAGCGCAGCCTATGGATAAAATTCACGCAATGCAGCTCTTCATCCGCGTGGCGGAAATGGAGAGTTTTTCTCGCGCCGCGGACACGTCAGGACTTCCTAAAGGTAGCGTATCGCGCCAGATTCAGGCGCTGGAAAACCTGCTCGGCACCCAGCTGTTACACCGCACGACGCGCCGCGTCAGCCTCACGCAGGACGGGATGGTCTACTACGAGCGGGCAAAAGATCTGCTGGCCAACCTCGACGAACTGGACGGTCTTTTCCAGCACGATCCCACCAGCATCAGCGGACGATTGCGCGTCGACATGCCCGTTGGCGTTGCGCGAAATTTAGTCATCCCGAAACTGCCCACCTTTTTGCAGCAGTACCCCGGCATTGAGCTGGAACTGAGCAGCAGCGACCGGATGGTCGATGTGATACGCGAAGGGTTCGACTGCGTGGTGCGCGTCGGCACGCTGAAGGATTCGGGGTTAATCGCCCGCTCGCTCGGCAAACTGTCGATCATCAACTGCGTCAGCCCTGATTATCTGGCGCGTTTTGGCTACCCGGAGAATCTGGACGATCTGGCCTCTCACGCGGTGATTCACTACGCCCTGAATCTGGGCACGCGTCCGCAGGGGTTCGAGTTTTATAACGGCGATACCACCCAGTGGGTGAAAACCGGCGGCATTTTGACGGTCAACAGCACCGAAACCTATCACGCGGCGTGCCTGGCTGGGCTTGGGATTATTCAGGTTCCGCGCGTGGGCGTGCGTGAGGCGATCAAGGCCAAAAAAATGGTCGAGATCCTGCCGCAATACCGCGCCGAACCGATGCCGGTTTCCCTGATTTACCCGCATCGGCGCAACCTTTCGCGCCGCGTTCATCTGTTCATGGAGTGGCTAACGACGATAATGAAAGCCTACGTTGACTAGTCGCAGTCTATAATTCAGTAAATTCCCGCCAAACGAAAAAAGGAAAATGCGCGTGACGCCGGAAAACAACCCGCAACGACCCACTCAGGAACTGGAGTACGACCCCATCAAGAAGATGGAAGCAGAGCCGGAAAAAAATCCCTCATCCAGCAAGGCCACCAAAGCGCTGGAAACCGTCACCGGAACGGCGCAGAAGATTCAGCGCCGCCCGATGATTGCGCACCTGATCCGCGCCGCAGAACGCTTTAACGACCGTATGGGCAACCAGTTTGGAGCGGCCATCACCTACTTCTCCTTCCTGTCGATGATCCCGATTATGATGGTGTCCTTTGCCGCGGCGGGTTTTGTCCTCGCCTCGCACCCGACGCTGTTACAGGACATTTTCAACAAGATCCTGATTAACGTCAGCGACCCGACGCTGGCCGCCACGCTCAAAAGCACCATCAACACCGCCGTGCAGCAGCGTACCACCGTAGGGATTGTCGGGCTGTTGATTGCCCTCTACTCCGGGATTAACTGGATGGGGAACCTGCGCGAGGCGATTCGCGCCCAGTCGCGCGACGTCTGGGAGCGCACGCCGCAGGACCAGGAGAAGATCTGGATTAAGTATTTCCGCGACTTCGTGTCGCTGATTGGCCTGCTGGTCGCCCTGGTGGTAACGCTGTCGATCACGTCCGTGGCCGGCTCTGCGCAGCAGATGATCATCTCGGCGCTGTATCTGGATTACATCGAGTGGCTGAAACCCGCCTGGCGGCTGATTGGTCTGGCGATTTCAATCTTCGCCAACTACCTGCTGTTCTTCTGGATTTTCTGGCGTTTACCGCGCCACCGCCCGCGCAAGAAAGCGCTGATCCGCGGGACCTTTATCGCCGCCATCGGCTTTGAAGTGATTAAGATCGTGATGACCTACACCCTGCCGTCGCTGGTGAAATCCCCGTCCGGCGCGGCGTTCGGCTCGGTGCTGGGCCTGATGGCGTTCTTCTACTTCTTCGCCCGCCTGACGCTGTTCTGCGCCGCCTGGATCGCCACCGCCGAGTACAAAGACGACCCGCGCATGCCGGGCAAAACCCACCGTTAAACCCCTTATCGGGCTGAATAAGAATGCAAAATTTCAGCCCGATTCAGCATTTCAGCATATAAATCCAGCCTGTAACTTTTATTTAACCAAAAACCAGTTTTATCGACTGATATTTAAATTCTGTGAAGCATTTCATGGAAGGGTTTTCGTCAGGCTGAAGATTATCCGCTTTTTGCTGCTTTTCTCGCCGCTTCACGCCCCTGTTACAGATTGAAATGTCGCTTTTGCTATGCGTAATATGGCCTTTCGTCAGACCAAACAATAAGAAAATTTTATGCAAGCCACCGCCACAACTCTCGATTCAGAACCGGAAAGCACGCCGGTCAACTCGCGTAATAAAGTCGTCGTTGCCTCACTGATTGGCACCGCCATCGAATTCTTCGATTTCTACATTTACGCCACCGCCGCGGTCATCGTCTTTCCGCATATCTTCTTCCCGCAGGGCGACCCGACGGCGGCAACGCTTCAGTCGCTGGCCACCTTCGCCATCGCCTTTATTGCCCGTCCGATTGGTTCAGCGGTGTTCGGTCACTTTGGCGATCGCGTCGGGCGCAAAGTCACTCTGGTGGCGTCGCTGCTGACGATGGGGATTTCCACCGTGGCGATCGGCCTGCTGCCGACCTACGAAACCATCGGTATTCTGGCGCCGGTGCTGCTGGCGCTGGCGCGTTTTGGTCAGGGCCTGGGCCTTGGCGGTGAATGGGGCGGCGCGGCGCTGCTGGCGACAGAGAATGCGCCACCGCGTAAACGCGCGCTGTACGGCTCTTTCCCGCAGCTGGGCGCGCCGATTGGCTTCTTCTTCGCCAACGGCACCTTCCTGCTGCTCTCCTGGCTCCTGACCGACGAGCAGTTCATGAGCTGGGGCTGGCGTATTCCGTTTATCTTCTCGGCAGTGCTGGTGCTGATCGGCCTGTATGTCCGCGTTTCCCTGCATGAAACCCCGGTGTTCGCCAAAGTGGCGGCGGCGAAGAAGCAGGTGAAAATCCCACTCGGCACGCTGCTGACCAAACATCTTCGCGTGACCGTGCTCGGCACCTTCATCATGCTGGCGACCTACACGCTGTTTTATATTATGACGGTCTACTCCATGACCTTCAGCACCGCCGCCGCGCCTGTGGGTTTGGGTCTGCCGCGTAACGAAGTGCTGTGGATGCTGATGATGGCGGTGATTGGGTTTGGCGTGATGGTGCCGATTGCCGGGCTGCTGGCCGACCGATTTGGCCGTCGCTCAAGCATGATCGTGATTACGTCGCTGATTATTCTGTTCGCGCTGTTCGTCTTCCCGCCGCTGCTGGGTTCCGGCAGTCCGGCGCTGGTGATGGCGTACCTGTTGATTGGTTTAAGCCTGATGGGCCTGACCTTTGGCCCGATGGGGGCGCTGCTGCCGGAGCTGTTCCCGACGGAAGTGCGTTATACCGGGGCGTCGTTCTCCTATAACGTGTCGTCGATTCTGGGTGCGTCTGTGGCGCCGTATATCGCCACCTGGTTACAGGCGAATTATGGTCTGTTCTATGTGGGCGTGTATCTGGCAGCGATGGCAGGGTTGACGCTGATTGCGTTGTTGTTGACGCATGAGACGAAGCATCAGTCGTTGTGATGGGTTTTGCCGGGTGGCGGCTACGCCTTACCCGGCCTACAAAACCTGATCGTAGGCCCTGTAAGCGAAGCGCCACCGGGCAGCAAACCGCACAACAATTACTTCTTCATCTGCGACAAAATCGTCCGGCACTGATTCGCATCCCCTTCCGACGGTGAAATCAATGCCAACAAGGCTGCCGCTGGCGTCACCAGCGTTGCCAGCGCGGCGGCCACGGCGCCGCGCGCAATCAACGGCCCCGCTTTCACACCCGCCTGCGGATTCTTGAACGAGCCGCGTACATACAGCGGTGAGCGCAGGGTGATAATGCGGAACCCCTTACTCTCCGGATCGATGGTCAAATCCAGCTGCTCCGAGGCCATGCTCGCCGTCCCCGTCACGTTAATCACCGCATTCTCCGTATCGAAGGCAAAAATCTGCGGACGCGCCACGCCGTTGACCAGGTCGAGGTTCGCCGCCGCGCAGTTCACCCGCACTTCGTCATCACCAAAAATCTGCCCGATGATGAAGTTACCGACGTTCAGCCCGAGAATTTCCATCAGGTTGCGACTCACCAGCCCGTCGTTCATCAGCAGTTTGAGATTCCCGTTGCTGCTGCCGAGCAGCGCCGCCACCGAGTTCCCGACCCCGCGAATATCCGCGTCGCCGTTCATCTCACCGAGGGTTTTCTGCATCAGTTCGACGTTCGGCATCAGCTCTTTCAGCTTCAGCCTGCGCGCCTGAATATCGGCCCGCCCCTGCATCGGCTTTTTATCGCCTTCGAGGTGAATGTTGGAGGAAATCGTCCCGCCCGCCAGGCCAAATTTCAGCGGCTGCAGGCGCAGGTCGGCGTTTTTCAGGATGATATGAGTCGAGAGGTCGCTGATCGGCAAGGTGCTGCCGTGCTCGATTTTACGCCCCTTGAAGCGCACGTCGGCGTCCATCACGTCCCACTTGTCGGTTTCAAAGCGATCGTACGGCAGCACTTTGTCCGACGGCTGAATGTCTTTCTCGCCTTTCTTCTGTTCGGAACGTTTGGACTGCTGCGCACCTTTCCCCGAATCGACGCCAATCAGCGGGCCGAGATCGGCGAGGCGCAGCTGGCGAGATTCCACATCCCCTTCCAGCTTCGGACGCGGCTTGCCGGTGGTGTAGGCGAGCGAGCCGTGAATATCGCTATCGCCGATGCGGCCATTGAAATTACGGTAATCAAAGACCGACGATTTTTCGGTATCGATTTTGGCGACCAGATGCCCGTCCGTCTCAAACGGCGGCGTATCCGGGAGCAGCACGCCGGTTAAGTCATACAGCTCGCCCAGCGAATCGCCGGAGAATTTGAGCTGCAGATCCACGCCGCCCATTTTCATCGGATCGTTCACCGTGCCGACAAAGGCCACGCGGGTGTTACCCGAGCGGAAATCCGCCTGCACCGGGAACGGCGTGCCTTCGCTGCGCAACGCCAGCACGCCGCCGATTTTGCCTGTCCCGGTCAACGGCTGATCGTTGTAACGCCCTTTCGCCTTCAGGCCAAAAACGTAATCGCCGACGCGGGTTTTATCGTCTTTTCCTTTGGTGCCGGTGACTTCGCTGAACGGCAGCGGTTTGCCGAGCGGATCGACCAGGATCTCGATATCCGCTTTGCTGACTTTGTCGTCGATGGCGATCCGCCCGCGATCAAAGAGAATATTATCCAGACGGAAGGACCAGGCCGACGGCGGCGCGTTGGGATCTTTCTCTTCACCGCTGCTGGCGAGATTAAAGGTCCAGTTATTGTTCTTCTCTGACAGGCGAATCAGCCGCGCATCGGGCTGTTGCAGTTTGAGCCACGGGAGATAGACGGTTTTGGTCAGCAGCGCGAGCGGGGCCAGCGTCGCTTCCACGCGCGGGAGATGGACCATCGTCACATCAGGAATATCAGGGGGGTTGCCGAGAATAATATCGTTGGCATGCACGTGCGGCCAGGGCACCCAGCTGCGCCAGCCGGTTTCGTCTTTCTGACGCTCCCAGACCACGCCGAGATCGCCGCGAATGGCGAAGGGCCGGTTCAGTTCGGTGGAGACTTTCTGGTTGATGGTCGGTTTGAGGCGGTTCCAGTCGAACGTCGCAATGATGATGATCGCGACCACAATCAACAACAAGAAGATCCCTGCTACCCAGGCAACGATCCTGGTGGTTTTGGTCATTGTTATCCCCTTTTTTATTACCTTGCCTTTCATGAATATAGTTCAGGCAGCGGCAAACAGCAGGGGTTACAGCGTGATAATGACCTTATCGAGCGTGTCCATTGGCACCGGACGGGAGAGGAAATAGCCCTGTGCCGCCGCCGCCGGTGAGTTTTGCACATCGCGCCACTCTTCGAGGGTTTCGACACCTTCGACGATCACGCCCTGGCAGTAGCGATTCATCAGCTGGAGCAGCAGCGTGAACAGGTTACGGCCTTCCGACGTCTGGCGCAGCATGATGAACAGGTCACGCGCCACCTTGATGTAGTCGTAACGCACTTCGCTGAGCGCGGAGAAGTTCGCCATGCCAGTGCCAAAATCATCCAGCCACAGCGGGCCAAACTCGCACATCGAGGCGAACGAAGAGTCCTGCGGCAGGCGCACGTGCTCCACCAGCTCAAAGCGCATCCACGGCAGCGAGGCGACCAGTTTTTGCAGCTTCGGGTTCTGGCGCAGGGCGATAAGCGTAGGGCCGTCGACGTTCACCGACGCCAGAATGTCGTGGCGAGCGAAAAAGTCCTGCTTTGTGCCTAGCATTTCGAGCTGCTCTTCCAGCACATCCAGACGCTGGCGCACGCTCACTTCGGCAAAGTAACGGTCCGGTGCGATACGCTGCGTGGGATTCGACGGATGGGTCACGACGGTCAAAATCTCAATCGCCATCAGCCTGCCGTCAGTACGGTAAATGGGCTGATAAGTATAAGCACGCTCACATTGCAGCCAATAGCGATGCTCCTGCAAGCTTTCAATACTTGCTTCCGGAGTGGTGCTTAGCCGCTGGATAACCTGCTCTGACTTCATTTCAGATGTCCTGTTGAGAAAAAGATGACGTGTCTGGACTCGTCAAAGGGTTATCGGCCCGGGAAGTGAGAACTTTATGTTCAGTTGGCGGGGAAAATGAAATTAAGATGACAGAATCTGTCCGGAACGCGCGCTGGCTCAAAAAAAAATTTGGAACGTCGTTTTAATATAGTTGACCATAAAATCCCCACAGCGCACACTTACTTTAATTTATCTGTTCAGGTTCACGACTATGTCTAAAAAAATTGCCGTGATTGGCGAATGCATGATTGAGCTGTCACAAAAAGGGGCGGACGTTAGCCGCGGTTTTGGTGGCGATACGTTGAATACTTCGGTGTACATTGCCCGCCAGGTCGCGCCAGACGCGCTGACGGTTAACTATGTGACCGCGCTGGGTACCGACAGCTTTAGCCAGCAGATGCTGGAAGCCTGGCAGAGTGAAAACGTCGGGACGTCGCTGATTCAGCGTATGGAAAACCGTCTGCCGGGGCTGTATTACATCGAAACCGACAGCACCGGTGAGCGCACGTTCTACTACTGGCGTAACGAAGCGGCGGCGAAATTCTGGCTGGAGAGCGACGACTCTGCGGCGATCTGCGAAGAGCTGGCGACCTTTGATTATCTCTACCTGAGCGGGATTAGCCTTGCGATCTTAAGCCCGTCAAGCCGCGAAAAACTGCTCTCCCTGCTGCACGAATGCCGCGCCAACGGCGGGAAAGTGATTTTCGACAACAACTACCGTCCGCGCCTGTGGGCGAGCCGCGAAGAGACGCAGCAGGTTTATCAGCAGATGCTGAGCTGCACCGATATCGCGTTCTTAACGCTGGATGACGAAGATGCCCTGTGGGGCGAGAAACCGGTCGACGAGGTGATCGCCCGCACGCATCAGGCCGGTGTGTCTGAAGTGGTGATCAAGCGCGGAGCAGACTCCTGCCTGGTTTCAGTTGCGGGTGAAGCCGTGGTGGACGTCCCGGCGGTGAAACTGGCGAAAGAAAAAGTGGTGGATACCACGGCGGCGGGCGATTCGTTCAGCGCCGGGTATCTGGCGGTGCGCCTGACGGGCGGTACGGCCGCCGAGGCCGCAAAACGCGGGCATCTGACGGCGAGTACGGTGATTCAGTACCGCGGGGCGATTATTCCGCGCGAGGCGATGCCGGAATAAAATGCAAAAGGGCGACCATCGGTCTAATGCTGGTCAGTTAAGCATCTGAGGTTGTTCCGTTCACCTTATGTTCAGCAGAATATAATCGCGTCACAACCTGTGAACGTGACAAGGGGGCTGCGCGGCCCCCTTGTCAATCCCCGCGCCCCGCCATGAAATCGGTGCTTCGCACTGCGCTCACCTCCCGACCATCTGCCTGCGGTCGGCTCGACTCGACATCCCTGTCTCGTTTCGCCTCTGGCCGCCATCCATGGCGTCCAGCCCTTGTCATCTGGTCTCCGGTTCGCCGATTTCTGCGGGGGCCAACACCGGTGCCACATTCAGACGGCTGTGAAGGTTGAGGGATCGTGAGTCCGGCTGAAAATCGCCGAAGCGTTTCCTGGAGGCCGGGTCGAGGCGCAGGGAAGCGCCGAGAGGGTGCGACCTGCATGGATGCAGGATCGCGCCCGACCCGAAAGCCGCAAGGAATAAGCTGAGGGCACCGCGAAGCGGCGATTTTCTTTGCCGGGAGCCGGGGTTGCCAGGGTGGTGGCGATTGAGCCACCCTGGCACGTTCACCGCAGAGTGATGGACCGGAAGCAGAGGAACGAAAGTGAACGGAACGATTCCACTGATGCCATAAAGGTCTTGGGCAAGCAAAATAATGAATTTAAATTCATTATTTTGCTTAACTGACTGGCATTAGACCATCGGTCGCCCTTTTTAATGTTTTCTCCCTCTCCCGTGGGAGAGGGTCGGGGTGAGGGCATCAGCCCGCACACACTGACATTACTGCGCCTGCGGAATATCCGTCGCGTCCGGGTGTAAATCATCCGCCGCTGGCTGCGCGGTGCGCTCTTCCTGCGTCATGATGCTGTCCCAGGTCGCCTGCAGATCTTTCACGTTGTATTCCGGCTCGCCTTTCGGCTGCAGCAGCACCAGAGCCATATCCTGCGACAGCTGCTGGCGCAGGTCCTGATTAATCATCTCGACGGTCAGGCTGTTCAGGAAGTCCTGACGCAGCTTCTGGTACTGCTCCGGCGCGATATCCACCACCTGATTTTGCAGGGAGCGAATGCGCTGGCTGATCAGGATATCCGTGTCAGTGCGGGCGTAAGTCGCGAACAGTTTTTGCAGCTCCAGATTCTTCTGCGCGACCAGGGCGTTGAACTCTTCTTCGCCCAGACCCTCTTTACGCACTTTCGCCAGCTCTTTAGCGACCACGCCGAGATTGGCGTTCAGCTTATCGTTCGGCGATTCCACGTTGATGGCGCACTGGGCGCGCTGGAACAGCACGCGGCAGTCGAAACCAATGCCGATATCCTTCGCATTATTTTTGCTGAGCGTTTGCTGAACGTGCCAGAACAGCGCTTCACGCGCGAGATCTGCACGCCAGTAGCGCAGCAGCGCCGCGGACTCGCGAATCGGTTGCCATGGAGTGTCCCACATCAGGGCCAGGCGATCCTGACGCACGGTGTCGGTCATGATGCTGACCGGCTCCGCACGCAGCGGTGCGAGTGTTGAAACAGGCGCTGGCACTTCGCGTTTGCCTTTCAGCTCGCCGAAGGTTTTGCCAATCTGCTCGATCACCGCGCGGCTATCGACGTTGCCGACCACAATCAGCGTCATTGCATCCGGGGTGTACCATTTTTGATAGAAGGATTTGACCTGCTCAATGTCGACCGGCTGTTTGATAGGCTCTGCCGGATCGTGCCCCAGCAAAGATGACCCTTTCAGGCGATAGCGCCACCAGCCGTCTTTGGTATCAGCAGGCCAGGTCGCCACCATGTCGCTGTTGCTCAGCGCATAGTTGACCGTATCTGGGGTGATCGCCACTTTACCGGCGGTATCGCCCAGCCACGTGAGGGCTTCTTTCAGGAGGTCGTTACGATTGTTTGGCAGGCTGAGGTTAAACATGGTGTAGTCGTAGGAGACGACCGCAGGTGGAAGTGGACGTTTCGGGTCGATGCCCTGCTGCCACAGTGAACGCACCTGTACTGCTTGCAAACTGCCGCTTTGGGTCAGCGCCAGTCGAGGAATAAAATGGCTAAGCCCGCTCTGCTGCGTGTTTTCGGTCAGTGAACCGGTATTCACCGACAGGCGGATCTCAATGCGATCGCTGGGACGTTGCGGCGTGGCTAACACCTGCCACTGAAACCCATTCGCCAGTGTGCCCTGCTGCCAGGCTGGGTCGGGCTGGAGTGTATCTGCCTGCACATAACTGGCTGCTGCCATCATCAGCAAACCGCCGGTTAAGAGTCGAATTTTTGTGCCCTGCATGTAAACCCCTGATCAACATTCCTGGTTAAAAAGAGTGTCTCACTACATTGAGCACTCTGAAGATAACGTTCAAACACTTCGATTAGACCGCGTGTTCGGCTAAACGTCACGGCGTGAAGTGAAATATACCCGAAAAAAATCTTGTCGAAGTATGACAGGTATGAGCAGTTATTATGCGCAGGAGCCCGCTCCCCGACAAGGGTGAGCGGGCATAAGTATCGAATTTAAGAGGATAAACCGTGGGATTTGCTCTCGGTGACGCGATTATTGAGCGTGTCGTCGAGTTTTTTGTGGTCGAGCTCTTTGACCCATTTCGCCACCACAACCGTCGCCACACCGTTACCGATCAGGTTAGTCAGGGCGCGGGCTTCGGACATAAAGCGGTCAATACCGAGGATCAACGCCAGGCCCGCCACCGGCAGATGCCCAACTGCGGAAATGGTCGCCGCCAGCACGATGAACCCGCTACCTGTTACGCCCGCCGCCCCTTTCGAGGAGAGCAGGAGCACCACCAGCAAGGTTATCTGATGGAAGATATCCATGTGGCTGTTGGTCGCCTGAGCGATAAACACCGCGGCCATCGTCAGGTAGATCGACGTCCCGTCGAGGTTAAACGAGTACCCGGTCGGAATGACCAGCCCCACCACCGATTTACGGCAGCCCAGCTTTTCCATCTTATCGAGCATGCGCGGCAGCGCCGATTCGGAGGACGAGGTCCCCAGCACAATCAGCAGCTCTTCGCGTATGTAGCGAATGAATTTGAAAATGCTGAAGCCCGTCGCGCGCGCAATACTGCCCAGCACCACGACCACAAACAGAATACAGGTGATATAGAAGCAGATGATCAGCTGGCCGAGCTGCACCAGGGTGCCGACGCCATATTTACCGATGGTAAAGGCCATCGCCCCGAACGCACCGATGGGTGCCAGGCGCATGATCATATTGATGATGCCGAAAATCACCTGCGAGAAGCTCTCAATGACGTTGAAAATCAGCTGCCCTTTGCTGCCCAGACGATGCAGGGCAAAGCCAAACAGCACGGCGAAGAGCAGCACCTGCAGGATATTCCCGCTGGCGAAGGCGCCAATCACGCTGCCGGGAATGACATCCAGCAGGAAGGCGACGATGCCCTGGTCTTTTGCCTGTTCGGCGTAAACGGCGACGGCTTTCGCATCCAGCGTGGAAGGATCGACGTTCATCCCCGCGCCCGGCTGCACCACGTTCACGATAATCAGGCCGATAATCAGCGCAAGGGTACTGACCACTTCAAAGTACAGCAGCGCCACCGCACCAGTCCGGCCTACCGCCTTCATGCTTTCCATGCCAGCGATACCGGTCACCACGGTACAGAAGATAACGGGCGCGATGATCATTTTGATGAGCTTAACGAAGGCATCGCCAAGCGGTTTCATTTGAGCGCCCAGTTCAGGGTAGAAATGGCCAAGCAGAATACCGATGGCAATCGCTGTCAGGACCTGAAAGTAAAGGCTTTTAAAGAGAGAGGTTTTCATAGGGTGTCCTTGGGAAGAAAAACCACAGGATTTTTATGGGTAAGACTTACCTGCGGCTTTAAAATAACACCCGTAAAACATGACAGAAATGAACTTAGATCAAATATGAAACATGAATGTTAAAAACTGTGTGCTGACTCGTACAAGCCAGCAACAAAGTTAGACTTTTGCGGGGGGATTGTCGTCACTGAAGTAACGTTTTTCGAACTCTTCCGCCGGAACGGCTTTGGCAAACAGGAATCCCTGACCGCTTTCGACGCCCGCTTTCGCCAGCCAGTCGCGCTGGGCTTCGGTCTCGACGCCTTCGGCAATCACGTGCAGATTCAGGCTGCGCGCCATCTGGATAATGGCTTCCACCATGCTGCTGTCATCCGGCAGCCCGTCGACAAAGGTCTTGTCGATTTTCAGCACGTCCACCGGCAGCGTTTTCATGTGCTGGAGCTGACGCAGACCGGCGTAACCCATGCCGAAATCATCCAGCGCGATGCGGATCCCGGCGTTACGCAGCGGTTTGAGGATCGCCACCGCCTCGTTCGGGTCGTCGATGCGACGGCTCTCGGTGACTTCCAGAATCAGGGTGTCCGGCTTGATACGGTAGCGGTTGATCAGTTCCAGCATCTCCGAAACCATCGTCGGGTGCATCAGCTGTAGCGCCGAGAGATTCACCGACAGCGGCATGTTGATCCCGCGCTCCTGCCAGGCCGACAGCTGGCGGCACGACTCTTCCAGCACCCAGTAGCCAACGGTCACCATCAGGCCGCAGGACTCAATGCGCTCGATAAGCCCCTCAGGCAGCTCCCAGGTACCGTCCGCCTGCTTGACGCGCAGCAGCGCTTCCGCGCTGGTCACTTCGCCCGTCGCAAGGTTGACCTGCGGCTGGAGCCAGATCGCAAAGTGGTCGTTATCCAGCGCGGTGAGAATATCGCTCTCTTCCGTCAGGCGCTGCTGCGCCTTTTCCATCTGCTCCGGCTCGAAGAACTGGATCTGGTTTTTGCCTTTGCGGCGGGCGGTGAACGCCGCCGAGAAGGCGCGGCGATAGAGTTGCTCCGCCGTCAGATCGCCGTAATACATCGCCAGACCGATACTGGCGCTCGGGCGCAGCTGGATGCCCTGAATCGGCAACCGCTCATTAATGACAGTGAGTACTTGCTGACCTAATGTGATGGCGTGCCACGGCTCTTTCACGCCGTGAGCCAGAATAACAAAGTCGTAGCCGCTTACCTGGGTGAGGATCATGCGCGGCGCCAGCACCGATTTAATCTTCTCCACCAGCGTTAAGAGCAGCATCTCGCGCTGACTCTCTTTCAGCACGCCCGCCGTGTCCTGCAGGGTTTCACAGGCGACGGCCATCAGCGCGGTGGTCTGCTGGCGCGCGACGGTCTGCTCCAGCAGCGCCATCAGGAAGGCTTTGTTCGGCAGGTCCGAGACCGGGAAGCGGGTCGCATTGCTGTTCAGCTCATCATGCTGACGCAGCAGGCGCTGCTGATTGATGTTGTAGCTGCGCACCAGCATGCCGATCTCATCATCGTGGTGCAGACGCGGGAGTGCCAGCTGGTGCCCGACCTGGTCCTGCGGGGCAAGGCTGTCCAGCTCGCGGGCGATTTTACGCAGCGGATGGACAATCAAGCGGTTGATACACCAGGTCAGGGCCACGGTGAGGATCAGCGTCAAAAGTAAGTAAGTAGTTACTAACGTTGAGATCCAGCTCATAACAAACTTGTGCATGCGATAGGCGTCGGCCTGCAGCACCAGATAGGCCAGCGGCTGCGGGTTGGCCGGGCGTTCGAGGGAGTAAAGCGGGAGCGAGATCTGCACCGGCAGTTCAAACAGGCGCATGATCATCATCGGCACCGGACGTTCGGGAATAAAGCTCATCCGCAACGCCTGGAATTGATTCGGTAACACCACGTCCGCGCGGCTGACTATCCCCGCAGGCTGAATGCGCTTGATGATGGTTTCTGCGTCGGGGATATCCCCTTTGAGAATGGCCGCAGAGAGCGGTTCACGGACCGATCGGGCAATACTTTCCAGTTGCGAAGCCGTGTTGTAGCGATTCTGCTGTACGGAATGAAACAGCAAAATGACGCAAAAGACGAATACAAACACCATAGTGACGGCAGAAACCATCGCCATTTGTTTGATAGTTAAAGAACGGCTGACACGCAAATTGACTCTCCACAAAACCCGAAGCATAGGGTAACAAAACGTTACCCTATTCCCGGAGGAGTATACCCGATTGCGACGATTTTAAGAGAGACTAAGAAGTGGATTAAAGATAAATCCGGTTACCAGTCCGCGTAAGGGGTTAACGGCTGCGGAGGCAAGTCCATATCGCCCTGCCAGCCCTCTGCCGAGTAGCGCACGTAAAGCAGCGCATGGCTCGGGGTGTAATCTTTCGCCTGCTGAATATCGACGCCCATACCGACAAACCAGTTTGAGGTGACGCGACGTTCGATGATGGCACGAGCGGTGTAACCGGTGCCCTGGCTGCTGCTCCCTGACTCCGTCTGCTCACTCGCCTTCTCGCGGTAATCCGCAGGGATAAGGTTCAGCAGCGGGTAGCGTGGCATAGTTTTGGTACGGGAATGTGACCACGACACCGAGCCCCCCAGTTCCCACGACCAGTTCTCAGTGCGCTGACGCCACAAAACAGGTACGGAGAACGAGAGATATTCCTGAGGGCTGTAGTAACCGCCCTGTCCAAGGGTGTAGTTGCTCAAGTCCTTGTCGTAGTGCCAAATCATGTTGTTGAGGCCGACCGTCACCCGTCGGTTATTTTCATTGATAAGCTTGTAGTAATAGCCCGTCATCCAGCGCACGCGCCAGTTATCCTCAACATTTTTGCCTTCCAGCGTATCCGCCCCCAGACTCGCCCAAACGCCGTTGGCTTCACCTTTATCGTAACTCGCGCTGACTACCCCACCATTAGCTCTGACGCCGCCCCAGGTTTCGCCCGTGTTGCTGTTAGGATCTTTTTGCCCACCGAAAGCCAGTAAGGAACTTGAGATCGGCCGACGATGCACATTCAGCGTATAACCGATGGGCCCCAAATCATTGCTGTAGCTTAACCCGCCGACAACATCGACGACGTCAAAGCCCATTGGCGTTGTGCCAATATCCATCGCCCAGGTGTCATTTTCCCAACCCACCGCGACGCTTGCGCCGCTATCAGATTGACTGCGATCGCCGCCCACGCATGGAACGTCATAGCAAGTCCCGAAATGCGGGGAATAGGTACCGTCGCTTTTTTGGCTAAAGGTCCCAACATCCATATTCACCATGTCGGTACGGAAGAACATCCGTCCGTCCGACAGCGGTGCGTCCACGTGCAGCATGGTGGTGTGCGCTTTCAGGTCGGAGTAACCGCCCGTGCCGCTGGAGCCCCAGTAATCATGCTGCAGGGTGACGTTCACGTCCTGCTGTTTATACAGATCCGCCGCGTCGCTGCGCACGCCGCGTTTCAGCCAGTCGTCTTTTTCGTCATTGCGCGTCAGACGGGTAAAGCTGTCGTTATCTTCAGGGCGCGTGGTGGTGACGCCAGAGGCGACCATTGCATCTTTGTAGGTTTCCAGCGCCTGCTTCGGCTGGCCGCTCTGGGCCTGGAAGTTGGCCGCATCGCGCAGGACCAGCGCACTTTCCATCGACGGTGGCTGAGATTTGGCCTGCGGAATGATTTTGTTGAAGGTCTGCTGCGCGGCAGCCGTATCGCCGAGATCGGACTGCACTCGCGCCACGCGGCGCTGCATGTTGATCGACGGCGCTTCGCCGTTCTGCCCGGCGGGCAGTTTCGCCAGTTCAGCGCGGGCCGCGTCCTTGTTGCCTTCCGCGATATACACTTCCGCGAGGCCCAGCAGCGCGTCTTCGTTTTGCGCTTCGCGTTGCAGCACGCTGTTGTACGCCGCTTTGGCCGAGGCGTTATCCCCGCGCTGCTGCGCCCAGTCGGCCAGCGTTAATTCGATGCGCGTGGAAGGCGGCTGCTGACGCAGCAGGGTTTCCGCCTCGCGCTCCTGGCCGCTGTCGCGCAGGCGGTTGGCGGTTTCCAGCACCTGATCGCTTTGCAGACGGTCGGCCAGCTCCTGAATGTTGCCGCTCCACTTCTCGCGCGGGAGGGTGTTCAGATGGGCGAGCGCGGCGCGGTCCTGATTATTACCAGAGAGGTATAACCCGTAGGCGTATACCTGCTCCGGATCGTTCGGTTTTTGGCTGGCCAGCTGGCGCATCAGGGTGTCTGCCTGGCTGCGCTGTCCGGCGCTGTAGAGATCCCGCGACAGGCGGTAGGTGATCCACACATCGCCCGGCGAAAGCGCCAGACGGCGGCGCTGAATCTCTGCCGCCTGGGCAAATTTGCCCTCGTTTTCCAGCTGTTCCGCCTGGGCTGAGAGCCGGTCGTTGGTCAGGCTGCGTTCGATATCATCGATGCTGCGACGCTGGCTGTTGGAGAGCGAGCGGATGAACTGATCGGCTTTTTCCGGCGATTCGGCGCGGTAGATATTCGCCAGCCCGCGCACCGCATTGCTGTTCCCGCTGTCCATCCGCAGAGCCTGACGATAGAAGCGCTCGGCGGCGGTGTTATCTTTGCGCGCCACGGCGGCATCGCCGAGGCCCAGCACCGCATAGCTGTCGGTGTTGTCGATATTCCGCGCCTGCTGATAATAGCGTTCCGCCTGCGGGACGTTGTTGGCTTTCAGCGCCGCGTCCCCCTGCTGGATCAGCAGCCAGTAGCGGTTCACTTTCAGCAGGCTGTCCCATTTGCCGCGGTTGTCGCTCTGCGGGTCGAGGGCGATCGCTTTTTCAAACTGGGCAACGGCGCGGGCACGATCCCCGCGCTGAGAATAGGCTTGCCCCAGCGCGCCCACGGCTTCGCTGTCGGCGTGATTGGCGCTGACCGCCTGCTGGAGTTCCGACACCGCTTTTCCGCCCTGTCCCGCCTCTACGGCGGCCAGCCCTTCGGCTTTGGCACGGAAAGCTGGATCGGCCAGCTGTTTTTGCTGGGCTTCAAGCTGGGAGCGTGCAGCGGTGACGTTATCGCCCGCGCTGAACACCTGCAGATAGTCCTGAAGCGCTTTTACGCTGCCGGAACTGACCGGCAGGTCTTTGATTTGCTGATACCAGAGACTGGAAGCAGCATCGCGTCCGGCGTTGGATTTCGCCATCTGCTCAAGCACGGCAAAGCCTTCGTCGCGGCGTCCGCTCTGGAACAGCAGCTGCGCCAGCGTGTTCTGCAGATCCGTATTGCCAGGGTTAGTGGCGTTGATGCGTCTGAGATGGTCAATGGCTTCGTTGCGGCGAGCCGGGCTTTTCGCCACCACGGACCAGTATTCTGTCGCGAGAGTGGCGTCGGGAGGATTCCCGGCGAACAGTTTGTCGTAGGCGTCAATCGCCTCCTGGGTATGGCCGGTGGTCGCCAGCAGACGCGCCTGCTGCAGCTCCTGACGCCCTTCCGGCGTGGAGAGCGTCATGGCGTTGCGCGATGATTTATAGGCGCCGGAGGTCGGGGCAAGTCCTTTCAGCCGGTCTAACTCTTTCTGCGCTCCGGCGTTATCGCCCTGTCGCAGCAGGTAGCGGAAACGCGCGGCGATGACGTCCGGGTTATTGGGGTCGATCAACTCAAGGCGATACAGCGACTGGCGAACCAGATCTTCGCGGTGGGTCGATTCGCCCAGACGCACCTGCTCCAGCAGCTGTTGTTGCTGCGGGGAGTTGGCGGCCTGCGCCAGCGGCATCAGCGTTAAGCCGAGCGATAAACTGAGTAAACTTAATGAGAACTTGCGCATTCCTGGCCCCAGTCAGGGTGTAACTCACCCTTTGCGGTGAAACGAAAACGATGCTGATCCCATCCTTGTCCAAACAGGGTCAGTACGTAGCTGTAATAGGCGTCATTACCGGGAAAATGGTCGGCAACACGCTGGCGTTGCACCGCTTGTGCGTCGCGGTCTTGTAAAAACGGCAGCAGTGAGGCGGAGAAACCGACCGGGCCATCGCCCGTGGTTTTACCGCTGGCGACATCGACCTTCTCCGGCGGAACGCCTTTTTTTGTTGTCATCGTCGTCATGGGTTTAAAACGTGCCAGCAGCCGCGTTTTCTGCGGATCCCGGTCGTGCAACATGCCCGCCCAGAGATAGACGCGAATCGCATCGTAGCTGCCGATAAACGTTTTTTCTGGCTTCAGCTGCCAGCCCTTATTTTTTTGATACTGCACCCAGTCGGGTGAAAAGCCCTTTGGCGCGGTTTCCAGCAGCAGTCGCAAATTGGTTTCGCGAAGCGTGGTCCAGGGTGCGCCATAGCGGGTGAAATAGTTCGCCAGCTGGGGCGGGAGATAGCTCGGGTTGAAGCGCCAGGAGGTCTCTTCGGCAAAGCCGATTTTACCGGGCAGCAGCATCAGCCCCAGACCCGGCACTTTGACCACCTCTTCGCGGGCAATGCGTTTGAGCAGCGCTTTCCCGGTCGCGGTGTAGTCCGGCGCGTTCCATAAACGCCCCGCTTCCAGCAGCGACCAGGCGATCCAGATATCGGCATCCGACGCGGAATTGCTGTCGATCACCGCCCAGGCGTCTTTCTCTTTCTGCCCCCACAGCCAGGCGGGGAGATGCTGGCTCAGATCGCCCTGCGCGAGGTTGTCGCGCGTCCAGTCGAGCAGCAGATCAAAGGTCTTACGGTCGTTCGCCGCGAGGGCAAAGAACAGCGCGTAGCTTTGCCCCTCGGAGGTGCTGATTTTGCGCGCGTCACTGGGGTCAATGACGCGCCCGCCCTCGCTGATGTAGTCCTTTTTAAACTGATCCCAGGCAGGCCAGGTGCAGGCGGCGCGAACGTTCGCCGCCGCCATTACCACCATCGCCATTACGCACCAGCGAAACCCTTTCATCACCGGTTACTCACGATCCGAATGCAGACGACGACGGCTGATGATACGCAGCAGACGCCACATCACCCACGCCAGCAGCACGACGCTGATCGCCGCGAATACCGCTAACAGCACCGGGTGGTTCGCCAGGGCATACCACAGACGCTCGAACCACGGCAGATGGCCAACGTAATAGACGTCGCCGACGCGCAGACTGTTAACGCCCGATTCACGGATCACCGCCACCGAACCAAACATTGCCGCCCGCTTGCCGCTGTCGTTCATCGCCGTGTTCAGCAGCTCGTAGCCACGCGGGCTGTCTGCCAGCAGGGCGATGACGCTGCGCTGATCGTTGTACGGAGACTGGAAGCCGACAATCGCCGCCATCGGGCCTTGCGAATTGACGTTCGTCTGTACGCTCGCTTCGCGGTCGGCTTTATCCGGCATGATGCTTGGGAAGGCGGTCTGGCGCAGCGGCGTGTTGACCCAGGACTCGGTCGCATGGACCAGCAGGTCGATACGTTTATCGTCTTTCAGCTTATCCGGGATGTTCCCGATGAGCATGATATCGGCGTCTTTGCCCTGAATCTGGCTGCCATCATCCGTCAGCGTGACGTTAATCGCCGGTAAGCCGGTTTGCGCCCCCACGGAGGCCATGGCGTCGAGCAGGGTCGTGACCTGACCTTCGTTTGGCGCTTTTGGCATCACCACGATGGTTTCAGACAGGTCGGCCATGCGGCTGAACGGGAAGCTGGCGTTGGCAAAGGCACGCAGATCCGGCAGGGCGATGAAGTGGTAATACTTCGAGAAGTCGATGGTGGAGTCGTCACCGATCACCACGTGGTTCGCCACCGGCTGGAAGGTGATGCAGTTATCCACCGAACCGCCCGGCATCGGGTTCATGTACTGGAAATCAAAGCGTAACTGGTTCATCGCCCCGAGTTTCAGCGCCGGAATGGAGACGTCCGTTTTACCGTCCAGCAGACCCTGAAGCACCGGCAGACGCAGCAGCAGTTTGTTGGTGTCCTGACTGCTGGTCAGCGGGAAGGATTGCAGGAACTGGTTGTTCAGGCTGATATCCATCCGCGAGCTGTCTTTGGTCGGCGGCGCGGTGTAGCGGTAGTTCAGATCGATATCGATCCCGTTGCTGCGCAGCAGATAAAGATCCGGTGGCAGATTCAGAGAGACGTTGATCGCGGACGGTTCAAGACCCGTTGACTGGAGCTGCTCTTCATAGGTTTTCAGCTCGCCGAAGGTGACCGCGCGATCGGTGCGGATCCAGTTTGGCGCGTCATACGGCTTACGCGTCAGCAGCGGTTTCACTTCGCCAATGTCGACGCTGTTGCCGCGGAACAGGACGTTACCCTGGGCAATGCCCTTCGCGGCCTGAACCAGATCTTTGTCATCACGACCGAAGACCACTAACAGCTTCACATACGGCTTATCCGGATGACTCATCATTTCGACGGTCGGACCTTTCACTTCCGGATGGTCGCGCAGGAAGGACGGGCGTTTGTCGTTGGTGGCAAACACAATGGCGTTTCTGTCCGGCAGCTTGTCGAACAGCACCGGGAAGCTCTGTCCGCGCCAGCCGGAGCGGGAACCAAACCAGGAGGAGACGATGGTCGCCGCCTGCTGCTGGGCGATATCCGGCGAACCGGCAAAGACGATCGGCAGGTTCAGCTCGCGGTTGTCGCGCGGGTCAAAGAACGGCACCGGGAAGGCGGAGAGGTCGTTTTTCACCGCCAGCGTCTGGTAGGTCATGTTCAGGGACGAGTTACGACCCACGTCCATCCACAGCGTGCTGCTGGCCGGGTTTTCGCAGACGTCGCGGTAGTGGCCGACAAACTCAAGACGCACTCGGTTAAAGTCGGTGATAAACAGCGGGTTGATCGGCACCTGAGCCAGGGTTTTCTTGCCCAGCTGCTCTTTGGTGACCGGCAGCACGCCCATCAGCTCATCGTTGAGATAGACCTTAAGCTGCGACTGCACCGGCAGCAGGGACGGCGATGGCGTGTATTCCAGATTCAGCAGCGCGCTGGAGACCACTTCATCGCTGCGCATGCCAAACTCAACGCCGCCGTTCGGGTTGATCCCGCGCAGGACCATGCTGCCCGGAGGCGGCGCAATCTGCGCAAAGGTCAGCTTCACGTCACGCGACGGAATGTTATCCGCAACGATAGGCGCGTTGGCACCGTTCACACCCGGCATCACCTGGCCGACCGCCTGAGCGCCTGTTGGCGTGCCCGGAAGGGTGTTGCCTTCCGTTGGCTGATTCGGTACCACGTTTTCGGTCTGCGAAGGCGCAGCGGTGACCACCGGATCGGTCGCTTGCGCGACGACAGGTACGGTCGGTGCAGGCGTATTTTCAGGCGCCGCCTGAGCCATCATTGCGGGCAGCGCCGCCACAGCACATATCCAGGAAAGTTTTCTTTTCATCGCGTTATCATCATTGTTGAGCCATAACCGGGTCCGGTTGCTGTTTCGCCTCATCCCGCTCAGGACGACGAGGGATAAACGACACCACCCAGGAAACCAGCGAGGTAAGTGACCGGAAAATTATTTTCACTGACGGCGGAGCAAATTCTGCAAGGTGGCGATAACCACGGAACCCCAACTTCAGAATATCCAGCAGACTTTCCAGTGGTTTATCTTCCGGGAAGCTGTCCTGCCAGAGCGCCCACGTATCCGCGCGGGCGAACGTGCACTGTACAAAATCGATATGTTGCTTTTTGGTGAGCGGCATCAGCTGCAGCCCCACTTCATTGCCCGCCACACGCATGACCTGCGTCGGGAATACGTACTCCTGTTGGCCACGCTTGAGCAGCAGTTTGACCTTCTGCCCTTCAAGCACTTTTGCCTGGCCGTTGATCTTGATGCCTAAGCCGCCGTCGGAGAAGTCCTGAACGGTACAGGAGAAGAGATGGCCGTCTTCACGGGCAATGGCTGCGGGCATGGAGATTTCGACGCGATGGGAGCGGCGAACCTGCTTGCTCTCCACCGATACCGCCACCGCGCCGCCGAGGATAATCAGGTTATAGAAGACCCACGCGAGGCTGACGAACACGGTCAGCACTTCGTTTTCCGGGCCGTAGAAGTAGCGCCAGATCCCCACCAGCACGCCGAAGATATTCAGCAGCACGAGGAAGATGTACGGTCGGGAGATCACCCAGTCGACATACTCCTCTTCCACCAGGCCACCTTTGGCGGTGACGTTGAATTTCCCTTTGTGCGGGTTAATCAGTGCCACCAGCGTCGGCGGCGCGATATACCAGGCCAGCACCGTTTCGTAGATTTCACTCCAGAACGAGTGGCGGTATTTCCCCTGAATCTTCGAGTTGGTCAGGCTGGCGTGGATCATGTGCGGGAGCACGAACAGGGCAATCATCAGCGCCGGGGCAAAGATGATGTACGCGTGCAGCAGCAGGAACGCCAGCGGCGCGGTGAGGAAGATCAGCCGCGGGATACCGGACAGGAAGTGGAACATGGCGTTGACGTAGCACAGGCGCTGCGCGAGCTTCAGCCCTTTACCCGTCAGCGGGTTATCGAGACGGAAAATCTGCACCATCCCGCGCGCCCAGCGGATACGCTGGCCGATGTGCGCGGACAGGGATTCGGTCGCCAGCCCTGCCGCCTGCGGAATACGCATGTACGCCGAGGTGTAGCCGCGACGGTGCAGGCGCAGAGAGGTGTGCGCATCTTCGGTGACAGTTTCGACGGCGATACCGCCGATTTCATCCAGCGGTTTACGGCGAATGACCGCACAGGAGCCGCAGAAGAAGGTCGCATCCCACATGTCGTTCCCGTCCTGCACCAGACCGTAGAACAGCGTGCCTTCGTTTGGCGTCTTGCGAAAACGCCCGAGGTTGCGCTCAAACGGGTCCGGCGAGAAGAAGTGGTGCGGCGTCTGCATCATCGCCAGCTCTTTCTCTTTCAGGAACCAGCCCATGGTCATCTGCAGGAACGAGCGCGTCGGCACGTGGTCGCAGTCGAAAATCGAGACGAATTCGCCGGTGGCGTATTGCAGCGCGTTGTTGATGTTCCCGGCTTTCGCGTGTTCGTGGGTGGTACGGGCGACGTATTTCACCCCGACGCTGTCGGCGAACTGACGAAACTCTTCGCGGCCGCCGTCGTCCAGAATCCAGATATTGAGCTTATCTTTCGGCCAGTCGATGCCGAGAGAGGCGTAGATGGTGTTTTTCACCACGCTCAGATCTTCGTTGTAGGTCGGAACGAAAATATCCACCGTCGGCCACTGTTCGGTGTCTTTTGGCAGCGGAACCGGCTGGCGGTTGAGCGGCCAGACCACCTGGAAATAGCCGAGTACCAGGACGATCCATGCGTAGGTTTCGGCGAACAGCAGAATCAAACCGCAGGTCAGGCTGACCGGGTCATCCCAGTTCAGGGTCGAGGTATAGCGCCACCAGATGTAGCGGCAGGAGACGGTGAGCGAGAGCACAATCAGCATCATTGCCGAGAAGCGCCCCGGAATACGCCGCACCAGCAGCGCCACGCCCCACAGCAGCATCAGGAAGATAAACTGCGCCAGCGGGTTAAACGGCTGGGTGATACAGACCAGCGCCAGAATGAGCGAGAACACGACGATCACGCCCAGAATAAAACGCCGCAAGCCGGGGTGCAGATGCCCCAGCTCTTTTTGCTTATCCAGATGGCTGGTCTGGTCGCTGACGCGCTCAGGCAGCGTTTCCAGCCACTGATGGTAACGACCACGCAGATTTTTTAAGCGACTCACGCTGCGCCAGCGCGGCTCGGTTCTTTGCTGTTTCGCCTGGGTCGCAATCAGCCATAACGCCTGCAGGGCGTATCGCGCGGGGTCCAGCGGGCGCGGGCGATCGGGGTCGAGATGCGGATAGAGCTCGCGATGGCGCGCGCGAATGTGCTGCCAGCGCGGGTGTTCGAGGGGGATAAACATCCATGCCAGAATGATCCAGAAACAGCCCATCGCGGCGCTGAAGGCTGACGCACCGTGACGGCGATAGTTCCGGTAGCGCTCGCCTAAACGCGCGCTGACGGGCGGGATGAGTAACCAGCTGGATAGCCGACTCATAGATGCCCTCCAGCGGGCTCCGGACGTCCGGTATAGTGCAGTAAGCACCAGTTCGCCAGGGTGAGGATCTCTTCTGCGGCCAGGGAATCGCTACGGTATTCGCCCAGCGGCTGTTTGGAGGCCAGGCATTCGGCGATCGCTTCATCGCGATGGACAACCATTGGCAGCAGGCGGCGCTGGCTTTGCAGCCACACCTGATAGAGATCGTCCTGAATCTGGCTGCTCAGACGTAAGTCGTTGATCAGAATATGCGCCCCGTTCGGCAGCACCTGCTGGTGCAGGCGAATATGGCAGTTGGCGTCCGCGTTGACCACGGTCAGCGTGTGGTCGCAGTGTTCGATTAACTGGCGAGTCAGCGGGGAGAATCCGCTCGGGAGATCGAGCAAGATCCACTTGTAATGGCTTTTTTCCTGCAACAGCTGCAGCGCATCGGCAAAATAGCCCAGCGTGCCATAGCGGGTATACATCGACTCTTTTTCGCTGGCGGTCAGCTGACCGAACGGCAGGATATCGAGCTGTGAAGTGTAACGTTGTGCGGTATCACGCCAGTCGCGGCCATCGAGCAGTGCGCGCGCCCAGCCGTCAGAAGTGTCGTAATCGACGTTAAAAGACATGCGAAGCAAATTATCGGGACAGGCATCAATGACCAGTACCGATTCACCTAAAATCTGTAATGCCCATCCTAGCGCTGCTGTTATAGATGTTGTACCAACACCGCCACGAATGCCCTGTAATCCGAGTATGGCCATCAATGGCTCCCTTATTGTTGACGGGCAAATTCAGCTAATAATGGCCAGCGTTTAATAGCCGCTGCCAACTGTTCTCGCTGTGAAATATCGGTGTAGTCTATTTCAGGCAATGAGAAAGCCTGGCTCAACGCCAAAAAATCGTTTTGGAATGTGTACCCAAGGCCAGAATCAACCGGCGTCGCTGGTTCGTTATTATGCATTTTAGTTTCATTCCTTTATTAAATCTAAACGAACAACAGACGTAGCACGGCTTCCTGCCCGCGAAAATTCATTCATATGCTAAATCTGATGGTCTTTAATTTCAATGTTAGGTTTATTTCTCTGCTTTCGCTAGTAAACTGAGATACAGGTAAATTAGTCGCAAAGAGGGACATCGTGAACCCCATATTTTCAGTTGGTATCCAGTCATTATGGGACGAATTGCGCCACATGCCAGCCGGCGGAGTCTGGTGGATCAGTACGGATCGCAATGAAGATGCTATAAGTCTGGTAAATCAAACAATTGCGGCGCAAGAGCGCGACGCGAAAGTCGCGGCGATCGCGATGGGTGAAAACCCGAAGAAAATCTTTAGCCTCAATGATGAATGCGGGCCGGACAAAGTCCGTTTATTTTCCATGCCGGATGGGCAGGATGGTCTATACTTTTTGCCCCGCGATATTCAATGTAGCATTGACCCGCATCATTATTTAGTGGTGCTTAAATGCGCGAATAACGCCTGGCAAAATATATCCACAGAAAAATTGCGACTCTGGCTGGAAAAGATCAATAAATGGGTGCGAGATCAAAATTGCACGCTGCTGGTGGTCAGTCCCGGCAGTAATAATGATAAGCAGTTCTCATTTTTAATGAGTGAATATCGTTCTCTGTTTGGCCTGGCGAGTATCCGCCATCAGGCCGATAGCCATCTTTACGATATTGCGTTCTGGTGCAATGAAAAAGGCGTCAGCGCCCGACAACAGCTGTCACTGAAACATATTGATGATGAGTGGCATTTAGCCCAGCAGGAAGAGACTGTTGTCCAGCCGCGTAACGATGAAAAACGCATCCTGAGCCACGTCGCGGTATTAGAAGGTGCGCCAGCCCTCTCCGAACACTGGTCTTTGTTCGATACCAACGAAGCGCTGTTCAATGAAGCGCGTAACACTCAGGCCGCCACCATCGTCTTTTCGCTGACGCAAAATAACCAAATAGAGTCAATTGCCCGTCAAATCCATACCCTGCGCCGCCAGCGCGGCAGCGTGCTGAAAATCGTGGTGCGTGAAAACACCACCAGCCTGCGCGCTACGGACGAACGTCTGCTGCTCGGCTGCGGCGCGAATATGGTGATCCCGTGGAACGCCCCGCTCTCCCGCTGCCTGACGCTGCTGGAAAGTATTCAGGGCCAGCAGTTTAACCGTCACGTGCCGGAAGATATCACGACGCTGCTCTCCATGACCCAGCCGATGAAGCTGCGCGGCTACCAGAAATGGGACACCTTCTGCGACGCGGTAAGCAACATGATGAGCAACACGTTGTTACCGGCAGACGGCAAAGGGGTGATGGTCGCGCTGCGTCCGGTGCCAGGGATTCGCATCGAGCAGGCGCTGACCTTATGCCGTCCGAACCGCACCGGGGATATCATGACCATCGGCGATAATCGTCTGGTGCTGTTTTTATCCTTCTGCCGCATCAACGATCTCGATACCGCCCTCAACCACATCTTCCCGCTGCCAACCGGGGATATCTTCTCTAACCGGATGATCTGGTTCGAAGACAATCTGATCAGCGCCGAAATTGTGCAGATGAAACAGCTGGCACCGGAACAGTGGGGCAAACCGCTGCTGGTGGCGAGCGATACCAAGCCGGTGCTGAATGCCACCCACGATGGACACGTCTGGCGCAGGGTGCCTGAGCCGCTGCGTCTGCTGAGTGATGCCGAGGAGAGAGCCTCATCATGAACAACACCGACATTATTCAGCTGGTGATCCTCTGCGCGATCATCTTCTTCCCGCTTGGCTACTACGCGCGCCATTCGTTACGCCGTACCCGCGATACGGTGAGATTGCTGTTTGCAAAACCTCGCTATGTTAAATCAGCCGGAACACTGAAACGGGCTTCACACGTCAAGGCAAACCGAAAACATGACTAATTCTACCTATACCGCTTCGGCACCTTCGCCGCTTTGGCAATACTGGCGCGGCCTTTCCGGCTGGAACTTCTACTTTCTGGTGAAATTTGGCCTGCTCTGGGCGGGCTATCTCAATTTCCATCCGCTGCTGAACCTGGTGTTTATGGCATTTTTACTGATGCCGATTCCAAACCTGAAGCTGCACCGTCTGCGTCACTGGGTGGCGATCCCGATCGGCTTCGGGCTGTTCTGGCATGACACCTGGCTGCCTGGCCCGGAAAGCATCATGAGCCAGGGCTCGCAGGTCGCGGGCTTTAGCAGCGATTACCTGCTCGATCTGACGGAACGTTTTATTAACTGGCAGATGATTGGCGCTATTTTCGTGCTGCTGATTGCGTGGCTGTTCCTCTCTCAGTGGATCCGCGTCACGGTGTTTGTAGTGGCGATTATGATCTGGCTGAACGTCCTGACGCTGGCGGGCCCGAGCTTCTCCCTGTGGCCAGCCGGTCAACCGACGAATACCGTGACCACGACGGGCGGCAGTGCGGCACCGACGGTCGCGACGGCCGGTGAGACGGCAGTGATTGGCGATATTCCGGCGCAGACCGCGCCGCCGACCAGCGCCAATCTCAACACCTGGCTTTCCAGCTTCTATAACGCGGAAGATAAGCGTCAGACCAACTTCCCGGCGTCACTGCCTGCCGATGCGCAGCCGTTTGAACTGCTGGTGATTAACATCTGCTCCCTGTCGTGGGCAGACGTGGATGCGGCCGGTCTGGCGTCGCATCCGCTGTGGAAGCACTTCGACATTCAGTTCAAAGATTTCAACTCGGCGACCTCCTACAGCGGCCCGGCGGCGATTCGTCTGCTGCGCGCCAGCTGCGGTCAGCCGTCGCACAAAAACCTCTATCAGCCCGCGGGCAACCAGTGCTACCTGTTCGATAACCTCGAAAAACTGGGCTTCTCGCAGCACCTGATGCTCGGTCACAACGGCGTATTCGGTGACTTCCTGAAAGAAGTGCGCGAAAACGGCGGGATGCATGCCCCGCTGATGGACCAGACCGGCCTGCCGGTTCCGCTGCTGGGCTTTGACGGTTCGCCGGTTTATGACGACACCGCCACGCTGCAACGCTGGCTGCAAACGGTCGGCAAAGAAGATAACGCCCGTAGCGCGACCTTCTACAACACCCTGCCACTGCACGACGGGAACCACTATCCGGGTGTGAGCAAAACGGCGGATTACAAGGTTCGTGCGCAGAAGTTCTTCGATGAGCTGGATGCGTTCTTTACCGAGCTGGAGAAATCCGGTCGTCGGGTGATGGTGGTGGTCGTGCCGGAGCACGGCGGCGCGCTGAAAGGCGACAGAATGCAGGTGTCCGGTCTGCGCGACATCCCAAGCCCGTCGATCACCAACGTCCCGGCCGGGATTAAGTTCTTCGGCATGAAAGCGCCGCATCAGGGCGCGCCAATCGAAATCACTCAGCCCGTCAGCTATCTGGCGATTTCCGAACTGGTGGCGCGTGCGGTAGACGGGAAGTTGTTTGTGGAAGAGAGCGTGAACTGGAATCAGCTCACCAGCGGTCTGCCGCAGACGGCGGAAGTGTCTGAGAACGCGAATGCGGTGGTGATTCAGTACCAGAATAAACCGTATGTGCGGTTGAATGGTGGGGATTGGGTGCCGTATCCGCAGTAGGGTGCAGTGGTTTTCCCCTCACCCTAACCCTCTCCCAAAGGGAGAGGGGACTTTCTTTTCTCCCTCTCCCTGTGGGAGAGAGCCGGGGTGAGGGCACCAGACCGTACTACAGTTACCGCCCCGACACCCACACCAGCATCTTCAGACTCGCCGAATAATAGTCATCCTTCGCCGTAATCTCCGGTTCGCTCATCGCCTGCCCCATCGTTAAATCACGCACCGCCAGCAGACCGCCTTCCATCATGTAAGGCGCATACTCGTTGGTCGTGACATTCACCCACGCCGGGGTTTTCTCGCGGCTGAACTGCCCAAACCAGCTACGCCACGGCGTGAGCTGCGGGCTTTGCGGGTTATACCAGTGCAGATACAGCGGAATGCGGATCGCATCGTAGCTCATGCGCGGCGGCCAGGCTTTGGCGGGCGTGAGTTTGCCGCCTGCCGCGAGCGAAACCCAGTCGGTCGGCAGATTGGCCGTGCCGGAGCCCATCTTGCCGAGCAGCGTTTGCCCGTCTTTGATCAACTCGCGCCACACCTGCAGATGGGTGCGATCGGCAAAGGCCTGCCAGGCGGGGAAGATAAAGTACGACGGATTGAGGATCACTTCGCTGTTGAGGTTAAACCCGTTCGCGCCTGGCAGCATCACGCGTTGACCGGCGTAGCGGATCACCGTGTGGGAGACCAGCGCTTTGGTGATGGCATCCGAGGCGGCGCTGTAACGTGGGTCATGCCAGCGGGCGTCGGCTTTTAACAGCGCCCAGGCGATCATCGTATCGCCATCGGTGGCATCGTTTTTGTCAGTAATCGGGTCTGGTTCGACGGGGTTATAGCGCCAGTAAAACAGACCGTTATCTTTGTTCTTGAGCGTCGTGTCAGTCCACTGCCAGAGCTTATCAAACGCCGCTTTGTCGTCGCTCACCACCGCCATCAGCATGGCAAAACCTTGCCCTTCCGTGTGGGAGACGTTGCCGTTGCCGGTATCGACAATGCGACCATCCGGCATTAAAAAGCGCGCCTTGTAGCTCTCCCAGGCCTGACCGGCCTCGGAAAACGACGAAAAACAGAGACTCATCATGACCGCCAGTGCGGCGCATGCGGGCTTTCTCATCATTCACTCACTGTGGGTTGTGGTAACGGAACTGCACGTCCGAAATCGAAAAAATGCGCTCGCGACTGACCGTCACATGCGCTTTCCCGCCCTGCCCTTGCATCCAGCGGACATAGAGCCCTTCCAGTATTGCACAGAAGGCGTGACACCAGCGGGTTTGCCGATCCTCGTTGCGGCTGACGGGCAGCGCCTGATGGCGCAGGGTCAAATCGGTCTCGCGGGTGTCTAACTCCACGCAGCCCCAGCCAAAACGCGCCAGTTGGGCGTTGATGTTCGCTTCCAGCTCGCCGACGGTTTCCGACGGCGGAAGCGGGAACTGTTCAGCCAGCGCCACGCCCATCTGATGCAGGAACGGCTGGCTTTCGAGTTCGCCGACGTTGCGCACCATGCCGTCTACCATCAGCGCCAGCAGATCGAACCAGCCTTCCGGCGTTTGCTGCGCGCGAAACCAGCTCAGCACCGCGGGATTATCCATCGTCGTTGTCATTATTTATCTCCCAGCATGTAGCGGAAATAGAGTCCCGCCGTACTTTCGTTATAGCTGCCAAAGGTGTCGTAACCCACTTTGCCGCCGATGGTCATGTCTTTGTTGACGGTGTAATCCACCCCGGCGCGCATCGTGTAGCCGATCCCGTTTTCGGAGGTGCCTTTGTAGCGGGCCTCTTTGGCAAACCCGCTCTCCACGGCCCCTTCCAGCAGCTGCTGCCAGCTGTCGTTAGTCGGGAAGTAATCGCTGCTGTCCTGGCTGTAAGACTGGTAGCCCACGGAGCCGCCCAGTTTCAGCTTCCAGTTGTCGATTTTTTGCGAGTAGTCGACAGGCAGCGAGACGCTGACGTAGTTTTGCGGGCTGAAATAGCCGCCCTGACCAAAGGTGAACTGACTGAGGTTTTTCGAGAAATCCATCCAGCTCATGCTGAGCCCGGTTTTCACCTCGCGGAAATCGTCGTGATACGGACGCAGATAAACCCCGGCGTTGGCATTGATGCTGGTGTTGCTTGCCACGTTTTCGCCGAGATAGCTGTAACCGCCACCGCCCGCGTAGAAACCGGCGTCGCCATCGTCATAGCTCAGTTGCAGGCTGCCGCCGTTTTTGGTGACGCGCCCCCAGCGTTTGCCAGAGTATTTGTCCTCAAGCCCGACGTAGGAAAGCAGGCTGTCCGTGACCGCGCGGCGCTCTCCGGTCATGATCAGCGATAGATAATTGGTGAGTTTCGGCGACCATTTCACGCCGCCCACCAGCGTGCTGAGATCTTGCCCGAGCGGCGTACTGCCGATATCCAGACGATAATCCTTCCCGCTCAGCGCCATGTTCAGCTCCACGCCGTTCGCTTTTTGCGAGTCCGTCGAGACATCACCCGGCTGATTGACGTTCGCTTTCAGGTTTGAGGCTTCAAGGTACTCCCCGACCCGACCGCTGTCGTAAGCCCCGAGCTTCGCCAGGTTCAGCTGACCGTCGGAACTGGTGAGGTTGAAGTCGTTGCTGTCCAGCGTGCCTAAATCCACCAGCGCGGCGGCCCCCGGATGCGCGGCGAGATAAGTCGCGCGCTCCGTGGCGTTCATTGCCGCAATGGCTTTCTGCTCGTTGGTCGCCGTGGAAACCATGTTCGATGCGGCGTTCGCCAGCGGGTTGGAGCCGAAGCGACGCCATGCGTCACCGCTGGCGCTGCCTGCGCTGAGGGTGATCGGCGTGGCGGTGAATTCAAAGCGCGATTCGCCAAACGGTGAGCTGGACCAGGTGAGCGGCGCTTTGGCTTCGGTCAGCTTGCTGGTGCCCGATTCGCCATCGCGCCCGCGCACGTCGACCTCGCCCTGCAGCCACATGCCGGTCTGTTCGTTCATCTGCTGCATCATGTCGTCGACCTGACGCAGAGTGCGGCTCTGGGCCGTCTCCTGTGGCAGATCGGGGCGCGTGGTGCCCGGCAGCGTCGAACCCGGCTCGCGTGCCGTCTGTGCCAGCTGCCACGGCAGCCCGCTGTCGCTGGAGGCCGTGGCGCCCACCGCCTGCGCGGTGCGGCTGGTGGTGGTGAACGGGTTATCCGCCAGCAGCAAACCGCCCATCGTCGGCGTGGCCGAACTGTTGGTGGATTGCAGCCCCAGCAGTTTGCCGCGCGCGCTGCGCAGATAGGTCATCGCCTGCTGATGGTTGCCCTGCGCCTCTTCCAGACGCGCCAGCAAGACCAGACGCTCAGGAGAGTTATTGGTTTGCAGACCGTTGGCGAGCTGTTTCGCCTTCGTCACGTTGTCTTCGGCCAGCGCCACGTCGATAGCCCCGGCGCGCGCATCCTGATCCGGCGTGTCGCGCGTCATCAGGTAGTCGTAAACCACGCCCGCCTCTTTGTTCATTTTGCCGGTCTGATACAGACGCGCCATCGCGAACATCAGGTCGGTATTCTGCGGGTCGCTTTGCAGGGCGCGGATCAGCTTGTCGTACGCCGCCGCATAGTTACCCTGCTCGCGCAGCTGGTCCGCTTCGTTGATGACGTATCCGTTCCGCACGCCCGCCAGCTGTGTCGGCGTGCTGCGTGACAGCAGTTCCGGGTTCGAGAGGAAGCTCTGAGCTTCGCCGCTCAGCCCGGCCTGGTTGAGGACGGAAACCTGATCGGCATAATCGCCCGCGTTACCCTGCACGCCCTCACGCATGTTGCTGCGCACGACGGCCACCGCGCCGGTCAGATCGCCGCTCTGCGCCAGCATTCTGGCGAGTTTGCCCGCATCAGCCGGGTTTTCCGGGGGACGCGTGGAGAGGGTTTTCAGGGTATTGGCCGCCGCGACGGAATTGCCCTGCGCCAGATAACGTTCTGCTGTCGCCATCTGCAGGTTGTAGTTCACCCGCTGGGCCAGCTCGCGCATCTGCGGCGTCTGGCTGGCCGGAGAGATGCGCGACAGAATGGTTTGCGACTGCTGCCACGCCCCGTTTTCGCTGGCGAACAGCGCCGCCGCGTAGAGTGAGCTGGCGCCTGCTCCCTGACGGAACGCAGGCTGCATCACCGAGGCGGCTTCGCCGTCGGCACCGGATTTTTGCAGCAAACGCGCCAGATCGAGACGCAACCAGGGATCGTCCGGCAGTCGGGAAATCCCCTCGCGCAGAATCGCAATCGCCTGCTGCGTGTTGCCATTGGCGGCGGCCTGCTGCGCCTGACGGCGAATCGGATCGCCCGGCAAACCGGACACCACGCGCGGCTGGAGTTTCGCCTGCAAGCTGGCCGGAAGCGTGCGGAGCATCGCCTGGGCTTCTTCAGTTTTGTTCTGCTCTTTCAGGACGTAATAGAGGTTTTCCCGTGCAGCACCGTTGTTCGGCTGCTGGTTCACCAGCTCGCGCAGGGTCTGTTCGGCCTGCGGATAATCTTTGTTGTGGCGCAGGACATCGGCGCGGAACAGCTTCGCCGCCGTGCCGCGTTCGCCGCTCTGCTGCACCAGCGGGGCCGAGAGCGCCAGCGCCTGGCTCACGTTGCCCTCTTTCAGCGCCTGCTGCGCCTGGGCGAGCTGACCGTAAAAGGCGGCGTCATCGGCCTGCTGCTGGCGTTCCGTAGAGGCATCGCCGCCCTGACTGGCGGCACGTCCCAGATATTGCGCGGCGGCCTGATAATCCCCGCTGCGCTGAGCGATGTAGCCCATCCCGGCGAGTGCATCAGCGTCCTGCGGGTTGGTTTGCAGCACTTGTTCAAACTGGCGCTTCGCCGCGTCCGTATTCCCGCTGTTGAGCGCGGTATAGCCTTCGCCTTTCGCCGCACCGCCGACGTTTTTGCGGTAGTAGGCCTGGACTTCGCTGTCCTGCGGATGGCGTTGCAGCCAGGTGTCGTAGAACTGTTCATCGCCCGCTTTTGGGCCTAACCACAGCAGGGCCTGGCGCAAACCGGCGTCCGCGTCTTTGCTGCCGCTCGCCATCTGCTGGAGCTGGATAATCCCGTCGCGGCGCGTGCTCTCCTGCCAGGTGAGCATTTTACCCAGCGCCACACGCGCGGCGTTGTCCTGCGGATTCTGCGCCGCAAAACGCTGCAGTTCGGCCAGCGCTTGTGGATAGAGCGATTTATCGCTTCCCATCGTCTGGTAATACTCCGGCGCGAGGCTCGCGGGCGGCGTATCACCGTTGAACAGGGTTTTCCAGGTCTCAAGGGCCGCCGGAATGTTGCCGCTGCGCGCCTGCTGACGCGCCAGAGTGAGCGTGCCCTGCGGAACCTGCGTCATCTGTTTGGCGTTATCCAGCGCCTGCAAACCGCCATCATTCGGCGAGACTTTTGCCAGCCGCGCGCGCCACTGCGCCGCTGCCTGCAAATCGCCGTTTTGCTGCGCCCACAGGGCCATCAGATAGAGCGCCTGGGTGTTGTTGGCATCGACCATCAGCACCTTTTTCAGCGACTCGCTTGCCAGATCGTCGTGAGACTTTTCGTGCCAGTAATTGGCCTGGTCAAACAGCGCTTTCAGCGCCGCCTCGTTTTGTGCGGCCTGCGCCGCGCCGCCAAACGCCAGCACGCCGGAAAGACAGATCGCCGATTTTAAGGTTATTTTTTTCACTTTCCGCTCTCCGGATTCAGGCGCTTACGCGCACGCTTTTTCAGCCAGGCGTACAGGCCCAGACCGGTCAGCGAACTCATGATCAGACCCAGGATCGCCAGCAGGGCCGAGTGCTGGTTGGCGTACCAGACAATCATCATTTGGGTCGGCATTTCACCGCTCGGGAACTGCGATCCAACGCGGAAACTGCGCACGCCGTTTTCGTTGGTGATGATTGCCGCGTCGCCGCGGATCCCGGCGTTGATGCGCGCGGAAGTTAAATCGTCATGCAGGCGAGAGAGCTGGTCGTCGTTGCTGCCGAGCGCCATCACTACCAGGCGGTCGCTGCTCCACGGGGAGCGGAAGCTGACAAACCCGCGCCACGCTTCGTTGGAGGAGAAGTAACGGTCGGCTTCAACGCCGTCGGAGGTCCAGTCGCCCGCCAGCCAGCGCTGCAGTTTTTGCCAGGTGGTTGGCGTGCGCACGCCCAGGGTGTTGTCGTGAGAGGTAAACGGCGATTCGTTCAGCAGGGCCTGGTTGAAATCGTGCTGCGCCATGCCGCTCACCGCCAGTACGTCGCGGGTGCGCAGTAGCTCCAGGTTGCCGCCCGCCGTTGGCACGCCGAGCACCACGCGGTTGTTGTAAAGCGCGGTGCCGGTGGCGTTACCGGATCGTGCGGCCATATCCAGCAGCGTGGCGATCTGGGTTTCCGTCGGCTGCTCAGGCAGGAGCAGCACCGTCTGGGAGTAGTCCGCCAGACGGGTGAACGGGAAGGATGCGCCGACGAAGTACGACAGATTCGGCAGGAGCGAGAAGTGACGCGTGTGGCTCAGATCGATCCACGAATCTTCGTCGATGCGGCTCTTGATGTTGTTGTTCAGCAGCACGCTGCACGGCGCGTTCTCTTTCGCGGTGATGTTGAAATAGAGCGATAGCTGGTTATCACCGTAGATCATGTACGGCTCCAGCGGCATATCGAACTTCTCCTGCCGCGCGTCGCCACCCACTTTGTGCCACAAGGTTTCCAGCGCGCCCTGTTTGTTGACCGGCAGGTTGTGCAGGAAAGTGTCGTTCATGGTCATGCTGAGCCAGGAGCGATTTTCGTCAATCCAGCTCTCCGTCGGGAAGCGGTAGCCGATGTGCAGCGGAATGGTTTCGCCGTCCCACAGGAACAGATCCGGCGCGGCGCGGAACGCCACGCGCAGAGGCGCATGCCAGATCCCGGTGACGGTCAGGCTTTGATCCTTGCGGATCAGCTCTGAGAGCTTCACCGGACGATCCGTTGGGATCCAGCGCGGGGCGTCGTAAGGTTTGCTCGCCGGGATCGTCTGCGCGGGGATCGTGGTGCTGGCGGTTTGCAGGGCAAAGTTGCCGCGCGTCAGTCGCCATGCCGCCGTGCGCAGCGCCGCTTCGTCGTTCCCGACAACCAGCAGCAGTTTGTACACCGGGTTCGCCGGGTTATCGATCACCTGTAGCATCGGCTGGGTGGATTGCGGCAGCGTCAGGCCGCCGATTTTATCGCCCGGATGGCCGATCAGAATGCCGTTTTTCTCCGGCAGCCGGTCGTGCAGCGCCGCGAAGGAGACGCCGCGATAATCGGCCTGAATACCGAGCCAGGAGGAGATCAACGCCGCGGCGCTGAGGGCATCGCTGCTGAGCGTCGGGCCAAAAGCAAAGGCGATCGCCGCAGGGGTCATCTGCATACTGTCGAAGAACGGGCGCGGGAAATGGCTCAGGTCGGAGCCGATATCCAGCTGCTGCCCTTCCAGCTCGAAACGCGAATCCGGCAGGATGGTGACGCGATATTTATCCGACAGATCGCGCTGGCATTGCATCGCGTCCCCGTCGTTGATTTTCAGGCTCAGATTGTTGCTGGAGACCAGCAGCGCCGCCGGGATATCCAGCTGGAAGCGGGAGATGTCGCTGTCCGCCGCGCCCAGCGGCACGGTGCCCAGCGGCTGGCCGTTGAGCATCAGCTGCATAGTGGCGTTGCGCGTCGCCATCGCGGGCGAGACTTTCACATTCAGCGAAAGCTGGGCGTTGGTGATCACCTGGTCGACCGGCAGGGTGAAGTTCATCCCGCCCTGCAGCTGGCCGCCGCTCAGCACCAGCCCCTGCGGCTGGCCCATCTGCGCCACGCTGATGCTGTTCACCGTAGAAGGGACAAAGGTCGGGAGCGCCGCCGGGGCGGGCGCGGGCATGTCGACCGGCAGCAGCGATTCGACGGTGGTTTCTTCGCTGTGCAGCGGCAGCGCAAACAGCGATGCCGCAAGCAAAGTGAGTTTTGTCAGCTGTTTCATGCGTTGCCGTCCTCCTGGACCTGCGCCTGCGCGCGGCGGTTCTCCCGGCGCGTTTTCCACGTCAGCCAGAAGAGATCAAACACGCAGCGCACGATGGTCAGCAGCGAACGGAACGGGTTGTCCTGCGGTTTTGGCGGCTGGATCCACGCATCGGCACGGGCCAGCACCACGCGCACCAGCTCACGGCGGCGCGCCAGGGGGATATCTTCAAACATCAGGCGAATAAACTGTTCGTCCGTGGCGACCACTTTGACCGGAATGCTGATCGCGCCGGATTGAAGTAATAGCTCGACCTCTTCGATGTCGTCCGTCAGATGGCGCTCGTCCGGGAGCTCCACGCGGCAGCCGCCCATCGACAGATCGGCGGTCTGGCTGCGGGAAGAGATACCGCTGGCGTAGTGGATCAGCACCGGGATTTTGACGTCGATGCGGATGGTTTTGCGCGTCTGGCGCGTTTCACGGGCGACGGCGATCGCCGCCAGCAGGAAGATCAGGCTGTAGAGTCCCCAGCCAACGTTCAGGGCGATCACGCTCGGGTCCACGCCGTAGTAGTCATGGGCGCAGGCGCGGACAATGCCGGCGATGACGCCAATACCTAACAGGATCGCAATCACCAGATGCGGGCGCACGACGCGGAAATCGAAGTAACCGACGTTGAGCAGCGCCCCTTTGTCCGTCACGTTGAACTTGCCGCGTTTCGGGAACACCATGGTGACGACGGTCGGCAGCACCAGGTGGAACGCCAGCACTAAGTCGTAAATTTCACCCCAGAAGCTGTAGCGATAGCGGCCGTTCATGCGCGAGTTCAGGTAAATCGCCAGGAACAGATGCGGCAACGCGTAGGCAAAGACCAGGCCCGCCGACGAGTGGATGATGTTGAGGTTAAACAGCAGATAGGCCAGCGGCGCGGTCAGGAAGGCGATGCGCGGCAGAGCAAACTGGTAATAGAGCATGGCGCTGAGGTAGCACAGGCGCTGCTGAATGGTCAGGCCGCGGCCAAAGAGCGGGTTATCCAGACGGAAAATCTGCGTCATCCCGCGCGCCCAGCGGGTACGCTGAATCACGTGCAGGACCAGACGCTCGGTGGCAAGACCGGCTGCTAGCGGAATATCGAGGAACGCGGATTTCCAGCCGAGGCGCTGCATCTTCAGCGCGGTGTGGGCATCTTCCGTCACCGTTTCCACGGCGAAGCCACCGATCTCTTCCAGCGCGCTGCGGCGGATCACCGCACAGGAGCCGCAAAAGAAGGTCGCGTTCCAGTTATCGTTGCCCTGCTGAATCGGGCCGTAGAACAGTGTTCCTTCGTTCGGGATATTGCGCCCGACGGAGAGGTTACGCTCGAACGGGTCGGGCGAGTAGAAGTAGTGCGGCGTTTGCACCAGCGCCAGTTTCGGATCTTTCAGGAACCCGCCCACCGTCGCCTGCAGGAAAATACGCGTGGCGACGTGGTCGCAGTCGAAGACGGTGATCAGCTCGCCCTGGGTGAGTTTCATCGCGTGGTTGAGGTTGCCCGCTTTCGCGTGGGAGTTGTCGTTGCGCGTGATGTATCCCACGCCGACGTCCGCCGCAAAGACGGCGAACTCGCGGCGCTTACCGTCATCGAGCAGGTAGATTTTCATTTTGTCGCGCGGGTAGTCGATGCACTGTGCGGCCAGCACCGTGTCGCGTACCACGTCCAGCGATTCGTTATAGGTCGGGATATAGACGTCGACCGTCGGCCAGAGCGACATGTCGTCCGGCAGCGGAACAATCTCGCGCTTGAGCGGCCAGATGGTTTGCAGGTAGTTCAGCAGGAGCAGGACCCAGACGTAGACCTCGGCGAGGAATAAACCCATCCCGAGAATCGTCTCAATCTCGGAATTAAAATGCAGGGTTTGCGTCAGGCGGAAATACATATAGCGGGTCGACATCAATAATGACATCACCACCATAATCACGGAAATACTGCGTCTTTTGCTGAAGCCCATTAAAAACAGCAGGCCAATGCTGATAAAGCCAAAGATATATTGTTTCTGGCTGTCCATCGGCGTAATGACGATCAGCAGCGCAATGGGGATCATTGCTAACGTCAGCAAAATAAAAAGAAACTTTTTCATAGGTCGCCCTGGGTGAATTTAGAACCCTGACTTACGCGGAAGGGTGTGAACAGTGCCGTCACCCACTTTGACGCCCAGAATGCCGGCGACTTTTTTGGCGATAAGCTCAATGTCGAAGGCTGCGGCTGAGGCTGGGCTAAAGTCGAAGACGGACTGTTGAGAGGCGTTGGCTTCCCCGACACTTTCGTCGCGGTGAACCACACCCAGTAGCTTATCGCCGAGTTTATTCTCGACGAAGGTGGTGACATCCCGGCTGATCTGACGGCGGTTGTCGCTTTGGTTGAGAACGAAATAGTGCCCGGCTTTGTGGTTGAGCACCCCGCCCGTCAGGCGCTGATTCTCAATTTGCGGCAGCAGAGAGAGGGACGCGGTGTCGGCAAGGAGAGTAATCAAATGCAGATCGGCCAGGCGCGACATGGCTTTTAACGCCGGTGATGGGCCAGGAGGAAAATCGGCGACGATAATCAGGCCCGGATAGTTGAGCAGCGTGCTCAGCCCGCGCGTGAGAAAGTGCTCATCATTGGTGAGTCGCTCCTCAAACGCCATGCGCTGCTCTTCGCTGGCATCGCCGTACGGCAGCACGAACAGGTTTCCGCCGGCGGTGAGGACAAACTGGCTCCAGTCGGAGGATTCCGCGACTTTGGCCACGTATCCGCGGCTGTCGGAAAGGGGAACGCCGAAGTGCAGACGCAGCGCGTTTTGCACATCGAAATCCAGCGCCAGCACTTTGCTTCCCGAGCGCGCCAGGGCGTAAGCCAGGTTGGCGGTCATGGTCGTTTTCCCCACGCCGCCTTTTGGCGAGCAAACGCAAATTAACGGCATGTGGCGATCCTTTCCAGCAGGGAATTCAGGGGCTGATTCTTTTCAGCGGCGGGTTTTGGCGTGCTTGCGACGGGCGCAAACAGGCGTGAGAAATTCACATCCGTCGGAGCCTGAACCGGTACTGGCGCAGCGGCGCGGATCGGGGCCGGTGCTGGTATGGGTGCGGATGGAGTCTCTGGTTGGGTAGCCAGCTGTTCAGCGACGCCCTGGAAAATCGACGGGGCATGAGCGGGAACCACGTCGGCAGTGACGATTTCTGCCACTGGGGCGGCTTCGGCCAGCGTGAAAGTTTCGGCGCTCACGGGCTGCGGTGCGGCGACGGAAACGTGCCCGCCTTGCGCAAACGCCTGGGTTTCCGTCTGAGGCGTCAGCTGGTTGAGAATGGCCCAACTCCCCTGATCGCTCGCCTGGTTTTGAACAGAAAAGTCTTTGAAATCGAGCGCTTGATTGCGCGTTTTATCCTTAAATCGCTGCAAATCATCATAATGATTCATAGTTATACTCATGATTTACAAATAAATAATGTACACACCACGGTTTGTCATTAGTGGCCATTGACGATCAACAGACGTGTTTTATTCAGGTGTAGGTGTACAGTCACGTTACGGTTTTACCCGTACGCTTATTTTTGGCATGTTTAAATTATGGTTTTATTACTGAAAGACTTATTTACAGCATATGCATAATCATCTACTCGACACATGCTAACTGTTTTTAACCCAGAAAAATACCGAAGTGTTTTTGGTTTTAGTTAAGCGGAACTAAGGGGATTAACATTCAGTTTTGACTTTAAAAGCAGTGCTCTGTATGGATAAAATTGAATTACAAAGAACTAAAGACTGACCAGGATGATTCTTACTTTAATAAAACGTTACTCTGTGAAATATTTTGAAATACATTTTCGCCGTTATTATTTTATGGAAATCGTTAACCCCTTATTCTGGTTAATATTATTTATATCCCTACCATTTTAGGGGGGAGGCGAAGAAAGTGATAAAAAAGGGAGCCACAGGCTCCCTCAGGTTATTCCGCACTTCTTAGTGAGATTTCACCGCCAACCCACGGCTTAAGAACACCATCTTGCTCAAGCAAGAGCGCCCCCTGGGCATCGATACCGCGGGAAACACCGAAGATCTCTTTGTCGCCAATGATCAGCTTCACCGGGCGATGAATAAAGTTGTCGAGCTTCTCCCAGCGGGAGAGGAACGGTGCCAGCCCGTCCTGCTCAAAGAGCGTCAACGCGTCGCGCAGATCTTTAATCAGACGAACGGCGAGGGTGTTGCGGTCGATGGTGATGCCCGCTTCCTGCAGCGTGATCCAGCCCTGATTGACGATGTCAGACTGCACCTGGCGCATCACCATGTTAAGACCCGCGCCGATCACGATCTGCGCGGCATCTCCGGTTTTGCCTGTCAGTTCGACTAAAATACCGGCCAGTTTACGATCGTTCAGATAGAGATCGTTTGGCCATTTTACGCGGACTTTGTCTGCGCCCAGATCGTGCAGCACTTCGGCCATCACGATGCCAATCACCAGACTTAAGCCAATGGCGGCGGCGGGACCTTGCTCAAGACGCCAGAACATCGACAGATAGAGGTTGGCGCCAAAAGGCGAGAACCACTTGCGGCCGCGGCGACCGCGACCAGCCTGCTGATATTCGGCAACGCAGCAGTCACCCGAGTTGAGGCTGCTGATGCGGTCGAGTAAATACTGGTTGGTTGAATCGATAACCGGTAAGACCGTCACTTTCCCCTGGTCAAGCTGACGACAAATCACCTCTTCATCCAGTAACTGGATGGGTTCGGGCAGGCTGTAGCCTTTTCCCGGAACGGTGAAGACATCCACGCCCCAGTCGCGCAGGGTTTGAATGTGCTTGTTGATTGCCGCGCGGCTCATGCCGAGGCGTTCACCCAGCTGCTCGCCAGAGTGAAACTCACCGTCAGCCAGGATGCTAATCAGTGTTAACGGGACGGTGTTATCTTTCACGCAATTGTCTCCACGGCGTTCACTTCACCAGTACGACCAATAAAGCGGACTTCCGGCTCAAGCCAGACGTTGAATTTATCGCCCACGCACTGGCGAACGTGATGGGCCAGGCGCACGACATCTTCACTGGTCGCGTTATTCTCATTGATGAGCACCAGTGCCTGCTGGCGATGCACCGCTGCGCCACCCTCGACCGCGCCTTTGAGCTGACATTGATCGATTAGCCAGCCCGCGGCCAGTTTTACGCTGCCATCTGCCTGCGGATAATGTGGCGCATTGGGCCATTGTGCGAGCAGGGCTTGTGCCGTTTCGCTACCGATCACCGGGTTTTTGAAGAAGCTACCGGCGTTACCATTCACCTTCGGGTCGGGCAGTTTGGTCATGCGCATGTGGCAGACGGCATCAAACACATCGCGAGGCGTTACGGTTTGCGGATCAAGGCGCGTCAAATCACCGTAGGTTAAGACCGGCTGCCACTGTTTTGCCAGACGCAGGCCAACAGAAACAATGACATAGCGATCCTGGTATTCATGTTTGAAGATGCTGTCGCGGTAGCCAAAACGGCATTGCTCGGCCGTCAGTCGGCTGGCTTTGCCCGTTGCCAGCTCGATGCAGTCGACATACTCGCAAACATGTTTCAGCTCGATGCCGTAGGCACCGATATTTTGAATGGGGGACGATCCTGCACATCCGGGAATGAGCGCCAGATTTTCCAGGCCAGCCATCCCATGCTCGAGGGTGAATTGCACCAGCTTGTGCCAGTTTTCACCTGCCCCGATGTGCAAATGCCAGCTGTCTTCTGTCTCGGTGACATCAATACCTGAAATGCGGTTCACAATGACCGTACCGGCGAAATCATCAAGAAAGAGAACGTTACTCCCCTCGCCGAGGATCAGGACAGGTTGGTGATTTTCAGTGGCGGTTTTCCACGCGTCGAGCAGTTGCTGAGCGTTTTCGGCGCGCACGATATTGTTGGCATTACGTTGAATGCCAAAGGTATTCCAGGGCTTAAGGGAGTGATTCATAGATGCTATCCTGATGCAAAATCAGGGATAGTTTACCGTATATGTGCGGGGATGGGGGATTAGTTTGCTGCGTCGTGAAGGGGATCTGATGTTCGATAAAAACGCAAAAAGGCCATCCTTTCGGATGGCCTCTTCACTTAATTGATGCCTGGCAGTTCCCTACTCTCACATGGGGAGACCCCACACTACCATCGGCGCTACGGCGTTTCACTTCTGAGTTCGGCATGGGGTCAGGTGGGACCACCGCG
>NZ_JASSOT010000047.1 GCF_030238365.1 Lelliottia wanjuensis | reverse complement strand
GTGTTCCATCTTTTCCGGCAAGGTAGTGATTGACGACAGCTAATCTGGTTTCGAGGGAATATTTTGGCTTTGCCATAAAAAACTGCACCTTAATCAGTTGGGTGTCCAACTTTTGGGGTGCAGTCCAGAAGGGGGCTTTTTTTTAACTCAATTTTGACGGTAGCCAACAGCTGGCGATTAATCCGCCCTCAGGCGCATTATCCAGCGTCAGGTTGCCACGATGCAGCTGCACGATGCGCTGGACGATACTCAGCCCTAAACCACTCCCGCCATAGCGCTGGTCGAGACGACGGAACGGCTCGGTAATCGAATGCCGATGCGCTTCATCAATGCCCGGTCCCTGATCGATGACGCTGACCTGGGTTCCTTCTTCGTGCTCGGTTAACGCCACTTCGATGGTCGTTCCTGCCGGGCTATAGCGCGCCGCATTCTCCAGTAAATTACGCAGCATCAAACGCAACAAAACCGCATCTCCCTGAACGGTCAGCGAGCTATGCTCGGGCCAGATGATGCGGTGATCTTTCGCCTCATGCTCCAGTGCCAGCGGCGCGATAATATGATCTGTCCAGTTGACCGTATCATAATGGCCGCTCGCCAGTGCCTGGCCCGCTCGCGCCAGCATCAGCAGCTGTTCAACAGTGTGCATCAGCTGATCGATACGATTAATCAACGTCGCAGCCTGCGGTGAGCCTGACTGGACCATCAGTTCCAGATGGAGTCGAATACCGGCCAGCGGTGTACGCAGCTCATGGGCCGCGTCAGCGGTGAATAATCGCTCCTGCTGGATGGTGTGGTCCAGACGGGCAAGGAGCTGGTTCAGAGAGGTCGTAACCGCGCCGATCTCTTCCATATCGGAATAAACAGGCAGAGGGGTCAGATTATCCGCCGAGCGATTGGCAAGGCTGTCGCGAAGTTTGTTGAGCGGGCGTGTAATCCAGGTGATGGCCCAGAAGGAGAAGAGCAGGGTAAAACCGACCATCACCAGGGAAGGTACCAGCAGCGAGGCGATAGCTTCGCGGATCTCTTTCTCCACGTGCTGGTTACGCGCTTTGGCGGATAATGTCTCGCTCACCAGAAAGCCGATCTGCTCGCGGCTTTCATGCCACAGCCAGACCACGCTAATCAGTTGGAAAAATAACAGAATGACCGCCAGCAAAACCATTAATCGCCGACGCATGCTGTTCATTTTTGACTCTCCAGGCGATAGCCTACGCCGCGAACGGTTTTGATGCGGTCTTTGCCAAGCTTGCGCCGCAAGTTGTGAATATGCACTTCAAGGGTGTTTGAGCCCGGATCATCCTGCCAGGAGTAGATATCCTGCTGGAGTGTTTCGCGGTGAACCGTCTGCCCGGTGCGCATAATCAGGCGCGTCAGCAGGGCAAACTCTTTCGGCGTGACTTCCACGGGCTCGGCATTACGCAGCACTTGCTGCGTTTGCAGATTCAGCGTCAGATCGCCATCCGTGACCAGATTATCGCTGTGGCCCTGGTAGCGGCGAATCAACGCACGAACGCGAGCCTGGAGCTCCGCCAGGGCAAAGGGTTTGACCAGATAGTCATCGGCACCGGAGTCCAGACCATTAATTCTGTCTTCCAGAGCGTCTCGCGCCGTCAGGATCAGTACCGGGTTCTCGACGCCACGGCGACGCCACTGGGTGAGCAGGGTCGCGCCGTCTTTATCGGGCAGCCCTAAATCCAGGATCACCAGACTGTACTCGCCGCTTTGAATCAGCGAGTCAGCCTCTGCCGCGGTGGCGGCACAATCTAGCGCGTATCCTTCGTTGGCCAGCGCCAGCGCCAGCCCTTCCTGTAATAACAGGTCGTCTTCCACAATGAGTAATTTCATCGCTAGTTATTCTGGTAGATGTCCTTGTAGAGCCTGCTTTCGAAACGCACCAGAGGGATACGGCGATTGCGCTGGTCGCTCGGTTCGACGGCATAGCCGGAGAGATACTGCACAAATGCCATGCGTTGACCGCTGGCCGTCGTGATAAAGCCCGCAAGGTTGTATACGCCCTGCAGTGAACCCGTCTTGGCGGAAACCTTGCCGTCTACGCCCGCGGCGTGAAGGCCAGCGCGATACTGCAGAGAGCCATCGTAACCCGCCAGCGGGAGCATTGAGATGAAGTTTAGCTCAGTGTCGTGCTGCGCAATGTACTGAAGAACCTGCATCATTGTTGCTGGCGAGATCAAATTATGGCGCGAAAGGCCGGAACCATCGACCGCAATAGTGTTACCAAGATCGATCCCCGCCTGCTGGCGCAGGATCTGGCGGACGGCATCGGAGCCAGCGCGCCAGGTACCAGGCACACCAAAACGGGCATGACCAATCATGCGGAACACCGTATCGGCAATCATGTTGTCGGACTTTTTCAGCATAATCTTAAGCAGATCGTGCAGGGGCGCAGACTGTTTGCTGGCAATCACCGTTCCGGGCTCATTGGCCTGCGTCTGGCGCAGCAGCGTACCGGAATAGCTGATATTGGCTTGTTTTAACTCATCTTTCAGAATGGCACCGGCGTAGCTTGCCCCGTCCTGGATGGCAAACGCCAGCGGCAGCGGATCGGCGCGCTGGGTCAGACATCCGGTCAGGGTGAAGCGGTTCAGATCGCCAGGCACCACGTCCAGCTCACAATATTGCGCATCGGGCGAGCCTTTCGCCAGCGTGCGGACCTGGCTGAACATCGTCACCGGGTAATAGGACGCCACGCGGATAAAGGCTAAATCATCGGCCTTCGGCGCGCTGTAGAGTGAGACAGAGAAGCAGTTGCGGTCGACAATCGCGGCAGCGGGCGGGGCGCTAAAGCATTGGGTCATGTCGTTCCACGGCCAGCCTGGCGCTTTATCGTGGCTGGCAAAAATGGAGGTATCGATCAGCACGTTGCCGTCGATTCTCTGCACGCCGGATTTTTTCAGCACCGCAACCATGTTGCGGATATCCTGGCGCTTAAAGGTTGGATCGCCGCCAAAACGGGCGATTAAATCCCCTTTCAGGACGCCGCCATCCACGCTGCCTTTACTCTCCAGCGTCGTGGTGAAGCGGAAGTCTGGTCCCAGCTGCAATAGCGCAGCCAGAGCCGTAATCACTTTCTGTGTACTGGCGGGGAGTGCCATCTGCTGGCTGTGATAATCAATCTCCGGCGCCTGGGCACCCACTTTTTGCACCATCAGCGCAAGGTTAGCGCCAGCAGGGAGTTGATTAATATACTCATCAACATTCGCTGCCTGGACAGTGAACGCCACACTGGTAGTCAATCCGATGATAAATCTGGAAAATCGCATAATCTCGCGCTAACAACCCGTAAACAAACCGTCATACTACGGTGCAACGCCCTGTAAAGTAAACGATGACCCATAGTGAACTTCGCGGTAAAATACGCATCAAATTGAAAAATTGCTGCTGACCTGGAACTTTGCTTCCGGGTCAGTTTTCTTTTGCTCCCGACCTGTGACAGGCTGTGACGCCTGCGAGGCCGGAAGTCGGAGTGAGTCCGTCGCTCCCAACAGGAATGTTTAAGAGGTATAACAAATGCAAGCTATTCCGATGACCTTACGTGGTGCCGAAAAACTGCGCGAAGAACTGGATTTCCTGAAATCTGTTCGCCGTCCTGAAATCATCGCCGCTATCGCGGATGCGCGTGAGCATGGCGACCTGAAAGAGAACGCGGAGTATCACGCCGCGCGCGAACAGCAAGGCTTCTGCGAAGGTCGTATCAAAGATATTGAAGCGAAACTGTCGAATGCACAGGTTATCGATATCAGCAAAATCCCGAACAATGGCCGCGTGATTTTTGGTTCTACCGTGACGGTGCTGAACCTGGATAATGACGAAGAGCAGACTTACCGCATTGTGGGCGATGACGAGGCAGACTTTAAACAGAACCTCATCTCCGTGAACTCACCGATTGCGCGTGGTCTGATCGGCAAAGAGCAGGACGATGTGGTGGTGATCCGCACGCCAGGTGGCGAAGTGGAATACGAAGTGATTAAGGTCGAGTACCTGTAATTCGCATCTCCCCGCAGTTGTTGATACATTGTAAAGATAGGAAAAAGGCCGCATAGCGGCCTTTTATCAACTCAAGGAGCGTGGCATTTTGCTCACCTGCTTGTGGAAATCCCTCGTTTTACACTGAAAAAGTGTTCGATTCGGGATATTCTTAGCGTGGCAGCGAGATTTTGCGCTCTTTAGTCGGGCGGTAGAGCACCAGCGTTTTACCGATAACCTGTACATTACAGGCACCGGTATTGCGCACGATAGCTTCCACGATCAGGGTTTTGGTGTCTCTGTCTTCAGAGGCAATTTTTACCTTAATCAGCTCGTGGTGCTCCAGCGCTTGTTCGATCTCGGCAAGCACCCCTTCGGTCAAACCATTATTGCCAAGCATGACTACAGGCTTGAGTGGATGTGCCAGACCTTTAAGGTGCTGTTTTTGTTTAGTACTCAGATTCATCGTATATTTTTGCTTACGTTGGGATTGAAAACGGTTCATTCTACCGCCATCTCCCTTATATCGCCAAATAGCTGCGTAGAAATTTACGTCAAAGGCAGGTTACGATGAACCAGGACGGAAAGTTAAATGACAGGTAAAAAGCGTTCTGCCAGCTCCAGCCGCTGGCTCCAGGAACACTTTAGCGATAAATATGTTCTTCAGGCACAGAAAAAGGGGTTACGTTCCCGTGCCTGGTTTAAACTTGATGAAATACAGCAAAGTGACAAACTCTTTAAGCCGGGAATGACGATTGTTGATCTCGGTGCTGCACCTGGCGGATGGTCCCAGTATGCTGTTACGCAAATTGGCGGACAGGGGCGAATCATCGCACTTGATCTTTTGCCAATGGATCCGATAGTCGGTGTGGACTTCCTTCAGGGCGATTTTCGTGATGAATTAGTTCTGAAAGCATTACTCGAACGTGTAGGTGACAGTAAAGTTCAGGTTGTCATGTCCGATATGGCGCCAAATATGTGCGGAACACCGGCGGTGGATATTCCCCGTTCCATGTATCTGGTTGAACTTGCGTTAGAAATGTGTCGTGATGTTCTAGCGCCTGGTGGTAGTTTTGTAGTGAAGGTGTTCCAGGGCGAAGGTTTCGAGGAGTATCTTAAGGAAATTCGCTCCCTGTTTGCGAAGGTGAAAGTTCGTAAGCCGGACTCTTCCCGTGCTCGTTCACGTGAAGTGTATATTGTAGCGACCGGGCGGAAATGATAACCGGCTGACTTCGGACGAACGTTCGAAAGACACTGGATAGAGAGTCTCCTGACGCTGTTTTTAACACAGTTGTAATATGAGGTTAATCCCTTGAGTGACATGGCGAAAAACCTAATACTCTGGCTGGTCATTGCCGTTGTGCTGATGTCAGTGTTCCAGAGCTTTGGGCCCAGCGAGTCGAATGGCCGTAAGGTGGATTACTCTACCTTCCTGCAAGAGGTCAATCAGGACCAGGTTCGCGAAGCGCGTATCAACGGACGTGAGATCAACGTTACCAAGAAAGATAGTAACCGTTACACGACTTACATCCCGGTGAACGATCCTAAGCTGCTTGATAACCTTCTGACTAAAAACGTCAAGGTGGTAGGTGAGCCGCCAGAAGAGCCGAGCCTGCTGGCTTCTATCTTCATCTCCTGGTTCCCGATGCTGCTGCTTATCGGTGTCTGGATCTTCTTCATGCGCCAAATGCAGGGCGGCGGTGGCAAAGGCGCCATGTCGTTCGGTAAGAGCAAAGCGCGCATGCTGACGGAAGATCAGATCAAGACCACGTTTGCCGACGTCGCAGGTTGTGACGAAGCAAAAGAAGAAGTGGCTGAACTGGTTGAATACCTGCGTGAGCCGAGCCGTTTCCAGAAACTGGGCGGTAAGATCCCGAAAGGCGTTCTGATGGTAGGTCCTCCGGGTACCGGTAAAACCCTGCTGGCGAAAGCCATCGCGGGTGAAGCGAAAGTCCCGTTCTTTACCATTTCAGGTTCTGACTTCGTTGAAATGTTCGTGGGTGTCGGTGCATCTCGTGTGCGTGACATGTTCGAGCAGGCCAAGAAGGCAGCACCGTGCATTATCTTCATCGATGAAATCGATGCCGTAGGCCGCCAGCGTGGCGCGGGTCTGGGCGGCGGTCACGATGAACGTGAACAGACTTTGAACCAGATGCTGGTTGAAATGGATGGCTTCGAAGGTAACGAAGGTATCATCGTTATCGCGGCAACTAACCGTCCAGACGTACTTGACCCTGCGCTGCTGCGTCCAGGCCGTTTCGACCGTCAGGTTGTGGTCGGTCTGCCAGATGTGCGTGGTCGTGAACAGATCCTTAAAGTCCACATGCGTCGCGTACCGCTGTCTCCGGACATCGATGCGGCAATCATCGCACGTGGTACACCTGGCTTCTCCGGTGCTGATCTGGCGAACCTGGTGAACGAAGCAGCGCTGTTTGCTGCTCGCGGTAACAAACGCGTTGTGTCGATGGTGGAATTCGAGAAAGCGAAAGACAAAATCATGATGGGTGCGGAACGTCGCTCCATGGTGATGACCGAAGCGCAGAAAGAGTCCACGGCATACCACGAAGCAGGCCATGCGATTATTGGTCGTCTGGTGCCGGAACACGATCCGGTGCATAAAGTGACCATTATCCCACGCGGTCGTGCACTGGGTGTGACCTTCTTCCTGCCGGAAGGCGATGCGATTAGCGCCAGCCGTCAGAAGCTGGAAAGTCAGATTTCGACCCTGTACGGCGGTCGTCTGGCTGAAGAGATCATCTACGGTGTGGAACATGTTTCTACCGGTGCGTCGAACGACATCAAAGTCGCGACGAACCTGGCGCGTAACATGGTCACTCAGTGGGGCTTCTCCGACAAACTCGGTCCGCTGCTGTACGCGGAAGAGGAAGGCGAAGTGTTCCTGGGCCGCTCCGTGGCGAAAGCGAAACACATGTCCGATGAAACGGCTCGTATCATCGATCAGGAAGTTAAGGCGCTGGTTGAACGTAACTATGGCCGTGCGCGTGAAATTCTGAATGACAACCTGGACATTCTGCACTCGATGAAAGATGCGCTCATGAAATATGAGACCATCGATGCTCCGCAGATTGACGACCTGATGGCCCGCCGCGAAGTGCGTCCGCCAGCAGGCTGGGAAGATCCAGGCGCTTCCAACAACTCTGACAACAATGGCACCCCGCGTGCTCCGCGTCCGGTCGATGAACCGCGTACGCCGAATCCGGGCAATACCATGTCAGAACAGCTTGGCGACAAATAAGTCACCGCTGGAGATGTGATTATCTTCACCTGAAACCCTGGAGCTTGCTCCGGGGTTTTTCTTATCTGCATAACTCAAAATACCAGGGATTTAGCCATGAAACTTTTCGCCCAGGACACGACTCTCGATCTCTCACATCCTCATGTGATGGGTATCCTGAACGTCACCCCTGACTCCTTCTCCGACGGTGGCTCGCATAACACGCTGATTGATGCGGTGAAACATGCCAATCTGATGATCAATGCAGGCGCAACGATTGTGGATGTCGGCGGCGAATCGACGCGCCCCGGTGCGGCGGATGTGAGTGTGGAAGAAGAGTTATCCCGCGTAATCCCGGTGGTTGAGGCGATTGCCCAACGTTTTGAGGTGTGGATCTCTGTCGACACCTCCAAGCCGGAAGTGATTCGTGAAGCGGCGCGAGTGGGCGCTCACATCATCAATGATATCCGTTCGCTGTCTGAACCGGGCGCGCTGGAAGCGGCAGCTGAAACGGGCCTGCCTGTTTGCTTGATGCATATGCAGGGCCAGCCGAAGACGATGCAGGAAGCGCCAAAGTATTCTGATGTCTATGCAGACGTGAATCGCTACTTTATTGAGCAAATCGCGCGCTGTGAGCGTGCAGGTATCGCAAAAGAGAAATTGCTGCTCGACCCGGGATTCGGTTTCGGTAAAAATCTGTCACATAACTATGAGCTGCTTGCGCGCTTATCTGAGTTTCACCATTTTGGCCTGCCGTTGCTGGTCGGGATGTCGCGAAAAACGATGGTCGGGCAATTGCTGAATGTTGGCCCGAGCGAACGTCTCAGCGGCAGTCTTGCCTGCGCGGTGATCGCGGCCATGCAAGGGGCTCACATTATTCGCGTCCATGACGTCAAAGAGACTGTAGAAGCTATGCGTGTGGTTGAAGCCACATTGTCAGCGAAGGAAAACAAACGCTATGAGTAATCGTAAATATTTTGGCACCGATGGTATCCGTGGGCGCGTGGGTGATGCACCTATTACTCCTGAATTTGTGCTCAAACTGGGTTGGGCGGCAGGTAAGGTGTTGGCTCGTCATGGCTCGCGTAAAATCATCATCGGTAAAGACACCCGTATTTCTGGCTATATGCTGGAGTCCGCGTTAGAAGCGGGTCTTTCCGCCGCCGGGCTTTCCGCTTCCTTTACGGGCCCGATGCCAACGCCTGCGGTCGCGTACCTCACGCGTACTTTCCGCGCGGAAGCGGGTATCGTGATTTCGGCTTCCCATAACCCGTTCTACGATAACGGCATCAAATTCTTCTCCATCGATGGCACCAAACTGCCGGACGAAGTGGAAGAAGCCATCGAAGCGGAAATGGAAAAAGAGCTGACCTGCGTTGACTCTTCAGAGCTGGGTAAAGCCAGCCGTATCGTGGATGCCGCGGGCCGTTACATCGAATTCTGCAAAGGCACCTTCCCGAACGAACTGAGCCTGAGCCACCTGAAAATCGTGGTCGATTGTGCCAATGGCGCCACCTACCACATTGCGCCGAATGTCTTCCGTGAGCTGGGTGCTAAAGTCATTGCCATCGGCTGTGAGCCGGACGGCGTCAACATCAACGAAGAAGTGGGTGCGACAGATGTGCGTGCGCTGCAGGCGCGCGTGCTGGCAGAAAAAGCCGATCTGGGTATCGCGTATGACGGCGATGGCGATCGCGTGATCATGGTCGATCATGAAGGGAACAAGGTCGATGGCGATCAGATCCTGTATATCATCGCTCGTGAAGGGCTGCGTCAGGGACAGCTGCGCGGCGGTGCGGTTGGCACGCTGATGAGCAATATGGGTCTTGAGCTGGCGCTGAAACAGCTGGGTATTCCGTTTGTCCGTGCGAAAGTGGGCGACCGCTACGTGCTGGAGAAACTGCAGGAAAAAGGCTGGCGCATCGGGGCTGAAAACTCCGGTCACGTGATCCTGCTCGACAAAACCACCACGGGTGACGGCATCGTGGCCAGTCTGCAGGTTGTAGCGGCGATGGTGCGTAACCATATGAGCCTGCACGATCTCTGCACCGGCATGAAAATGTTCCCGCAGATTCTGGTAAACGTGCGCTTTACCGCAGGCAAAGGCGATCCGCTGGAAAATGAGAACGTGAAAACGGTGATGGCTGAAGTCGAAGCTGCCCTCGGCAATCGTGGCCGCGTACTGCTGCGCAAATCCGGCACTGAGCCGTTAATTCGCGTGATGGTGGAAGGTGAAGACGAGAAACAGGTGACAGAGTTTGCTCACCGAATTGCTGATGCGGTGAAAGCTGCATAAATTCTCGCAGTAAGTGTTTAAAAAGGCGGCGTTTGCCGCCTTAAACTTATCCGACAAAAGCGCTTTTGCTGTTTTTTTCCGCAGTTGATACAATGCGCTGAAATTGCCCTTGCGAAGGTCATTCGCTTTGGTTAGTATTCACACCCGCTTCAGTGGGAAACATAATTCCCGCTAAATTGGTCGAAGCATTGGTATGCGGCAAATCCGCAAGGAACAGGTTGATTATGTACGAAGCTCTTTTAGTTGTTTTCCTTATTGTAGCCATCGCTCTTGTAGCGCTGATCATGCTGCAGCAAGGTAAAGGCGCTGATATGGGAGCCTCCTTCGGAGCAGGCGCTTCCGGTACGCTGTTCGGTTCAAGTGGTTCTGCGAACTTCATGACCCGCACGACGGCGATTCTGGCTACGCTGTTCTTCATCATCAGTCTGGCGCTTGGCAATATCAACAGCAACAAGACCACGAAAGGAAGCGAGTGGGACAATCTGAGTGCTCCGTCTAAAACTGAGCAGACTCAGCCAGCTGAACCGGCCAAGCCGACCAGCGATATCCCGCACTAAGTAGTATTCAGTACCGAGGTGGTGGAATTGGTAGACACGCTACCTTGAGGTGGTAGTGCCCTAACGGGCTTGTGGGTTCGAGTCCCATCCTCGGTACCAATATTCCAGAAGAAAGACGTCGAAAGACGTCTTTTTTTTCGTCTGTATCTTTTGCTTTTCGTGTTTTGTAGGCCCGGTAAGCGCAGCGCCACCGGGCAAAACTGGCGGGTGGCGCTGCGCTTACCCGCCCTACGAACACCGCAACCGACAACAAAAAAGGCGCCATCAGGCGCCTTTTGCATTTCATCTGAACGATTACTTCTTATCGCTGTGTTCCAGATTCTCAACCTGCGGCAGACCATTGCCGGAAGAGGCAGAGAGCAGGCCGGTTTCGATGTAGTTGAACAGCTTCTCACGGGTGTCGGTGATATCCAGATTACGCATGGTCAACTGACCGATACGATCGTCCGGAGAGAAGACCGAATCGCCTTTCTCCATGGTCAGACGCTCTGCTTTATAGGTCAGGTTGTCAGACACGGTGTTCAGGATTGAATAGTCGTTACCCCGACGCAGTTCCAGCGTCACTTCACCGGTGATGGCGCTCGCCACCCAACGCTGCAGCGCGTCACGCAGCATCAGCGCCTGCGGATCAAACCAGCGACCCTGATACAGCAGTTTACCCAGCTGACGGCCATGAGAGTGATACTGCTCGATGGTGTCTTCGTTGTGAATACCGGTCAGCAGACGCTCATAGGCGATGTGCAGCAGGGCCATCCCCGGCGCTTCATAGATGCCGCGGCTCTTCGCTTCGATGATACGGTTTTCAATCTGATCGCTCATGCCTAAACCGTGACGACCACCGATGCGGTTGGCTTCGAGCATCAGCTCGACGTCATCAGCGAACTTCTGGCCGTTCAGGGCAACCGGATGGCCGCGCTCAAAACGTACAGTCACCTCTTCGGCCTGGATTTTGACGTTTTCGTCCCAGAACTTCACGCCCATGATCGGGTTAACGATCTTCACGCTGGAGTTCAGGAATTCCAGGTCTTTCGCTTCGTGCGTCGCACCCAGCATGTTGGAGTCGGTGGAGTAGGCTTTCTCAACTGACATCTTGTAGTCGAAGCCGCAGGCAATCATAAACTCGGACATTTCATGACGACCGCCGAGCTCGTCGATAAAGTCGGTGTCCAGCCAGGGTTTGTAGATCTGCAGCTCGGCGTTGGTCAGCAGGCCATAGCGATAGAAACGCTCAATGTCGTTGCCTTTATAGGTACTGCCATCGCCCCAGATGTTCACGCCGTCGTCTTTCATGGCCGCGACCAGCATGGTGCCGGTGACCGCACGGCCCAGCGGCGTGGTGTTGAAATAGGTCAGACCGCCCGTGGTATTATGGAATGCGCCGCACTGAATTGCTGCGATACCTTCCGCAACCAGCTGCTTACGGCAGTCAATCAGACGTGCGTTCTCTGCGCCATATTCCATGGCACGGCGAGGGATCGCATCATAATCTTCCTCATCCGGCTGACCCAGGTTCGCAGTATAAGCATACGGAACCGCTCCCTTTTGGCGCATCCACAGCAGTGCAGCGCTGGTATCCAGGCCGCCAGAAAAAGCGATGCCAATACGTTGTCCTACCGGAAGATGCTTGAGAATCGTCGTCATAAAATAAAACCCTGCTTGATTGACTGATAAGAGACCGCTTTCGCTCTTATTGCATGTTTATGCAAAATAAGTGAGTTTTCATTTAATCATCTTTTGTCGATGACCGGAAGAGATTCGTGCGTTTTTTGTAAAAATTCCTTTGGTGCTGCCCGTTGCGGGATGATTCGACAAACACACACAAACATTTAACGCTATTCAGCGTAGCGCATGGAAACCAGAGTTGACAGCCGAATGCTCTAACCAATATAATGCATGCAGATTTTACGTCCCGTCCTCGGTACCAAATCCCAGCATTATTTGCATTTTTTACCCAAAACGAGTAAAATTTGCCACGTTTCAGGCGCGGGGTGGAGCAGCCTGGTAGCTCGTCGGGCTCATAACCCGAAGGTCGTCGGTTCAAATCCGGCCCCCGCAACCACTTTCCTATAAAGTTCTTTTTCAAATATACTGTGAAGACTCAGAGCCTTCGTAGCTGGATTTGAAAAAATTCTTTCAGAAAGTGCTCCAGGCCGCAGTTGCGGCTATAGGGTTCAGTTATCTAAAGCCCCGATTTATCGGGGTTTTTTGTTATCTGACTACAGAATAACTGGGCTTTAGGCCCTTTTTTTATGTCTTGGGGGTGGGCTTGTCCACATTAGAGCAAAAATTAACAGAGATGATTAAGGCACCAGTCGAAGCACTGGGCTACGAACTGGTCGGCATCGAATTTATTCGCAGCCGCACATCCACGCTGCGCATCTATATTGATAGTGAAGATGGCATCAATGTTGATGATTGTGCTGATGTCAGCCACCAGGTCAGTGCGGTTCTTGACGTTGAAGATCCTATTACTGTTGCCTACAACCTGGAAGTTTCCTCGCCTGGTCTCCATCGTCCAATGTTCACCGCTGAGCATTACACGAAGTATCTCGGTGAAGAAGTGACTGTTGTCCTGCGTATGGCTGTGCAGAACCGCCGTAAATGGCAGGGCATTATTAAGGCCGTTGATGGTGAGATGATCACGGTAACAGTCGAAGGCAAAGATGAAGTGTTCGCGCTGAGTAATATCCAGAAGGCGAACCTGGTTCCCCACTTTTAACAGTCTGGATTGAGGTGAAAAGCCCGCGATGAACAAAGAAATTTTGGCTGTTGTTGAAGCCGTCTCTAACGAGAAATCACTGCCGCGTGAGAAGATTTTCGAAGCGCTGGAAAGTGCCCTGGCTACAGCAACCAAGAAAAAATACGAACAAGAGATCGATGTTCGCGTAGAAATCGATCGTAAAAGTGGTGACTTCGATACCTTCCGCCGTTGGGTGATCGTTGAAGAAGTGACCCAACCAACCAAAGAAATCACGCTTGAAGCGGCTCGTTACGAAGACGAAAGCTTCAACGTTGGCGAATATGTTGAAGATCAGATCGAATCTGTCACCTTCGACCGTATCACCACCCAGACCGCTAAGCAGGTTATCGTACAGAAAGTACGTGAAGCTGAGCGCGCGATGGTGGTTGATCAGTTCCGCGAACACGAAGGTGAAATCATCACCGGTGTGGTGAAGAAAGTGAACCGTGACAACATCTCTCTGGATCTGGGCAGCAACGCTGAAGCCGTGATCCTGCGTGAAGACATGTTGCCGCGCGAGAACTTCCGTCCAGGTGACCGTATCCGCGGTGTTCTGTACGCAGTGCGTCCAGAAGCACGTGGTGCGCAGCTCTTCGTCACGCGCTCTAAGCCAGAAATGCTGATCGAACTGTTCCGCATTGAGGTGCCAGAAATCGGTGAAGAAGTTATCGAGATCAAAGCAGCGGCCCGCGATCCGGGTTCTCGCGCTAAGATCGCGGTAAAAACCAACGACAAGCGTATCGACCCGGTCGGTGCTTGCGTCGGTATGCGTGGCGCACGTGTCCAGGCAGTCTCTACTGAACTGGGTGGCGAGCGCATTGATATCGTTCTGTGGGACGACAACCCGGCACAATTCGTGATTAACGCGATGGCTCCGGCTGACGTGTCTTCTATCGTTGTCGACGAAGACAAGCACACCATGGATATCGCCGTTGAAGCAGGTAACCTGGCACAGGCTATCGGTCGTAACGGTCAGAACGTACGTCTGGCTTCTCAGCTGAGCGGCTGGGATCTGAACGTCATGACGGTTGATGACCTGCAGGCTAAGCATCAGGCTGAAGCCCATGCAGCGATCGATAACTTTACGAAGTACCTGGACATCGACGAAGATTTCGCCACCGTCCTGGTTGAAGAAGGTTTCTCTTCGCTTGAAGAACTGGCCTATGTGCCAATTAAAGAACTGCTGGAAATTGACGGCCTGGATGAAGCAACCGTTGAAGCCCTGCGTGAACGCGCTAAAAACGCACTGACCACCCTGGCGCTGGCTCAGGAAGAAAGCCTTGGCGATAACAAGCCGGCTGATGACCTGCTGAATCTGGAAGGTCTTGATCGTGCGATTGCGTTCAAGCTGGCTGCCCGTGGTGTTTGTACGCTGGAAGATCTCGCTGAGCAAGGCGTTGATGACCTGGCTGATATCGAAGGTTTAACCGACGAGAAAGCCGGCGAGCTCATCATGGCCGCACGTAATATTTGCTGGTTCGGCGACGAAGCGTAATAAACTGTAGCAGGAAGGAACAGCATGACTGATGTAACTGTAAAATCGCTGGCTGCTGAGATTCAAACCCCTGTGGACCGCCTGGTACAGCAATTTGCTGATGCAGGGATCCCAAAGGCGGCTGATGACTCAGTGACTGCGCAAGAAAAACAAACATTGTTAGCGCACCTGAACCGTGAACACGGTTCTACGCCTGACAAACTGACGCTGCAGCGCAAAACGCGTAGCACGTTAAACGTTCCCGGTACCGGTGGGAAAAGTAAATCGGTACAAATCGAAGTCCGCAAGACACGCACCTTTGTAAAACGTGATCCGCAAGAGGCCGAGCGCCTTGCAGCGGAAGAGCAGGCGCAGCGTGAAGCGGAAGAGCAAGCCCATCGTGAGGCAGAAGAAACAGCCAAGCGTGAGGCAGTATTAAAAGCTGAACGTGAGGCCGCTGAAAAAGCGAAACGCGATGCCAGTGAAAAAGCAAAGCGTGAAGCTGCGGAAAAAGACAAAGTGAGCAATCAACAGACTGACGATATGACCAAAACCGCCCAGGCAGAAAAAGCCCGTCGTGAAAATGAAGCAGCCGATCTGAAGCGTAAAGCGGAAGAAGAAGCGCGTCGCAAGCTCGAAGAAGATGCGCGTCGCGTCGCTGAAGAAGCACGTCGTATGGCGGAAGAAAATGCGGGTGTTTGGGCTGAGCAAGAGAAAGAGAAAGGTGAAGAGGATAAGAGCGATTATCACGTCACCACGTCTCAGCATGCTCGCCAGGCCGAAGATGAGAACGATCGTGAAGTCGAAGGCGGCCGTGGCCGTACTCGTACGACCAAAGCGGCACGTCCTCAGAAGAAAGGCAACAAGCACTCTGAATCTAAAGCTGACCGTGAAGAAGCGCGCGCCGCTGTTCGTGGTGGTAAAGGTGGCAAGCGTAAAGGTTCCTCTTTACAGCAGGGCTTCCAGAAACCTGCTCAGGCCGTTAACCGCGACGTTGTGATCGGCGAAACCATCACCGTGGGCGACCTGGCAAACAAAATGGCTGTGAAAGGCTCTCAGGTCATCAAAGCGATGATGAAACTGGGCGCAATGGCAACCATTAACCAGGTTATCGATCAGGAAACCGCACAGCTGGTTGCTGAAGAGATGGGCCACAAAGTTATCCTGCGTCGTGAAAACGAGCTGGAAGAAGCGGTAATGAGCGACCGTGACACTGGCGCTGCGGCAGAATCCCGCGCACCGGTTGTGACCATCATGGGTCACGTTGACCACGGTAAAACCTCTCTGCTGGACTACATTCGTTCAACGAAAGTGGCCTCTGGCGAAGCGGGCGGCATCACCCAGCATATCGGTGCATACCACGTTGAAACGGACAACGGTATGATCACCTTCCTGGATACCCCGGGTCACGCCGCGTTTACCTCCATGCGTGCTCGTGGTGCTCAGGCAACGGATATCGTTGTTCTGGTTGTTGCAGCAGACGATGGCGTGATGCCACAGACAATCGAAGCTATCCAGCACGCGAAAGCGGCGCAGGTGCCAGTGGTTGTTGCTGTGAACAAGATCGATAAGCCAGAAGCGGATATGGATCGCGTTAAAAACGAACTGTCCCAGTACGGTGTTATGCCGGAAGAGTGGGGCGGTGAGTCTCAGTTCATCCCAGTTTCTGCGAAAGCAGGTACCGGTATTGATGACCTGCTGAACGCCATCCTGCTGCAGGCTGAAGTTCTGGAACTGAAAGCCGTTCGTAAAGGCATGGCAAGCGGTGCAGTTATCGAATCCTTCCTCGATAAAGGTCGTGGTCCGGTAGCCACTGTTCTGGTCCGTGAAGGTACCCTGAACAAAGGCGACATCGTGCTGTGCGGCTTCGAATACGGTCGTGTTCGTGCGATGCGTAACGAACTGGGTCAGGAAGTTCTGGAAGCAGGTCCATCCATTCCTGTGGAAATCCTGGGTCTGTCCGGTGTTCCGGCTGCCGGTGATGAAGTGACCGTTGTTCGTGACGAGAAGAAAGCGCGTGAAGTTGCGCTGTACCGTCAGGGCAAATTCCGCGAAGTTAAACTGGCTCGTCAGCAGAAATCTAAGCTCGAGAACATGTTCGCTAACATGACCGAAGGCGAAGTTCACGAAGTGAACGTCGTACTGAAAGCGGACGTTCAGGGGTCTGTGGAAGCGATCTCCGACTCTTTACTGAAACTGTCTACCGACGAAGTGAAAGTGAAGATCATCGGTTCTGGTGTCGGTGGTATCACCGAAACCGACGCAACCCTGGCTGCGGCGTCCAACGCGATTCTGGTTGGCTTCAACGTTCGTGCTGATGCTTCTGCGCGTAAAGTTATCGATTCAGAAAGCCTGGATCTGCGCTACTACTCCGTCATCTACCATCTGATCGACGAAGTGAAAGCAGCGATGAGCGGCATGCTGTCTCCGGAACTGAAACAGCAGATCATCGGTCTGGCTGAAGTTCGTGACGTGTTCAAATCACCGAAATTCGGTGCGATTGCGGGTTGTATGGTTACCGAAGGTACCATCAAACGTCACAACCCAATCCGCGTTCTGCGTGACAACGTGGTTATCTACGAAGGCGAGCTGGAATCCCTGCGCCGCTTCAAAGATGACGTTAACGAAGTCCGTAACGGCATGGAATGTGGTATCGGCGTTAAGAACTACAACGACGTTCGCGTTGGCGATATGATCGAAGTGTTCGAAATCATCGAAATCCAGCGTAGCATCGCTTAATCCCTGAAAGGGTTAAGAAAATTGTAAGCCGGGTAAGCGAAGCGCCATCCGGCATGAAATATCAAAAGGGGCTTATGGCCCCTTTTTTGTCTGGAGAATTTATTATGGCGAAAGAATTTGGTCGCCCACAGCGCGTTGCTCAGGAGATGCAGAAAGAGATCGCTCTCATCCTGCAGCGCGAAATCAAAGACCCACGCGTGGGAATGATGACCACCGTTTCGGGCGTTGAAATGTCCCGTGACCTGGCGTATGCCAAAGTGTTCGTCACCTTCCTGAACGACAAAGACGAAGCAGCTGTTAAAAACGGCATTAAAGCCCTGCAGGAAGCCTCTGGTTTTATCCGCTCTCTGCTCGGCAAAGCGATGCGCCTGCGTATCGTGCCTGAGCTGACCTTCTTCTACGATAACTCCCTGGTAGAAGGTATGCGCATGTCCAACCTGGTGACCAGCGTGGTTAAACATGACGATGAACGTCGTGTGAACCCGGACGACAGCAAGGAGGACTGATGAGTCGTCCTCGTCGTCGCGGTCGCGACGTGCACGGCGTGCTGTTGCTGGATAAACCTCAGGGTGCATCCAGTAACGACGTGCTGCAAAAAGTGAAGCGTCTTTATAACGCCAACCGCGCCGGACATACCGGCGCGCTGGATCCGCTGGCGACCGGCATGCTGCCGGTGTGTCTGGGCGAAGCAACCAAGTTTTCCCAGTACCTGCTCGATTCCGATAAGCGTTATCGCGTGATCGCAAAACTGGGTCAGCGCACGGATACCTCCGATGCGGATGGTCAGGTTGTCGAAGAGCGTCCGGTGACCTTCAGTGACGAACAGCTTCAGGCGGCGCTTGAAAGCTTCCGTGGCGATACCTTACAGGTGCCGTCCATGTATTCGGCGCTGAAGTATCAGGGTAAAAAGCTCTACGAGTACGCGCGTCAGGGTATTGATGTCCCGCGTGAAGCGCGCCCGATCACGGTCTATGAGCTGCTGTTCATTCGTCACGAAGGCGATGAACTGGAGCTGGAAGTTCACTGTTCGAAAGGGACCTATATTCGTACCATCATTGACGATCTGGGTGAAAAGCTGGGTTGTGGCGCGCATGTCATCTACTTGCGTCGTCTGGCTGTCAGCAAATATCCGGTCGAACGCATGGTGACGCTTGAGCAACTGCGTGCGTTGGTCAAACAGGCAGAAGAGCAGGGGATCTCCCCGGCCGATCTGCTCGATCCGCTGCTGATGCCAATGGACAGCCCGGCCGCTGATTTCCCGATCGTGAATTTGCCATTAACGTCATCCGTTTACTTTAAAAACGGCAATCCGGTTCGCACGACAGATACCCCGCATACCGGGCTGGTTCGCGTGACGGAAGGCGAAGAAAACAAGTTCATCGGAATGGGTGAAATCGACGACGAAGGCCGTGTCGCACCGCGTCGCCTGGTGGTTGAATATCCCCTTTAAGATATTTACTTGCCTTGCGATAAGCAGGGGAGACGGGTAGAATATCGCCGCTTAACGCCTGGTAAATTGTTTAACAATCTGCGGGGCGTAAACTGGGGTTGCTGAATTAGAGATCGGCACCCTTTCATTCTTTATTTTTTGGAGTTCATCATGTCTCTAAGCGTTGAAGCTAAAGCTAAAATCGTTTCCGAGTTCGGTCGTGGTACTAACGACAGCGGTTCTACCGAAGTTCAGGTAGCCCTGCTGACTGCACAGATTAACCACCTGCAGGGTCACTTTGCAGAGCACAAAAAAGATCACCACAGCCGTCGTGGTCTGCTGCGTATGGTTTCTCAGCGTCGTAAACTGCTCGACTACCTGAAACGTAAAGATGTTGCACGCTACACCGCGCTGATCGAGCGTCTGGGTCTGCGTCGCTAAGTCTTGCGAGTTTCAGAAAAAGGGGCCTAATGGCCCCTTTTTTCAACCAGACGGCAGCAATTCACTGGAAACTATTGTATTGTTGCTATAAATGATCTTCATTGCAGAGGTTCGCGCGGCTAATGAGAGGCTTCACCCATGGGGGTGTCGGTTGTCATTAGTCGCGAGGATGCGAAGAAGGTCGGGTTAAATCGACAGCACACCGAAGGTGTGCTGTCATTCATTAAGAAAGGACAGAATTTTGCTGAATCCGATCGTTCGTAAATTCCAGTATGGTCAGCATACCGTCACTCTGGAAACCGGCATGATGGCACGTCAGGCTACTGCTGCCGTTATGGTAAGCATGGATGACACTGCGGTATTCGTGACCGTTGTTGGCCAGAAAAAAGCTAAACCAGGTCAGGACTTTTTCCCGCTGACCGTTAACTATCAGGAGCGTACTTACGCTGCTGGTAAAATCCCGGGTGGCTTCTTCCGTCGTGAAGGCCGTCCAAGCGAAGGCGAAACCCTGATTGCGCGTCTGATTGACCGCCCGGTTCGTCCGCTGTTCCCGGAAGGCTTCGTTAACGAAGTTCAGGTTATTGCGACCGTTGTTTCCGTTAACCCACAGGTTAACCCGGACATCGTAGCGATGATCGGTGCATCCGCTGCACTGTCCCTGTCAGGTATTCCATTCAACGGTCCTATCGGTTCTGCTCGCGTCGGTTACATCAACGACCAGTACGTACTGAACCCGACTCAGGATGAGCTGAAAGAAAGTAAGCTGGACCTGGTTGTTGCCGGTACCGAAGCTGCGGTACTGATGGTTGAATCCGAAGCAGAACTGCTGAGCGAAGACCAGATGCTGGGCGCGGTGGTGTTTGGCCACGAGCAGCAGCAGATTGTTATCCAGAACATCAACGATCTGGTGAAAGAAGCCGGTAAACCACGTTGGGACTGGCAGCCAGAAGCCGTGAACGAAGCGCTGAACGCGCGCGTTGCTGCACTGGCAGAAGCTCGTCTGAGTGATGCATACCGCATCACTGACAAACAAGAGCGTTACGCTCAGATTGACGTCATCAAATCCGAAACCATCGCTACGCTGGTTGCTGAAGATGAATCTCTGGACGCGAACGAGCTGAGCGAAATCCTGCACGCTATCGAGAAAAATGCTGTACGTAGCCGCGTTCTGGCTGGCGAACCGCGTATCGATGGCCGCGAAAAAGACATGATCCGTGGTCTGGATGTGCGTACCGGCGTTCTGCCACGTACTCACGGTTCCGCACTGTTCACCCGTGGCGAAACTCAGGCGCTGGTAACAGCCACTCTGGGTACCGCACGTGACGCGCAGAACATTGACGAACTGATGGGCGAGCGCACTGACAGCTTCCTGTTCCACTACAACTTCCCTCCGTACTCCGTAGGCGAAACCGGTATGGTTGGCTCGCCTAAGCGTCGTGAAATTGGTCACGGTCGTCTGGCGAAGCGCGGCGTGCTGGCGGTTATGCCGGAAGCTGACAAATTCCCGTACACCGTTCGTGTGGTTTCTGAAATCACCGAATCTAACGGTTCTTCTTCCATGGCTTCCGTGTGTGGCGCTTCCCTGGCTCTGATGGATGCAGGCGTGCCAATCAAAGCCGCTGTTGCGGGTATCGCAATGGGCCTGGTGAAAGAAGGCGACAACTTTGTTGTTCTGTCTGACATTCTGGGCGACGAAGATCACCTGGGCGATATGGACTTCAAAGTAGCGGGTTCCCGCGAAGGTATCTCTGCGCTGCAGATGGATATCAAAATTGAAGGTATCACCAAAGAGATCATGCAGGTTGCTCTGAACCAGGCTAAAGGTGCGCGTCTGCACATCCTGGGCGTGATGGAACAGGCGATCAACGCGCCGCGCGGCGACATCTCTCAGTTCGCACCGCGTATCCACACGATCAAGATCAGCCCAGACAAGATCAAAGACGTGATCGGTAAAGGCGGTTCTGTGATCCGTGCTCTGACTGAAGAGACCGGCACCACCATCGAAATCGAAGATGACGGTACCGTGAAGATCGCAGCGACCGACGGCGAAAAAGCGAAATTCGCGATTCGTCGTATCGAAGAGATCACTGCAGAAATCGAAGTGGGTCGCATCTACAATGGTAAAGTGACCCGTATCGTTGACTTTGGCGCGTTCGTTGCCATCGGTGGCGGTAAAGAAGGTCTGGTTCACATCTCTCAGATCGCTGACAAGCGCGTTGAGAAAGTGACCGATTACCTGCAGATGAACCAGGAAGTACCGGTTAAAGTTCTGGAAGTTGACCGCCAGGGCCGTATCCGTCTGAGCATTAAAGAAGCAACCGAGCAGTCTCAGCCTGCTGCCGCGCCGGAAGCCCCGGCCGCAGAACAAGGCGAGTAAGGTTGCATTTGCCCTCCGCTTTGGCGGAGGGCGTATTATCAGGCAGGACGCCTTGTTAGCAGCCGGGGGACAGGACGTTCATCCAATAGTTGTCTTCGGGAGTGGGAAATGAAGCCTTTTTTGCGCTGGTGTTTCGTTGCGACAGCTTTAACGCTGGCAGGATGCAGCAACTCTGCCTGGCGTAAGAGCGAAGTCCTCGCAGTGCCATTGCAACCGACTTTGCAGCAGGAAGTGATTCTGGCACGCATGGAACAAATTCTTGCCAGTCGGGCTTTAACCGATGATGAACGCGCACAGCTTTTATATGAGCGCGGAGTGTTGTATGATAGTCTCGGTCTGAGGGCACTAGCGCGAAATGATTTTTCACAAGCGCTGGCAATCCGACCTGATATGCCTGAAGTATTCAATTACTTAGGCATATATTTAACGCAGGCAGGCAATTTTGATGCTGCCTATGAAGCGTTTGATTCTGTACTTGAGCTTGATCCAACTTACAACTACGCGCACTTGAATCGCGGTATCGCCCTGTATTACGGCGGTCGTGACAAGTTAGCGCAAGATGATCTGCTGGCGTTTTATCAAGACGATCCTAATGATCCTTTCCGCGTCCTGTGGCTTTACATCGTTGAGCAGAAGCTCGATGAGAAGCAGGCGAAAGAGACGTTAAAGCAACGTTTCGAGAAATCGGACAAGGAACAATGGGGATGGAACATTGTCGAGTTCTACCTGGGCAACATTAGCGAAGCAACGCTGATGGATAGGCTCAAGGCGGACGCAACGGATAACACCTCGCTCGCTGAGCATCTCAGTGAAACCAACTTCTATTTAGGTAAGTACTACCTAAGTCTGGGGGATAAGGACAGCGCCACGGCACTGTTCAAATTAGCGGTTGCTAACAACGTCCACAACTTCGTTGAGCACCGTTATGCATTGTTGGAATTATCGCTCTTGGGCCAGGAGCAAGACGACCTGGCAGAATCGGACCAGCAATAGCTGACGTCACCACTTCAGCCCGTAATCATTTTTTGATTGCCATCACCTTAACTGGTGAGGGCGTTGTTGTTCGTCAATACACCTACTTTGAGCCGGTTCACACTTTTCAATGAAAATTGCTAATCATTTTCACGACGAGTTATGTAGACTGGCCGCCATTAATATCGAGGCACTTGTACTACATGGCTGAATTCGAAACCACTTTTGCAGATCTGGGCCTGAAGGCCACTATCCTTGAAGCCCTTAACGATCTGGGTTACGAAAAACCATCTCCGATCCAGGCTGAATGCATCCCGCATCTGCTCTCTGGTCGTGACGTGCTGGGCATGGCCCAGACTGGTAGCGGTAAGACCGCAGCGTTCTCGCTGCCACTGCTGCACAACATTGATCCGGAACTGCGTGCTCCGCAGATCCTCGTGCTCGCTCCGACCCGTGAACTGGCTGTTCAGGTTGCGGAAGCGATGACTGAATTCTCTAAACATATGCGCGGCGTGAACGTGGTAGCCCTTTACGGCGGCCAGCGTTATGACGTGCAGTTACGCGCCCTGCGTCAGGGTCCACAGATTGTTGTCGGTACACCTGGCCGTCTGCTGGATCACCTGAAACGCGGTACTCTGGATCTCTCTAAACTGAGCGGTCTGGTTCTGGATGAAGCTGACGAAATGCTGCGCATGGGCTTCATCGAAGACGTAGAAACCATCATGGCTCAGATCCCAGAAGGTCATCAGACCGCTCTGTTCTCTGCAACCATGCCAGAAGCGATCCGTCGTATCACCCGTCGTTTCATGAAGGATCCGCAGGAAGTGCGCATCCAGTCCAGCGTGACCACTCGCCCGGACATCAGCCAGACATTCTGGTCTGTACATGGAATGCGTAAAAACGAAGCGCTGGTGCGTTTCCTGGAAGCAGAAGATTTTGATGCGGCGATTATCTTCGTACGTACCAAAAACGCGACCCTGGAAGTGGCTGAAGCTCTGGAACGTAGCGGCTACAACAGCGCAGCGCTGAACGGCGACATGAACCAGTCCCTGCGTGAGCAGACTCTGGAGCGTCTGAAAGACGGTCGTCTGGACATCCTGATTGCAACCGACGTGGCAGCACGTGGTCTGGACGTAGAACGTATCAGCCTGGTTGTGAACTACGATATCCCTATGGATTCCGAGTCTTACGTTCACCGTATCGGTCGTACCGGTCGTGCGGGTCGTGCTGGCCGTGCTCTGCTGTTCGTTGAGAACCGTGAGCGTCGTCTGCTGCGTAACATTGAACGCACCATGAAGCTGACCATTCCAGAAGCAGACCTGCCAAACGCAGACCTGCTGGGCAAACGCCGTCTGGAAAAATTCGCCGCGAAAGTCCAGCAGCAGCTGGAAAGCAGCGATCTGGATCAGTACCGTGCTCTGCTGGCGCAAATCCAGCCGACCGTGGAAGGCGAAGCGCTGGACATCGAAACTCTGGCTGCAGCGCTGCTGAAAATGGCCCAGGGCGAACGTGCTCTGATCGTGCCACCTGATGCACCGATGCGTCCTAAGCGTGAATTCCGCGACCGTGACGATCGTTTCGATCGCAACGATCGTGCTCCACGCGGCGACCGCAATGACCGTGGCCCACGTGGCGACCGTCCAGAGCGTAGCGGTGAAGACCGTCCACGTCGTGAGCGTCGTGACGCAGGCGATATGGAACTGTACCGCATTGAAGTTGGCCGTGATGACGGTGTTGAAGTTCGTCATATCGTTGGCGCTATCGCTAACGAAGGTGACATCAGCAGCCGTTACATCGGTAACATCAAGCTGTTCGGTACTCACTCTACTATCGAACTGCCAAAAGGCATGCCGGGCGAAGTTCTGCAGCACTTTACTCGCACTCGCATCCTGAACAAGCCGATGAACATGCAGCTGATGGGCGATGCCCAGCCGCGTCCGGACCGTGGTCCTCGTCGTGAAGGCGATCGTCCAGCGGGCGAGCGTCGTTTCGGTGGCGGTGAGCGTCGTGAAGGCGGTCGTGGTCCTCGTCGTGATGGCGCAGCACCAGCCGGTGCAGGCCGCTTCAGCGGTGAGCGTCGCGAAAATCGCGGCCCACGTCGCGAAGAAGGCACTACCCGTCGTCGCGACGCGTAATTGCCACGCCTGATAGCGTAAAGTAATCATTACAGCCCCGATATTTTTATCGGGGCTTTTTTTATTCCATTTGTACTATCGTACTGGTACAGTGCGACACATTAAAATGCAGTAGCAAAATGTTTAACTGGAGAAAGGGCTGTATGGCGACACTAACCACCACACAAACTTCACCTTCGCTGCTCGGCGGCGTGGTGATCATCGGCGGGACGATAATTGGCGCAGGGATGTTTTCCCTGCCGGTGGTGATGTCCGGTGCGTGGTTCTTCTGGTCGCTGGCGGCGCTGGTGTTTACCTGGTTCTGTATGCTGCATTCCGGGCTGATGATCCTCGAAGCCAACCTGAACTACCGTATCGGGTCGAGCTTCGACACCATCACCAAAGATCTGCTGGGCAAAGGCTGGAACGTGGTGAATGGCATCTCGATTGCCTTCGTGCTCTACATCCTGACCTACGCCTACATTTCGGCGAGCGGTTCGATCCTGCACCATACGTTTGCCGAGATGTCGCTAAACATTCCGGCACGGATGGCCGGTTTAGTCTTCGCCCTGGCGGTAGCCTTTATCGTCTGGATGAGCACTAAAGCGGTGAGCCGCATGACGGCTATCGTGCTCGGCGCAAAGGTGATTACTTTCTTCCTGACTTTCGGCAGCCTGCTGGGGCACGTCACGCCCGCGACGCTGTTTAACGTTGCGGAAACTCACGCGTCGTACTCGCCGTATCTCCTGATGACACTGCCGTTCTGTCTGGCGTCGTTTGGCTATCACGGTAACGTCCCGAGCCTGATGAAGTATTACGGCAAAGATCCGCGCACCATCATTCGCTGCCTGGTTTACGGTACGCTGCTGGCGCTGGGCCTGTATGTGATTTGGCTGCTGGGGACGATGGGCAACATCCCGCGTCCGGAATTTATCGGCATTGCTCAGAAGGGCGGGAATATTGATGTGCTGGTGCAGGCGCTGAGTGGCGTGCTGAACAGCCGCAGTCTGGATCTGCTCCTGGTGGTGTTCTCAAACTTTGCGGTGGCGAGTTCGTTCCTCGGCGTGACGCTGGGCCTGTTCGACTACCTGGCGGATCTGTTTGGCTTTGATGATTCCGCGATGGGCCGTCTGAAAACCGCGCTGCTGACCTTCCTGCCGCCAATTGTGGGTGGCCTGCTGTGGCCTAACGGTTTCCTGTATGCCATCGGGTATGCGGGTCTGGCGGCGACCATCTGGGCGGCGATTGTTCCGGCGCTGCTGGCGCGTAAATCACGTAAACGCTTCGGCAGCCCAAAATTCCGCGTCTGGGGCGGCAAGCCGATGATTGCGCTGATTCTGGTGTTCGGTGTCGGTAACGCGCTGGTGCATATTCTGTCGAGCTTTGATGTGTTGCCGGTGTATCAGTAAAACGCTTTGCCGGATGGCGGCAGCATAAATTTGTAGGCCCGGTAAGCGCAGCGCCACCGGGCACAAAACTACCCCAACAACTCCTCTTTCACCTGCATCGCCAGATCAAACGAATGCAAACGCGCCTGGTGATCGAAAATCTGTCCGTTAACCATAATCTCATCGGCCTGCGTTTCGCGCAGCACTGCCTCCAGCCCGTGACGCACTTTCGCTTTATCGCCCACCAGCGACATGCTCAGCGCCTGCTGCACGCCGTATTGCTCCGACGCTGACCACAGCTGATGCATATTCTCCACCGGTGGCGGCAACTGCCCGCTTTCGCCACGACGCAGTTTGGCGAAGGCCTGCTGCATCGAGGTGAACAGGAATTCCGCATCGCGGTTGCTGTCGGCGGCAATGATATTGATGCACACCATCGCGTGCGGTTTCTCCAGCCGCTCTGACGGTTTGAAGTTAGTGCGATAAAGATGCAGCGCCTGATGCAACATATCCGGGGCAAAGTGGGAGGCGAACGCAAACGGCAGGCCGAGCTGTGCCGCCAGCTGTGCGCTGTAGAGGCTTGAACCTAACAGCCATACGGGAATCTTCTCACCGTAGCCAGGAACCGGACGCACATGTGGATTTGGATCGCGCGCATCGAACCAGTCCACCAGCTCCGCCACATCGCGCGGGAAGTTATCAATATCGCCGCTCATATGGCGACGCAGCGCGCGCATGGTCGGCTGATCGCTGCCCGGCGCACGGCCAAGCCCTAAATCAATACGCCCCGGATAAAGGGTATTCAGCGTGCCAAACTGCTCGGCAATTACCAGCGGGGAGTGGTTCGGTAGCATCACGCCGCCCGAGCCGAGATGAAGGGTGGTAGTATTCGCGGCCAGATAGCCAATCAGCACCGAGGTCGCGGCGCTGGCGATGCCAACCATGTTGTGATGCTCCGCCAGCCAGTAGCGATGATATCCGCGCTGTTCCGCGAGACGGGCGAGATCCAGAGAGTGAGAAAAGGCTTCTCGCGCAGAGGAGCCTTCTGGGATCGGCGCCAGATCGAGCACCGAAAAGGGAATGGATTTATCAGTCATAACAGCTCACTTTGTCGACGGCATATCTTTTAATAGTGCATTAAAAATTAACCCTTGTTGTTAACAAAGTGAGCTTTTTTTAGGCCTGCAGCTCCAGCCCTGCCACGCGTCTCCAGTAACCGTTACAGTCACTGTTGGCCTTCAGCGGCAATGGCGCGGTGCCATTTTCGTTGGCGCGAAACGCATCCAGCATCGCAAAGACGTCAGTGTCTAACGGCGACAGACGCACCATATCCACCACGCCCTGCATCGACGTCAGCTCGTTGCCGAGGTTGTAAACATAGCCGCTCATGGTCTGAATGCCGTTCAGCACAAACACCAGTTGGTTCTCCTGCGACAGCATATTGCGGCCGTTCGGATACTTGATGCAGCAGGTTTCACACTCGTCTTTCGGGCGATCTTCCGAACGGGCGGTAAAGCAGCGCGCGGAGTAGGCCAGCGGCAGATGCCCGTAGCTCAACACCTCCACTTCAAACTGGTCGCGGATGCCCAGCTCTTGGCACTGATTCAGCAGATTGACCAGCCAGTCGCGGGACAGTTCCACCGGCATACACCAGCGCGTCATCCCCTGTTTCAACAGCAGGCGCAGCGTCACGGCGTTGTAGCAGTTGAGCGCGTGCCCGGCGACAAACGGCAGCTTGCGCTCGGCGCACATATTCACCACGCCAAGATCGCTCGCTTCCAGTAGAAAATCGCCGTTATCGACGTAGCGCTTAATCTCGCCAAGCTCGGACGAGGCCTGCACCAGCGCCAGCGTCGACAGCACCACCTGCTTGCCGCTGCCCGCGAGGGTTTTCGCCATATCCAGCCAGTCGCCCACTTTGGTTGCACGACGCTTGCTGCACACGGATTCACCGAGATAAATCGTATCGGCGCTGCTGCCCGCCGCCTGCTGGTAAAAATCTTCCAGCGTCTCTTTTGACCAGTAGTAGAGCACCGGTCCTAATGAATATTTCATGGATTATCTCACTGCCATTTACGGTGATACGCGCCAAGCGTGGTTTGCGTGCCTTCGGACATTGCGCCCAGGGTGTCCATCCAGGTCGGTTGGGGCGCATAGTTCTGCGGATCGGCCATGCAGCGGTCAATCGCCTGACGCCACACTTTGGCGACCTGGCTGACGTACGCCGGGCTGCGCTGGCGGCCTTCGATTTTCACCGAGGCGATATTCGCCGCCAGCAGTTCTGGCAGCAGCTCCAGGGTGTTCAGGCTGGTCGGCTCTTCGAGAGCGTGATACCGCTCGCCGTCGACCAGATAGCGGCCCTTACACAGCGTCGGATAACCGGCGTTTTCCCCGTCCTGGTAGCGGTCGATCAGCACGTCGTTCAGACGCGATTCCAGCCCTTGCGGCGTCTGCTGCCAGCGCACAAAGCGGGCAGGGGAGCAGGCCCCGACGGTATTCGGCGATTCGCCGGTCAGATAGGACGACAGATAGCAACGGCCTTCCGCCATAATGCACAGACTGCCGAACGCAAAAACTTCCAGGGGAACTGGCGAGACCCGCGCCAGTTGCTTAACCTGATGAATAGAGAGCACGCGCGGCAACACCACGCGGGCGACGTCGAAGTGGCGGTGATAGAAACGCACGGCCTCCTCGTTGGTGGCCGAAGCCTGAACAGAGACATGGCGCTCAATATGCGGATAGCGTTCTGCGGCATACTCCAGCATAGCGAGGTCGGCCAGAATCAAGGCATCTGCCCCAAGCTGGGCCGCCATATCCACCGCGCGCTGCCAGCGCGCATAGCCATCGGGATGGGCGAAGGTGTTGATGGCGATATGTAATTTGCGGCGGTGCTGGTGGACGAAGTTAACCGCTTCCTGAAGCTTTTTCTCCGTGAAGTTCAGACCAGCAAAATGGCGGGCGTTGGTGTCATCTTTCAGACCGATATAGACCGCGTCGGCGCCATTTTCGATGGCCGCCTTAAGTGCCGGAAGGTTTCCGGCTGGACAGAGCAGCTCCATAATTTATCCTGACGTTCGCTGCCCCAGAGGGCACAAAATTGTTAACGAACGGGGAGTTTAATTAACCTCCACGCGACAATTTTTGATTTAAGGCAGTTAATGGCGTATTGATGACACCAATAATCAATGACGTCGCAATACGGTTTGTTGATTTACGCCGCTACGATGGCTGCCGGATATGGCAAAATAACGGGATTATCGACATCAGGGAGTAAAGCTCGTGCTGGAAAAACTGCGTTCACGCCTCGTACAATTTGGTCCATCAATGCTGAGCGTGCCGGTCAAACTGACACCGTTCGCCCTTAAGCGTCAGGTGCTTCAACAGGTGCTAAGCTGGCAGTTCCGCCAGGCGCTGGAAGAGGGCGAGCTGGAGTTTCTGGAAGGCCGCTGGCTGAGTATCGAGGTGCGTGACATTGGACTGCGCTGGTTTACCTCCGTTGAGAACGGCAAGCTGCTGGTCAGTGATTCCGCCCCAGCGGATGTCAGTTTCAGTGCGAACGCCAGCGATCTGCTGATGATTGCCGCCCGTAAGCAGGACCCGGATACCCTCTTCTTCCAGCGTCGTCTGGTGATTGAAGGCGATACCGAGCTTGGCCTGTACGTCAAAAATTTAATGGATGCCATTGAACTGGATCAGATGCCGAAGGCGCTGCGCACGGTGCTGATGCAAATGGCCGATTTCGTTGAGGCTGGTCTGAAAAACCCGCCTGAAAGTAAACACACTTCAGTAGGTGAGCCATGCTGATTCGAGTTGAAATTGGGATTGATGCCCCAGGTATTGATGCATTATTACGTCGGTCGTTCCCGGAAGACGGCGAGGCCCGACTGGTCCACGATCTGCGCGAAGACGGTCTGGTGACGCTCGGTCTGGTCGCGACGGACGATGAAGGGCAGGTCGTGGGTTATGTGGCGTTCAGCCCGGTCGCCGTTCAGGGTGAAGATCTGCAGTGGGTCGGAATGGCCCCGCTGGCCGTGGATGAAAACTATCGCGGTCAGGGGCTGGCGCGCCAGCTGGTGTATGAAGGGCTCGATTCCCTGAATGAATTTGGCTATGCCGCGGTGGTGACGCTCGGCGATCCGGCGTTCTACGGTCGCTTAGGGTTTGAGCCTGCCGCGCCTTACGATCTGCACTGCCGCTGGCCGGGCACCGAAACCGCCTTCCAGGTGCATCGCCTGGCGGATGACGCCCTGAACGGCGTCAGCGGTCTGGTTGAGTATCACGATCACTTCAATCGCTTTTAACCGGCGCCGTTTGCAGGCTCTCGCGTAGGGCCTCAAACGACCCATCCCCGGCGACGAGGCGCTCTTTCTGGCGCTTCGTCAGCTGTTTAATGCGGTACTCCATCTTCAGCGCCAGCGAGCGCTCACCCACGTGCGCCGAAAAGGCCAGCGTCAGCTCACCTTTCCCCCGCAGCGCTTTGGCGCCTTTTCCCGTTTGATGTTCAAGGAAGCGCCGCGGCACATCGGTGGTAATCCCGGTGTAGAGCGCATTGTTGGCCGTTCGGACAAGATAAAGAAACCAGCACACGGTTCATAGATTCAGTATGTTAAGGTGAACGCACCATAGCATGAGAGGGAACAATAATGGAAACTCTGGCCGCCATCAGCCGCTGGCTGGCAAAGCAGCACGTCGTCACCTGGTGTGTCCACCGTGAGGGCGATCTGTGGTGCGCGAATGCGTTTTATTATTACGATCCCGAGCGCGTGGCGTTTTACGTCCTGAGCGAAGACAAAACCCGCCATGCGCAGATGTCCGGGCCCATCGCGCCGGTCGCAGGGACGATCAACGGTCAGCCGAAAAATGTCGCGCTGATCCGCGGCGTGCAGTTTAAAGGTGAGATTCGTCGTCTGGAAGGGGAGGAGAGCGACGCAATGCGCAAGCGCTACACGCGCCGCTTCCCGATGGCTCTTGCCATGTCAGCGCCAGTCTGGGAAATTCGCCTCGATGAGCTGAAATTTACCGACAACACGCTGGGCTTCGGTAAGAAGCTTCACTGGCTACGATCCGAGCAGGCGTAGTGCTTCGCGGTTAAAGGCCGGCAGATCGTCCGGCGTCCGGCTCGTGACCAGCTGATTGTTATCGACGACCACTTCCTGATCGTAGAAATCTGCTCCCGCATTTTTCAGATCGATAACGATCGGTTTAACCGCGGTCAGTTTGCGCCCCCGCACCACCTCGGCGCTGATCAACAGCTGCGGCCCGTGGCAGATGGCGAAAACAGGTTTGCCGCTGGAGACAAAATCACGTGTGAACGTCACAAAGCGCTCGTCGCCGCGCAGCGTATCCGGGGAGTGGCCGCCAGGTAACAGCAGGGCGTCAAAGTCTGCCGGGCGCACTTCATCAATGGCTTTGTCGATGGTCACACTGGCCTCGCCCTTATGGCCTTTTACCGTTTTTCCGGCCTGCTTATCGATCGTCACCACCTCGTGCCCGGCTTTGCGAAATGCCTCGGCGGGTGAGGTGAACTCTGAATCTTCAAACTCGTCGGTGATCAATACGGCTATTTTCTTGCCCATGTTTCCTCCGTTGTTTTGGCTTCAGACAGATTTTTTTCCGTTTGTGGTAAATACTTACCCGTAACAGACTTTTAAGTGTGGCTAAGCAGGCTGAAATCGCAAACGGACTAATCTGCAAAGGAGATAAAATGAGCCAGGTATTAATCACAGGAGCCACCGGGCTGGTGGGCGATCACCTTCTGAGAATGCTGATCCGGGAGCCGAGGATCAATTACATCGCCGCGCCCACCCGACGCCCGTTAGCGGACATCTCGGGCGTATACAATCCTCACGATCCGCAGCTGACGGATGCCCTCGCCCAGGTGCAGGATCCGATCGATATCGCCTTTTGCTGCCTAGGGACCACCCGCCGTGAAGCCGGCAGCAAAGAGGCCTTTATCCACGCCGACTACACGCTGGTGGTGGATACGGCGCTCACTGCCAAACGTCTGGGGGCGAAGCACTTCTTAGTGGTCAGCTCGATGGGCGCGAACGCGAACTCGCCGTTTTTCTACAACAAAGTGAAAGGCAAAATGGAAGACGCCCTGATCGCGCAGAACTGGGACCGGCTCACGATTGTGCGCCCGTCAATGCTGCTGGGCGATCGTGAAAAGCAGCGTTTCAATGAGTCGATTTTTGCGCCGCTGTTCCAGCTTTTCCCCGGCAACTGGAAATCCATTCAGGCGCGTGATGTGGCGAGCGCCATGCTCCATGAAGCTCGCTCCCCCTCAAAGGAGGGCGTCAATATCATCCCGTCGGCTAAACTGCGTGAAATCGCAAAAGGCGAGGCGTAAACTCCCCGGGCTAAATGAATCTCACTCCCGGGGAATGCTATGACTGGTCAGTCTTCATCTCAGGCGGCAACGCCATTTCAGTGGTGGAAGCCCGCACTCTTTTTTCTCGTCGTTATTGTTGGTCTCTGGTATGTGAAATGGCAGCCCTATTACGGCAAAGCCTTCACCGCAGCTGAAACCCATACCATCGGCAAATCGATCCTCGCCCAGGCCGACGCCAGCCCGCTCCAGGCGGCGTGGGATTACGCTATGGTCTACTTCCTCGCCGTCTGGAAAGCCGCCGTGTTGGGCGTGCTGCTGGGGTCGCTGATTCAGGTTCTCATTCCGCGCCAGTGGTTACTGCGAACCCTCGGGCAACCGCGCTTTCAGGGGACGCTGCTCGGCACGATCTTCTCGCTGCCGGGGATGATGTGCTCCTGCTGCGCCGCACCCGTCACGGCAGGCATGCGGCGTCAGAATGTGTCGATGGGCGGCGCGCTGGCATTCTGGATGGGCAATCCGGTCCTTAATCCGGCCACGCTGGTGTTTATGGGCTTTGTGCTTGGCTGGCATTTTGCGCTGATCCGGCTGGTGGCGGGGCTAATCATGGTACTGGTGGTGGCTTCGCTGGTGCAGCGTCTGGTGAAAGAGCAGAACGTCCAGCCCGCGTCAGTTGAGGTTGATATGTCTGAACCCCAGGGCGAGTTCTTCTCCCGCTGGGGCAAAGCGCTGTGGCAACTCTTCTGGAGCACCATCCCGGTCTATATTCTGGCGGTGCTGGTTCTGGGCGCGGCGCGCGTCTGGCTCTTCCCGCACGCGGACGGGGCGATCGATAATTCCCTGCTGTGGGTGATTGCGATGGCGGTCGCCGGATGTCTGTTCGTCATTCCGACGGCGGCGGAGATCCCGATCGTGCAAACCATGATGCTCGCTGGAATGGGCGCGGCACCTGCTCTGGCGCTGCTGATGACGCTGCCTGCGGTCAGTTTGCCGTCGCTGATCATGCTGCGTAAGTCATTCCCGGCAAAAGCCCTGTGGCTGACGGGCGGGCTGGTGGCACTGAGTGGGGTGATAACAGGAAGTATTGCGCTACTGTAGGACAAAAAAATCCCCGGCCAGTGCCGGGGATTTTCTTATTTAATGAAGGTAAAGGCGGTGGTGACTTTCTTCACGCCGCTCACGCGGCTGGCAATATCCGCTGCCGCTTTGCCTTCCCGGTCGGTGACCAGGCCGAGCAGGAACACTTCGCCATTCTCGGTAGTAACTTTCACGTTAGAGGATTTCACCTGATCGCTGCCCAGCAGCTGGGAGCGCACCTTGGTGGTAATCCAGGTATCAGACGACGCGGTACCCAGACCAATCGGCTGGCCCTGACGCACTTCGTTAAACACCTCGGTGGTCCCTTCGACGCCCATGGCGATCTGTTTCGCGCGGGAGGCGAGATCCAGATTCGGCGCCTGGCCTGCCAGCAGCACTTTGCCCTGATAAGCGGTCACGTTAATGCGCGCTTCTTTCTTAATTTGTTCGTCTTTCGACAGGGCGCTGTTCACGCGAAGTTCCAGCGTACCGTCGTCCACCTGGGTTCCCACAGAGCGCGGGTCGGTTGCGGCTTTGGTGCCAACAGCCGCCGTACCGACGACGGCCGCCGCGATGCATCCCTGAAGCAGCAGCGCAGAAATAAGGACTGCGAGGGGCGTTAATGCCTTCATTAGTACTCCTTAATCATCCTGGTGAGGGAAAAGCGTGTTATCGATCAGATCGCATAAGCAGTTCACCGTCAGCATGTGCATTTCCTGAATGCGCGCGCTGCGATGAGAAGGAATGCGGATTTCCACATCCTGCGGCCCTAACAGACCCGCCAGTTCGCCGCCGTCGTAGCCCGTCAGCGCGACGATAGTCATATCGCGCGTCACGGCCGCTTCCACGGCTTTGACGATATCGCGGCTGTTACCGCGCGTGGAAATCGCCAGCAGAACATCCCCGGCATGCCCAAGGGCGCGCACCTGTTTTGCGTATATTTCGTCATGCAGACGATCGTTGGCGATCGCCGTTAAGACCACATTATCGGTATTAAGTGCAATGGCGGGTAAACTTGGGCGTTCTGTTTCAAAACGATTGATCATGCTGGCAGCAAAATGCTGTGCGTTGGCGGCCGATGTGCCATTGCCACAACAGAGGATTTTGTTGCCATTCAGCAGGGACTGTACCAGCGTCATCGCGGCACGAGAAATAGCATCCGGGAGGGCTTCCGCCGCTGCAATCTGAGTTTGAATGCTTTCTGTGAAACAAACCTTAATTCTTTCGAGCACGTTATCCCTTTAAAACTTTGTTTTAGACGTCTTCGCCAAAGGCGTTTTTCAGCCATTCTACGTCGTTTCCGGTGAAGGCTACCACATCGAACCGGCAATCCACAGTATCAAAACTCCCATTATGGCGGGCGAGCCACAAGAGCGCAGTCTGTAATAATTTTCGTTGTTTGGCGAGCGTCACGCTGGCGGCAGCGCCCCCAAAGCGGGACGACTGTCGGAAACGGACCTCAATAAACACGGTGACCTGACCCTCTTTCATGATCAGATCAATTTCGCCGCCCCGTTCACGAACGTTGGCGGCGATAAAACGCAGTCCTTTGCCTTCCAGCCAGCGACGCGCTTTGAGTTCCCACGCGTCGCCGGTCTGTTTACGGCTTAACTGGCCGGGACGATCTGCCCCTGCTGGTATTTGAGCCATGATAACTTCCTGTTAATCACGCAATCCTGAGTGGCGGTCAGATCGCCGGTGTTGCCGTTAAGCTCAAAGCCCGGCACCTGGCGCATCTGGGTAAAGTGATTCGCCAGCGCCCACGCATCCACGCCCATGGCGTAAAGACGGGCGAGGGAGTAGTCGTTACGCACGCTGCTCAGCGCCTGCTGCATCAGCGCCGGGTTGCTGCCCGCCAGCATCGGGATTTCGCTGTACTGCAGGCCATCCATCTCCAGACGGAAATCCGGGCCCGCGGTGCCTTGCGCGCTGCGCGAGCTGGCGTACAGGGTCGCACCGCTCTGGCTGCCGTTACGCATGGCGATCATCGGTTTGATAAAGGCGATCTCTTCTGGCGTGGCGACGATATAGGCTGCGTCCACTTTACCGCCGCCGCTGATTTGCGCGTCAGTCGGTGGAGCCGGAATGGTCAGGCCGCCGATGGTGACACCCTGCTGCTGTGGCAGGCTGGCGGTCACCGGGCTGCCGGTGAGCGAGATACCCGAGCCGCTGTTAACGCCCGCACGCAGTTCTGAGGTTGAGCCAAATTTCTGCTGCAGTACAACGCCGCCGCCCAGCTGTTGCCACTCCTGAGCAAAGGCATTCGCCACCCGATCGCCGAGTGCGCTACGCGGCGTCAGCAGCAGTGGAGCCTGTTTTCCCTGCTCGTGGATATGACGCGCCGCGTCGCGAGCCTCATCTTCCGGCGAAAGGGCGAAGTAGCAGATGTTCGCGCGATTCTGTACCTGTTCAGGTTGGTTAAGCGCCAGCACGTTCAGGGTAGTGTTGCTCTTCATCAGCTCTTCAACGTTGTTCTTCAGCAGCGGGCCGACCACGATGCTGGCTCCATCCTGCTGAACCTGCGCCAGAACCTGATCGAGCGGCTGCGAGCTGGTGTCGTAAATCTTCAGCTCAGCGCCTGGGTTTGCGGTGGCGGCAACAACGGCCTGCGGCTGTGCGGCGGGCTGTTGTTCTGGGGCTGCAGTTTGCGGCTGAGTCGCGGCAGCATCCGTTGTCGGCGCGGCTGGCGTTTCAGCTGGCGCTGGCTGTGCCGCCGGAGCTGGAGTTTGTGGCGCCGGAGCCGTTGCCGGAGGCGTCGTTGGCGCTGTAACCGGGTTTTGCATAGTGCCCTGAGCAGGCGTCTGCGTGGTGGTTAAATCGGTGGTTTCCGCTGCCGACGGGCTGATGACGTCATTGACGTTAGCGGCCTGTGCCGCCTGCGTTGGAACCGCACTGCCCGCTACCGCGGTGGTGCCGTTTTTCGCCGCTTCAAAGCCCTGCTGAATGGTGCGACCAAACACCGCCGCCTGACCGTTCAGGGGAAGTAACAGGGCGATTTTATTCACCGATGCGGGTTTGAAGTTCTGCACGTTGACCAGCTGCGTGGGCAGCATTTTCGCGCCTGGGTTTTGCGGATAGCGGGTCTGCCAGTCGGTGATCCCGGCTTTCAGCATCTTCGGATCGCTGCGGTTGGTGAACCACATCTGCTGCAGATCCAGCCAGCCCTGCAGCACGTTTTCGTCGGCGTTGATCACCAGCGTTTGCGCCTGCTCCGGCGTCATGGCCGACAGCGCCTGCCAGGTGGCGTCGATATTCTTCTGCTTAGCATCGCCGCTCAGCAGCGGCTCCTGCGCAATCAGAGCGCGAAGCAGGGGCAGGGAAGGGCGGCCCTGTTCGGTGGCAATGGTTGCCTGCCAGTAGCGCGCCTGCTGGTTGTTATCCAGCGCTTTCACGTCGATGTCGGCGAGGATTTTTTTCGCGGACGCGAAATCTTTCTGTGCGGTTTTCACTTCCGCCGACAGCAGAGTCTGTTCGCGACGCTGGGTATCGTTCAATTCCTGCGGCAGCTGGTTGTACAGATCGACCGCCTGCTGGGTTTTGCCCTCTTTCAGCAGTGAACGAATGGCAAGTAATTGCCAGTTGGTCTTGGTATCATCTGAGCTTTGCGACATCTGTTGCAGATAATAGCCGGAATCAGCCTGCGCAGTACCCTCCATATGGGCAGCAGTCTGATCGGGCGCCTGAGTGCCACAGCCTGCGAAAATCAAGGCTGCCAGCACAATGGGCAGGCTGCGCGAAGCTTTTGTTCGAAGAAACGTTAAGGGTACCATACTGTATCCAGTGATATTTTTTAGGCAATGCTCAATATTAAATCGGCAATACGGACTAAACAATGAAACAACACGAAACGGCAGATAATTCTCAAGGCCAGCTTTATATTGTACCTACTCCTATCGGGAATTTGTCTGATATTACCCAACGTGCGCTCACCGTTTTACAAGCTGTTGATTTAATTGCCGCCGAAGACACTCGCCACACCGGCCTGCTGCTGCAACATTTCGCCATTAGCGCCAAAATGTTCGCCTTACACGATCACAATGAGCAACAAAAAGCCGAATCGCTGGTGGCGAAACTGAAGGAAGGGACGAACATCGCGCTGGTGTCCGATGCCGGGACACCGCTGATTAACGACCCCGGCTATCACCTGGTGCGTACCTGCCGCGAAGCCGGTATCCGCGTGGTGCCCCTGCCCGGTCCGTGCGCCGCGATTGCCGCCCTGAGCGCCGCGGGTCTGCCATCCGACCGTTTCTGCTACGAAGGTTTTTTACCGGCTAAATCCAAAGGCCGTCGCGACGTACTGAAAGATCTCGAAGCCGAGCCGCGCACCCTGATTTTCTACGAATCAACCCACCGTCTGCTGGACAGTTTAGAAGACATGGTCGCCGTCTGGGGCGAATCCCGCTACGTGGTACTGGCCCGCGAGTTGACCAAAACCTGGGAAAACATCCACGGCGCTCCGGTCGGTGAACTGCTGGCGTGGGTGAAAGAGGACGAAAACCGCCGCAAAGGTGAAATGGTCCTGATTGTCGAAGGCCATAAAGCGCAGGAAGACGCACTGCCCGCCGAAGCGCTGCGCACCCTGGCGCTCCTGCAAGCCGAACTGCCGCTGAAAAAAGCCGCCGCGCTTGCCGCCGAAATCCACGGCGTGAAAAAGAATGCGCTGTACAAGCATGCGCTGGAGCAGCAGGGGGAATAATCCGTGAGCCGCTACCAGCCACCTTTCACCATCACGCCATCCATCCTCAATCAGGTTGTGGAGATTGGCGAACTGCTGGGGCATTGGGCGGCTCAGTCAGGGCGCACTTCACCGCTGCTTCGCAAAGAAAACCGTATTCGTACCATTCAGGCGTCTCTGGCGATAGAGCATAACTCGCTGACGACAGGCCAGGTAACGGCGATCATGGAAGGCAAGAGAGTGCTGGCGCCTGAGAAGGATATTCAGGAGGTGCGAAACGCCATTCTCGCATATGAGAAAATGCCTGACTGGAAAACCTCGAATCTCAGCGATCTTCTGAGCGCACACCGTTTACTCATGACCGGGCTCGTCGATAATCCGGGGAAACTACGGACTGGCGATGTCGGCATTTACCGCGGCAATACGCTGGTGCATATGGCACCACCCGCATCGCAGATGCCGCGCCTCGTTGATGACCTGCTGGACTGGCTCAAAAAGACGGACCTTCATCCCCTGATTGCCAGCTCGGTCTTTCATTACGAATTTGAATTTATTCATCCGTTTGCCGACGGAAATGGCCGCATGGGCCGTTTATGGCAAACGCTGATTTTGAGTCACTGGCGAAATGAGCTGGCGTGGCTGCCGGTTGAGACCCTGATCCACTATCAACAGGCTCATTATTACAAGATACTGGGTCAGTGCGATAAAGTCAGCGACTGCACAGCGTTCATCGAGTTTATGCTAAAAAATATGGCCGATGCACTTCGGGAAGGCATATCCCAATCCCTTTCCATGTCGGAAGAAATGTCGGATAAAATGTCGGAAGAAAGTGCGGCCTATCTGACCGCAGCAGAACGCGACATTCTTCAGATTCTGCAGGATAACCCGAAGTTGTCGGCAGCAGCGTTGGCGGAACAAACCGGAACCACATCGCGCACAATTGAACGCTACCTCAAACAGCTACAGGACAAATCCCTGCTGCAGCGTATCGGCCCGAAAAAAGGCGGCTTTTGGCGCGTGAAGCAGTCGTTGTAGGCCGGGCAAGCGCAGCGCCGCCCGGCACGCCCTTCGTTACAAAATCCCCAATGCCGACCCGACAATCGCCAGCACAAAAGTGACGGCAATCAGCAGCACCGGATGGGCTTTCTTCACCCGCAGCAGGTAGTACATCAGCAGGGTATAGCCCATCGGCAAAATGTTCGGGAACACCTTATCGAAGAAGTCCTTTTGCAGCGCCACGCTGTGAGTGGCGTCGATGGCGAAGCTGGTGACGACGTTGATATGCACATATGAGGCAATCAGCCCGCCGATCACCGTGATCCCAAGAATCGTTGCCGAGCGGGCGATCATCTGCGAGTTCTCTCGCACCTTATCGATAGCCTTGATCCCCACCGTATATCCCACATGCGTCCAGCCCACGCGCAGGAAGAAGATCGCCAGATAGACGCCGAAGAACAAAATCGGCCCCAGCAGGTTGCCCTGGCTGGCAAAGGAGGAACAAATCCCGGCCATGATCGGCAGCAGCGTAAACCAGAAAATCGCGTCGCCAATCCCGGCGATCGGGCCAAACAGCGCCACCTTCAGCCCCTTGATGGTGCTGCGGTTTTCGCCTTTCTCCTCCATGGAGATCAGCAGCCCCATCAGGAACCCGACCAGGTTCGGGTGGGTGTTGATAAATTCCAGATGATCCTTCATCGCCGCGCTGAGCCCTTCTTTGTCGCCTTTGTAGATCTTTTTCAGGATCGGCAACATCGCCCAGGTAAAACCGCCCGCCTGCATGCGTTCGTAGTTAAAGCTCGCCTGCAACAGAGAGGATCGGAACCCCAGGCGCGTAATGTCTTTTTTACTGATTTCAGATCCCATTGCTGTAATCCTCTTCATCTTTTTTCGCAGCCGCTGCGGCTGGCTGGGCGGCGTTTTTGGCTTTGGCGTTAAAGAACTCATACACCGCAAATCCGGCTCCTAACACGGCCACCGGCAGCAGGTTGCTCACCTGGATGTAACAGACAAACAAGAACCCGGCGATGAGGTAAGGGATGTACTGCGCCTTGAACATCACACGCAGCAGCAGGCCAAAACCCACCGCTGGCAGAATACCGCCCGCCACTTCGAAGCCGTGGGTCAGCCAGGCGGGCATCGCTTTGACCAGCGCCTGCATCGCCCCTTGTGCGAGGTAGGTGCAGAGGAAAGTGATAATCGCGTAGGTGCAGGCGACGATTAGCGTGGTCGTCCAGTTAAGGCGCGCGAAAGCGGCGGTGTTGGTCTCTTTCGCATACTTATCGGCCTTCGACATAAACAGAGAGAATGCCGAATAGAAGAACAGAATTACGTACTGCATCAGCAGGCTAAATGGCAGCCCGAGGCCGATGGCGGTTTTGGCGTCGACGCCGGTCGAAAAGGCAATGACGGTGGTCATCACCCCGGCCATGATCGGGTTCGGCGGCTGCACGCCCCCGGCAGGCGTTAAACCGGCGAAAGCCAGCTCCGTTAAACCGCCGGTGATGAGGCCAATGTGGATATCGCCCAGAATCGCCCCGGTGAGGGTACAGACGATAATAGGACGAAACAGAAACAGCGCTTCCAGCCAGAAATCTATCCCTAGAAAGAAAACTAAAGCCGCCAGGGATATCCCCTGAATCAATGTTATTTCGTGCATTTTTTTGCCTCGTAATGATGACTTCAGCTATTTGAATGTCGAGACACTGCCACTAATCGGGGATGCCTTCTTTTGCGTCCCCCGGAACATCCTGGATAAAGAGATTCACGCCGCTGCGCTTGATGAAACGCAGATCGTCGAGATCGCTCTCGTCCACGTATACCTTGCTGCTGATCTGTTTTTTGCCTTCCGAGAAGTGCATATTCCCGACGTTGACGTCCTTCAGCGGCACGCCGCCCTCAATCAGTTTTCTGACAATGTCCGGCGTGCGACAAATCAGGAAAATTTTCTGGTGCGGCGCGGCCTTCTCGATAATGGCGATGGTCTTTTCGATGGAGAAAAAGCGGATACCAAATCCGTAAGTGTCCGCGGTGATCCCCATCAGCTTTTGCTGGATCTCGTCTTTGGCGACCTCGTCGTCAACGACGATCAGCAGATTGGCACCAATGGTCGACGTCCATGTCACACCCACCTGGCCATGCACCAGACGATTATCGATACGGGTCAATAAGATATTGGGGCTACTCATAGTCTTCATTCCTGCCGATGTTGGGTTGTGAGTGTTGTTGTTTTATCAAACGGTTGCTGAATCGAGCACCAGTTTGTTGGCCGATCCGCAGACGTTAATTTTGTTTTTAACCACCTCTTTCATGGCGTCCATACCCACTCGCATGTAGTAACGCGGGTCGTTACCCTGCGGGTTTTCGCGGAACCATGCTTTAACCGCATCGGAAAACGCGATTTTCAGCTCGGTCGCGACGTTCACTTTGCACACGCCCAGTTCGATGGTGCGACGCACGTACTCATCGGGCACATCACTCGCGCCGTGCAGCACCAGCGGGATATCCACCACATCGCGGATCTCGCCCAGACGCTTGAAATCAATTTTCGGCGTTTTGGTGTACAGCCCATGCGCCGTGCCGATGGCCACCGCCAGACTGTCAACGCCCGTCAGTTCGACAAAGCGTTTCGCCTCCTGCGGATCGGTCAGGAAGGCGCTCTCGGCGTCCACGCTCATGTCGTCTTCCACGCCGCCCAGCCGACCCAGCTCCGCCTCGACGCTGCAATCATGGAGATGGCAGAAATCCACCACCGATTTCACCAGCTTCACGTTCTGCTCAAACGGGAAATGGCTGCCGTCGATCATCGCGCTGCGTACGCCCGCGTTGACCTTGCGACGAATGTCGTCCAGCGATTCATGGTGATCGAGGTGCAGCGCCAGCGGCATGTCGTAGGTGAGGGAGTAGGCGCTGCACAGGGCGTAGATCTCTTCCAGCGCGATATGCTTAAAGGTGCCCGGCGTTCCGGCAAGGATCACCGGCGATCGCATTTCGCTGCACACTTCGAGGATCGCCTGGATCGTCTCGGCGTTATGGATGTTAAACGCAGGCACGGCGTACCCTTTTGCCTGCGCATCCTGCAGCAGATATTTGGTGGAGATAATACTCATGATGCGCTCCCTGGTGTCTGCCATGGGTGAATGATCACGCCCTGCACCACGCGGTTCACGGTGCCGCTGGCGGAAGGGGTGTCCGGGGTATTTCCGACGCTTAACGACTGGGTCAGGGCAAAGACCTGGGCGTAAATCAGGAAACAGAAAGCCAGTTCCACGTCGACGAACTCACGCGAAGCAGGCAGCAGAATATGAGGGCCCGCGTCAGTCACCGGATCGCGCTCAGCGGTAATCGCGATCACTTCCATCGCCTGTCCGTCGCGGCGCAGCTCCGCCAGCAGGTCGAGATCGTACTGACGCGTATAGGGATGGCTGGAGACAAACACCACCACCAGCGTTTCGCTATCCACCAGGGATTTCGGGCCGTGACGGAACCCGGTTGGTGAGTCATAAAACGCAACCACTTTCCCGGCGGTCAGCTCCAGCACTTTGAGCGCCGATTCTCGGGCCGCCGCCTGCAAGCCTCCGCTGCCGAGATAGACGATCCGCTTCCAGGGTTTATCACCAAACACGCCGCGGCTGAAATCGCCGAGCGAGGCGAGGATCGACTGGCAGCGATCCGCCACATCCTGGAAGGTGTTGCTGTTGATCCTGTCCGGCGCGAACACCGCCAGACAGCTCGCCATCATGGTGGTGATGCTGCTGGTCATCGCGAACCCGCGATCGTGGGTTTCGGCAGGCATCAGCAGGGCAAAGGCGTTGTCACTGTCGACCGCATTTTTGTAGAGGCTACCGGCCTCGTTGCAGGTGATCGACAGGTGATAGCACTCAGGGACGAACTGGTTTGCCAGCTCCACGGCGGCCACGCTTTCCGGACTGTTGCCGGATCGGGCAAAAGAGACCAGCAGCAGGGGATGCGTCGGGTTCAGATAATCCATGGGATTCGTCACCAGATCGGTGGTCGGAATCGCCGTAAAGTTTTTCCCGGTGTGGCGCGCAAGCCACGGGGCGATAATGTCGCCGATAAATGCCGAGGTTCCCGCGCCGGTCAGAACGATCCGCAGATCGTCTTTTTGCAGCAACGGCGAGAGAAAGCGATCGAGCGTCTGTCGAATATTGTCGATATTTTTGAGGGAACGGCTCCAGCAGCCGGGTTGCTGACGGATCTCTTTTTCCGTCCAGGTGCCGGTGGCAGTTTGGGTTTCTGGCATAACGCAGTCCTTAGTAAGGTGAATCCCACGTCAGACTTCGGCTAAGTGACCTTTGTCTTTCGTTTCGTTTCACTTGTTCGATTGATTAAAATCTATCGAAAGGAAAACGAAAGATCAACATGCAAAAAGAAATAAAACGAAAACTGTGATCGATGAAACACAGCGTTTTATCTATTCATTTGATAAATCATCGTTTTTTAAATTCAGGCTGGTAAAGGCGTCTGGATTAAGAAAGGAAAAGAAAGGCCTGCGGGATTTCCCGAAGGCCAAGGTGATGCACAATGAAAGGGCTAAGGGGGAGAGCCTGCCCGGAATGAAATCAGTGGTTAAATGCCTTCCTCAACGGGCTTTTCCTCGCGGCAGCGCCCCAGCTCATCTACCAGACTCGTCAGCCCGCGATGCCCGCACTCCAGCGCCTGTAAACGAAACGCTTCGCTGCTCAGCCCGTCGCGCTCCATCACCATCTCCAGCAGCAGCTGGAGGTTGGTGCCGGTGATCACTTCCCAGCCCGGCTTTTCCATCGCCATGGTCGAGGCCACGCGAAACGGCGTGCCGCCCAGCAGATCGGTCAGAAAGACGATATCTTCCGCGTCACCCAGTTCGGCAATCGCCTGCTCCAGCTGCGACGTCAGTAGCGCGGTGGTGGAGGTTTCGGGAAAGTCGATGGCAACAAATTGCTCCTGTTCACCGAGGATCTGCTTCATCGCTTTTTCCAGCCCGCTGGCAAACCCACCGTGGCCCGTCAAAATAATGCTTAACATCTAAGACCTCTTTGTATTCACAGGAAGTGACAGAATTTGCCGACCACGCCCAGCACCACCGTAATGCCGATCAGGCGTAACGGGCTCCAGCCACGGCGTACCAGCCAGAACATGGTCAGGGTGTAGACCAGTGGCAGAAACGCGGGCATCAGCTTGTCGATCACATCGGTTTGCAGTTTCACCACCGCATCGCCAGCGGTGATCTCAAGCGTGGTATTCAGCCGCACATAGGTGGCGACCAGCGCGCCGATGACCGTCATCCCGACGATAGAGGCCGCGTGGCCCACCTTTTTGGTGTTGGCCTTAATCAGCGGAATGGCGGCGACCCCCATCCGATAAGCATAGTGCGCGAGGCCAAAACGCAGCCCCAGGTGTACCACGTTGAACATCACAATAAACACGACTGCGCCAAGAATTGAGCCTTGCAGCGCCAGACTGGCACCGATACCGCCGCAGATCGGCAACAGCGTCAGCCAGAACATGGCATCGCCAATCCCGCCGAGCGGCGCACCCACCGCAATCTTGGTGCTCTGAATGCTGTTCACGTCCTGCTTGGAACGCTCCATCGCCAGAATAATGCCGATCACAAAGGTCACCAGGAACGGGTGAGTGTTGAAGAAGCCCATGTGGCCTTTCATGGCGCGCGCCAGATCGCGTTTGTTGGTGTGGATTTTTTTCAGCGCCGGAAGCAGGCCGTACAGCCAGCCCGAGGCCTGCATACGTTCGTAGTTGAACGACGCCTGCAGGAGCATCGAACGCCAGGCCACGCGGTTGATGTCCTTTTTCGTCAGCTCCGCGCCGATCGTCTGATCTTCATAGATATTTTCGTTCACGCCGGACAGAAGCGTCTCGTCGTTATCGGAGACGGCCGGCAGGGTGGTGTGATTAGATGCCATCTTCGAATTCCTCTTTCTGAGCAACGGGAGCCGCGGGTTCTGGAGCTTTGCGCACAAAATCGATCAGGGCCATCGCCAGCGCCGCGGCGGCAATCGCCAGCACCGGCAGTTTCAGCCAGGCGGCAGCGACAAACCCGAGAATGAAATAGGGGATGTAGACATTTTTCATCATGATTTTCAGCAGCACGGCAAAGCCGATCGCTGGCATGATGCCGCCCGCTACGCCCAGACCGTCAATCAAACGGGCAGGTAGCACGTCGATGGCGGTTTTGGCATGTTCGGCGCCAAAGTAAATCGGCAGGAAGGCGCAGAGAAAATAGAAGATCCCCAGTGCCAGCAGCGCCAGATAGTTCACCCGCTCGATTCCGTTGGTATCGGCGTTCGCCGCCATTTTGTCGCAGCGCGCCATCACGCCGGACATCACCGAGAACAGGAAGGTGATCCCCATCTGCACCGCCACGGCGAACGGAACCGCTACGCCGACGGCCACCTCGGGTTTCACGCCCGTGGTAATGGCGAATGTCGTCCCGACGATGGTGCCGATAATGACGTTTGGCGGCTGCGCACCGGCTAGCGGTGCCAGCCCCATCCATACCAGCTCCAGCGTCCCGCCGGTCAAAATCCCCGTATGCAGATCGCCAAGAATCAGGCCCACCAGTGGCCCAAGCACCACCGGGCGGTGCATGTGCGTTAACCCGTTGAACATATCCAGGCCCGCGATAAAGGCGAGAATGCCCAACGCAAATGCCTGCAACAGACTGATTTCCATTGTGAATCCCTCAGAGTAGTTTAAAGAGATCCAAAGCGGGTTCTGTCGGAACGCCCTGAACAAAGCATTCCACCCCGGCGGCTTTCAAACCGCTAAATGCCGCGATATCACCGGCATCGACAGAGACCGTTTTGGCAATTTGTTGTTTGCCATTGGCGTAGTGCATATTTCCGACATTGATACGTGTCACCGGCACGCCGCCCTCGACGAGGGTCAGGAAATCGGCGGGCGACTTGCAGACCAGCAGGATTTTCTGCCGGTCGGCGGCACGGTGAATGTTGTCGATCACCTTTTGCAGGGACCAGAAGCGAACGGCAATTCCCTCTGCCAGCACCATTTCCATCAGGTTTTGCTGGACCGAATCCTCAGCGACCTCATCGTTGGCAACCAGCACCAGATTCGCGCCAGCGAATCCGACCCACTGAACGCCGACCTGGCCGTGGATCAGACGTTCATCGATGCGGCATAAGACAATGTTTGGCATAGCATTATCCTCTTCGTTGTTATGCGTTATGGGACGACGCGCCCTGACAGGCTGCGTGATACTGGCGCAGTATGTCCTGAATGTGGTCGATGATGAGTTCCCGCGGCGCAGCCTTGAGAGCCTCCTCGCGAACTTTTCGATACTGCAGCGGTAAGTACTGGCTGACGAGTGGGAGCGGAATCGGCTCATCGGCCAGGTTGCGCACCAGCCGCTCGAAGGCGTCGTCGATTTGGCTGTCCGGCCAGTAGTAGCGAACGCGGTCCGAATAGCTGTAGCCGCGCGCCAGTCGACGGGCGTGGCCGTCACCGTGGTAGTGGCTTTGCCAGTATTCCGGACGGTCGAGCATCACGCTCTCCAGCACCTGGCGCAGGCCAGAACTGGCTTTGGCAGGCAGCAGTTCTTCTTCAATGGCGGCCAGTGAGAACAGGGCTTCGCGCAGGGCGAAGGTCAGCGCCGGGCCGACTTTCAAAATCGCGAAGTGATCTTTCACCAGCTGGCGCAGGGCCTGCGGCGTCTGGTAGTCGGTGGAGTGCGCCTCAAAGACCAGCGAATCATAGCCTTGCACCATTTCACTCAGGGCAACGGCTTTCTCCGGGCGATAGTCAATCACATGGGTGTGATCGAATTCGACGCCAGGCTGCACTACCAGCCCGATGATGCGCGGCCAGATATCTGCCAGCCCCTGTTTTTCGAAGGCGAGGCGATGGGCTTCCAGCGTGGCGCGTGCCGCTTCCGGCGTGGTGACTTCCAGCTCGGTCAGCGCTTCGTGAGCCCCGCCGGGAACCGGCACTTCTGTGCCAATCACGTACACCAGATCCGGCTCACCAAAGTGCTCGCGGCTGGTCTGTTCGGCAATCTTCGCCAGCCGCGCGGCGCGTTCGGCGACGATCTCATCCGTCAGTGGAACCGGATCGTCCTCGCAGGACATGCTGCAGTCGAGGTGGATCTTTTGAAAACCGGCGGCCACGTAGCTTTTGATCAGATCTTCGGCGTTGGCCATTGCTTCACTGGCGGTGAGGTTTTGCCAGCGATTCGGGCCGAGATGATCGCCGCCTAAAATCAGCTGCGAGAGCGGGAAATCCAGTTTGTTGGCAAGCTGGCTAACAAAGCCGTGAAAATCGGCGGGTGTCATACCCGTATAGCCGCCGAACTGATCCACCTGGTTGGACGTCGCCTCAACCAGCAGGGCGGTGTGATGATCGCGAGCGAAGCGAATGGCGGCTTCAAGGACCAGCGGATGTGCGGAGCAGACGGCGTAGATACCGTTGCCTGCGCCTGCTTTATGCAATTCCACCATTTCAATAAGATGTTTCACTTTCCTCTCCACGTTGGATGGTTTGAGTGCTAATCTTTCGTTTTATTTCACTTTATACTGCGTGATGGTCTTATAAAAATAAAACGAAAGATAATAGTTTTCCGATCTGTTTCACAAAAGAAACATAATGAAAGGTTTCAGCAAGGGGATAGCAGGGTGTCGGAAGGCGGATGGGGCTTGCATTCCACTAAAGGAAAGGCGTTAATAGGCCAAACGAAATGAAACGAAAGATTTTCTTAAAGGAGCTTGCATGAGCAGCACCGAATCCTCCGCGGAGAAACGCGTGACCGGCACCAGCGAAAGGCGTGAACAAATTATCCAGCGGTTGCGACAGCAGGGAAGCGTCCAGGTGAACGATCTTTCAGCGCTATATGGCGTGTCTACGGTGACGATCCGTAACGATCTGGCGTTCCTCGAAAAACAGGGCATCGCCGTTCGCGCCTACGGTGGCGCGCTGATCTGCGACGGTAACACGCCGGGCCTTGAGCCTTCCGTCGAAGACAAAAGCTCCCTGAATACGGCGGTGAAACGCAGTATTGCGCAGGCGGCAGCGGACCTGATTAAACCGGGCCACCGCATCATTCTTGACTCCGGTACCACCACCTACGAAATAGCGCGCATGCTGCGCCAGCACACGGACGTCATCGCCATGACCAACGGCATGAACGTGGCGAATGCACTGCTGGAGGCGGAAGGGGTTGAGCTGCTGATGACCGGCGGGCACCTGCGTCGTCAGTCCCAGTCGTTTTACGGCGACCAGGCCGAGCAGTCGCTGCAAAACTATCATTTCGATCTGCTGTTTTTGGGTGTGGATGCCATCGATACGGACCGTGGCGTCAGTACGCATAATGAGGATGAAGCCCGGCTGAATCGGAAGATGTGTGAAGTGGCGGAGCGCATTATCGTGGTCACCGACTCCAGCAAGTTCAATCGCTCAAGCCTGCATAAAATCATCGATACCCCGCGTATCGATATGGTCATCACCGACGAAGGCATTCCGGCGGAGAGCTTACAGGAGCTTCAGCGGTCGGGGATTGAAGTGGTGCGGGTGAAACAGTAAGTGTCAACAGAGCCGGGTGGCGGCTGCAAGGTAAAAGCAAACGGCAACCCTTGGGTTGCCGTTTTGGTGTGTTCTCCCTCTCCCTGCGGGAGAGGGTCGGGGTGAGGGCTTCAGGCAGCAAAAGGCATCACGTCACCGGAGCCGGATTAAACACCGCCAGCTGGTTATGCAACCCCCATTGATCCGAGAAGGTTTTCTTGCGCCCGCTCGCGACATCCAGAATAAAGTGGAACAGCTTCCAGCCCACGTCCTCAATGGTCTCTTCACCCGTCGCAATCGTCCCCGCGTTGATATCCATTAAGTCATACCAGCGGTTTGCAAGCTCAGTGCGTGTCGCCATCTTAATCACCGGAACCGCCATCAGCCCGTACGGCGTGCCGCGCCCGGTGGTAAACACCTGCACCGTAATGCCTGACGCCACCTGCTGCGTGCCGCAGACAAAATCGCTGGCCGGTGTCGCGGCATAAATCAGGCCGCGTTTGGTCGGGCGCTGGCCCGGCGAAAGCACTTCCGAGATCGCGCTCTGGCCGGATTTGGCAATCGAGCCAAGCGCTTTTTCCACCACGTTCGCCAGCCCGCCTTTTTTGTTGCCCGGAGACGGGTTCGCGCTGCGGTCGGTTTGCCCCATGTCGAGATAATTGTCATACCAGGCCATCTCTTCCAGCAGGCGCTTGCCCACCTCTTCGTTGATGGCGCGCGGAGTCAGGAGGTGGATCGCATCGCGCACTTCGGTCACTTCCGAGAACATCACCGTCGCACCGCAGCGCACAAACAGGTCGGAGGCATAGCCGACAGCCGGGTTAGCGGTGACGCCGGAGAACGCATCGCTGCCGCCGCACTGTGTACCCACGACCAGCTCAGAGGCCGGGCAGGTTTCGCGCCGGCGTTTGTTCAGTTTTTCCAGGTGGCGCACGGCAACCTGCAGAATATCGTCCACCATCGATTTGAAGCCGACGTGATGCTCGTCCTGCAGACGCACAATGCTGGCGTCATCCACCGCGATCGCCTGCACATCGTCGGTGCCCTGCAGCAGGCGCTCCGGCTGGAGTTTTTCACAGCCCAGGCCAATCACCATCACTTCCCCGCCGAAATTCGGGTTGAGCGAAATGTTGTGAATGGTACGAATCGGCACCACGGCAGCGGGGGCGTTGATCGCCACGCCGCAGCCGTAGAGGTGGTTCAGACCCACCACGCCGTCGACGTTCGGGTATTTCGGCAGCAGATCGCGTTCGATGATTTTCACCACGTAATCCACCACGCCCGCCACGCAGTGCACGCTGGTGGTGATGCCGAGCAGATTTTTGGTGCCGACGCTGCCATCTTTATTGCGATAGCCCTCGAAGGTATAGCCTTCCAGCGGCGGCAGTGGTTCTGGCACGCGGGTCGCCAGCGGCAGGGTGTTCAGCGGCGGCGCTTTCGGCAGCTCAACCAGTGACTCGTCAATCCAGCTCCCCTGCGGGATCGCCCGCACGGCGTAGCCGATGACCTCTCCGTAACGGACGATTTCACCCTGGGCAGGAATATCAACCAGCGCGACTTTATGGCCCTGGGGAATATGCTCGATAAGCGTCAGGCCATCGGGGAAACGTGTTCCTGCTTTCAGACCATTGTCGTTAACAATAATCGCCACGTTATCCGTGTCGTGTACCTTTATATAAAACGCCGTCGGCGACTGTTGTCGAATTTCGATGTCGGCCATTGCTCATTATTCTCCAGTAAATCTTTCGATATTAATGCGGTATGAGAGTATTTATTTTCTTATTGTCAGAAATAAAAACGCTGCCTTCTTGAATAAAGAATGTCAGGAGTCGAAAGATAAAAATGTGACGAAGATCACTCCGCTAAGCCTGCATCCGCGCCGCCTGGCAGGCAATGCGTAAATCTGTGCATTAGCGCCCATGCTCTTGTGCATATGCTCAAAATAACGTTGATACGGACGTTTAAAATTGAGCGATGCGACAATGTGTAGGGACGAGGCGATGTTTATACTGAATCACGGTTTCAATGCATCTGGTTAATTAACGGATATTGCCTGCTATCGATAAATAATCAGTAAAGACTTTTCCAAAAATAATAAAAATACCTGGATCGATGTGCCTGAGGAAATAAACATGTCACTGGAAACAGCTGTAGAAACGAAAAAGGGTATTCATACCCGTCATTTAATATTACTGATTATTTTTATCGTCACAGCGGTGAACTACGCTGACCGCGCGACGCTGTCGATTGCCGGGACAGAAGTGGCGAAAGAGCTGCAGCTCAGCGCCGTATCGATGGGCTATATCTTCTCCGCGTTTGGCTGGGCTTACCTGCTGATGCAGATCCCCGGCGGCTGGCTGCTCGATAAATTTGGTTCGAAAAAGGTCTATACCTACAGCCTGTTCTTCTGGTCGCTGTTTACCTTCCTGCAGGGCTTTGTCGATTTCTTCCCGCTGGCATGGGCCGGTATCTCCATGTTCTGTATGCGCTTTATGCTCGGTTTCTCGGAAGCGCCGTCCTTCCCGGCCAACGCCCGTATTGTGGCGGCCTGGTTCCCGACCAAAGAGCGCGGCACCGCCTCGGCGATTTTTAACTCCGCGCAATATTTTTCGCTGGCACTCTTCTCGCCGCTCCTCGGCTGGCTGACCTTCGCGTGGGGCTGGGAACATGTCTTTACCGTGATGGGGGTGATTGGCTTCATCCTCACCGCGATGTGGGTGAAGTTCATCCATAACCCGACCGATCACCCGCGTATGTCTGCCGAAGAGCTGAAGTTTATCTCTGACGGCGGCGCGGTGGTCGACATGGATCATAAGAAGCCGGGCGACAAAGCGGCGAGCGGTCCAAAGCTGCATTACATCAAACAGTTATTGACCAACCGCATGATGCTGGGCGTATTTTTTGGTCAATACTTTATCAACACTATCACCTGGTTCTTCCTCACCTGGTTCCCGATTTACCTGGTGCAGGAGAAGGGCATGTCGATTCTGAAGGTCGGCATGGTGGCGTCCATCCCGGCGCTGTGCGGTTTTGCCGGTGGCGTGCTGGGCGGGGTGTTCTCGGACCATCTGATTAAATCCGGTAAGTCGATCACCCTGGCGCGTAAGCTGCCGATCGTGCTCGGCATGCTGCTGGCGTCCTCCATTATTCTGTGCAACTACACCAACAACACGGCGCTGGTTGTCGCCCTGATGGCGCTGGCGTTCTTCGGTAAAGGTTTTGGTGCCCTGGGCTGGCCGGTTATTTCCGATACCGCGCCAAAAGAGATTGTGGGCCTGTGTGGTGGCGTGTTTAACGTCTTCGGTAACGTGGCGTCGATTGTCACCCCGCTGGTGATTGGTTATCTGGTGAGTGAACTGCATTCATTCAATGCGGCGCTGGTCTTCGTCGGCTGTTCTGCGCTAGGGGCGATGTTCTGTTACCTGTTTGTCGTCGGCGATATCAAGCGTATGGAATTGCAGAAATAAATCACGATTCATTGAAGGTAAAAGCGATGAGTAACGATATTTTCCCGAATAAGTTTAAAGCGGCCCTGGCGGCAAAAGAGATTCAGATTGGCTGCTGGTCTGCGCTGGCAAGCCCGATCAGCACCGAAGTTCTGGGGCTGGCCGGTTTTGACTGGCTGGTGCTCGACGGTGAACACGCGCCGAACGATATCAGCACCTTTATTCCGCAGCTGATGGCGCTGAAAGGCAGCCACAGCGCGCCGGTGGTGCGTGTCCCGACCAACGAGCCGGTGATTATCAAACGCCTGCTGGATATCGGCTTCTATAACTTCCTGATCCCCTTTGTGGAGACGGTAGAAGAGGCGGTGCAGGCCGTGGCCTCGACTCGCTATCCGCCGGAAGGCATTCGCGGGGTATCGGTTTCCCATCGCGCCAACATGTTTGGCACCGTGCCGGACTACTTTGCCCAGTCCAACAAGAACATCACCATTCTGGTTCAGATTGAGAGCCAGCAGGGCGTGGACAACGTCGATGCCATCGCCGCCACCGATGGTGTGGACGGGATCTTCGTCGGCCCAAGCGATCTGGCGGCGGCATTGGGTCACCTCGGCAACGCCAACCACCCGGACGTGCAGCGCGCTATTCAGCACATTTTCGCCCGTGCCAAAGCCTTCGGGAAACCGTGCGGCATCCTGGCACCGGTCGAAGCTGACGCCCGCCGTTACCTGGAGTGGGGCGCGACCTTTGTGGCCGTTGGCAGCGATCTCGGCGTCTTCCGTTCTGCCACGCAGAAATTAGCCGATTCCTTTAAAAAATAATCACCACTGAGAAGAGAGAACGTTATGACGATGAAAGTTGGTTTTATTGGCCTGGGGATCATGGGTAAACCAATGAGTAAAAACCTGATTAAAGCAGGTTACTCACTGGTGGTGTCCGACCGTAATCCGGAAGTGATCGCCGAGCTGATTGCCGCCGGGGCCGAAACGGCCCTCACGGCCAAAGCGATTGCCGAGCAGTGCGACGTGGTCATCACCATGCTGCCCAACTCCCCGCACGTGCAGGAAGTAGCGCTGGGTGAAAACGGCCTGATCGAAGGCGCGAAGCCGGGCCTGGTGCTGATCGACATGAGCTCTATCGCCCCGCTGGCGAGCCGCGAAATCAGCGAAGCGCTGAAAGCGAAAGGCGTGGAGATGCTGGATGCGCCGGTGAGCGGCGGCGAGCCGAAAGCCATCGACGGAACCCTCTCCGTCATGGTCGGCGGCGACAAAGCGATTTTCGATAAATATTACGATCTGCTGAAAGCGATGGCCGGTTCCGTGGTGCACACCGGTGAAATCGGGGCGGGTAACGTCACCAAACTGGCGAACCAGGTGATTGTGGCGCTGAACATTGCCGCGATGTCTGAAGCCCTGACCCTGGCGACCAAAGCGGGCGTGAACCCGGATCTGGTGTATCAGGCGATTCGCGGCGGACTGGCGGGCAGTACCGTGCTGGACGCCAAAGCGCCGATGGTGATGGATCGTAACTTCAAACCGGGCTTCCGTATCGATCTGCACATCAAAGATCTGGCGAACGCGCTGGATACCTCGCACGGCGTGGGCGCACAGCTGCCGCTGACCGCTGCGGTGATGGAGATGATGCAGGCCCTGCGTGCCGATGGTCTGGGAAATGCGGATCACAGCGCCATCGCGTGCTACTACGAAAAAATGGCGAAAGTGGAAGTCACTCGCTAATGACGTTCTGCCCGGTGGCGCTGCGCTTACCGGGCCTACCCTGTAGGCCGGATAAGTGAAACGTCATCCGGCGTTGTGCAGTAACAGGCTACCACTATGAAAATCGTAATCGCCCCTGACTCTTATAAAGAAAGCCTGTCCGCCTTTGAGGTGGCACAGGCGATAGAAAAAGGATTTCGGGAAATCTTTCCTGATGCTCAGTATGTCTCTGTGCCTGTCGCCGATGGCGGAGAAGGCACGGTCGACGCGATGATTGCCGCCACCCAGGGAACTGAGCACCACGCCGTGGTCACCGGCCCACTGGGCGAAAAAGTGAAGGCCTGCTGGGGAATGTCCGGCGATGGCGCAACCGCGATTATCGAAATGGCCGCCGCCAGCGGACTGGCGCTGGTGCCGTCGGCAAAGCGTAATCCGCTGATCACCACTTCTCGCGGCACCGGCGAACTGATTCTGCAGGCGCTGGATAACGGCGCGCGCAACATTATTATCGGCATTGGCGGCAGCGCGACCAACGACGGCGGGGCCGGGATGGTGCAGGCGCTGGGCGCGAAGCTGTGTGACGCCAACGGCACGGAGATTGGTGATGGCGGTGGCAGCCTGATGGCGCTGAACCACATCGATATTTCCGGGCTGGACCCACGACTGAAAGGCTGCACCATTCGCGTGGCCTGCGATGTCACCAATCCGCTGATCGGCGAGAAAGGGGCGTCGCGCATTTTTGGGCCGCAGAAAGGGGCCGACGAGGCGAAAATCGTCGAGCTCGATCGCAATCTCAGCCACTTCGCGGACGTGATTAAAAAATCCCTGTCGATCGACGTGAAAAACGTGCCGGGTTCCGGTGCGGCGGGCGGCATGGGCGCGGCGCTGATGGCGTTTCTCGGCGCAGAGCTGCGCAGCGGGATTGAGATTGTCACTCAGGCGCTAAACCTCGAAGAGCATATCCACGACTGCACCCTGGTGCTGACCGGTGAAGGGCGCATCGACAGCCAGAGTATTCACGGTAAAGTGCCGGTGGGCGTGGCAAACGTCGCCAAAAAATATCACAAACCGGTGATCGGCATTGCGGGCAGTTTGACCAGCGACGTCGGTGTGGTGCATCAGTACGGCATCGACGCGGTCTTCAGCGTGCTCAACAGTATTGGCACGCTAGAAGAGGCTTTCCGCGGTGCGTTTGACAACATTTATCGCTCGTCACGCAACATCGCGGCGACTTTGCAGGTGGGGATGCGCACGCAAGGGTGACAGCGGCCCTCAAACCCTCTATACTTCGCGCCGAAGCTGACCAGACAGTCGCCGCTTCGTCGTCGTCCCTCTCGGGGGAGACGGGCGGAGGGGAGGAAAGTCCGGGCTCCATAGGGCAGGGTGCCAGGTAACGCCTGGGGGGGAAACCCACGACCAGTGCAACAGAGAGCAAACCGCCGATGGCCCGCGCAAGCGGGATCAGGTAAGGGTGAAAGGGTGCGGTAAGAGCGCACCGCGCGGCTGGCAACAGTCCGTGGCACGGTAAACTCCACCCGGAGCAAGGCCAAATAGGGGTTCACCAGGTACGGCCCGTACTGAACCCGGGTAGGCTGCTTGAGCCAGTGAGCGATTGCTGGCCTAGATGAATGACTGTCCACGACAGAACCCGGCTTATCGGTCAGCTTCAACCATTAAGAAAACCCCGCTTCGGCGGGGTTTTTGCTTCTGGACGGCGTGAAAGATGAATGACTGTCCACGACACTATTCTTAAAAGAACGCGGCTTATCGGTCAGCTTCAACCATTAAGAAAACCCCGCTTCGGCGGGGTTTTTGCTTTCTGGGGGCGAGAAAGCTGCCTTTCTTCAGCTTAACCCGTTTCCACACTATTTTTTTTTGCACTCACGCGTTCAAATCCTGAAAACTTACCGCTCGATGACCGAGGGTGTGGTATGAAAAATTGACCTAAATATTAATTGAAAATACAGGTTTTTTTAACTGGAGATACCACTATGGTATTAGTGTGGCAGCCTTTTTAATGAGTGATTTAATTTAGCTTTAATCATTTTAGATGTTCGAATAAACGATTTGGAAGGCTCGCGGAATACTTGACTGTATTACATGGCAGCCATACAATCCGCATCGTTAATAGTATTAAAAATATGTGGCGCACAAAAAAAGCATTTAAATTAAATTTTCTCTGGATATTTCCCGATCTCTTTATGCAGTGTTTCTTATCATTGTTTAAAGATTTGATTTTTCAGCTATTTATCTAATGCTCTTATAATTATAAATATTTTATATATTATTAATAATAACTATATTTACTGGCTTTAATGACAACCTCAAACATTACCGTTACGGGGTTAATTATCAATGTGTTAACGAAGATCCTCTCGGTGAAGGTTTTTTCATTTTGATAGCTAATGTCTGGGAATATCCATTCCATCAATGATGGAAGATAATAAGAGTATTTCTCATCGGCAAGAGCCGATATTGTAGGAGCATATATGAGCTTAACAAATCACTTTATGAATTTAAAAGTTAGCCGAAAACTATTCTTGGGGTTTTCGGTGATCCTGCTGGTTACCCTCATGATACTTTCATCGGGTTTACTGGGACTTAACGCGATTCAGGATAAAGCGACCAAAAGCAATTTAGCCACGAATCTCTACAAATCCCTTTCGTCAATTCGTGTTGCGCGTACGAATTTCCAGTACACCATGGATCAAAAATATCTGGATAACATTAACGATGGGACGGGAGAGTTACTGGAGACCCTTAACCTGCTGCACCGCTTTAGCTGGTCGGTGGATGGTAAAGCCGCACTGAACACGACCACTGATGCCGTGAATGACTACATTGCCGCGCTGACCCCCTTTAACAAAGCCATTGCGGAAAAAAAGCAGAGTGAAGAACAGCTCTCTTCTCAGATACTTTCCAGCAATGCCGCTCTCATTATCCAGCAGAGCCGGGACCCGTCGCTCTCGCCTGCAGAAGCATTACTGAGCGCCCAAGCGGCCTTCACGATGAGTGACATTGATTCACAATTGACGCTCTATAAACAGCATCCGACGCTGGAGCAACAGAAAGTCGTCACGACGTTCCTGCAGAACGGTAAAACCATCTCTGAACAGCTTTTAACGATGCTGCCCGACGCGCGACGGGCGATGATGCAGACCAACATCGACAGCATCAATCGCATTAGTCAGGAGCTGAGAAATTACCGTAACGTCTGGGGCGTGCAAACTTCACTTTCCGATAATTTAACTGATAAAGCGGAGATCCTGACGGAGGACATCCAGGCGCTCTCTAATCTGCAGCAGCAAAAAATGGTTGATGCCGTCATTAGCGTGCAATGGCAAATGGCTACCGTAGCCGCCGCGGGTATCGTGCTAGCCGTACTGCTGGCGATGGCGATCACCCGGTCGATCACCCGCCCGCTCAATGAAACCTTACGGGTGGCCGAACAGATTGCCAAAGGCGATCTCACTGGAAACCTCACCCATACCCGCCAGGATGAATTAGGTCTCCTGATGCAGGCGGTTGCCACCATGAATGAAAGCCTGAAAAGCATCATTCGTGATGTGCGGGAAGGGGTGGACAGCGTGGCGCGTTCAGCGTCGGAAATTGCCGCTGGCAATTTAGATCTGTCGTCGCGTACCGAGCAGCAGTCTGCCGCCGTGGTTCAAACGGCAGCCAGTATGGAAGAGCTAACCTCCACCGTGGCCCTGAACGCAGAAAATGCCAATCACGCCCGCGTACTGGCCCAGGAAGCCTCAGTAAATGCCAGCGAAGGGAGCCAAATCTCGCAGAAAGTGATCGACACCATGAAGAATGTGCGTATCAGCTCGCGCCGCATTTCAGAGATCACCACGGTCATTAACAGCATCGCCTTCCAGACGAATATCCTGGCGCTGAATGCCGCCGTTGAGGCTGCACGCGCGGGCGATCAGGGGAAAGGATTTGCAGTGGTCGCGGCGGAAGTGCGCAGCCTTGCTCAACGCAGCGCCCAGTCGGCGAAAGAAATTGAAAACCTGATCAACGAATCGGCGGTGTTTGTCGACACTGGCTTTAACCTTGTCGAAGGGGCGGGGGAAGCGATGACGCGTATTGAGAGTTCCGTGGCACAGGTGCGCAACATCATGAGCGAGATTGCTTCCGCTACGGACGAACAAAGCCGCGGTATTTCACAAATTGCCCAGGCGATGGCCGAGATGGACACCACCACTCAGCAAAATGCGGCGCTGGTGGAAGAGTCCTCTGCCGCCGCCAGCTCGCTGGAAGGGCAGGCCGTCCAGTTGGAAAAAGTGGTCTCCGTGTTCAAAGTCTCTACTGCAGCTACCCAGCGGGCGAGCGAAGCGCAGACAGTCAAGCCTGTGCTGGTTATACAAGCCGCGCAGCCACAAAACGACTGGGTTCAGTTCTGAATCTTGTCACGTCACTTCCTCACGTCAGGCAGCAAACTGCCTGACGTGAGATCCTAAGATGTGGGAAAAGAGACTGAGTGCCACGAAACCGGACTCGCCAAATCAAACCAATTCTCATTTTTGCGACTAATAGCACATTTCACTGTTTATGGTCGTAATAGTGATTTTTTTCCAATCCACGCGATCCCATTCACAAAATTACGCGCTGAAAACCCGCCATTTTTCAGTGTTGAATGGATGTTATGAATGCTGTCGGTTTGTAACTCATTTATGGCTCATAGATTAACGAAATCTTTCCGTTCAATACATTTGCCTTGTGAATGTGTGATGCCCTCGACGCTTTTCCCGATGCTGACACGTATTTATTAACTTATTTGATAATATACAAAAATGTTTAAGGCAAATAACGTCTATTTATTCACCTTTAATTGCCTGAAATATCACCTTTATTCATTCTGGTTTATCGCCATAAATAGATCATGGTTATTGCCATAAATTTAATTTATCTGCGTGACTTTTGTTGATCAATATCAGGCGTTTCATTGATTGAGTTAATGGTAAGTGTATGATTTATATCTGTTAATGAGGGGGTTGAAGAGTCTCTGTGTAATATGAAAAAGTAATCTGTGAGTAACAGCACATACCCTCGTCATCAATAATGAGTAGAATTCTGCCACGGCATAAGGAAATAAGAGCAGAATATGACGAACACTATTATTCTACCGAAAACGCAACATCTGGTTGTATTTCAGGAAGTCATTAAAAGTGGATCTATCGGTTCTGCCGCCCGACAACTTGGCCTGACTCAGCCGGCCGTCAGCAAAATCATCAATGATATCGAATCCTACTTTGGCGTTGAGCTGATTGTGCGCAAAAACACCGGCGTGAAGCTGACCAGCGCGGGGCAAACCCTCCTCGCGTACTCCGAATCCATCACCCGCGAAATGAAGAACATGGTCAGTGAGATGAACAGCCTGAGCTTCAGTACCGTTATCGACGTTTCGTTCGGCTACCCGTCGCTGATTGGCTTCACGTTCCTCTCCAGCATGATCAAAAAGTTCAAGGAAGTGTTCCCGAAAGCGCGCGTCTCCATGTTTGAAGCGCAGCTCTCTTCGTTCCTCCCGGCCATTCGCGACGGTCGGCTGGATTTCGCCATCGGCACCCTGAGCGATGAGATGCTGCTGCAGGACCTGCACGTCGAGCCGCTGTTTGAGTCCGAGTTTGTGCTGGTGGCGAGTAAAACACGAACGTGCACCACAACGACGACACTGGCATCGCTCACGCATGAGCAGTGGGTGATGCCGCAAACCGATATGGGCTACTACAAAGAATTATTAACCACCCTTCAGAATAACCACATCAGCATCGAAAACATCGTCCAGACCGATTCCGTCGTCACCATCTATAACCTGGTTCTCAATGCCGATTATCTCACCGTGATCCCGAGAGACATGATTACGCCATTCGGTTCAGACCAGTTTGTGGTGCTGCCGGTGGAAGATGAATTACCCGTGGCACGCTATGCCGCCGTCTGGTCAAAAAATTATCGTATTAAAAAATCCGCTTCGGTATTAGTGGAGTTGGCGAAGCAATATTCCGCGCAAAACAGCGAAAGGCGAAAACAGCTGACATTAACTGAATAATATTTTTAGCAGCATCCATTTTAAAACACCCGGTGAGGAATATTCCTCGCTGACACCCAGATTTTGTTTACAGAAAATGAATTATTATAAAGAGGATTATATGCACATTACTTACGATCTTCCGGTAACGATTGAAGAAATACAAGATGCTCGCAAACGTCTGGCGGGTAAAATTTATAAAACCGGTATGCCGCGTTCGAATTATCTGAGCGAGCGTTGCAAGGGTGAAATTTTCCTGAAGTTTGAAAATATGCAGCGCACCGGCTCGTTTAAAATTCGCGGTGCCTTCAACAAATTAAGCTCGTTAACCGAAGCCGAACGCCGCAAAGGCGTGGTGGCGTGCTCGGCAGGTAACCACGCTCAGGGCGTGTCGCTCTCCTGCGCCATGCTCGGCATCGACGGCAAAGTGGTGATGCCGATGGGCGCGCCGAAATCGAAAGTGGCTGCCACACGCGATTACTCCGCGGAAGTGATACTCCACGGCGAGAACTTTAACGACACCATCGCTAAAGTCAGCGAAATCGTCGAACTGGAAGGCCGCATCTTTATTCCACCGTATGACGACGTGAAAGTCATTGCCGGGCAGGGCACCATTGGTCTGGAAATTCTCGAAGACTTATATGATGTCGATAACGTCATTGTCCCGATCGGCGGCGGCGGATTAATTGCCGGGATAGCTACGGCGATTAAATCCATTAACCCAACCATTAATATTATCGGCGTGCAGTCCGAAAACGTTCACGGTATGGCGGCGTCGTACTACGCCGGGGAAATTATGAATCACCGTACCACCGGGACATTAGCCGACGGTTGCGATGTTTCTCGTCCAGGTAATTTAACCTTCGAGATTGTCCGTGAATTAGTCGACGACATCGTGCTGGTGAGCGAAGACGATATTCGCAACAGCATGGTCGCGCTGATCCAGCGCAATAAAGTGGTGACAGAAGGGGCTGGGGCACTGGCAACGGCTGCATTATTAAGCGGAAAACTGGATCATTATATTCAGGGGCGCAAAACGGTTAGTATTATTTCCGGCGGCAATATCGACCTTTCCCGCGTTTCCCAAATTACCGGCCTCGTTGATGCATAAATAAGGATAAATTATGAGCAACTCTGAAACTATCATTGCCAGTCAGACAAAAACGTCTTCCTGGCGAAAATCAGATACCACCTGGACACTGGGGCTGTTCGGTACGGCAATCGGCGCGGGCGTGCTGTTCTTCCCCATCCGCGCGGGTTTTGGCGGGCTGATCCCAATTCTGCTGATGCTGCTGCTGGCGTATCCGATCGCCTTCTACTGCCACCGTGCGCTGGCGCGTCTGTGCCTCTCCGGCAGCAATCCGTCCGGTAACATCACCGAGACGGTGGAAGAGCATTTTGGTAAGACCGGCGGTGTGGTCATCACCTTCCTCTACTTCTTTGCGATTTGCCCTCTGCTGTGGATTTACGGCGTCACCATTACTAACACCTTCATGACCTTCTGGGAAAACCAGCTCCAGCTGCCTGCGCTGAACCGCGGCTTTGTAGCCCTGTTCCTGCTCCTGCTGATGGCCTTCGTTATCTGGTTTGGTAAAGACCTGATGGTGAAAGTGATGAGCTTCCTGGTGTTCCCGTTCATCGCCAGCCTGGTGCTGATCTCCCTGTCGCTGATCCCTTACTGGAACTCGGCGGTGATCGACCAGGTCAACCTGAGTGACATCTCCTTCACCGGACACGACGGCATTCTGGTCACCGTCTGGCTGGGGATTTCGATCATGGTCTTCTCCTTCAACTTCTCGCCAATCGTCTCCTCGTTCGTGGTGTCGAAACGTGAAGAGTATGAAGGCGAGTTCGGCAAAGAGTTCACCGAGCAGAAATGTTCCAAAATCATCGGCCGCGCGAGCATGTTGATGGTGGCGGTGGTGATGTTCTTCGCCTTTAGCTGCCTGTTCACGCTCTCTCCGCAGAACATGGCCGAAGCCAAAGCGCAGAACATTCCGGTGCTCTCTTACCTGGCTAACCACTTCGCGTCGCTCTCGGGCACCAAATCGACCTTCGCCACCGTGCTGGAATACGGCGCGTCGATTATCGCTCTGGTCGCCATCTTCAAATCCTTCTTCGGCCACTACCTGGGTACGCTGGAAGGGCTGAACGGCCTGGTGCTGAAGTTTGGCTACAAAGGCGATAAGAAGAAAGTGTCTGTCGGCAAACTCAACACCATCAGCATGATCTTCATCATGGGCTCCACCTGGGTCGTGGCCTACGCCAACCCGAACATTCTGGACCTGATTGAAGCGATGGGCGCACCGATTATCGCCTCTCTGCTGTGCCTGCTGCCGATGTACGCCATCCGCAAAACGCCAGCGCTGGCGAAATTCAAAGGCAGAACCGAGAACATCTTCGTCACCGCGATTGGCCTGCTGACCATTCTGAATATCGTTTACAAACTTTTCTGATTCAAAGCTCAGGATGAGCGGAGTAAAGACATGAATGAATTTCCGGTTGTATTGGTCATTAACTGTGGATCGTCTTCTGTGAAGTTTTCGGTGCTGGATGCGGCGAGCTGCGAAGCACTGATGACCGGCATCGCCGACGGCGTGAACACCGACAATGCCTTTATATCCGTGAACGGGAGCGAGCCAGTCGCACTGGCTCGCAAGGACTACGAAGGGGCGTTGGCTGCCATCGCCCTGGAGCTGGAGAAGCGCGACTTGATGAGCAGCGTGGCCTTAATTGGCCACCGCATCGCTCACGGTGGCAGCCTGTTCAGTGAGTCCACCCTGATCACTGATGAGGTTATCGACCAGATCCGTCAGGTGTCGCCTCTGGCCCCGCTGCACAATTACGCCAATCTCAGCGGCGTGGAAGCCGCGCAGCAGCTGTTCCCCGGCGTGCAGCAGGTGGCGGTGTTTGATACCAGTTTCCACCAGACGCTCGCGCCTCAGGCTTATCTCTACGGTCTGCCGTATCGCTTCTTCGAAGAGCTCGGCGTGCGCCGCTACGGCTTCCACGGCACCTCTCACCGCTATGTTTCTCAGCAGGCTTATGGGCTGCTGAATATTCCCGAAGCGGATAGCGGGCTGGTGATTGCGCACCTCGGCAACGGGGCATCGATTTGCGCGGTTCGCAACGGGCGCAGCGTGGACACCTCCATGGGCATGACGCCGCTGGAAGGACTGATGATGGGCACGCGATGCGGCGACGTCGATTTTGGTGCGATGGCGTGGATTGCCGAGCAGACTGGGCAGACGTTCGAGGATCTCGAGCGCGTCGTCAACAAAGAGTCCGGCCTGCTCGGGCTTTCCGGCCTCTCGTCTGATTTGCGCACCCTGGAAAAAGCCTGGCACGACGGACACGAACGCGCCCGCCTGGCGATTGAGACCTTCGTCCATCGCATCGCCCGCCATATCGCCGGTCATGCCGCGTCCCTGCATCGTCTGGACGGTGTGATCTTTACGGGCGGCATCGGTGAAAACTCGCGGCTGATTCGCCAACTGGTGACGGATCGCCTGCGGGTGCTCGGCATCCAGCTTGATGAAGAGAAAAACGCCCAGCCCGGCAGCGCCGGTGAGCGCGTCATCTCCGCAGACACGTCCCGCGTGCCCTGCGCCGTGATCCCAACCAACGAAGAAAAAATGATCGCACAGGATGCCCTCCGTCTTGGAAAGGTCCATCTGGCTGCGGAAATCGCCTGACACAGAGAGAAACTCATGAAGGTAAATATCGATATTCGTGTCGCTCCCTACAGCGACGCGTGGGCCGGCTTTTGCGGTAACGACTGGCAAGAGAGCATTAACGTGCGGGATTTTATCCAGCATAACTACACGCCGTACGAGGGTGATGAGCACTTTTTAGCACCCGCGACGCCTGCCACCACGGCGCTATGGCAGAAGGTGATGGAGGGTATTCGTCAGGAGAACGCCACCCATGCCCCGGTCGATTTCGACACTAACGTCGCCACCACCATCACTGCCCACGGGCCGGGCTACATTGAGAAAGAGCTGGAAACCATTGTCGGCCTGCAAACGGACAGCCCGCTGAAGCGCGCCCTGCATCCGTATGGCGGGATCAACATGATCCGCAGCTCCTTTGAAGCCTATGGACGCGAGATGGATCCGCAGTTCGAATACCTCTTCACCCATCTGCGCAAGACCCACAACCAGGGCGTATTCGACGTCTACTCTCCGGAGATGATGCGCTGTCGTAAATCCGGCGTGCTCACCGGTCTGCCGGACGGATACGGACGTGGACGCATTATCGGCGACTACCGCCGCGTGGCACTGTACGGCATCAGTTATCTGGTACGCGAACGTGAGCTGCAGTTTGCCGATCTGCAGCCGAGAATGGAGCGCGGAGAAGATCTCGAGGCGACCATTCGCCTGCGCGAAGAGCTGTCCGAGCACCGCCGCGCGCTGCTGCAAATCCAGGAGATGGCGGCCAAATACGGGTGTGATATTTCTCGTCCGGCGATGAACGCCCAGGAAGCGGTGCAGTGGTTGTACTTTGCCTATCTGGCGGCGGTGAAATCCCAGAACGGCGGGGCGATGTCCCTGGGCCGCACGGCGACCTTCCTCGATATTTACATCGAACGCGACATGAAGGCCGGACGCCTGAACGAGCAGCAGGCGCAGGAGCTGATCGATCACTTCATCATGAAGATCCGCATGGTGCGCTTCCTGCGTACCCCGGAGTTCGACACCCTGTTCTCGGGCGATCCGATCTGGGCTACGGAAGTGATCGGCGGGATGGGGCTGGATGGCCGCACGCTGGTCAGCAAATCCTCGTTCCGCTATCTGCACACGCTCAACACCATGGGGCCAGCGCCGGAGCCGAACCTGACGATCCTCTGGTCGGAACAGCTGCCGATTGCCTTCAAAAAATATGCCGCGCAGATGTCGATCGCGACCTCCTCGCTGCAGTACGAGAATGACGATCTGATGCGCGCTGATTTCGACAGCGATGATTACGCCATCGCCTGCTGCGTCAGCCCGATGGTGATCGGCAAGCAGATGCAGTTCTTCGGGGCGCGCGCCAACCTCGCCAAAACGCTGCTGTACGCAATCAACGGCGGGGTGGATGAGAAGCTGAAAATCCAGGTCGGCCCGAAAACCGCGCCGCTGCTGGATGACGTGCTGGATTACGACACCGTGATGGCGAGCCTCGATCACTTTATGGACTGGCTGGCGGTGCAGTACATCAGCGCCCTGAACCTGATCCACTACATGCACGACAAATACAGCTATGAAGCGTCGCTGATGGCGCTGCACGATCGCGACGTCCATCGCACCATGGCCTGCGGTATCGCGGGCCTGTCGGTGGCGGCGGATTCTCTGGCGGCGATCAAGTACGCCACGGTGAAACCGGTGCGCGACCACACGGGCCTGGCCGTCGACTTCGTGATTGAAGGGGAGTATCCGCAGTACGGTAACAACGACGACCGCGTGGACAGCATCGCCTGCGATTTGGTTGAGCGCTTTATGAAGAAAATTCAGGCGCTGCCAACCTATCGCAACGCCGTGCCGACCCAGTCGATTCTGACCATCACCTCGAACGTGGTGTACGGTCAGAAAACGGGGAATACCCCGGACGGCCGCCGCGGTGGCACACCGTTTGCGCCGGGTGCGAACCCGATGCACGGGCGCGATCGCAAAGGGGCGGTGGCGTCGTTAACCTCGGTGGCGAAATTGCCGTTCACCTACGCCAAAGACGGGATTTCGTACACCTTCTCGATTGTGCCGCAGGCGCTGGGCAAGGACGAAGGGGTCCGCAAAACCAACCTCGTCGGCCTGCTGGACGGGTACTTCCACCACGAGGCGGCCATCGAGGGCGGGCAGCACCTGAACGTCAACGTCATGAACCGGGAAATGCTGATGGATGCCATTGAACATCCAGAGAATTATCCGAACCTGACGATCCGCGTATCAGGCTATGCGGTCCGCTTTAACGCCCTGACGCGCGAGCAGCAGCAGGACGTGATTTCACGAACCTTTACCCAGGCGATTTAAGCCAACACCTGTGAACAGGCCCCCTTCTTAGAAGGGGGCTTTTTTTTGCCCGCTGAACATACAAATTTGTTTATATAATTGATCACACATCTTCATCCGGTCTTGAAAAACAATGCCCCTGCTTTTCCCTACCACCATTTAAGGACAGTAAGATGATGAAAATGACCCGAATTGCCCTGCTCGCCGCCACCCTCGCGGGTTTTAGTTTTGCGGCTCAGGCTGCAAACGTTGAGGCTGCACCGTCCCCTTCGCAAGATCCGCTGGTTCAACATCTTAAGCTCAGCAACGATCAGGTGAAGAAAATTGAAGATCTGCACCAGAAACTGGAAGACAGCGTCAGCAAGATCCCGATGACCGGCGTGAAAGATGGCGCGCTGATTGATATGTTCCAGTCCGGAAAATGGAACGAAAGTGTGGTGAAAAACCAGCTCGCGGCTTTCAGCAAAGTGGAAGAGCAGGCGCGTTATTACCGTGTGAAATACTACTTCGATGTCAGCCAGGTGCTCACGCCGGAGCAGCGTAAGCAGATCAAAACCGATATGGCGAATGCGCTGAGCGAGTGATCCGATGCCCGCGCTTGTCGCGGGCGTTTTGTTATGTCTAATTGTTATATTAAACTCTCTGTTTTTTCGTTATTAATATTATCAATTTAAATTTACGCTGATTACGTTATCTGAATAATGGAATTAATAGCGGGTTAATTGGAAATATTGTGATGCTTTAGTGTGTTAATGTTTCCAATATTATTGTGAATAGCACTTTTTCCTAAAAAAATACATCTCCCCATTAACTTATCAGCTTTACAGTAATGAGAAGTGCAAGTACGCTATCTTGCTTTCGAGATTAATCTCCAGATATTTATCAAAATATAAATTGATAGTTCAGAGGTTTTTTGTGAATAGAGATAGAGAAGCATTTATTAAACATGTGGTAAAAGAACTTCAAGAAGAAAATTTAGCAATATTCGCAGGGGCCGGTCTATCTGCTGGCGGAGGTTTTGTAAGTTGGCCTGAATTATTAAGACCGATAGCTGAAGAACTGGGGCTAGATGTTGATAAAGAACATGATCTTGTGACTTTGGCACAGTTCCATTGTAATTCAAATGGTAATAATAGAAGTCAATTGAACCAACGACTCATAGAGGAGTTTGCCAGGGATGCTGTGGAAACTGAATCGCATAGAGTGTTGGCAAGATTACCAATTAGTATATATTGGACGACAAATTATGATTCATTGATTGAGAATACTTTAGTAAAGTCAGGGAAAGTACCTGATGTCAAATACACCAAAGAACAATTAGCAGTTACTATATTCAGACGTAATGCTATTGTTTATAAAATGCATGGCGATAAAGCACACCCAAATGACGCTGTATTAACAAAAGATGATTATGAAAGATATCATATTAAAATGAACCAATATCTTTCGGCTTTGAAAGGTGATTTGATTTCTAAAACATTTATATTTATTGGATTTAGTTTTACAGATCCGAATCTTGATTATATTCTTAGTCGAGTGCGTGTAGCATACGAAGATAATCAGCGAAGACATTATTGTTTTATTCGCTCCATAAAACAAAAGAAAGATGAACCTGCGGCGGATTTTAAATATAACTGTAGAAAGCAAGAACTTTTCATTTCAGATTTAAGCCGGTTTAATATCAAAACGATATTGGTTGATGAGTTTAGTGAAATCGAAGAGTTACTGCTTCTCATTGAATCAAATTATAAAAAGAAAACACTATTTGTATCTGGTGCAGCGCATGAATTTGGCCCCTGGGGAGAAGAGCAGTCACATAAATTCATTGCCCAATTGAGCGCTGGTTTAATAAAAAATGGCTGCAAAATTGTATCTGGTTTTGGGCTCGGAGTTGGAAGTTCTGTTATATGTGGAGCATTAGAAGAAGTATATATGAAACAGGGGCGACAAATTCAGGAGCAACTTCTTTTAAGACCATTTCCACAGCCGTCTAAAACACAAAATTTTTCTGCACTGTGGACGCAATATCGCGACGATATGATTGCACATGCAGGATTTTCTGTTTTTTTGTTTGGAAATAAAATAAGTGATCAAAGCTTATTACCGTCCAAGGGTATGTGGGAAGAGTACGAAATATCAAAATCAAAAAATAACATCGTTATTCCTGTAGGGGCTACTGGATACGTAGCTAGAGATATTTGGGAAAAGGAGGTTTCAATTTTCAAAGAGGAAAATGTGAAAGATGATATCTTTTATGATTTATTTATTAAGTTAGGGGATGAAAAATCATCCCCTGATGAAATTTTATCAAATACATTGCGAATTATAAAATATTGCATTGAAAAAGGTGACTTACATGGCTAGAAAGTGTTTTTTTAGTTTTCATTATCAACCTGATAACTGGCGTGTTTCACAAGTCAGAAACATTGGTGCGATCGAAGGAAATAAACCGGCGAAAGATAATGATTGGGAAGAAGTTGTCGGGGGAGGAGATAAGGCGATTAAAGAGTGGATCTCTAATCAAATGTCTGGAAGAACCTGTACAGTCATTCTCGCAGGGGAAAACACAGCTAATAGGAAGTGGATCAATCATGAAATAATTGAATCATGGAACAATGGGTTAGGTATTTTAGTTATCTATATTCATAATTTGAAAAATGCTTCGGAAGAGCAATCATCTAAAGGTAAGAATCCACTGGACTTTATTACTCATGGTTCCACAGGAAAAAAATTATCAACTATTGCGAAGGCATATGATCCGCCATATTCTGTTAGCACAAATGTGTATAATTATATTGCAGAGAATATTGAAGACTGGATCGATGAAGCAATTAAGATTCGCAAAGATAATGACTGAGTTAAGTAATCAAGATAAATAAAATTTTTTATATTTAAGCAATAATCCGGGCCGACAGTAGTTGGCCCGGATAAAAATCACACCGGCAAATCAATCAGCAGCGCGCGCAGCGGGGTATCGGCGACCAGCGTAATGTTCGCTTCATCGCGGATAAACGCGCCGTCGCCGCAGGTGAGCGCTTCTTTCTCTTCCGCGTGCGTCAGAGCATGCACCGTGCCGTTGATAGATTGCAGGTAGGCTCGCGGCCCGTGGAGCTGGAAGCTCGCCTGTTCACCTTTTTTCAGCTCGATATGGTGCAGCCACACCTGCTGGCGCAACTGCAGGCTGCCGTTGCTGCCATCCGGCGTTGCAATCAGCTGCTGCTTATCGCCGCTCAGATTGATCTTCTGCACCAGCGGATTTTCCCGCTCCGGGCAGGCATCCAGCCACAGCTGCATGCGGGTCAGCGTCTTATCTTTGCTGAGGTTATGTTCGCTATAGCTAATGCCGGGCTGCGTTGAAATCAGCAGCGCTTCGCCCGCCTTCGCCTGGACATGATTGCCCTCGCTATCGCGATATTCTGCTTCACCTTCCAGTATCAGATTCAGGATATCCACTTTCGGATACGTGCGGGGCTGGAAGGAGGCACCCGGTGCGAGCACTTCCTGGTTCAGCACGCGCAGTGAGGCGTAACCGAGCAGTTTTGGGTCAAAGTAGTGTCCAAAGGAAAAGGTGTAGCGGGCCTGCAGCCAACCGAAATCGGCTTGTCCGCACTGTTTTGCTGTTCTTGTCGTAATCATAAAACTGACCTCTCTTTACACTAAAACAATGGTAAAGGTATGGACGCTTCATTGTTAGCCAGATATTCTGCCCGGTATGTTCAAATTTCCTGAATGAGAACCAGATGGCAAAAGAGAGAGCATTGACGCTTGAGGCGCTGCGCGTCATGGACGCGATAGACCGGCGTGGCAGCTTTGCCGCTGCGGCTGACGAGCTGGGGCGCGTTCCGTCTGCCCTGAGCTACACCATGCAGAAACTGGAAGAAGAGCTGGATGTGGTGCTTTTCGACCGTTCTGGTCACCGAACAAAATTCACTAATGTCGGGCGCATGCTGCTGGAGCGCGGCCGCGTTCTGCTGGAGGCGGCCGATAAGCTGACCACCGACGCCGAAGCCCTGGCGCGCGGCTGGGAAACTCATCTGACGCTGGTCACCGAAGCGCTGGTGCCGACATCGGCGCTGTTCCCGCTGGTGGATCGTCTGGCCGCGAAAGCGAACACCCAGCTCTCCGTCATCACTGAAGTGCTGGCGGGCGCGTGGGAACGCCTTGAGACGGGCAGGGCGGACATCGTGATCGCCCCTGACATGCACTTCCGCTCCTCGTCCGAAATCAACTCGCGCAAACTGTACAGCGTCATGAACGTCTACGTCGCCGCGCCGGATCACCCGATCCATCAGGAGCCGGAGCCGTTATCCGAAGTGACTCGCGTGAAATATCGCGGCGTGGCGGTGGCGGATACTGCCCGTGAGCGCCCGGTGCTCACCGTACAGCTGCTGGATAAACAGCCGCGACTGACGGTGACCTCCCTCGAAGACAAGCGTCAGGCGCTGTTAGCGGGCCTGGGCGTGGCGACAATGCCTTATCCGTTTGTGGAAAAAGATATCGCCGAAGGGCGGCTGCGCGTAGTCAGCCCGGAATACACCAACGAGGTGGATATCATCATGGCGTGGCGTCGCGACAGCATGGGTGAGGCCAAATCCTGGTGTCTGCGCGAAATCCCAAAACTCTTCGCACACAATAAGTAGCTTTTGTAGGCCCGGTGGTTCTTACCGGGCCTACAATGGCGATTTTTCCCCCTCTCCCTGCGGGAGAGAATAATAGCGGGCACCGTAAACCAATTCGCAATTCCTGCTCTTTTCCCGCTCGTTTCTTGATACTTACCCTGATAACCATTATCTTGCTTGCGTGTGATGAGAGGAGTTCCCGTGAGCGAAGAAGATCTGTTTTGCCGCAGGCCGATGGGGATGCGGATGGCGATGATCGTGCGTCAGTGGCGCGCGGTGATTGATGACGCCATTCTCGACACTGGCCTGACGCAGTCGAGCTGGACGGTGATGATGCAGCTCAAATCACTGGGGGATAACGTCTCGGTCAGCGAGCTGGCGGAAGTGCAGGGTATCGAACTGCCGCCGCTGATGCGCACCCTGACTCAGCTGGAAAAACAGGGCTATCTGCTGCGCGCCGTGTCACCTTACGACAAGCGCATCCGCCTGCTCACTCTCACGCCTGAGGGCAACGCAATCCTGGACACGCTCACCCGCGTGATTGAGAACTTTCAGGAACGCGTGTCGCACAATATCGCGCCGGAACATCTGGAGATTTTCAGCGCAACATTAAATCAAATCGCCTGCAATTTGCGGTCAATCCGCGAAGAAGATAACAAGACCCAATAATAATGACTCCTGAACAAAAGTTTGCCCGCTGGGTAAGGGTGAGTATTGCCTCTTTCCTGCTGATGTTTGTCTATTTTATCGTCGCGGATATCTGGATCCCGCTGACGCCGGACTCCACCGTGATGCGCGTGGTGACGCCGGTGTCGGCGCGCGTCTCCGGCAATGTCGCGGCGGTGCACGTCCACAACAACAGCCAGGTGAAGAAGGGCGATGTGCTGTTTGAACTCGACCCGACGCCGTTTCGCAACAAAGTCGACGCCGCCCAGATCGCGCAGGAACAGGCCCGGCTCTCTAATCAGCAGCTGGACGCGCAGATCGTCGCCGCGCAGGCCAGTCTGAAAACGGCGCAGCTCACCGCCCGTAACGATAAAGTGACCTTTGATCGCTACCAGCGCCTGAGCACCCTGCAGAATGTCTCGCAGGCGGATCTGGATAAGGTACGCACCACCTGGCAGAGCAGCGAACAGTCGGTGGCGAATCTGAACGCCAGCATCCATAACCTGCGTATCCAACGCGGCGAGCAGGATGAACATCGCAACGTGACGCTGAAAAAATACCGCAATGCGCTGGAAGAGGCGGAGCTGAACCTGAGCTGGACGAAGGTCTACGCTCTGGCCGACGGCACCGTGAGTAACGTCCAGCTCAGCCCTGGTTTTTACGCCTCTTCGGGTTCTGCCGCGCTGGCGCTGGTGAATAACCAGACCGATATCGTCGCCGATTTCCGTGAGAAAAGCCTGCGCCATACCCATCAGGGCACCGACGCCGCGGTGGTGTTTGATGCCTTCCCGGGCCGCGTCTTCCGCGCCCATGTGACCAGCAGCGATGCGGGTATTTTGGCCGGGCAGGAAGCGGTCAACGGTGAGCTCTCTGCGCCTGAAACCTCCAACCGCTGGGTGCGCGACGCGCAGCGGATGCGCATTCACATCGCGCTGGACGAAGATCTGCCGAAACATTTACCGACCGGCGCTCGCGCCACGGTACAGCTCTATAACAGCGAAGGGCCGTTCGCGCGCTTCTTCTCCGGGCTGCAAATCCACCTCGTCAGTTTGCTGCATTATGTCTATTAATACGCTCGCGCGGGTCTTCACTCCGCACGGCAACATCGTCTACACGGCCAACGACTTTCGCCAGACCCTGCGCATCGTCTTTGCCGGGATGATTGCCCTGAGCATTTCGACGTTTTACAACACCAGCTACGGCGTGTTTTACGTCGTCTACCCGATCATGCTCCTGTCGCTGGTGCCGGTGTTTAACCGCCACGTGGCGAAGCAGTTCGTGTTCAGCGCGTCGCTCAACTGCATCGAAATGGTGATTATCATCGGCTATCTCTCGCAATGGCCGCTGATCATGACGCTGGTGGTTTTCGCCCTCTACGTGATGCGTTTTCGCTTTATGAGCCAGGGGCCGCTGTTCCTGTTTGGCTCGATGGGCGTGGTGTGCCAGAGCGTGATGCTCAATTTTATGAGCTACCCGACGACCAACTGGCACACGCTGCTGTTCTCGAACGTCGAGGCCAGCATCATGGCGGTGTGCTTGAGCGCGCTGATGAACTACCTGCTGCCGGACGTCGAACCGCGCAAGCCGCCGCCGCTGATTGAGAAAAACGCCGCTCGTGTGCGCCACGAGTCCTTACTTTCCGGCACCGTGGCGACAATGATTTTTGTCGTCTTCCAGATAAGCGATCTCAGCGATTCCCTCTCGGCGCTGATGGCGGGCGTGCTGATCCTCTTCCCGATGCACTATCGCGGCGCGGTGATGAGCTCCCTGTGGCGCGTGGTCGGGGTGATCCTCGGCTGTCTGTACATTCTGGTGATGCAGCTGGTGCTCTACGATCACAGTAGCCACATGCTGCTGATGATGCCGCTGATTGGCCTCGGGCTGGCGTTTGGCGCGCGGTTACACGTGATGGAGAAGGTCGGCGCGGGCGTGGGTTTTGCCAGTATCACCACCATCGGCATCATGTTTGGCCAGAATATGCATCCCGACGGCGACCTGGTGTTCAGCGATCTGTATCGCATCGTCTCTGTGACGGTGGCGCTGGTCTCCACCCTGACCCTGGTGTTCCTGGTGCATCTGTTCCTGAACCTTTTTGAGCCCACGCGCTACGTCATTCGCGAGCCCTGACACACCCTTTTTCTGCGTTCTGTGCTATCACTGTCGGCCGGTCAATGGGGCGACAAAAGGAGCAGAGAGATGTGGGAGACGAGGGCGCTGGAGCTCAATAATCAGGCGTACTGGAACTGGGAGAAGGCCTGCGAGCTGGTGGAATACGCCGTCGCGCATGATTTTAATACGGTGATTGTCGGGCAGGTGGATCTGTTCGACATGCTGGTTTCGCCAAAGGGTTACACCCCGCTTCAGTACAACGATCGCCTCTCCAGCCAGCAGCGTGCCCGCTGCGTCTATCTCAATCGCCTCGGAAAATTGTGTCAGCAAAAAGGGCTGCGTTTTTATCTCCAGGCCAAAGAGTTCAACTTCCCGACGGATCTGCTGCTGGCGCACCCGCATCTGTTCGAACCGGGCCACGGCGTGCGCTTTGACGTCGATTTCTGGTGCGCGTATCTGAGCGAGAAAGTGTCGCTGATTTGCCAGCGCATTCCGGCGCTGAGCGGCCTGCTTATCGCGATTTCCAATACCGACGGGCTGCTGCCCATCTCGCGCCCGAACTGGGAGCTGCAGGCGGACGACAACGCCCGGATCCCTGAGCGCGACGAGCGCAGTTTTGCCCTCTACAGCCGCTGCTTTAACACCCTTTCCCGCGCGATGCAGAAAGAGAATAAACATCTGGTGCTGCGCGTGTTTCCGGCGGGCAATCACGATCTCGGCAACGTGCTGGAGGCGATCCGCCCGCTGCCCGAGAGCGTCAGCGTCTCTATCAAGATGACGCCCGAGCGCTTCTGGCCGTCGTTCCCTAATAACCCGGCGCTGCTGGCGGTGCGCGAGCGCGAAGTGTGGGCGGATATCGATCTGGTGGGCGAAGAGGTCGGCTGGGGCATTTTCCCGTTCCCGCGTATCGACGAGCTGCAGGGTCGCCTGCTGTGGTGTCGCAGCAATCCGGCGATCCGCGGCGCGGTGTGCAAAACCAGCTGGGAAGGGGTCGATAACCACTGGATCATGGGCACCCTGAGCGAGTGCAACCTGGTGGCGTGCAGCAGGATGCTGGCGAACGATGGCGCGCATCTGTCGCGCGATCAGTTGCTCACCTACTGGCTCGACGAAAGCTACGGCTGGCGGCCCGAACCGCCGGTGTTCGAAGAATTCACCGCTCTGCTGGAGCAGGCCGGGCAGGTGCTTTACAGCGCGATTTACGTCCGCGACCACGTGTTTCATCGCCACAGCCAGGTGCCGGAAAGCTACGGCCAGGCGGTGTGGAGCCTATACGGGCAGCTCAACCGCAACCACTGGCTGCCGGGCTCGGAGCGCGATATCTCCTTTAACGCCAGCGACGTGGAGACCTCCGCCGCCTGCCTGTCGCGCATCGCCAAAGAGAAAGATGACGCCCGTGACGCCTCCCTGAGCTTACGTGAACAGGCGCTGCGTTTTGCTGAAACCGCCGCGTTCCCGTATGCGCTGAAAAAACGCTGGCTGGAGGAGTGGCAAGGTTTTGCGCTCTACTGCCATCTGTTCCTGCACGCGCAAAAAGCCTTCTTCACCCTGCGCTTTGCCCGAGAGGTGGAAAACAGCTGGAGCATGCGCGAGATCTGCCAGATTAATATTCAGGAGCTGTATCGCAGCGCGTCCGAGATGGAAGACTATTGCACCAGGTACGCCGATGCCTCGCCGGGATTGCACGTCCTGTTCGACGCCTCACGCGTGCGGGCGCTGGCGGACAGTCTGGGGGACGAGCTGAAAGCGCTGAAGGGGTGATGCGTGTCACATCTTTTGGCGGTTCCAGGGCGTGTTCCTGTGATCGCCATCACCTTCAGTTTCTCACTTTCGCGTAAGGCGTGATCCTCATCACGCCGCTCTTCTCCCTCTGGCCCGCTTTGTGAGGGGCCAGGCATATCCCATAAATCCGCCCGATCCGCTCCTCGTTGAAACCCCCGCGCCCCCTGAAAATAGCCGCCACGAACACAGAAGCAATGAGGGCGATATGTCACGACCATTCACGCAGGGCGAGGCGCTGGGGCGTTTTCAGGTTTCAGCGGCCAAAGCGGAGCGTTTTGCGGAGTTTTACACCGGTGAAGGGGCCGATCCCGCGAGCCGCGAATCCTTTTGCCGTCAGGTGTTTCGCCGCAGCCACGCCGGGCGCGCGATCGATCCGGCGCTGGCGCTGCCCTGCGATGAGGTCGCGGTCGCCGATGAACATGGCTGGTTGGATTTTTCCGGTCATCGCGCGTTGCCTTTTCATGTTCAGCGCTGGCTGAGGGTGGATCTGATTGCGCCGCGCGAGGGCGAATATGCGTTTCGTCTGGGCACCTGCGGCGGCGTACGGGTTTGGTCTTCCGGTAGACTGATTGCCTGCTTTACGCCGTTTACCCGCAACGTGATGCAGTTTCAGGACGTCCGGCTCACCCTGCGTCAGGGAGAAAACCGCGTCCTGATCCATCTCGACGAGCTGTTCGAGCGCGACACATTATGCGGCCTGAAAATGGTGTACATCGACGAGCCGCCGTTGGGGACGGTTGTCTGCGAGGGGCCTCAGCAGCAACGCCTCCCCGCGCTGCCCGATCCCGATCCCGAGCGTCTGCTGACGTTAATGGCGCAGAAGGAGTATGGTCCGGAGGCGGATGCGCTGCTCGCGCACCTGCTTAAACGGGTGAGCGCGCGCGAAGAGGGGTCGGTCTATTGCCTGCTCGCGCTGCTGCAGCTCTGGCAAAACCATCGCACCAGGTACTTCGCGGAAACCCTGTGGCGCAGAGTGAAATCGACCATTCTGGGGTATCGCTACGGGCCCGACGAACGCGGCTGCGACGTGATGGATTTTTCGAATCATGCCAGCGCCTTTCATGCCGCCCAGTCTCTTGCGGGACAACTCTTCCCCGACGCGCGGTTTATCGCCTCTTCACGTTACGGCCATCAACAACACGCGCTGGCAGCAATGCGCATCAAAGGAGTCCAGGCATGAACAAAGAACCCCTGATGGGCACGCTGGATCGCGTGGTGCGCGGCTTCTGTCGCTTAAAAAATCTCGATGAAGTGGGCGTAGAAGAGGGTTTTGCGATCCACTTCGAAGAGTGGGAATGGGAGATCGGCGTCGGGCTGTACGGCTTCTGGCGCTATGCCGTGCATCAGCAGGATGCCGCGCTGCAACGGTCGATCCTCGCGTGGTACGAACAACAGATCGCTAAAGGGCTGCCGGAGATGCAGATCAACACCACCGCACCGATGATCGTGCTGGCGCTGGTGGCGGGGGAGCATCAGCGTGAGGATCTGCTGACGACGGTGAATGACTGGGCCGACGCCCTGCTGCGCGATCTGCCGAAAACCGAAGAGGGCGGGTTTCAGCACGTGGTGAAAGAGCAGCCCAACACCGGGCAGCTCTGGGACGACACGCTGTTTATGACCTGTCTGTTCCTCGGCGTGGCGGGGATCGTGCTCAAGCGCAGCGATCTGATCGACGAGGCGGGGTATCAGTTTCTGCTGCACACGCGCTACCTCAGCGATCCGGTCAGCGGGCTGTGGTATCACGGCTGGACGTTTGTCGATAAGCACCATTTTGCCGGGGCGTTTTGGGCGCGGGGCAATGCGTGGATCACCGTGGCCATTCCGGAATTTATTGAGCTCATGGGAGAACATCTCGACACCGGCGTGCGCCGATATTTGTCGCAGGTGGTGGCGCGTCAGGTACGTTCGCTGTGTGACCTGCAGGCGGATAACGGAATGTGGCACACGGTGCTAGACGATCCGCTCTCGCCGCAGGAATCTTCCGCCACGGCGGGGATCGCCTACGGCATGCTGCGCGGCGTGCGGATGGGGATTCTCGATGAGTCCGTCACCGTTCACGCGATGCGGGCATTTGATGCGGTGATGGCGCGGATTGACGAGGGGGGCATTGTGCTTGAAGCCTCGCGCGGCACCATGCTGGGCTGGGACATTCAGTATTACTGCGATATCGCGATGGCCCCGGTGCCTTACGCCCAGGCGCTGACGATGTTGTTGTTGCTTGAAGTGGAGCAGGGGAGCTGGCAGGCGTAATCGCCCGGCGGCGCTGCGCTTGCACGGGCCTACGAAAACCGTCGGCGGAACAAATATCGTAGGCCGGGTAAGGCGCAGCCGCCACCCGGCAAAAAGGCCGCACCAAACCCGTAGGCCGGGTAAGGCGCAGCCGCCACCCGGCAAAAAAGACCGCACCAAACCCGTAGGCCGGGTAAGGCGCAGCCGCCACCCGGCAAAAAGACCGCACCAAACCCGTAGGCCGGGTAAGGCGCAGCCGCCACCCGGCAAAAAAGCGACTACGGCAGCAGCTCAGGTATCTGCGACAGCAAAAACAAAATCAACCCAATCGTCCCGCCGACCAGCGTGCCGTTGACGCGGATAAACTGCAGATCTTTGCCGATATTCAGCTCGATCTGGCGCGACATATCTTTCGCATCCCAGCCCTTCACCGTATCGCTAATATGGCGCGTCAGGAACGCGGCGAAATCCGGCGCCACGCGGTGCGCCGCCTGCTCCAGATGTTCATTCAAGGAGGCGCGCAGGCTGGCGTCGGCCACCAGGGTTTCACCAAACCACTGGCCCGCCCTGGCGATGCGCTGCTTCACCCGCGAGTCGTCGCTCTGCATATCCGCTTTCAGCCACGCGCGCAGGTCGGCCCACATCTCGCCGAGATAGCGGTTAAACGCCTCGTCATTCTTCAGATAATCTTTGATGTTCTCGGCTTTCGCCGCCATCTCCGGATCGGTTTTCAAGTTGTCGATCAGCTTCAGCGTGGCGCGATCGAACGCCTGACGGATCTGGTGCGTGCGGTCGTGGCTGATATCGTCGAGAATCGCGTTCACCGCATCGGACACCAGCTCGGCGCTTTGATCGCCCAACCATTCGGTCGGCAGCACCATCGCCTTACGCGGATGTTCGGTCTTGAGCCAGTGAACGATCTGCGTGGCGATAAACTCCCGCGTGGTGTCGCGCTGAATCAGGTCGATTAGACGACGAATCACCGCGTCGAGCAGCACCTGATGGCGATTGTTTTTGGTCATGCTCTCCAGCATCGCGGCGCTGGTCTCGGTGAAATCGACTTTATCGATGGCCTTATGCACCGCGCGTTTCAGTAAGCGCTGAATGCGCCCGTCGTCCGTCAGTTCCAGGAACCCGCCCATCACCTGAATCAGATGCTGCCCGACGCGCTGGGCGTTATCCGGCTGGCTGAACCAGGTGCCGATCATCTGCGCCGGTTCGTAGCGGCGGATCAGCGCCACTAACGACTGGGTATCAAGAAACTTCTCCTGCACGAACAGGCCGAGATTATCGGCGATCCGGTCTTTGTTACGCGGGATGATCGCCGTATGGCGCGAGATAAACGGGATCGGCACCCGACGGAACAGGGCGACAACGGCGAACCAGTCCGCCAGCGCGCCGACCATCGCCGCCTCGGCAATAGCCTTCACGCCGCGCACCCAGAAGGTCTGCGGCAGGAATAGAGTGGTCACGAAGGCCGCTGCGGCTATCAGCAGCAGCGACAGCGCCAGTAGCTTGGCGCGTTTGAGTTCAGCTAATTTTTCCATAGGGTTAAGGATAGAGCGGAACGCGGGATGAGTGCAAAAAAGAGCGATCAGTCGCGCAGGGCGTGCAGAAAACGGCTGAACAGATCCGGAAGCGGTTCGTCGTACCACAGGGCGTAAAGATCGGCGGGGATGGTTTCGGCAAGTTTCAGGAACACCACGCCAGGCCAGTGGATCAGCGCGCAGGATTCGGGCAACAGCGACACGCCATTCCCGGTGCTGACCAGCGCCAGCGCGGTTTGCGGCTCAAACACCTGGTGCGTCACAAGCGGCGACACGCCCAGGGAAAGACAGTTGTCGTACACCTGACGGGCGAAATCGCTGTGGGTAAAAGAGAGGGAGATAAAGGCGCGGTCGGCCAGATCTTTCAGGGTGACGGTGGCGTGACGGCACAAAGGATCGCTCTCATGTACCGCGACGCACACCGCTTCACGGGCAATCAGCTGGCAGCGGATTTTGGCTTCGACGTGCGGAATGACGTTGCGGTTGATGGCGATATCAATGGTGCGGGCGCGCAGGGCCTCGGTTTGCTCCTGCTGGCCGAGCTCGTGCAGCGTCCAGTTAACGTCCGGATTGGCCTCGCGGAAGGCTTTCATGCGCGTCAGCAGCGGGCCCCACATCGCGCTGCCGATAATGCCAATGTTGATGTGCTGTTTCTCGCTGCGGCCAATCTGGCGCACGTAGTTCAGGGACTGTTCGGTGGCGCTGAGCAGCCGATCCACTTCCGCTTTCAGCACTTTTCCGGCGTGCGTCAGTACCACTTTGCGGCTGGTGCGCTCAAACAACTCCACGCCGAGTAGCTCTTCCAGCTCTTTGATCTGCATGCTCAGCGGCGGCTGGGAGATATTCAGTTTTGCGGCGGCGCGGCCAAAATGCAGCTCATCGGCGAGAGCCTGGAAATAGCGCAGCATCCGGAAACGAATGCGGCTGTTGGCCTGTGAATCGAGCATGCCGGGCACCGAGAAAAAGGAGGGTGGCGATATCATGCAACCCTCCCTGGAGCCTGTCAAACCGCGACCGCCTCGCCCTGATGCAGGCGTTCGGCTCGGCTGCAGGCGATAGCCGCCAGCAATGTCACCATCAGCAGCGCGTAGGCGCAGGTGGACGCATTCACCGCCCCGTGCAGGCCGTAACGGCTATTGACCAGCGACGAGACCGTCGCGAACAGCAGCGTGCCGACGGTGCCGCAGGTGAGCAGGGCGGAGATCAGCGTTGGCGAACTGCGGCTCACCTGCAATGACCCGTAGCTCATCAGGCCGGAGAACAGACCGGAGTTAAAGAAGCCGAACGCGCCGCAGGCAATCAGGATCAGCGTGGTGTTGGCGCTGTTGCTGATAAGGGCGATGGCGACCAGACCAACGGCGGTGCAGATCAGCAGGAAGGTGCGCAGTTTCATCCACTTGACGGTGAACTGGTTGAGGAACAGCCCGGTCGCCTTCGCCACCCAGTAGACGGTGGTGTACAGCGCCGCCTGTTCTGGCAGCATCTGGAAACGCCACTGCAGATAACCCGGTGTCCACATGGTGAAGATCGGCTCTGCCAGCAGGAACAGGAACAGCGCGCCGCACAGCAGCCACACGGAACGGCCCCAGGGCTCGTTGCTGGATGCTTCCTGATATTCAGGTTCTGCCGCCACGGTGGAGGGGTAACGGCTGCGCAATGTGAGGATCAGCATCAGCACGCCCAGCCCGCCCATGATGCCGTACATGGCAATCCAGCTCGCGCCCATTTTGAACAGCCACGCCAGCAGGAAGGAGAGGGTCGCGCCCGCCAGGCTGAAGAAGAAATCGGTGAAAATCAGGCTCGATGAGCGGCTCTTTTCGTCCGGATTAATGCGCACCACCAGGTAGCTGCCGATAGTCATAAAAATCCCGCCGCAGGCGCCGATGATGGCGACCGCGACGCTGAACATGGTGAGCGTCGGGGTGGCGAACAGCAGCGCGCTGATGAGGATCGTCAGCGCGGCGGCGATCACCAGCGGCTTTTGCAGACCCCATTTTTTCATCAGGATCCCGCCGAGCATGATCGGCACGAACATGCCGATGTTCATCAGGGTAAACACCTGGCCGATAAAGCTCGGATCCTTATTGAACGCGGCGCACAGCGGGCCGAGGACAATCCCCAGCGTCGAGACCAGCGCGCCGACGAAGTAATAGCTCAGATAGGAAATCGCATTCAGACTGCCGCGAGAGTAGTTTTCTGACATCTGCATTTCTCCTGGCGGGCGCGTGCCCGCCGCTGGACGGGAAGTTAGCGGCAGTTCTTCACGAACTGGCTAATCAGGCGAACAAAATCGTCGGTGACCATCGCCGCGCATTTCAGGGTTTGTTCGTGGGAGAGCTCCACGTCGCTCAGGCCTTCCGCCATGTTGGTGATAGCCGAGACCGCCAGCACTTTCAGGCCGCAGTGGCGCGCGACGATCACTTCCGGCACCACCGACATGCCGACCACGTCGCCGCCCATGTTCTGCATCATGCGGATTTCCGCCGCCGTTTCGAAGTTCGGGCCAGGGTAGGAGACGAACACGCCTTCGTGCAGGTTGATGTTCATATCGCCCGCCGTGTGGTGCAGTTTTTCGCGCAGCTCCTGGTCGTAGGCGTTGGCGAGGCTAAAGAAACGCGGGCCAAAACGATCGTCGTTCGGCCCAACCAGCGGCGTGGACGGCATGGTGTTGATGTGATCATTCAGCGCCACCAGGCTGCCCGCCGGGATATTTGGATTTAGCGAACCGGCGGCGTTGGTGCAGAACATAAATTCGCAGCCGAGCAGCTTAAAGGTGCGCACCGCGTGGGTCATGATGCCCATCCCGACGCCCTCGTAGAAATGCCCGCGCCCTTTCATGCAGATGAGGTCCACGCCGTGCAGGGAGCCCATCACCACTTCGCCCGCATGCCCAATCACGGTGCTGACGGGGAAGCCCGGCAGTTTTTCGTAAGAGATGACGGTTTTGTTGTCGAGCTTATCCGCCAGCACGCCAAGGCCGGAGCCGAGGATAAACGCGATGCGCGGTTTAAAGCCGGGTTTGGCTTTACGCAGGATTTCAACGGCTTCGTATGGGGTGTCGTTAATGATGGAATGTGACATGGGAACTCCTGAATGCTTGTGGTGTATATCTGCATTTTGTAGAGGGAGTGATTGGGAATCCAATTGGATAAAGGGTGGTATTGATAGCTTTTAGTGAATGGATAGGGTGTGGGTGTACGGATATTCAAGGGGTTAGGAATAACGCCCGGTGGTTTGTGTTGGGAATTGCATGGGGGAAGTGTGATGGGGTTTGAGTTTTGCAGCCTCGGCGTTTTGCCGGGCGGCACTGCGTTTGCCCGGCCTACAAAGGCTTATTGTTGCGCGGATTGTAGCCCCGGTAAGCGCAGCGCCACCGGGGGGATTTTATAGGTGACTATCATAATGTCAAAGTGGTAATAATTTTCATTATTGACTGTTACTGCTTCTTAAACAGTCAAACATAAATTTATCTTCAGTAATACTATGGTTTAAGAGTTTTTCTTTCTGCTTTTGATAAAGAAGGCTGCACATGCTTTTTTCATTAATCATTGCTTTTGAGAAAAAATTTGGTAGGTATATATTTGAAGTAAAGGCAATGGATATTCCTGTTAATGTTGTGATGAGCGGGTTATTTATTTTTAAAACATATTTAAGATGTATGTAAACAGGCCTTAATAATAATTTGTAAATAAGTACAAAGCTACAAGCCGATACTCCAATACCAAATAAAAAATCAAAATTATTTACAGCTTCTTCGCTCTTTCCATTTTCCATGACTCTATTTAATGCCACCCAAAAAAGTATGATACCTAATGGATTTAAAACGGACCACACTTGAAGTATTTGCAGGAAATATAGAATGGATATTTTTCTGCTTGTTGCAAATGATAATATTGAAACAGAAGACCAAAAGATTAATGAAATTACTATTGCGCGTGAGAATAACGATATATATAAAACCAACGGATTAATAATTAATTCTAAGTTTGCGATTAGCGAATTGTTTAACATGCTCCATTTTATCAACGTGATTACTACACTGATAGCGAGTGTTGATTTTAATAGATTACCAAGTGCATTTTTGAGTGGAGTATACTCTTCTATGCCATCATATATTTCAGGGTGTCTGATAAATGTTATCATGTCATTGTAGAATTTTACGCCAGGTATAACATTAAGTGCATGTTTGATAACTTCATTTATGGATGTCATAACACCCTCATAGAGTATTTGAGTGAATCAACCTTTCCTTCAGACACTATCATATTTACATCAGAAACTTCCGCATATACCCAACTTTACCCCCGCCCCCAGCCATCTTGACTACTCTTAATACCCTAAGCGGTAATTAAGGAGACCTATATGGCTTACCAGACAGTGAATCCTGCTAACAACAAGCTCATCAAAGAGTACAAATCCCACACCGATGCGGAGGTCGAGGCGGCGCTGAAAACGGCGGATGCGCTTTACCATTCAGAGTGGGCGAAAGGGGCTATCGAACAGCGTCTGCCGATGCTGCATAAGCTGGCGGATCTGATCGACAGCCGGCGCGAAGAGCTGGCGAAAATCGCCAGTCAGGAGATGGGGAAACTCATTGAGCAAAGCCGCGGGGAGGTGAAGCTCTGCGCGCAGATCGCCCGCTATTACGCGGATAACGCGAAGCAATTTTTGGCGCCCGTGAAGTACAAATCGGAGCTGGGTGACGCCTGGGTGGAGCACCATCCGATTGGCGTGGTGATGGCCGTTGAGCCGTGGAATTTCCCGTTCTATCAGCTGATGCGCGTCCTGGCGCCGAATCTGGCGGCGGGGAACCCGGTGGTGGCGAAACACGCCAGCATCGTGCCGCACTGTGCGGAGGCATTCGCCCATCTGGTGCGGGAAGCCGGTGCGCCGGACGGGGCCTGGACCAATCTCTTTATCTCTTCGGATCAGGTCGCGAAGATCATTGCCGATCCGCGCGTGCAGGGCGCAGCTCTGACTGGGTCTGAAAAGGCCGGGAGCGTGGTCGCGGCCCAGGCGGCGAAGCACATTAAAAAATCGACCCTCGAACTGGGCGGTAACGATGTGTTTATTGTCCTCGACGATGCGGATCTCAAGAAAGCGGTCAAGATCGGCGTCAATGCCCGACTCAACAACGCCGGGCAGGTCTGTACCGCCGCGAAGCGATTTATCGTCCATGAGAAAGTCGCGGATCAGTTCCTGACCGCTTTCACCGAGGCGTTCCGCGAGGTGAAGATCGGCGATCCGCTGGATGAGAAAACCACGCTGGGGCCGCTGTCGTCGAAAGACGCGCTGGAGACGCTGACCAAACAGGTCAACGAGGCGGTGAAAAACGGTGCGAAAGTGCATTTCGGCGGCAAGCCGGTTGAGCGCGAAGGTAACTTCTTCGAGCCGACGATCCTGACTCATATCTCCCGCGACAACCCGGCGTATTTCGAAGAGTTCTTCGGGCCGGTGGCGCAGTTCTATGTCGTCAAAAGCGACGACGAAGCGGTGAGCCTGGCGAACGACTCGAACTACGGCCTCGGTGGGGCGGTGTTCAGTCAGGATATTGATCGCGCGAAGAAAATGGCGTCGCGGATCGAAACCGGGATGGTCTACATCAACTGGCTGACCGACACGGCGGCGGAACTGCCCTTCGGCGGCGTGAAGCGCTCGGGCTACGGTCGCGAGCTGTCGGATCTCGGTATCAAAGAGTTCGTGAACCAGAAGCTGGTGGTGGTTCGCCGGTAAGCTGATTTATCCGCGGTGAAATGGGTGGCTTTCGAGCCGCCCTTTTTTTATGCAATAGATAAAGTGTTGTGATTCGTATGGAGTCACATAACGGATATATTTGTATCATTAATTAGTTACCAGACTCACAGTTCGCAGTGAAACAAACTGGCTGTTCTGGATAACATTTAGCCTCTTGCTAGTATCAAATCGAAAATCATACACCTGCAAGAGGATACAATGAAAAATACAAATCGTATGATCGTGAACTGTGTTGTGGCTTCCCTGACGCTGAGCTGGAGCATCGCGGCGCTGGCAAATACCGCCCCGACAGAGGTCAAGATCGTTCGCGATAACTACGGCATGCCGCATATTTACGCCGACGATACGTATCGTCTTTTTTACGGCTACGGCTACGTGGTGGCGCAGGATCGCCTGTTCCAGATGGAGATGGCGCGGCGCAGCACCCAGGGCACGGTGTCGGAAGTGCTCGGCAAATCCTTTGTGAGTTTTGATAAAGATATCCGCCAGAACTACTGGCCGGACTCCATTCATGCGCAGATCGCCGCGCTCTCCGCCGATGACAAAGCGATCCTGCAGGGCTATGCCGACGGAATGAACGCCTGGATCGATAAAGTGAACGCCGACCCTGGCAAGCTAATGCCCGCGCAGTTTGCCGAGTTTGGTTTCAAGCCCGGACACTGGCAGCCCTTTGATGTGGCGATGGTTTTTGTCGGTACCATGGCGAACCGTTTTTCTGACAGCACCAGCGAAATCGACAACCTGGCGCTGCTGACGGCGCTGAAAGATAAATATGGCGCGCAGAAAGGGATGGGGGTGTTTAACCAGCTGAAATGGCTGGTGAATCCGGCGGCACCGACGACAATCTCCGCTCAGGAAAGTCACTACCCGCTGAGCTTTGATCTCAAAAATACCCAAACCGCCGCGCTGCTCCCGCGCTACGATCTCCCCGCGCCGATGCTGGATCGGCCAGCCAAAGGCAACGACGGCGCGCTACTGGCGCTCACCGCCGGGCAGAATCGGGAAGCGATCGCTGAACAGTTTGCCCGCAGCGGTGCCAACGGGCTGGCCGGGTATCCGACAACCAGCAACATGTGGGTGATTGGCAAGAAAAAGGCGCATGACGCGAAAGCCATCATGGTCAACGGCCCACAGTTTGGCTGGTACGCCCCGGCGTATACCTATGGCATCGGGCTGCACGGCGCGGGCTATGACGTCACCGGCAACACGCCGTTTGCCTATCCGGGACTGGTGTTTGGCCACAACGGGCATATTTCCTGGGGCGCGACGGCGGGGTTCGGCGACGATGTGGATATCTTTGCGGAGCAAATTTCGGATCAAAAACCAGGCGAGTATCTGCATAACGGCGAGTGGGTCAAAATGCTCAGTCGCGAAGAGACCATCGCCGTTAAAGACGGCCAGCCGGAGACCTTTACCGTCTGGCGAACTGTGCACGGGAACGTGATCAAAACCGATCCGGCGACCCACACCGCCTACGCTAAAGCGCGCGCCTGGGATGGGAAGGAGGTCGCGTCCCTGCTGGCGTGGACGCATCAGATGAAGGCCAAAGACTGGCCGAGCTGGACGGAACAGGCGGCGAAGCAGGCGCTGACGATCAACTGGTATTACGCGGATGTCGATGGCAACATCGGCTACGTTCACGGGGGCGCGTACCCGAAACGCCAGCCGGGGCACGATCCGCGTCTGCCGGTGCCGGGCACCGGAAAGTGGGACTGGCAGGGGCTGCTGTCGTTTGACCTGAATCCGAAAGTTTATAACCCGCAGTCGGGGTATATCGCCAACTGGAACAACTCCCCGCAAAAAGATTATCCGGCCTCGGATCTGTTCGCCTTCTTATGGGGCGGGGCGGATCGCGTCACGGAGATCACGCAGCTCATCGATAAACAGCCGACGCTGACCCACGAGCAGGCCTGGGATCTGATCCAGAAAACCAGCCGTCAGGATCTGAATCTGCGTCTGTTCCTGCCGACCCTGCAAAAAGCGACGGCGAGCTTGCCAGAGAGCGACCCTCGGGTGCAACTGGTGAAAACACTGGCGAGCTGGGACGGGCAAAACGTGATGAGTGAGGACGGGGAAACGTATCAGCAGCCCGGTTCCGCCATTCTGAACGCCTGGTTGACCAGCATGCTGAAACGCACGGTGGTGGCTGCTGTTCCGGCACCGTTTAACACCTGGTACAGCGCCAGCGGATATGAAACGACGCAGGACGGCCCGACCGGCTCGCTGAATATCAGCGTCGGGGCCAAGATTTTGTTCGAAGCGCTGGAGGGGGAAAAATCGGCGATCCCGCAGGAGGTCGATCTGTTTGCCGGGCAGTCGCAGCAGGCGGTGGTCCTTGATGCTTTGCAGGATGCCTGGCAGACGCTCTCGACGCGCTACGGCACGGATATCAACACCTGGAATACGCCTGCGATGGCGCTGACGTTCCGCGCCAATAACTTCTTCGGCGTACCGCAGGCGGCGGCGAAAGAGGCGCGTCACCAGGCCGAGTATCAGAACCGGGGTACGGAAAATGACATGATTGTCTTCTCGCCGACATCGGGTAAAAGCCCGGTGCTGGCCTGGGATGTGGTCGCGCCCGGTCAAAGCGGGTTTGTGGCGCCGGACGGGACGCCGGATAAGCACTATGACGATCAGCTGAAAATGTACGAAACCTTTGGCCGGAAGCCGCTGTGGTTAACGCCGCAGGAGGTGAGTGCGAATCAGGAATCGCAGGAGATTTTGCAGGTCACCGTAAGTGACCCGCATTATGTCAGGTGAAGCTGATATGGCCCGAGCGCGTTTGCTGTCGGGTGGCGCTGCGCTTACCCGACCTACATAACGACAAAGCCATTGATATGTCTGGATATTGTAGGCCGGGTAAGCGTAGCGCCACCCGGCAATCAATAACCTTAGAAGCTCACGCCGCCGCCGAAGTAGGCGCCGTCAATCAGGGTGTGGTTTGGACGACCGTCTTTGCCGTCAACGCTCACGTGGCGGTAGCCGACTTTCAGCGTCACTGGTTTGACTGGAGTCCAGCTTACGCCGCCGTTGGCTTCAACGTAGTTTTTCACGCTGTTGTTCAGGCCGTTAGGGGCCACGTAACCTTCGCCGAAGACGTTGATGCTGTCAGTCAGGGCAACGTTCACACCGCCGCCGACCGGGAATGCGACACCGTTATCGCCTTTTTTCGGACCGAGGTAGATGGCTTTCGCACCGGCATTCAGCATCGCCGGGCCCACTTCCAGGTTGTAACCTGCGCCAACACCACCGGTCTGGGTGCCGTCGTCGGTATTTTTCAGCCAGTTACTTTCGGCATAAACACCGGAGGTGGATTTACCCATTTCGATATTTAAATTGGTGAAGTTCTTACCCTGCTCAATAGAAGCGCCCATCGCCAGAGCGGAACCAGAAGTTACGGTCAGAACAGAAAGCAGAATGAAGTTAATCTTTTTCATGGTGTATTTCCTCGTCATCAAATTAATCTGAGGACACCTTAACAAGCGATGTTTACGACTGCAAATGTGACGTTACTCGCAGTTTTATGCTGGTTTTGTTAATTTTTGATGCGTTTGTTGTTTAGGGAAGGTTGGTTTGTCCTGGCGTCAATCATTAATCTTTTCACGTTTAGACTTCGTTTTGTTTAACAGCTAAACGAAACCTGAATATCGCGGAAATAATGATGAGGAGTGAATTAATAAGGATTTTCATTATTTCAAAAAAGTTCTGAAAATGACGAAAAATTACATTTCTCGAATCGTTATTACGCAGGTTTTGCAGGAACCGCCCGGATAAAAGGGCGGTTTAGTGCGGGGATCAGCGTTTCAGTTCGGCGAAGGCCGCGCGGATCTCGTCTTCCGGCAGCTGAATCCCGATAAAGACCATGGTGCTGTGCGGCGTTTCGTCGCCCCACGGACGATCCCAGTCGGCGCTATACAGGCGCTGCACGCCCTGAAACAGCAGGCGGTTCAGCTCGCCGTCAATCCACAGCATCCCTTTGTAGCGCAGCAGTTTGTCGGCAAACGACAGCAGCAGGTTTTCCATCACGCGGGAGACATCGCTGATATCCACCGGGTAATCCAGCTCGACCACGATCGAGGTCACGTCGTTTTGTTTGTCGCCGATGAAATGGAAGCGCGGCTTCGCGGCGATGTTCTCTTCCAGCATAAAGCCGTTGGTGTTGAACAGCTGCGCGAGATCGATATCACCGTGGATGACCGTGTAGATCGGCGCGCGGGCGTTGATGCGCGTCAGGCGCTCACGCAGTTTTTCGCAGTCATTGGCCACATCGGTTTTGGTCAGCAGGATGCGGTCCGCGTAGCCAATCTGCGACTGGGCGATGGTGAACTGGTTCATCTGCTCGTCGGCGTGGACCGCATCGACCAGGGCAATCACGCCGTCCAGCAGGTAGCGCTGGCAGAGAATGTCGTGGGAGAAAAAGGTCTGGATGATCGGGCCGGGGTCGGCCATGCCGGTGCATTCGATCACCAGACGGTCAAATTCGATGTCGCCGCGATCGCGGCTGTCGAGCAGATCCAGCAGGGCATCTTCCAGCTCGCTGGAGCGGGTGCAGCAGATGCAGCCGTTGGTCAGGGTTTTGATCTGGGTGGCACGATCGCCAATCAGCTGATCGTCGACGGAGACTTCGCCGAATTCGTTTTCGATTACGGCGATTTTAAAGCCGTGCTGTTCGTTGAGGATGTGGCGCAGCAGGGTGGTTTTGCCCGCGCCGAGAAAGCCGGTTAACAGGGTGACTGCAATAGGGGTCATGTTCTCTCCTTTAGCAACAGCGTACGCCGCTTTTGCCATCGCCGCCGTAGCGCGCTTGCTGGCGCTCGCGGAAGAATTCTTTGTAGGTCATGTACGGTTTATCCGGATGGTTGGTCTGCATATGTTCAACGTAGTTGTCATAGTCCGGAATACCAATCAGCATTTTCGCCGCCTGACCGAGGTATTTTTTTGCTTCGCCTAAGTTACCAAACATTGTGCCATCCAGATAGAAAAAGCCCGGTGGCGCGCAGCGATCCGGGCCTACAGGTTCTGTGTAGGGCGGGTTAGCGCAGCGCCACCCGCCAGGGTCTTAGTGGTGCGAAGAGGTCTTCACGCCGCCTTCCGGGACCGGCACATACGGGGTTTCTTTATCCGTACGGCCTTCGGCGTTACGCACATTCATCCAGGTTTTGATGCCGTAGAAGATGATGCTGTAGACCACGACCAGGAACAGAATACTCAAACCGGCGTTGGTGTAGTTGTTCACCACGATATGGTTCATGTTGGCAATCTGCTGTGCGGTCAGGTCACCGCCGCCCGCGGCAATTTTCGCCTTGTACTGGTTAGCCATAAACAGGAAGCCTTCCAGCTGCGGGTTGGTGCTGAACAGTTTCAGGCCCAGCGCCCAGGTGGTGCACAGCAGCAGCCACAGCGCAGGAACCACCGTCACCCAGATGTATTTGGTGCGTTTCATCTTCACCAGCACCACGGTACCGAGCACCAGCGCGACGGCTGCCAGCATCTGGTTAGAGATACCGAACAGCGGCCACAGGCTCTTCACGCCGCCGAGTGGGTCGACGACGCCCTGATACAGCAGGTAGCCCCACAGACCGACACAGCCTGCGGTGCCCAGCACGCCCGCCACCAGAGAGTCGGTTTTCTTCAGGAACGGCACGAAGTTACCGAGCAAATCTTGCAGCATGAAGCGGCCTGCACGGGTACCAGCGTCCAGCGCGGTCAGGATGAACAGCGCTTCGAACAGAATACCGAAGTGGTACCAGAAGCCCATGTCCGCCCACGGCAGCACTTTGTGGAACACGTGTGCGATACCGACGGCCAGGGTTGGTGCGCCACCCGCACGGTTCAGAATCGACGGCTCGCCGATGTCTTTCGCGGTCTGCATGATCTGCTCAGGCGAGATCACAAAGCCCCAGGAGCTGACGGTCGCCGCCGCGTGGGCACTAGCGTCTTTCAGCTGGGCCATGATCAGCGCCGCGTTGTCGCCACCCATCTCATGCAGGTTTGGCATGGTGATGCCAAGGCCCGCCGGCGGGGTGTTCATCGCGAAGTACAGACCTGGCTCGATGATGGACGCTGCCACCAGGGCCATGATCGCCACGAAGGATTCCATCAGCATTGCACCGTAGCCGATAAAGCGCGCGTCGGTTTCGTTTGCCATCAGCTTCGGCGTGGTGCCGGAAGCGATCAGGGCGTGGAAGCCGGAGACGGCGCCACAGGCGATGGTGATAAACAGGAACGGGAACAGCGCGCCTTTCCACAGTGGACCGGTACCGTCAATGTACTGGGTCACGGCTGGCATTTTCAGTTCCGGGTTGATGATCACGATGCCGATCGCCAGACCGACAATTACGCCGATTTTCAGGAACGTCGCCAGGTAGTCACGCGGGGCCAGAATCAGCCACACCGGCAGCAGCGCAGAGATAAACGCGTAGCCAATCAGGGCGAAGGTAATGGTGGTGTCTTTGAAGGTCAGCGCCGGGCCCCAGTACGGGTCGTGCGCAATGATGCCGCCGAAGTAAATGGAAGCGACCAACAGCACGATACCAATCACCGACACTTCACCGACGCGGCCCGGACGGATAAAGCGCATGTAGATACCCATGAACAGCGCAATCGGTACGGTCGAGCAGACGGTGAACACACCCCACGGGCTTTCGGCCAGGGCTTTCACCACGATCAGCGCCAGCACCGCAAGGATGATGATCATGATCAGGAAGCAGCCGAACAGGGCAATGGTGCCCGGCACGCGGCCCATCTCTTCTTTGATCATCTCACCCAGAGAAGCGCCGTTACGGCGGGTCGAGATGAACAGGACCATGAAGTCCTGCACCGCACCTGCCAGCACCACGCCTGCGAGCAGCCACAGAGTGCCAGGCAGATAGCCCATCTGCGCGGCAAGCACCGGCCCAACCAGCGGACCGGCACCGGCAATCGCGGCAAAGTGGTGACCAAACAGCACGTAGCGGTTGGTAGGCACATAGTTCAGGCCGTCATTGTTAATGACCGCCGGAGTGGAACGCGTCGGGTCAAGTTTCATGACCTTCTGCGCGATGTAAAGACTGTAGTAGCGGTACGCTACCAGATAGACGGAAACCGACGCGACCACGATCCACAGGGCGCTAACGTGTTCACCCCGGCGTAATGCGACAACCGCCAGACAGAAAGCACCGAGGATCCCGAGGAGCGCCCAGGGTACGTGCTTAAGTAGTTTTTTCGTATCCATAGTTAGACCTGGTTTTTTTAACTGGAAAAAGGGCCTGAGTTCATTTTGAGGAGGTATTGATTAATGCTGTGGCGATCTTGCCAGATCGTCGCGCGTGTAAAGGACGGTAAATGGGTGAGTGGTTGATTGCGGTGGGTAAGCGGTCAAAGGCTGGGGCGAGTGGTTCAGGCTCGCCGCCAGCGGGCTGGTTTATGTGATTGAGATCACACTGATTATTCGAGCACCTCGGCAGGCGCGGTGGTCATGTAGCCTTCGAGGGTCTCAAAGAGTTTGTCCCGCAGCCACTGTGGTTCCAGCACCTGAATGTTCGGCAGCCAGTAGAAGATTAGCGGCAGGATCTGATTCTCGTGCGCCGCCTGGCAGCGGATCGTCACGCCGTCGTCGCTTTCCGCAATCACCTCCTGGTCCGGGAGCAGGTCCCGGCGGGTGAAGTAGTGCGAAATAATATTGTTGGTAAATATTTTCACTTCGAAAGTATCTTCGCTCACCCAGGGGTCGAGATTCTTCTCAAGTAATTCTGCCGTATCTGCATCCGGCGTGAAGGTCTCTTTTTGAATATCCAGCCAGTTTATCTGACTTAATGAAAACGATTTCAGTCTGCCATTTTCCGTAGCTTGTAAATACCATATATTTTTTTTGTTAATTAATTTGTACGGATTAATCAGTCGCGTTTTGTCTTTATAAACCATCTGGCAAACGTGCCGCTCTTTTATCGATTTCTCAATCGCCGTCAGATGTCGACGAATATCATTCTGAACCGTGTGTTCGGCGTCGTTGCTGAGGATCAGAATATGGTTCTCTTCGACGCGCGCCTCCAGACTCTGCCAGAACGCGGTGCCGCGGTCAGGAAAATAGTTATCCGCATTCAATAGGTTAGCGACGGCGTTGTGCAGCCCCTGGCCGCTGGCGTTTTGCTGGGCGTGAATCAGACGATACAGGCCATTTCCCGTGTGCTGAACAATGGGGGCGAGAGCATTGAGATCGCGATATACCGTGCGTTCGGTAATTTTAAATTTATGCATCAAGTCGCGACGGTTAACCACACCGTTTAAATGCAGCTCCATAAGAATATCGACGAGTCGTTCAGCCGAGCGGCTGCGGGCTGGAGTTGTCATATTATATTCCCGTTTAGTGCGGTGAAAATCTCTGCAGAATAAGGATCTCACTGACAGAATATGTCAGTGCAACAGAGATAAAATTTATCTTATGGAATATATAACGGCGCGATTTAGGATAAACATTAATAGTTTTTTGCGAAATCCTCCGTAAATGTTCAAATCATCAACACGATTTTCGTAAAGTTTTCTCTAACCAGGCCGAAAATTCTGTTATCTGTCTGATGGAAAGAGAAAGCATGTTAAATCGTATCAAGATTGTCACCAGCTTGTTGCTGGTTTTGGCTATTTTCGGCCTGTTACAACTGACATCCGGTGGACTTTTCTTCAATGCCCTGAAGCATGACAAAGAAAACTTCACTGTCCTACAAACTATTCGCCAGCAACAATCCACGCTTAACGGCAGCTGGGTCGCGTTGCTGCAAACCCGTAATACCCTGAACCGCGCGGGTATCCGTTACATGATGGATCAGAGCAACATCGGCAGCGGCGCCACCGTTGCGGAACTGATGCAGATTGCGTCCGCTTCCCTGAAGCAGGCGGAGAAAAACTGGGCTGATTACGAAGCACTGCCGCGCGATCCGCGTCAGAGCGACGCTGCCGCCCTGGAGATCAAACGTAACTACGATATCTATCACGGTGCGCTGGCCGAGCTTATCCAGCTGCTGGGCGCGGGTAAGATCAATGACTTCTTCGATCAGCCGACCCAGAGCTATCAGGATGGTTTTGAGAAGCAGTACGTGAACTACCTGCAGCAGAACGATCATCTGTATCAGACTGCCGTGGACGACAGCAACAGCTCTTACACTCAGGCGATCTGGGTGCTGATCAGCGTGCTGATCGCGGTGCTGGTGGTGATCGTCGGCGTCTGGCTGGGCATTAAGCAGTCGCTGATCTCTCCGCTGAATCGTCTGATCGACAGCATTCGTCATATCGCCAGCGGCGATCTGGTGAAGCGTATTGACGTCGAAGGCACCAATGAGATGGGCCAACTGGCGGACACTCTGCGTCACATGCAGAGCGAGCTGGTGAGCACCGTTGGCGATGTGCGTAACGGCGCGAATGCGATCTACAGCGGCGCGAGCGAAATCTCTGTCGGTAACAACGATCTCTCTTCCCGTACCGAGCAGCAGGCGGCTTCTCTGGAAGAGACGGCTGCCAGCATGGAAGAGCTGACCGCGACCGTGAAGCAGAACGCCGAAAACGCCCGCCAGGCGAGCAATCTGGCGCTGAGCGCGTCCGAGACTGCGCAGAAGGGCGGGAAAGTGGTGGATAACGTGGTGCAAACCATGCGTGACATCGCGGGCAGTTCGCAGAAAATCGCTGACATCATCAGCGTGATCGACGGGATTGCCTTCCAGACCAACATCCTGGCGCTGAACGCCGCCGTCGAAGCAGCACGTGCGGGCGAACAGGGTCGTGGTTTTGCGGTGGTGGCAGGTGAAGTGCGTAACCTGGCGCAGCGTAGCGCCCAGGCGGCACGCGAAATTAAGAGCCTGATCGAAGACTCCGTGGGCCGCGTCGAGCTGGGGTCAACCCTGGTGGAAAGCGCTGGCGAAACCATGGGCGAGATCGTGAATGCGGTGACCCGCGTGACCGACATTATGGGCGAAATCGCCTCTGCGTCTGATGAGCAGAGCCGCGGTATTGACCAGGTGGGTCTGGCGGTTGCTGAGATGGACCGTGTGACGCAGCAGAACGCCTCGCTGGTGGAAGAGTCCGCTGCGGCAGCTGCCGCGCTGGAAGAGCAGGCGAGCCGTCTGACGCAGGCGGTGGCGGTGTTCCGCATTCAGCAGGAGCAGCAGAAATCACGCGATAACGGCGGGTTGAAAACGCCGGTGGTGACGGCGAAGGGGCGTAAAGCCGCTGCCGCGACGACCGCGTCCAGTGAGAACTGGGAAACCTTCTGATGTAAAAAAAGCGCCCTGTTCAGGAAGGGCGCTTGAGTCGTCTGTTATGTTGCCGGGTGGCGGAAATGCGTGGTCCTTTGTAGGCCCGGTAAGCGCAGCGCCACCGGGCGTTTTTAGGCCGCACAGTCGTTTGTTGCCGGGTGGCGGCTTCGCCTTACCCGGCCTACAAGTTTATACTCCGGTCTGCACCACCTTCATTTCAACCATCCCAATCCCCAGCTTGCGCGGTGAATGTCCGAGAATATTGCCCTCGTTCGTCGACTGCGGGTCTGGCGGCACAATCACGACCGTATTGCTGCGCGACGGGTTCTCGAAATGCAGCGTCGTTGTGGTGACATCGTTGCCAAGGGTGATGGTCTGCTCTTTGTCGCCGATGCGCACCGGGATCGGTTTGTTGGCGTTCGGGCCAAAGGCTTTGGCGGTGATCACCAGATCGAATTTCTCCGGTAGCGGCTGGGCGTATTCGATTTTCACCTCGTTGCCAAGCTGCGCGTTAGACCAGCGTCCCCAGGATTCCGGGCGTGAAATACCGCTAAACTGCTTCACCTCTTCCGGCGCGCCCGCCACGTTAAACACGAAGCTGTCCGCCTTGTAGCGAATATCGTTATCCACCACTTTCAGCAGATCCACGTTGCGCTGATAGCGGTCGGTATTGATCACCGTATCCTTGAACGCGGTTTTGCCTTTCCACTGATCTTTATCCACGCGCTGGACGGTTTGTTCACCGCCGAGCTGGCCCTGGGAGACGCACCAGTCCGTGGAAAGCGACAGCGGCTGCGACCACAGCTGGCCCATCTTGTAGCAGCGGTCGACCCAGACGAAGTTATCGCGCGGGGCGAAGTCGGCCAGCTGGAAGCGCAGCGGCGCGGAGTATTCACTCTCCGGCAGCGGTTCGACGCGGTTATCCGAGACGCGCAGGAGCAGCGGCAGGCGGAAATGGCTGCCCGAGAAGGCAATCATGTTTTTCTTCTGGTCGATGGTGAAATCTTTCATCTCTTTCGGGAAGTTCCACAGGCGGATCACGTCCGGTTTCCACGCCAGAATTTTCTCTTTCATGTTGAGGAACACTTCGGAGAGCGACTGGCCGGAGAGCGTGCTGCGTCCCAGCCCGATGAAGTTATCCCCGCCCAGAATATCCAGCACCGTCGCGCCGTTATCCATGGTGTTGCGTTTGGTGGCGATGACCTCCTGCTGAGGCTGATCGCCGCGCATCACGAAGAACAGGTTGCTGCGATCCTGTTTGTTCAGCTCGTCCCAGGCGGTGTTTTTCATCGCCAGATGGTCGGAAGAAACCACGATCACCGTGTTTTTGAAATACGGCGAGGCTTTGATTTTATTGATAAACGCGGCGATGTGTTCCTGGCTACAGGTCACGGCGCTGAACGACTGGTTGGTCTTGCCGTTGATGTCGTACTTTTTGCGCTCGCAGGTGCGCGAGATAAAGCCGTCCGGGTGGTGCGTATCGACGGTTAAGGCGAATAGCGAGAAGCGTTTTCCGGATTTAGACAGCTCCTCGAATTTCTTCCAGGTTTCGTCCAGCACCGTGTCGTCGTAAAAGCCCCAGTCATTGCGGTAGGACGGGTCGGCAACCGTGGTTTTCAACTCTTCCGCGCCATAGAGATGGTCGAAGCCATGGGATTTCAGGAACACGTCTTTCCCGGCGAAACGCAGGTTGGCCCCCTGCATAAAGTAGTTTTCGTAGCCGGAGTTTTTCAGGATGTCGCCGAGGCAGATATTCTGCGGGAAGAAGCTCGACATCGACGCCGAGGCGTTACCCTCGAACGGCGCGAACAGCGGGATGCCGCACTGGGAGGCGACCATCCCGGCGATGGTGTAATCGGTGCCCGGCAGCTGCGACGTGTGGCTGAAATCCAGCCCTTCGTCTTTCAGCGGGCCGAGATCCGGCGTCAGATTCGGGAAGGCATCGTTATCGAAATAGGTGCGCTCCAGACTTTCGCCGTAGATATAAACCAGGTTCAGCTTCGGGTTGGCGATGGTTTTCGATGGCTCTTTGTAGTAGGCCGTGAAATCTGGATCGCCGTCGCGGGACTGGGATTTCACCAGCTCGGTGATCTGATGGAACGCCGGGCTGGCATCCACGGAGCCGAGCGCCAGCACCAGAGCCAGCAGGCTGTAACCCATATGATGCGGAAGATGACGGCGACGGCGCAGCACCCAGCCGAGGGTGCCAAACACCGCAACCAGCGCCAGCACCAGTCCGGTGCCAGGAAGTATGTACTTACTAACTCCTGCGCCCGTCAGGCTGTTGGTGAGCGTATAGAGCACGGCGTCGTTGATACCGTCACCGGTAAAGTAATCGCTGGCGTACAGGGTAATGTTCAAAACAATAAAAATCCCCAACACCAGTAACGTGGCAATAAACCACCAGGTGTTGCGACCTGCCTTCCAGGCATAGATGCCAATGGAAGCCAGGAACAGGGCAAGGGAAATAAACTCTGACAACAGCTTATCCTCAATAGCGCCAGTCACTTAGCTGGCTAACTGATTATTTTTTGGTTAATACAATTTAATGGCGAAGTCACATAGCTGCAATTCTAGTGTCACTAAAATGTGCTGTTGTTAGGATTTGGTTTAGAAAGTGGAAATTTTGATCGCCGTCGCATCGCGTTATACGGGTGCTGAGACGTAAGAAGATGAGCAAAAAACGAGTCTGACGCCGCGTTGCCAGATTAACCTAACAAACGCGGCCTGTTGTGGCAGAAAAAGGGATGGATCAGGAGAGGAAATTAACGCCTTGTTTCAGCACCAGATCGCAGGCTTTGGTTTTCACCTGCTTCGCCAGCGCGGAGTCGCCGAGGGTGCTCAGGTTCAGCTGCTGGCCGTCTTTGGCATTCAGCAGGCCCTGAATTCCGTCCATATAGTTGGTGTCTTGTTTCTGCTCTTGCGTATCCAGGCCCAGCTTATCGAGAACCTGGTTTTTGATGTTCTGGGTGTCAGTGACCGAGGCCAGCTTCTGTTTCGCGCAATAGCCGAGGATACCCGCCGCGTTGTTCATGGTGCCCGCGCTCAGGCTCTGATTGCTGCCGCCTAACAGGCTGGTGAGAGACGATGCGGACAGACCGCCGTTCTGGGAACTACCGCTGCTTTTGCTCAGCTCGTTCGCTGCGCTGGACAAAGAGTCCTGCCATGACGCCGCGTGGGCGGCACCGGTGAGCAGAACGACGCTGAATGCTGTGCTGAGAAGAATGTGCTTTTTCATAAATTGAACTCAAAAGTGGCCCGTTTCGGGCTGGAAGTGGCTTCAGTATATACCCGCGCAAGGCGCGCCATTCCTGGAAATATCCTAATACTCTTTGCCGGTGACGCGATCGCGGTAGCTACCCCAATTAAAATTAACCCATAGACTCGCGCCAAGACGCATTCTATCCATTACACGCTCGCCTAAGAGCTGGGTCATTTCTTGAAGGGTATAGTTTGTTAGCATACCCGTAGGGCGCTTAGAAGAAGATCTTCTGTCAACTATCTGATTAATGATAACTTTCTCGTATTTTGATTCTGTCTGCACACCAATTTCGTCAATGACTAGTAAATCAACGTTACTTAGATCTTTGAGTAGCTGCTCTTCACTCATATTTTTGTTATTAAAGGTGTCTTTCATGGCGGACATGATATCCGCAACGGTGATTATCAATACTGATTTACCTTGTAGAAGAAGAGCATTGCATATAGCAGCAGCTAGGTGATTTTTACCAGTCCCAGGTTTACCAGTGAAGATAAAACTGGCGATATTATCGTCAAAACCTTCCACGTAAAGTCTAGCTTTTTCAAGTGCATTCTGTTGCCCATCATTTTCAACAATATAATTTTCAAATGAACAATTTTGATGCAGCGGACGAATGCCCGAGCGGTTGAAGGTGCGCTGCATTTTCATGGCGCGGTTTTCGCGCGTCAGGGCTTCGGAGCGCATTTTTCCCTGTTCTTTTTGCCAGGCCAGCAGCTCCTCGCCCGAGGTGAAGGCGGGCTTCACGTTGGCAGGCATCATTTTTTGCAGACGCTTCATCAGGTCGCCGACGTTTTTCATATCATCCTCTGAATCCTGGTGGGATCTGATTATCGGGTTCGGAAATCGTGTTGATATCCCGCTTAGGCTGGCCGCCGTTGCTGGCGCGGTTGATCTGCATGCTGCGGGCGAGTTTTTGCTGCCACTGCACATGATGGAATACTTTGCCTTCGGCCTGCCAGTAAGCGATAAACGCCGCCAGCTCTTCCGGCGTGGCGGGCTGCGTCAGGGCGATGCCCCACAGGGCGGCCTGTCGCTGGAAATTCGCATCCGGCTGCCAGCCAGCGTACATGGCAAATTTGCCCATCGGGACGGTAACCGGCGCGCTGGTCGGTTCTTCAAAGAATTGGGTGTCTAAGGTGACGTCGCTGGCCGGGCGCGACAGACGCGCCTCAATATCCAGAAGCTGGGCCAGGCGTTCAGGCGTGATCGCGTAAAACGCAGGCGCGTTGTCGGCAAACACGGCAAGAGTGCCGCCATCGGCTTTGGCTAAGACGCCACGAGGATCGCGCACAAAGGCATCGATACCGGCGACGCTGGTGGTCAGGAGTCTGGATGACATAACAACTTTCTCTACTGGAATACGACGTCGTGATATGGGGTCATAGTAGCACAGAGAGAAGGGGGGACGGAGGGGGATTTCCCCGGTGGCGCTGCGCCACCGGGGAACGTTCACGGCTGCAATTTCGGATCCGGCCCAAAGCGGTTTTCGCCCGGCGTGCCGCTCTGGCAGTTAAAGGCCAGAATGATCAGCCAGCCGACGATCGGGATCAACACCAGCAGCAGCCACCAGGCCGAACGATCCGTATCGTGGATCCGGCGGAACAGCACCGCCAGCGACGGCAGAAAGACCAGCAGCGCGTAAATGGTGGTGAGAATACCTTCGCCACCCGCGCGCTCCCATCCCAGAATTTTATCGACAATTCCCAGCACGAGCGTGAGGATGAAGTTCACCAGAACGAACATCCAGTACTCTTTGCGACGGGCGCGACCACTGAACCCCACGTAATTTCTCAGTACTTTTAGATACCAGTCCATTTTCTGCCTCGACATTCAGACAATCTCTTGTTTTTTAAGCGATCGAGGTAAGGATAGTCGCAGATTCTGAATTAAAAAAGGGCATCCGAGGATACCCTTAAAATTTAGCGAAAACGCGTATCGCGGCCGTGCGGCTCGTCCAGATCCTGCCACGGTCCGATGGAGATAATGCCCGTCGGGTTGATGGTTTTATGGCTGCGATAGTAGTGGGTGCGGATGTGGTCGAAATCGACGGTCTCAGCGATGCCGTCCATCTGATAAATATCGCGCAGGAAACCGTACAGATTCAGGTAATCGCTGACGCGGTGTTTATCGCACTTAAAGTGGGTGACGTACACCGGATCGAAGCGGACCAGCGTAGTCCACAGGCGAATATCGGCTTCCGTCAGGCGGTCGCCCGTCAGATAGCGGTGCTGGCCCAGGATCTGCTCCAGGCGCGCCAGGGATTCAAAGACTTTTCCGACCGCTTCGTCGTAAGCTTCCTGGCTGGTGGCAAAACCGGCTTTGTAGACGCCGTTGTTGACGTTGTCGTAGATCCAGCTGTTCAGCTCGTCGATCTTATCGCGCAGCTCTGGTGGGTAAAAATCACCGGCCCGCGCGCCCTGGGCGTCAAACGTCGTATTGAACATGCGAATGATTTCAGCAGATTCATTGCTGACGATAGTCTGGTTTTTTTTGTCCCACAGGACCGGGACGGTGACGCGACCCGTGTAGTGCGGGTCGGCGTGCAGATAGAGCTGATAGAGGAAATCGTGGTGGTAAAGATCGTCGCCGGTGGCAGCAGGGAAGTCGCTGTCGAAGGTCCAGCCGTTTTCCAGCATCAGCGGATTGACGACGGAAACAGGAATTAAGGAGTCCAGCCCTTTGAGCTTGCGCACGATCAGCGTGCGGTGCGCCCACGGACAGGCGAGGGAAACATAAAGATGGTAGCGATCTTTTTCTGCCGCAAAGCCGCCTTCACCGCTTGGGCCCGGTGCGCCATCGGCGGTCAGCCAGTTACGGAAAGCCGAAACAGAACGCTTGAAGCGTCCTCCAGTGGATTTGGTGTCGTACCAAATATCCTGCCAGACGCCGTCAACTAATTGTCCCATTCTTTCCTCCTTCAGACTTCAGATAGCAAAAGCGAGGAGAAATCTCCTCGCTTTTTTATTCAGTATAGCGTGCTTACCACTTCTTATTCAGAACACGGTCGATGCTGAAAGCGCCAGGACCGGTGATAGCCAGCAGCAGGAAGCCGCCTGCGATGGTCAGGTTTTTCATGAACATCAGGGAGTTCATACCTTCCGCAAAGTTGCTGTGGAAGATGAACGCCGTCAGCAGGGTGAAGCCTGCGGTGAACAGCGCGGTAGTGCGAGTCAGGAAACCGAACAGCACTGCCAGACCACCGCCGAACTCAAGCAGGATAGTCAGGGGCAGCAGGAACCCCGGGACGCCCATCGCTTCCATGTACTGCTGAGTACCTGCATAACCGGTAATTTTGCCCCAGCCCGCAGTGATAAACAGAATTGGCATCAATACACGCGCAACCAGCAAACCAACATCTTCTAATTTTTTCATTTTACTCTCCAGAAAACCACTTACGCGGCTGACGATTATTTGTGTGCAAATCCGGGTAGATACCGCGTGTTTGCTGTCGATGGAGAGGATAATAAACGTGACGAATGACAATTGTTAGCAAGGAAAACTGTCAATCTTCTTCAAAGATATTGAGTGAGTGGAATCGGGGAAGTGTGCCGGGTGGCGGCTTCGCCTTACCCGGCCTACGGGCACGGCTTGGTTTTGTAGGCCGGGTAAGCGTGAGCGCCACCCGGCAATACCACAGACGCTAAGACCGTAACTGCTGCTGGCGCAACGTCGATTTGACCAGACGCCAGGCACTCCAGGCACCGAAGCCGCGTCGTGCCCAGCGGACTAACATGCTGGGGTGACGAACCGACCAGATGGCCATCACGCTGCTGCCAACCAGTGCCCACGAGCGCAGGCTCAGGAAGGTGTTCCAGCCGCGATCGTAGGAACGCGTGACCTCCAGCCAGTCGCGACGGCTGGCCGTCAGATCCAGCCGTTGCTGCTGGATCTGGCTTAACAGATACGCTTTGCGTTTACGACGTTCCGTTGTGCTGCTCACGGCTTCTCATCCTCCAGCAGCGCGCGGTCGTTGGCCAGCTCCTGACGGGTATGACGCAGCAGCGTTGAACTGCGTGCTTTATGCAGCGTCCAGATCCCGCCAATGAGCGCGCCCACCAACAGCACGACGGTCGTGGCGATCATCGCGTTCAGGCGGTACTGCGGATCGATAGCCCAGATGATTAACACCATCAGGCTCATCAGCCCGAACGCGGCGAAGAGCATGGTCAGTCCCAGCATCAGCAGCATCTGGAAGAGATTGGCTTTCTCCTCTTCCAGCTCCACCACCGCCAGGCGAACCCGCGTTTCGGCAATCCCGACGAGCGTGGTTAACATACGCTGGCCAATGCCGAGGACGTTTTTAGCCGGCCCTTGTGCGTGACGAGGATCTTCCATAATCAGCGACGCGTCAGCAGAACGCCCAGAACCACACCGACGGCCGCGCCGATGCCCACGCCGGTCCACGGATTATCGCGGACATATTCGTCGGCCTTCGCAGCCGCTTCGCGGGTCTGTTTCGCCAGCGCATCACCGGTTTCACCCAGGCGATAGCGGCTCTCTTTCAGCGCGCTTTCCGCTTTGGAGCGGAGTTTGCTCAGCTCTTCTTTCGATTTGTCGGTAGAAGAGTTCAGTACCTCTTCCAGGGTATCCGCCAGGGATTTCAACTCAGCGCGCAGATGTTCTGAAGTCGTATCTTTAGACATAATTCTCTCCTGTTGAGATTTCCGTTAACTCAATAATCGCGAGCTTCAAGGGCTTTCAGTTCTTCTTCGGCCTCTTTCAGCTTATCTTCACGCTTAGCAATCTTCTCCGCATCCCCTTTCTCTTTCGCCTCTTTCAGGTCTTGACGGCGTTCAGCAATCTCGTCCTTCTGTTCAGCGATTTTCTTCTGGTGATCGGCACGCAGCTTGCTATCCGAGCAGTTGGCTTTCACTTCGCTCAGCGCTTTTTTCAGACCGTCGATACGGTGCTGATTATTATGCTTCTCGGCATAAGTGATCTCGCGCTGGATGTCCTTTTCTTTCTCCTGACAGAGAGTGTTAGCAAAGGACGCGGTGCTCAAAGAAAAAAGGGCCAAAGCCAGAGTGATGCGGTATTTCATTATAGAAACCTTCCATTGTGTTACGGCACTTGTAAAGAGTATGCCGCTTTTCCAGTGTCATGCGGAGAACTTCTGAGGGGTGCTCCGCGTACTTAAGCATAGTAAGTAAACGGGGTAATCACCAAAGTGAGTGAAAAGATTCAGAATCCTGGTAATTAACCAAACCGATGCGAGGTGTCTCGCAGCCGCGTTAACCACAGTGCCGTCTGACTCTCATCGTCCTGCAGCGCCACGATATACCCGCGCGGCAGGGAGCGGTCGAGAACCTCTTTCGCGGCAGCGCTTTGGGCGCTGGAGTCAAACTTGATCAGCAAAACGTCGTCCTGCGGCGTAATGCTTTTGAAGCGAATGCCGTTCGCATCCAGATGGTGCCAGACAGAAAAACCGTCCGGCACGCTGGCGCCCTGGCTCATCGGGCGAATGGCGAGCGTCGATTCCTGATGCTGAACTGCCGTCCACACCAGCACCATCGCGCTGAGGATCGTCAGCGCAATCAGGGCGTAAGACAGGCGGCGCAGGGAACGCGGCGTGATCACCATATTAATTGCGCGCCCCGTATTTCTTCTTCAGCAGGACGTACACCGAACCGAGCAGGCCGAACACCAGCAGCACCACCGGGAGCAGCATCAGGCAGGACATCAGCTGATCTTCGTATTTCAGGAACACCGGCGTTTTGCCGAGCAAGTAGCCGAGGGTGGTTAAAATCAGCACCCACAGCAGGCCGCTCATCCAGTTGAAGAACTGGAAACGGGCGCTGCTCAGGCCAGAAAGACCGGCGATGGTTGGCAGCAGGGTACGAACAAAAGCGATAAAGCGGGCGATCAGCAGCGCAGAGAGACCGTGCTTATGGAACAGGTGATGGGCGCGCTGGTGATAGTGGGCCGGAAGATGAGAAAGCCAGTTCTGCACGATGCGCGTATTGCCAAGCCATCGTCCCTGAATGTAACTCACCCAGCAGCCAAGGCTTGCGGCGATAGTGAGCAGTAACACCGTTTGCGGAAAGGCCATCGCTCCTTTAGCGCACAACACACCGACCAGCACTAACAGGCTGTCGCCGGGCAGGAAGGCAGCAGGAAGCAGTCCGTTCTCAAGGAACAGGATCATAAACAAGACGAAATAGAGCATGCCGATCATGGACGGATTGGCCAGGGTTTCGAAATCCTGGGCCCATAAGGCATTCAGTAATTGGGTCAAAAGTTCCATTCAGTGTTCCTGGAAATCGGTTAACGTCTCGCCTGTTATTCGGGGTAAACAGCTCAGCGACATCGTTTATGATTTCATTATGGTCGCTCGCGGACACAATGTGGTGGCCAGAACTGATCCCTGTTAAATGGCTAGGTAAGCAAGCACTAACTAAAAAATGCAATTTGCATCCAATTGTAACAAAGCCCGAGGTAATGCGTCACAGAATTTGCGATCGGCCGGGGAAATGATTTTGGCCTATGGAGAGGAACTGACGCGAGGGTATTTACACAGGCTGACACTATATATGTTTACTGACCCACAGCGAGCCGGAAGGCGCAGCGGTGCGCCTGCCAGCGTTGCGGGGACTTATTTTGCCTGACTGGATGCGGTATCGAGATGAACAACCGGATTATCAGCAAAAAGATAGCGGTCGGCGTTAAATTCGAAGTCATCACTGGTTTCGTTGAACAGCATCAGCTTGGTGTTTTCCAGATGCTGCCACATCGCCAGCTTCGCGGCATGCGGGTCTTTACGAATCAGCGCTTTAAGAATCTGATCGTGATCGTCGCACCAGTTGTCGACGGTACGGGAATCAATGTGATCGTGTAATTTCTTCCAGTACGGGTTGTGAACGCGCTGAGTCCACATTTTTTCGACGATTGCGGCCAGCGCCGTATTTTGCGTGGCGAGGGCAACCTGAACGTGGAATTGCAGATCCCATTCGGAATCGCGAAAACATTTTTCTTTGCGTGCCTGATCCTGGATTTCCATCAACTTCATGATGTCCTGCTTGGTCACCTGGGTTGCGGCAAATTCAGCGATATTACTTTCGATCAGCTGACGGGCCTGGAGCAGTTCGAACGGACCGTAGCTGGCGAACTCCAGACTTTCGTCCGGCACCGGGGAGTGTTTTGGCAGGTTGGAAATCACGTGAATGCCGGAACCTTTGCGCACCTCAACGTAGCCTTCGACTTCCAGCATGATGATGGCTTCACGCACCACGGTGCGGCTGACGCTCTTTTCATCAGCAATAAAACGTTCGGCAGGCAGTTTATCACCGACGAGATAGACACCTTGCTCGATGCGATCTTTCAGCTCGGCAGCAAGTTGCTGATACAAACGACGTGATTCGGTGATTTCCATATGCGCTCCAGGCAGGGTACGGCGGATGATTTGTTATACCACTTTTGCGAGCCAGTCTCCAGATTTCCCCATGAAAAAGCCGCCCGGAAGGCGGCTTCGTTGATATCAGATAAATTGCGCTAACTCTGTTCCGCGGGTCCGCCAACCTGAGAGTTGAGTAGCTCCTCGGCGGACTGGTTTTTCAGCACCGTCCAGATCACCACGGCACCCATCAGGTCGAAGATTGCCAGTACCGCGAACAGCGGGCTAAAGCCGATGGTATCGGCCAGCGCACCGACCACCAGAGCAAACATGGTACTCGCGGTCCACGCAGCCATCCCGGTCAGGCCGTTGGCGGTGGCCACTTCGTTACGTCCAAAGACGTCAGAAGAGAGGGTAATCAGTGCCCCAGACAGAGACTGGTGCGCAAAACCACCGATACACAGCAGGCCGATGGCCACGTATGGGCTGGTGAACAGGCCGATCATGCCAGGGCCAATCATCAGCAGTGCGCCCATGGTCACCACCATTTTACGGGAGACGATCAGGTTCACACCGAACCAGCGCTGGAACAGCGGTGGCAGGTAGCCGCCGACGATACAGCCGAGGTCAGCAAACAGCATAGGCATCCAGGCAAACATCGCGATTTCTTTCAGGTTAAAGCCGTAGACTTTAAACATGAACAGCGGGATCCAGGCGTTGAATGTCCCCCAGGCCGGTTCTGCCAGGAAGCGCGGCAGGGCGATACCCCAGAACTGACGGGTACCCAGAATCTGCCACACGGACATTTTTTTACCGTTGTTGGTCTGGTGATGGGATTCCTGACCGCCAATGATGTATTCGCGTTCTTCGTCAGACAGTTTCTTCTGATCGCGCGGGTGTTTGTAGAAGATCAGCCAGGCCATCGCCCAGGCGAAGCTCAGCACGCCGGAGATAATGAACGCCAGCTGCCAGCTGTGCATCACGATCGCCCAGACCACCAGCGGTGGAGCAATCATCGCACCGATAGATGAACCGACGTTAAAGTAGCCGACTGCTATAGAGCGTTCTTTTGCCGGGAACCACTCGGAGCTCGCTTTCAGACCCGCAGGGATCATCGCCGCTTCCGCTGCACCGACCGCACCACGCGCCAGCGCCAGTCCGCCCCAGCTGCCTGCCAGCGCTGTCGCGCCGCAGAAGATAGCCCAGGTGACGGCGAAGAAGGCGTAGCCCACTTTGGTACCCAGGATATCCAGAAGGTAGCCCGCAACAGGCTGCATGATGGTATAAGCCGCGGAGTAGGCCGCGATAATGTAGGAATACTGCTGGGTGGAGATGTGCAGCTCTTCCATTAGCGTTGGCGCAGCCGCCGCTATGGTGTTACGCGTCAGGTAACCCAGCACGGTGCCGAGCGTCACCAGTGCAATCATGTACCAACGTAACCCTTTAATTTTACGCATCTAAAACCTCATCGTTATAGTATTGCCGCGCCGGAGCACGGTACATCTCGACCGTTTCCGGGAGCTGTCTTGTAACGGGAGGGCGTAACCGGGAGTGTCTCCCGGAACGGCCCGAACCTTGCCAGTTGTCATCGTGCAGAAGTCGGTATCCGTACCGCTAATTCCGGTGATTTCACACCGGTAACGCATTCCGTCGGCTTATATGTTGCGACGGCGAAAAGATAACTTGTCATACAGCTTTAAAAGGTGAGTGACATCACAAATGTGTGAAACTTTGTGTGGTCATTATTAACCCTGCGCAAAGCCAGATGCGGCGCGGCTTGCGGCGGGGTTTGCTCCTTTAGGGGTAATTTATTTGTCAGCGTTTATTGATCTAACTCACGAAAAAAACATCGGTCTCTGGAAATTGGTGTGATAACTTTGCAGCATCTGAACACACGCTTTAGCTTTCCGACACTCTCGTGATAGAGGAAGACGATAATGACGCCGTTTATGACCGAAGATTTCCTGTTAGATACCGAATTTGCCCGCCGTCTGTACCACGACTACGCAAAAGACCAGCCGATTTTCGACTACCACTGCCATTTACCGCCGCAGCAGGTTGCCGAAAATTACCGTTTCAAAAACCTGTATGACATCTGGCTGAAGGGTGACCACTACAAATGGCGCGCCATGCGTACCAACGGCGTGGCCGAGCGCCTGTGTACTGGCGACGCGACTGACCGCGAGAAGTTTGATGCCTGGGCCGCGACCGTGCCGCACACCATCGGCAACCCGCTGTATCACTGGACTCATCTGGAACTGCGTCGTCCGTTCGGCATCACCGGCAAACTGCTGTCGCCTTCTACCGCTGACGAGATCTGGAACCAGTGCAACGACCTGCTGGCGCAGGACAAATTCTCCGCGCGCGGCATTATGAAGCAGATGAACGTGAAGATGGTCGGCACGACCGACGACCCGATCGACACCCTGGAGCACCATGCGGTGGTGGCACAGGACAGCAGCTTTGACATCAAAGTGTTGCCGAGCTGGCGCCCGGATAAAGCTTTCAACATTGAACAGGCGACCTTCGGCGACTACATGGCGAAGCTGGCCGAAGTCTCTGATACGGATATTCGTCGTTTCACCGATCTGCAAACGGCGCTGACCAAACGTCTCGACCACTTTGCGGCTCACGGCTGTAAAGTCTCTGACCATGCGCTGGATGTGGTGCTGTTCGCGGAATCGAATGAAGCCGAACTGGACAGTATCCTGGCGCGCCGTCTGGCGGGTGAATCCCTGACCGGGCACGAAGTGGCTCAGTTCAAAACCGCCGTGCTGGTGTTCCTCGGCGCGGAATACGCGCGTCGTGGCTGGGTGCAGCAGTACCACATCGGTGCGCTGCGCAACAACAACCAGCGCCAGTTCAAACTGCTGGGCGCAGACGTCGGCTTCGACTCCATCAACGACCGCCCGATGGCGGAAGAGCTGTCGAAACTGCTGAGCAAACAGAACGAACAAAATCTGCTGCCAAAAACCATCCTCTATTGCCTGAATCCACGCGATAACGAAGTGCTGGGCACCATGACCGGTAACTTCCAGGGCGAAGGGATGCCAGGCAAGATGCAGTTCGGTTCCGGCTGGTGGTTCAACGATCAGAAAGACGGCATGGAACGTCAGATGACGCAGCTCGCGCAGTTGGGTCTGTTAAGCCGCTTCGTTGGCATGCTGACCGACAGCCGCAGCTTCCTCTCTTATACCCGCCATGAATATTTCCGCCGCATTCTGTGCCAGATGATTGGCCGCTGGGTGGCTGCGGGTGAAGCCCCGGCCGATATCCAGCTGCTGGGCGAAATGGTGAAAAACATCTGCTTTAACAATGCGCGCGATTACTTCGCCATTGAACTGAACTAAGGCCGTTTGAGGTTGATATGCAATACATCAAGATCCATTCGCTGGATAACGTTGCCGTAGCGCTGGCGGATCTGAGTGAAGGCGCGGAAGTGACCGTGGAAAACCAGACCATCACCTTGCGCCAGGCGATTGTACGCGGGCATAAATTTGCCGTGTTCCCCATCGCCAAAGGCGAAAACGTGGTGAAGTATGGTCTGCCGATCGGTCATGCGCTGGCGGATATTGCGCCGGGTGAACATATTCATTCCCACAATACCCGCACCAATCTCAGCGATCTGGACGAGTACAGCTATCAACCTGATTTTCAGGCTGAAGAGGGGCAGGGGGCAGATCGTGACGTCGAGATCTACCGTCGCGCCAGCGGAGAAGTCGGGATCCGCAACGAACTGTGGATCCTGCCGACCGTCGGCTGCGTGAATGGGATTGCGCGTCAAATTCAGAACCGTTTTCTGAAAGAGACGAACAATGCCGAAGGCACCGACGGCGTGTTCCTGTTCAGCCACACCTACGGCTGCTCGCAGCTGGGGGACGACCATATCAATACACGCACCATGCTGCAAAATATGGTGCGCCACCCGAACGCAGGCGCGGTGCTGGTGATTGGCCTCGGATGTGAAAACAACCAGGTTGATGCATTCCGCGAAACGCTGGGGGATTTCGATCCTGAGCGCGTGCACTTTATGGTGTGTCAGCATCAGGATGACGAAGTGGAAGCGGGCCTTGAACAGCTGCATCAGCTGTATGAGGTGATGCGCCACGACAAACGCGAGCCGGGCAAACTGAGCGAGCTGAAATTTGGTCTGGAGTGCGGCGGGTCCGATGGTCTGTCAGGCATCACCGCCAACCCGATGCTGGGCCGCTTCTCGGATTACATGATCACCAACGGCGGCACCACCGTGCTGACCGAAGTGCCGGAGATGTTCGGTGCGGAACGTATCCTGATGAGCCACTGCCGCGACGAAGAGACGTTTGAAAAAACCGTCACCATGGTGAACGACTTCAAACAGTATTTCATCGCCCACAATCAGCCGATTTACGAAAACCCGTCACCGGGCAACAAAGCGGGCGGCATTACCACGCTCGAGGAGAAATCCCTCGGCTGCACGCAAAAAGCCGGTGCCAGCCAGGTCGTTGACGTCCTGCGCTACGGTGAACGCCTGAAAACGCACGGTCTGAATCTGCTCAGCGCGCCGGGGAATGACGCCGTCGCCACCAGTGCGCTGGCGGGCGCAGGCTGTCATATGGTGCTGTTCAGCACCGGACGTGGCACGCCGTACGGCGGTTTTGTGCCGACGGTGAAAATCGCCACCAACAGCGAGCTGGCAGCGAAGAAAAAGCACTGGATCGATTTTGATGCGGGGCAGTTGATTCACGGCAAAGCCATGCCGCAGCTGCTGAATGAGTTTATCGATACGATCGTCGATTTCGCCAACGGCAAGCAGACCTGCAACGAAAAGAACGATTTCCGCGAGCTGGCGATTTTCAAAAGCGGTGTGACGCTGTAAGGCGTCGCATGTGTTGCCAGGTGGCGGCTGCGCCTTACCCGGCCTACAAGGTCAAGGTCACCTGTAGGCCCGGTAAGCGCAGCGCCACCGGGCGATTTTCACAGGCGATAACGCAGCTTACTGCGCCTGCTGTTTCTTATCGTGCTGATGGTTAACCCACGCGTTAATGATCAGCGTCAGCGCCAGAATACCAAACACCACGCCCAGCGAAATCGCGATCGGGATATGGTAGAAATCGACGATCAGCATCTTGATACCGATAAACACCAGAATCACCGACAGGCCGTATTTCAGCATCGAGAAGCGCTCCGCCACGCCCGCCAGCAGGAAGTACATCGCACGCAAGCCGAGGATCGCAAACAGGTTAGAGGTCAACACGATAAACGGATCGGTGGTCACCGCGAAGATCGCCGGAATGCTGTCGACCGCAAAGATCACGTCGCTCAGCTCGACCAGAATCAGCACCAGCAGCAGCGGCGTCGCAAACAGCAGGCCGTTCTTACGCACGAAGAAGTGCTCGTTGTCGATGGTGTCGGTCATGCGCAGATGCCCACGGATCCACTTCACCAGCGGCTTCTCGCCAATCCCGGTTTCGTCCTCTTTCGCCAGCGCCATTTTCACACCTGTGAACAGCAGGAACGCGCCGAAGACATACAGCAGCCACTCGAACTGGGTAATCAGCCAGCTACCGGCGAAGATCATCACCGTACGCAGGATAATCGCGCCCAGCACGCCGTAGACCAGCACGCGACGCTGCAGTGCCGCAGGCACCGCAAAATAGCTGAACAGCATCAGCCAGACAAAGACGTTATCAACGGCGAGGGCTTTCTCAATCAGATAGCCGGTGAGGAAGGCGAGCGCCTGTGGGTCCGCCACCGCACGGCCTTCCGTTTGTGCCAGATACCACCAGAACGCGGCGCAGAACAGCAGGGAGAGGGTGACCCATACCAGCGACCAGGCAGCAGCCTGTTTCATGGTCATACCATGTGCGCCGCGACGGCCCTGTAAAAAGAGGTCGATCGCCAGCATGATGACCACCACGACTGCGAATCCGCCCCATAACATTGGAGTGCCGACAGAGTGCATAGAGATTTTTCCTTCCATAAAAAACAAAAACGGCCAACGTCAGAAGACGATAGCCGTTGCGTTATTTATGCAGGGACCTCGCCTTCCGGCAAGGTCTCACTTACAACCAAAAAGAACACGTGTCGTGACTCTTTTTCGTTGCCCGGCGACCGGATGCGGTATTGCACGCATCGTAATGACGACCCACCGGCAATGAAGTTACTCCCCTTTGCAGGTAACAAAATATGTCAGGACACTGATTTCGTCAATGCCCTTAACGATTCTATTACACAGCTTTACGCGATCGCTTTAGCGCTCACGTCATCCGCAGGGAACACTACACCGGTCTGACGACGAATTTCAGTCTGCAGTTTCGCCGTGGTGCGGCTCACGGCCAGCCCCGGGTGGTTCACTTCATTGGTCTCTACCAGGCGTGCGAATACCTCTGCCTCATACAGCATAGTGTTAATATGCTGAGGCTGCGTCAGCTCCTGCGCCTTGCCGCCGCGCGGAATAAAGCTCACCTTCTGGCACTCGGAGATCTTCTCGATAACCAGCGAACCCTCTTCGCCCTGAATCTCGCTCGGCAGCACCGAATCACTGACTTTGGAATGCTGGAGCGTCACGCTGAAATCGCCGTAATCCAGCACCACAACGCCGTGGGCATCTACGCCGCTATCCAGCAGGCTGGCGGAGGCGGTCACGCCGTGTGGCTCGCCCCACAGGGCCACCGCAGAGGCCAGGCAGTAAAAACCGATATCCATGATCGAGCCGTTCGAGAAGGCCGGATTAAAGGTATTGGGATTTTCGCCGTCGAGATAGCGCTGGTAGCGCGAGGAGTACTGGCAGTAGTTAATAAAGGCTTTGCGCACTTTGCCGAGTTTCGACAACGACTGCTGCAACAGCAGGAAGTTAGGCAGGCTGGCGGTTTTGAATGCTTCGAACAGCACCACCTGATTTTCCCGCGCCATCTGGATGGCGGCTTCCACTTCCTCAATATTGGACGCCAGCGGCTTCTCGCAAATCACATGTTTTTTGTGCGCAAGGAACTGCAGGGTCTGAGGGGAGTGCAGGGAGTTCGGGCTGGCGATATACACCGCGTCAATCGCATCGCTCTGGGCCATCTCATCAAGCGAGGTAAACAGATGCTCAACGAGATAATCGTTCGCAAACGTCTGTGCCTGTTCAAGGCTGCGGGAATAGACGGCGGTGAGTTTGAATTTGCCGGTTTCATGGGCGGCGTCGACGAACTGGCGCGTGATCCAGTTCGTGCCTATAACTGCGAAACGTATCATAAACGTTCACGTACTCCGTAGCGGGGAACCTTTTGTCACTTTAGCACGCGTTGATGACAAAACCAGTGCTTCACACCGCATTACCATTTAACGATAAATGCGTTAGCCACAGGCGCGTATCAAACTCCAGCTGGTGGTACTGCGGCTCCATGTGGCAGCACAACGAATAGAACGCTTTGTCGTGCTCCTTTTCTTTCAGATGCGCCAGCTCATGCACCACGATCATGCGCAAAAAAGCTTCCGGCGCATTGCGGAACACCGTGGCAACGCGGATCTCCGCTTTGGCTTTCAGCTTGCCACCCTGCACGCGTGACACGGCGGTGTGCAGACCCAGCGCATTTTTCAGCACGTGGATCTTATTGTCATACATGACTTTGTTGATCGGCGGGGCGTTACGCAGAAACTGACTTTTCAGATCCTGCGTGTACTGCCAGAGCGCTTTATCCGTCGCGAAGCTGTGTGTTCCTGGATAACGTTTTTCAAGAACACTGCCCAGGCGCTGTTCGGCAATTAAGGTGCGAACCTGGGAGAGTAAATTCTCCGGATAGCCCTGGAGATAACTAAGATTGCTCATCAACGCTCCACGCAGTTTATAAACAGGGTATACTCACGCACCCTTTTCAGGGATAACGCCAAATTTTACCACTCAGGAGGGCCGATGAGCCACTTAGACAACGGTTTCCGTTCACTCAATCTTAAACGTTTCCCGGAAACGGACGACGTTAACCCGCTTCAGGCGTGGGAAGCGGCGGATGAATATCTGCTGCAACAGTTGGATGACACTGAAATTGTCGGCCCGGTTCTGATCCTGAATGACACCTTCGGTGCGCTGGGTTGCGCGCTGGCCGAACACACGCCTTACAGCATCGGCGACTCCTATTTAAGCGAGCTCGCGACGCGTGAAAACCTGCGTCACAACGATATCGCGGAATCCAGCGTCAAGTTCCTCGACAGCACCGCGGAATACCCGCAGGCGCCGGGCGTGGTGCTCATTAAAATTCCAAAAACGCTGGCTCTGCTGGAACAACAGCTGCGCGCCCTGCGTCAGGTCGTGACGCCAGAGACGCGCATTATCGCGGGCGCCAAAGCGCGTGATATCCACAACTCCACAATTGAGTTGTTCGAAAAAGTGCTGGGTCCAACCACCACCACCCTGGCGTGGAAAAAAGCGCGTTTGATCAACCCGACGTTCACCAAACCTGAACTTGCCGATGCGCCAGAAACTCTGAGCTGGAAGCTGGATGGAACCAACTGGACCATTCACAACCATGCTAACGTCTTCTCGCGCACGGGTCTGGATATCGGCGCACGCTTTTTCCTGGAACATCTGCCGGACAATCTGGAAGGTGAAATCGTCGATCTCGGCTGCGGTAACGGCGTGGTTGGCCTGACGTTGCTCGAGAAAAACCCGGAAGCCAGTGTCATCTTTACCGATGAATCGCCAATGGCCGTGGCGTCGAGCCGCCTGAATGTTGAAACCAACATGCCGGAAAACCTGGATCGCTGCGAGTTCATGATCAACAACGCCCTGTCAGGCGTGGAGCCGTTCCGCTTCAACGCCGTGATTTGTAACCCGCCGTTCCACCAGAAACACGCCCTGACGGATAACGTGGCATGGGAGATGTTCCACCACGCGCGTCGTTGCCTGAAGATTAACGGCGAGCTGTACATCGTGGCGAACCGCCACCTCGACTACTTCCACAAACTGAAGAAGATCTTCGGTAACTGCGCAACCGTCGCCACCAATAACAAATTCGTGGTGCTGAAAGCGGTGAAACTGGGTCGTCGTCGCTAAACTGTTTTTGCCGGGCGGCGCGTCGCTTGCACCGGCCTGTGAGGTTTTGTAGGCCCGGTAAGCGCCGCGCTACCGGGCACCAGGTTAAATGGTTAACGCCAGTTTTGTCCCCTGCGCAATCGCGCGTCGGGCGTCCAGCTCCATCGCCACATCGCACCCGCCAATCAAATGCACCGTTTTCCCGGCCTCGCGCAGCGGATCCGCCAGATCGCGTTTTGGCTCCTGTCCGGCGCACAAAATCACATGATCCACGCGTAACACCTGCGGCTCACCGCCGATCGTCAGGTGCAGCCCCTCATCGTCGATCTTCTGATAACTTACCGCCGGGATCATCTTCACGCCGCGCGACAGCAGCGTCGCGCGGTGGATCCAGCCGGTGGTTTTACCCAGTCCTTCGCCCGGTTTACTGGCTTTACGCTGGAGCATCACGATCTGGCGCGGGCTTTTCGGCAACTGCGGTCCTTCCGGACGCAGACCGCCGGACTGATTCAGGCTGGTGTCGATCCCCCACTCCACGCAAAATTCAGCGATATTCTGGCTGGTCGCTTCGCCCGGCTGACTCAAATACATCGCCGTATCAAAGCCAATACCGCCGCAGCCGATAATCGCCACGCGTTCGCCGACCGGGACTTTATCGCGCAGCACGTCGAGATAGCTCAGCACTTTCGGGTGATCGATGCCCTCGATCGCCGGGGTGCGTGGGGCGATCCCGCTGGCGATGATCACTTCGTCAAACGCGGTCAGATCTTCCGCGCGGACAAACTGATTGAGCCGCAGATCCACGCCCGTCAGGGCGATCATCCGGCGGTAATAGCGCAGGGTTTCGTAAAACTCCTCTTTGCCGGGGATCTGCTTGGCGATATTAAACTGCCCGCCGATCTCCGCCAGGGCGTCGAACAACGTCACCGAATGCCCGCGTGACGCGGCATTAATGGCGAACGCCAGCCCCGCCGGACCTGCACCGACCACCGCCAGACGTTTGGTTTTCACCGCCGGAACAATCGGCATTTTAGTTTCGTGACAGGCGCGCGGATTGACCAGGCAGGAAGTGACTTTGCCGACAAAAATCTGGTCCAGACACGCCTGATTACAGCCGATGCAGGTGTTGATCTCATCCGCGCGACCGCTCTGCGCTTTGGACAGCAGCTCCGCATCGGCGAGAAACGGACGCGCCATCGACACCATATCGGCATCGCCTTTTGCCAGCACGTCGTCTGCGACCTGCGGATCGTTGATTCGGTTGGTGGTGACCAGCGGGATCGACACTTTGCCTTTCAGTTTGCGTGTCACCCAGCTAAACGCCGCGCGCGGGACCGGCGTGGCGATCGTCGGAATGCGCGCCTCGTGCCAGCCGATGCCGGTATTAATGATAGTCGCGCCCGCTGCTTCGATGGCCTGCGCCAGCTGAACGGTCTCGTCAAACGTGCCGCCACCTTCGACCAGGTCGAGCATCGACAGGCGGAAGACGATAATAAAATCAGCCCCGGCGCGCTCGCGTACGGCCCGCACCACTTCGACGGCAAAGCGCATCCGGCGCGGATAATCGCCGCCCCATTCGTCATCGCGCTGGTTGGTGCGTGCGGCCAGAAATTCGTTAATCAGATAGCCTTCGGAACCCATGATTTCCACGCCGTCGTAGCCAGCTTCACGCGCCAGTGCGGCGCAGCGGGCGAAGTCGTCGATCAGCGCGAGGATCTCCTCGTGGGTGAGAGCGTGGGGTTTAAAGCGGTTGATCGGTGCCTGAATGGCGGAGGGGGCGACCAGATGCGGCTGATAGCTGTAACGCCCGGTGTGCAGGATTTGCAGGGCGATTTTGCCGCCTTCTTTGTGCACCGCGTCGGTCACAATCCGGTGATGCGGCAGTTGGCTGACGTCGTTCAGCACCGCGCCGCCCTCCATGCCGACGCCAGAAGGGGCAGGCGCCACGCCTCCCGTGACAATCAGCGCCACGCCGTGGCGCGCGCGCTCGGCATAAAACGCCGCCAGACGCTCAGCGCCGTCCGGATGCTCCTCCAGACCGGTATGCATAGAGCCCATCAACACGCGGTTTTTGAGCGTAGTAAACCCCAGATCGAGGGGGGCAAAAAGCGACGGATAGCGGCTCATAATCTCTTCCAGTGTAAAATTATTGTTATGTGGTCGGATGAGTTACTAATTTAGCCAGTCGCAGGCAAAAGGGGAAAAGAGGAGTGCGGTGAATGTGATGGGATTCAAAGATCTGACTACCCAAAGCCCAGCAATAAACAATTTGATAAAAGACCTGTTTATGAAAGGGTTTTTATTTTAACGTGTGAGACTGAAATTTCATAACTCATTGATTATTAAATGGATGAATAATAAATGGATAACTCTTTCAGCTCATCAATGTATCTCCCCTGCACACTCTTTGAAACGGTCTCGCGCTTTGATGACAGGAGTGCCGACGACATGCAGTGTGGTGATATGGGGGAGCGAGAACTCCTGGCGCTCGGTCTCAGGGATATCTCTGCGAAAGTCGATCCCTACCGGCTTGTTCGCTATGACCTTCCTAATCGATATGAACTGGACTCCCCCTTTAGTTCATCGGTATCGGGTGTAAAAATATCTCACCAGCAGTGTGTTGATATTTTATTTAACGAAATGAAGGAGCTTTCCCAGATGTTCTCTTTTGAGGGCAAGTATAAGATGCTTATTGGAGAGATGATTGATCATTTTAGGTTTGGCAATGGCTGCGGGTTTTATAGTGAACGGCTGAATTTGGCATTTCATGAGAGATTAAATAGCTATTTACAGGATAACCCACGCTTACTAGTAGAAAGTTATATTGGGAAGTTTTTTTCAAAAAAAAACTATAATTATCCAGAGCTCTTACATGAGATTAAATATACATTATTACGTTCGGCTTTGCCTAAATTTAACTCTAATGAAGATAGGATTAATGGACTAGGTATTACGGTGCATGATATTGCAGCCCAAAGCATAACGCTTTTTTCGCTACAGGAATATGCTATGGGTTGGAGTGCGACTTTATTTTTCGAAGCCCAGGATCATTTTGGACTTGATGTCATCGATATTCAAAATAAACTTTATAATAAATTTCGATTTTTCCGTATTTGGTTTTTCTTGCAGCGGCACAGGGATTTTGCATTTAAACCTTTCTTTACGAATTTTCATACTGTAGAGAAAATTGGGAAATGGTGATGAAAAAGAAACTACCCGTTATGCTGTTATGTCTGTTCCTTCTTGGTGCATTCTATAATTTATGGACGATACGACCCGTCAATATTCTGTATGTCTATTCTCAAGAAGGCGTCACAGTGACAATAGTTGTCGATCATATGCCCTGGACCGACCAAGAAAAAATTTCCTGGTATCTGGCCCGTCGTGATGATTTCAAAAGAAAATACCCTTATTTTGGAGATATATGGCAATCCTATTATATCACCGATGTTAGTGACGGGTTCACCAATTATGAGAAAAGCCCGCATGAGGATCTGTTTTGCATCCCAACGATAAAAAGTGAGAATAATTGCCTTGTTAAAGATTATTTTTTAATTGTTCGGGAAGATCCTGACAGCAATACGCATTTTTATCTGGACAGTGAAAATGAGTACCAGCTCACCCCCGATAATAAAATCGAACGCATTTTCAGACCGGAATATCTGAATCAATAATGGTGAAGGTAGGCCGGATAAGCGATGTGGCACAGGGGTTTTACATTTAAACTTTGCTCTACCGAATTTTCATTCGGTAGAGCAAATCGGGAAATAATAATGAAAAAGAAACTTCCAGTGATGCTATTATGTCTGTTCCTTCTTGGTGCATTATATAATTTATGGACAATAAGGCCCGTCAATATACTGTATATCTATTCTGATGAAGGTGTCACAGTGACAATAGTCGTGGATCATATGCCCTGGACCGACCGGGAAAAAATTGCCTGGTATCTGGCTCGTCGTGATGAATTTAAAAGAAAATACCCATCATTCGATAATACGTGGCAAACTTATTACATCACCGATATCAGTGACGGGTTCACTAATTATGCCAAAAGTCCACATGAGGATCTGTTTTGCATCTCTGAGATAAAAGGTGACGATAAATGCCTTGTTAAAAACTATTTTTTAATTGTTGATGAATATACGAATAGCGGCCTGCGATTTTATCCGGATAGTGACATCGAGTACCAACTCACTCCCGATAACAAAATCGAACGCGTTTTTCGGCCAGAATATCTGAATCAATAATGGTGAAGGTAGTCCGGATAAGCGATGTGGCACAGGGGTTTTGCATTTAAACTTTGCTCTACCGAATTTTAACTCGGTAGAAAAACTCGAGAAATAATAATGAAAAAGAAACTACCCGCTATGCTGTTATGTCTGTTCCTTCTTGGGGCATTCTATAATTTATGGACAATAAGGCCCGTCAATATACTGTATGTTTATTCTAATGAAGGCATAACGGTGACATTAGTCGTGGATCATATGCCCTGGACCGACCGAGAAAAAATTGACTGGTATCTGGCTCGACGTGATGAACTTAAACGAAAATACCCACCATATGATAATGCATGGCAATATTATTACATCATCGATATTAGTGATGGTTTCACCAATAATGAGAAAAGCCCGCATGAGGATCTGTTTTGCATCCCAACGATACAAAATGAAAATAATTGTGTCGTTAAAAATTATTTTTTATCTGTTTATGAAAATCCTTATAGCAATACTCGTTTTTATACGGACAGTAACATCGAGTACCAACTCACTCCCGATAACAAAATCGAACGCGTTTTTCGGCCAGAATATCTGAATCAATAATATCGAAGGTAGGCCGGATAAGCATCGCGCCATCCGGCATCTTTTCAAGGTGCCACAACCCTTACAAGCCCCGGCGCCTGCCACATCGACGTCGTCAGCCCGCTATCCACCAGCCCAAGCTGATCGGCGTAGACAGCCTGCCACTTCTGCATCATGCCGTCGTACAGCTCGCGGTGCTCAGGATTAGGCGTAAACTCCCGGCTCCAGCGCACCAGTTTTTCCCCCGTGGAGGCCATATCCGCATACAACCCGGCCCCCGTACCTGCCGCAATCGCGCAGCCCAGCGCAGTCGCCTCTTTCACTTCCGGGACGCGCACCGGCAGTCCGGTGACATCGGATAAGATCTGACTCCAGAGAGCCCCTTTTGCACCGCCACCGGCGAAGACCAGGCTCTCAAACGTCACGCCGGAAAAGTGCGAAATCTGCGCCAGATTGCAGGCGGAGACAATCGCCGCATTCTCCTCCAGCGCACGGAACAGCGTCGCTTTGTTGCATTTTTCCGGGTCGATGGAGAGGTTAATAAACGACGGTGCCGCGTGGTACCACTGCTTAAAATGCATCGCGTCGGAGAAGATCGGCATCACGCCGTGTGAACCCGCCGGAACGCGACTTGCCATCTCTTCGAGAAGGGCGTAGGCGTCCATCCCCATTCGCTCGGCAATCAGCTTCTCTTCGGCGCAAAACGCATCGCGGAACCAGCGCATCGTCAGCCCGGTAAAGAAGCTGATGGATTCCGCCTGCGCCATACCGGGGATCACGTGCGGATTCACCCGGATATTCATCTCCGGGTCGGTACGCACCTGTGGGAGATTCACCACCTGCTGCCAGAAGGTCCCGCCCAGTACCGCGGTTTGCCCGGCGCGAACGACACCCAGCCCCAGACAGCCCAGCTGCACGTCGCCGCCGCCCATCACCACCGGCGTGCCTTCGCGCAGACCGCTCTGCGACGCCGCCTCGCGGGTCACGGCCCCGAGAACGGTACCGGTCTCTTTGACCGGCGAGAGAATATCGGCGCGCAGCCCGGCCATATCCAGCAGAGCAGGGCGCCAGTCGCGGCTGAACAGATCGAGCATCCCGGTGGTGCCCGCGTTAGAGGGGTCCACCGCCAGCTCGCCGGAGAGCTTCGCCGCCAGCCAGTCGCTGATCATGGTGATCGTCGCCGCTTTGCGATAGATATCCGGGCGATGATGCGCCAGCCACAGCAGGCGCGGCATGGCGGAGAGGGCCAGAGTCTGGCCGGAAACGTCATACACTTCGGATTCGAAACGGTAGTCGTGGATCTCTTTGAGTTCCGCCACTTCGCGGCTGGCGCGGGCATCGACGTTGGCGCAGGCCCAGATGGCGTCGCCGTTGCGATCGTACAGCACAATCCCCTCGCGCATTGAGCAGCAGGCGACAGACTGAATATCCGCCGCGCTCAGGTGCGCACGCTCCAGCGCCTGATGGATGCACTGACAGGCCAGCCGCCAGTTGGTGTCGAGATCGAACTCCATCGAGCCAGGCACGTTCTCCACGCTCAGGTGTTTCCACTCCGCCTGGCCGACGGCAATCTGGTTGCCCTGCAAATCAAAAACTACGGCGCGAACGCTTCCCGTCCCTGCATCTAACGCTAAAAGATAACTCATAGCATGCCTCGTGTCTGGCACGGGGCAGGTGGCTTAGTTCGCCAGGGCCAGCACCGCGCGGGCTGTCGTCTCTTCCGTCACCAGGCCATTAATCAGGCGACCTTTCAGTGCGGCGTAAATCGCATCTGCTTTCTCTTCCCCTCCGGCCACGCCGACGATGGTTGGCAACTGCGCCAGTTCGTCGAGCGTGACGCCGAGCAATTCCTGATGAATCTCCAGATCCGGCACCCGCTCGCCTGCGGCGTTGAGGAAATAGCCGAGGATGTCGCCGACCGCCCCTTTGCGCGCATACATGAGCTGCTCGCCTTCGCTGATATAGCCCGAGCGCAAAATGGTGGCGTCACGGCGCTGATTCACGGAGCCAATCCCCACGACCGCTGCGTCGGCGGCGGTGGCGGCGAGGATCACATCCCGCACGCTGGCTTCGCGTTTTAAAATTCCGGCCACTTCTGCCGATGAAACCCGCAGCGGAGCCGGGATCATGCTGATGCTACAGGCCGCATCCAGTTGGCCGATGCCGGTCATATACGGCCCCACGCCGCCGGACAGCGTCACCAGCCGCACCTGCTGGGAGCTAATAAAGCCGCTTAAGTGCTGAATGCAGCTCATGGTCGCTTCACCAAATCCCACCGCCAGCAGCTGTCCGGGTTCCAGTAAACCCATCAGCGACTGCGCCGCGCCAATCCCGAGGCGCACGTTCATCGGCGCGGTATTCAGGGCCGGCACCACGCGCACCATTTTCAGGTTAAAGCGCTGCTGTAATTCGGTCTCCAGCGCCAGACACCCTTCGTAGCGGGAGTTAATCTGTACGCGGATCACCCCCGACTGACGCCCTTTTTCCAGCAAGCGCGAGATCTTAAGGCGCGGCAGGCCTAAGCGCTCGCCAATATCATTCTGCGTCAGGCCGTCGTGGTAGTAACACCACGCCACCCGGGCGACCAGTTCTTCCTCTGCCAGCGCCAGTCCGGCAAACCGACTCTCTTCGGCAATGCGTTTATCGCCCATATTTGAACTCTTATAAAAATTTAGATCATATGTTCGCTCTGACGCGGGCAGAAAGTGTGAGCCACGCGGCAAAACGGATCATTTAAAAATCGATGCTCAGTAATTAGGATCTCAATCCATGAAATTGTGATCCCTGCACGGTTGTCAATATAGTTCACCGTCTACGCTTTTGAACATTATTAAATCAAAAAATCATTTGTTCAATAACGGAGCGATGATGACGGTCCTGATCGAAGCGCGTGATATCCACAAGCAGTTCTCCGGCGTACCGGTGCTGAAAGGCATTGATTTCACGCTGCTGTCCGGTCAGGTTCACGCCTTAATGGGCGGGAACGGCGCGGGAAAATCAACGTTGATGAAAATCATCGCCGGGGTCGAAACGCCCGACGGCGGTGAACTGACGGTGGAAGGGAAGCCATTTGCGCGCCTCAAGCCCGGCCAGGCGCACCAGTTAGGCATTTATCTGGTGCCGCAGGAGCCGATGCTGTTTCCCAATCTCACCGTGCGGGAAAACATTCTCTTTCGCCTGCCGCGCGAGAATACGCTCGAAAAACGCCTCGCCGAGAAACTCCAGCAGCTCCAGTGCCAGCTCAATCTCGACGCCGCCGCCAGCACCCTGGAAGTGGCGGATCAGCAGATGGTGGAGATCCTGCGCGGACTGATGCGCGAGGCGAAGATCCTGATCCTCGATGAACCGACTGCGTCGCTCACCCCTGGGGAAACCGAGCGCCTGTTTCGCCAGATCCGCGCGTTGCAGGCCCTCGGCGTCGGCATCGTATTTATCTCCCACAAACTGCCGGAGATCCGCCAGCTTGCCAGCCATGTGTCCGTCATGCGCGACGGGGCGGTGGTGCTGAGCGGCGAAACGACTGAATTTGATGACAACGCCTTAATTGCCGCCATGACGCCCGTCAGCCGGGATCATGCCTTAAGCGACACGCAAAAACTGTGGCTGGCCCTGCCGGGCAATCGCCGCACCCAGGCGCAGGATTTCCCGGTGCTGCGGGTGGAAGATCTGACCGGCGAAGGCTTTATCGATCTGAATCTGGAGATCTACGCCGGGGAGATCGTCGGCCTGGCGGGTCTGGTGGGATCCGGGCGCACCGAGTTTGCCGAAACGCTCTACGGACTGCGGCCCGTGCGCGGCGGAAAGATCTGGCTGGAGAATCAGGAGATCGGCGGCGATTCGGTGCTGTCGCGTCTCGATAAAGGGCTGGTCTATCTGCCGGAGGATCGGCAGGTGTCCGGCCTGTTCCTTGATGCGCCGATCCGCTGGAACACTGTGGCGCTGAATGAGCCGTCCATCTGGCAGCAGCGCAAGCGCGAAGCGGCGGTAGTGGAGCGTTATCACCGGGCGCTGGGGATCAAACTCAATCACCCGGATCAAACCGTGCGTACGCTCTCGGGCGGTAATCAGCAGAAAGTGCTGCTGGCGCGCTGTCTGGAGGCCAATCCGCTGCTGCTGATCGTCGATGAACCGACGCGCGGGGTGGACGTATCGGCCCGCGCAGACATCTATCAGCTGATCAAAAGCGTGGCGGCACAGAACGTGGCGGTGCTGATGATCTCCAGCGATCTCGATGAATTTCCGGGCCTTGCCGACCGGGTACTGGTGATGCATCAGGGCGTGCTCAGCGGTGAACTGCCGCGCCACGCCGTGAGCCTCGACCGGATGATGGCGCTGGCCTTTGGAGGGCAATCATGAAGACGTTACTGAAAAACCGCGAGTTGAGCGCCTTCCTCGCCATTCTGGCGCTGTTCGGCGTGCTGGTGGCCCTCAATCCGGCCTATCTGAGCTTTCAGACGCTGGGGATGATTTTCGCCAGCTCGCAAATCCTGATCCTGCTGGCCCTGGGCGCGACCCTGGTGATGCTGACGCGCAACATTGATGTCTCGGTCGGGTCTACCGTCGGGCTGTGCGCCATTGCCGTCGGTGTGGCGCTGAACAACGGCTACAGCCTGCCGGTTTCTATGCTGTTTGCCGTGGCGATTGGCGCGCTGGCGGGGGCCTTTAACGGGCTGCTGGTGGTTGGGCTGCGCATCCCGGCGATTGTCGCCACCCTCGGCACGCTGGGGTTGTACCGCGGGGCGATGCTGCTGTGGACCGGCGGAAAGTGGATCGAAGGTTTGCCCTCAAGCCTGAAAGCCCTGTCGGAGCCGGTCGCTGTCGGCATTTCGCCGCTTGGGATGGTGGTGCTGTTTCTGGCGCTGATCGGCGCGTGGACCCTGTCGCGTACCGCGTCGGGCCGCGATTTTTACGCCGTGGGCGATAACCTCGCCGCCGCGCGTCAGCTCGGCGTGGCGGTAAACCGCACCCGGATGATCGCTTTTACCCTCAACGGTGTGCTGGCCGCCTGCGCCGGGATCGTCTTCGCCTCGCAGATCGGTTTTGTGCCCAATCAGACCGGCAGCGGGCTGGAGATGAAAGCCATCGCCGCCTGCGTGCTGGGTGGGATTTCGCTTCTCGGTGGAACCGGGACGCTGATCGGCGCGTTTCTCGGTGCCTTCTTCCTCACGCAAATCGACACCGTGCTGGTGCTGTTCAAACTCCCGGCCTGGTGGAATGACTTTATCGCCGGGCTGGTGCTGCTCGGCGTGCTGGTCCTCGACGGGCGCTTGCGTCAGGCGCTGACCCGCCATCAGCGCGCGCTGAAGTACAGCCGTTTCCAGCCGGGCAACAAAGGGGGAAAGCACGTCACCCCGTTTCCGAAACGCAAAAAAGAGGTGGCGTAAATGAAGCTTAACTGGGAAAGCGCGCTGCTGATTTTACTGGTGCTGGAGATCCTGCTGTTCGGGGCCATCAACCCGCGGATGTTAGACATCAACATGCTGCTGTTCAGCACCAGCGACTTCATCTGCATCGGCATCGTGGCGCTGCCGCTGACGCTGGTGATCATCAGCGGCGGGATTGATATCTCTCTCGGCTCGACCATTGGCCTGTGCGCGATTGCGCTGGGCGTGATGATGCAGGCGGGGTGGCCGATGGGGCTGGCGATCCCGCTCACGCTGGTGCTCGGCCTGCTGTGCGGCCTGTTTAACGCCGCGCTAATTCACTACACCGGCATCAGCCCGCTGGTGATCACTCTCGGCACGCTCTACCTCTACGGCGGCGGGGCGCTGCTGCTCTCGGGCATGGCTGGCGCGACCGGCTACGAGGGCATCGGCGGCTTCCCGGACAGCTTCACGGCGTTTGCCAACCTCACGCTGTTTGGCCTGCCGATCCCGCTCGTGCTGTTCGCGGCGATCACCTTCTTCTTCTGGCTGATCACCCATCGCGGGCGCTTTGGCCGACACCTGTTTTTGATCGGGCAAAACCCGCGCGCGGCGCGCTATGCGGCGCTGTCGGTCAACGGCATGCCCTATGCCCTGTACGGCCTGGTCGGCGTGGCCTCGGCGATTGCCGCCCTGGTGATGGTCTCCTATTTCGGCTCGGCGCGTTCCGATTTGGGGCGCGACCTGCTGATGCCTGCGCTCACGGCGGCGGTGCTCGGCGGGGCAAATATTTATGGCGGTTCAGGTTCGGTTGTCGGTACGGCGCTGGCGGCATTGCTGGTGGGGTATCTGCAGCAGGGTTTACAGATGGTCGGCATCCCCAATCAGGTGTCGAGCGCGCTGTCAGGGGCGCTGCTGGTTGTGGTGGTGATGGGACGTTCGCTGAGTCTGCACCGTGAATGGCTGCGCACTCTTCTCACAAAAAATACCCGGAGCGTAAGATGAAAACAAAACTGATAGTCCTGGCGATGGCGTTAAGCTTTGCCTCGGCGCAGGCCGCCGAACGGATTGCCTTCATTCCGAAACTGGTCGGCGTCGGCTTCTTTACCAGCGGTGGCAACGGCGCGAAAGAGGCGGGTAAAGAACTCGGCGTGGACGTGACCTACGACGGCCCGACCGAGCCGAGCGTCTCCGGCCAGGTGCAGCTCATCAACAACTTCGTCAACCAGGGCTTCAACGCCATTATCGTCTCCGCCGTCTCGCCGGACGGGCTCTGCCCGGCGCTGAAACGCGCGATGCAGCGCGGCGTGAAAGTGCTGACCTGGGATTCCGACACCAAACCCGAATGCCGCAGCGTCTACATCAACCAGGGCACGCCGGAACAGCTCGGCGGCCTGCTGGTGGATATGGCCGGAAAACAGGTCACCAAACCGAACGCCAAGGTCGCCTTCTTCTACTCCAGCCCCACCGTGACCGACCAGAACCAGTGGGTGAAAGAGGCGAAGGCCAAAATCGAGAAAGACCATCCGCAGTGGCAGGTCGTGACCACGCAATTTGGCTATAACGACGCCACCAAATCCCTGCAAACCGCTGAAGGGATTTTAAAAGCCTATCCGGATCTGGATGCGATCATCGCCCCGGACGCCAACGCCCTGCCAGCGGCGGCGCAGGCGGCGGAGAACCTCAAGCGCGAAGGTGTGGCGATTGTCGGCTTTAGTACGCCAAACGTGATGCGCCCGTACGTCGAGCGCGGCACGGTGAAAGCCTTCGGCCTGTGGGATGTGGTGCAGCAGGGCAAAATTGCGGTCAATGTCGCCGATCATTTGCTGAAAAAAGGCGATCTTAACGTGGGCGACAGCGTGGATGTGAAAGGCATCGGCGTGCTGAAGGTCGAGCCGAACAGCGTGCAGGGTTATCAGTATGAGGCGAAAGGGAACGGCATCGTGCTGTTGCCGGAGCGCGTGGTGTTCACTAAAGAGAACATCGACAAATACGACTTCTGACGGGGGAGAACATGGCTGATTTAGATGACATCAAAGACGGAAAAGATTTTGGCATCGGCACGCCGCAGCAGAACGTGCCCTTTACCCTGAAAGGCTGCGGGGCGCTGGACTGGGGAATGCAGTCGCGGCTGGCGCGCATCTTCAATCCAAAAAGCAACCGGACGGTGATGCTGGCCTTTGACCATGGCTATTTTCAGGGACCGACCACCGGGCTTGAGCGCATTGATCTGTCGATTGCCCCGCTGTTTGCCGAAACCGACGTGCTGATGTGTACCCGCGGCATTTTGCGAAGCCAGGTGCCGCCTGCCACCAACAAACCGGTGGTGCTGCGCGCGTCGGGCGGTAACTCGATTCTGGGCGAGCTGTCGAACGAGTGCGTGGCGGTGGCGATGGAAGATGCGCTGCGCCTGAACGTCTGCGCCGTGGCGGCGCAGGTCTATATCGGCAGCGAGTTTGAGCATCAGTCGATCAACAACATTATCAAGCTGGTGGATGCGGGAAACCGCTACGGCATTCCGACGCTGGCGGTGACCGGCGTCGGGAAAGAGATGGCCCGCGACGCGCGCTACTTTTCGCTCGCCAGCCGCATTGCCGCTGAAATGGGGGCGCAGTTCGTCAAAACCTATTTCGTGGAAGAGGGCTTCGAAAAAGTGACCGCCAGTTGCCCGGTACCGATTGTGATCGCCGGGGGTAAAAAGCTGCCGGAGCACGAGGCGCTGGAGATGTGTTTCCGCGCCATCGATCAGGGGGCGTCGGGCGTGGACATGGGGCGCAACATCTTCCAGTCCAGCGCGCCGCTGGCGATGCTGAAAGCGGTGAAAAAAGTGGTACACGAGAACATGAGCGCCCGCGAGGCGTTCCAGTTCTGGCAGGAAGAGAAACAGGGAGAGGTGAAATGAATGTGACGTTAGTGGAAATCAATATCAAACCGGAACGCGTGGATGAGTTTCTGGAGGTGTTTCGCGCCAACCACGAAGGGGCGATTCAGGAGCCGGGGAATCTGCGTTTTGACGTGCTGCAGGACCCGCGGGTGAAGACCCGGTTCTTTATCTACGAGGCGTACAAAGACGAAGAGGCGGTGCTGGCGCACAAGCAGACCCCGCACTATCTGGCGTGCGTCGATAAGCTTGAGGCGTTGATGTCGGAGCCGCGTAAGAAACGGAGTTTTGTGGGGTTGATGCCGGAAGGCTGATGCCCTCACCCTAACCCTCTCCCACAGGGAGAGGGGACCGTCCAGTGCGATCAGGGGGCATTCGGTTTTCTCCCTCTCCCCTGGGGAGAGGGCCGGGGTGAGGGGCCCAGACTACTCCTTACGGAAAAAATCGTTATACAACATATACAAATGCGCAGAACTCCATGAGAAGTTCGGCGCACCCTGCTGCGCGCCGGTCAGCGGGTTGTAGTTCTCCTGAATCGGCCCATCGCTGGTCAGCCCTTTGGCGTGCTGGAAGAACGTATCCGCCAGTTTCAGCGCCGCGTCGCGATGCCCGTAGCGTTCCATCCCTTTGAGCCCAAACCAGAACTGATCCACCCACACGCGTCCGCGCCAGTAGATATCTGCGCCAAACGCCGGGTTGGTTAACGCCGCGGTGCCGAGCGGCACAAAGGTATTAAACTCTTTCGGGTCGAGCATCACGTTCACCACCGCATCGGCGTGCACCTGCGTTGCCGCGCCGTTAAACAGCGGCGACCAGCCTTCCGGCCCTTTGCCGCGCTCGACGATCGGTCTGCCCGCGCAGCCGTTGGCCAGCGGTTTATCTTCGATGCGAATGTCGTAATAGAACTGCGTTTTCGCATCAAACATGCAGGTGTTGATGTACTCCGCGAGTTTATCCGCCAGTTGCGCGTAGTGCTTCGCCGCTTCGGGTTTGCCGAGGATCGTCGCCATTTCCGCCAGATAGCGGTTATCGCTGAACATATAGCTCGCCTGATCGACGGACTCCTGCATCAGGGAATAGCCGAGCAGGGTGCCTTTGGCGTCGCGGTTTTCGGCGAAACTCACCGTCCAGTCGCTGCGCTTCCCGCCGTTCTGCACGTATTTATCCAGCTGATCTTTGTCGATAAAGCCAAACACCGCCGCATCGTCGCGTCCGGACTCCCAGGAGGCCGCCACCTGCGCCGGAATTTGCAGGCTGTCGTACTGGCCTTTGCTGACGGTCGTGTCGTAATTCTTAAGCCCTGAAAGGGTTTGTTCTTTATCGCCAGTTTTCACCGTGAACAGCATCTCGCCGTTTTCAGTGTTATGGGCTTTATCGCGCGTCGCCCCGTATTCCGGCACGCCGTTGTGGTTGTGATCGCGGTTGCGCAGCCACCAGTCGTGATAAGCCACCAGTTTCGGGTACATCTCCTCCAGCCAGGCTTTGTCCTGGGTGGTTTTATAAACCGCCATCACCGACCAGGCCGCAAGACTCGGCTTGGTGTTGCGTTCGTTCCAGTTCCCGCCGTCGCCGCCGCGATCCGGGCTGAGGTTCCAGGCGATCAGATCCGGGACAAATCCGGCATCCTGCGGGCGCACTTTATCGTCGGCTTTCACTTGCCACGAGAAGACCGCGCGGATGTTCTCTTTAGCGATCTCCGGGTTGAAGTGCGCCATCGCAAACGCCTGCTTCCAGGTGTCCCACGGCCAGGTCTGGTTGCCGGAGAACCAGCGCCCGGTGACCGACGGCGTGACGGTATTGAATTTCACCGCGCCGCCCGGCGAGCGCCAGTTGCCGTTCAGGGTTTCGATGGCTTTTACCGCGACGCGCGTCTGTTCCGGCGTGGCGTCCGGGTTGGTCAGCCCGCGCTGCAAATAACCTTCCCAGCGCTGCTCCGACGCCTGCATAAAGTGCGCAGGACGGGCGAGGATATCGCGGATCTGCGCCTTCTCATGGCTGACGTCATCGGCGGTCAGCAGATGGGAATACGTCGTCCAGATCCTCGTCGAACCGTTGACGCGCGCGGTGCTGGTGAAGCGATGCCCGTCAATGTGGGTCTCAACGGGAATCGACTTATGCACCTGATACTGCGATGCCCCGGAGGTCAGCAGATCCCAGGTTGAACGCACTTTGCCAAAGGTCGCGTTCACGCCATCGCGCGTGGCGATCAGGCGGCGCTGATAGTCCGGGTACGCTGCGTCGATGGTTTTATCGGAGACCGCTTTGCCCTCTTTGGCTTCCAGTTTTTCCAGCAGCTCGCCGTCCCATTGCAGCACCAGCGGCGCGTCAGTGGTGATTTGCGTTTCCAGAAGCGAGGTGCGCGGGCTGGCGAAACGCAGGGTCATGACGATCTTCACGCCCGGCGCGGTCAGGGTCTGGACTAACGCGCCAGGAAGACTCCAGGCCTGCATTGTGAAATCCACTTTTTTGCCGCCGCGGGTGACCGTCAGGCGGTCAAAGTTAGTGGCCATAAAGTTGATGTACTCTTCCGTCAGCAGCGCCGGGCCGGGGAAGCCGCCCATGGTTTCCGGGCCGTCGGGCAGGAGATGTCCGTGCCAGGCCCCGAGATCGAAGAAGGGGTTAAATCGCTGGTGGTCGTCGCTGTCGAAATCCTGCATGTAGTGCGGCGCGCCGACGCGGTTAATCACGTTTTTATAGTGGTCGGCAGTCGTTGCATGCGCCGACAGGCTGAGCAGCAGCGCGCAGGCCAGCGGGGCAAGTGGGGTGGTCAGTTTCATGGTCAATCGGTCCTTGTTACCAGTAGAAATATTGCATCAGGAAAACCTGGTCGCTCGGGTCGCCCGAGGCGGTTTTCATGTACCAGCGGCTGTCGGCGGCGGTAGCAAAACGCCCGTTGCCGTATTCGTACCAGATGCCGAACTGCATAAACGAGGTGGTTTCGTTGGCGGAATCATCAGGGCGATGTTTGGCGTAGCTCCAGGCGGTGGAGAAGTAGAGCCCTTTCAGGGTTTCGACCATCGCGCTTGCCATAAACCCGGTCTCCGTGCCCGGCACGTTTTGCCCTTTGGCGCGCCCGGTATGATGCCATGCGCGGGCGGCCAGATTGGGTGACAGCAGTCCGGTTAAGAACAATTCGCCGGTGCCGTCGGTCACTTCCAGGCCGTTCATCCAGGTCACGCCGTCGATGAATTCGTACTGTAAATAACCGTTCATCATCGCCGGATAAGTGTACTTATCGTCGTAGCGATCGTACTTGCCGAAGTGCAGCCAGGCCTTGCTCTCGTCGTGATGCCCGGCGGGCGTGGCGGTCACGCTGTAGCGCAGTTTGCCCGCCAGGTTTTGCACTTTCAGCGCGGTCATGATGTCGCGGGTGTTGGGGATGACATAGCCCAGATCCGGGGTGAAATCGCCCCACCATTGCAGGTCGTCGAGGGACGAATCCTGGCGCAGGCTGAGCATGATTTCGGTGCTGTCCTCCGTGCGATAGCCGCCGTAAAAACGGTTCAGACCGCCCTCAAACCCGCCCCAGCTGTGGTCGGGAACCCAGGCGTTGCCCTGATGGTCCGCCTGTACAGTCCAGCCTTCGCCGTAGATCAGGCCAAACCACGGGCCGTGTTTGATCTCCAGCCCGCCTTCGATATATGTTCCGTCGCTGTATTTGTGTTTCTCCGGGCCTTCGAGATCCATATACCCGCCGACGCCCAGCTCGCCGTAAAAACGGTATGACGTGGCGCTCAGTTCCGGCGTGCGGGTGTCGTCATGTTCTGCTGGTCTTGCTTCTTCCGCGGCCATCGATGGCGTGCAAAAAGAGAGGGCAGCCAGTGCCCCGTAAAGAGTCGGTGTTATTTTCATTTTGTTTTTCGGGTGTGATCAGGAGGCCGTCGAAGCAGGAGCGGCTTCAATCTTTTTTTCGTCTTGCGATAATCCCTTGATGTATTTGCTGTATTTCCACCACGCAAAGCCAAGGAAAATCACGATGCCGCCGACGTTGTAGAACACAATCGTCAGAATATTGCCGCCCGTCGGGAAGGTGGAGGCAATAAAGCCAATGGTGAAAATCACAATCAGCATCGACACAACGACCGTACCCGTGGTGCGTGAGCCCATTTTGAAATCACGCGGCAGGTGGTCGAGTTTGCGGCGCAGGTTCAGGTAGGCCAGCATGATGAACAGCGGCGGCAGCATCGAGGCGGCGGCGGTCATGTTGATCACCGTGTTCATCAGATCCTGCGCGGTGTTTGATCCCATGGTCGGGATAATCATCAGCGGGATCACGATCAGATACTGGATCCACGCCGCGCGCGCCGGAACGCCGTTCTCATTGAGGGCGACGGTTTTCGGCCCAAAAATACCGGACGGGATTTCCGAGAAGAAGATTTTCACCGGCGTGGCGGTCCACATCAGCAGGGAGCCGAACATGGCGGTAAAGGAGACGAGGCCGACAAAGCGGTTCATCAGCACTTCCGGCAGGCCGAAGTACACCGCCAGACCGTGGAATACCTGCACCGAACCGCCGGTAAACTTCAGCTCTTTGCTGCTGATAAAGACGTTGATCAGCACCGAGGAGATGGAATAGAGCACGCCGATGAAGATCCCGGCGAGGATGATCACTTTGACGAATGATTTCGATCCGCCCTTCACGTCGTTAACGTATACGGCGACAGATTCCGCGCCGCCCGCGGCCATGAAGATCCAGGTGGTAATCCCGAGGAACGCCCAGTTAAAGTTGGGGATCATCGCCTCGACGGTGATCGGATCCGCAGGCTGCACGCCGCCGACCAGCGCCGCGCCCGCCAGCAGAATATAGGACATCGTCAGGAGCAGCATCAGCGTGGAAGTGACGGAGGTGATCGGCCCGAGCATCTTCGCGCCGTTGGTCGAGACCCACGTCGAAAAGGCAAACAGCACCAGACTCAGCACCACGGTGGCAAACGGCGTGAGAATGTACTCATAGCCGAGAAAAGCGTAGGAGGCGTAGGCAATGACGCGCGGTAATAACGAGGTGAAGAAGAACAGATTCACGAACCAGTAGGTGTAGGCGGTAATAAACGCCCAGCGCCCGCCGAGGGAACTTTTCACCCACGCATACACGCCCGCCTCGGAGTTTTTATTCAGCGAGACGAATTCGGCGATGATGAGACAAAACGGAATAAAGTAGAACAGCGTCGCCAGGAAGAACATCGGCGCGGACGCCAGCCCCAGCTCGATATTATTGTTGATGACGTTGTTGAAGCTAAAAACGGCGGCAAAGGTCAGCGACAGCAGGCCGAACTTGCCGATGGTATTACGCTTGGACTGTAAAACAGTGGACTCTGACATAACGAATCTCCAGGTACAGGGAGGATAGCGGCGCTACATCGGCGCCGCCGGATTTTTTATTTGTTATGGAAATAGCCGTCTTCAACGGTCACCCGCAGGACGACCTTTTTCACCGCGCCGTCGCTGATAAAACGGTAGGCTTCGTCGATATCGCAGATCACCATCTGTCCTTCGTGCACCTCCACCGTATTGCCGCAGCCTTTGAGAAACTCGCGGTCGGTTTCGTCGCGGTAGCACTCCACCACCTGTAATTGTGCTTTCGGGGCAAACTCGATTTTTTGCGCCCCTTGCAGGTAGTAATGCACGTCGAAATATCGTCTGTGCCCGAGAAACAGCGCGTCGGTGGTGGTGTCGGTGGTCAGGCGATAGCTCAGCGAATCGCCAATCGAATGGGCCACGCCGGGGCGAATGTTGTCGATGTTGTGGATGGCTTCCACGCAGCGCTGCCATTTGCGACCGCCCTGGTAGCGGCGGGTAAACTCTTCCAGGTTGTTCAAAATATCCATTATTCGGCCTCGCTTTCGGCGGCTGCGGGAGTGAGAGAAAACGCCTGGGTCTGCACATCGCCGCAGGTCGGCAGCAGGGTGAAGGCGTAGCGGAACGGCTGGAAGCGCACGCGCCAGCTGTCCAGCACTTCGCTGCCCCAGGAGTTCGAACCCAGTCCCAGCAGATGGTGGTCAAGATTCAGCGTGATGTGCCCGCTGCGCTCGAGTTCGTTGCAGTGGCGCGCGGCGTGGATCGCCTCGCTGCGGTACGGCCAGGCGCTGAAGTGGATCGGCTGTTGCGGCACCACGAGCAGGCCGTGGCCGCTATGACTGGTTAGCGCCGCCCAGCGCACCTGCTGGCGGTTGCCGTTGTTCTGCGGGAACGGGTAGTTCTCGAACATCGCGTTGACGTTGCTTTTCCAGACGTCGATCAGGTTCGCCTGCTGGCTGTCCGGGTAGTTCTCGCCCGGCCCGCGCCCGTAGTACGTCACCTGGTTGAGGTTTTGGTTGATGCCGAGCGTAAAGCCGATGCACGGGATGATGTGCGGATAGTCGCCGTACGGTGTCCCCGACAGCTCGACGCTCAGGGCGCCCGCCGGAGTGACGCGCCAGCAGTAGGTGCAGCGCATGCCGAAATCAAACACCGGCGGCGCCAGGGTGGTGCGGGTTTCCATTACCAGGTCATCGCCGTCGCGGGAAATCTCAATGGCGCGCAGATGCTCCTGCATGATCTGCAGATGATTCGGTTCCCACAGCCCTTCGTACTCCTGCTTGTGGTTATCAATCATCGGCTTGAAGAAATTGATTTTGCCCTCTTCGGCAATCAACTCTTCACCGTTCACCTGCCACGACGTGAGCTTGCCGCTGAGTTTTGAGAACGCCATGCGGAAGTTGTGCCCGCTGACGGTGCAGGTCAGGCGTTCATCGCGGACGATTAGCGGCGTGGCGCTGACGGCCAGGGGCTTCGCGGCATGCGTGCGCGGGGCCAGCGCAAACTGATACTGGGCAATCAGGTGATTCGCATCGCTGTAGGGCGTGGCGGAATCTTTGCTGACGAAGACGTTGACCCAGCTTTCGCGACCGTCTGTCTCTGGGACGGTAATCTGAACGGTGCGGGCGCTGTTCGGGGCTAAATCGCTTACTTTCAGCGCCTGGCTGCTGAGCAACTCGCCTTCGGCTTTGATCTCCACGCGCAGGGTGTAGTCGTCGAGTGTGCTGAACCACAGTTTGTTCTCGACCCGCAGCTCGCCGCGCGCCACATCGACGGCGTGAACTTTCACCGGGGCGATCACCTGCTTGTACTCCCGCAGGCCGGGGCCTGGGGTTTGATCGGAGTAGATCAGCCCGTCGAGGCAGAAGTTGGCGTTATTCGGGTAGTCGCCAAAGTCACCGCCGTACTGGTAGAACGTTTTGCCGTCCGCGTCCTGCGCCTGAATACCGTGATCGCACCACTCCCAGACGTAATGCCCCTGCAGACAGTCGTGACGATAAAAGACGTTCTGGTATTCGCTTAAGCCGCCGGGACCGTTGCCCATGGCGTGGGCGTATTCGCAGATGATGCGCGGTTTCGGGTGCGGAAATTCGCCGAACTCGTTCATCAGCGGCACGCGGGTGTACATGGTGGAGATGATGTCCACCACTTCGGCGTCGCGGTCCTCTTCGTAATGCACCAGACGGGTGGGATCCAGCGCCTTGCAGGCTTTCGCCATCGCGCGGACGTTGCACCCGTAGCCGGACTCGTTGCCGAGCGACCAGATGACAATCGACGGATGATTTTTCTGCGCCTGCACGTGGCGCACGATGCGCTCAACGTACACGCTTTCCCACGTCGGATCGTCGGTGATGCGGCTCAGATCGCCGACGTTGGCGAAACCGTGGGACTCGACGTCCGTCTCCGCCATCACAAACAGGCCGTAGAGATCGCACAGCTCGTAAAAGCGCGGATCGTTCGGGTAGTGGGCGGTACGCACCGAGTTGATGTTGTGCTGCTTCATCAGGATCAGATCTTTTTCCACCCGATCCATACTCACCGCGCGGCCCTTGCGATGATCGTTATCGTGGCGGTTAACGCCGTGGAGCATCACGTAGCGGTTGTTGATGAGCATCAGGCCGTCACGCACCTGGATATCGCGGAAGCCCACGCGCTGTGGGACCACTTCCAGCGTGTCGCCTGCGGCGTTTTTCAGGATCAGCAGCAGGTGATAGAGATGCGGGGTTTCGGCTGACCACTGCTTTGGCTGTTTGACGTCGATGCTGAAGTCAACGGTCTGACGCTTCCCGACGCTGGTCTGGGTTTCGCCCTGATACAGCGGCTTTTCGCCGTCGAAAAGCTGAACCTCGAGGGTGACCTTTTCCGACTGGGCAGTCAGGTTTTCCAGCTCGATGTGGCAGGCGAGGGTGGCGTCGCGGTAGTCGTCGTTAAAGGTGGTGGTGACGGTGAAATCGTCGATATGCGTGAGCTGGCGGCCCACCAGGTAGACGTCGCGGAAAATCCCCGCCGTCCACCACATATCCTGATCTTCGATGTAGGTGGAGTCGGCCCACTGCATCACTTTGACGCACAGCAGGTTTTCACCCGCGTGAATGTAAGGGGAGATATCGAACTCCGCCGTCAGGCGACTGCCCTTGCTGAACCCGACGTAGTGGCCGTTCACGTAGACTTCGAAATAGGTCTCTACGCCGTCGAATTTGATAATCGTCTGGCGCGCGCTCCAGCTGTCGCCGAGAGTGAACAGGCGTTGATAGGCCCCGGTCGGGTTGGCGCTCGGCACGAACGGCACGTCAATCGGGAAGGGGAATCCTTCGTCGGTGTATTGCAGCTTGCCGTGGCCTTCCAGCTGCCACATGGACGGCACGCCGATCTGGCCCCAGTCGCTCATCAGCTGGTGGGGGAAGGACTCTGGCACTTCCAGCGGGTGGTCGAAATAGCGGAACGTCCATTGGCCGCTCAGCAGCAGAAAATGGCTGCTGGCCTCACGGGCAAAGCGGCGGGCCTGGTCGATATCCTGATAAGCAAAAAAGTACGTGCGCGGCGGCAGCCGGTTTTCGTGCGTCAGTTGAACATTCTCCCAGCGGTTCATCTCATCTCCCTGCGGGTTAAAACATCATTGCAGGGGAGTTTAGTAAATATTTTACTAAATAAAATCAGTAAAACTGAAATGAGTTAAGCGGATCACGAAAATAAGGGGGTAGGGAGGAGGGTGGGGAAATTGCCGGGTGGCGGCTACGCCTTACCCGGCCTACAGGAGAATGGTTGTTTTTGTAGGCCGGGTAAGGCGTAGCCGCCACCCGGCATGGGGTTTAACGCGTCGTACCGCGCAACTTCAACCGGCTCGGCACAAACACCTGCAGCGGCAGCGCACGGCCATCGCGCGCTTTTTCCAGCAGCAGGTTCACGCCCTGGCTGCCCATCATTTCCGAGTGGATGCGCACGGTGGTCAGCGGCGGGAAGGTAAAGCGGGCGGTGGGGATATCGTTGACGCTAATCAGGCTGATATCCTGCGGAATCGTCAGCCCTTTCTCGTGGATCGCCCGCAGCACGCCGATGGCTATAGAATCCGAGGCGACAAACAGCGCCTCGGGGAAATCCTCCTGCGCCAGCATCTTCGTCGCCAGCTCATAGCCCGACGAACTGGAGAAGCCGCCGCGCCAGATGTCTTTCTCCGACACCACGCCTTTAAGCTGGCCATATTCGACGAAGGCTTTTTCGCGGATGTCCGCTTTGCCCGGCTCGTCTTCCCCGCCGATAAAGCCGATGCGCTGTACGCCCTGTGCGGCGAAGAAGTCGATCACCTCTTTGCTGATGCGCACCAGGTCGATATCCACCGAGTCAAAAGCGGAACCCGCCTCGTGAAAATCGATAAAGCAGATATTGTCGCTCAGGGCCTCTGCTGCCTGGCGCATTGGTTCTGCCGGTTTGCCGACAATCAGGATCCCGCTGACCTTGCTGATCTCCGGCAGCCCCTGATTTTCATAGCAATTCGTCAGGCCGATATTCAGCTTTTCGCATTGGGTTTCAATGCCATGGCGGATGGCCAGGTAGTAGGGGTCGTTGATTTCCAGCTCCTGACGGTAGCTGTAGAGCGCCAGCACGTGGTGACAGGCGTCGTGCTGGACCAGGCTTTTGCGCGCGCTGCTCCCGCGATATTCCAGTTTTTCAGCGATTTCGAGGATCCGGTGGCGGGTCTCCTCTTTGACGTTCAGCGTCCGGTCGTCGTTCAGAATGCGCGACACGGTAGCCTGCGACACGCCCGCTTCCTTTGCGATATCTTTCAGTGTTGCCATGGGGCCCCTCAGCGCGGGAGTTAAAATAGAGTCTGCCGCCATTGTAATGAATCCCGCCTGTTTAGTAAAAATCCATTGATCGCCAGCGCCGCTTATGCTGTGATAATTTTACTAAATATTTACTTGAGGGTTATCATGGAAAAGGTTTCGTACGGGGATTTCGCCCGCCTGGAGATGCGCACCGGGAAAATTATCGACGTTAAGCGCCACGCGAATGCCGATAAGCTGTACATCGTGCAGATTGATATTGGCGAGCGCCAGTTGCAGACCGTCACCAGCCTGGTGCCGTATTACACGGAGGAGGCGCTGCTGGGGAAATCGGTGGTGGTGCTGTGTAATCTGGAAAAGGCCAAAATGCGCGGGGAAGTGTCGGAATGCATGTTGTTATGCGCCGAAACCGAGGACGGCAGCGAAAGCGTGTTGTTGACGGCGGAGCGGGCGATGCCGTCAGGCGTGCGTATCGTTTAAAAAATGCCGGATGGCGCTGCGCTTATCCGGCCTACGAAACCACACTCACGTAGGCCGGATGGTGGCACTTATGCCTCTTCCACACTCACCCTCATCGCCGCCAGCGCCTTACGGGCCGCTTTCAGCACGGTCTCGCACTGCTCAATGGTCAGCGTCAGCGGGGGTTCGATACGAATAGTTTTCGAGTTGTTCAACGTCCCGGCCACTAACACCCGCTGGCGGAACATCTCGCTCGCGAAGTTGTAGCCGATTTCGTTATCCACAAACTCGATGGCCATCAGCATTCCTTTCCCGCGCGCGTCCTGCACCAGGTCCGGGTATTCACGGCCTAATTGCAGGAAGCCGTCCAGCAACATATCGCCTTTCTGTTCCGCCTGAGCCGGTAAGTTCTGCTCCAGCAGCACGTTGATGGTCGCCAGCGCGGCCGCACAGGCCAGCGGGTTGCCGCCAAACGTCGTGGTGTGCAGGAACGGATTATCGAACAGCACCGAGAACACCTCTTCGGTGGCAACGGTCGCGCCAATCGGCATCACGCCGCCGCCGAGAGCTTTCGCCAGACAGAGAATATCCGGCTGCACGTTCTCGTGTTCGCAGGCAAACATCTTGCCGGTGCGGCCCATCCCCGTTTGCACTTCGTCGAGGATCAGCAGCGCGCCAAACTCATCGCACAGCTTACGCACCGCAGGCAGATAGCCCTGCGGCGGCAGGATCACCCCGCCTTCGCCCTGAATCGGCTCGAGGATCACCGCCGCCACGTCGTCACCGGTTTTCCGGCACTCGGTCAGCACGGTGCGCATCGCGTTGATATCGCCGAACGGCACGTGGCGGAAGCCCGGCAGCAGCGGCATAAAGGGTTTGCGGAAGGTCGATTTTGCCGTCGCCGACAGTGCGCCAAGGGATTTGCCGTGGAACGCGCCGGTAGTGGCAATAAAGGTGAATTTGCCGCGCGGCGACTGGTACGCTTTGGCGAGTTTCAGCGCCGCTTCGACCGATTCCGTGCCGCTATTGCAGAAGAAGCTGTATTTCAGTTTGCCAGGCGTTAAGGCCGCCAGCGTTTTCGCGAGCATGGCGCGAAGCGGGTCGAGCAGTTCCTGGCTGTGAAGGGGTTGTTTCGCGAGTTGATTCTGTACGGCGGAAACCACAGTTGGATTACGGTGCCCCACGTTGAAAATTCCAAAACCACCCAGGCAATCAATAAACTCCTGTCCCTGGGTGTCGACAAGCGTATTCAGACTTCCCGCTTGCCACTCTACGGCTCCGTAATCCCCGCCAGCGGTAACAGATTTTCGGTACTCTAAAAACCCTGGATTCACATGCTCTTTAAAGTAGTCAATCACCTCTCGGTTAAGTTGTTTCATCTCCTCATGGTCAAGCGTTCGCTTTTCGATGAGATTCAGTGCGTGCGCGGTACAGGCGAGAGCCGAGGCGCTGGAAGGTAACCTGTTCAAAATGAGCTCCGGGGGATCGCGTATCACATGATACTGAATTAATTATTGCAGGGATTACGCCACTTCCGGTGACTTAACGAAAATCGGGATAAACGCCAGGTTAAAATAATGTTGCGCAAAATTTAATCGTGCCGGAAGGAAGGTTCTCAGCTTTGCCGGTGGGCTTTATTGCGTGGCAGATGCCCGGAAAAACGTCAATTGCACCGGCGTGGTGCGAGGCGTGCTACTTAAGGAGGCGTTAACTGGTCAGGCTTTGTGGGTAATTTCTTCATGAAAGTATTTGAAATCAATCAATTAGAAATGCGTACAAAAAGTGCGGTTTAACTGCAATTTGCGATCTCGATCGGATTTAACAACTAAAGATAAATTATTTACCGCCGAAAAGAGATAAACCCACAAAATTAACATTCAAATAACCTGCAAGGGATGCCCATCATGTCCGCTCAACCGTATGTCACTCAGAATGACTATCCTCTGAACGACGATACCACCCTCATGTCCACCACCGACCTCCACAGCCACATGACCCACACCAACGACACTTTCGTGAAAGTGAGTGGCTACCAACTCAATGAACTGCTGGGCCAGCCGCACAACCTGGTGCGCCATCCGGATATGCCGAAAGCGGCCTTTGCCGATATGTGGTACACCCTGAAACAGGGCGAGCCGTGGAGCGGGATTGTGAAAAACCGCCGTAAGAATGGCGACCACTACTGGGTGCGCGCAAACGCCGTGCCGATGGTGCGCGGCGGTGAGGTGACGGGCTACATGTCGATTCGTACCCGGGCGACGGCGGAGGAGATCGCGGCGGTGGAGCCGCTCTATCAAGCCCTGAACGAGGGACGCAGCAAGAAGCGCGTCCATAAAGGGCTGGTGGTGAGTAAGGGCTGGCTCGGGAAATTACCGGCGATGCCGCTGCGCTGGCGGGTGCGTGGCGTGATGGCGGTGCTGTTTGCGGTGCTGGCGGCCACCCTTATTGCGACAAATGCGAGCTGGGCCGCACTGGGCGCGAGTGCCCTGGTGATGCTGCTGGGCACCGTGCTGTTCGAGCAGCAAATCGTCCGTCCGGTAGAGAATGTGGCGCGCCAGGCCCTTAAAGTGGCGACCGGCGAGCGCAACAGCGTCGACCATTTGAACCGCAGCGACGAGCTGGGGCTGACCCTGCGTTCGGTCGGACAGCTGGGGCTGATCTGCCGCTGGCTGATCAATGATGTCTCCAGCCAGGTGGTGAGCGTGCGCGATGGCAGCGACCGACTGGCGAAAGGCAATGAAGATCTCAACGACCGCACCCGTCAGACGGTGGCGAATGTGCAGCAGACCGTGAGCACCATGAATCAGATGGCAGCTTCGGTGCAGAGTAACTCTGAAACCGCAGCGGCGGCCGATAAACTCTCAATTGTGGCGAGCGGTGCGGCGGCAGAGGGCGGTCATGCGATGCAGACCGTCGTCAAAACCATGGATGATATTGCCGACAGTACCCAGCGCATTGGCTCCATCACCAAGCTTATCAACGACATCGCCTTCCAGACCAATATCCTGGCGCTCAACGCGGCGGTGGAAGCGGCACGTGCGGGCGAGCAGGGTAAAGGCTTTGCCGTGGTGGCCGGAGAAGTGCGCCATCTGGCAAGCCGCAGCGCCAGCGCCGCGAACGACATCCGCAAGCTGATCGATGCCAGCGCCAGCAAGGTGCAGTCGGGGTCGGATCAGGTTTACGCCGCCGGGCGCACCATGGATGACATTGTCGAGCAGGTGCAAAACGTGACGCGCCTGATTGCCCAGATCAGCCACTCGACATCCGAGCAGGCGACCGGGCTGTCGGACCTGACCCGCGCGGTGGCCGAACTGGACGACATCACGCAGAAAAACGCCGATCTGGTGGAAGAGAGCGCTCGCGTCTCGGCGATGGTGAAGCACCGCGCCGGACGTCTTGAAGATGCGGTGACAGTTCTCCACTGAGTCAGTAAGATTCAGGAACAAGCCCGCTTATTTCGGCATGAATAAGCGGGCTTTTTTATTAATAAATAAGCGGTATTTATTGATATTAAATTAAATCCAAACATCATTAATTCATGTGGCTTATATATTGTAATAGTGTTGGTGAAATTATTTATTCTATTAATAAAGTTACCGCGCCAATATCCGATAACGCTGAGTATCTAAGAAATAACCACATTAATGGTGCAGCGATGTTCTTGCATAACGTGAAGATCGGGAAAAAATTATTTTTGGGTTTTGGCTTTTTAATGGTGTTGATGGTGCTGAGCGCCAGCCTGTCGCTCGTGGGGTTGAGCCGGGGAAATAATGAGATGAAATCCATTCTCACCCATGATTATCCCGCGACGGTTAAAGCCAATGAATTAATTGATTCATTCCAGGAATTTGTCAGCATCCAGCAACTGATGCTGCTCGACGAGAAAGGCCAATATACCGGGCAGTCGCAGGAGCGCCTGAAAGAGATCAGCGCGCATATCAGCGTCATTTATAAAGAATTGACGAATACTCTGCACGATCCTAAATCCGTACAGATCCTGGCGGAGTTTCGCGACGTACGTCAGCAGTATCTGGATTCCCGTTTTCGCATTCTCAAAGCGGTGCAAAACCACGACCGGGAGGGGGCGATTCGGGAGATGATGACCAAAACCGTCGAGGTGCAGCAGACTTACAAAGACAAAGTGCAGGAGTTGATCGCGGTACAAAATACCGAGATGCAAAACGCAGGCGCGCTGGTGGAGGAGGATTCGAGTAGCAACCGTATGTGGATGATGACCCTGACCGCGTTTAGCGTGGTGATCGGCAGTGCGATCGGCTGGTTGATCGTGCGTTCCATTACTCGTCCGCTGGGCGAGGCGGTCTCGTTTGCCAAAGCCATTGCCGACGGCGATCTGACTCGCAACATCACCACTCACAGCCAGGACGAGACCGGGCAGCTGCTCTCTGCGCTGATGGAGATGAAAACCCGCCTGCTGGATATTGTGCAGCGGGTGCAGTCCGGCTCTGAAAACATCTCCAGCGCGGCGGCGCAAATTGTGGCGGGGAATCAGGATCTGGCGGCGCGCACTGAAGCGCAGGCCAGCTCCGTGGAGCAGACGGCGGCCTCGATGGAGCAGATCACCGTGACGGTGAAAAACACGGCTGCCCATACGGGAGACGCGACGAATTTGTCCGCCGATGCCGCGAGTGCGGTCAAAAACAATGGCGAGATGATGATGCAGGTGACGCAGAAAATGCGCCTGATTAATGACACGACTCATCGTATGTCGGACATCATCAACCTGATCGACACCATTGCCTTCCAGACCAATATTCTGGCACTCAATGCGGCGGTTGAGGCCGCGCGCGCCGGTGAGCACGGACGAGGTTTTGCGGTGGTGGCGGGTGAAGTACGCCAGCTGGCGCAAAAAAGTGCCTCCTCAGCCCGCGAAATCCGCCAGTTGATCGAAAACTCAACCCTCCAGGCGCAGGACGGGATGACCCTGGTCGAAAAAGCCAGCGGGCTGATTAACGGTATGGTCGGAAATGTCGAAGAGATGGATGTGATTTTGCAGGAGATCCGCCAGGCCAGCCACGAGCAGACGCAGGGCATCTCGCAGATTAACAGCGCGATTGGCCTGATTGACTCCACCACCCAGCAGAACTCTGCGCTGGTGGAGGAGTCGGTTGCGGCGGCGGCGTCGCTTAACGATCAGGCCATGCACCTGAAAGAGTTAGTCAAAGTGTTCCGCGTGAGCGAGGATGCGCTGGCTTAATCCAGCTGGGAGATATCCAGCGCCGCGCGGTCGATCACGCCGATGATCTGTTTGAGCTGCGCGTCGCTTAACTCTCCCTGATTCACTTTCAGGTCCAGAACCGCTTTAAAGTTATCCAGAGCGCGCTTCATCTGCGGGTTTTTACGCAGCTGGAAGCCGACGCAGCGCGCGGTAATACGCGCCTGAATGTGCTCCAGATGTTCCTGATTTTCGTCCAGCCACTGCTGCCCGGCCACGGTGATTGCAATCTTCCTGCGCCCGCCTTCTTCTTCCGAAATGGTAATAAATGCCTGATCCTGCAGGAAATCGAGGGTCGGGTAGATCACGCCAGGACTGGGGGTGTAATTCCCCTGGGTCATGCTCTCAATCTCTTTGATCAGCTCATAGCCGTGGCTGGCGTTGCGGGTCAGGATCTCCAGAATCACCAGGCGTAATTCGCCGTGGCCGAAGAAGCGCTGACGGCGCCCGCCGCCCCCGCCGTGGTGCTCTCCGCCGCGGCCATGATGATGGTGGCCGCGATCGAAATCGTCGTGTGAATGTCGCATAGGTTTTCTCCTTAATTTGATATATCTAATTTATATCTAAATCTCTCTTTTTAGCAATGCTGTTTTTTGTATATATTTTAGTTGATTGAAATTATTGGTTTTATTTTTGATTTTTATGCTCTGGAATGTGCTGGCTTCTGTATATCAAAAAAAGACTTGCAATCTCCTTTGTTAGCAATCATTATCATTTAAAATTTATTTAGATATATCGTATTCACATCACGAAGGCAGAAAAATGACATCAACCCGCTACCCACAACGTGTACGCAATGAACTGCGCTTTCGCGAGCTGACCGTGCTCCGCGTTGAGCGTGTCACTGCTGGCTTTCAACGCATCGTCTTAGGCGGCGAGGCGCTGGAGGGCTTCAGCTCACAGGGTTTTGACGACCATACCAAAGTCTTTTTCCCGGCTCCGGGCGCAACTTTTGTCCCGCCGGTGGTGACCGACGAAGGCATCGACTGGGGCGACGGCGTGCGCCCGATGGCGCGTGACTACACGCCGCTGTACGACGGCGATCGCCACGAACTGGTGCTCGATTTCTTCGTGCACGATGGCGGTGTCGCAAGCCAGTGGGCGGTGCAGGCGAAAGAGGGCGATAAGCTGACCATCGGCGGCCCGCGCGGATCGCTGGTAGTGCCGGAAGATTATGCGTGGCAGCTGTATGTGTGTGATGAGTCCGGGATGCCTGCGCTGCGTCGTCGACTGGAGGCGATCGCGCAACTGCCGGTTCGCCCGGAGATCCGCGCGGTGGTGACCGTCGGTGAAGAATCTTACAAGGACTATCTGGCGCATCTGAGTGATTTCAACATCACCTGGATTGTCGGGCACAGCGAGCAGGCGGTGGCGGATCGTTTGGCTGAAGTGAGTGTGCCTGCCGAAGATTACTTTATCTGGCTAACCGGGGAAGGGAAGGTGGTCAAAAACCTGAGCCGCCAGTTTGAGACTGACGCGATTGACCCGCAGCTAGTGCGTGCCAGCGCGTACTGGCACGCGAAGTAATTAAGCCACTTCGTCGAGCTGCGCTTCGTTCACCTGATTTTCGAGCGCAGCGCGTACGTCATGCAGCGCTTTCTCCTGCTGGGCAAAATAGGACTCCATATTGCTCAGCGAGGAGACCAACAGCCAGGACTCCTCTTTTTCCAGCTCCGCCAGCTCGTTCACTAATGTGTCGATTTGCTCGCGTACCTGCGCCATCTTTTTGCGAATACGTTCCAGATCGTTCAGGCGGTCGCTTGCCATCAGCGGTTCAAAGCCCTGCTGCAGACGCGCCACCAGTGAACGGATAGCTTTCACATCGCCGCGCTGTTTGGCCTGATTGAGCTGCACCATCATGGTGTTGGCTTCTTCTTTCAGATCGTCCGCCACCAGATCCGGATGGCAGAGCTTGCTGGCCTGACGCCAGAGCCGTTTCAGCTCGTTCTGATCCTCTTCCGACAAGTCCTTGCCTTTGCGCAGACGCACTTCGGCATCGTGGTGCTGCTCGCGGTATTTCTCGTACTCTTCGTTGGCTTCATCCCGCGCCTGACGCGCCGGTTCTTCTTCGCGCGTTAAGCCCATTTCGAGCTCTTGCGCTTCGGCCAGCAGATTGGCAATCAGATCGCTCTGCTGCTGCAGATGTTTACGCGCGTCGGCAGCCTGCACCGAATCGGCGGGCAGCGCGCGCCAGCGCTGGGTGAGCGTCGTCAGCACTTCGACGGCCTGCGCCATGTATTGCTGGCAGCGACGATAGTCCTCTTCGCGACGACGCGCCTCCGCCTGCTGACGGCGCAGATTCAGCTCCGCCAGCGTTTTACGCAACTGAAGGATTTGCGACATCAAAGGGCCGAGGCGGGAGAAATAGAGATCGTTGAACTCATCGAGCTGCTGAACGCGGGCGTTGCGGCGGTCAATCAGATCGCGCAGACGCTCTTCCAGCGCTCGCAGCTCCAGCTTGCTGGCGGCCACCTGCGGATCGCGCCACTGCGTCAGCGAGCGCTGACTCTGCAACCAGGCGGTGATGGCTTTTATCGCTGCGGTGTAATTTTTATTCTCAAGCGCCGCGACGATCGCCTGTAGCTCATCGTCATACGCTTCACTTTTCAGCCGTGCCAGCTGGCTGTCGATGATGTCGTCATCTTCCAGTTCAATGGCATTTTTAATAATTTCTAGCCGCTTGATCGGTGTGCTCATGATGCCTTTCGCTTTAGCGCTTAAGTATTTGAGTTAAGGTTAGTTGTGGTAAGAGCTACAGGAAATAATACACACGGATGATGATCGGCGCGACGGGGGATTTCTTTAGTTTTAGATGTTTGTGAGGGGGTTAATGGTTCGGGGGTGTGGTTTATGCAATGCTTCAGGAATGTATCGGAAGTGCTCAAGGGTGTGTGATGTGGTTTCCGGTACCGTGACAATCTCTTTGAATTTCCGATCAATTTCAGGCCATAGCAAACCTTTGTTTACTAAAGGTTAATTTTAAGGATAAGAGTATGCCAACAGTCATTGAGAAAGCATTGGATTTCATTGGTGGTATGGACACTTCCGCGTCAGTGCCGCAGTCGATGGACGAGAGTACAGCGAAGGGAATATTCAAGTATTTGAAAGAGTTGGGTACACCAGCCAGCGCCGGCGACGTGATGGCGCGCGGGGCTCAGGAGGGATGGGATCCCGACTTTACGAAGAAAGTGGCCGGATGGGCCGAGAAAATTAACGCAACCGACCACGTAGTGATCAAGAACCCTGAATACTTTTCTGCCTATATGCAGGAGCAATTGCGGGAGCTCGTGTGAGTTGTCCACGACGCTGATTGGTTAATCCTGGAAATGACTAAGGGCTTACGTTTTGGCGTAAGCCCTTGATGTTTGGTTGAGGGGCTGGACTTGAAACACTGATCTTTGATTATTGTGTTCTAATTTAAAAAAATTATAATGGGTTATGTTTTATTTATATAGTTAGTTTGTTATTTAATAAAATTAACCATTTCTGATCACTGTATATCCATATTTTTACCCATTTCATAAAATGTGATCCAGGTCCTCTTCTCTCCGTTGATAATTCATATGATGAATCATCCGATAATTATTATTTATTGGCATTTTAAACCTAAGGATAACATATCGCATGTCGTATCAAGATTTCGATGATTGCCAATTTATGTTGGCATTAAAACAAAGAGACGATCTAGACCCATTTAAAGAGAATAAAATTGCTGCATTTGGAATGGAGTTATGCTTCAGTATTGATGACCCCATTGCGACTTTGCTACCCGCTGTTACGGGAGGCGGTGGTGATGCCAAAATTGATTTGCTTTTTGTAAGCCGCGATCTTGGTGTGATAGTCGTCTGTCAAGCATATGAGTCGAGCAGATTTAGGAAAAGTGCTTTAGGCAATAAAGGAACTGATTTGGGGCACGCTATGTCAGTTTTGCTGGCAACAGATGAGGCAAAACTTCCGGAGGGAGTTGCTCCTCATATCAAAGATGCAAGGGCTGCTATAAGAGAAGGCACCATTCGTGCGGTTCATGTTTGGTATGTGCATAACTGCCCTGAGAGTCTTCAAATCCAGCAGGACATGGAGCTCTGTGTGGCTGGAATTAAAACTATGTTGGATGCATATGGTGATGTTAGTAAAAACATTGCATTGCAGTTTAAAGAAGTAGGTTTAGAAACATTAGACAGTTTTTATCGTGCATCATCACAGTCGATCGCTGTTACTGATCTATTTGAATTTGGTGAGCCTCGAAAAGGTTTTTTAATGCATGACGCTGATTGGAAAACTTTCATTACGACTGTTAACGGTCAATGGTTGGCCGATCTTTATCGGAAATATGAGAGTAGGGGGTTGTATAATCCAAACGTCCGAGGGTTCATGGGAGCTAACAATAAAGATTCGGACAAGGTTATAAATGCAGGAATACAATCTTCAGCGAAAGAGTCACCACAGGATTTCTTCGTTTTTAATAATGGCATCACAGCCTTAGTACACGATTTTGAATTAGTCGACGATGCACTAATTAAATCAGTTACCGGCATTGGGATTGTGAATGGCGCTCAGACCACTGGTTCGTTAGGGGAGCTAGATCCACGAGAAGATTTGTCTAAAATAGAGGTTGGCGTAAGATTTATCAAGTGTGAAAATAAAGAAACCGTTCGTTCTATTACTAGATTCAATAATAGTCAAAATAAAGTTATTCAATCTGACTTTAGAGCGCATGACACAATTCAGAGTAGGCTTAGAGATGAGTTTAGAACTTTACGGATCGCTGAATATGATGGCGGCTTAAGAGGCCATATTTTCGAGAATAAGAAAAATAAAATTGAATCACATACTGCTGCACAGGCTCTTACTGCATGGCATGGTAGCCCATATGATAGTTATCATAATAAGATGCAGATATGGGAGGATGATAAACATTACAAAATTGCTTTCAATGAAGTCATTTCTGCTCAGCATGTTCTTTTTGTTTATTCACTCAACGAGGCAGCCAATTTACTCAAATCAGAATTGCAAGAGAAGCAGAAACAAGGTCAGATAATGCAGGATGAAAAAGATCTCCTTGGTTTTCTGAATGAGCGAGGAAGTGCTTTCATGACTGTACATGGTATGAGTGGTCTTTTAGAAACATTACTAGAAACTAAAATATTGTCACCATATAAAATTGGATTCAAAAAAACAGTTTCAAAAGATCAGGCATGCGATTTATGGATGAATCTTCTTAAGGTATTTTCGAAACTTGTTGTTCTCTTGCGGCCTGGTACAACAGGGCGATTATCAAATAGCGGTGAAATTCAAAAGGCTCAAAAAGAATTTATAAGATCAGCCGGAACTATTGCTCCATTCATGAAATCAATGACAGGTGGTAACCCATTTGAATTTTTCGTAAAAAAAATAGATAATAAAATATAATTTAGTAAGGGGCGAAAGCCCCTTTATTTTTTAGAATAAATATAATTTAAGTGATATAAATATATCCTCTAGATATTTTCATGTTTAAATGTCCCAAGATAGGCTAACACATAAGAATAACTAATTATAAAATGATGGCAAGACATAACTCAACAATTAAAGTTACAACATGCGTACACTGCAGGACGTTAACGGGAAGTCGTTAAACATCCTACCGGCTTTACTCATTGTGCCAGCAGCGCTAAATCAGACGCAGCACGGGCCATTAACTCTGAGTCCTCTCTATTCGTGATTAATGAGAATGGAGAGCAGAACCAGAACAGCGGAATTAACAAAGTGGTTAAGGACATGACTAAGATAGTGGTAGATCTTCGCCTCAATGAGACCAGTACTAAGTAATGGTATGAGACAGCAGCACAGGGCACAGACACATTAGGGGTAGCCTATCTTTTTGGATTTCATTGACAACATCATTATCGACCTAACTCATTGTTATTTAGTTCTGATTTTTTGATGATGGTGGGTTGTTCATTTTTTTGTTCATAATCCGACGCCCGCCCACCCATCGAGGCAGCCTACTTTTTTTAATTTCACGGGTGTGAAAATTTGATGGGTAGGCAATCTGGCATGTTGGCGCGTGTAGAGATTCCATACCCCTCCCGCTTAATTTATTGAGTGCGATTATTAATATAAGTTATCCATATTAATAATTTATCGAGGTTTCTGTGCTTATAAAAAATTACATTTTGTCAAATTCAGTAGCTGTAAGGTTTGGTTGATTTTTCAACTAAATGGAATTAATGAAGTGGCTATTCCAGCTTATTTATGGCTTAAAGACGACGGCGGCGCGGATATTAAGGGCGGGGTTGATGTAAGGGATCGCGAGGGTAGCATAGAGGTGCTCGGTTTTGGTCACGGTTTGTTCCTGCCGACCGACAACAATACGGGCAAGATCACCGGCACGCGGGTACACAGCGCGCTCAATTTTGAAAAGGAGTTTGATTACTCCAGCCCCTATCTTTACAAGGCCGTAGCCACCGGCCAGACGCTTAAGAGCGCTGAATTTAAGTGGTACAAAATCAACGATGCAGGCCAGGAGGTGGAATACTTCAATATGCTGCTGGAAGGCGTCAAAATCGTTTCTGTATGCCCGCTAATGCACAACTGCAAAAACGAAAGCACTGAGAAACACAATCACCTCGAGGGGATCGCCCTCCGCTACGACAAAATCACCTGGAAGCATTGCGACGGGAATATCATTTTCTCTGACTCATGGAACGAACGATGATCCGGTGTACGTTCAGGCTGAATGGCAACGGCTTATCAAACCTCAGTTGCCCTGGTATTGGTTTCTTCCCCGCGTACTCGGGGAACGAAGGTCAGCATCGTAATAACCCGGCCTCAGTTGCAGTTAAAGGGGCTGGCCCGTTGCCCCCAGGTCAATACTACATAGTGGACAGACCTCGAAGCATTGGCACCCGGGTGAAGGACGTATTTGCCACTAAATACACAGGATCCGATCATTCAATATGGTTTGCGCTATACCGCGTAGATGGAAGCATTGACGACCACACGTTTATTGAAGCGGTAGAACGAGGAAATTTCAGGCTTCACCCAGCAGGCTATGAGGGGATAAGCAACGGGTGTATTACGTTGCCGTCTCCTTCACACTTTTTGATCTTGCGAGATGCCCTCATGAAAACCCCTAAGCTTCTGGTATCTGGCTCACTCTATGCATACGGCACAGTTCAGGTGTATTAATGATGACGCCAGCAAAACAAGCCGGGTTATGGCTCGCACAGTTTTTGTCTTTTTTCATCATTTTTGCGGCGTTCTACCTCCTCTTGCCTGAGGTATATTTATTTGAGCTCTTCAGTAATTCGATAGGATTTATTACGGAGGCTGACTGGAACGATTTGTTTATGTTCACAGCACTAGGCTTGTCAGTGCTCATTAATGCCTTATTAATATTGGTTGTAGGCACGCTAAAGCAGAAACGTGGCGGCAGATGAAAGCTATTCATATTGCTCTGCTGTGGCTGTTGTCTTTCGCTGCTTATGCTGTGGTGGTGATCCTGATGTATGCGCTTGTCCCTGCTGGTGATCTCTTTGCGCTATATGAAAAGATCGCCGGCCCGGTTCCCGGTGCCGAGTGGGATAACATGTACAACAATCTGATAATACTTGGCAGGGCTGCAATAACCTTCCTGCTGGTGTGGCTGGTGGCATTCGTTGCAATGAGACGATCACGCAGATAACTCGCTACGTGACTTCATGGCGTAAGGACGTATTTCATATGAACCGGATTATCCCAATAGCTGCGCTTTTCCTGCTGGCCATGAGTAACGCCATGGCGAAAGACTGTACCCCGGCGGATGCCGAGGCGGCAGATCTTGCCGTGGATAGTCTCAGCAGCTGGCAGGCGGTTAGCGAGAACTACAGCCATTACGGGCAATGCGACGACGGGAGCATAGCTGAGGGTAACTCTGAGGCGGTGATCCGCCTGCTGGTGGACAAGTGGAACACGCTGCCGGCGCTCGATGCGCTGGCGAAAAAAAATCCCGCCTTTGGTGATTGGGTACTTAATCACATCGACACCACGCTAGACAGTGGGGATTTAGAGGCGGTTGCCAGACGTGCTCAGAAAAACTGTCCGGACCACAGCAAACAACTATGTGAAAAAGTTGGGAGCGCGGCAGACCAGGCGCTAGAGGAGCAAAAGGATCCATAAAAATACGGTGATTGGGAATGCCTCAGGGAGTTGCGATGTCACGCCCTGCTAAGTGGTCTTTGCGCCTGCTGGCGTTTCTGGCTATTACTTTCGTGCTGATGCTTTCGGGAATGTTCGATCCGCTGGCCGAAAGTCTGAAATATGCCGTCACGGACCTGATGAATTATATCCCGACGGAGAAGATAGAACCTTACCCCGACCGCGTGGAGGATAACTATTTCACGATGTACATAGTGCTTAACGCGCTGGTTGCCGGTATCGCTATTTTTCTCGGTGAAAAGATTATCAGGTGATTCAGCAAGGCCCGTTTACGGGCCCTTACCCCCTCTGCGAATTCGCAATTTTCCCCTAAGATTTCCTAAGGTTTTAAACTGCGAATTCGCAAATTTAAATCTTAGAAAAAAGTATCGTGAAAGCATTGCTGTGTCTGTCTTTACGCGTGTTTATAAACTGCGAATTCGCAGTTTGTGAGGCTTAGAAATGCCAGGATGAAAACGATGAATCAAACCGCGAAAAATAATGAATCAATAGAGGCATACCGCCAGCGCCTTGCTGATAATGCCGTTAACGGTGAGCTATCCTCTGTTGAGCGCATATAGGCGCGCGCAGAGCTCCTGAATAGCTTTATCTCTGATGAATGGATGCCACCAGCGGATCAGCTTGCATTCCGTGTCCGCGTCTCTCAGCTGGTGGATAGTGTGGTTATTGGCAAGAATCATACGGCCATGCCTGCCCACAGGCAGCTAATTGATCTGGAGGGACAGATTTACACCCCTCTGCGTATGGCCGCTGCAGAAGAGTTTGAGCGCCTCAGGAATGCCAG
>NZ_JASSOT010000068.1 GCF_030238365.1 Lelliottia wanjuensis | reverse complement strand
TCCATGTCACTTTGAGTGCCCACACAGATTGTCTGATAAATTGTTAAAGAGCAGTGCAACGCGGCTTTCGCTCACCGTTGCGAGGTGGCGTATATTACGCTTTCCTCTTTCAGAGTCAACCCTGAATCTCAGGATTTTTTCTCTTCAACCGACCCGGTGGTTAGTGTGAAGTGATTCACATCTGCCGTGTCGATGGAGGCGCATTATAGGGAGTTCTCGTCAGGCCGCAACCGCTAAATGACAGAAAAATGACTGACTGCTGCATTCCACAGCAAAACCCCGCCTTATACCCTTTTGCACACAGACTTATCCACAACACGACGAAAATTTGAAAATTAACGAGCGATGCGCAAACGTTTTCGTTAAAATGCACGCGCCATGCAAGGATGCCCCGTCAGGTGTGTTAGATGAGTTTTTCACAGGAAAATTCATCTAACGCTCTCTGTAATCGTGAAATCCAGGGGATTTACCATGCAACAACGTCGTCCAGTCCGCCGCGCTCTGCTCAGTGTTTCTGATAAAGCCGGTATCGTCGAATTCGCTCAGGCACTTTCTGCACGCGGTGTAGAGCTGCTGTCCACCGGAGGTACCGCTCGCCTGTTAGCAGATAAAGGTCTGCCGGTAACCGAAGTGTCCGATTACACCGGTTTCCCGGAAATGATGGATGGACGTGTAAAGACCCTGCATCCAAAAGTGCACGGCGGCATTCTGGGCCGTCGCGGTCAGGATGACGGCATCATGGAACAGCACAACATCGCGCCGATCGATATGGTGGTGGTTAACCTCTATCCGTTCGCGCAGACCGTGGCCCGCGAAAACTGCTCTCTGGAAGATGCGGTTGAGAACATCGACATCGGCGGCCCGACCATGGTGCGCTCCGCCGCGAAGAACCATAAAGATGTGGCTATCGTGGTCAAGAGCAGCGACTACGACACTATCATTAAAGAAATGGACGCCAACGACGGTTCGCTTCTGCTTGAAACCCGTTTCGACCTCGCGATTAAAGCCTTCGAACACACCGCCGCTTACGACAGCATGATCGCCAACTACTTCGGCAGCCTCGTCCCTGCCTATCACGGCGAGAGCAAAGAGCCTTCCGGCCGCTTCCCGCGCACCCTGAACCTGAACTTCATCAAGAAGCAGGATATGCGTTACGGCGAGAACAGCCATCAGAACGCCGCCTTCTATATAGAAGAAGAGATCAAAGAAGCTTCCGTTGCCACCGCCCAACAGGTTCAGGGCAAAGCGCTCTCCTATAACAACATCGCTGATACCGACGCGGCGCTGGAGTGCGTGAAAGAGTTCAGCGAGCCAGCCTGTGTGATCGTCAAACACGCGAACCCATGTGGCGTTGCGGTGAGCAGCTCTATTCTGGAAGCTTACAACCGCGCGTACAAAACCGACCCGACCTCCGCGTTCGGCGGCATCATTGCGTTCAACCGTGAACTGGATGCCGAAACGGCGCAGGCGATTATCTCCCGCCAGTTTGTCGAAGTGATTATTGCCCCTTCCGCCACAGAAGAAGCCCTGAAGATCACCGCCGCCAAGCAGAACGTCCGCGTGCTGGTATGCGGTCAGTGGGCTGAGCGCGTTTCGGGTCTCGATTTCAAACGTGTTAACGGTGGTCTGCTGGTTCAGGACCGTGATCTGGGGATGGTCACCGCAGGCGATCTGCGCGTGGTCAGCAAACGCCAGCCGACCGAGCAGGAACTGCGTGACGCGCTGTTCTGCTGGAAAGTGGCGAAATTCGTTAAATCCAACGCCATTGTCTATTCCAAAGAGAACATGACCATCGGCATAGGTGCGGGCCAGATGAGCCGCGTCTACTCCGCGAAAATCGCCGGGATCAAAGCAGGCGATGAAGGGCTGGAAGTGAAAGGTTCCGCGATGGCCTCTGACGCCTTCTTCCCGTTCCGCGACGGTATTGATGCCGCAGCGGCGGTTGGCGTCACCTGTGTAATTCAGCCGGGCGGTTCTATCCGCGATGACGAAGTGATTGCGGCAGCCGACGAACACGGCATCGCGATGATCTTCACCGACATGCGTCACTTCCGCCATTAATCCCGGAGCAAAGAATGAAAGTATTAGTGATTGGTAACGGCGGCCGCGAGCACGCCCTGGCATGGAAAGCGGCACAATCGCCGCTGGTTCAAACCGTCTTCGTGGCGCCGGGCAATGCCGGTACCGCACTGGAGCCCGCACTGCAGAACGTCGCGATCGGCGTGACCGATATCCCGGCGCTGCTGAGCTTTGCCCAGAATGAGAACATCGATCTGACCATTGTCGGCCCGGAAGCGCCGCTGGTGATTGGCGTGGTGGATGCGTTCCGCGCCGCCGGCCTGAAAATCTTCGGTCCAACGGAAGGTGCGGCGCAGCTCGAAGGCTCCAAAGCCTTCACCAAAGATTTTCTCGCGCGCCACAAAATCCCGACCGGCGAATATCAGAACTTCACCGAAGTAGAACCTGCCCTGGCGTATCTGCGTGAGAAAGGCGCGCCGATTGTGATCAAGGCTGACGGTCTGGCCGCCGGTAAAGGCGTGATCGTGGCAATGACTCTCGAAGAGGCCGAAGCCGCAGTTCAGGATATGCTGGCAGGTAATGCCTTTGGCGACGCGGGGCATCGCATCGTCATCGAAGAGTTCCTCGACGGCGAAGAGGCGAGCTTTATCGTGATGGTCGATGGCGAACATGTTCTGCCGATGGCCACCAGCCAGGATCATAAGCGTGTTGGCAACGGCGATACCGGTCCAAACACCGGCGGCATGGGCGCTTACTCCCCTGCGCCAGTGGTGACTGACGAAGTTCACCAGCGCACGATGGATCGCATCATCTGGCCTACCGTGAAAGGCATGGCGGCAGAAGGTAACACCTATACCGGCTTCCTGTATGCGGGGCTGATGATCGACAAGCAGGGCAACCCGAAAGTCATCGAGTTCAACTGCCGCTTCGGCGACCCGGAAACTCAGCCGATCATGCTGCGCATGAAATCCGACCTGGTCGAACTGTGTCTGGCCGCCTGCGAAGGCAAGCTGGACGAAAAAACCTCCGAGTGGGATGAGCGCGCGTCTCTGGGCGTGGTGATCGCCGCCGGTGGTTATCCGGGCAACTATAACAATGGCGATGAGATCCACGGTTTACCGCTGGAAGAAGTCGACGGCGGGAAGGTGTTCCATGCGGGAACGAAACTGGCTGACGACGATCGCGTATTAACTAACGGAGGCCGCGTCCTGTGCGCCACCGCACTGGGTCACACCGTTGCCGAGGCGCAGACACGCGCTTACGCACTGATGAAGGATATTCACTGGGACGGCAGCTTTAGCCGCAGTGATATCGGCTATCGTGCGATTGCCCGCGAGCAAGGCGAATAAAAAGATCGTTTATTTCCCCTCTTTGACAGGGAGAGGGGATCATTCGTAGGCCGGATAAGCGTCAGCGCCATCCGGCACCTCCCCACAAAATCAGAAATTCTTTTCCGTCGGCTGCCACGTGCAGAAATCTTCGTTCGCCACCAGCAGCAGCTGCGATCCTTCCGGCGCTTCAAGCCAGGCAATACTCACTTCCATCGATGAGTGACGCTGACGGCGTTCGATATGTTCTGTCGCCCAGGCTTCAAGATCCGGCTTCACGGTTTGCCCTTCGCAGGTGGTCACGGTGCCATCGGAATGCCAGCGTCCCTGGCGCAGCACCACGCGTCCCTGACGCAGCGCATCGCTGGTCTGGCGCACCTGAGTGGCGCGATACCGGTACAGAGCGATTTGATCGCTGGAGAGCTGCTGTTTTTGGCCGCTGATTTCGCGCTGCATAAAGCTCAGCTCGCCGTGGTCATCAAACCGCACGCGGACGTGTTCGGGGGTTTTACTGTAGATATTGAGTTCAATCAGCGACAGGGTGTCGCCTTGCCAGCGGTACTCGGCGGTAGAGGTGTTGCCGTTGTGCCACGGGCTGAATGCGGAGAGCAGGTGAACATCGTCACCGGAATCTTTACGCCAGACCCGCACCGCGCCCTGGTCGTCAGCGTATCCGCTGGCGGTAAAGGGCGGCAGAGAGGAGTCATGGCTACAGGCAGAGAGCAACAGCAGGCCTGCCAGCGCAAGCGGACGGCGCCAGAAAAACAAAAGGGGCGAAACCGCCCCCTTGTCAAAACTGTTCACTGCCACGCCGTCTTACTTAACAGCGTCTTTCAGTGCTTTACCAGAAACAAATGCCGGTACGTTTGCAGCGGCGATTTTGATTTCTTTACCGGTCTGCGGGTTGCGGCCAGTACGCTCAGCGCGGTGGTTCACTTTGAAGGTACCGAAACCAACCAGTTGTACAGCATCGCCTTCTTTCAGAGACTCAGTAATAGCAGCCAGGGTGGATTCCAGAGCAGCTTTAGCCTGCACTTTAGACAGATCAGCCTTGTCCGCAATTACATCAATCAGTTGAGTCTTGTTCATAAGTTATCCTTTCAATGTGTTTATCGCTTGCTAAGCATCGAGTGCGACGAAAATGCCAAAAAAGCACTCTCCTGCATACACGCACCGATAGCCACTTTTTTTCGCCCCCCAAATGTAGACCAGACGGGGGGCAGAAGGGAAGAGTCGAGGTGCGACAAAACAGGCGTTAAATCACGTTTTATTGTCTCATTGGTTAAAAATTATACCAATATTACTCTCACCCGCCTCGCGTAAGTCCGCGCGCAGCCCTTTTATCAGCTCAATATCGCGTTCTTCGCAGTCGGCTAAAAGTCGGAATATTTCCCACTGAATATCCCACTCCTGCTCAACGGCAGGGTTAGCACGCAGCTCTTCGTCGGTCATTTCGCGACCTTCCTGGGTCATTTCCAGCATCGCCACGGTAGTAATCGAAGCCTTGCTGACTTCGATGGCATGCTCCAGGGTTTCACCGCTCAGACGGGAGTGAAGCAGTTCGCTCAGCGCCACGCAGGCGTCAATGGCCGGGTAGACACCGTACAGATCGTAGTCGTCCGCAGAAGGGATCGCCTCTTCCAGCTTTTCGAGCTGAGAATCGAAATTCACCTTGGCGTCTTTGACCGTCAGCGTTTCCCAAATCAGGTCGAGAATACGGCGATAAATCTGGCCTTCACCAAATCCAGTCTGCTTGCAGAAGGTGGCATAGTTGGGATACATGCGCTCGCACAGACAGGCCATAAAGGTGACGTGCTGCCAGCTTTCCAGCTTCTCAAGGCGCAGATGAATCGGGTTTTGTAACATGATGATGTCTCGAATCGGAAATTAGCCGCAGTTTACCTGAATCAACGCTGAATTTCCTGCCAACGAACAAATGCCGGACGCGCCGATGCGACTGCATCAGCCCAGCGCGTCGGCTCCGGTAAACGGTAGCCTTTCATACAGCGCTGCACCCATGCCAGCGCGCTGTCGGTGCTCACGCGATGCCCCGTCGCGATAAACAGCGGATTACACCGTGCTTTGCTGCGCCAGACCCACGCCAGCTGTTCGCCTTTATCCATCAGCGGTGCCAGGGCGCCGGGCTCGGCGGAGAGCGGCTCAAATTTGCCACATAGGCGTTTCTTCGCCACGCCAATCGTCGGCACATCCACCAGCAGGCCAAAATGGCTGGCGACGCCGAGGCGGCGCGGATGGGAAATCCCATGACCGTCGACGAACAGCAGATCGGGTTTTTGCGAGAGTTGCTCCCACGCTGCCAGCAGCGCGGGATATTCACGAAAGGAGAGAAAACCGGGAATGTAAGGCATGGTGGTGGCGATACGCGCCACTTTGTACTCCACCAGCTCCAGCCCGGGCCAGGTTAAGAGCACCATCGCGGCTCGCGTCACTTCCCCGCCCTGCTCAAACCCGACATCGGCTCCGGCGATCAACGCCGGAGGATTTTTGTCAAAACGATCCACGCGGGAAACCGACGAGGCCAGTTCGATTTGCTGAGCGCGTAACGACGCGAGATCCATACTCACTCCTACTGGTGATACGGCGCAGAAAGCCGGTGTACTGCCTCCACAAACGCGCCCGCATGTTCTGGCGGAACGTCCTGGTGGATGCCGTGACCGAGGTTAAAGACATGGCCTTCGCCCTTGCCGAAACCGGCCAGGATCGTCGCCACTTCTTCTTCGATACGCGCAGGCTGTGCGTAGAGCATGGACGGGTCCATATTGCCCTGCAGCGCCACTTTGTCACCCACGCGACGACGCGCGTCGCCAATGTCGGTGGTCCAGTCGAGACCCAGCGCATCGCAGCCGGTCGCGGCCAGCGCTTCGAGCCACTGCCCGCCGCCTTTGGTAAACAGCGTCACCGGCACGCGACGGCCTTCGTTTTCACGCAGCAGGCCATCGACAATTTTATGCATGTAGTACAGGGAGAACTGCTGATAATCGCGCCCGGTCAGCACGCCGCCCCAGGTATCGAAAATCATCACCGACTGCGCGCCCGCTTTGATCTGAGCGTTCAGGTACAGGGTGACGCTCTTCGCCAGTTTGTCGAGCAGGGCATGCAGCGCCAGCGGCTCCGCATACATCATCTTTTTGATCACCGTGAAGGCTTTGCTGCTGCCGCCTTCCACCATGTAGGTCGCCAGCGTCCACGGGCTGCCGGAGAAGCCAATCAGCGGTACGTCGCCCTTCAGTTCGCGGCGGATGGTGCGCACCGCATTCATCACGTAGCCCAGCTCCTGTTCAGGATCGGGGATCGGCAGCTTATCGACGTCAGCTTTGCTCTTAATCGGCGAGGTAAAGCGCGGGCCTTCGCCGGTTTCGAAGTAGAGACCCAGCCCCATCGCGTCCGGGATGGTCAGGATGTCTGAAAAAAGGATCGCCGCATCGAGCGGGAAACGGCGCAGCGGCTGCAGCGTGACTTCGCAGGCCAGCTCGGCGTTTTTGCACAGGGACATGAAATCGCCCGCTTCGGCGCGCGTGGCTTTGTATTCCGGCAAATAGCGGCCCGCCTGGCGCATCATCCACACCGGGGTGATATCAACGGGTTGGCGCAGCAGCGCACGCAGATAACGATCGTTCTTCAGTTCGGTCATTTTTGCAGTTCCTTAAGCGTCATGCCGCCAGTGTAACATGTGATTCATTCATAGTCGGCCCGACACATTGCCACCGTATCTTCTATCAGTCGGCGCGCCACGGTTCCCGGCGGCGGGAGGAGCGGTAAATCGTCGTAGCGATACCAGTTGGCTTCCAGCAGCTCTTTTTGGTCGATCACAATCTCGCCGCTGTCATAATCCGCCATAAAAGCGGTCATGAGAGACATGGGGAACGGCCACGGCTGGGAGGTAACGTAACGCAGGTTTTTCACCTTGATGCTGCTCTCTTCCATCACTTCGCGGGCCACGGCCTGCTCAAGCGTCTCGCCCACTTCGACAAACCCGGCCAGCACCGTATGCACGCCGTTGCGATGGCGAGTATGTTGCGCCAGCAGAATGGAGTCATCACGACGAATGGCGACGATAATGCACGGGGCGATTTGCGGATAGTAGCGCTCGCGACAGTGGTTGCAGAGCATAGCCCACTCGGTTTTACTCCGGTGCATGGTGTGCCCGCAGTAGCCGCAATATTTGTGCGATCGGAAAAACTCGGCCAGCTGTACGCCGCGCCCGGCCAGCTGGAACAGACCGACATCGAGATCCAGCACCTGGCGAACCGATCCCATCTCGTGATGGCGATGCTGCTGGATTAACCACACGGGATCGCCCTGCCACTCGCCGATCTTCAGCGCCTGCTGCCCCGCAAGATCGAAATTTTCAGCCTCGCCGTAGGGCAATTCTCCGCCGGGCAACCATAATTTTTGTTCGTGGCTGACGATCCACCAGCCGCGATCTAATTTTTCAATTATACGATCCATATCTATTGCACTACCTTTGCTTCACAGGCATGTTGATAACAATATTCTTACATTTTCGGGTGGCCAGCTTTTTCATCTTAACCTTGTGGAGTCAAACATGCTAAACCAGCTACAAAGCCTGACAGAGCGCGTTGGAGGAAGTCATCACCTGGTCGATCGCTGGCTGCACGTGCGCAAACATTTGCTTGTTGCCTACTACAATCTGGTTGGCATTAAGCCTGGCAAAGAATCGTATATGCGGTTGAATGAAAAAGCGCTGGATGATTTTTGTCAAAGCCTGGTCGACTACCTGTCTGACGGTCATTTTAATCTATATGAACGTATTATTCGCGAAATGGAAGGGACGACGCCGTATTTAGCGGCGACCAAACTCTATCCGCTGCTGGAGGCCAATACCCAGCAGATCATGGACTATTACGACTCAACGCTCGAAAACGCCATCGACCAGGACAATTATCTGGAGTTCCAGCAGGCCCTTTCCGATCTCGGCGAGGCGATGGAAGTCCGCTTCACGCTGGAAGACAAGCTCATCGCCCTGGTGCTGGACAGCGATCTGAAGGCCAGCAACGAAGACAACATCGCGCGACCGGCTTGAGTTCTTAAGCGTTAACGAGTAATTTACAAATATCGCGTCTGCACTGCAGGCGTGTTTTCTTGTCGGAGTGCCCAGTACAGAAATGTACGGGCTGAGACCGTTAATTCGGGATCCGCGGAACCTGATCAGGTTAATACCTGCGAAGGGAACAAGAGTCAAAAAGCTGTTGTATCGCCCTTCCCTGGGTGATCACTTCTCTTAGTTCATCCGTCGTCTGACAAGCCACTCCTTACTTTTTTGGAATGAGCTATGTCTGCCACTAAACTGACCCGCCGCGAGCAGCGCGCACAAGCCCAACACTTCATCGACACCCTGGAAGGCACCGCTTTCCCGAATTCTCGGCGCATCTACATCACCGGTTCGCAGGACGATATCCGCGTGCCGATGCGTGAAATCCAGCTCAGCCCGACGCTCATCGGCGGCAGCAAAGATAATCCCCAGTTCGAAGACAACGAAGCGGTACCGGTTTATGACACCTCTGGTCCTTACGGCGATACGGATGTAGCCATCAACGTGCAGCAGGGTCTGGCAAAACTGCGCCAACCGTGGATTGAAGCACGCCAGGACAGCGAATCTCTGACCGACCGTAGCTCCGCGTACACCAAAGAACGCCTGGCCGACGATGGTCTGGACGAACTGCGCTTTACCGGCCTGCTCACACCGAAACGCGCCAAAGCGGGCAAATGCGTGACCCAGCTCCATTACGCACGCTCAGGTGTCGTCACGCCTGAGATGGAGTTCATCGCTATCCGTGAAAACATGGGCCGCGAGCGCATCCGCAGCGAAGTGCTGCGCCACCAGCATCCGGGCGAAGGGTTTGGCGCTCGCCTGCCGGAGAACATCACCCCGGAATTCGTGCGTGACGAAGTCGCCGCCGGACGGGCGATCATCCCCGCCAACATTAACCACCCGGAATCGGAGCCGATGATTATCGGCCGCAACTTCCTGGTGAAAGTGAACGCCAATATCGGCAACTCCGCGGTCACCTCTTCCATCGAAGAAGAGGTCGAAAAACTGGTGTGGTCGACCCGCTGGGGTGCGGACACGGTGATGGACCTCTCCACCGGGCGCTACATCCACGAAACCCGCGAGTGGATCCTGCGTAACAGCCCGGTGCCGATCGGCACCGTTCCGATCTACCAGGCGCTGGAGAAGGTGAACGGGATCGCCGAAGATCTCACCTGGGAAGCCTTCCGCGATACCCTGCTGGAGCAGGCGGAACAGGGGGTGGACTACTTCACCATTCACGCCGGGGTGCTGCTGCGCTACGTGCCGATGACCGCCAAACGTCTGACCGGGATTGTGTCGCGCGGCGGCTCGATTATGGCGAAATGGTGCCTGTCGCATCATCAGGAGAACTTCCTCTACGAACACTTCCGCGAGATTTGCGAAATCTGCGCCGCCTACGACGTCTCCCTGTCACTGGGCGACGGCCTGCGTCCCGGCTCTATTCGCGACGCCAACGACGAAGCACAGTTTGCCGAGCTGCACACCCTCGGCGAATTGACCAAAATCGCCTGGGAATATGACGTGCAGGTGATGATCGAAGGCCCGGGCCACGTGCCGATGCAGATGATCCGCCGCAACATGACCGAGGAGCTGGAGCACTGCCACGAGGCGCCGTTCTACACCCTGGGGCCGCTGACCACCGATATTGCACCGGGCTATGACCATTTCACCTCCGGCATCGGCGCGGCGATGATCGGCTGGTTTGGCTGCGCCATGCTCTGCTACGTCACCCCGAAAGAGCACCTCGGCCTGCCGAACAAAGAGGACGTGAAGCAGGGGCTGATCACCTACAAAATCGCCGCCCACGCCGCCGATTTAGCCAAAGGCCACCCTGGGGCGCAGATCCGCGACAACGCCATGTCCAAAGCGCGCTTCGAGTTCCGCTGGGAAGACCAGTTCAACCTGGCCCTCGACCCGTTCACCGCCCGCGCCTATCACGATGAAACCCTGCCGCAGGAGTCCGGCAAAGTGGCGCACTTCTGCTCCATGTGCGGACCGAAATTCTGCTCGATGAAAATCAGCCAGGAAGTGCGTGACTATGCCGCGAAGCAGGTGATTGAAGTCGGCATGGCCGATATGTCGGAAAACTTCCGCGCCAAAGGCGGCGAAATCTACCTCAAAAAAGAGGAGGCGTAATGGTTCAGCCCAATTTTCCAACCGTGCCCCGGCGTTTAGGGCTTTATCCGGTGGTCGACAGCGTGGAGTGGATTGAGCGCCTGCTTGAGACTGGCGTGAAAACGATTCAACTACGCATTAAAGACCAGCGTGATGACGAGGTCGAAAGTGATGTGTCTGCCGCCATCGCACTGGGGCGTCGGTATGACGCCCGGGTGTTCATCAACGACTACTGGCAGCTGGCGATTAAGCATCAGGCCTACGGCGTGCATCTGGGACAGGAGGATCTCGAAACCGCCGATCTGAACGCGATCCGGAAGGCCGGTTTGCGCCTCGGCGTGTCGACTCACGACGATATGGAGATCGATGTGGCGCTCGCCGCACGGCCGTCCTATATCGCCCTCGGCCACGTCTTCCCGACGCAAACCAAACAGATGCCCTCGGCCCCGCAGGGGCTGGCGCAGCTGGCACGTCACATCGAACGTCTGGCCGATTATCCGACCGTGGCCATCGGCGGCATCAGCCTTGATCGCGCCCCGGCGGTGCTGGAGACCGGCGTCGGGAGTATCGCGGTAGTCAGCGCCATTACTCAGGCGGTGGACTGGCAGGCGGCGACTGCACAGCTCTTGCAACTGGCGGGAGCGGGCGATGAATGACAGCGACTTCATGCGCTACAGCCGCCAGATCCTGCTGGAGGATATCGCCGTCGACGGTCAACAAAAGCTGCTCGACAGCCGGGTATTGATTGTCGGGCTGGGCGGGCTCGGCGCGCCTGCTGCGCTGTATCTGGCCGGAGCGGGCATCGGAACGCTGGTGTTAGCCGACGATGACGACATCCACATCAGCAATCTGCAGCGGCAGATCCTGTTCACCACCGAGGATGTGAACGCGTCAAAAGCGCAGATCACCACTCAACGGCTGAACGCCCTCAACCCTGAAATTGCGCTCATCGCCGTGCAACAGCGACTGGACGGGGAAACCCTGCGTCAGGAAGTTGCCCGCGCGGACGTGGTGCTGGATTGCACCGACAATATGGCGACACGCCAGGCGATCAACGCCGCCTGCGTGGCGCTCAATACCCCGCTCATCACCGCCAGCGCCGTTGGATTCGGCGGGCAAATGATGGTCCTGACGCCGCCGTGGACGCAGGGCTGCTACCGCTGCCTGTGGCCCGATGACGCAGAGCCGCAGCGCAACTGCCGCACGGCCGGCATCCTCGGGCCGGTGGTCGGGGTGATGGGGACTCTGCAGGCGCTGGAAGCCATCAAGCTGCTCAGCGGAATGGAGACGCCGCGCAATACGCTGCGCATGTTCGATGGCCGCTCGGGTAACTGGCGACATCTGGCGCTCCAGCGTGCCAGCGGGTGCAGCGTCTGCGGAGGGCATCATGCGGATTCTGTTTAACGATGAACCGATGCAGTGCGCCGAGGGGCTGACCATCGCCACGCTTCTCGACCAGCTACGCCAGTTGAAACCCGGCGTGGCGCTGGCCCTTAACCAACAGATCCTGCCGCGCGAGCGGTGGGAACGTCAGCAGGTGCGCGATGGCGATCAGATCCTGCTTTTTCAGGTCATCGCGGGAGGCTGACATGTTACGTATTGCCGATAAAACCTTTGATTCACATCTCTTCACCGGCACCGGAAAATTCGCGTCGCCACAGCTGATGGTGGATGCCATTCGCGAAAGCGGCAGCCAGTTGGTGACGCTGGCGATGAAGCGCGTGGACCTGCGCAACCACAGCGATGCGATTCTGGCCCCGCTGCTGGCGGCAGGCGTGACGCTGCTGCCCAACACCTCCGGGGCGAAAACGGCAGAAGAGGCGGTGTTTGCCGCCCAGCTGGCACGCGAAGCGCTGGGCACCCGCTGGCTGAAACTGGAAATTCACCCGGACGCGCGCTGGCTGCTGCCCGATCCTATCGAAACCCTGAAGGCCGCCGAAATTCTGGTTAAACAGGGGTTCACCGTTCTGCCCTACTGCGGCGCGGACCCCGTGCTCTGCAAGCGCCTTGAGGACGTCGGCTGCGCGGCGGTCATGCCCCTCGGCGCGCCCATTGGCTCCAATCAGGGGCTGGAGACTCGCGCGATGCTGGAGATCATCATCGAACAGGCCACCGTTCCCGTGGTCGTCGATGCGGGCATCGGCGTGCCGAGCCACGCGGCACAGGCGCTGGAGATGGGTGCCGACGCCGTACTGGTCAATACAGCCATTGCGGTGGCTGACGATCCGGTGATGATGGCGCGCGCGTTCCGTCTGGCCGTCGAGGCGGGCGTGCTGGCGCGTCACTCCGGGCCAGGCTCGCGCCATTTTCAGGCGCAGGCCACCAGCCCGCTGACCGGCTTTCTGGAGGCGTACTCATGAGCACCTTCGCTGACCGCTGGCGGGAGCTGAACTGGGACGACATCCGTCTGCGGATCAACAGCAAAACGGCGGCTGACGTCGAGCGCGCCCTGAACGCGCGGCATCTGACCCGCGAGGACATGATGGCTCTGCTCTCCCCTGCCGCCAGCGCCTGTCTGGAGCCGATGGCGCAGCGCGCACAGCGGCTCACGCGCCAGCGTTTTGGCAACACGGTGAGTTTTTACGTGCCGCTCTATCTCTCCAACCTGTGCGCCAATGATTGCACCTACTGCGGTTTTTCCATGAGCAATCGCATCAAGCGCAAAACCCTCGACGCGGAAGAGATCGCCCGCGAATGCGCCGCCATCCGCGAGATGGGTTTTGAGCACCTCCTGCTGGTCACCGGTGAGCACCAGGGAAAAGTGGGGATGGATTATTTCCGTGAGCATCTTCCCGCCATTCGTCGTCGGTTTTCATCGTTGCAGATGGAAGTGCAGCCGTTATCCGAAAACGAATATGCAGAGCTGAAAACCCTCGGGCTGGACGGCGTGATGGTCTATCAGGAGACTTATCACGAAGCCATGTACGCCCAGCATCACCTGAAGGGGAAAAAGCAGGATTTCTTTTTCCGCCTTGAAACCCCAGACCGGCTGGGGCGTGCGGGGATCGATAAAATCGGTCTCGGCGCGCTGATCGGGCTGTCCGACAGCTGGCGTGTGGACTGTTTTATGGTGGCGGAGCATCTGCTGTGGCTCCAGCAACACTACTGGCAGAGCCGCTACTCGATCTCTTTCCCGCGACTTAGGCCCTGCGCGGGCGGTATCGAACCGGCGTCGATCATGGACGAACGCCAGCTGGTACAGGTCATCTGCGCATTTCGCCTGCTGGCGCCGGAAGTGGAGCTGTCATTGTCGACCCGGGAGTCCCCGGAGTTTCGCGATCGGGTGATTCCGTTAGCCATCAACAACGTCAGCGCCTTTTCCAAAACTCAGCCTGGCGGGTATGCGGACAATCATCCCGAGCTGGAGCAGTTTGCTCCGCACGATGGCCGTCGACCTGAAGAGGTGGCCCAGGCGCTCAGCACGCAGGGATTACAACCGGTGTGGAAAGACTGGGACAGCTGGCTGGGACGCGCCTCGCAGTTACGCTGAAACGGCCTGCAACGGCGCGAAAAGCTCTCGAGGCGGCTCGGAGCGTTATCATCGGGCGATTGCTGACTTTCGCCCGTTTTTTTAACCTGTCAGGGTCAGCAGCGGATGCTGACCAGGGCGAAAAGCTTCTTCCTCGTTTCGCCCTGCCTTCACAAACCAGGAAGTTTCGCGCCAGTTATTAAGATAAATCATTCGGCCTGCTACGCTGAGACGTATAATAAACCAGCACCCATTTGGACTATTACCTCTTCTGGACTCCTGACGACTCATGCCTGTTCATAGCAGAAAGCTCTCTTTCACAACGCCAATCCTGGTGAGTTTTGCAGGGATCCTGATCGGTTTCGTTCTGATCGCCGTGTTTATCACCCTGACGCAGAGAAAGGATTTTGTAGAGGATTATCATAAGATTAACAGTAATTTCACCCACAACCTGGCGGTGAACTATACGGAATCTATCCTGCGTGAAAACGACCATATTCTCGGGCGGGCTGTCACCTTCTTCTCCCGCAACGACCAGCTCGGCAACATGGTGAATGTCGATCGCGAGAAAGGATTGCAGGTCCTGATGCAGTTACAGAACCTGATGCCGAACGTGTCGGCGATTTCCCTGGCTGACTCGCAGGGAAAATACCTGCGCGCCCCCGAAGTCTTAGCCAGTGACAGTAGCAAACTGTTTGATCCCCGCATCCGCCCGTGGTTCGTCGGGCAGGCTCAGGCCAGCACCTTAAGTCGCTATACCAGCCCCTATACGGATTACTTTACCCATCATCCCACCATCACAATTTACCGGCCCGTGATAACGCCGGAAGGCAGACTGAAAGGCACCCTCGCATTTCATCTGGATCTGACCGCCATGGGCTATACCCTGCGCCAGATGGTCTCTCCGGTACAGGGTGAATTCTTCGTCGTGGAGCGTGATGGAAAAGTGGTGCTTCATCCCGATACCAGCGCCCTGTTTAAACCCTATGTCAGTGAAGAGCTGATGGCTAAGATGACCAGCGGGGAAGGACATACCTACGATCGTAAAACGGGTTACTGGTATTACTATTACGCCTTTACGAATCCGGACTGGCTGGTCATTTATCGCGTGTCAAATACCACACTAACCGACATCACACGCCACGAGACCAACATTGTCAGCTGGGGATTTGCGCTGGCCGCCATCGTGATTATCCTGTTTGGCCTCTATCTGCGCCACGCATCGCGTACGGTGCTGATGAACATCATCAACGCCATTAAAACCGGCGAGGTAAATCAGGCACCGCGGCTGGAGGCAATGCTCAGTAAAGCCATTCTGAAGAACAAAGAGCGCGAGCGAGATTATGTGCGCCAGGCGACCGTGGATGCCCTCACCGGCTGTAAGAATCGCCGCGCCTTCGACAGCGATATCGCGGCGCTGATGAAAGAGCATCAGCCCTTTGCGCTGGCCCTGGTGGATATCGATAATTTCAAATCTATTAACGACACCTGGGGTCATCTGAGCGGCGACATTGTGCTGCGCAACGTCGCCCGGGAAGGCATCCAGGTGATGCAGCCTCAGCATATTTCCGTCTATCGTTACGGCGGTGAGGAGTTTGCCGTTGTCTTCCCGGCAGAGCATCTCGAAACCGCCTTTGGCCTGCTGGAAGAGTGGCGACTTCAGGTAGCGGAACGTACCTGGCGGGAAGAGGCGTTGCACGTCACCTTCAGCGCCGGGCTGGGCGAGTGGCACTTCGAGCCGCTGGAGCAGTTAATTGGCAGCGTGGATGAGGCGCTCTACAAAGCCAAACAGCAGGGCAAAAACCGTATTCTTCTGACATCTACTCACTCATAACGCCGCTTTCCAGAAGCCCGCTTTTGGCGGGCGCATCCCTTCGTCGGTAAAAATTGTAACCGGTTTCAGAAAAAGCAGATTTCTTTGTGATGCCTCACACACAATCGTGGTAAAGCGGTTGTTGAAGCGGCCTGCACGGGATAATTATCAAGAAACACATGTACATCGAGGCTGACTATGAAGAACATCGTTTTATGCTGTGCGGCGGGTATGTCTACCAGCATGCTGGTTCAACGCATGAAAGACGCCGCAGATAAAAAAGGCGTTGAAGTGACCATCAAAGCCGTTCCGGTTGCTGAATTTAAAGACAATATTGCTACCGCCGACATCGTATTACTGGGGCCACAGGTTAAATACGAACTGGCAAAACTTCAGGCTCAGGCCGAACCGCTGGGCAAAAAAGTCGCGGTGATCGACATGATGGATTACGGCATGATGAAAGGCGATGTCGTTCTTGAAAAAGCCCTCAAACTGCTGGAGTAAGACATGGAAGATTTAGAAACGACCATCATGGAGTTGCTGGTAAACGCGGGCGCGGCGCGCAGCGCTGCTTTAACCGCTCTGCAACTGGCACGTAAAGGGGATTTCGCGGGCGCCGAACAGGCGATGGAAGAGTCGCGTGAATACGTGAAGCATGCGCACACCATTCAGACGCAGCTGATTGGCCTTGATGAAGGCACAGGCAAACTCCCGGTGAATCTGATTACCGTCCACTCCCAGGACCACCTGATGAACGCGATGGTGATTCAGGATCTGGCGGGCGATATGATCGAACTTTATCGTCGCTTACCGCTGCTGAACTGAATAAATACAGACGTAAAAAAACCCGCCGAGGCGGGTTTTTTGTTGTCGGGTGGCGCTACGCTTACCCGACCTACGCTCCGTTACCCGGCAATTTTCACCGCCGGGCATCAACGATTAATCGTTGTCAGAGCCGCCCAGACCTGCGTTCAGCAGTTCTGCCAGGCTTGCAGAAGCATCTTCCGCAGTGACCTGAGGTGCCGCTGGCAGTTCGCCCGCAGCACGACGACGCATACGATCCTGGTGGTAAGCATAACCGGTACCAGCCGGGATCAGACGACCCACGATGACGTTCTCTTTCAGACCGCGCAGTTCATCACGTTTACCTGCAACAGCTGCTTCGGTCAGGACACGCGTGGTCTCCTGGAAGGATGCTGCAGAGATGAAGGACTCGGTTGCCAGAGACGCTTTGGTGATACCCAGCAGGTCGCGGGAGTACAGCGCCGCCACTTTGCCGTTCGCTTCCAGATCGCGGTTCGCAATCTTGACGCGGGAGTATTCCACCTGCTCGCCTTCCAGGAAGTCCGAGCTGCCAGCGCTATCGATGGTTGCTTTACGCAGCATCTGACGAACGATAACTTCGATGTGTTTATCGTTAATCTTAACGCCTTGCAGACGGTAAACGTCCTGTACTTCGTTGGTGATGTAACGCGTAACCGCGTGAACACCACGAAGACGCAGAATGTCGTGCGGCGCTTCTGGACCATCGGAAACCACGTCACCACGTTCTACACGTTCGCCTTCGAACACGTTGAGCTGACGCCACTTAGGAATCATCTCTTCGTATGGCTCGCTACCGTCTAACGGAGTGATAACCAGACGACGTTTCCCTTTGGTTTCTTTACCGAAGGAAATGATGCCGCTGATTTCCGCAAGGATAGCTGGCTCTTTCGGACGACGTGCTTCGAACAGGTCAGCAACGCGTGGCAGACCACCGGTGATGTCCTTGGTACCGCTGGATTCCTGAGGAATACGCGCCAGGGCGTCACCCGCACTGATCTGAATACCATCTTCCAGCTGTACAATCGCTTTACCTGGCAGGAAGTACTGAGCAGGCATATCGGTACCTGGGATCAGAACGTCGTTACCGTTGGCATCAACGATTTTCAGTGCCGGACGCAGATCTTTACCACCCGCGGTACGTTCTGCAGAATCCAGAACCACCAGAGAGGAGAGACCGGTCAGCTCGTCGGTCTGACGAGTAATCGTCTGGCCATCGATCATATCGGTGAAGCGAATGAAACCTGCCACTTCGGTGATAACCGGCATGGTGTGTGGATCCCAGTTTGCTACGGTCTCGCCGCCAGCAACCTGCTCGCCATCGCCTTTCGCCATCACAGCACCGTAAGGGACTTTATAGCTTTCTTTGGTACGACCGAATTCGTCGATCAGCTTCAGCTCGGTGTTACGCGAGGTCACAACCAGCTTGCCAGCGGAGTTAATAACCGACTTGGCGTTAGACAGCTTGATGCTACCCTTGTTTTTCACCTGAATGCTGGATTCAGCAGCCGCACGAGATGCCGCACCACCGATGTGGAACGTACGCATCGTCAGCTGTGTACCCGGCTCACCGATGGACTGTGCCGCGATAACGCCGATTGCTTCACCTTTGTTGATGATGTGGCCACGCGCCAGGTCACGACCATAGCAGTGGGCACACACACCAAAGTCGGTGTCACAAGATACGACGGAGCGCACTTTCACGGAGTCAACAGAGTTCTCTTCCAGCAGGTCACACCACTGTTCGTGCAGCAGAGTGTTGCGTGGAACCAGAATGTCTGCGGTACCTGGCTTCAGAATGTCTTCAGCAGTCACACGACCCAGAACGCGATCGCGCAGTGGCTCTTTAACATCACCACCCTCGATAACCGGGGTCATGGTGATACCTTCGAGGGTGCCACAATCGTCTTCGGTCACCACCAGATCCTGCGCAACGTCAACCAGACGACGCGTCAGATAACCGGAGTTAGCTGTTTTCAGTGCGGTATCCGCCAGACCTTTACGAGCACCGTGCGTGGAGATGAAGTACTGGAGTACGTTCAGACCTTCACGGAAGTTCGCGGTGATTGGCGTCTCAATGATGGAACCATCTGGTTTCGCCATCAGACCACGCATACCTGCCAACTGACGAATCTGTGCTGCGGAACCACGCGCACCGGAGTCGGCCATCATGTAGATGCTGTTGAAGGAAACCTGCTGCTCTTCTTTACCTTCACGGTTAATGACGGTTTCAGTTTGCAGGTTGTCCATCATCGCTTTGGAAACGCGATCGTTCGCCGCAGCCCAGATATCGATAACTTTGTTGTAGCGTTCGCCCGCGGTAACCAGACCAGACTGGAACTGCTCCTGGATTTCGGCAACTTCGGCTTCTGCTTCGCTGATGATCTCGTATTTCTTCTGTGGGATCACCATGTCATCGATACCAACAGATGCACCTGAACGCGCTGCATATGCAAAGCCGGTGTACATCGTCTGGTCAGCGAAGATAACGGTCGGTTTCAGACCCAAAATGCGGTAACAGGTGTTCAGCATTTTGGAGATCGCTTTCTTGCCCAGCGCCTGGTTGACGATGGAGAAAGGCAGACCTTTCGGCACGATCATCCACAGAATCGCACGACCTACGGTGGTGTCGATAATGCTGGTTTTCGCAACGAATTCGCCATTAGCATCTTTTTCGTATTCAGTGATACGCACTTTAACGCGCGCATGCAGAGAGGCCAGGCCAGCGCGGTAAATACGCTCAGCTTCTTTAGGGCCAGTCAGCACCATGCCTTCGCCTTTGGCGTTAACACAGTCACGGGTCATGTAGTACAGACCCAATACAACGTCCTGAGAAGGAACGATGATTGGCTCGCCGTTCGCAGGTGACAGGATGTTGTTGGTAGACATCATCAGCGCACGCGCTTCGAGCTGGGCTTCCAGCGTCAGCGGTACGTGAACAGCCATCTGGTCACCATCGAAGTCGGCGTTATATGCCGCACAAACCAGCGGGTGCAGCTGAATTGCTTTACCTTCGATCAGAACAGGTTCAAACGCCTGGATACCCAAACGGTGCAGAGTTGGTGCACGGTTCAGCAGTACCGGGTGTTCGCGGATCACTTCGTCCAGGATATCCCAAACGACAGCTTCTTCGCGCTCAACCATTTTCTTAGCGGCTTTGATGGTGGTGGCGAGGCCACGCAGTTCCAGCTTGCCGTAGATGAACGGTTTGAACAGTTCTAGTGCCATTTTCTTCGGCAGACCGCACTGATGCAGACGCAGGTATGGACCTACGGTGATTACAGAACGACCGGAGTAGTCAACACGCTTACCGAGCAGGTTCTGACGGAAACGACCCTGTTTACCTTTGATCATATCGGCCAAAGATTTCAGAGGACGTTTATTAGAACCGGTGATCGCACGACCGCGACGACCGTTATCCAGCAGGGCGTCGACCGCTTCCTGCAGCATACGTTTTTCGTTACGTACGATGATGTCAGGCGCAGCCAGATCCAACAGTCGTTTCAGACGGTTGTTACGGTTGATCACGCGACGATACAGATCGTTCAGGTCGGACGTTGCGAAACGACCACCATCCAGCGGAACCAGCGGACGCAGATCTGGCGGCAGAACCGGCAGAACGGTCAGGATCATCCACTCTGGTTTGTTACCAGACTGAACGAACGCTTCCAGCAGTTTGATACGCTTGGTCAGCTTCTTACGCTTGGTTTCGGAGTTGGTTTCGTTCAGCTCTTCACGCAGCTGCTCGCACTCTTGCTCCAGATCCATGCTTTTCAGCAGGGCCTGGATAGCTTCCGCACCCATTTTTGCGTCGAATTCGTCACCGAACTCTTCCAGCGCGTCCAGATACTGTTCTTCGGTCAGAATCTGGTTACGTTCCAGATTCGTCATCCCGCCTTCGATAACCACATAAGATTCGAAGTACAGAACACGTTCGATATCGCGCAGCGGCATATCCAGCAGCAGGCCGATACGGGACGGCAGAGATTTCAGGAACCAGATGTGAGCAGTCGGAGACGCCAGCTCGATGTGGCCCATGCGCTCACGGCGCACTTTGGTCTGGGTCACTTCAACGCCGCACTTCTCACAGATCACACCACGGTGTTTCAGGCGCTTGTACTTACCGCACAGGCACTCGTAATCTTTTACTGGCCCGAAAATACGCGCACAGAAAAGGCCGTCACGCTCAGGTTTGAACGTACGGTAGTTGATGGTTTCCGGCTTCTTAACTTCACCGAAAGACCATGAACGGATCATGTCTGGCGAGGCCAGAGCAATTTTGATCGCATCAAACTCTTCGGTTTTAGTTTGCGCTTTCAGAAACTTTAATAAGTCTTTCACGGATTTGCTCCCGTCGGAGTTAGCACAATCTGGTGCCGGGTTATTAATCCGGCACCAGTGACCTGTTTGAGCGAGAGTTACTCGTCTTCCAGCTCGATGTTGATACCCAGGGAACGGATCTCTTTCAACAGTACGTTGAAGGATTCCGGCATGCCCGGTTCCATCTGATGGTTACCGTCGACGATGTTTTTATACATCTTCGTACGGCCGTTCACGTCATCAGACTTAACGGTAAGCATTTCCTGCAGGGTGTATGCCGCGCCATATGCTTCAAGCGCCCACACTTCCATCTCACCGAAGCGCTGACCACCGAACTGTGCCTTACCACCCAGCGGCTGCTGAGTAACCAGGCTGTAAGAACCGGTAGAACGCGCATGCATCTTGTCATCAACCAGGTGGTTCAGTTTCAGCATGTACATGTAGCCAACGGTAACCTGGCGCTCGAATTGCTCACCGGTACGACCGTCGAACAGTGTGATCTGACCGGAAGTCGGCAGGCCACCCAGCTGTAACAGTTCCTTGATTTCAGACTCTTTCGCACCATCGAAGACCGGTGTTGCGATCGGCATACCTTTTTTCAGGTTCTCAGCCAGACGCAGAACTTCGTCATCGCTGAAGGTGTTCAGGTCAACTTTCTGACGAACATCAGTGCCCAGATCGTACGCACGCTGGATGAATTCGCGCAGTTTCGCGACTTCTTCCTGCTGCTTCAGCATGGCGTTGATTTTCTCGCCGATACCTTTCGCAGCCATACCCAGGTGAGTTTCGAGGATCTGACCAATGTTCATACGAGACGGTACACCCAGTGGGTTCAGCACGATATCTACCGGCGTACCGTTAGCATCGTGAGGCATATCTTCGATCGGGTTGATCTTGGAGATAACACCTTTGTTACCGTGACGACCTGCCATTTTATCACCAGGCTGAATCTGACGTTTAACGGCCAGATAAACCTTAACAATCTTCAGCACGCCTGGTGCCAGATCGTCGCCCTGAGTGATTTTGCGGCGTTTCGCTTCGAGTTTTTTCTCGAACTCGTGTTTCAGTTCGTCGTACTGCTCGGCCAGCTGTTCCAGCTGACTTTGTTTCTCTTCGTCGGCCAGGCCCAGTTCCAGCCAGCGGTCGCGCGGCAGCTTGTCGAGCTTCTCAGCTTCAATGCCACCGGAGACCAGCGCTGCGTAGATACGACTAAACAGGCCAGCTTCGAGGATCTGCAATTCTTCAGACAGGTCTTTCTTCGCCTGCTTCAGCTGCATCTCTTCGATTTCGAGCGCACGTTTGTCTTTTTCTACGCCATCGCGAGTAAAGACCTGAACGTCGATAACCGTACCGGAAACACCGTTTGGTACACGCAGAGAAGAGTCTTTAACGTCAGACGCTTTCTCACCGAAGATCGCACGCAGCAGTTTCTCTTCTGGCGTCAGCTGGGTTTCACCTTTCGGCGTAACCTTACCAACCAGAATGTCGCCGCCGGTCACTTCTGCACCGATGTAAACGATACCGGATTCATCAAGTTTAGAGAGCGCAGCTTCACCCACGTTCGGGATGTCAGCGGTGATCTCTTCTGGCCCCAGCTTGGTGTCACGGGACACACATGCCAGTTCCTGAATGTGAATCGTGGTGAAACGATCTTCCTGAACCACACGCTCGGAAACGAGGATGGAGTCTTCGAAGTTGTAACCGTTCCACGGCATGAACGCTACGCGCATGTTCTGACCGAGTGCCAGCTCACCGAGATCGGTAGACGGACCATCTGCCAGCACGTCGCCGCGCTCAACCGGCTCACCCAGGGAGACACACGGCATCTGGTTGATGCAGGTGTTCTGGTTAGAACGGGTGTACTTCGTCAGGTTATAGATGTCGATGCCTGCTTCGCCCGGATACATCTCGTCTTCGTTAACTTTGATAACGATACGGGAAGCATCAACGTACTGAACAGTACCGCCACGTTTAGCAACTGCGGTTACACCGGAGTCAACGGCAACAGCACGTTCCATACCGGTACCAACCAGCGGCTTATCAGCGCGCAGAGTCGGAACCGCCTGACGTTGCATGTTCGCACCCATCAATGCACGGTTGGCGTCATCGTGTTCCAGGAATGGAATCAGGGACGCACCAACAGAGACGATCTGCTGAGTGGAAACGTCCATGTAGTCCACCTGATCATTGCTGAACAGGCTGGATTCGCCTTTGCTACGGCAGGTAACCAGATCGTCAACGAAACGACCTTCTTCGTCCAGGTTGGTGTTCGCCTGAGCGATGACGTAGTTACCTTCTTCGATAGCAGACAGGTAATGAATTTCGTCGGTGACAACACCGTCAGTCACTTTACGGTACGGAGTCTCAAGGAAACCGTATTCGTTAGTCTGTGCGTACACGGACAGGGAGTTGATCAGACCGATGTTTGGACCTTCAGGCGTTTCGATTGGACATACGCGACCGTAGTGAGTCGGGTGTACGTCTCGAACTTCAAAGCCTGCACGTTCACGGGTCAGACCGCCTGGGCCGAGTGCAGAGATACGACGTTTGTGCGTAATCTCGGACAGTGGGTTGTTCTGGTCCATGAACTGAGACAGCTGGCTGGAACCAAAGAACTCTTTCACTGCGGCAGAAATTGGCTTGGCGTTGATCATATCCTGAGGCATCAGGGTATCCAGATCGCCCAGAGACAGACGCTCTTTCACCGCACGCTCAACACGTACCAGGCCAACGCGGAACTGGTTTTCCGCCATTTCGCCTACGGAACGGATACGACGGTTGCCGAGGTGGTCGATATCATCCACTTCGCCTTTGCCGTTACGGATATCAATGAGCTTTTTCATCACTTCGATGATGTCTTCTTTGCTCAGGATACCGGAACCTTCGATCGCGTCACGCAGCAGAGAACGGTTGAACTTCATACGACCAACCGCAGACAGATCGTAGCGGTCTTCGGAGAAGAACAGGTTCTCGAACAGGCTTTCAGCCGCTTCACGAGTTGGTGGCTCACCAGGACGCATCATGCGGTAGATTTCTACCAGTGCGCTCAGACGATCGGTCGTTGGGTCGACGCGTACAGTCTCAGAGATGTACGGACCGTGGTCCAGATCGTTGGTGAACAGCGTTTCGATACGTTTGTGGCCAGACTGGCTCAGCTTAGCCAACAGATCCAAGCTCAGCTCCATGTTAGCCGGGCAGATCAGTTCGCCAGTAGATGCATCAACGTAATCTTTTGCTGCCACTTTGCCCGCGATGTATTCAACCGGAACTTCGATGTGTTTGATTTCATCTTTTTCCAGCTGGCGGATATGGCGCGCAGTGATACGGCGACCTTTTTCCACGTACACTTTGCCGTCGGATTCGATGTCGAACGACGCGGTCTCACCACGCAGACGTTCCGGCAGCAGCTCCATTTGCAGCTTGTTGTCGCGGATCTCAAAGATCACTTTCTCGAAGAACAGGTCAAGGATCTGCTCAGTGGTGTATTGCAGCGCACGCAGAATGATGGTCGCTGGCAGTTTACGACGACGGTCGATACGGACAAACAGGTTGTCTTTCGGATCGAACTCGAAGTCCAGCCATGAACCACGGTAAGGAATGATACGCGCGTTATACAGTACTTTACCGGAAGAGTGTGTTTTACCTTTATCGCTGTCGAAGAAGACGCCCGGGCTACGATGCAGCTGGGAAACGATAACACGCTCTGTACCGTTGATGACAAAAGTACCGTTGTCCGTCATGAGTGGAATTTCACCCATGTAGACTTCTTGTTCTTTAATGTCTTTAACGGTGCCTTCTGGCGCTTCGCGCTCATAGACAACCAGACGCAGTTTGACGCGCAGCGGTGCGGAATAGGTCACACCACGGATCTGACATTCCTGAACGTCAAATACCGGTTCGCCAAGGCGGTAGCTGACGTACTGCAGCTCAGAATTACCGCTATAGCTTTTGATTGGGAATACGGAACGGAAGGCTGCTTCCAGACCATACTGCCCTTCAGGATCTTGCTCGATAAACTTCTGGAACGAGTCAAGCTGGATAGAAAGGAGATAAGGTATATCCAGAACTTGTGGACGTTTACCAAAATCCTTACGAATACGTTTTTTCTCGGTATAGGAGTAAACCATTAGGGTTCCTCAGCTCGCTGACAAGTCGACCCATCTGTCCGACGAAGGGACAGTTTGTGCAACACCGTTTTGTTGATCGGAAAATTGAATACTTTCCGCAATACCTGTTGCTATCACGCTTAAACCATTTCGTTGCGATTTACACAGAGCGAGCACCCTGTCGCAGTATATTAAGGCGTCGATAGAAACAAGCATTGTCAGGACAACCAGCAGTCAAACAGTGTGAAATGCTACTGGCGCCTTACAGCGCAAAAAGGCTGGTGACTAAAAAGTCACCAGCCATCAGCCTAATTTCTCAGGCTGCAACCGGAAAGGTTGGCTTATTTAACTTCAACTTCTGCGCCAGCTTCTTCCAGAGATTTTTTCAGTGCTTCTGCGTCATCTTTGCTCACGCCTTCTTTCAGAGCGGCTGGAGCAGATTCTACCAGGTCTTTAGCTTCTTTCAGACCCAGGCCAGTTGCGCTACGTACTGCTTTGATTACAGCAACTTTGTTAGCGCCAGCAGCTTTCAGAATTACGTCGAATTCAGTTTTTTCTTCAGCAGCTTCAGCCGGGCCAGCAGCTACAGCTACAGCAGCAGCAGCGGAAACACCGAATTTTTCTTCCATTGCAGAAATCAGTTCTACAACGTCCATTACGGACATAGCTGCAACTGCTTCAATGATTTGATCTTTAGTGATAGACATTTAAATTGTTCCTGAAAATCAGAATAAGTTTATACGTAAGCGAATGCTTGATAAAGAAAACGGCTATTAAGCAGCTTCTTTTGCATCGCGAACAGCAGCCAGAGTGCGAACCAGTTTGCCAGCCGAAGCTTCTTTCATGGTTGCCATCAGGCGTGCAATTGCTTCTTCGTAGGTCGGCAGGGTTGCCAGGCGATCGATTTGCGATGCCGGGATCAACTCACCTTCAAAGGCTGCGGCTTTGACCTCAAATTTTGCATTCGCTTTCGCGAAATCTTTGAACAGACGAGCAGCTGCGCCCGGGTGTTCCATAGAATATGCAATCAGGGTCGGACCAACGAACGCGTCTTTCAGGCACTCGAACTGAGTACCTTCAACAACACGGCGCAGCAGGGTGTTACGAACAACACGCATGTATACGCCGGCTTCGCGACCTGCTTTACGCAGTTCAGTCATTTTGTCTACAGTTACGCCGCGGGAATCCGCAACTACTGCAGACAGCGCGCCTTTGGCTACTTCGCTGACTTCAGCAACAATCGCTTGTTTGTCTTGAAGATTTAAAGCCATTAGCTTTGCTCCTGGATGTTTGCCGGAACTCATGTTCCGGAACTCACTTCACTCTTCCCAACGGAAAGAGCGTCTTAATACGGTGAGCAGAAACAAGCCAGAGTATCAGAAATAATCTTAGCGTTCTGTCACCGTCTACGCAGGGCATTAAGCCTCTTTCGAGACACCTGCGGTCTTCGACGGAGGCCTGGATTAGGCCAGGCTCCAACGAACAAATCTTTTTACCTGCTAACTTTCGTTAGCAAACGTGGGGGTAAGATTGTAGACAAATCCACCGCCCACGTAAAGGTATTAGTTTGCAGCAGCGCTCAGGCCAGCCTGGTCAACTGCAACACCTGCACCCATAGTGGTGGAGATGCTAATTTTCTTGATGTACACGCCTTTCGCCTGAGTTGGTTTCGCTTTTTTCAGCGCAACCAGCAGAGATTCCAGGTTTTCTTTCAATTTGTCAGCGTCGAAGTCCACTTTACCGATGGTAGTGTGGATGATGCCGTTTTTGTCGTTACGATAACGAACCTGACCTGCTTTAGCGTTCTTAACCGCTTCAGCAACGTTAGGCGTTACAGTACCGACTTTAGGGTTTGGCATCAGGCCGCGTGGACCCAGAACCTGGCCCAGCTGGCCAACAACGCGCATTGCATCCGGGGAAGCAATAACAACGTCAAAGTTCATTTCGCCTTTTTTGATCTGATCAGCCAGATCTTCCATACCTACCAGTTCAGCGCCGGCAGCTTTAGCAGCTTCAGCGTTTGCACCCTGAGCAAATACAGCTACGCGTACGGAACGGCCAGTACCGTGTGGCAGTACAGTTGCGCCACGAACGTTCTGATCGGATTTACGAGCGTCGATACCGAGGTTTACAGCAACGTCAACGCTTTCAACGAACTTAGCGGTAGCCAGTTCTTTCAGCAGAGCGATAGCTTCGGTGATCTCGTATTGTTTGGTCGCATCAACTTTGTCACGGATTACGGACATGCGCTTGGTCAGTTTAGCCATTTCTTAGTCCTCCACTACCAGGCCCATGGAACGTGCAGTACCTTCAATGGAGCGAGTCATCGCTTCAATGTCGGAACCAGTCATGTCGGCAGCTTTGGTCTGCGCGATTTCCTGCAGCTGAGCGCGGGAAATTTTACCCACTTTGTCTTTGTTCGGCTTACCGGAACCAGACTTGATACCAGCCGCTTTTTTCAGCAGAACTGCTGCCGGCGGGGTCTTGGTAACGAAAGTGAATGAACGGTCAGCGTATACGGTAATAACAACCGGAATTGGCAAACCTTTTTCCAGGGATTCAGTTTTTGCGTTGAACGCTTTACAGAATTCCATGATGTTAACACCCTGCTGACCCAGAGCTGGACCAACCGGTGGACTTGGGTTTGCCATACCAGCTGCAACCTGCAGCTTAACGTAGGCTTGTACTTTCTTAGCCATTCTAAAATCCTCTAAATGGGTTATAGCGCCTCAAGGAGGCTCCCCGTGATAAATATCGTCTTACGGGCCGAGACCCATAAAAACAAAAGGCGCGAAATTGTATTCCAATCTCGCGCCCTGTGCAACGATTAAATCGCCGCTTTTTTGATCGGCTGCTTAGGCTTTTTCTACCTGGGCAAAGTCCAGTTCTACCGGGGTCGCACGACCGAAGATAGAAACAGAAACTTTCAGGCGGGACTTCTCATAGTCCACTTCTTCCACCACACCGTTAAAGTCAGCAAACGGACCGTCGCTAACACGAACCATTTCACCCGGTTCAAACAGCGTTTTAGGACGCGGCTTATCACCCACCTGCTGCAGGCGGTTCATAATCGCATCAACTTCTTTGTCGCTGATTGGTGCCGGACGATCGGACGTGCCGCCGATAAAGCCCATTACGCGCGGGACGCTGCGCACCAGGTGCCAGCTTGCATCGTTCATCACCATCTGAACCAGCACGTAACCCGGGAAGAATTTGCGCTCACTTTTGCGACGCTGGCCGCCACGAATTTCGACCACTTCTTCGGTCGGAACCATGACGTCACCAAACAACTCTTCCATATTGTGTAATTTGATATGCTCACGCAGCGAAGTGGCTACGCGGCCTTCAAAACCGGAGAACGCCTGAACGACGTACCAGCGCTTTTTAGGGGCTTCAGACATCTTAGAACCTCAGGCCAGTGATAAAGGAAACCAGGCGAACCAGAATACCATCCAGTCCCCACAGGATCAGTGACATGACAGCTGTCACCGCTGCCACAATCAGCGTGGTGTGCAATGTTTCCTGGCGAGTCGGCCAAATGACCTTGCGAACTTCGGTTCGCGCTTCGCGGGCAAAAGCAACGGTTGCTTTACCTTTTGTCGTCAACAGCGCGACACCACCCGCTGCAGCAATAAGAATTACTACGGCCAGCGCACGCAACGGCAGCATCATGTCACGATAAAGGTAGTTACCTACAATAGCCACAATCAGCAGCACGGCAACAACTACCCACTTCATCGCTTCCAGGCCGCGACCGCTCCCTTGAGCTTCGGTATTCGCACTCATAAACCAACCTGTCAGAAGTATTCTACAAACAATTTCACCCCGCATTAGCGAGGCGATCCAACCCGAAAAAACAAACGCTTCTCGGACTAAACGCCCTCTACAGAGCCTGTCTCAGCAATGATTATGACAAATAAAATCACTGATGAGCCAGGTTCTGGTTCGAAAGCGTGCAAAAAGGGCATCAAATGATGCCCTTTTATTGCGCATTGCGTCAAATGTTATCAGCGATTAGCTGAGAACTTTAGCAACAACGCCTGCACCAACAGTACGGCCGCCTTCACGGATTGCGAAACGCAGACCGTCATCCATCGCGATTGGGTGGATCAGGGTAACAACCATTTTGATGTTGTCGCCTGGCATTACCATCTCAACGCCTTCTGGCAGTTCGATGGTACCGGTCACGTCAGTTGTACGGAAGTAGAACTGTGGACGGTAGCCTTTGAAGAACGGAGTATGACGGCCGCCTTCATCTTTGGACAGGATGTAAACTTCAGATTCGAATTTGGTGTGCGGCTTGATAGAGCCTGGCTTAGCCAGTACCTGACCACGTTCGATTTCTTCACGTTTGATACCACGCAGCAGAACACCAACGTTCTCACCAGCACGGCCTTCGTCCAGCAGTTTGCGGAACATTTCAACGCCAGTACAGGTAGACTTAGCAGTCTCTTTGATACCAACGATTTCAACTTCTTCGCCAACTTTAACGATACCGCGCTCTACACGACCGGTTACAACAGTACCACGGCCGGAGATGGAGAATACGTCTTCGATAGGCAGCAGGAACGGCTTGTCAATCGCACGCTCTGGTTCTGGGATGTAAGAATCCAGGAAGCCAGCCAGCTCAACGATTTTAGCTTCCCACTCTGCTTCGCCTTCCAGCGCTTTCAGAGCAGAACCACGGATGATTGGAGTATCATCACCTGGGAAGTCGTACTGGGACAGAAGTTCACGAACTTCCATTTCTACCAGTTCCAGCAGCTCTTCGTCATCAACCATGTCGCATTTGTTCAGGAACACGATGATGTAAGGAACGCCAACCTGACGACCCAGCAGGATGTGCTCACGAGTCTGAGGCATAGGGCCGTCAGTCGCAGCAACAACCAGGATTGCGCCATCCATCTGAGCAGCACCGGTGATCATGTTTTTAACATAGTCGGCGTGGCCCGGGCAGTCTACGTGTGCGTAGTGGCGAGTCGGGGTGTCATATTCAACGTGGGAAGTGTTGATGGTGATACCACGAGCTTTTTCTTCTGGTGCGTTATCGATCTGGTCGAATGCACGAGCAGAACCACCGTAGGTTTTAGCCAGAACGGTAGTGATTGCAGCGGTCAGCGTTGTTTTACCATGGTCAACGTGGCCGATAGTACCGACGTTAACGTGCGGTTTTGTACGTTCAAACTTTTCTTTAGACATCGATTGTCCCTCTAAGACACGGATAAATCGGTGATATCACCACATCAACCAGGCAATATGCCTGAACTGTTGAATGCTTTTAAAGGTAAACAGAGAGAAACAGGGAGGAGAAGTGAAGTGGTGCTGATACCCAGAGTCGAACTGGGGACCTCACCCTTACCAAGGGTGCGCTCTACCAACTGAGCCATATCAGCACGTCTTGGAGCGGGCAGCGGGAATCGAACCCGCATCATCAGCTTGGAAGGCTGAGGTAATAGCCATTATACGATGCCCGCATCCTGAAACTCGGCTACCCAGTTCTTTCTGTAACAAAAAAGAGATTTCTCTCTTTTTATGTTTTGAGCTGATTGATGTTTTAGCCAGCTCAGGCGGCGATAACGCTGCCAGAAAGTGGTGGTGGGGGAAGGATTCGAACCTTCGAAGTCTGTGACGGCAGATTTACAGTCTGCTCCCTTTGGCCGCTCGGGAACCCCACCGGACTTGATGGTGCCGACTACCGGAATCGAACTGGTGACCTACTGATTACAAGTCAGTTGCTCTACCTACTGAGCTAAGTCGGCATCAAGTAGCGCGCATTCTATGGGGGCATGCGCAGTCATGCAACTAAAAAATTGCATAAAATGTTCTTTCGCTCAGATTTTGTGCGCCAGAAGGGAAAAACGCTGATATTTCGCCCATTGGCGTTTAAATATTCAGCATAAGCCCCGCAAATAACCCACCTATAGCGTAGCGTGATGCCCTGCGCGTAATGCATCACTTGTCTATATTTTTTCTTATTATTCCCGCCATCTGGTGTTAACCTCCTGCCCATTGTCCAAATTTAACTACTAAGTGATGAACCGCTGCCGACAAGAAGGCGTTGCTGCGCAGATAAAGGGTTCACAGAACACGCTTATGAGCAAAAAAGAGCAATCGTTAATGACACCCTATCTACACTTTAACCGCAGCCAGTGGGCCGCTTTACGTGACTCCGTCCCCATGACCTTAACGGAAGGGGAAATCGCGCGGTTAAAAGGGATCAACGAAGACCTGTCGCTGGAAGAGGTTGCCGAGATCTATCTGCCGCTCTCCCGCTTGCTTAACTTCTATATCAGCTCCAATCTTCGTCGTCAGGCGGTGCTGGAGCAGTTCCTTGGCACCAACGGCCAACGTATTCCTTATATCATCAGCATCGCGGGCAGCGTGGCGGTCGGGAAAAGCACCACCGCGCGTGTTCTGCAGGCGCTGCTGAGCCGCTGGCCGGAGCATCGTAGCGTTGAGTTGATTACGACAGACGGCTTCCTGCATCCGAATGAGGTGTTAAAAGAGCGCGGCCTGATGAAGAAGAAAGGCTTCCCGCTTTCTTATGATATGCACCGTCTGGTGAAATTCGTGTCGGATCTGAAATCCGGCGCGCCGAACGTCACAGCTCCGGTTTATTCCCATCTGATCTACGATCGCATCCCGGATGGTGACAAAACGGTGGCCCAGCCGGATATCCTGATCCTCGAAGGGTTAAACGTGCTGCAAAGCGGCATGGATTATCCGCATGACCCGCATCATGTGTTTGTCTCTGACTTCGTCGACTTCTCTATATACGTCGATGCGCCGGAAGACCTGCTGCAAAACTGGTATATCAATCGCTTCCTGAAGTTCCGCGAAGGGGCCTTTACCGACCCGGACTCTTACTTCCATAACTACGCCCAGCTTTCAGAAGAGGAAGCGGTTAACGTGGCGACGTCGCTATGGAATGAGATCAACTACGTGAACCTGAAAGAGAACATCCTGCCGACGCGCGAACGTGCGAGCCTGATCCTCACCAAAAGTGAAAATCACGCCGTCGACCAGATTCGCCTGCGCAAATAGCGAGTCAGCAGACATAAAAAAACCGGCGATAATCGCCGGTTTTTTTGTTTACGCGTTATGCGTGCGGTTTTTCACCGTTTTCATCCTGGTCGACCGCAAAGCAGGCCACCAGTTGACCGCCGTAGTCTTTCAACTGCGGCTGCAGCTGAGTACAAGGACCGAAGCGGCGACGACAACGCGCGTTGAACGCACAGCCCGGTGGCGGGTTCAGCGGACTCGGCAGCTCGCCCGTCAGCTTTATACGTTCGCGGCGATCGTCCGGGTTCAGGCGCGGTGTGGCAGAGAGCAGCGCCTGGGTGTACGGATGACGAGGATTATTAAAGATCTGGTCTTTGGTCCCCTTCTCCACACAGCGGCCCAGGTACATCACCATCACTTCATCGGCGATGTGCTCCACCACCGACAGATCGTGGGAGATAAACACATACGACAGCCCCAGATCCTGCTGCAAATCCATCATCAGGTTCAGCACCTGCGCACGCACGGAGACGTCGAGCGCAGAGACCGGTTCATCGGCAATCACCACATCCGGGTCGAGCATCAGGCCACGGGCAATGGCGATACGCTGACGCTGGCCGCCAGAGAACATGTGCGGATAACGGTCGTAGTGCTCGGTTTTGAGCCCCACTTTCGCCATCATCGCCAGCGCTTTTTCACGGCGCTGCTCTTTGTTGAGATCGCTGTTAATCTGCAGCGGCTCTTCCAGAATCTGTCCCACTTTTTTGCGCGGGTTCAGAGAACCGTACGGGTTCTGGAACACGATCTGGATTTTCTGCCGACGCAGCTTTTGCGCCTGCGGATCGTGCTTGAGCAGATCCTGGCCCTGATAGTACAGCTCGCCGCCGGTTGGGGTTTCAATCATCGTCAGCAGACGACCCAGTGTGGATTTCCCACAGCCAGATTCCCCCACCACGGCCAGCGTTTTGCCGCGCTCAAGGGTAAACGACACCCCATCCAGCGCTTTTACCAGGCGTTCCGGGGCAAAAATCCCCTTCTTCACCGGGTAGTGTTTTTTCAGATCGATGGCCTGCAACAGGTGCTGGTGTTTGGTGGCCTCTTGCGTACTCATAGTGTTGGCCTCCCGGCATCATCAAGTGGGTAGTGACATTTCGACTGACGGCCATCGTGGAGGGTATTCAGCTCTGGCTCTTCAGCACGACACTTATCGGTGGCATACGGGCAGCGCGGATTCAGCAGACAGCCCGTCGGGCGGTCATATTTGCCAGGAACGACGCCAGGCAGTGACGCCAGACGCGCTTTATCCTGAGCAAACTCCGGCAGCGCACGCAGCAGCGCCTGAGTATAGGGATGACGCGGCGCACGGAAGATATCGTGCGAGCTCCCGGCCTCCACCACTTGTCCGGCATACATCACGATGATTTTGTGCGCGGCTTCCGCTACCAGCGCCAGATCGTGAGTAATCAATACCAGCGCCATATTCTCTTTTTGCTGCAGCTCAAGCAGCAGTTCGATGATCTGCGCCTGAATGGTCACGTCCAGCGCCGTCGTCGGTTCATCTGCAATCAGCAGTTTTGGCCGACAGGCAATCGCCATGGCGATCATCACTCGCTGGCTCATCCCACCGGACAGCTGGTGCGGATACACGTCCAGACGCGACGCCGGGTCAGGGATCCCCACCTGCGTGAGCAGGTCGATCGCGCGCTGGCGACGGGTTTTCTTGTTGCCGCCCTGATGCACCTTGATCGCTTCCATAATCTGGAAACCGACGGTGTAGCACGGGTTAAGGCTGGTCATCGGGTCCTGGAAGATCATCGCCACTTCAGCGCCCACCAGCTGGCGGCGCTGCTTCTCGGAGATACGCTTCAGATCCTGGCCGTTAAACTCCAGGCTTTCCGCCATCACGCGGCCCGGATAATCAATCAGCCCCATAATCGCCAGTGAACTGACGGATTTACCGGAGCCAGACTCGCCCACGATACCGACCACTTCACCCTGATTCACGCTGTAGCTGATACGGTCTACGGCACGAAACTCGGAGCCCACGTCACCGAAGTGCACCGATAATTTATCTACATTTAATAACGCCATCTCGTGCCTCTTACTGCTTCAGTTTGGGATCAAGTGCATCACGCAGACCATCACCCATCAGGTTAAATGCCAGCACCGTCAGGAGGATCGCCAGACCCGGGAAGGTCACGACCCACCACGCGCTTTGCGCGAACTGCAACACATCGGCGAGCATCGTGCCCCACTCCGGTGTTGGCGGCTGCGCACCCATGCCCAGGAAGCCAAGAGCAGCCATATCGAGAATGGCGTTAGAGAAACCGAGCGACGCCTGAACAATCAGCGGCGCAAGGCAGTTCGGGAGAATATTGACGAACATCTGGCGCAGCGCGCCCGCACCCGCCACGCGTGAAGCGGTGACGTAATCGCGGTTCACTTCCACCAGCACCGCCGCACGCGTCAATCGTACGTAATGCGGGAGTGCAACGAACGTCAGGGCAAGTGCTGCGTTACCGATCGACGGCCCAAACACCGCCACCAGCACCAGCGCCAGCAGCAGGCTCGGCAGCGCCAGCATGATGTCGACGATACGCATAATGATGTTATCGACCAGACCGCCGAAGTAGCCCGCCACCAGTCCGAGGATAACCCCCAGGATCAGCGACAGCACCACCACCAGACAGCCCACCAGCAGCGACAGACGCGCACCGTACATCAGGCGCGACAGCACATCGCGGCCCACGTCGTCCGTACCGAGCAGATGGGTGAGGGTGCCGCCATCCTGCCAGGCTGGCGGCGCCAGCAGCACGTCGCGGAACTGATCCGCCGGGTTGAAAGGTGCGAGGAAGTTCGCAAACACGGCAATAATGATCATGATGGTGACATACACCAGCCCGACCACCGCGCCCTTGTTGCGTTTGAAGTAGTGCCAGAACTCCTGCAGCGGCGTCATTGGCACCGGGGCAGCAACAGCTTTATTTTGAGTAACTTGTGACATGATGGCCCCTTACTTCTTATGACGAATACGCGGGTTCACCACGCCGTACAGCAGATCGACCAGCAGGTTGACGAGGATAATCATCGTCGCCACCAGCAACACACCGCCCTGCACAACCGGATAATCACGGCGCTGCAGCGCGTCGATCAGCCAACGTCCCAGGCCCGGCCAGGAGAAGATGGTTTCAGTCAGGATCGCCCCGGCCAGCAAGGTTCCCACCTGCAGACCAATAACGGTCACCACCGGCAGCATCGCGTTACGCAAGGCATGGACGATAATGACGCGCATACGGGTCAGCCCTTTGGCGCGAGCGGTACGGATATAATCCTCACCCAGCACTTCCAGCATCGACGAACGGGTCATACGCACGATCACCGCTAACGGAATTGTCCCGAGCACCATTGCAGGCAGGATCATGTGCGCCAGCGCATCAATGAAGTTGCCTTCTTCGCCCCAGATCGCCGTATCAATCAGCATAAAGCCGGTGAGCGGGTTGGAGTCATCGAGGAACACCATGTCGCTCACGCGCCCGGAGACCGGCGTCAGGTTGAGCTGCACCGAGACCAGCATGATCAGCATCATGCCCCACCAGAAGATAGGCATGGAGTAACCGGTCAGCGCCAGGCCAACGGCGGTGTGATCGAAGATAGAGCCGCGCTTAACCGCAGCCAGTACACCGACGGGAATACCGACAGCAACGGCGAAAATCATGGCGCAGATACCGAGTTCCAGCGTCGCTTTAAAACGCGGCACAAACTCGTCCCACACCGGAAGACGGCTTTTCAGCGAAATCCCTAAATCACCGTGCAATACGCCCCAGATATAGTGGAGGTACTGCTGCCACATCGGCTTATCGAGGCCGAGTTCGGCCAGCAGCTGCGCATGGCGTTCAGGGGAGATACCACGCTCACCCGCCATAATCATTACCGGGTCGCCGGGGATCATATGGACGAAGGCAAAAGTGAGAAGGGTGATACCGATAAACGTGGGGATGACAAGTCCCAGACGTCGGAGGATGAACTGCAACATATCCCGTACTCTCTCTAGAGACTCACAGCCTGGAACCGTGCGTCTGTATTGCTCACAACTGCCGGGTGACGCTACGCTTACCCGGCCTACTCTCGTAGGCCCGCGCAAGCGCAGCGCCGCCGGGCACTAGGGTACTCACGTACCCCTTACATTTTTAATTATTCGATTGAGACGTTTTCGAAGTGGTGTTTGCCCAACGGATCAACCACATAGCCTTTGACTTCTTTACGCACTGGCTCGTAAACGGTGGAGTGAGCCACGATCAGCGCCGGAGCCTGGTCATGCATCACTACCTGAGCCTGTTTGTACAGTTCAATACGCTTGTTGTGATCGTCGGTCGCACGTGCCGGTTGGATCAGGTCTTCAAACGGCTTGTAGCACCAGCGAGAGTAATTAGAACCGTCTTTCGCCGCTGCGCAGCTGAACAGGGTGGCGAAGAAATTGTCCGGATCCCCATTGTCCCCGGTCCAGCCCATCATCACGGCCTGGTGCTCACCTGCTTTGGCGCGTTTCAGATACTCGCCCCACTCGTAAGTGACGATCTTGGCCTGAACGCCGACTTTAGCCCAGTCAGCCTGAACCATTTCCGCCATACGGCGCGCGTTCGGGTTATATGGACGCTGTACTGGCATCGCCCACAGCTCAACGGTAAAGCCTTTATCCTGGCCTGCTTCTTTCAGCAGCGCTTTCGCTTTCTCAGGATCGTAGGAGTAGTCTTTAACGTCGTCGTTGTAGCCCCACATGGTTGGTGGGATCAGGTTCTTAGCAGCCACACCCGCGCCCTGGTAAACGGCTTTGATGATCGCTTCTTTGTTCACCGCGTAAGTCAGCGCCTGACGCACTTTCACGTCATCAAACGGTTTCTTCTCGGTGTTGAAGGAGAGGTAACCCACGTTCAGGCCCGCCTGCTCCAGCAGGTTGATGTTTTTGTCCTGCTTCATGCGAGCGATGTCAGCCGGGTTCGGGTACGGCATGACCTGGCACTCGTTTTTCTGCAGTTTGGCGTAACGCACGGATGCGTCAGGCGTGATGGAGAAGACCAGACGGTCGATCTGCGGCTTAGTGCCCCAGTAACCTTCGAACGCTTTGTACAGAATACGGGAGTCTTTCTGGTACTGCTGCAGCTGGAATGGACCGGTACCGATTGGGTTCAGATCCACTTTTTCCGGGGTGCCTGCTTTCAGCATGTTGTCCGCGTACTCTTTTGACAGAATAGAGGCGAAGTCCATAGCCAGGTCAGCCAGGAATGGCGCTTCTGGACGGCTCAGTACGAACTGAACGGTTTTGTCGTCCACTTTTTTCACTTCGGTGATCAGATCCGGCAGACCCATCCCTTCGAAGTACTCATAGCTGCCGCCAGAGACTTTGTGGTACGGGTTCTGTGCGTTCTTCTGACGGTCGAAGGAGAAGACAACGTCATCCGCAGTCAGCTCACGCGTCGGTTTAAAATCTTTGTTGTCCTGCCACTTCACGCCCTGGCGAAGATGGAAGGTATAGGTCTTGCCGTCTTCGCTGACTTCCCACTTCTCAGCCAGACCCGGAATCACTTCCGTGGTACCGGTTTTGAATTCAACCAGACGGTTATAGATAGGTACGGAGCTTGCGTCGTACGTGGTACCAGAGGTGAACAGCTGTGGGTTAAAGCCTTCCGGCGAGCCTTCAGAACAGTAAACCAGGGTTTTTGCCTGTACGCTTGCTGCGACGGTGAGAGCGACCAGGCTCAGACCAAGCTTCAGCATCCCTGACTTCTTCAAGGAAATACTCATTATTCTGCTCCAATGTGATGTTTTGCTTTGTTGTGTTACGCCGCCTGACCTTTATTTATTTTTTACCCGGTCCGGTCGGTGATGCCCGAAGGCGTGATAAGGGTTGGAGATTCCTTTCAGAAGAGCGTCGGAGTTGCAGCGCAGATCCTCCCTGAAATGCCCCTCGTGCCCTACAATCTGTCAACAGAATGTGAAAACGTCAATACAGGTGACGGGGATTTACGTTGAGGGTGAGAAACGGCAAACAAAGATTAAAAAAACTTTAGGCGTCTATTTTCAGCAGGGAAATTTATGCTACTCCTCATCTTGCAGCACAACTCTCTTCATATTTCGCAACAATCAGTGATTAACATTTATTCAGATCGCGTAAATTTTCTTACAGAATGGCGATTATCTGCGCAGTAAATGCCACGAACGTTAAAACGCACAGCGGAAAATGCTGAGGTTATCCATAAGCAACGCGAAAAAAAATCAATCCATATATAAAAAAATACAATGGATTATGTCACAAAATCGTTAACAGGCAGGGGAATGCGGGGATAAGGAGCGTTTTGGCCGGTCGGCGTGGATAAGCCCATAATGCAAAAAGGGCTAACCTTGCGGTTAGCCCTTATTTAAATCTGGTCGGCGAGAGAGGATGACTCGCCACTACGTGGCTCGCCCTGCGGGCCGTTGCTAAAGCAACCTTCCCCGGAGATTCTCATCCTCACAAACTCCAGACGAAAAAAAACCTGCTTTAAAAGCAGGTTTTTCGAATGTGGTCGGCGAGAGAGGATTCGAACCTCCGACCCACTGGTCCCAAACCAGTTGCGCTACCAAGCTGCGCTACTCGCCGAATGCGGAGCGCATCTTACTGCTGGGGTGCGCCCCCGTCAATCCCTTATCTGCAAAAAGCCATTCGACTGGCGAGAAACTCGCCAGCTCGGTTACTTAGCGGCTTTTGACGCGCCCTCAGGGATGTGACACCAGTTGTTATTCTCGTTAATCCCGCCGTCTGGCGAGGTATAGCCGAGGCAACCCATAATGGTGTCGTACAGCTCAACGTGACGGCGAGGTACCTTCATCGCGGCTTCTTTTTTCAGCTGCTGGAACATCTTCTCTTTATCCGGGTTCTCCAGATACTTATCCGACATCCAGACCATCATCGGCACGCGGAACTGCTCCGGTGGCGCCATTTTGCGCGGCGTACCGTGCAGGTGCTCAAAATCGTTGATCGATTCACCGTGGTCGGCGGCATAGAAAACAATCGCCTTCTTGTCGCGCACCTGGTCAATCACGCTCTCGATAAAGTGATCCACATACATCACCGAGTTATCGTACGAGTTAATCAGCTGCTCTTTGGTGCAATCCTTATCCACGCCCACGCACTCCGGCGTCCATTTGGCAAAGCTGCGCGGATAACGCTGGGTGTAGTTGAAGTGCGAGCCTTTGGTATGCAGGATGATCATGTGTTTACCATCCTGATTGTTGCTCAGAGAACCCTTCATCTCGTCGATCAACAGCATATCGTCGACGCTCTTACCGCGGTTACGCGGCTCGGCACCGATCTGCTCACGATAGGCAATGTTCTGCGCCATGGTGTTGCTGTAGAACCACATCTCGCTCTGCATCGCATAGAGATCGGCACTGAACCCAAGCTGATGCAGCACCGAGAAGACGTTCTGCTCTTTCAGGGTTCGCTGCGGGTTATCATCCGCCCCACCCTCGCGCACAAACATACACCGCAGCGACAGCTTGGTCGCTGTATCACAGGAATAACCTCTATAGGCGACCAGGTTTTTCTCCTGCGCCAGTTTCGGTGTGGTGTCACGATCGTAGCCCAGAATCCCCATGTGATCCCAGCGCGTCGTTTCACCGATGATAAAGACCACATAGGTATCGTCGATATCTTTCGGGGCTTCGTAGGTGAACTCCTTTGCCGGATTCCGCAAGGATTTATTATCCGAGGACTCATCCACCTGCGCCCAGGCATATAAGCCCAGCGCGGAAATCCAGTTAGAAGGCAGATAGGAGTTGGCGACTACGCCACCGTAACTTGGCAAATCCACGCCAGAGGTACGTTCGTCATTCTTCTGCTTCACTTCAAGCAGACGAATCGGGCCCCAGACCATCAGCCCGGCCAGCAGCACAATCGCCACGCTTCTGATACGCTGCCCCGGCGTGCGCATCTGACGCAGCAAGGTATAGCGGCAGCGGTTGCTCCAGATCAGCAGCAGCGGCAGCGCGCTCACGCCCACCAGCCACAGGATGAAGTGCAGACCGACGACTTCTTTTGAGAGATCGATATCCGTCGTCATGACTGAGGCAATAATGCCGTAGCCAATAACCACGTTCATAAATGTCATGTAATAACTGGCACCCGCCGAACAGAGCACCACCAGCGAAGCCAGAACGCGCCAGATGCGGCGACCAAACAGAGAGAGCAGACGTAATAAGAAAAAAGTGACCAGAACAGTACCGGCCAATTCAACAACCGCGGCGATTCCTTTCCAGACGGTAAAATCCTGCGCGTATCCGTCAAACCGACGGAAAAAAACAGCGCCATTCATAAACAGGCCGATGTACAACGCCAGCAAAAAACTCAGCTTTTGTTGAGTCATCGATTTAATATATTTCATGCAAGCTACCCGGAAAAAGGGACAGTCACGACATTCACTTTTGACTGCAAAAGTGAACAGAGTAGATATTCGCTCAGGGGATCGTTATCAGAAACGTCTAAAGCGTGGTAAGTAGACCACAGAGAAGGGGAAAAGTGGCAGCAGAGAGTGTGATTGCAGTAGATATTTACAAAAAATCAAGTTCGATAACAGAGTGGGTCAAAAAACGGACGTTAAGGCAGTGAAAAAAAGGCCGGAAACTCCAGCCTTTTCAATCATTCATCAGGCATGTGCTTCGTTAAAGACTTCACGCTGCGGCTGGCGAATGGTGGTGGAGAGCGCCAGAGAGATAATCAGCAGCGCGAAGATTACGCAGAAGGTGACATAGAAGCCGCCGAACAGCGAGGCAATCAGCGACCCGCAGATGCTGCCGATACCAAAACCTAAATAAATCACCCCGTAATTCTTCGCCAGATTATTCAGGCCAAAGAACTCGCTCACCAGCGACGGGAAGACGGTAATGGTGCCGCCAAAGTTAAAGGCTACACAGGCAATCGCCGCGAAGAAGGTCATCTCGTTCAGCGGGGCAAACAGCAGGGCCGCCATCCCGACCAGAGAAACCACTTGCCCGAGCGTAATCACACGGATACGGGCGATTTTGTCGGAGAGAATACCCAGCACCAGACGACCGGAGAGGTTCGCGATGGAAATCACCGTCACCGCATTCGCCGCTGTCAGCGCATCCAGTTTCACCATCCCTTGTGCAATATCTTTCGCCACGCCAATCACATACAGGCCGCTCATGCACGCGGTCAGGAACATCACCGCCAGCATCCAGTACTGCGGCTGACGCATGGACTGGGCCAGGGTGAAGTCGTTTTCCACCACGCCGTTAACGGTTTTGACTTCCTGCTGCGGGGCATCTTTCATCAGGGTCGCGCCGAACAGAATCATCACCAGCACGATAGCGCCCCAGATCATGAAGGTCTTTTCCAGGCCCACGGAGGTCAGCAGATGGGAGTCGATAAATTTAAACCCGAGGCTGCCCAGGCCATAAGAGCCAATAGAAAAGGCTGAGATCAAGCCTTTACGCTCCGGGAACCACTTTACGCAGTTCGACAGGGTCAGCAGATAACCCGCGCCGTCCGCCAGACCGACCAGCACACCGGCACTCAGCCAGAGCATCATCAGGTTGCTGGAGTGCGCTGTCAGGAAGAAGCCGACACCTAACAGAATGCCAGAGGCCATGGTGACGCGCTTCACGCCAAAACGCTCCTGCAATTTCCCGGCGACGGAGGAGGACAACGCCAGCCCGAGGCTCAGCAGGCCGAAGGAGAACGCGACCTGACTCACCGGTGCGCCGAGTTTGTCGGAGAGCGCGCTGTTAAACAGGCTCCAGGTATACACCGATCCCAACGCAAATTGCGTCACGATGGTGCCAAAGAGGGTCAGCCAACGAGTGCGGTTGTAAGTTGATGTGTTCATGGCAGTTGTCCTGCAAGAGAAATTAAGGGAATTCGCTGCAGACAACGATAAACAAAACCTCAAATTAGCAGGGGGAAAACGGCATGAAATGCAGTAGAGACGGAATGAAATGCCTGGATTCTGGAATGAATGACCTTGCCGGGAAGCGCGAAACGCCTTTTGTTAGTGCCTGCTATCGCTACAAGCCCGGCCGTCATTGTATTTAAGATGTTATCGTCAGGTTGATTTCAGTAACAAAATTAAAATCTCGCGCTTACACCCAGCGTATAAAGATAATCAGCCCCGGTCATGGTGCTATCGGCCTGGGATAACGATGCATACGCCGCCATATGCGGGTAAAGCAGCACGTCGGCCCCCACGGTGACATCCATCCAGTTATCGTACTGCATCGAGGCAGGCAGACGACTCATCCCGGACTGGGACTTCCACTGATTATCGCCAAACTGCTGGTTATAGCTGATCTGCGCCCAGGGTCGGAGACCGCCCACGCGCGTGTCCACCCGCCAGCCAAGGGTGCTCACGCTGGCATGCCAGAGCGGATCGGTTAACGCCTTACTGCCGTTATCCCCAAACTCGTTGTAAATCATTGGCAACGAAGCGTCGTAATGCCATTCGGCGACGGGCCCGGTGGTCACATTGTTCGTCACCGGAATATTGACGCTCAGACTCATGGTACTGGCGGATTCGGCAGGATAATTTTCCGGCGAATTCAACGCCACACCCGGACCATTCTGGGCAGAACGGATCCGCTCCGCGAGAATATCCTCATAACGCGGTTGGTGATCGGCGTCCCATGTATAGCGTTCGGTCGTATTATTTTGCGCGTCCGAAACGATATATTCCTGTTGCCAGGCGTATGCTGTGCTACAAAAAAACAAACAGACAGGTATTCCCGCCAGGCCAGTAAAGGCATGGCGACCACTGATTATTTTTATCATCATCAAAGCGACTCCAGAAAGAGCCGAATTCGGCGATATTTGTCATTGTTAGAGAGAGGTATGAGGGCAAAGCCCTTAATTAAATATTGTCTTTTTAAGACACACGTCAAGCCAGCCAGGTTGATTTTTTTACGGGTTAAAATCATTAAGGATGAAAACCAATGCAACGTTGCGGATGGGTAAGCCAGGATCAGCTCTATATCGACTATCACGATAAAGAATGGGGCGTGCCGGAGACCGACGGTCAAAAGCTCTTTGAGATGATCTGTCTGGAGGGGCAGCAGGCGGGTTTATCGTGGATCACGGTACTGAAGAAACGGGAAAACTACCGCAAAGCCTTCCACCATTTTGATCCCGTTGCGGTGGCGGCCATGACCGAAGAAGATGTCGAAAGGCTGGTACTCGACGCCGGAATCATTCGTCATCGCGGTAAAATTCAGGCCATCATTGGCAACGCCAAAGCGTATCTGGCGATGGCCGAAAACGGCGAGCCGTTCTGTGAGTTTGTCTGGTCGTTTGTCGACAACACGCCAATTATCACCCAGGCCGCGACAATGGGTGAAATCCCGACGTCGACACCCGCCTCCGATGCCCTGTCTAAAGCACTGAAAAAGCGCGGCTTCAAATTTGTTGGCACCACGATTTGCTACTCTTTCATGCAAGCCTGCGGCCTGGTGAACGATCACATCACGGGCTGTTTCTGCCACCCTGGAGGCCAACATGATCCGCAAATGGCAAAGTGAAAACACCGCGCCGCTGCTCAGTTTATGGCTTGAAAGCACCACCGACGCGCACCCGTTTATCGACCCGCAATACTGGATAGAGAGCGAGACGCTGGTGCGCGACGCCTATCTTCCTTCCGCTGAAACCTGGGTGTGGGAAGAGGAAGACGAAGTGCGCGGGTTTATCAGCGTCATGCAGTCGCAGTTTATCGGCGCGCTGTTTGTCGCCACCGCGCATATGGGCAAGGGGATCGGCCACGCGCTGATCCACCATGTGCAGCAGCACTACCCGTATCTCAGCCTGGAGGTTTACCAGAAGAACAGTCGGGCGGTGAATTTCTACCATGCTCAGGGTTTTCGCATTGAAGACAGCGCCTGGCAGGAAGAGACTCAACACCCGACGTGGATCATGAGCTGGCAGGCGGATCAAACGCCGTAAGCGTCAGCTCGGGCCCCTGATATTTCTCGACCCAGGCCAGCGCCGTGTTCCCTGCGCAGCCATTCCCCAGCTTCGAGCTGGGGAGATCTTTGGTGAGCACGTTCACCGCGCCGTTTTTGCAGATCCCACCTTCCGTCAGATCCAGATCCGGCCAGGCGCCCTGGTGAATGCAGATCACGCCGGGCTTAATCCCTTCGCTCACCACCGCGCCCGCCAGCACTTGACCGCGCGCGTTCCAGACCCGCACCACGTCACCGTCAACAATCCCGCGCGCCTTCGCGTCTTCCGCATGTAAGGTGATCGGCTCACGTCCCGCCACGGCATAAGTTTCACGCAGCGACGAATAGTTGAGCTGGCTGTGCAGACGATGCGCCGGATGGGCCGAGAGCACCTGCAGCTGTTTCGGCTGCGCATTACCGTGCCACTCGTCCGGCTCAAGCCACATCGGATGCGGTGGACAGTCGGCATAGTTAAAGCTGGCAATGCGCTGCGAGGTGATCACAATTTTGCCGCTTTCGGTTTTCAGCGGATGGCTTTGCGGGTCGCGGCGGAAATCGGCGAAACGGACAAACTGCGCGTTCTGCTCGCTCTCCGGCATTTCGATCATCTCGTTCGCTTCCCAGAACCGGGCAAACGGCGGCAAGGTCACGCCCTGAGGCGCACCGCGCTCTTCGGCGATCTGGTAAAACGTCTCCAGCCAGTCGAGATCGGATTTGCCTTCAGTGAAACGCTCTCGTCCGCCCTCTTCCCAGCGCTCGCTCAGTTCCGCAAACACCTCAAAGTCATCCCGCGCTTCATCGCGCGGCGCAACCACACGTTTCATCGGCACCATGTGCTGATTGCTGTAGTCGCCGGTCATGGTGAGATCGTTACGCTCGAACGAGGTGGTCGCTGGCAGGACGATATCGGCGTGTTTGGCCGCCGCCGTCCAGAAGCATTCGGAAATCACCACCAGCTCCGGCTTCTGCCAGGCGCGGATCAGACGATTAGTATCCTGATGATGGGTAAAGTTCGCACCGCCCGCCCACCAGACAAAACGGATATCCGGGAAATGGCGATCCTGGCCGTTGTGCTGATAAAAACCGCCGGGGTTTTCCAGCGCTTCGACGATGCGCGCTACCGGGATTTTATCCACGGCATCTGTGCCGTCTTTGACGGAGCCCTGCATCGAGGCCAGCACCGCGGCGCGGCGCGTCGGGTTCCCGCCGTTGGCAAAGTGATACGACAAACCAAAGCCGCCGCCCGGCGTACCGATCTGGCCCAGCATCGCCGCCAGCGTCACCAGCATCCAGTGTTTCTGCTCGCCGAACTGCTGGCGCTGCATCCCCCAGCCGGACATCAGCATGGTGGTGTTTGTGTGGAACAGTGCCGCCAGTTCGCGGAGTTTCGCCGCCTCTATGCCGCAAATGTCGGCCGCCCACTCGGCGGTTTTGGCGATCCCGTCGGTTTTGCCCGTCAGGTAATCGGCGAAATGGTCATAGCCCGTGGTGCAACGACTGAGGAACTCTTCGTCGTGCCAGCCGTTTTCCACCAGCGTATGTGCGATACCCAGCATCATCGCCACGTCGGTTCCCATATGCGGGGCCAGCCATTCGACGCTGTCGCCGAAGAAATCGACGGTTTCCGAGCGCATCGGGTCAATACAAATCAGACGTTTGCCACTTTTACGCAACGCATCAAAATAGCCGATGCCCTGCTCATCCGAAGCGTTCCACGCAATCTTAAGGGTGTTGAGCGGATTGGCACTCCACAGCACCACCACGTCCGTATGCTCCAGCACCAGCGGCCAGCTGGTTTGCTGCTGATACACTTCATTTCCGCCGACAACGTAGGGCATGATCGCCTGTGCCGCGCCCGTCGAGTAGTCACCGAGATGCCCGGTATAGCCGCCCGCCAGACTCATGTAGCGCTGCAGGAGCGTCGCCGCTTTGTGCAGCACGCCGTTCGAACGCCAGCCGTAAGAGCCTGCGAAAATCGACGCCGGGCCGTGGGTCTCACGGATACGTTTGTGCTGGGTGTGGATAATCGCCAGCGCATCGTCCCAGCTCACCCGAACAAATTCATCCTGCCCGCGCGTCCCCTGTGGATTATCGGGCGACGCCAGAAAGCCCTTACGCACCATTGGCCAGCGTACGCGCGTTTTGCTGTGCACCTGATCGCGCACCACGGTTTGTAACGAATTCGGGTGCTGCGTCGGCAGCGCTCCGCGCGAGGAGAGGACATTCTCGCCATCGGTTTCAACCAGCATCGGGCCCCAGTGGGCGGCGGTCAGAATCGTTTTTATTGAAGTGGTCAAGCGTTCGCTCCTGGGTTTGTCTGTTGCAGGTGTGACGGCCTTCTTTGAGGCTATTTAAGATTTGGACACAAATTTCAGAGTTAGCCCTGGAATTTTCTGCGTCTCTGGGCGTCATAATCAACCGCCACGCGCTTCGTGGCAAAGAATAAAAAGGATTAAGGAAATAAGATGAATAAACGCGTACTTGTCATTGCGGCTCTGGTCAGCGGCGCGCTGGCGGTTTCTGGCTGCACAACCAACCCTTACACCGGCGAACGTGAAGCGGGCAAATCCGGCATCGGCGCGGGTATTGGCTCATTAGTCGGCGCAGGCGTTGGCGCACTCTCTTCCTCGAAGAAAGATCGCGGTAAAGGCGCACTGATTGGTGCCGCAGCGGGCGCAGCCCTGGGCGGCGGCGTGGGATATTACATGGACGTGCAGGAAGCGAAACTGCGCGACAAAATGCAGGGAACGGGCGTGAGCGTGACGCGAAGTGGCGACAATATCATCCTGAACATGCCGAACAACGTGACCTTTGACAGCAGCAGCGCGACGCTGAAACCGGCGGGTGCCAACACCCTGACCGGCGTGGCGATGGTGCTCAAAGAGTATAATAAAACCGCAGTAAACGTGACGGGCTACACCGACAGCACCGGCAGCCAGGATCTGAACATGCGTCTGTCTCAGCAGCGCGCAGACTCCGTCGCCAGCTCGCTGATCACCCAGGGCGTTGCGGCAACCCGTATCCGCACCAATGGCATGGGCCCGGCGAACCCAATCGCCAGCAACAGCACGGCAGAAGGCAAAGCGCAGAACCGTCGCGTTGAGATCACCTTGAGTCCTGTGCAGTAACCTTGTTGCCGGGTGGCGGCTGCGCCTTACCCGGCCTACGTTCGGGGATTTTGTAGGCCGGATAAGCGCAGCGCCATCCGGCATGAAGCGCTTGCCATCGCTGATTTTCCCGCTAAGGTGTTCTCACTAATCCTAAGGTAATCAGCGATGAGCAAATCAGCACGGCCCACTATCAGCGACGTGGCGAAAGCCGCCAAAACCGGTAAAACCAGTATTTCCCGCTACCTCAACGGCGAGAAACATCTGCTTTCCGACGCGCTGCTGGCTCGTATTGAGCAAGCCATCGCCGAACTCGACTATCGTCCCAGCCTGATGGCTCGCGGCCTGAAGCATGGTCGTACCCGCCTGATCGGCTTGATCATCGCCGATATCACCAACCCTTACTCCGTCAACGTCCTGAGCGGCATCGAAGCCGCGTGTCGCGAAAAAGGCTTCACTCCGCTGGTGTGTAACACCAACAACGAAGTCAACCAGGAGCTGCACTATCTCGATCTGCTGCGCAGCTACCAGGTGGAAGGCATTGTGGTCAACGCCGTCGGAATGCGCGAAGAGGGGCTTAACCGCCTGCAACAGTCGTCCCTGCCGATGGTGCTCATCGATCGCAAAATCCCGGAATTCGCGTGCGACGTGGTCGGGCTGGATAACACCCAGGCCGCCACCACGGCAACGGAACACCTGATCGAACAAGGCTTCGAAGCGATTTTGTTCATGAGCGAACCGCTGGGGATGGTCAACACCCGTCGCGACCGTCTGAGCGCATTTCGCGCTACGCTGGCGCGTTATCCCGGCGTGATTGCCGAAAATGCCGAAATCCCCCTGCACGAAGCCGACCAAATGGATAACACCCTGCGCCAGTTCCACACCCGCCATCGCGGGATGCGCAAAGCGGTGATTTCCGCCAACGGCGCGCTCACGCTGCAGGTGGCCCGCGCCCTCAAACGCATTGGCCTGAACTGGGGCAGCGATATCGGCCTGCTCGGCTTCGATGAACTCGAATGGGCCGAACTGGCAGGCGTCGGTATAACCACCCTCAAACAGCCTACCTGGCAGATCGGCTATGCCGCCGTCGAGCAGGTGGTACGCCGCATTGAAGGCATGACCGACACCGTACGCGAGCAAGTTTTCTCCGGCGAGTTGATCGTACGCGGCTCCACCTCGCGTTAACCCCTTCGTGATGACGATCATAAATTCAACATCCTGACCTTTTCTTTGGAACCGGTTCCATCTAGCGTAATACCTATCAGCTATGAATGGGAGTCAGCCAATGGGCAGGAAAATCATCGTCGTCACCGCCGCGTATGGCGCGGATCAGGTCCGTCAGGCAGGCGGCCAGCGGGCCATGCTGCCGGTTATAGCCTCGGGCGGTGCCGATGGCGTCGAGATCCGCCGGGAACTGTTCAGCGAAGAAGAGTTACAGTCTCTCCCCACACTCGCGCAATCCATCGAACTGCTCGGTTTGTTCGCCTGTTACTCCGCCCCCGCGCCTCTTTTGATGCCAGACGGCACGCTCAACCCGGATCTGCCGCGCTATCTGCAAGAAGCCAGCACCCTCAATGCCCTGTGGCTGAAAGTCTCGCTGGGCCATTTCCGCGATAAGCAGCCCCTGGAAGCACTGCGAGAGTTGCTCGATGAGAGCGGCATGGCGCTGGTAGTGGAAAACGATCAAACCGACTGCGGCCAGCTCGCGCCGATGCAGCGCTTCAAGGCGGCCTGCCGGGTGATGGAACTGCCGGTCACGCTCACGTTTGATACCGGAAACTGGCTCTGGGTCGGTGAATCACCGGAAGAAGCCGCGCGTCATCTGGCCCCGGCGGTGAGCTATATCCACGTCAAAGCCGCGGTGCCGCATCATCAGCACTACCGTGCAATCGCACCGGATCGCGCCGATGCACGCTGGATGGATCTGCTGGACCAGCTTCCGGCTGACGCCCCGCGCGGGATTGAGTTTCCGCTGGAAGGGCCCGATTTAGCGGCGGTCACTCGCCATTACGTCAACCTGCTGCGTGAGGAGACACGCCATGTCTGATTCTCTGGACGTCATCACCATCGGCGAAGCGATGGCCATGTTTGTGGCTACGGAAACGGGCGAACTCCGCTCGGTCGAACAATTTATCAAACGCGTCGCGGGCGCCGAGCTGAACGTGGCGACCGGTCTGGCGCGCCTTGGGCTCAAAGTCGGCTGGGTCAGCCGCGTGGGCGACGACAGTTTCGGCCACTTTGTGCTGGATTCCCTGAAAAAAGAGGGTATCGACGCCGCGGGCGTGACGCTCGATGGCCGTTTCGCCACCGGTTTTCAGCTCAAGTCTAAAGTCGAAAATGGAACCGATCCCATTGTGGAATACTTCCGTAAAGGGTCCGCTGCCAGCCATCTCTCAACGCAGGATTACCATCCCGCTTACTTTGCCTCCGCGCGGCATCTGCATTTAAGTGGCGTCGCAGCAGCGCTGTCTGCCAGTTCCTATGCCCTGCTCGATCACGCGGCCAGTGCCATGAAAGCTCAGGGCAAAACGATCTCGTTCGATCCAAACCTGCGCCCGGTGCTGTGGAAAAGCGAAGCCGAAATGGTTGAAAAGCTTAACCATCTGGCGTTCCAGGCGAACTGGGTTCTGCCTGGCCTGAAAGAGGGGATGATCCTCACCGGGCAGCAAACCCCGGAAGGGATCGCTGATTTTTATCTCGAGCGCGGCGTGGACGCCGTAGTGCTGAAAACCGGTGCCGACGGCGCCTGGTTCAAAACAGCCGAAGGCGAGAAAGGTGCCGTCGCGGCGGTGAGGGTCGACAACGTTGTCGATACCGTCGGCGCAGGAGATGGTTTCGCAGTAGGAGTAATTAGCGCCCTACTGGAAGGGAAAACGCTGCAACAGGCCGTCGCACGTGGGAACAAAATCGGCTCGCTGGCCATTCAGGTGCAAGGCGACAGCGAAGGATTGCCCACAAGAACACAATTATCCGAGTAACAACAATTAGCCACCGTGTACCCTACAGACAACGGCGGTATAAACCTCAACCACAGAGGCAAGCCCATGAACACATCGACCAATGCAGTCAAACGCTGGTGGTACATCATGCCTATCGTGTTTATCACGTACAGCCTGGCGTACCTTGATCGCGCGAACTTCAGTTTCGCTTCCGCCGCGGGGATCACCGAAGATCTGGGGATCACCAAAGGCGTCTCTTCCCTGTTAGGTGCCCTCTTCTTCCTCGGGTATTTCTTCTTCCAGATCCCCGGCGCGATTTACGCCGAACGCCGCAGCGTGCGCAAACTGATTTTTGTCTGCCTGATTTTGTGGGGAGCCTGCGCGTCACTCACCGGGATGGTCAATAACATTCCGGCCCTGGCGGCCATTCGCTTTATTCTCGGCGTCGTTGAAGCCGCCGTGATGCCCGCGATGCTGATCTACATCAGCAACTGGTTTACCAAATCCGAACGTTCGCGCGCCAATACTTTCCTGATCCTCGGCAACCCGGTGACGGTGTTGTGGATGTCGGTGGTATCGGGCTACCTGATTCAGTCCTTCGGCTGGCGTCATATGTTCATCATCGAAGGCTTCCCGGCGATCATCTGGGCATTCTGCTGGTGGGTGCTGGTAAAAGACAAACCGACGCAGGCGACCTGGCTGTCTGAGAGTGAAAAAGCCGCGCTGCAGGCCGAGTTGGATAAAGAACAGCAGGGGCTGAAAGCGGTGCGTAACTACGGCGAGGCGTTCCGCTCGCGCAACGTCGTCCTGCTCTGCATGCAATATTTCGCGTGGAGCATCGGGGTGTACGGTTTCGTGCTGTGGCTGCCGTCGATTATCCGCAGCGGCGGTGAAAATCTCGGTATGGTGGAAGTGGGCTGGCTGTCGTCGGTGCCGTATCTGGCGGCGACCATCGCGATGATTGTGGTGTCGTGGGCATCGGATAAGCTGCAAAACCGTAAGCTGTTCGTCTGGCCGCTGCTGCTGATTGCCGGTTTCGCTTTTATCGGCTCCTGGGCCGTCGGCGCTAACCATTTCTGGGTCTCTTACACGCTGCTGGTGATTGCCGGGGCTGCGATGTACGCGCCGTACGGCCCGTTCTTTGCCATCATCCCGGAAATGCTGCCGCGTAATGTGGCCGGTGGCGCGATGGCGCTGATCAACAGCATGGGCGCATTAGGTTCCTTCTTTGGCTCCTGGTTTGTCGGCTATCTGAACGGCGCAACCGGCAGCCCGGCGGCCTCGTACATTTTTATGGGGGTGGCACTTTTCGCTTCGGTGTGGCTTACTTTGATTGTTAAGCCTGCTAATAATCAACAGATCCCTGCCGGCGCACGTCACGCCTGAACCCTTTAAAATCAACGGAGATTAGCATGAAGCCGTCCGTCATTTTGTACAAAGCATTGCCCGACGATCTACAGAAACGCCTTGAGGAACACTTCGCCGTCACCCAGGTGAAGAACCTGAGCCCGGAGACCGTGGCGCAGCACGCAGACGCCTTTGCCAGCGCGGAAGGGCTGCTCGGCTCGAGCGAAAAAGTGGACAGCGCACTGCTGGAAAAAATGCCGAAGCTTCGTGCCACTTCGACCATTTCGGTCGGGTACGACAACTTCGACGTCGACGCGCTCAACGCCCGCAAGGTTCTGCTGATGCACACCCCGACCGCGCTCACGGAGACGGTGGCAGATACGCTGATGGCGCTGGTGCTCAGCACCGCGCGCCGGGTGGTGGAAGTCGCCGAACGCGTGAAAGCGGGCGAATGGACCAAAAGCATCGGACCCGACTGGTTTGGTGTGGACGTTCATGGCAAAACGCTGGGGATTGTCGGCATGGGACGTATCGGCCTGGCGCTGGCCCAGCGCGCGCATTTCGGTTTTAACATGCCGATTCTGTACAACGCGCGCCGTCAGCACAAAGAAGCCGAAGAGCGTTTCAATGGCCGTTACTGCGATCTGGATACGCTGTTACAGGAAGCGGATTATGTCTGCCTGATCCTGCCGCTGACGGATGAGACTCATCATCTGATTGGCAAAGCCGAGTTCGCGAAAATGAAAAAATCCGCCATTTTCATCAACGCAGGACGTGGGCCGGTGGTGGATGAGAAGGCATTGATTGAAGCATTACAAAACGGGGAGATCCACGCGGCCGGTCTGGATGTATTTGAGCAAGAGCCGCTGCCGGTCGATTCGCCGCTGCTGACGATGCCCAACGTGGTTGCCCTGCCGCACATCGGTTCGGCGACGCATGAGACGCGCTACAATATGGCGTCCACGGCGGTGGATAATCTGATCGATGCGCTGAACGGGAAGGTTGAGAAGAACTGCGTGAACCCGCAGGTCAAATAATCACAAACCCTGAAACGAAAAAAACCCGCCAGAGGCGGGTTTTTAAATTCTTGTGCTGCTGAGTTGGAAGCTTACAGGCTTACAACGTTACCAGCTGCTGGGCCTTTAGCGCCGCTTTCGATGGTGAAGGAAACTTTCTGACCTTCGTCCAAAGATTTGTAGCCTTCGTTCTGGATAGCAGAGAAGTGTACGAATACATCTTTAGAGCCATCGTCAGGAGTGATGAAGCCGAAGCCTTTATCAGCGTTGAACCATTTTACCAGACCAGTCATTTTACCAGACATAGAAATTACCTTTTTAAAATACGTTTTGCCTTCCGGCGCGATGATGGAATGTGTTACAGATTTTTAAGCGATGAAGGAAGGGTCACTACGAAGGTATCTTTGGATAACTCATCTGGACTACTTAACTAAACTGCTTTAGGTCTGTGTAACAAACCGACAGGAATAGTTATACCGATGTGGTAGACGAATGACAAGCATTATTTTTATCAGCCTGTAAAAAACCCCGCACCAGGCGGGGTTTTTCTTTTATTCCGTCGCGGTGACAGCCGCGCTCCAGGCCTGCGTAAAGGCCTGGTGCTGAGAGGCGAGCGGCCCAATCAGCGTGTTGTACTGGCTGGCTTGCTGTGAGGTCGGGAACTGAATGCCGTTCGAGACAAAGCTCACCTGCGTCCCCTGCTGGGAGATAAAATCGCCCACCTGCACCAGCTGCTGGCTAAAGATCTGCGCGGCTGGGATCAGCGGCTGCATCGCATCTGATGGTTTGGTGACGACTTTCTCGTACACCTGATCAAACACGGGCTTGAGATCTTCACCCTGCTTCAGCGCAGAACGCGCCGCATCGGCCTGCATTTTGGCATTCTGCAGCTGCTGGCTCAGCACGCCAAGCGCACCGTTAGACTGGCGCAGCGGCTCGCGCTGAGTCATATAGTCCTGCGGAACGCGAATCGCATTTACGCTGTCCACAACCGGACGAAGACCAGAATCCATCGCCTGATTCACCTGCTGTGAATAACCATAAAGGATGGCGTAATCGGAAACGAAGGGACCAAACTGTTTTTTCTGATCCGCAGTCAGCGTCGGCAGATGCTCGCCACTGCGCATCACGGTATTTTGTAGAAAATCGATAAACGCTTTACGCTGATCGCCTTCTTTATCGAAACACCCACTCAGGCTAACTACCATCAATAACGCCGCAATAGGCGCAAACCAGCGAGAGCAGGACTTTCCTGTCGCCATTTTAATACTCCTTTCACCCAAAAAACGCACACCGGCACACGCGTGCCCGACGCTGACAAGGATAGTCCAGGTCAGGCTGGCAAGATACTATTTTCATGCAAAACGGCTATTGCCGTTTTTTTTCTTACGATTTACAAAAAAATATCAACCAACTCCTGTTTCGATTAATCAGGCAATTAGGGTCAGTCACTCTTCTGCTGAAACGAATAAGTCGATCGTTACCGCACGATTAGTCACAGACGTGACGATCTTATGCACTCTTTTGAGGCTATTCTTAATTGGCTCTCTGATGTTCACGATCCCGCTGTGTGATTTAAGAGGAGTTCTTAATGGAATCTAAAGATCCTATGTTTGAGCTGTTAACCAGCCTGGAACAAATTGTTTTTAAAGATTTATCGCAGACAGTCACCCCGTCCCAAAAGACGAATCCCTTTACTGAATTTGAGCGATTACGCAAAGGGACAGGGTTAAAAATTGATGATTTCGCCCGAGAGATGGGCGTCAGTGTGGCCATGGTGCATGAGTGGGAATCAAAACGTGTAAAACCCTCCACGACCGAGCTTAAACTGATGCGCATGATTCAGGTTGCTTCAACAGTCAGTACGCCGTAAGTAAGTACGTTCATGTTACCGCCCCCGCTACTGCGGGGGTTTGTATTTTAGAGCCTTTCACAACGCCACCCTTTCTCCGTCCACACCAGTTCATGGGTCAGTTTAAGCCCATCGAGGAAAACCTGATCGTGCGACACCACCAGCAGCGCGCCGGGGAAATCGGCCAGCGCCGCTTCAATCGCCTGCACAGACGCCAAATCCAGATGGTTGGTCGGCTCATCCAGCAGCAGCAATTGCGCAGCCTCTTCCCGCCACAGCACACAGGCCAGCGCCGCTTTCAGGCGTTCACCGCCGCTCAGCGTCCCTAACGGCAGGGAAACTTTATCCGCTCCCAGCTGAAGCTGCGCCAGACGGCTGCGCAGCACACCCTCTTCCAGCGGCGTGTCGTGCAAATTGAGATGCGTCATCACCGACTGCGTGAGATCGAGCTGCGATAAATGCTGATCGAGATACGCGGTTGTCACCGATACGCTGCACGAGCCGGAAACAGGTTCCTGTTTCCCGAGGATTATCTTTAACAGCGTCGATTTTCCGCAGCCGTTCGGTCCGCGCAGCGCCACGCGCATCGGCCCGTCCATTCGCCAGTTAACAGGCGGCGTATTCACATACGGCAGAACCAACGCCTCCAACACCACCGCCTGCTTGCCCTCGGCGATGCGGCTCCCCGGCAGGGTAAACATCACGGGGCTGTCTTCCTCCACGCGTTCCCGCGCCTGGCTGACGGCGGCGTTCAGAGCATCATTCTGCTCGTGATGCTGCTTACGCCACGTCCCGGGCCGCTCTTTCGCCGCCATCTTATATTTGATCCGCTCAAACGAGGCGATATTCAGGGTATCGACGGTGCGCAGGGTTTGCGCGGATCGCCGCTGGCTGGCGTCATGCTCTTTATGCATACGCGCGCGGGTGCGTTTGCGCTCGGTGGCGGCATGTTCCAGCGCCGCGCGCGCCGCCTGCTGTTCGGCATCCCGCTGGCGTTGGTAGTCCGCATAATTACCGCCATACGCGCGCAGCCCGGCACCGCTGAGTTCCAGAATGCGCGGCACCTGCGCCAGTAACTCACGATCGTGCGACGCGACCATCACTCCGCCAGACCAGCGCGCCAGCTGGGCGTAAAACCACTCCCGCCCCGGTCGATCGAGGTGGTTTGTCGGTTCATCCAGCAGCAGATAGTCAGCCCCGGAGGTAAAGGCTCCGCACAGCAAAGCACGCACGCGTTCTCCGCCGCTGAACTCTGACGCGGGTTTATCGGGATCAAAAGGTGGCAGATGGGCCGTGAGAAACGCCGCGGTGAGTCGTTCCGCTAAGTCCCAGTAGCCGTCGAGACATTCCAGATCCTCCGGCTGGTAATCGCCGCTGTCGATGCGTCGACGGGCCGCGAAAATCTGATCGTAGCCCAGCAGTTCCGCCAGCGTCGTGTGCGCAGAAATATCATGCTGCTGCGCGACATACGCGTGCGTCCCCAGACGCTCAATATGCCCGCTCGCCGGAGAGTCCAGCCCGGCCAGCAAACGTAAAAGGCGCGTTTTACCGCTGCCGTTACGCCCAACCAGCGCACAGCGCGACGGCTCAAGAGAGAAATTCAGTGGACCAAAAAGGGTATCGCCCGTCGCAAACTGACAGGTGACCTGATGCAAAATAAAAGAAGGGGATTGCGCAAAATGAGCCATAAGCACTCCTGAATGAAATCAAAACATCCCCTGCCGACGCGTTCGCGTTTAGCAAGGATCGAAATTCATCAGTCGTGTTTGTTCATTTTCGGGATGCGCTCCAGGAAGGAAAAGTTAACGCGATAAAGGATAACGGCACTCAGGCCAGAATTTCAAGGTTATTTTTTCGCCATAAAAAAACCCGCCGAAGCGGGTTTCAGAACCTGTAGGCCCAACCGGGCAAAGCAGATTACTGCAGGAGCGAAATGTCCGCCACGCGCAGGAACAGCTCACGCAGTTTTTCGAGCATAGAGAGACGGTTAATACGCAGCTCTTTGTCTTCTACGTTCACCATCACTTTCTCGAAGAAGGCGTCGATCACTTCACGCAGCTCAGCCAGTTCCACCAGCGCTTCCTGATAGCGTCCTTCCGCGAAGTACGGCTCCAGCTTGTCGCGCAGCACCACAACCTGCATCGCCAGGGCGATCTCTTCCGGCTCTTTCAGCGTCGCGGCGTTTACACGCTCGGTCAGCTGTTCGTCGGACTTCGCCAGAATATTGGAAACACGCTTGTTGGCCGCAGCCAGCGCGGACGCTGCTTCCAGCGTACGGAAGTGGGAAACTGCCTTCATGCGCGCATCGAAATCGGCCGGACGAGTCGGACGACGCGCCAGCACCGCCTGAATAGTGTCGACGGTGTAGCCTTCGTCCTGATACCAGGCGCGGAAACGGCCCAGCATAAAGTCGATAACGTCATCCACCACTTTGGCGTTGGTCAGCTTGTCGCCATACAGACGCACCGCTTCTTCGGTCAGCGTCTGCAGATCCAGATTCAGGTTCTTCTCAACGATGATACGCAGCACGCCCAGCGCCGCACGACGCAGTGCAAACGGGTCTTTGTCGCCTTTTGGATGCTGGCCAATACCGAAGATCCCCGCGAGGGTATCCATTTTATCGGCAATCGCCACAGCACAAGCCACCGGGTTGGACGGCAGATCGTCACCCGCAAAGCGCGGCTGATACTGCTCGTTCAGCGCAACGGCAACGTCTTCCGCTTCGCCATCGTGGCGCGCATAGTGCATGCCCATCACGCCCTGGGTGTCGGTAAACTCGAAAACCATGTTTGTCATCAGGTCGCACTTAGAGAGCAGGCCTGCGCGGGTCGCGTGATTCACATCCGCACCAATCTCACGAGCAATCCAGCCGGACAGCTCTGCGATACGATCGGTTTTGTCACGCAGCGTGCCGAGCTGTTGCTGGAACAGAACGGTTTGCAGGCGTGGGAGGTGATCTTCCAGACGTTTTTTACGGTCGCTATTAAAGAAGAATTCCGCATCCGCCAGACGTGGACGAACCACTTTCTCGTTACCGGAGATAATCTGGATCGGATCTTTCGATTCAATGTTCGCCACGAAGATAAAGTTCGGCAGCAGTTTGCCGTCCGCTGCGTATACCGGGAAGTACTTCTGGTCACCCTTCATGGTGTACACCAGCGCTTCTGCCGGAACGGCGAGGAATTTCTCTTCGAATTTGGCGGTCAGCACCACCGGCCATTCCACCAGCGAGGTCACTTCTTCCAGCAGACTTTCGCTCAGATCGGCGTTGCCACCGATTTTGCGCGCCGCTTCTTCCGCGTCCGCTTTGATTTTGGCTTTACGCTGCTCGTAATCGGCAATGACTTTGCCGCGCTCCAGCAGGATCTGCGGGTACTGATCGGCATTGTCGATGGTGAATTCTGGCTCGCCCATGAAGCGATGGCCGCGAATCACACGATCGGACTGAATACCCAGGATAGTCGCAGGGATCAGCTTATCGCCCAGCAGCAGGGTCACGGTGTGAACCGGACGCACGAAGTGCACGTCGCTTGCGCCCCAGCGCATCAGTTTTGGAATCGGCAGTTTTGCCAGTGACGTGGCGATCATGTTTGGCAGCAGCGCTTCTGCGCTTTCGCCTTTCACATGGGCGCGATACAGCAGCCACTCACCTTTTTCGGTCGCCAGACGCTCGGCCTGGTCAACGGTGATCCCGCAGCCACGAGCCCAGCCTTCTGCGGCTTTGCTCGGTTTACCTTCGGCGTCAAACGCCTGGGCAATCGCCGGGCCGCGTTTTTCCACTTCACGATCGGGCTGAGAGGCCGCGAGATTCGCAACTTTCAGCGCCAGACGGCGCGGAGCGGCAAACCACTCGACGTTGCCGTGTGCCAGGCCAGCGTTATCCAGCTCAGCCGTAAAGTTCGCAGCAAAGGATTCCGCCAGGCTGCGCAGGGCTTTTGGTGGCAGCTCTTCGGTGCCGATTTCCACCAGGAAAGTATTCTCAGACATGGCCGCCTCTTATTTATTTCGGTTGCACATCGGGAAGCCAAGGGCTTCACGGGACGCGTAGTAAGCTTCTGCAACGGCTTTGGTCAGCGTGCGAATGCGCAAAATATAGCGCTGACGTTCAGTCACGGAGATCGCTTTACGGGCGTCGAGCAGGTTGAAGCTATGGGCGGCCTTCAGAATACGCTCGTAGGCTGGCAGCGGCAGCGGAGATTCCAGCGCCAGCAGCTGCTGCGCTTCTTTCTCGTACTGCTCGAAGCAGGTGAACAGGAAGTCCACGTCCGCGTATTCGAAGTTATAGGTGGATTGCTCCACTTCGTTCTGATGGAACACGTCGCCGTAGGTGGTTTTACCCAGCGGGCCGTCGCTCCAGACCAGGTCGTAAACGCTGTCTACGCCCTGAATGTACATGGCCAGACGTTCCAGACCGTAGGTGATTTCGCCGGTGATCGGCTTACACTCAAGACCGCCAACCTGCTGGAAGTAGGTGAACTGCGTCACTTCCATGCCGTTCAGCCACACTTCCCAGCCCAGACCCCAGGCACCCAGCGTTGGGTTTTCCCAGTTATCTTCCACGAAGCGGATGTCATGGATGGTCGGGTCCACGCCCAGCTCTTTCAGGGAACCAAGGTACAGCTCCTGGATATTGTCCGGGGAAGGCTTAATCACCACCTGGAACTGATAATAGTGCTGTAAGCGGTTCGGGTTTTCGCCATAGCGGCCATCCGTCGGACGACGGGACGGTTGCACATACGCGGTGGCCATAGGTTCAGGCCCCAGCGCACGCAGGCTAGTCATCGGGTGTGAAGTGCCGGCGCCAACTTCCATGTCCAAAGGTTGAACAATGGTGCAGCCCTGACGAGCCCAGTAATCCTGTAATGTCAGGATCAGGCCCTGGAAGGTCTTGGTATCAAACTTTTGCATAGTATTTCGTGCTGGATACGTGTGGTTTTAAATGGAAGGAATCAGTATACCCGCTGACTGCAAGATATACAGTACGAAACGGGTTTGTTTAGGCAAAATTGGGGAAATAAGGCTCTTAGCGCATGGAGAGATGCAAAAACTGCCCATCCGCATCAAAAGAGCAGACAAAGCCCTCTTTACGCGCCGTAAACCCGCGCATCTCATAGCTGCCCTGAAATTGCTCAAAGCCAGTCACATCAATTTTCTGCGAACCGGTGTTATAGCGATGGGCGGCCTGATCCTTACACAGCTGCTCCATATTTAACGAACGTTCCGGGCTGACTTTGCTTTTCTGCGCCCGTTGTACCGGAGCGTCTTCCTGTGAGCTGCACCCTGTAAGCAAAACGAGCAGAATCAGTGACGCAGCGCGCGTGATCATCATTTTTATTACCGCCGTGTTTTCTGGCTGTTATTTTTAATATTAAAACTTTATAGATTATGGCCCGGCATTCTGCGAATCTCGCGACTTTCGTTCAAGCCCGCCCAGATAAACTCAGAATTATCCAGTGAGAGGCTAGCACACAATGACAGTCAGACCGTATTTACCGCCAGAACAGAGGAACTGATGCAGTCAAAAATTAGCTGGATTGATAATTTGCGAGGGATAGCCTGTTTGATGGTTGTGATGATCCACACCACGACCTGGTATGTGACCAATGCTCACAGCATCAGCCCGATGAACTGGGATATTGCCAATATCCTCAACTCGGCGTCGCGCGTCAGCGTCCCGCTGTTTTTCATGATTTCCGGCTATCTGTTTTTCGGCGAGCGCAGCGCGCAGCCGCGCCACTTCCTGCGTATCGGCCTGTGCCTGCTGTTTTATAGCGCCGTGGCGCTGCTCTACATCACGCTGTTTACCTCGATTAACGGCGAGCTGTCGTTACGGTATTTGCTGCAAAAACCGGTGTTTTATCACCTGTGGTTTTTCTTCGCCATCATCGTGATTTATCTGGTCTCTCCGCTGATTCAGGTGAAAAACGTCGGCGGAAAGATGCTGCTGGCGCTGATGGTGGTGATTGGCCTGCTCGCCAACCCCAATACCGTTTCGCAGAAAATTGGCGGTTTCGAATGGCTGCCGATCAACCTCTATATCAGCGGCGATACCTTTTACTATGTGATTTACGGGATGCTGGGCCGGGCGATTGGGATGCTGGATACGCGCAAAACCTGGCTGACGTGGCTGTGCGCCGCTCTGTTTATCGCGGCGGTGGTGGTTATCTCTCGCGGGACCTTGCACGAGCTGCGCTGGCGCGGAAATTTTGCTGATACCTGGTATGTCTACTGCGGCCCTATGGTCTTTATCTGTGCCGTCTCTCTGCTGACGCTGGTGAAAAACACCCTTAACGCGCGCCCGCTTCCCGTCCTGGGGCTCATCTCGCGCCACTCGCTGGGCATTTACGGTTTTCACGCGCTGGTGATCCACGCCCTGCGCACCCGCGGTGTCGAGCTAAAAAGCTGGCCGCTTCTGGATATTGTCTGGATTTTCACGGCGACGCTGCTGATCAGCCTGTTGCTGTCGATGCTGCTACAGCGCGTGGATACCCGCCGGTTTGTCAGCTAATTGCGCGCTGTTTGGCCCGGTGAAACTGGCGTGGGGATGAAAACCCGGCGGCGATGGACGCCTGCTCCACGCCGCGCCCCTGCAGCAGCCACTGCTGGGCAATCGCCAGCCGCAGCTGTTCCAGATAGTCGCGCACGCTGATCCCCAAATGCTCCTGAAACAAGCGCGTTAAATGCCGGGGACTGACGTGCGCCAGAGCGGCAATATCCGCCAGTTGCCAGCCCTTTTGCGGCTCGGCGGTGAGCGCATCCTGCGCGCGGTGGATCGCCGGATGCAGATGGTTGCGATAGCGCAGCCAGGGTGAAAGCTGCGGATCGTCACCCGAGCGTCGGAACCACACCACCATTTCCCGCGCGACCGTCAGCGCCTTTTCCGGCCCGCACAGACGGTTCATCAGGTGCAGCGCGAGATCGATTCCAGAAGTTATTCCCGCGCTGGTCCAGATATTCCCGTCCTGCACAAAAATACGATTCTCTTTGATTACCGCCCCTGGCGCTGCGTCGCGAAGACGGGTGATCACATCGTGATGGGTCGTGCACTGCTTCCCGGTGAGTAAACCCGATTTGGCCGCCAGCAGCGCGCCGGAACAGACGCACATCACGGTGATAGCCTGGCGGTGAATCGCAGGCTGCAGGCGCATCAGCCAGTGCTGAACGCCTAATGCCTGAGGGGTCGAAAACTGATGACGTGAGTCGCTCACGCCCGGTAAAACCAGCAAACTGCCGTCGGGAAGCGTGTCAGGTAAAGGCGAAATGCCCCCCATCGTCAGACCAATCGAGGTGGGAACGTCCGGCTGCGGGCCGATGTAGTGCAGGCGAAACGCATCGCCCGCCAGCACAAAGGTTTCTGCCGGGCCGGACATATCCAGCGCCAGCACTCCCGGCAACATCACAAACCAGACGTCGATACTCATCAGAGCGACTCCAGCGTCTCCGCCACAGTTTTGATTTCAGCAAAACGCCCGGCCAGCACCGTTTCCGTGCGATGGCGCAGGTCGTCGGTATTGAGCGTGACGCCCTTCCAGGTCATCGGAAAAGTCAGGGTGGCTTCGCTGACAAAAGTCACCGCATAGCCGAGATCTGACGCCACCCGCGCGGTGGTTTCGCAGCACTGTTCCGTACGCAGGCCGCAGATGACCAGATGGTTAATATCACGCTCGCGCAGCCAGTGGTCAAGGCCCGTATCCGTAAAGGCGTTATGCACATGCTTGTGGAAAACCACCGCAGGCTGATGACGTAAAAAGGACATCGGCGTAACAAAACCGCTTTCCAGCGAGAAGGGCCCCTTATCGTCGACATGGAAGATATCCACAACCGGAATCTCACGGGATTCACAGCCCTCAATCAGCCCAAGAATGGCCTGCTGAAAAGCCTGAAATCCCTCTTCCTGCCAGTATTCGCGATGATGAAAAGACTGCTGAGTATCGATATTGATTAATGCGGTGCGCGACATGGTAATGCTCCTCGCCAGTGGGTGTATCTCTATACTGACGAGGAGCGAGCATCACGAGAAGACCAAAAAAGGACATCCTCACGCCGCTTCGGGACAACCTACCTTTACGACATTAGCGGCAGGAGCTGTTGGTAGATTTTGCGGAACACTTCCCGGCGTTCGGCGTAGCGCGCATGGTGCGCCGCGTCCGGCTTGTGCTCCTGCTCCAGCGTGAGCTGCGGCAGAAGCTGCGTCAGGGGTTTGTCAGGGTTGACGGCAATCTGCGCCAGACGCGCCGCCCCCAGAGCAGGTCCTATGTCCCCGCCAGTGCGGTAATCGAGCTGCAATCCGCTGATATCCGCCAGCATCTGCCGCCAGTAGCTGCTTCTTGCGCCTCCGCCAATCAGGGTAATACTGGTCGGTTTGAGTCCGCAGTCATGGACCACATCCATCCCGTCCGCCAGCGCATAGCCGACACCTTCCAGCACCGCGCGCGCCAGTTCGGCCGGGCCATGCTGATGGGTTAAGCCGAAGAACACGCCTTTCGCTTCCGGGTTGTTGTGCGGCGTGCGCTCGCCGGAAAGATAGGGCAAGAACCACACGGCCCCCGCCTCTTCGTTGGCCTGCTGGGCCGCCGAAATGAGCGCCGGAACATCCTTGAGTCCGGTCAGGTTTGCCGCCCAGTCCAGACACGACGCGGCGCTTAACATCACCGACATCAAGTGCCATTTCCCCGGCAGCGCGTGGCAGAAGCTGTGTACCGCGCTCTCTGGATTGCTGCGATACCCGTCGCTGACCGCGAAATAGACGCCTGAAGTGCCAAGCGACAGCATTGCCTGTCCGGCATCGACCATCCCCACGCCCACGGCACCCGCCGCATTATCGCCCCCGCCCGCCACTACCGGCACGGCAGGCATATTCCAGCTGTCGGCAATCGACGGATTGAGCACGCCGGTGATCTCACTACCCTCGAAGAGCGCAGGCATGTGATCTCGGGTCAACTGGCAGGCATCCAGCATCGCCTCGCTCCAGTCGCGTTGAGCGACATCGAGCCACATCGTCCCCGCCGCGTCCGACATGTCGCTGGCGAAATCGCCAGTCATGCGAAAACGCAGATAATCTTTTGGCAGCAAGACCTTTGCCACCTGCTTAAAAATATCCGGCTCGTGGCGCTGCAACCACAGCAGCTTAGGCGCGGTAAAGCCCGGCATCATCAGGTTACCGGTGATTTGCCGTGAGGTCGGCACCCGCGCTTCGAGGAGCGCGCACTCTTCTGCACAGCGACCATCGTTCCACAAAATCGCCGGGCGCAGCACGCGGTGCTCGCTGTCCAGCAAGGTTGCACCATGCATTTGACCGGCAATACCCAGCGCTTTGACCTCACGCAAACTGTGCTGCTGGCCCAGGGCTTTGATCGCGCGATCCGTCGCCTGCCACCACGTTTCGGGATCTTGCTCTGACCAGAGGGGATGTGGGCGCGAGACGTGCAGCTTTTCAGTCTGCGAGGCCAGCACGTCGCCCTGCTCGTTTAACAGGATGGCTTTCACACCCGATGTGCCAAGATCAATCCCGATATACATAGTGTGGATTCCTTAACTGAAAATGCCCGGTGGCGCGAAGCTTACCGGGCCTACGATGATTGTAGGCCGGGCAAGCGCAGCGCCGCCCGGCATTATCGATCACTTATCAAACAGGTAATGATTCACCAGATTTTCCAGTAGTTCCTGATGACCGCTCTGATGGCTCGGTGCCAGACTATGCTGTTCAGCGTACTTCGCGATCTCGGCAAGGGATAACTGCCCTTTCAAAATTTGCTGGCCGAGTTCACTGTTCCAGCCGGAATAACGCTTCGCCACACGTTTATCCAGCTCGCCGTCTTCAATCATGCGGGCCGCCACTTTCAGCGCCAGCGCCATGGTATCCATCGCGCCAATATGGCCATAGAACAGATCGTATTTATCGGTGCTCTGACGACGCACTTTGGCGTCAAAGTTCAGTCCGCCCGTCGTGAAGCCGCCCGCTTTGATGATTTCATACATCACCAGCGCATTTTCTTCCACGCTGATCGGGAACTGGTCGGTGTCCCAGCCAAGCTGCGGGTCACCCCGGTTGGCATCGACGGAGCCGAAGATCCCCAGCGCGATAGCCGACGCGATTTCATGGTGGAAAGAGTGCCCCGCCAGGGTCGCGTGGTTGGCTTCGATATTCACTTTGATCTCTTTTTCCAGACCAAATTGCTTGAGGAAACCGTACACCGTCGCGACGTCATAATCGTACTGGTGTTTGGTGGGCTCCTGCGGTTTAGGTTCAATCAGCAGGGTGCCGCGGAAACCGATTTTGTGTTTGTGATCCACCACCATCTGCATGAAGCGGCCAATCTGTTCACGCTCCTGGCGCAGATCGGTGTTCAGCAGCGTTTCGTAACCCTCGCGGCCGCCCCACAGGACGTAGTTTTCGCCGCCCAGCTTATGAGTGGCGTTCATTGCGGTCACGACCTGAGTGGCGGCCCAGCTGAATACTTCCGGGTCAGGGTTGGTCGCCGCACCTGCGCCGTAGCGAGGGTTGGTGAAGCAGTTTGCCGTGCCCCACAGCAGCTTCACGCCACTTTGCTGCTGTTTTTCACCCAGGTAATCCACCATCTGGGCAAAGTTGTTCAGGTACTCTTTGAGCGTCGCGCCTTCCGGAGAGACGTCCACATCGTGGAAGCAGTAATACGGAACGTTCAGTTTGTGGAAGAACTCGAAGGCCACATCTGCTTTGCGCTTCGCCAGTTCCAGCACTTCGCCTGGCTGCTGCCACGGACGGTCAAACGACCCCACGCCGAACATATCCGCGCCGTTCCAGCAGAAGGTATGCCAGTAGCAGGCGGCGAAACGCAGGTGATCTTCCATGCGCTTACCCAGCACCAGCTCGTCCGGATTGTAGTGACGAAATGCTAGAGGATTGGTGGATTTCGGGCCTTCATAGCGAACGCGATCGAGTTGGTCGAAATAAGCTTGCATATTGAACTCCATAATCAAGAGGTGCGGCGAGTCATCGATAATGGAGTAATAGTGAATACACATTGCGGGTTGCTCAATTACGTTATTTCACACTGCTATTGAGAGAATGCACAAACGTGCGCTGGCTCGCAAAAATAATACGCAGGCAAAGGATTTTTCGGCGCTTATTCCAGAATCATGTGTAATTAATAAGTTGCGCATTTTAAAATCAGATCGCGGTCATAAATTCGCAAATAAACCAAATATCGTAATGAGAAGATAAAAATCTGTAATTGCGAGTTTCCCTTTCCCCGTTAAGAATTTGCTGCGTATCTGGCAGTGAATGATTCTTTTGTCCAAGCCTTACCACCCTACAAAAAAGGTAAAATAATGATGACGATAAGAAACCTGTGCCTTACTCTCTGTGCTTCGCTACTGCTCACAAGCTTTGCGGGGCATGCAAAAGAAGTCAAAATCGGAATGGCCATCGACGACCTGCGCCTGGAGCGCTGGCAAAAAGACCGCGATATTTTTGTGAATAAAGCGGAATCTCTCGGCGCAAAAGTGTTTGTTCAGTCTGCTAATGGCAATGAAGAGACGCAAATGTCGCAAATCGAAAATATGATTAACCGCGGCGTTGATGTTCTGGTCATTATTCCTTACAACGGTCAGGTGTTAAGTAATGTCGTCAAAGAAGCGAAACAAGAGGGAATTAAAGTTTTAGCCTATGACCGAATGATAAATAACGCCGATATCGATTTTTATATTTCCTTCGACAACGAAAAAGTCGGTGAATTACAGGCGCAAAGTCTGGTCAACAAAGTGCCGCAGGGGAATTATTTCCTGATGGGTGGCTCACCTGTGGATAACAACGCCAAATTATTCCGCGAAGGGCAGATGAAAGTTCTCAAGCCTTATATCGACGACGGAAAAATTAAAGTGGTGGGCGATCAGTGGGCTGACGGCTGGCTGCCGGAGAACGCGCTGAAAATTATGGAAAACGCGTTGACCGCGAATAATAACAAAATTGACGCCGTCGTCGCCTCAAACGATGCCACCGCGGGCGGTGCGATTCAGGCGCTGAGTGCCCAGGGCCTGGCCGGTAAAGTGGCAATTTCCGGACAAGATGCGGACCTGGCAGGCGTGAAACGTATTATTGCCGGTACGCAAACCATGACGGTCTACAAACCCATCACCGAGCTCGCCACTACCGCCGCTGAAATTGCCGTCGAACTGGGCAACGATCAGCAGCCTAAGGCCGATTCCAAGCTCAATAACGGCCTGAAAGATGTCCCAGCCCGTCTGCTGACGCCAATCGAAGTCAACAAAGAGAACATTGACGCCACGGTTGTAAAAGACGGTTTCCACAAGAAGAGCGAACTGTAACCCCGCATCGCCCCTGCTGTGCGGGGGCCCCCTCAGATCATGTGGAGCAGTTATGCCTTACTTACTTGAAATGAAAAGTATCACCAAAGCCTTTGGCGCAGTGAAAGCTGTCGACAACGTGAGCCTGCGCTTAAACCCCGGCGAGATTGTCTCTCTGTGCGGCGAAAATGGCTCCGGCAAATCCACGCTGATGAAAGTGCTGTGCGGCATCTATCCGCACGGCAGTTACGTCGGGGAAATCGTCTTTGCCGGTGAAACCCTGCAGGCCACCCACATTCGAGACACAGAGCGCAAAGGTATCGCCATCATTCACCAGGAGCTGGCGCTGGTGAAGCATCTCACCGTGCTGGAGAATATTTTCCTCGGCGCGGAGATCTCGCATTTCGGCGTACTGGACTACGACAGCATGACCCTGCGCTGTGAAAAACTTCTGGCTCAGGTCAGCCTGCATATCTCACCAGACACCCGCGTCGGCGACCTGGGGCTGGGGCAGCAGCAGCTGGTTGAAATCGCCAAAGCGCTGAACAAACAGGTGCGCTTGCTGATCCTCGATGAACCGACCGCCTCCCTGACGGAGCAAGAAACCGCGGTGCTGCTGGATATCATCCGCGACCTGCAGCACCACGGCATCGCCTGTATTTATATCTCTCACAAACTCAACGAAGTGAAGGCCATCTCGGACACCATCTGCGTCATTCGCGACGGGCAACACATCGGCACGCGGGAAGCCGACGGGATGAGCGAAGACGATATCATCACCATGATGGTGGGCCGCGAACTCACAGCGCTCTACCCCAACGAACCGCACACCACCGGGGATGAAATCCTAAGAGTCGAGAATCTGACCGCCTGGCATCCGGTGAACCGCCATATCAAACGCGTCAACAATGTCTCTTTCTCCCTGCGGCGCGGGGAGATCCTCGGTATTGCAGGTTTAGTCGGTGCCGGACGAACCGAAGCCGTCCAGTGCCTGTTTGGCGTCTGGCCGGGCCGCTGGGAGGGCAAGATTTACCTCGACGGTCAGCCCGTGCAGATCAACAGCTGCCAGCAGGCGATCGCTCAGGGTATCGCGATGGTCCCGGAAGATCGTAAAAGAGACGGCATTGTGCCGGTCATGGCGGTGGGGAAAAACATTACCCTGGCGGCACTCAACCAGTTTTCGGGTGCGCTGAGCAGCCTGGACGATGCCGCTGAACAGCAGTGCATTCTCCAGTCTTTAGCGCGCCTGAAAGTCAAAACCTCGTCGCCCGAGTTAGCCATCGGGCGACTGAGCGGCGGTAATCAGCAGAAAGCGATTCTGGCTCGCTGTCTGCTGCTGAACCCGCGCATCCTGATTCTGGATGAACCGACGCGCGGGATCGACATCGGCGCAAAATATGAAATCTACAAACTCATTAACCAGCTGGTGCAGCAGGGTATCGCGGTGATTGTGATCTCGTCCGAACTCCCCGAAGTGCTCGGCCTGAGCGATCGCGTCCTGGTGATGCACGAAGGCAAACTGAAAGCCAATCTGAAAAACCTTAACCTGACCCAGGAACAGGTGATGGAAGCCGCCCTGAGGAGCGAACGTCATGTCGAAAAGCAACCCGTCTGAAATCAAAGCCACTGTGTCAGCGCCAGGTCTGTTCCCGGGGTTTAAAGCGCTAAACCTGCAGGTTTTCGTCATGATCGCGGCCATTATCGTCATCATGCTGTTCTTCACATGGATGACCGACGGCTCCTATTTAAGCGCGCGAAACATCTCCAACTTGCTGCGCCAGACCGCCATTACCGGCATTCTGGCGGTCGGGATGGTGTTTGTGATTATCTCGGCGGAAATCGATCTGTCGGTCGGCTCGATGATGGGGTTACTGGGCGGTGTCGCGGCGATTTTTGACGTCTGGCTCGGCTGGCCATTGCCGCTTACCGTAGCGGTCACGCTGGTGCTCGGCCTGCTGCTCGGGACCTGGAACGGATGGTGGGTCGCGTATCGAAAAGTGCCATCGTTCATCGTCACCCTCGCGGGGATGCTCGCCTTTCGCGGCATCCTGATCGGCATTACTAACGGCACCACCGTGTCACCGACCAGCGCGTCGATGTCGCAGATTGGTCAGAGTTATCTCTCCGACGGCGTGGGCTTCACGTTTGGTGCTATCGGTCTGATGGCCTTTATCGCCTGGCAGTGGCGCGCCAGAATACGCCGTCAGGCGCTTGGGCTGGCAGCAACCGCTTCAACGTCGGTCGTCGGACGTCAGGCCCTGACCGCCGTCATCGTACTGGGGGCCATCTGGCTACTGAATGATTATCGCGGCGTACCCACGCCAGTGCTTATCCTGACGCTGCTGTTGCTGGCGGGGATATTTATGGCGACCCGCACCGCCTTTGGTCGGCGTATCTACGCCATCGGCGGCAATATCGAGGCCGCGCGTCTGTCGGGTATCAATGTGGAGCGCACCAAGCTTGCGGTTTTCGCGATTAATGGTCTGATGGTGGCCATCGCCGGGCTGATTTTAAGCTCGCGCCTCGGTGCAGGTTCGCCCTCCGCCGGGAACATCGCCGAGCTGGATGCTATCGCCGCCTGTGTCATTGGTGGAACCAGCCTCGCAGGCGGCATCGGGAGTGTTGCGGGCGCGGTGATGGGTGCGTTTATTATGGCGTCGCTGGATAACGGAATGAGTATGATGGACGTTCCGACCTTCTGGCAGTATATCGTTAAAGGCGCCATTTTGTTGCTGGCAGTCTGGATGGACTCTGCGACCAAACGACGGGCATAACGCCGCGTTGTCACTGATTTGGGAAAGATAAGCCATGTTTGAGAAGCGTCACCGCATTACGTTGTTATTCAACGCCAACAAAGCCTATGACCGCCAGGTCGTCGAGGGCGTGGGTGAATATTTGCAGGCGTCGCAATCGGAGTGGGATATTTTCATCGAAGAAGACTTCCGTACCCGCATTGAAAACATCAAAGACTGGCTGGGCGATGGCGTGATCGCCGATTACGACGATCCCGTGATCGAGCAGTTGCTGACCGACGTCGATGTTCCGATTGTGGGCGTCGGCGGCTCGTATCACTCACCCGAGAAGTATCCTCCGGTCCATTACATCGCGACCGACAACCACGCGCTGGTCGAGAGCGCCTTTCTGCATTTAAAAGAGAAAGGCGTACACCGCTTCGCCTTTTACGGCCTGCCCTCTTCCAGCGGCAAAGGCTGGGCGATGGAGCGCGAGTACGCGTTTTGCCAGATTGTGGCGCAGGAGAAGTATCGCGGCGTGGTGTATCAGGGATTAGAAACCGCGCCTGAAAACTGGCAGCACGCGCAAAATCGGCTCGCCGACTGGCTGCAAACCCTGCCGCCGCAGACGGGCATTATCGCCGTTACGGATGCGCGCGCGCGTCACGTTCTCCAGGTCTGCGACCATTTGCACATTCCGGTTCCCGAAAAGCTGTGTGTGATTGGTATCGATAACGAAGAGCTCACGCGTTATCTGTCGCGCGTGGCCCTGTCGTCGGTGGCGCAAGGGACGCGTCAGATGGGCTATCAGGCGGCCAAGTTACTTCATCGCCTGCTGGATAACGAAACCCTGCCTCTTCAGCGTCTGCTGGTTCCCCCCGTTCGCGTGGTGGAACGCCGCTCGACGGACTATCGCTCCCTGAACGATCCGGCGGTAATTCAGGCGATGCACTACATTCGCAATCACGCCTGCAAAGGCATCAAGGTGGATCAGGTGCTGGATGCGGTTGGTATTTCTCGCTCGAATCTGGAGAAGCGTTTTAAAGAAGAGGTTGGGGAGACGATCCACGCGGTGATTCACGCCGAGAAGCTGGAGAAAGCCCGCAGCCTGCTGATCTCGACGTCGCTGTCGATCAATGAAATCTCGCAGATGTGCGGCTACCCGTCTCTGCAATATTTCTATTCGGTGTTTAAGAAGGAGTATGACACCACGCCGAAGGAGTACCGCGAGCGGTACAGCGAAGTGCTGGTGTAGTGCGGGTATGAGGCAAAGAAAAACGCCTTCCATCGGAAGGCGTTTTTTTGGATGACTTACATGTGAGCGGCGATTAAGCGCTGGTTATCCTGGTACATCGCAAACAGGTAGTTGTTGTAGCTCTGACCCTGCGTTGAATAACCTTTCAGCTTGTGAATCATGGTGCTCGCGGTTACTTCCTGGTCCGCTTTACGCAACTGAGCGCGTGACTTACGGAACGAAGAGTAGGCCGGGTGCGTGTTCAGGTTCACCACGTAGGCATTCACGGAATCTTTCACTGATTCGAACTGCGAATAGCCTTTCACTTTGCCAGGCACGTTGTTACAGCGGCCCTTGGCGCATTTCATGCCGAAGAGATTATTGTTGTTACGCGCCAGTTTTGACGTGCCCCAACCACTCTCGGCTGCTGCCATGGTGGCCACCATGCTGCCTGGAATAATATCCACGCGCTCAAGCAGTGAGTTCCACGGCACGCGGCGGGTATTACCGTTCCAGCTCACCTTGTAGCGTGTCGCGATGTCTTTCAGACGTGCGCGTTCGCTTGGTGACCAGCGGCTTTCGTACTGTTTCGAAACCAGCCAGTTACGGTCTGCAGTAATCGCAGAATTTTGGCTTGTAATATAAGGCATTACCGTCCGGAGAAACGCTTTTTTCCTTGGTGTCCCGGAAGGGTATTTTCGCAAATCAGGAAGTGAACTGCTCTTTACACTATTGCGAGAATACTCTTGTTTACTGCTAACCTTACTCTTACTGCTGGTCGTCGTCTTTATGACGTGGGCTTTTTTACTCGTTGTATCCGTGTGCGTCTTCGCAAGCACCTCACCTGAAAACATCACGGTGAGCAACATGAGTATCGTAGCCCCAAATCGTCGTATGGGAGTCGATATCATTAGGTCTCCTGGTCGGATATATACATTCCAACACCTTATTTTTTTCACAAAATTGAGAGCGGAATCTCAAATCATATCAAAAATAGTCTTCCAGAGCATCCAAAGAAATAGTCCAATTCCGAAACTATGTCACCTGAAACTTGCTCACTTAACCATCATTTCTACAAATTTGTGTGCGATATCGCAGATAACCGCCTAATTTTGCGCGAGATCACTCACCCTTTCGGCTCATCCTGCCAGAAAACGCAGGGGGAGGAGTCCTCGCCATAAACCTGATGGCACACTGGTTAAAATGGCCGCGACAGGAAAATGGAATGAAACGCTCAGCTTTAGCCCTTTTGCTTTTACCCGCGATGGCAAATGCAGACTGGTCATCTCCTGGCTTCTCCACGTTCAATGCCGAAGCTGCTGGGGTGTTCACCAGCCACGCGAAGTTTGCGAAGGGTACTCGCCCGCTGACGTTGAGTTTTGACAACGCGTGCTGGCAGCCGACAAACCCGATTAAACTCAATGAGATGATGTCGCTAAAACCTTGCGAAGGAACGCCGCCCCAGTGGCGTTTATTCCGCGAGGGCGATTATCAGATGCGCATTGATACGCGCTCAGGCACGCCGACGCTCATGCTGACGGTGCAAAGCGCTGCGGAAAAACCCGTCGCGGATGTCACTCGCCAGTGCCCGAAATGGGACGGCAAACCGCTCACCCTCGAGGTGAAAAACACCTTCCCGGAAGGCTCCGTCGTCCGGGATTTCTACAGCCAGCAGACGGCCACGGTGCAGCAAGGAAAAATCACCCTGCAGCCCGCCGCGAACAGCAACGGTCTGCTCCTGCTTGAGCGGGCAGAAACCGACAAAGCTGCGCCATTCAGCTGGCAAAACGCCACCGTCTACTTTGTGCTGACGGACCGCTTCGTCAATGGCGACCCTTCTAACGACAACAGCTATGGCCGCCACAAAGACGGCATGCAGGAGATTGGCACCTTCCACGGAGGCGATCTCAAAGGGCTCGCCAGCAAGCTCGATTATCTGCAGCAGCTTGGCGTCAACGCGCTGTGGATAAGCTCCCCGCTGGAGCAAATCCACGGCTGGGTCGGGGGCGGTACCAAAGGCGATTTCCCGCACTACGCCTATCACGGCTACTACACGCAGGACTGGACAAAACTCGACGCCAATATGGGCAGCGAAGACGATCTGCGCCATCTGGTCGACGAGGCGCACCAGCGCGGTATCCGCATTCTCTTTGACGTGGTGATGAACCACACCGGCTACGCTACGCTTGCTGATATGCAGGAGTTCCAGTTCGGCGCGCTGTATTTGCAGGGTGACGAGCTGAAAAAGACGCTGGGCGAACGCTGGACCGACTGGAAGCCCGCCGCCGGGCAGAGCTGGCACAGCTTTAACGACTACATCAATTTCAGCGACAAAGCCGGGTGGGAAAAGTGGTGGGGCAAAAACTGGATCCGCACCGATATCGGCGACTACGACAACCCCGGCTTCGACGATCTGACCATGTCGCTGGCCTTTTTACCCGATCTCAAAACCGAATCCACCACCCCGTCCGGTTTGCCGAATTTCTACCGCCATAAGCCGGACACCCAAGCTAAAGAGATTGCCGGGTACACACCGCGCGATTATCTCACCCACTGGCTCAGCCAATGGGTGCGCGATTACGGCATTGACGGTTTCCGCGTCGATACCGCCAAACACGTTGAACTCCCCGCCTGGCAAGCGCTGAAGGAACAATCCACCCAGGCGCTGAAAGCGTGGAAAGAGGCCAACCCGGATAAAAAACTCGATGACACACCGTTCTGGATGACGGGTGAATCCTGGGGGCACGGCGTGATGCAAAGCGAGTATTACCGCCATGGTTTCGACGCGATGATCAACTTTGACTATCAGGAGCAGGCCGCCAAAGCCGCCGATTGCCTGGCCGAAATGGACATGACCTGGCAGCAGATGGCGGAAAAACTGCAGGGATTCAACGTCCTGAGCTATCTCTCCTCCCACGACACGCGCCTGTTCCGCGAGGGCGGCCAGCGCGCGGCAGAACTGCTGTTGCTCTCACCTGGCTCGGTGCAGATTTACTATGGTGACGAGTCCGAACGTCCATTCGGCCCGACCGGATCCGATCCGCTGCAGGGAACGCGCTCGGACATGAACTGGCAGGATGTCGCGGGCAATCAGGCGGCGACCGTTAAGCACTGGCAAATTCTCGGGCAGTTCCGTGCGCGTCATCCGGCCATCGGCGAAGGCACGCAAACCACGCTCTCCCTCAAGCAGGGCTACGGTTTCGTACGCCAGCACCAGGACGATAGCGTGATGGTGATCTGGGCCGGGAATCAGTAGCGCCATCGTCGTCCCCTTCCAACGGAGGGGGATGTTTTTATCAGAACAATTCACCACGCAAACACAAATCAGCGAAACAAAACCACGATCCCGACCTCTTCCCTCGATTTGCACCCGCACGATGCTAGCGTTATGGTTACCCACTTTCATTATAAGAATGCCAGAACACCTGCTATGACGTTTTCACTTTTCGGCGACAAATTCACCCGCCATTCAGGCATTACCCGCCTGATGGAGGATCTCAACGACGGGCTGCGCACACCGGGCGCTATCATGCTCGGCGGCGGGAATCCGGCCCAAATCCCGGCCATGAACGACTACTTCCACAACCTGCTGGCAGAGATGCTGCAAAACGGCAAAGCCACTGATGCGCTGTGCAATTACGACGGTCCGCAGGGCAAAACCGAACTGCTGACCTTGCTGGCTGATATGCTGCGCGACGAGCTGGGTTGGGATATCGAACCACAGAATATTGCACTGACAAACGGCAGCCAGAGCGCATTTTTCTACTTGTTTAACCTCTTTGCAGGACGTCGCGCCGACGGCACCACCAAAAAAGTGCTGTTCCCGCTGACGCCGGAATACATCGGTTACGCCGACTCCGGGCTGGAAGAGGATCTGTTTGTCTCGGCGCGGCCGAACATCGAGCTGCTGCCAGAAGGCCAGTTCAAGTATCACGTCGATTTTGAGCACCTGCATATCGGCGAAGAGACGGGCATGATTTGCGTGTCGCGCCCAACCAACCCGACGGGCAACGTCATCACCGACGAAGAGCTGATGAAGCTAGATGTGCTCGCCAACCAGCACGGCATACCGCTGGTGATCGATAACGCCTACGGCGTGCCCTTCCCCGGGATTATCTTTAGCGAAGCCCGCCCGCTGTGGAACCCCAATATCGTCCTGTGCATGAGCCTCTCGAAGCTCGGCCTGCCGGGCAGCCGCTGCGGCATCATCATCGCCAATGAAAAAATCATCAGCGCTATCACCAACATGAACGGCATTATCAGCCTGGCGCCAGGTGGCATGGGCCCGGCGATGATGTGCGAAATGATTAAACGCAACGACCTGCTGCGCCTGTCGAATGACGTGATTAAGCCGTTTTACTATCAGCGCGTCCAGGAGACGATCGCGACCATTCGCCGCTACTTGCCCGAAGATCGCTGTCTGATTCATAAACCGGAAGGGGCGATTTTCCTGTGGCTGTGGTTTAAAGACTTGCCGATCACCACCGAGCTGCTCTATCAGCGCCTGAAAAAACGCGGCGTGTTGATGGTGCCGGGGGATTACTTCTTCCCGGGCCTCGACAAGCCGTGGCCGCATACGCATCAGTGCATGCGCATGAACTACGTGCCAGACCCAGAGAAAATCGAAGCCGGGGTGAAAATCCTGGCCGAAGAGATTGAGCTGGCGTGGAACGAAGGCAGCCGCTAACGGCTCACCGCAAGACAACAAAAAAGGCCAGATGTCGACATCTGGCCTTTTTTTTCACAACTTAGCCGCGAACGGTAAAGCCAAGTTCTTGTGAGATCGCTTCCGCCGTTTCACGCAGCGGCTTGAGCAAATTCTTCTCCCCCACCTGCTTCATGCGCGAGGTCGACAGGGAAATGGAGATGGCATAAGGCACGCGCCCGTGAATATCAAACACCGGTACCGCGATGCAAGACACGCCCAGCTCGTTCTCTTCTCTGTCCATCGCCATGCTGTGGGTGCGAATCTCCGCCAGTTCGTCGTACATGGCGCTCAGTTCAGTGATGGTATTGCGGGTCAGGGGTTGAATCTGCTCCTGATGACTCTGCCAGTAGCTCGCCACGTAATCCTGATGGCCAAACGCCATGTAAATCTTACCCATCGCAGAACAGAAGAGCGGCATGTGCTGGCCGATATAGGCGCGTGTGCGCAGCATTCCCGTCGTCGGCTCCAGCTTGTAGATCAGAATCGCATGGTCATCTTCCCGACTGGAGAAGTTCACCGTTTCGCCGGTCACGATATTGAGATTTTCGAGGTGCGGTGCGGCGACGTGGATGATGTTGAGGGACGACAGCGCTTTTTGCCCGACGGCGATGAATTTGGTGGTCAGCCGATAGCTGCCCGCCGCTGGCGCAGGGGTAACGTACCCGCACGACTGCAAACCCTGCAACAACCGATGCACGGTGCTTTTGTTTAGCCCGGCAAGTTCCGACAAATGCGCCAGCGGACACCCGTTCGGGTAGTTACTGAGGATCTCAATCAGCATCAGGCCGCGAAACAAGCTCTGGCTACCTGCTGGCCTCTCTTTTTCTGGCGTCATTTCGCTCTCTTTCATGCTCATCAAATAGCTCTCCGTTAATCGCGTCCTGATGGTAGCGCAAAGTGTGGTTCAGTTCACGATCTCAGCACAAAAAACACAATGCATTGATTTTACTGGTTTTTGAAAAGCGTGAATGTCGTTGATCTAACAAAATTTGATCGCTATATTTGAAATCAGATTTCGCATTGTGGAATTTAGAGATAAAAAAGCACTCACATGCGCCCCTCATACGAACAGGAGAACAGGGATGAAAGTGACCTTTGACGAGTTGAAAGCAGCCTTCAATCGGGTACTGCTTAACCGCGGCGTTCAGGCCGATACCGCCGACGCCTGCGCAGAGATGTTTGCGCGCACCACCGAATCCGGCGTTTATTCGCACGGCGTGAACCGCTTCCCACGTTTCATTCAGCAGCTGGATAACGGGGACATCATTCCTGACGCCCAGCCGAAGCGCGTCACCACCCTCGGTGCCATCGAGCAGTGGGACGCCCAGCGTTCCATCGGCAACCTGACCGCCAAAAAGATGATGGATCGCGCCACCGAGCTGGCGTCGGATCACGGGATTGGGTTAGTGGCGCTGCGCAACGCCAACCACTGGATGCGCGGCGGGAGTTACGGCTGGCAGGCAGCAGAGAAAGGCTATATCGGAATTTGCTGGACCAACTCTATCGCCGTAATGCCACCGTGGGGCGCGAAAGAGTGCCGCATCGGCACCAACCCGCTGATCGTCGCCATTCCTTCCACGCCGATCACCATGGTCGATATGTCGATGTCGATGTTCTCCTACGGGATGCTCGAAGTGAACCGCCTTGCCGGGCGCGAACTGCCGGTGGATGGCGGCTTTGACGACGAAGGCAATCTGACCAAAGAGCCAGGTGTTATCGAGAAAAACCGCCGTATTTTGCCGATGGGTTACTGGAAAGGTTCCGGCCTCTCTATCGTGCTCGACATGATCGCCACCCTGCTCTCCAACGGATCGTCCGTGGCGGAAGTGACGCAGGACAACAGCGATGAATACGGCGTGTCGCAGATCTTCATCGCCATCGAAGTGGACAAGCTGATCGACGGCCCCACCCGCGATGCCAAACTGCAGCGCATCATGGATTTCATCACTACCGCCGAACGTTCAGACGACGACGTCGCCGTGCGCCTGCCGGGGCATGAATTCACCCGTCTGCTGGAAGAGAACCGTCGCAATGGCATCACCATTGATGACAGCGTGTGGGCGAAGATCCAGTCGCTGTAAGGAGTGACGCATGATATTCGGACATATTTCACAGCCCAACCCCTGCCGACTTCCGCAGGCGATAGAGCGGGCGCTCGAATTTTTACGCACCACCGATTTCACGACGCTGGAACCGGGTGTCGTGGAAATAGACGGACGCAATATCTACGCGCAGATCCTCGATCTCACCACCCGGGAGCACCACCAAAACCGCCCGGAAGTACATCGCCGCTATCTGGATATTCAATTTCTGGCGTGGGGCGAAGAGAAAATAGGTTTTGCGATTGACACCGGAAATAACGAAATAAGCGAATCATTGCTGGAACAGCGCGACATTATTTTTTATCACCAGATGGAAAACGAATCGCTGATTGAAATGGTCCCAGGTAATTACGCCATATTTTTCCCGCAGGATGTTCATCGACCGCAATGCCATAAACACAAGGAGTCGGCCATTCGTAAAATTGTCGTCAAAGTGGCTGTCAGCGAATTGATTTAATTTTTTAAAATTAAACAGGAAAGCGAAATGACTCACACCGGTTTTATTATTGGTGCGTACCCCTGCGCACCTTCGTTTCACCAGCAAGGGGAACAGGAAGAGCGTGATTTCTGGCATCAGCTCGCTGATACGCCGGATATTCGCGGCCTTGAGCAACCCTGCCTGGAAAACCTGCACCCGCTCGGGGATGAGTGGCTGTTCCGCCACACGCCGGACGACTGGCAAATTGTGGTCACGGCGGTGATGGAAACCATGCGGCGGCGCGGTACTCACGGCGGGTTTGGCCTGGCGTCTGCTGACGAAGATCAGCGCCGCGAGAGCGTGGCGTTTTACCGCCATCTGTTAGCGAAAATCGTCGCGGTCAACACGCGCTTCCCAGGCAAAGTGACCGCCCTGGAAATGCAGGCCGCACCGCAGGCGGGCAACGCTTGCGTCGCGCAAGCCACCGACGCGTTTTCACGCTCAATCAGCGAAATTGCCGCCTGGGACTGGCCCTGCGATCTGGTGCTCGAACACTGTGACGCCATGACCGGCAGCCAGCCGCGCAAAGGCTTTTTGCCGCTGGAAAACGTTCTGGACGTGCTGCACGGGACCGAGATTAGCGTGTGCATTAACTGGGCCCGCTCGGCCATTGAAGGGCGCGATACCACGCTTCCGGTCAAACATGTTCAGGCGGCACTGCAGGCGGGTAAGCTCGGTGCGCTGATGTTCTCCGGCACCACGGCGACCGGCGAATACGGTGAATGGCAGGATCTTCACGCACCGTTTTCACCGTTCTGCCCTGAAAGCTTAATGACACCTGAAAGCGTAAATGATTTATTTACTGCGGCGAGCGCCGCAACATTGAAATTCTCCGGTATCAAACTACTGGAAATAAATGCTAATGCTGACGTCAGCCATCGCATCGCCATTTTGCGCGACGGTATTAGCGTTATGAAAAAAGCAGCACAATAAAAATAATAATCTTATTCCCGAGCCGATTACCTTAATGAGACATTAATTATGACTAATTCTTCTCATGCTCTACAGGCGGATATTCCGCGCCAACGCTGGTTGAGAATAATTCCCCCTATTCTTATCGCCTGCATTATCTCTTATATGGACCGCGTCAATATCGCCTTCGCGATGCCGGGCGGTATGGATGAGGAACTGGGGATCACCGCCACCATGGCGGGTTTAGCAGGCGGGATATTCTTTATTGGTTATCTGTTCCTGCAAGTTCCCGGCGGCAAAATTGCCGTGCACGGTAGCGGTAAAAAATTCATCGGCTGGTCTCTGGTCGCCTGGGCGGTGATTTCCGTTCTGACGGGCATTGTCACAAATCAGTATCAGCTGCTGGTCCTGCGCTTTTTACTCGGCGTGGCGGAAGGCGGGATGCTGCCGGTGGTGCTGACCATGATCAGCAACTGGTTCCCGGACGCCGAGCGCGGTCGCGCCAACGCGATTGTGATCATGTTTGTGCCGATTGCCGGGATTATCACCGCGCCCCTTTCCGGCTGGATCATCACCGCCCTCGACTGGCGCTGGCTGTTCATCATTGAAGGGCTTCTTTCCCTGGTGGTGCTGGTGCTCTGGATGCAGACCATCTATGACCGACCGCAGGAGGCGAAGTGGATTTCCGAGGCCGAGAAAAACTATCTGGTCGAGACGCTGGCAGCCGAGCAGCAAGCCATTGCGGGCAAAGAGGTGAAAAATGCGTCCCTGGGCGCAGTGCTGTCGGACAAAACCATGTGGCAGCTGATCGCCCTGAATTTCTTCTACCAGACCGGGATTTACGGCTACACCCTCTGGCTGCCGACCATTCTGAAGGAGCTGACCCATTCAACGATGGGCCAGGTCGGGATGCTCGCCATTCTGCCGTACGTCGGCGCGATTGCCGGGATGTTCCTGTTCTCTGCCCTCTCTGACCGCACCGGCAAGCGCAAGCTGTTCGTCTCCCTGCCGCTAATCGGTTTTGCCCTGTGCATGTTCCTCTCCGTGGCGCTGAAAGAAAACATCTGGCTGGCGTATGCCGCGCTGGTCGGCTGCGGCTTCTTCCTGCAGTCGGCGGCGGGCGTGTTCTGGACCATTCCGGCGCGTCTGTTCAGCGCAGAGATGGCAGGCGGCGCGCGCGGCGTGATTAACGCGCTCGGGAATCTCGGCGGGTTCTGTGGCCCTTACGCGGTGGGCGTGTTGATCACCTTGTACAGCAAAGATGCGGGCGTGTATTGCCTGGCGATCTCTCTGGCCCTGGCCTCGCTGCTGGCGCTGCTGTTGCCTGCGAAATGTGACGCCGGAGCACAGCCCAATCCGACGGTGAATCCGCACAAGCGTGCGGCCTGATGCCCTCACCCCGGCCCTCTCCCACAGGGAGAGGGTGAAAAAACGTAGGCCGGGTAAGCGAAGCGCCACCCGGCAACAGCAACCAAGAACGTAGGCCGGGTAAGCGCAGCGCCACCCGGCAACAGCAACCACCGAACCGAGAATCGCAAAGATGAGTGAAAAAGAACCCTTCTGGCTGGGTATCGATTGTGGCGGTACTTATCTGAAAGCCGGTCTGTACAACAGCCAGGGAAAAGAACACAGCATCGAACGTTGCCCGGTCGCGACGCTCAGCCCGCGTCCGGGCTATGCCGAGCGCGACATGCACCTGCTCTGGCAGCGCTGCCACGAAACGGTTGCGGCCCTGCTCAATCGCACGGGCATTAGTGGCTCCCAAATCAAAGGCATCGGCATTTCCGCCCAGGGCAAAGGCCTGTTCCTGCTCGATAAACAGGATCGCCCCCTGGGCAACGCCATCCTCTCTTCCGACCGCCGCGCTTTAGAGATCGTCCAGCGCTGGCAGCAGGACGCGATCCCCGAGAAACTCTACCCGCACACCCGGCAAACCCTGTGGACCGGGCATCCCGCTTCGCTGCTGCGCTGGGTCAAAGAGCATGACCACCAGCGCTACCAGCAGATCGGCTGCGTGATGATGGCCCATGACTATCTGCGCTGGTGCCTGACGGGCAATAAGGGCTGCGAAGAGAGCAACATTTCCGAGTCCAATCTCTACAACATGAACACGGGCGACTATGACCCGCAGCTGACGCGCTGGCTGGGCATCAGCGAAATCGACAGCGCCTTGCCGCCCATCGTCGGCTCAGCAGAAATTTGCGGGGAAATCACCGCTCAGGCAGCCACCCTGACCGGTCTTGCGGCGGGTACGCCCGTCGTGGGTGGTCTGTTTGATGTGGTTTCCACCGCGATCTGCGCCGGACTGCACGACGAGCACACGCTCAACGCCGTGATGGGCACCTGGGCCGTCACCAGCGGGATTGCGCACGGCATCCGCGATAACGAATCTTTCCCGTACGTCTATGGCCGATACGTTCACCCGCAGCAGTACATCGTTCACGAAGCCAGCCCGACCTCATCCGGCAACCTCGAGTGGCTCACGGCGCAGTGGGGCGAGATCTCTTTTGACGAGATCAATCAGGCGGTTTCCAGCCTGCCGAAAGCGGCCAGCGATGTCTTCTTCCTGCCGTTTCTCTACGGCAGCAACGCCGGGCTGGAGATGACCAGCGGTTTCTACGGCATGCAGGCGCTACACACCCGCGCCCACCTGCTGCAGGCGGTTTATGAAGGGGTGGTGTTCTGTCATATGACCCATCTTAACCGCATGCTCGAGCGCTTTACCGATGTTCAGGCCCTGCGCGTCACCGGCGGCCCGACCCATTCCGAGGTGTGGATGCAGATGCTGGCGGACGTCAGCGGTCTGGCAATCGAACTGCCTCAAGTCGAGGAAACCGGCTGCTCCGGCGCGGCGCTCGCCGCCCTCGTCGGCACCGGGGTCTATCCCGATTTCTACGCCGCGCAGCAAAGCCTCAAGCACGACATCCGCGTCATCGAGCCGGACATGCAGGCCCACGCCGCCTACCAGCACAAATATCACCACTACCAGCTACTGATTTCAGCATTGCAGGGCTTTCACGCCCGAATTAAGGAGTACGACCTATGAGCCGACCATTACTACAGCTGGCGCTCGACCACACCAGCCTTCAGGCCGCCCAGCGCGATGTCGCGCTGCTGCACGATCATGTCGATATCGTCGAAGCGGGCACCATTCTGTGCCTCACCGAGGGTCTTTCGGCGGTCCGCGCGTTGCGCCAGCAGTGCCCGGACAAAATCATCGTCGCCGACTGGAAAGTGGCCGACGCAGGCGAAACGCTGGCGCAACAGGCCTTTGACGCGGGCGCGAACTGGATGACGATAATCTGCGCCGCACCATTGGCGACGGTAGAAAAAGGCCACGCGGTGGCTGCCGCGCGCGGGTGCGAAATCCAGATGGAGCTATTCGGTAACTGGACCCTGGACGACGCGCGCGCGTGGCATCGCGTCGGGGTGAAACAGGCGATTTACCATCGCGGGCGTGACGCCCAGGCCAGCGGCCAACAGTGGGGCGAAGACGATCTCGCCAGGATGAAAGCTCTGTCAGATATCGGTCTGCAGCTCTCCATCACCGGCGGCATCACCCCGACAGATTTACCGCTGTTCCGCGAGATTAACGTCAAAGCCTTCATCGCCGGACGGGCGCTGGCTGGGGCCGCCAACCCATCGCAGGTGGCAAATGAGTTCCACACGCAAATCCGCGACATCTGGGGAGAATAACCATGCGTCAGCATCCGTTAGGGATTTATGAAAAAGCGCTGTCGAAGGACCTCTCCTGGCCGGAGCGCCTGGTGCTAGCCAAAAGCTGCGGCTTTGATTTCGTCGAAATGTCGGTGGATGAAACCGACGAGCGCTTATCCAGACTGGAGTGGAGCACCACCCAGCGCGCCTCGCTGGTCGAAGCGATGCTGGAAACCGGCGTCGCGATTCCGTCCATGTGCCTGTCGGCGCACCGTCGTTTCCCGTTCGGCAGCCGCGACGAGTCCGTGCGCGAACGCGCGCGCGAGATCATGACCAGAGCTATCAAACTGGCGCGCGATCTGGGGATTCGCACCATCCAGCTGGCGGGTTACGACGTCTATTACGAGGAGCACGATGCAGGCACCCAGCAGCGTTTTGCCGAAGGGCTGGCGTGGGCGGTAGAACAAGCCGCTGCCGCGCAGGTGATGCTTGCCGTGGAGATCATGGATACCGCGTTCATGAACTCCATCAGCAAGTGGAAAAAGTGGGATGACATGCTTAAGTCGCCATGGTTTAGCGTCTATCCCGACGTCGGCAACCTGAGCGCGTGGGGCAACGATGTCACCGCCGAACTGACGCTCGGCATCGACCGGATCGCCGCCATCCACCTGAAAGACACGCAGCCCGTCACCGAACAAAGCCCAGGACAGTTTCGCGATGTGCCGTTCGGCGAAGGCTGTGTCGATTTCGTCGGCGTGTTTAACACCCTGAATCAGCTCAACTATCGCGGCGCATTTCTCATTGAGATGTGGACCGAAAAAGCCAAAGAGCCGGTACTGGAAATTATCGAAGCGCGGCGCTGGATCGAAGCCCGTATGCAGGAAGGAGGCATGACATGCTAGAGCAACTGAAAGCGGAAGTCCTGGCAGCAAACCTGGCGCTGCCCGCCCACGGGCTAGTGACCTTTACCTGGGGCAACGTCAGCGCCGTGGATCGCGATAGTGGCCTGATGGTCATCAAGCCGTCTGGCGTTGAGTACGAGGTGATGACCGCTGAGGACATGGTGGTCGTGGAGATCGCCACCGGTAAGGTGGTGGAAGGCAGCAAAAAACCGTCATCTGACACGCCAACGCACCTGGCGCTATATCGCCGCTACCCGGAGATGGGCGGTATCGTCCACACCCACTCACGCCACGCGACCATCTGGTCGCAGGCCGGGCTGGATCTCCCGGCGTGGGGCACCACCCATGCGGACTATTTCTATGGCGACGTTCCCTGCACGCGGCTGATGACCCACGCCGAAATCGCCGGGGAGTACGAGTATCAAACCGGGGAGGTGATCATCAAGACCTTCGAGGAGCGCGACTTAAATCCGATGCAGATCCCCGCCGTGCTGGTCCATTCCCACGGTCCTTTTGCCTGGGGCAAAGATGCCGCCGACGCCGTCCACAACGCCGTGGTGCTGGAAGAGTGCGCCTATATGGGCCTGTTCTCCCACCAGCTAGCGCCGCAATTGCCGACCATGCAGCAGGAGCTGCTGGACAAACATTACCTGCGTAAGCACGGAGCAAACGCCTATTACGGCCAGTGATCAGCCGGAATTAATATGTTCCTTACAGTACCGCCGTTTCCAGACGGCGGGGGTTAGCCCGGTATGTTTACGAAATATCTGACGGAAATAGCCGACATCGTTGAAGCCGCAGCGGGCGGCAACTTCCGTGAGGGAAGCCGAATCATCAAGCAACAGCTTCTCCGCAGATCGGACGCGCTGGCGATGGATCGCCTCGGTCAGGGTTAAATGAAAGGTGCGCCGAAAAACGCGCCCGAGATAATCCGCATTACAGTGCAGTTCTTTTGCCAGCTGCGACGTCGAGAGGCTGAGGTGAAATTGCGTGCGGATAATTTGTTTCGCCTTCCACGCAATCGTCGTGCCCGACTCGTCCTTATTCTCCTCACTTCCAGGCGACAGGGAAATTTGCTGGAGTATCAGCAAGAGCAAGAATTCGAGTGCGGCGCTGCGCTGGAATTTCTCCTGCTCCGTCAGAAACTGGCGGAAAAGAGAGACCACACAGGATGCGTCCTGGACGCGGCAATATTGCTCGATGGCGAGCCTGGTAAAACCCTCTAATTCCGACGGCTGGCCTTCGATATCAAAATGCAGCCAGTAAAACCGCAGATCGGCCGGGAAATCCTCCGTCCCCACGTGGCGACGATTCGGCCACAGCAACAAACTCTCTCCCGCGTTCACGGTAAAAACTCTGTTTTCCTCCTGGATCGTTAATGTCCCTTTCTCAACAAAGATAATTTCCCATGAGGTCAGCTTGCGCGCAGGGTGACGCCCGACGCCGCGTGAAATGAACAGTCCGCCGTTTTGTACCTTAACCGGAAGCGCTATGGATAATTCGAGCATGAGTATTCATTTTCCCGCTTTAAAACGTCTGATTAAGCCTATTTCACATTGATTATTAATGAATAATTGCTTATTCGCTCGATCGAAATCACATTTTCATCATCAGGTCGGAATCGTCACCTTTTTATACTTTTCCCTTCCCTTGTTGGCACCGACTTTCAGTGCAGAATTAATCGGGTACCTTGCAGAACATAATAAAATCCTATTCACGAGGAGTTATCGAATGACTTCCACTCCGATTACGCAAACCGATGTCGTACAACAGGCCGCCGACGATCGCCTGTCCGTGCGCGAGAAAATTGGCTACGGCCTGGGTGATGCTGGCGGGACGGTAATTACCTGCCTGATCATGAACTTTCTCACCTTTTTCTATACCGATGTCTTTGGTTTAACGCCCGCGCTGGTCGGCACGCTGTTTATTGCCCTACGCGTATTTGACGCCATTTCCGACCCGATTATGGGGGTGATTGCTGACCGGACCCAGAGCCGCTGGGGGCGCTTTCGTCCCTGGCAGCTGTGGATCGCTTTCCCCATCGGGATTATCGGCGTCCTGACCTTCACCGTGCCGGAAGCGAGTATGGGGGTCAAAATCGCCTGGGCGTTCGGTACCTATCTGCTGCTGTCCGTCGGCTACACCGCGATCAACGTGCCCTACTGCGCGCTGATCAACACCATGACCACCCGCCACAGCGAGGTGATTTCCTGTCAGTCCTGGCGCTTTGTGCTGTGCGGCGTGGCGGGATTTTTAGTCTCCGTCGGCCTGCCGTGGCTGGTTGAGGCACTGGGTCAGGGCAATGTGGCGCAGGGGTATCAGCTGGGTGTCGGCGTGCTGTGCGCTATCGCCGTGGTGATGTTCCTGTGCTGCTTCTTCTGGGTGCGCGAGCGCGTCCCGCTGGCATTGATGGGCCGCTTTACCCTGCGCGAGCATCTGGCTGGGCTGCGTAACAACGATCAGCTTTTATTGATGCTGGTGATGTCTTTTCTGCTGATTAACGTCTTTAACATCCGCGGCGGCGGGTACATGTATTTCATCACCTACGTACTGCAGGGCAGCACGGCCTATACTTCGCTGTTCTTCACCATGGTGACCTTTGCCGCCATTCTCGGTGCGGTGATCGTCAGCCCGCTCACCCGTCGTATTGATACGGTGAAACTGTACTCCACCACCAACCTGGTGCTGGCCGCGCTGGCGTTAGGGATGTGGTTCCTGCCAACCGGCCCGGCGTACCAAACCCTGTGGCTGGCTGTGATTCTGGGCAACGGGGTGATCCTCGGTTTTACGCTTCCCCTGCACTTTTCGCTGATGGCTTTTGCCGACGACTACGGCGAGTGGAAAACCGGCGTGCGTTCATCAGGGATGAACTTCGCCTTTAACCTCTTTTTCATCAAGCTGGCATGGGCCTCCAGCGCGGGGATCATCAGCCTGGTCTTTATCTTCGTCGCCTATCAGCCCGGCGTGGGCAATCAAACCCCTGCGTCGCTATCCGGTATCACCACCATGGAAACGCTGCTGCCAGCCCTTTTCCACTTGCTGCTGGCGATCTCGATTCGCTGGTGCAGACTCAATAACCCGATGATGTCGCGCATTTCCACCGACCTGCGCCAGCGTCACGTTCAGTCCTGAGGAGAACAACATGTCCATCATGGAACCCGACCTGCATAAGCTCAAAATCAACGATCCCTTCCTCGGCCAGTATCAACAGCTGGTACGTGATGTGGTCATTCCTTATCAATGGGATGCGCTAAACGACCGCATCCCGGAAGCAGAGCCGAGCCACGCTATAACCAATTTCCGTATTGCTGCCGGGCTGGAGCAAGGGGAGTTTTACGGCATGGTTTTCCAGGACAGCGATGTCGCCAAGTGGCTTGAGGCCGTAGCGTGGTCCCTGTGCCAGAAACCCGATCCGGCGCTTGAGAAAACCGCCGACGAGGTGATTGACCTGGTGGCCGCCGCCCAATGCGACGATGGCTATCTCAACACCTATTTCACCGTGAAGGCACCGGGCGAACGCTGGACCAACCTCGCGGAGTGCCACGAACTTTACTGTGCCGGGCATATGATTGAAGCGGGCGTGGCGTACTTCCAGGGCACCGGCAAACGCACGCTGTTAGCGGTGGTGTGCAAACTGGCGGACCACATCGACAGCGTGTTTGGCCCCGGTGAAAACCAGCTGCACGGCTACCCGGGTCATCCCGAAATCGAGCTGGCGTTAATGCGCCTGTACGACGTCACCCAGGAGCCACGCTATCTGGCCCTGGTGAAATATTTCGTTGAGGAGCGCGGCGCGCAGCCGCACTTTTACGATATCGAATATGAAAAACGCGGCAGAACGTCGCACTGGAATACGTACGGCCCGGCGTGGATGGTCAAAGACAAAGCCTACAGCCAGGCGCATCAGCCTCTCGCCGAGCAGCAAACGGCCATCGGGCACGCCGTGCGCTTCGTCTACCTGATGACCGGCGTGGCGCACCTCGCGCGACTGAGCGGGGATGAAAGCAAACGTCAGGACTGCCTGCGCCTGTGGAATAACATGGTGCAGCGTCAGCTCTATATTACGGGCGGGATCGGCTCCCAGAGCAGCGGTGAAGCTTTCAGCAGCGACTACGATCTGCCGAACGATACGGTCTATGCCGAAAGCTGCGCGTCGATTGGCCTGATGATGTTCGCCCGCCGGATGCTGGAGATGGAGGCGGATAGCCAGTACGCCGACGTCATGGAGCGGGCGTTATACAACACCGTTCTGGGCGGGATGGCGCTGGACGGCAAACACTTTTTCTACGTGAATCCGCTGGAGGTGCATCCCAAAACGCTGGCCTTCAATCATATCTACGATCACGTGAAACCCATTCGTCAGCGCTGGTTCGGCTGCGCCTGCTGCCCGCCGAATATCGCCCGCGTGCTGACCTCGCTGGGTCACTACATCTACACCGCGCGCCCGGATGCGCTCTTTATCAACCTCTACGTCGGCAACAGCGCGGTGATTCCGGTGGGCGATAACGAGCTGCAGCTGCGTATTAGCGGTCACTATCCGTGGCAGGATCAGGTGAACATCGACATCACCTCGCCGGTTCAGGTCGAGCACACTCTCGCGCTGCGACTGCCGGACTGGTGCGACACGCCACGGGTGGCACTGAATGGTGAAATCGTGACCGGCGATGTGCGTCAGGGATATTGTTACCTCACCCGCCGCTGGCAGGAGGGAGATTCCATCACCCTGACGCTCCCGATGCCGGTCCGCCGTCTGTACGGCAACCCGCAGGTGCGCCAGCAGGCGGGCAAAGTGGCGGTGCAGCGCGGCCCGCTGGTCTATTGCCTGGAAGAAGTGGATAACGGTCCGGGATTACACAATCTGTCGCTGCCCGCCGATAGCGCCTTCCGTGTTTTCGAAGGGAAAGGGTTATTCGCCCACAAGATGCTGATTCAGGCTGAAGGCATTGCACACCGCGCCACTGAGTCCGAATCGCAACCGCTCTGGCAATATGATCGCGCGCCGGCTGCATCACACAATCAGACGCTGACATTTATTCCGTGGTTTAGCTGGGCCAACCGTGGAGAGGGCGAAATGCGGATATGGGTGGATGAGGTGTAAAGCCCGTTGTTATCACATCATCCAGGCAGCACGCGCCGTGCTGCCTCTGCCAGGAAGGCGCTTCGGTTACTGAACTGAGGATGCTCACTGACAAAAGAGTCAATTTTCAGCAACAAACGACGGGGCATAGTGATATTGATTCGCTCTGCTCTGCCGTCGAATTGCTTCATATTGATATCCACCAACAGCCACTGCCCACCCGTGTAATCGCCCGAATTCTTTTTCAGATGCTCTTCTACGACACCAGGCGAAGGGAGCACTTCTTCCATTTCATACAGCGCTTCGAAATGAACGGTTAAGGCGCTGCGCGCATCCTGGAATGCCTCATCAAGAGAATCGCCCGCAAAAAAGCACCCCGGCACATCAGGGAAGAAACCGCTCGCGCTGCCATCTTTATCGGAATGAATATAAGCCGGGTAGAACATACTAACTCCTGCATATTTACGGTTTGATCCCCGCTTGCCGCCAGATTTGAGCAAGGGTTCCAGGTTTAATATCCTTTTGAGGATGAGGAACAGTTACCAGCCCTTTACGCTGTGGATGGTGAAATTGATGGTGACTTCCCTTGGTTCTTACACACTTCCAGCCATGTTTGACGAGGAGGGTAATGACGTCCGCACTTTTCACATCCCAATTCCTCCATGATTATACACACAATACACACCCTAAATGACTACTGAGATCACGATAATGCATTGGCTGTGCGGGTGCAGTATGTGAAATTGAAAGCAGGAAGGGGCTACGCAAAGAGAATATGCAAGAGAGAGGGTTACATCTGAATTTGCAGGCAGGATCGTAAAGCCCGACGACGCTAAACCTACCCGACCTGACAATCGCAGGTCGGGCAGGCACAGCACCACCGGGGAAGGGAGTGAAGCAGCCCTCATCCCTGAGGACCGCTTGTTGAGACTTAGAAGCGCCAGCTCACGCCGGTCATCAGCACGAAGCTGTCATCGCGATCAACCATCGGACTGTTTTTGACGTCATCCGGCAAGACGGTGTAAGCCGCGCTGGCGTTCAGGAACAGGTTCTGCGTCAGTTGATACTTTGCGGTCAGCGCAACGTACGGGTTCCAGCTATCACCCGCGCTGTATTCGTTCAGGCCGCTGTGACGAGACTCTTTTCCGGAAACACCGTAGTAATAGTCGTTAAAGCTTTCGTCGTAGTAGAACACGCCCACGGCTGGAATCAGCGTCAGACGCTCCATGCGGATCGGATGGAAGTAGGTAATTTCACCGACCACGCCGCCGCTTTCGTCCATTGCATCGCCCGCGACGCCGAACTTCAGGCTACCCCAGCTTTCGTGGCGATAGTACGCGCCGCCCACAAACACCGACGCTTTGCGCTCGTCGAGCTGCTTCATCGCGTGGTCATCGTTGTCGTCGGGATCGAAGTGCAGCGGCATCCAGGACGCCGTCAGGCTCAGTTCATTCTTACTGTCTTTCCAGAAGGCCCAACCGGCCGTGGTCTGACGCACGTAGAAGTTATCGCCTTCATAACTAATCAGCGGAACCGCCGTCGTATTTTCGTTATACCCTTTGTAAGGCGATTCATTGAAAACAGCGCCCGCACCCAATGAAAATTCACCCGCCATAGCGGATGAGGCGAAAAATAACGTTGCGGTGATGAGCAAATTCTTTTTGATAATCATTCCCTGTATCCATTAAATGCCTAACAAACGAGGCGAATAATAATGGTTACAAATTTGCCGATGCAACGAAGTAGTTTATATAATATTATATATAAAATCATATAGATGGGCGTTCGTGATGAATAATTTACAGATTAAGCCGCGTGAGTTAAAAATTATCTCCGTCATTGCCGCAACGGGCAGCATTGGCGACGCCGCCGCTTTGTTAGGGATGGCGCAGGCGAACGTCAGTAAATATCTTTCGGATTTCGAAACCCGCGTCGGATTGAAAGTCTTCGAACGCACGACGCGCCAGCTGGCGCTGACGCAGTTTGGTGAGGTATTGCTGCCTTATATAAATGCTTCACTGGATAAAAATATCCAACTCATTAATTTTATTGCCGACTACAAGCATGAAAAAAGCGGACGGGTGACGATTTACGCCCCCACCGGCATCATCACCTACCTCGCCCGCCATGTGATCCACCAGCTCGAAGAGATCGGCGATATCCGCATTTGCCTGAAAACCTATAATCCGAATCGCAACGAATTGTCTGAAGGGGTCTCTTTCCCCGACGACTGCGATATTTTAATTACCTATGCTCAGCCGAAAGATGAAAGCCTGGTGGCTTATCAGCTGACAAAATATTCCGTCACCGCGTTTGCCACCCCGGAATATATACAAAAACGTCCAATTAACAGCCCGGACGATTTAATTAAACACTCCTGTATTTTATTGGATTCCATTCTGGTTGACGATGCCAATATCTGGCGTTTTCGCGTTCATGGCAGCGAAGAAGTTCGGGATTATAAAGTCACCGGAAACTATATTTGTGATAATACGCAAACGGCGCTGGAACTGGCGCGTAATCATCTTGGTATTGTTTTTGCGCCAAAAGAGAGCCTGAAAAGCGAGATTGAACAGGGGATTTTAATGCCCTGCTTCTCGCATCAGGAGGAGTGGTGGCTGGATCTGACGGCTATTTTCCGCAAGCGGGAATATCAGCCGTGGCGCGTGCAATACATTCTGGACGGAGTGCTGAACAGTCTTCGCGAGCGTATTAAGCAGGCCGTCCCGGGGGCGACCTGCTCGGAATAATTAAAACAGTCCCAGCGGTTTATCTGAATAACTCACCAGCAGACATTTCGTCTGTTGATAGTGATCCAGCATCATCTTATGGGTTTCACGCCCGATGCCCGACTGTTTATATCCGCCGAATGCCGCGTGGGCCGGATAAGCGTGATAACAGTTGGTCCAGACGCGCCCGGCCTGAATGCCGCGCCCCATTTTGTACGCCAGATTCCCGTTACGACTCCAGACCCCGGCTCCCAGCCCGTATTGCGTATCGTTGGCCAGCTCCAGCGCCTCTTCCGGCGTTTTAAAGGTCGTGACCGCCAGTACCGGGCCAAATATCTCCTCCTGGAAGACGCGCATACTGTTTTTGCCAAACAGAATCGTCGGCTCAAGGTAATACCCGTCTTTCAGATCGCCCTCCAGCACTTTACGCCGACCTCCGGTCAGGACATCCGCGCCCTCTTTTTTACCGATATCGATATAGTTCAGGATGGTGTCCAGCTGCCCATGCGAAACCTGCGCACCCATCTGCGTCACGCTATCCAACGGGTTACCGCTGCGGATCGACTCTACGCGACGAATCGCGCGTTCCATAAAGCGTTCATAAATCGATTCCTGCACCAGCGCGCGGCTTGGGCAGGTACAAACTTCGCCCTGGTTAAAGGCAAACAGGGCAAAGCCTTCCATCGCTTTGTCGAAGAAGGCGTCCTCTTCGTCCATCACGTCGGCAAAGAAAATGTTCGGCGATTTGCCGCCCAGCTCCAGGGTCACCGGAATGATGTTCTGCGTGGCGTACTGCATGATCTGCTGCCCGACTTCCGTCGAGCCGGTAAAGGCCACTTTGGCGATGCGTTTTGAGGTCGCCAGGTATTCGCCGATTTCACCGCCCGCGCCGTTCACCACGTTAATCACGCCCGGCGGGACCAGATCGCCGATGATTTCCATCAGCAGCAGCACCGACAGCGGCGTTAAACGCGCCGGTTTGAGCACCACGCAGTTGCCTGCCGCCAGCGCAGGCGCCATTTTCCAGCTCGCCATCAGCAGCGGGAAGTTCCACGGAATAATTTGCCCGACCACGCCCAGCGGCTCCTGGAAGTGATACGCGACGGTGTCGCTGTCGACTTCACTGATCCCGCCCTCCTGGGCGCGAATACAGGAGGCAAAATAGCGGAAATGGTCGATTGCCAGCGGGACGTCTGCCGCCGTGGTTTCACGGATCGGTTTGCCGTTATCCCAGGTCTCGGCCGCCGCCAGCAGCTCCAGATTCTGCTCCATGCGGTCGGCGATTTTGAACAGGATCGCCGCGCGGTCCTGCACGGAGGTGTGCGCCCACTTCTCTTTCGCTTTGTGCGCCGCATCCAGCGCCAGATCGATATCTTTTTTGCCAGAGCTGGCGATTTCACACAGCGGCTGCCCGGTGACTGGCGTCAGGTTTGAGTAATATTCGCCATCGACCGGCGCGACCCAGCCGCCGCCGATAAAGTTGTCGTACCGGGGTTTTAGCTTGAGGGGATAACCATACTCGCCAGGCTGCATACGCGTTGAGGGAGGATTGTTCGTCATGACCGTCTCCTTGCTGTTGGTGTCTAACAAGGGTAGTCACAGCTGGCGATTTTCTCGCCAGCTGCTTACGGCTTTACGACGCGTATCACGGATTCGATCGCGCGCTTATTGCTCGGTCTTCGGGAACAGGAGGGAATCGCGCAGCAGATGGTCATTGCCGCGGCGGCGCGTGAAGCCGATGCGATTGAAATACTCCAGAATTTGAATCGCCAGTTTGCGGCCGACGTTCAGGCGATCGCGGAAATCGGCGGCGCAGGTCGATCCCTTCTCCTGATCCAGTTCGCGGATCAAACTCGCGAAAGTCACGATGCGATCGTTACGGTAATAACGATCTTTCACGATCGCGGTTATCAGCCCCTGCTGCGCGGCGTGGCGTAATACCTGACGCATCACCACTTCATCCGTCGCCGTTTCACGAGCCAGATCGCGAACCCACCAGGGCTCGTCGCCAAACAGCGGAGCCACTTTTAGCCAGACCGTTTCCTGCTCGGAGGTAAAGCCGGCTTTATGATCCGGAAGATGCAGCCAGCCGTGATGGCTGTGGATCACCCCGCTTTCGCGCATCTTTTCAATTAGCAGCAGCACCAGCGCATCGTCTTCCATCGGCAGCGCCATGCGGCGCAGGCGTTCGCGGCCTGGGCCTGGCTCGTCCTGATGTTGTTCGTGATAGGTGGCGAGCGTGGTCAGTACTTTGCGCTGCCAGCGGGCGGCCACCGGGGCATTCAGCAGGCTGTACCCGGCCTGGATAAAGCCCGGCTGCTGCGTGAGCTGCCGCAAACCGTCACCGCTCAGCTGGCGCGCCCAGGCGAAATCCACCAGGTTCACCGCGCCGCGATCGAGGTGCACCGCCAGCGCGGCCTGGTCCTCTTCCGCCTGTGCCAGTGCCGCCAGCCATTGCAGATATTCCGGTTTACGTTTCCCGCGGCGCGGCGGATTGAGCGTCACCACCCGAGCACCCGCCAGGGTGGCGCGCGCCGAGATATCGCGCAGCACCAGCCGGTCGTTATCCGCCAGCCACAGAGGGGTATCCAGCACCAGTTCCGCGAGGTCGTTTTCCAGCAGCGAGACGCGCCCGGTCACGTGGCTCGCGGCGTGATGAATATGCAGCGGCTGCCACTGGGTCAGCGGCGTGTGGGTATGCAGAGAAACGATCACGCGCTCGGACGGCTCCGGCGGCGCGTCGGCCAGCAGCCAGTCGCCGCGATTGAGCTGATCTTTTTCCGCATCGCCCGCGATGTTCAGGGCAATACGCTGCCCTGCGTGCGCCTGTTCAGAAGGCTGATTCTGGGCGTGCAGGCCGCGCACGCGCATCGGCTTATTCGCGCCCGTGAGCCACAGGCTGTCGCCCACTTTAACTTCTCCGCTCAGCGCCGTTCCGGTCACCACCAGCCCGGCCCCTTTCACGGTGAAAGCACGGTCAATGGCCAGGCGGAAGCGGTGATCGCTCGCGTGCTGGCGGGCAGGAAGTTGCAGCAAGTGGTCGCGTAAAGCGTCGATTCCACGGCCTTCTGTTGCGACGGTGACGAACACCGGCGCATCGGCAAAACCAAACGCCAGCAGCGTGGTGCGGATCTCTTCGCGCACCTCGTCAATGCGATGCTCTTCGACGCGATCGGCTTTGGTCAGCGCGACCGTCAGTTGCGGTTTGCCCGTCAGATGTAAAATCGCCAGGTGCTCACGCGTTTGCGCCATTACACCGTCATCACAGGCCACCACCAGCAGGGCGTGATCGATTCCGCCCACTCCGGCCAGCATATTGGCGAGAAACTTTTCATGCCCCGGCACATCGATAAACCCGAGCACACGACCGTCCGGCTGCGGCCAGTAGGCGTAGCCCAGATCGATGGTCATGCCGCGCTTTTTCTCTTCCGGCAGACGGTCGGCATTCACGCCGGTGATGGCCTGTAAAAGGGTGGTTTTTCCGTGGTCTACGTGACCGGCAGTGGCAATAATCATTTCAACAACATCTCCAGAAACCGTTCTTCATCTTCAAGGCAGCGCAGATCCAGCCACAGACGACCATCATAAATGCGCCCGATGACAGGCGTAGGCAGCGCACGCCAGCGCGCAGATAAACTTTCGAGCTGGCTTCCACGACCGTCGCGCGGCGTCAGGGTCAGGGCAGCGCTGGGCAGGCGATCAACGGGCAGCGACCCGCTGCCGATCTGCGATTGACAGGATTCGACCCGCACGTCGAAATCGACGTAGTGCGCGGCGACTCTCGGGAGCAATAACTCAGCCTGCGCGCGAATGGAGGCCGCATCGCGCGCCAGCAGACGCAGCGTCGGCAAACGTTCGGCCAGTTTTTCCGGATGGAGGTAGAGACGCAGCGTCGCTTCCAGCGCGGCGAGGGTCATTTTATCCGCGCGCAGGGCGCGTTTCAGCGGGTGCTGCTGGAGCTTCGCAATCAGCTCGCGTTTGCCCACCACAATCCCGGCCTGCGGACCGCCGAGCAGTTTGTCGCCGGAGAAACTCACCAGGCTCACGCCCGCGGCGATCATCTCCTGCGGCATCGGCTCTTTCGGCAGACCGTACTGGCTGAGGTCCACCAGCGAGCCGCTGCCCAGATCGGCAATCACCGGTACGTTCAGCTCGCGGCCAATCTCTGCCAGCTCCGCCTCTTCCACCGTTTTGGTAAAGCCCTCGATCTGGTAGTTGCTGGTGTGGACCTTCATCAGCAGGGCGGTATTTTCGTTGACCGCCGCGCGATAATCTTTCGCGTGGGTGCGGTTGGTGGTTCCGACTTCGTGCAGTTCGCATCCCGCCTGACGCATCACATCCGGAATTCGGAACGCGCCGCCGATCTCCACCAGTTCACCGCGTGAGACCACCACCTCTTTGCCGCTCGCCGTCGCCGCCAGCATCAGCAGGACCGCCGCCGCGTTGTTGTTCACGATGCAGGCATCTTCCGCGCCGGTGATCTGACAGAGCAGATCGGCCAGGGCGCGATCGCGGTGTCCGCGCCCGGCACCGTCCAGATCGTACTCCAGCGTCACCGGGGAGCGCATCGCCTGGGTGACCGCCGCAATCGCCTCTTCCGCCTGCTGCGCGCGGCCTAAATTGGTATGCAGCACCGTTCCCGTCAGGTTAATCACCGGGCGCAACGCGCTTTGCGTTTGCGCGGTCAGCCGTTTCTGCGCTTCTTGCGCCCAGTCTTCACACCACTGCGGCAGCGCGTTTTGCATCTGGATATGCAAGCGAGCTTCGTCCTGCATCTGATTCAGGAGCGCCACCATACGGGTGTGCCCGGACTGTGCAAGCAAAGCTGTGAAGTGGGGATCGCGCAGCAGGCGATCGGTCGCGGGGATTTGGCTGTAGAGGGAACGATGAGTAGTCATTAACATGCCTGGCGTTTGGGAGGCTTTCCCCCCTCCCGACGGGAGAGGGAGTCAACGTGCGGGGGGATTGTACCGCGTACCACGGTGAAGTGTTATAACCCGTATCAAGCCTTTGGCGGTTCGGTGCGGGCAAAACTTTCCCGCTGGAAGAGGGTTTCGGCCAGTTTAACCAGCAGCGGACGATCGACGCACCAGCCGGGTGAGACGCGGCGGAAGTTGAGATAGCCGATCGCACAGGCGATGGCGATGGTCGCCAGATTCACCGTATCAGTGCTGATTTTTCCGTCCTGAAGCAGCTGCTCGCACATGTCGAGGCTGCGGCTGATTTTCTCCCGCTGGCGCACCAGCTCCGCCTCAGACTGTTGCGCCGCAGGACGCGCCTGTTCGCGGACAGACACCAGTCCGGCATCCATGATGCCGTCGGCCAGCGCTTCGATCTGTTTCACCACCAGCGCCGCTTTCGGCTCGCGGGGCACCATCGCCGGGGCAATGCCGAGCAGCTCGATGTATTCCGCAATAATGGGAGAATCAAACCAGGTTTCGCCATCATCGGTCACCAGTGCCGGGACTTTGCCCAACGGGTTGTACTGCGCGACGCCGGTTTCTGCCTGATAGGGCTGTTCGTTCACGAACTCGAAGGTGAGCCCTTTTTCCAGCAGGAGAATCGAAATTTTACGCACGAAGGGGCTGGTGTAGCTGCCGATGAGTTTCATTGCCTGATCCTTTACGCCAACAAAAGGGTAAGTATGGATCAGGCAATGAAAAATGTGCAGGTCTGTTAGCGCCGGGTGGCGCTTCGCTTACCCGACCTACTCGACGGGCAGGCTTTAATGGTCAAGATAAAGGTAATGCATCCAGCTGGTCATGCGCAGCAGCACCTTCCTCATCACCGACACATGCGAGAAGTGATCGGAATAGACCGCCACCTGCGCGTAGATCCCGTCCGGCAGCGCATCCACGTCGGCGTTCGGGTCCAGATCGATGGTGGCGAGCACCCCGTCTGTCCCCGGCACGACCGTCAGAGATTGCAGCGAGCCCTGCGCCTGGTAGGAACCACCCGGCACCACCGGCAAAATACTGCTCAGCTTGCCGTGGAAGACCTGTCCCGGCAGCGCATTAAACACCACTTCCGCATCGTCACCCGGTTTCAGGCGCAGGAGTGAGTTCTGGCGGAACTGCGCCACAATCTGGCGTTTCTGCTCAGGAATAAAGACCATCACCGGACGCAGCGGCAGCGCGGCGGCGTAAGTTCCGGGGCGGATCAGCACCTGGGTGACGTACCCGTCGCTCGGCGCACGCACAATCGTCTGATCGAGGTTATATTTCGCCTCGGTGAGCTGGGCCCGCAGGCTGACAATCTGCGACTGCTCGCCGTTGACCATGCTGTCTAACTGGCTTTGAATTTGGCTCTGGTCGGCAATAGACGCTTTCACCATCGCATCCTGCGCCAGATAGTTCTGCCGCGCGTTGTCGATGTCGCTTTCAGAGAACGGATTCACCCGTGCCTGGCTGCCTTTGAGGTAACGCTGATAATCCTTATACAGACGGTCGCGCTCCGCCGAGACGCGGGTGGTATTGGCCTGGGCTTCCGAAAGCTGGGCTTTCAGCACGTCGATATTGTGCGTTGCCGTCACCAGGTCGGCCTGTAATCTGTCGACTCGAGCCTGATAACGGACCGGATCGAGTTTAAATAACACATCGCCTTTTTTAATCAGCTGGTTATTTTTATCCGTGACTTCACTCACCACACCCGTCACCTGCGGCGTGATCGGAATAGAAATAACCGCCTTTTGCGCCGTAAAAGTATAAGGATGGTTATAGTTCATTAATAAAATGAGTCCGGCGACGATAAATACACCACCTAATGCGGCGGTGGCGAGCGTCCACTGGTTCACCGGAATACGGAATATTTTAAAGATCGCCCACGCAAAGGCGACGTAAGTCAGAATGATCAACAGATCCATGATTAGCTCTCCGGCGTATTTTTATCTGCGGGGACGTGCTCCGCGGCCAGCCGGTTTTCCAGCTCGGCAACGCGTCTGGAGAGGGCATCGATATCGGGTTGTTGCGGGGACTGCGCACCATGGTTCTGCATGCCCCATCCGCGCTCGGGCTGATACAGCGTGGCCCAAATCCACAGGAACGGCCAGATGACATGAAGGGTGAACAGACTGACCCAGCCTGCCGTATGAATGGCATCGGCATGGGGGTGATTACGTTTTTTGGCCATCAAATAGGGGATGTCATGAATTGCGATGATCCCGTAGAAAATGACAAGGAACACGAAAACTAATACGCCCAGCGCGAAATAGTTAAGGAACATATTTGCCTCACTAAAATAGCTTCAACTCTTTAAAAATATTAAATGGTAAGCAACCAAATTAACTTTCATACTGCGCAAATCTTTTGCACATATAATTTAGAGCCGTGGAGTATTATTTTTAAAATAACTCCGCGCAAGTTTAATAGCGTGACAAAATATATCCTGACTAAGAATCGACTTAAGTTTACATTAGCAGATTAATCCTCATTACGCCTTTTCTCCATAACACTAAGGGATGACGATGACGTGAAAGGGTGAGTTGCTGAGTTACAGCCTGGCTGAATTGACAAAACAGATGTAGGCGACGATCACACCTGGAGAATTCTGCCTTCAAATTTATTGTGAAGATGATCACAAACATCCAACAAACACGCCAACACAAAATGTGACTTTAGTCACAGAAAAGCGTCAATCACGGCTGATTTCGCCCCTCTGTATTTTTTTTACACACCGCTTTTGTGACACGGATCACTTCATTTTTAGCCCCACCCCCTACATTTACGTGATTGAGATCACACAAAATTCCGTTGTCTGGACAGTTGAACGATTCAGTGCCAGATTTCACAGCATCAGAACAGGGCTCGGCTACCTCTGCCGCCGCACATTAACGATAAACCTCGGGCCGCAAGCCTAAGCGTAAACAGAAGAAGGGGTGTTTTATGTCATCCGATATCAAGATCAAAGTGCAAAGCTTTGGTCGCTTCCTGAGCAACATGGTGATGCCAAATATCGGCGCGTTTATCGCGTGGGGTATCATCACTGCGTTATTTATTCCGACAGGGTGGTTGCCGAACGAAACGCTGGCGAAACTCGTTGGCCCAATGATTACCTATCTGCTGCCACTGCTCATCGGTTATACCGGTGGTCGTCTGGTTGGCGGCGATCGCGGCGGCGTGGTCGGTGCGATTACCACCATGGGCGTGATCGTCGGTGCGGATATGCCGATGTTCCTCGGCGCGATGATTGCCGGTCCTTTAGGCGGCTGGGCAATTAAGAAATTTGACGTCTGGGTTGATGGCAAGATCAAATCCGGCTTCGAAATGCTGGTGAACAACTTCTCCGCTGGCATCATCGGTATGATCCTGGCGATTCTGGCGTTCCTCGGCATTGGCCCTGCGGTTGAAGTGCTGTCGAAAGTGCTGGCCGCTGGCGTTAACTTCATGGTCGTGCACGACATGCTGCCGCTGGCGTCTATCTTTGTTGAACCGGCGAAAATCCTGTTCCTCAACAACGCAATCAACCACGGTATCTTCTCACCGCTGGGTATTCAGCAGTCCCATGAGCTGGGCAAATCCATCTTCTTCCTGATTGAAGCGAACCCAGGTCCGGGTATGGGTGTTCTGCTGGCGTACATGTTCTTCGGTCGCGGCAGCGCTAAACAGTCTGCAGGCGGCGCGGCTATCATCCACTTCCTGGGTGGTATCCACGAAATTTACTTCCCATACGTTCTGATGAACCCACGTCTGATCCTGGCCGTTATCCTCGGCGGTATGACCGGTGTGTTCACACTGACTATGCTGAACGGCGGCCTGGTTTCTCCGGCGTCTCCAGGTTCCATCCTGGCGGTTCTGGCGATGACCCCGAAAGGCGCGTACTTCGCAAACATCGCGGCAATTTGTGCGGCCATGGCGGTCTCCTTCGCGGTCTCAGCCATCCTGCTGAAAACCAGCAAAGTGAAAGAAGACGACGATATCGAAGCAGCGACCCGTCGCATGCAGGATATGAAATCTGAATCCAAAGGCGCGGCAACTCCGCTGTCTGCTGGCGAAGTGTCTAACGACCTGAGCCACGTGCGCAAAATCATCGTCGCCTGTGATGCCGGTATGGGTTCAAGCGCCATGGGCGCTGGCGTGCTGCGTAAGAAAGTCCAGGATGCGGGCCTGACCCACATCACCGTGACCAACAGCGCCATCAACAGCCTGCCGCCAGATGTCGACCTGGTCATCACGCACCGCGATCTGACAGAGCGTGCGATGCGTCAGGTGCCACAGGCGCAGCATATTTCTCTGACTAACTTCCTCGACAGCGGCCTGTACACCAGCCTGACTGAGCGTCTGGTGGCGGCACAGCGTCACACCGACAACGAAGTGAAAGTCCGTGATAGCCTGAAAGACAGCTTTGATCCAAACGACAGCCACCTGTTCCGTCTGGGCGCTGAGAACATCTTCCTCGGTCGTACTGCGAGCCACAAAGAAGAAGCGATTCGCTTTGCCGGTGAGCAGCTGGTGAAAGGCGGTTACGTCGAGCCAGAATATGTGGATGCAATGCTGGAACGTGAGAAACTGACCCCAACCTACCTGGGCGAATCCATCGCGGTTCCGCACGGCACGGTTGAAGCGAAAGATCGCGTGCTGAAAACCGGCGTGGTGTTCTGTCAGTACCCGGCAGGCGTGCGCTTCGGTGAAGAAGAAGACGACATCGCCCGTCTGGTGATTGGTATCGCCGCTCGCAACAACGAGCACATCCAGGTGATTACCAGCCTGACCAACGCCCTGGATGACGAATCCGTCATCGAGCGCCTGGCGCAGACCACCAGCGTGGAAGAAGTCCTGGCACTGCTGAACAAGTAACGTTCGCCCTCACCCCTGCCCTCTCCCCCAGGAGAGGGAGTAAAATGGGGTGCGGTCTATCCCCTCTCCCTTTGGGAGAGGGTTAGGGTGAGGGAAATGCCTCACCCCAGCCCTCTCGGGTCAAAACATTGATGAAGGTTAATACTATGAAAGCATTACATTTTGGCGCTGGTAATATTGGTCGTGGTTTTATCGGCAAACTGCTGGCAGACGCGGGCATTACGCTGACATTCGCCGATGTGAATCAAGTGGTGCTCGACGCCCTGAATGCCCGTCATAGCTATCAGGTTCACGTCGTGGGAGAAAACGAGCTGGTTGAAACGGTCTCCGGCGTGAATGCGGTCAGCAGCATTAGCGACGACGTCGTTGATCTGATCGCAAGCGTAGACCTGGTGACCACCGCCGTCGGTCCGGTTGTGCTTGAGCGCATCGCCCCAGCCGTGGCGAAAGGCCTGGCAAAACGTAAAGCCCAGGGCATCACCACCCCGCTGAACATCATCGCCTGTGAAAACATGGTGCGCGGCACCACGCAGCTGAAAGGCCACGTGATGGCCGCTGTGGCTGACGAAGATAAAGCCTGGGTCGAAGAGCACGTAGGCTTCGTCGATTCCGCCGTGGACCGCATCGTTCCGCCGTCAGAGTCCGCGACCCACGATCCGCTGGAAGTGACCGTTGAAACCTTCAGCGAGTGGATTGTCGACAAAACCCAGTTCAAGGGCCAGCTGCCGAACATCCCAGGTATGGAATTAACCGATAACCTGATGGCATTTGTCGAACGCAAACTCTTCACGCTGAACACCGGGCATGCTATAACCGCGTACCTCGGAAAATTGGCCGGTCATCAGACCATTCGTGATGCGATTCTCGATGAGAAAATCCGCGCGGTGGTAAAAGGTGCCATGGACGAGAGCGGCGCGGTCCTGATCAAACGCTACGGTTTTGATGCTGAGAAACATGCGGCATACATTCAAAAAATCCTCGGTCGTTTTGAAAACCCGTATCTGAAAGATGACGTTGAGCGCGTGGGTCGCCAGCCGCTGCGTAAACTGAGCGCGGGCGATCGCCTGATCAAGCCGCTGCTCGGCACGCTGGAATACGGGCTGCCGCACGCCAACCTGGTGAAAGGGATTGCGGGCGCGATGCACTATCGCAGCGAGCAGGACCCTCAGGCGCTGGAGCTGGCTCAGTTGATTGACGCCAAAGGCCCACAGGCCGCGCTGGCCGAGATTTCGGGCCTTGAGGCCAATAGTGACGTGGTTGTGGAGGCGGTTAACGCATATAACGCAACCAAATGATTCAGGATCAGGCGCAGGTTATCCTGCGCCCGAACGACAGATTGTCAGATATGCAGGCAATAATGGAACAAACCCAGGCCTTTGAAAACCGTGTGCTTGAGCGTCTGAATGCTGGCAAAACCGTACGAAGTTTCCTGATTGCCGCCGTCGAGTTACTCACCGAGGCGGTGAACATTCTGGTACTTCAGGTGTTCCGCAAAGACGACTACGCGGTAAAATATGCTGTAGAACCGTTACTGGACGGCGACGGACCGCTGGGCGATCTGTCGGTGCGCCTGAAGCTGATTTATGGTCTCGGCGTGCTGAGCAGGCACGAGTATGAAGACGCTGAACTGCTGATGGCCCTGCGCGAAGAGCTGAATCACGACGGTAATGAGTACACCTTTACCGACGATGAAATTCTCGGCCCGTTTGGCGAGCTGCACTGCGTGAGCGCCCTGCCCCCGGCCCCGTATTTTGACAACAGCGATCCTGAACTGTACGCGATGCAAAAGCTTCGTTATCAACAGGTTGTCCGCTCCACGATGGTCCTTTCCCTGACTGAGCTGATTTCACGAATCAGCTTAAAAAAAGCGTTTCAGAAGTAAGCCTGCGCACATTGGTGTATCCTTCCCTTAATTCCCCCGTTTTTAGAGCTATATGTGATGAAAGAAGTCGAAAAGAATGAAATTAAACGCCTGAGCGACCGCCTGGATCTGATCCGTCACCAGCAGGCTGATATGTCGCTGGTTGAGTCCGCTGACAAATACGCCGAGCTGGAAAAAGAGAAAGCGACGCTGGAAGCGGAAATCGACCGTCTGCGCGCGGTCAAAGGCCACAAGCTGAGCAAAGAAGCGCAGAAGCTGATGGACATGCCGCACCGCCGTGCAATCACCAAAAAAGAACAGGCCGACATGGGCAAGCTGAAAAAAAGCGTCCGCGGTCTGGTGGTGGTACACCCGATGACCGAGCTGGGCCGTGAAATGGGCCTGAAAGAAATGACCGGATTTTCGAAGACGGCGTTCTGATCTGCTGCCGGGTGGCGCTGCGCTTACCCGGCCTACTTTTCTCCCCCCTCTTAAAATTGGCCCAACCAATCCCCTGACCAACCTTCCCCTGGTTCACACTTCCATCAATTCCACTCACAAAATCATTGCTCGCCCATAACATTTGATTAACCATTTGTTGTCATTACCCCTACATCACAATATTGGCAGGACCACTTTTACACAGACTGTGACGCCGAGATGAGCGCAGACTCACCGCGAAGCGGGCTGTGCGGTCCTCAGGAGACCTGCAATGAGCCTCTGGCAACAAAACTACGATCCGGCCGGGAATATCTGGCTGTCGAGCTTGATCGCATCGCTGCCGATCCTGTTCTTCTTCTTCGCGCTGATTAAACTCAAGCTAAAAGGTTATCTCGCCGCGACGTACACCGTGGCGATTGCGCTGCTGGTGGCGCTGTTCTTCTACAAAATGCCGGTCGACCACGCGCTGGCGTCGGTGGTTTACGGCTTCTTCTACGGCCTGTGGCCAATCGCCTGGATCATCATTGCGGCGGTCTTCGTCTATAAAATCTCGGTGAAAACCGGGCAGTTCGACATTATTCGTTCGTCGATTCTCTCTATTACGCCGGATCAGCGCTTGCAGATGCTGATTGTCGGTTTCTGCTTCGGGGCGTTCCTCGAAGGGGCGGCGGGGTTTGGTGCGCCGGTGGCGATCACCGCTGCGCTATTGGTCGGGCTCGGCTTTAATCCGCTGTATGCCGCGGGCCTGTGCCTGATCGTTAACACCGCGCCGGTGGCATTCGGTGCGATGGGGATTCCGATTCTGGTGGCCGGACAGGTGACCGGTCTGGACAGCTTTGAGATCGGCCAGATGGTGGGCCGTCAGCTGCCGTTCCTGACCATCATCGTGCTGTTCTGGATCATGGCGATTATGGACGGCTGGCGCGGCGTGAAAGAGACCTGGCCTGCGGTGGTTGTCGCGGGTGGCTCTTTTGCTATCGCCCAGTATCTCAGCTCCAACTTCATTGGCCCGGAACTGCCGGACATCATCTCTTCCCTGGTGTCGCTGGTTTGTCTGACTCTGTTCCTCAAGCGCTGGCAGCCGGTGCGGGTCTTCCGCTTCGGCGATATGGGCGCGGTGCAGGTCGATCAGACGCTGGCGCGCACCAATTACAGCGTCGGCCAGATTGTTCGCGCGTGGTCGCCGTTCCTGTTCCTGACCGCCACCGTGACGCTCTGGAGCGTCCCGCCGTTCAAAGCGCTGTTCGCTCCGGGCGGCGCGCTGTACGACATGGTGATTAATATCTCCGTGCCGTTCCTCGACAAAATGGTGGCCCGCATGCCGCCGGTCGTTCACGAAGCGACGCCGTATGCCGCGGTCTACAAGTTCGACTGGTTCTCGGCAACCGGCACGGCGATCCTGTTTGCGGCGATTCTTTCTGTGGTGTGGCTGCGCATGAAACCTGCCGCCGCTATCCAGACTTTTGCCAGCACGCTGAAAGAGCTGGCCCTGCCGATCTACTCCATCGGGATGGTGCTGGCCTTCGCGTTTATCTCGAACTACTCCGGCCTCTCCTCGACGCTGGCGTTAGCCCTGGCCCACACAGGCCACGCGTTTACCTTCTTCTCGCCGTTCCTCGGCTGGCTGGGGGTATTCCTGACGGGTTCTGATACCTCGTCTAACGCCCTCTTTGCCGCGCTACAGGCGACCGCCGCGCAGCAGATTGGCGTCTCGGATGTGTTGTTAGTCGCGGCAAACACCACCGGCGGCGTGACGGGCAAGATGATCTCCCCGCAGTCCATCGCCATTGCCTGTGCGGCGGTGGGACTGGTGGGGAAAGAGTCGGACCTGTTCCGCTTTACCGTCAAACACAGCCTGATTTTCACCTGCATGGTGGGCGTGATCACCACGCTTCAGGCCTATGTCTTAACCTGGATGATTCCATGATAGTGATGCCCAGACGCCTGTCCGACGAGATCGCCTCTCGCGTGCGGGCGCTGATTGAAGAACAACAGCTGGAAGCGGGCATGAAATTGCCCGCAGAACGCCAGCTGGCGGCGCAGCTTGGCGTGTCGCGCAACTCACTGCGCGAAGCGCTGGCGACGCTGGTCAGCGAGGGCGTGCTGCTGAGCCGTCGCGGCGGCGGCACCTTTGTCCGCTGGCAGCACGACGACTGGTCCGAGCAAAACATCGTTCAGCCCCTCAAAACGCTGATGGAGAACGATCCGGACTACAGTTTCGATATCCTCGAAGCCCGCCACGCCATCGAAGCCAGTACCGCCTGGCACGCGGCGATGCGCGCCACGGATGCCGACAAAGAGAAGCTCAAAGCCTGCTTTGAGGCGACGCAGAGCGATAATCCGGATATCGCCTCGCAGGCGGACGTGCGCTTTCACCTCGCCATTGCCGAGGCCTCGCACAACGTGGTGCTCCTGCAAACCATGCGCGGTTTCTTCGATCTGCTGCAATCCTCCGTCAAACAGAGCCGCCAGCGCATGTATCTCGTCCCGCCGGTCTTTGCGCAGCTCACGGAGCAGCACCAGGCCGTGCTCGACGCCATTCTTAAAGGCGATGCCGACGCCGCGCGCAAAGCGATGATGGCGCACCTCGGCTTCGTCCATACCACCATCAAACGATTCGATGAAGATCAGGCCCGACAGGCGCGCATTACCCGCCTGCCCGGCGATCATGATATTTCCAGGGAGAACAAAGCATGATTATTTCCGCAGCCAGTGACTATCGCGCCGCGGCGCAGCGCATCCTGCCCCCATTTTTGTTCCACTACATCGACGGCGGGGCGTACTCCGAATACACCCTGCGGCGCAACGTGGAAGACTTGTCCGAGGTGGCGTTGCGCCAGCGTGTGCTAAGGAATATGTCCGACCTGAGTCTGGAGACGAAGCTGTTCAACGAGACGCTCTCGATGCCCGTGGCCCTTGCGCCCGTGGGATTGTGCGGCATGTACGCCCGTCGTGGTGAAGTGCAGGCCGCTGCGGCGGCCGATGCCAAAGGCATTCCGTTTACGCTCTCGACGGTATCCGTCTGCCCAATCGAAGAAGTGGCCCCGACCATCAAGCGCCCGATGTGGTTCCAGCTGTACGTCCTGCGCGATCGCGGCTTTATGCGTAACGCGCTGGAGCGCGCCAAAGCGGCGGGCTGTTCAACGCTGGTGTTTACGGTGGATATGCCCACGCCAGGCGCGCGCTATCGCGATGCGCACTCGGGCATGAGCGGCGCGAACGCGGCCATGCGCCGCTACTGGCAGGCGGTGACGCACCCGCAGTGGGCGTGGGATGTCGGCGTGAACGGTCGCCCGCACGATCTGGGTAATATTTCGGCCTATCTCGGCAAACCGACGGGGCTGGAAGATTACATCGGCTGGCTGGCGAATAACTTCGATCCGTCGATTTCGTGGAAAGATCTGGAGTGGATCCGCGAGTTCTGGAACGGCCCGATGGTGATCAAAGGGATTCTCGATCCGGAAGATGCGCGCGACGCGGTGCGTTTTGGCGCAGACGGGATTGTGGTGTCGAACCACGGCGGCCGCCAGCTGGACGGTGTGCTCTCTTCCGCCCGTGCGCTGCCAGCCATCGCCGACGCGGTGAAGGGTGATATCGCGATTCTGGCCGACAGCGGCATCCGCAATGGGCTGGACGTGGTGCGTATGATTGCCCTCGGCGCTGACAGCGTGCTGCTGGGGCGTGCTTATCTGTATGCCCTCGCAACCCACGGCCAGGCGGGCGTGGCGAATCTCCTGAACCTGATTGAGAAAGAGATGAAAGTGGCGATGACCCTGACCGGGGCGAAAACTATCGGGGAGATCAGCAAGGATTCGCTGGTGCAGGAGCTGAGTCAATTACCTGCGGCGCTGGCTCCGCTGGCGCGAGGGGACGCGGCTTAGGTTGGGTGCGGTCTGATCCCCTCACCCTAACCCTCTCCCCAAAGGGGCGAGGGGACTAAACGGTGCACCGGGTGAGGGTTAGGAAAATATCTGCTATCCTGCCCCCGCATTTTAAGGGGGCTGCATGCTTAACATCGTATTATTCGAACCAGAAATCCCGCCGAACACCGGGAATATCATCCGCCTGTGCGCTAACACCGGTTTTCGTCTGCACATCATCGAGCCAATGGGTTTCGCGTGGGATGACAAACGCCTGCGCCGCGCCGGGCTAGATTATCACGAATTTACCGCCGTGATGCGTCATCATGATTATGCCGCGTTTATGGAAGCGGAAAAGCCGCAGCGCATGTTTGCCCTGACGACCAAAGGCACGCCAGCGCACAGCGCGGTGAGCTATCAGGAAGGGGATTATCTGATGTTTGGCCCGGAAACGCGCGGCCTGCCTGCCACCATTCTTGACGCCCTTCCCGCCGAGCAAAAAATCCGTATTCCAATGATGCCGGACAGCCGGAGCATGAACCTGTCGAACGCGGTGTCGGTGGTGGTGTATGAGGCCTGGCGCCAGCTGGGGTATGCCGGCGCGGTTTTGCGGAGCTGATAGTGTCGGGTGGCGCTTCGCTTACCCGACCTTTGGGCTTGCGCCACCGGGCGGGGTGTTAAATCCCGTCACCATACTCAAAGGTATGGTGAATACCGTTGAAATGCTGATCCATATCCATCGCCGGTTTATCGCTCTCTGGCTTGCCGACGATACGCGCCGGTACGCCAGCGGCGGTAGTATGCGGCGGAACGGGTTGCAACACGACGGAACCCGCGCCAATCTTCGCGCCACGCCCCACTTCGATATTACCGAGAATTTTCGCCCCCGCGCCAATCATCACCCCTTCACGGATTTTCGGGTGGCGATCGCCGCTGGTTTTACCGGTACCGCCGAGGGTCACGGATTGCAGGATAGAGACGTCATCTTCAATGACCGCCGTCTCCCCAACCACAATGCCCGTGGCGTGGTCGAGCATGATCCCGCGGCCAATTTTCGCCGCCGGGTGGATATCGACCTGGAAGGTCACGGAAACCTGGTTTTGCAGAAAAATAGCCAGCGCGCGGCGGCCCTCGTTCCACAGCCAGTGGCCGATGCGGTAGGCCTGAAGGGCGTGGAAGCCTTTCAGATACAGCAGCGGCGTGGAATATTTATCGACTGCCGGGTCACGCGTACGCACCGCCTGAATATCACAGGCAGCGGAGGCAATCATTTCAGGATCGGCGGCATACGCCTCTTCCACCACTTCGCGAATGGCAATGGCGGGCATGATGGAGGAAGCCAGTTTGTTGGCGAGCATATAGCTCAGGGCGCTGCCGAGGTTTTCATGCTTGAGTAGCGTCGCGTGGTAGAAACTGGCAAGCATCGGCTCGCAGTCGGCCAAAGCCCGGGCTTCGGCTTTAATATTGTTCCAGACGATATCCAGTTCTTCACACGGCATTGCATACTCCAGGCGGTATCATAATGACCGGCCAGTTCTGCGCCAGCCGGGTCATTCAGGTGACTAAGATTCCCTGCGATTAGTTACTGCTGCGCTCGTCCTTGCGTGAGCGACCTAACAGGGTTAATGCTGCCTCGCGCGCATTTTTTCCGCAATACAATACCTGATAAATTTCCTCGGTTATTGGCATTTCGACACCAAAACGGTGCGCCAATTCCCGAACTTCTTTGGTATTGCGGTAGCCTTCAACCACCTGGCCAATCTTCTCCTGCGCACCGATCACATCCATGCCCTGTCCGAGCATCATGCCGAAACGGCGGTTACGAGACTGGTTGTCGGTACAGGTCAGCACCAGATCGCCTAAACCGGCCATACCCATGAAGGTGGCCGGATCGGCACCCAGCGCCGTTCCGAGACGAGACATTTCGGTCAATCCGCGAGTGATCAGCGCCGTACGCGCGTTCGCGCCAAAGCCGATACCGTCGGACATCCCGGCACCAATCGCGATGACGTTTTTCACCGCGCCGCCCAGCTGCACGCCGATGAAATCAGGGTTGCTGTAGACGCGGAAGCTCTTACCGCAGTGCAGTAAGTGCTGCAAATCGTCAGAGAAGGTTTGATCGGTAGAGGCCAGGGAGATCGCCGTTGGCAGGCCTGCGGCCAGCTCTTTGGCGAACGTCGGCCCGGAGATCACCGCGAGCGGAATGTCATCCCCGAGGATTTCTCGCGCAACATCCTGCAAGAGACGCCCGGTTTCCGCTTCGAGACCTTTCGTGGCCCACACAATGCGCGCATCGGGGCGCATCAGCGCTTTAATTTGATGCAGCACCTGGCCAAAGACATGGCTCGGCACCACAACCAGAATGTTGCGGCTGGCGGCCAGTGCGGTCGCGAGATCGCTTTCGAGATGCAGCGAATCAGGGAAAGGCACGTCAGGGAGAAACGCCACGTTGCAGCGGTCGTGTTGCAACGTCGCGATATGTTTGGGATCGTGGCCCCAGAGAACCACTTCGTGACCATTTCTCGCCAGAGTGATGGCAAGAGCGGTGCCGTACGAGCCGGCACCGATCACAGTCATTGACGCATTAACTGTACTCATCAGGCATCCTGATGTTGGTCAGTACCTTCGCCAGCTTGCTGCTGCAGATAGTTCATGAACAGCGCATCGAAGTTCACTGGCGCAAGGTTCAGCTGCGGGAATGTACCGCGGGAGACCAGGCTGGTGATGCATTCGCGAGCATACGGGAACAGGATGTTCGGGCAGTATGCACCCAGGCAATGCGCCAGCTGATTACCTTCGATACCGCCCACGGAGAAGATACCGCCCTGCTGTACTTCGCACAGGAATGCAGTCTCTTCGCCCAGCGCAGCGGTAACGGTCACACGCAGCACAACTTCATACACGTCATCTGCCAGTTGAGTAGATGCGGTATCCAGATCAAGTTTAACCTCTGGCTGCCAATCTTTCTGGAAAACGTGCGGCGCATTTGGAGCTTCAAAAGAGACATCTTTGGTGTAGATGCGCTGGATCTGGAAACTCATTTCGTTGTTGTTTTGTTCTGACATGGAAATACCCTTTTTAATTGTCCTAAAACGCTATCACAGCAGGGGATCGAGCCCGCCGCTTGCATCCAGCGCATACAAGTCATCACAGCCGCCAATGTGCTGCGCATCAATAAAAATCTGCGGAACCGTCGTGCGGCCACTACGTTTGATCATCTCTTCACGTTTTGCCGCATCACCATCAATGGGCAGTTCCTGGAAAGTTACCCCTTTGCTGTTCAGCAGCGCTTTTGCACGATGGCAAAACGGGCAGGTCGCTTTGGTGTAGATTTCAATATTGGCCATCACGTCGTTCCTCTTATTTACCGCGAACTAAAGGCAGGTTTTCACCGCTCCAGCCAGAGACGCCGTCTTTCAGCACGAAGACTTTATCGAAGCCGGCTTTGGTGAGTGCGCTTGCTGGGTCCTGAGCCTGCATCCCGGTACCGTCGACGACGATAATCGGTTTGTCTTTATGCTTTTCCAGCTCGCCAAGATTGTTGGCTTTGATTTCTGTCGGCAGCAGGTTAATAGAACCGGCAATGTGACCTTTACGGAAATCATCACGTTGGCGCAGATCCACAACGACCGCATCTTCTTTGTTGATGAGGCGCGTTGCTTCGCCACGCGTAATGACCTTAACTTTAGACGTAAGACCTTTAAACGTAGTGAACAGCACAGCGGCCAGTAAACCAATCCACGCGATACTCAGTACTGGGTGGCGGCTAACAAATTGCATAATTTCTTGCATGGGGGGTAACAACTCCCGACGTAGTGATTAAAAAAACCAGGACAGGAGTATACCTGTGCGTTGTGGCAAATACAGCCAGCGAGAATAAGCTAATCCATTTTCTGCGGCATGCCACGAAAAAAAAGCGTCAAAATGAGGATAGCCGCTGTCTGTGCCAGCGCTTTCTTTGATCTTCTGTGGCTACTTTATCGATTCAGCTGTAGTAAAATCAGGCAAATTTTTTGTCTCTTGAGCATGAGGATGTCGCAATGTCGGTCTCTAAAAAACCTATGGTACTGGTGATTCTGGATGGTTATGGCTATCGCGAAGACAGCCAGGATAACGCCATTTTCAACGCTAAAACCCCGGTCATGGATGCGCTGTGGGCAAAACGTCCGCATACCCTGATTGACGCTTCAGGCCTGGAAGTGGGCCTGCCAGACCGTCAGATGGGCAACTCCGAAGTTGGACACGTCAACCTGGGCGCGGGTCGTATCGTTTATCAGGACCTGACCCGTCTGGACGTTGAAATTAAAGAACGGACTTTCTTCACCAACCCAACGCTGACTGGCGCGGTGGATAAAGCGGTGAAAGCCGGTAAAGCCGTTCACATCATGGGTCTGCTCTCTGCCGGTGGCGTTCACAGCCACGAAGATCACATCCTGGCGATGGTTGAGATGGCAGCCGAGCGCGGCGCAGAAAAAATCTATCTGCACGCTTTCCTCGACGGTCGCGACACCCCGCCGCGCAGCGCGAAATCGTCCCTGCAAACTTTCGAAGATAAATTTGCTGAACTGGGCAAAGGCCGCGTGGCGTCCATCATTGGCCGCTACTTCGCCATGGACCGCGACAACCGTTGGGATCGCGTTGAACAAGCTTACGACCTGATGACTCAGGCGAAAGGCGAATTCCAGTTTGATACCGCGGTTGAAGGTCTGGAAGCCGCTTACGCGCGCGACGAAAACGACGAATTCGTGAAAGCGACCGTGATCCGCGCTGAAGGCCAGGCCGACGCCGCGATGGAAGATGGCGATGCGCTGATCTTCATGAACTTCCGCGCTGACCGTGCTCGTGAAATTACCCGCGCTTTCGTGAACAGCGATTTCGACGGTTTTGCTCGCAAGAAAGTTGTGAACCTCGACTTCATCATGCTGACCGAATACGCCGCAGACATCAAAGTGCCTTGCGCGTATCCACCAGCATCGCTCGCCAACACCTTCGGCGAGTGGATGGCGAAGAACGATAAAACTCAGCTGCGTATCTCCGAAACCGAGAAATATGCGCACGTGACTTTCTTCTTCAACGGTGGCGTAGAAGAGCCGTTCAAAGGCGAAGATCGCATTCTGATCAACTCCCCGAAAGTGGCGACCTACGATCTGCAGCCGGAAATGAGCTCCGCTGAGCTGACTGAAAAACTGGTCGCGGCGATCAAGAGCGGCAAGTACGACACCATCATCTGTAACTACCCGAACGGCGACATGGTCGGTCATACGGGCGTGATGGAAGCGGCGGTGAAAGCGGTTGAAGCCCTGGATCACTGCGTTGATGAAGTGACCAAAGCGGTAGAAGAAGTCGGCGGCCAGCTGCTGATTACGGCTGACCACGGCAACGCAGAACAGATGCGCGATCCGTCTACCGGCCAAGCACATACGGCGCATACCAACCTGCCGGTTCCGCTGATCTACGTGGGTGAGAAATCTCTGAAAGCAGTGGAAGGCGGCAAGCTTTCCGACATCGCGCCGACCATGTTGACGCTGATGGGCATGGAAATCCCGCAAGAGATGACTGGCAAGCCGCTGTTCATCGTGGAATAATCCCTCCCCATGAGGGGAAAGGCGATTTTTTCAATCACATGGGTCGTGAAACCGTTACGGTTATCAGTCAGGCCCCTGCTTTACGCCAGCGCACTCAGCGCTGGCGTATTGCTGTGCGCCGCATCCGCCCACGCTGACGATCGCGATCAGCTCAAATCGATTCAGGCCGATATCGCCGCCAAAGAGCGCGCGGTACGCCAGCAGCAACAACAACGCTCCTCTCTGCTCGCGCAGTTAAAGCAGCAGGAAGAGGCGATCTCCGCCGCCGCGCGCAAACTGCGCGAAACCCAGAACACCCTCGCCGTGCTGAATAAGCAAATCGATGAAATGAACGCGTCGATTGCCAAACTGGAGCTCCAGCGAGCCAGCCAGGAACGCAATCTAGCGGCACAGCTCGACGCTGCGTTTCGTCAGGGTGAGCATACGGGCATCCAGCTGATCCTCAGCGGGGAAGAGAGCCAGCGCGGACAGCGCCTGCAGGCCTATTTTGGCTATCTGAACCAGGCTCGCCAGGAGACCATCGCGCAGCTCAAACAGACGCGGGAAGAGGTCACTTCGCAGAAAGCCGAGCTGGAAGAGAAGCAGAGCCAGCAGCAAACTCTGCTTTACGATCAGCAGGCCCAGCAGGCGAAGCTGGAACAGGCGCGGAACGAACGTAAGAAAACCCTCTCCGGCCTGGAATCTTCCATTCAGGAAGGCCAGACGCAGCTGGGCGAAATGCGCGCCAACGAATCCAAACTACGCAACTCTATTGCCCGCGCCGAAGCGGCCGCCAAAGCGCGCGCCGAAAAAGAGGCGCGCGACGCGCAGGCCGTGAAAGACCGCCAACAGGAAGCGTCCCGTAAAGGCTCAACCTATAAACCGACAGAAAGCGAGCGCTCGCTCATCTCACGTACCGGCGGTCTGGGTGCGCCACGCGGACAAGCCTTCTGGCCGGTTCGCGGCTCAATCTTGCATCGCTATGGCGAACAGCTGCAGGGTGAGCTACGTTGGAAGGGTATCGTGATCGGCGCGTCGGAAGGCAGCGAAGTTAAAGCGATCGCCGATGGCCGCGTGATCCTCGCCGACTGGCTGCAGGGTTACGGACTGGTGGTGGTGGTTGAGCACGGGAAAGGCGACATGAGTCTTTACGGCTACAACCAAAGTGCGCTGGTCAGCGTCGGTACACAGGTCCGCGCAGGACAACCTATCGCCCTTGTGGGCAGTAGTGGCGGTCAGGGCCGCCCGTCACTCTATTTCGAAATTCGTCGCCAGGGTCAGGCGGTCAATCCACAGCCGTGGTTGGGAAGATAAGTTTTGCTTCAATTTCGTCGTCTTGTTCTCTCCGTCGTCAGTGCACTGGCGCTGGCTTCACCGGTTTACGCAGGCAAATTAGCGATCGTCATTGATGACTTTGGCTATCGTCCGCACAACGAAAATCAGGTGCTGGCGATGCCGTCGGCCATCTCCGTCGCCGTCTTACCTAATGCCCCGCACGCGCGTGAAATGGCGACCAAAGCCCACAACAGCGGGCATGAAGTCCTCATCCACCTGCCGATGGCTCCCCTGAGCAAACAGCCGCTGGAAAAAGACACCCTGCGCCCGGATATGAGCAGCGACGAGATCGAGCGCATCATCCGCGACGCCTATGGCAAAGTGCCGTTTGCGGTCGGGCTGAACAACCACATGGGCAGCGCGATGACCTCCAGCCTGTTCGGGATGCAGAAAGTGATGCAGGCGCTGGAGCGCTACAATCTCTACTTCCTCGACAGTATGACCATCGGCAACAGCCAGTCGATGCGCGCCGCGCAGGGCACTGGCGTGAAGGTGATTAAGCGCAAAGTGTTCCTCGATGACACGCAGAATGAAGCCGATATCCGTTTCCAGTTTAACCGCGCTGTAAAACTTGCTCAGCGTACCGGTTCGGCGATCGCCATTGGGCACCCGCATCCGTCAACGGTCCGCGTATTGCAGCAGATGCTGCCGACACTGCCTTCGGACATCACGCTGGTGCGCCCGAGCGATCTCCTGAACGAGCCGCAGGTGGACACCTCACGACCAGACAACTCCACGCCGCCAGGCAGCAACCCCCGCACGGAGCCGAAAAATCCGTTCCGCGGCGTGCAGGTTTGCAAACCGAAACAGCCGCCAGAACCGGTCTACGCAACCCGATTCTTCACAGTGATAGGTGAGAGTGTGAGCCAAAGCTCGCTGGTGACTTACCTCCAGCACCAGTGGCAGGGTTGGGGTAAGAAAGCGTAAGGCTTATTCAGTAAGATGAGAGTCCGCTGTTTTATTTGCCGCGGACTCTTTTTTATCCTGATGCTGATACCAGGCTTTGAAATACTTCAGGAAGCTATAGGACGTGGCATACAGACCCGTCACCACCCCCACTTTCCCCTGTCGCCAGGCACCGCTGAAAAGATACCATTTGAAGAACGCGCCGATACCGCTGATGATTCCGCGCCCAATCGAAGGACGCACGTTCTGGTGTTTCACCAGCCGCGACGTGTAGCTGTTCAGCTTATTAAAGACTTCATGAAGATTGTAGAAGGTGTCGTGGCGAACACGCCCTGGCATTTTGATCGCCTGAAGCGCGCCCTCCACTTTGTCATCCACCGGGCGGTGATTAAACCGGGCGTGAGTGCGATTAAACAGACGCACCGGGAAATCCGGGGATGAAATGGGATAGAGGGTCCGGACTTCTTCACCCAGCACATGCCAGTAGCGCGCAATACGCCAGGCCTGGTTTGCCGCAGGCTCTTCGCTCGCTTTGAGCGCCAGAATAAAATCGACTGTTTCAGCGTCGAGGATCTCATCGCTGTCCATGCACAGCACCCAGTCGTTGCTCGCCAGATCAATTGCATGATTCATCTGCGCACCATGCATCGCATACGGGTGATAGTGAGGAGAGAGGCCGTATTCCCGGCAGATATTGAGTGTGGCATCCGTGCTTCCTGAATCCACCACGACGAATTCATCCGCCACCGCGAGAAGCGGCGGAAGCACTTCACGCAGCAGACGTGCGGAGTTACAGGTCAATAAACAAACGGTAAGCTTGAACATAGGCGCTGTAAAAGTAAACGAAACTTAAACAGACTTTATAAGCGTGTGGGTAAAAAAGCGAAGTAAAAATCGAAATAATCCGATTGCGGATGCCAGAAGTGTGAAAGAAACGAAAAAAAAGCGCCCGCAGGCGCTTCAACTGTTAATCCCAGCTCAGGATCACTTTCCCTGACTGGCCCGAGCGCATCGCGTCGAAGCCTTTCTGGAAATCATCAATGCCGAAATGGTGGGTAATGATCGGCGACAGGTCCAGACCGGACTGGATCAGCGCTGCCATTTTGTACCAGGTTTCAAACATCTCACGGCCATAAATGCCTTTGATGAACAAGCCTTTAAAGATGACTTTGTTCCAGTCGATGGACATATCTGACGGCGGAATACCCAGCATGGCGATGCGGCCACCGTGGTTCATGGTGTCGAGCATGGTACGGAACGCTGGCGGCGCGCCGGACATTTCCAGGCCCACGTCAAAACCTTCGGTCATACCGAGTTCGTTCATCACGTCGCTCAGGTTCTCTTTCGAGACATCCACCGCGCGGGTCACGCCCATTTTACGCGCCAGAGACAGACGGTATTCGTTCACGTCGGTGATCACGACGTTGCGCGCCCCCACGTGTTTTGCCACCGCCGCAGCCATGATGCCGATTGGACCCGCGCCGGAGACCAGCACGTCTTCGCCGACCAGGTCGAACGACAGCGCCGTGTGAACCGCGTTACCGAACGGGTCGAAGATAGACGCCAGATCGTCAGAGATATTGTCCGGGATTTTGAAGGCGTTGAACGCCGGGATCACCAGATACTCGGCGAAACAGCCCGGGCGGTTCACGCCCACGCCCACGGTGTTGCGACACAGATGCGTGCGACCGCCGCGACAGTTACGGCAGTGACCGCAGGTGATATGCCCTTCACCGGAGACACGATCGCCGATCTTAAAGCCCTTCACTTCCTGGCCGATACCGACCACTTCGCCGACGTATTCATGGCCGACAACCATCGGAACCGGAATGGTTTTTTGCGACCACTGATCCCAGTTGTAGATGTGAACGTCCGTGCCGCAAATCGCGGTTTTACGAATTTTGATCAGCAGATCGTTATGACCGACTTCCGGCTCCGGCACGTCGGTCATCCAAATCCCTTCTTCCGCTTTCAGTTTGGATAACGCTTTCATCACACGTCCTCAGGCAATCACGCCCAGTTGTTTGCCGATGCGGGTAAAGGCTGCCACCGCACGCTCAATTTGTTCAGGCGAATGCGCCGCAGACATCTGGGTGCGAATACGCGCCTGACCTTTTGGCACCACCGGGAAGAAGAACCCGGTGACGTAAATCCCCTCTTTTTGCAGCTCGCGGGCAAAGTTTTGCGCCACCACCGCGTCGCCCAGCATTACCGGGATAATCGCGTGATCGGCCCCGGCTAGCGTAAAGCCTGCTGCGGTCATTTTTTCACGGAACAGACGGGCGTTGGTCCACAGGCGATCGCGCAGCTCAGCGCCCGACTCCACCATCTCCAGCACTTTGATGGAGGCAGAGACAATCGCCGGGGCCAGAGAGTTAGAGAACAGATACGGACGGGAGCGCTGACGCAGCCACTCAACCACTTCCTTGCGCGCCGCGGTATAGCCACCGGATGCGCCGCCGAGCGCTTTGCCAAGCGTACCGGTGATGATGTCCACGCGGCCCATTACGTCGCAATATTCGTGGGAACCGCGACCGTTCTCACCGACAAAACCGACGGCGTGTGAGTCATCGACCATCACCAGCGCATCGTATTTGTCAGCCAGGTCGCACACGCCTTTCAGGTTGGCGATCACGCCGTCCATGGAGAACACGCCGTCGGTGGCGATCAGTACGTGACGAGCGCCCGCTTCGCGCGCCTCTTTCAGACGCGCTTCCAGCTCCTGCATATCGTTGTTGGCGTAGCGGAAACGCTTCGCTTTACACAGACGCACGCCGTCGATGATCGAGGCATGGTTCAGGGCATCAGAGATAATCGCATCTTCCGCGCCCAGCAGAGTCTCGAACAGGCCGCCGTTGGCGTCGAAGCAGGAAGAGTAGAGAATCGCATCTTCCATCCCGAGGAACGCCGCCAGCTTGCTCTCAAGCTGTTTGTGGCTGTCCTGGGTGCCGCAGATGAAACGCACGGAGGCCATACCAAAACCGTGGGTGTCCATGCCGTTTTTGGCAGCGGCAATCAGCTCAGGGTGATTCGCAAGACCTAAGTAGTTGTTCGCGCAAAAGTTGATCACTTTGCTGCCATCAGCGACGGTGATGTCCGCCTGCTGCGCAGATGTGATAATACGTTCTTCTTTGAACAACCCTTCCGCGCGTGCGGTCTCCAGGTCGTTGTTTAACTGTTTGTAAAAATCACCACGCATTGCAATTCTCCAGACTCGGCAAATTTCGGCACATATTACCCAAACCTATACGTCGATACGAGATGACGCATCATCAGTTATCGTTTTTGCAGCATAAATCACGTGTACCCCTGCTGCATATCGGTGAATGGCTGAAGGGTCGCCATACTAATGATATGATATGAGTATTCGTGTTCGGGATCGTCCCCGGACGCCACACTACAAAGGTTACTGTTATGATCATCGTTACCGGCGGCGCGGGCTTTATCGGCAGCAATATTATCAAGGCCCTGAATGACAAAGGCATCACCGACATTCTGGTTGTCGACAACCTGAAAGACGGCACCAAGTTTGTGAACCTGGTCGATCTGAACATTGCTGACTACATGGATAAAGAAGACTTCCTTATCCAGATTATGGCAGGCGAAGAGTTCGGCGAGATCGAAGCCATCTTCCACGAAGGCGCCTGCTCTTCCACCACCGAGTGGGACGGCAAGTACATGATGGATAACAACTATCAGTACTCTAAAGAGGTTCTGCACTACTGCCTGGAGCGTGACATTCCGTTCCTGTACGCCTCTTCTGCCGCAACCTACGGCGGCCGTACCTCTGACTTTATTGAATCGCGCGAATACGAGCAGCCGCTGAACGTCTACGGTTACTCCAAATTCCTGTTCGACGAATATGTGCGTCAGATTCTGCCAGAAGCGAATTCCCAGATCGTCGGCTTCCGCTACTTCAACGTCTACGGACCGCGCGAAGGCCACAAAGGCAGCATGGCGAGCGTGGCATTCCACCTGAATACCCAGCTGAACAACGGCGAAAGCCCGAAACTGTTCGAAGGCAGCGATGGCTTCAAACGCGATTTCGTCTACGTGGGCGACGTGGCGGCTGTGAATCTGTGGTTCTGGGAAAACGGTGTCTCCGGCATCTTCAACCTCGGCACCGGTCGCGCGGAATCCTTCCAGGCTGTGGCCGATGCGGCGCTGGCTTACCATCAAAAAGGCAGCCTTGAGTACATTCCGTTCCCGGAAAAACTGAAAGGTCGCTACCAGGCGTTCACCCAGGCGGATCTGACTAACCTGCGTGCTGCGGGCTACGACAAGCCGTTCAAGACCGTTGCCGAAGGCGTGACGGAATATATGGCCTGGCTGAACCGCGACGCGTAATTATGAGGATTTTGGTGATCGGCCCGTCCTGGGTGGGCGACATGATGATGTCGCAAAGTCTCTATCGCACGCTCAAGGCGCGCTATCCCCAGGCGATAATCGACGTGATGGCACCCGCGTGGTGCCGTCCGCTGTTGTCGCGTATGCCGGAAGTCAACGAAGCGATCCCGATGCCGCTTGGCCACGGGGCGCTGGAAATTGGCGAACGCCGCAAGCTCGGGCACAGTCTGCGCGAGAAACGCTACGATCGCGCGTATGTCCTGCCGAACTCCTTTAAATCTGCCTTAGTGCCGTTCTTCGCTGGCGTGCCGCACCGTACCGGCTGGCGTGGCGAGATGCGCTACGGTCTGCTCAACGATGCGCGCGTGCTGGATAAAGCCGCCTGGCCGTTAATGGTCGAGCGTTACGTGGCCCTGGCGTACGACAAAGGCGTAATGCTCTCGGCGAAAGACCTGCCGCAGCCGCTGCTGTGGCCGCAGCTGCAGGTGCATGACGGCGAAAAATCGCAGACCTGTAACGCGTTTGGCCTGTCGGCTGAGCGCCCGATGATCGGCTTCTGCCCTGGCGCAGAGTTCGGTCCGGCAAAGCGCTGGCCGCACTATCACTACGCCGAGCTGGCAAAGCAACTGATCGACGAAGGCTATCAGGTTGTACTCTTCGGTTCAGCGAAAGATCACGAAGCGGGCAATGAAATCCTCGCCGCGCTGAGCAACGAACAGCAGGCCTGGTGCCGCAATCTGGCGGGTGAAACCCAGCTGGAGCAGGCGGTGATCCTGCTGGCAGCCTGTAAAGCGGTCGTCACTAACGATTCCGGCCTGATGCACGTCGCCGCTGCGCTGAACCGTCCGCTGGTCGCACTCTATGGACCAAGCAGCCCGGACTTCACGCCGCCGCTGTCCCATAAAGCGCGCGTGATTCGTTTGATCACCGGGTATCACAAAGTCCGCAAAGGCGATGCGGCAGAAGGCTATCATCAGAGTCTAATCGACATTACGCCGCAGCGTGTCCTCGATGAACTCAACGATCTGCTGTTGAACGATGAAGGATAACGAATGCGGGTCTTGATCGTAAAAACCTCTTCGATGGGCGATGTCCTGCATACGCTGCCGTCCCTGACGGATGCGATGCGCGCCATCCCCGGCATTCGTTTTGACTGGGTGGTGGAAGAGGGCTTCGCGCAAATCCCCACCTGGCATGAAGCGGTAGACCGCGTGATCCCGGTGGCGATTCGCCGCTGGCGCAAAGCCTGGTTTTCCGCGCCAATCAAAGCCGAGCGCAAAGCCTTTCGCGAGGCGGTTCAGGCTCAGCGCTACGATGCGATAATCGACGCCCAGGGGCTGGTCAAAAGCGCCGCACTGGTCACGCGTCTGGCGCACGGCGTCAAGCACGGTATGGACTGGCACAGCGCCCGCGAACCGCTGGCGAGCCTGTTCTATAACCGGCGCCATGCCATTGCTAAACAGCAGCACGCCGTTGAGCGCACACGTGAGCTGTTTGCGAAAAGTTTGGGTTATGGGAAACCTGACACTCAGGGCGATTACGCGATCTCGCAGCATTTCTTAACGGGATCGCCGCATGACGCTCAGCTCTATCTGATCTTCCTCCATGCCACGACGCGCGACGACAAGCACTGGCCAGAATCTCACTGGCGGGAGCTGATCGGCCTGCTCGGCAACGCAGGCGTGCGGATTAAACTCCCCTGGGGTGCCCCCCACGAAGAGGCGCGGGCCAAACGTCTGGCGGAAGGATTTGATTACGTCGAGGTTCTGCCGCGCATGAAACTCGATGGCGTCGCCCAACAGCTGGCGGGGGCGACCGCGGTCGTCTCCGTGGATACGGGGCTAAGCCACCTGACGGCAGCCCTCGATCGACCTAATATTACGCTTTACGGCCCAACCGATCCGGGCCTTATCGGCGGCTACGGAAAAAATCAAATTATCTGCCGCCCGGACCATTCATCGCAGCTGAGCGATCTCAGCGCCGCTGCGGTTTTTGCGCATTTAGAGCCTTTGCTGGCAGCAGAGAGAGCCTATGTCTGATTTTTTCTCAGCGGAGCGTCCGCCAAAACGCGTGCTGATCATCAAGCTGCGTCACCACGGTGACGTCCTGCTGACCTCACCGGTCTTTACCGTATTGAAAAAAAACTGGCCGGATGTGGAAGTCGATGCGCTGGTGTATGACGATACCCAGGCGATGCTCACCAGCCATCCGCATATCGATCAGGTGCATACCATTGGCCGAAACTGGCGCAAGCAAGGGTGGTTTGCACAACTCCGCCTGTATCGCGCGCTGGTCAATACGCTGAAAGCGCGTCATTACGACGTGCTGATTAATTTGACCGAACACTGGCACGGCGCGCGTCTGGCTCGTCGTCTGAAACCGCGCGTCTCCGTGGGCTTTAAGCCGGATAAGCGCAGCGGGCTGGCACGTCGTCGCTGGGTGAAGTCCTTCACGACTCTATATCCGGCGATTCAGGATAACAGCCGTCATATGGTGGAAGTGAACCTCGACGCCCTGCGTCGGATCGGGATTCACCCGCAACACGAAGAAGATAAGCATACGTTGTTTGTACCGGGCGATACGGCGGAAGCCTCAATTGCCGAAAAACTGGCCGGTTTCGGGCTTGCCAGCAAATCCTACATTCTGGTGCACCCGACATCACGCTGGATGTTCAAAGCCTGGGATATTAAAAAGCTCGCGGCGACCATCGACAACCTCGCCTCGCGCGGGCTACCGATTATCCTCTCCGCCGCCCCTTCGAAAGAAGAGACGGCGTACATGGATGAACTGCGTGCATCTCTCAGACAACCCGTGTTTGATTTAAGCGGGCAGCTCAATCTGAAAGAGCTGGGCGCGCTGATGAAACACGCCAGGATCTACTTCGGCGTCGATTCCATGCCAATGCACCTCGCCAGCGCCGTCGGCACACCGACCGTGGCCATCTTCGGCCCGACGGGTGCCATCAAATGGGCGCCGTGGGGCGTAAACTATCGTGTTATCACCGCCGGATTCACCTGTCAGCCGTGCGGCAAAGCGGGCTGCGGCGATGGCGGCGTGTCGGACTGCATCACGGCGATTACGCCTCAGCAGGTCCTGAGCGCCATTGATACGCTGCTGCTGGAATACCCGGCATGAAGCTGGCGATCGTCCGACAAACCTATAATCCCAATGGCGGCGCGGAGCGTTTTGTCTCCCGCGCGCTGAACGTCCTGGCGCAGGATACGGCGCTGAACGTGACGCTGATTGCCCGCCAGTGGGAAGATGCCGCGGGCTGGAACACGCTGACGGTGAATCCGCCATTTCGTAACCGCCTGAGCCGCGAATCCGGCTTTGCCGGGGCTGCCGCCGAGCAGTTTGCGCAGTTCGATATCGTGCAGAGCCATGAGCGAATTCCGGGCGCGACGATTTTCCGCGCAGGCGATGGCGTTCACGCCACCTGGCTTGAGCAATACAGCCGGATTTTGTCGCCGCTGGCGCGCTGGGCGCAGTCACTGAGCCGCTATCATCGCTATATTTTGCAGGCCGAAGCGCAGATGTTTACTCATCCGCAGCTGCGGAAAGTGATCTGTAATTCGAAGATGGTTCGCGACGATATCGCCCGTCGGTTTGCCCTGACGGACGACAAATTGACGGTGATTTATAACGGCGTCGATACCCAACATTTCTCGCCTGACGTGCGCGCGCAGTCCCAGCGCGATGCGTGGGGCATTCCGCACAGTGCGCCGGTGCTGGCGTATGTCGGTTCCGGTTTCAGCCGCAAGGGCGTTGCCACTGCCCTGCGCGCAATTGTGCCGCATCCTGACGTCTGGCTGGTGATCGCCGGGCGCGACAAGCACGCACGCAAATTCGAAAAACTGGCTCAGACACTCGGCGTGGCTTCACGCGTTCATTTTCTGGGTCCAGTCGCTGATGTGCGTCAGGTATACGGCACCGCGGATGCATTGATTCTGCCGACTCTTTACGATCCGTTCCCGAATGTCTGCGTCGAAGCGCTGGCCTGCGGCCTGCCGCTCATGACCAGCCATGGCTGCGGTGCGGCGGAATGGATCGAAGAGGGTACTAACGGTTGGGTACGTGATGCGCTGGACAGCAACGGCTATCAACAGGTGGTCGGCGAATGGCTTAAAGGCCGGAAACTGGGGCGGGACTATTCAGCAGCGGCGCGCGCCACTGCTGAGCCTTACACCCTGGAGAGAATGGCGAAAGAGCTACAGGCGCTCTATCGCGATCTCTTACGCTGAGCGGCATCGGAGAAGACCTTTTCCATCGCATCCAGCATGCATTCGCGTGTAAAATGGGCGCACAGGTAGTCATATCCCTGCTGCGCCAGCGTCTCGCGCAGATCCGCGTCGTCATACAGTTTTACTATCGCATCCTGAAGGGCGGATTCATCGCGCTGAGCAACCAATAATCCTGTCTGACCGTCAATTACCGCATCCGCCGTACCGCCTGCATCCGTGGCGATAGTCGCAATACGTGAGGCCAGGGACTGCAATACGCCCTGCGGCACGCCTTCCATATCGTGCGAAGGGCTGAGGGCAATATCAAACGCCGGGAACCAGCGCTCCGGATCGCTGCGATGCCCGGCCATTAGCACGCGCTGCTGTAACCCCAGACCTGTAATTTCCTGTTCAAGCGTCGCCTTGTGTGGCCCCTCACCGACGATCGCCAGCTTGATATGCGGGTTATCGATCTTCGCCAGGGCGCGCAACAATACGCTGTGGCCTTTGTTAGGACGCAGATGCGAGACCACCCCGAGCCAGAAATCATCCTGTGACAAACCGCAGTGCTCGCGAGCCTGTTGCTTATCGGCAGGATGAAAACGCTGAGTGTCCACACCGCTTGGCACCGAGGTGCTCTGCGCCATCGGCACGCCAATATCCGCCACCTGATGGCGAAGCGCTTCACCCGTGGTCACAATGTGGGCACAGGCTTTGCGAAACAGCCAGCGGGTAGTCCAGTTGTTGCGCGGTACGCCGGATGCATGACGGGTACGCACCAGTGGGACAGGACTCGATAGCGTCAGATTGGCGAGTGCCACCAGCCAGGTATCGGCAGAATTGTGACTATTGATGACATCAATAGAGCGACGATTGGTTTTTATCCAGCTACGCAGCAACAGCAGATTTTTGAGGTTTTTTCGCCTCAGCGGCATTGTCACCACCGTCAGCCCGGCTTCACGGGCAAGAGCATGCAGCGGTGCGGTTTCCGGACACAAAATTGTCACCTGATGGCCGCGATCAATAAGGCCTAGCGATTCGTTGATAATGCGAAGAGGTTGCCCGCCTTTGCCACCGTCTGCTTCAGTGTGAACAATATGCATACATTTCCTGTTAATGGGCCGAAATCGAACTTTTCCTGCATTATATACATTGCCAGCCGCAGAATGCACAAAGTCAGCATTCGCCTGAAGTCTTGGATTATTCTTGCTTACAAACATTGTCCTTCTGTAGTTAAGTCATCTGTGGTACTTTTCTCTCGCTTTTATTCCCATCGGAACTCCGTGGAATTATCGTATAGCACTGTTAACTAACCGGTATAAAAGCCTAAATCCTTAACCAGTACCATAAATATGACAAATATTCGCAACATCCTGACGGGCCTTTTAGTACCGGCTGTACTGGCTTTGTGTTTTGTCTGGCCAATCCCGAATGACCAGCTTCCTTTTCACCGCAATGGCCTGATCTATCCCATCGTCGCAGTTGCACTGGGTCTCTTTTTTAGCTCAGCCTCGGCCAGAAAAAATCTTGACCTAAGCAAAATCAAGTTCGTTCTCATTGCAATATGGGTGTTAACCTTCTTTATCCTGATTAACGGCTTTTTTGTCGCGCCAGATATTAAAGAGATGGTTTCCACCTGGGACGGACAATGGTTGCGCCCGGTATTACTTTTCTGCGCGGGTCTGGTGCTATTGCCAGCCATTCAAAGCCAGTATCCCTCTATTTCTGCAGCGCGCTATTTCACCCTGATTGTGCTCTTTTTCTGGGGGGTCGTCTGTATCCATTTACTGGATACCATCTGGCTTTACTGGCGCGACGGAGTGATTCACTGGGGTGAAACGCGGATTGTTTACAACCGCACGCGCATGAGTTTCCAGGTAAACATGATCACCGGTTTCCTGCTTGCAGAATTACTGGCGCGCGGCCTACTGCATCAGCGCTTTTTACGCCTGAAGACCCCATTCCTGGCCTTCATGCTGCTCTGTAATCTGATCTGTACCGCACTGGTTGATACCCGCTGGGGCACCATCGGTCTTGTCGGCAGCTTATTCTCTACTTTTGTGCTGCTGAGCCTGCACAGCATGCGCCGCAGTCGGGTGGTGTTAACGGGTGGAATTCTGCTGGGTATCTTTATCGCTTCAGCGTTACTCGGCTATGCGTCATGGAAAACCGATCCGCGCTGGCAGAGTCTGGAAACCGACGCGATTACAGGTTGGAATGCACCTTTTACCAGTTTCTGCTACAACAAAACGAACGGGACTGTGCCACGCAATGAATTGGGCCGCCCAATGAACCATTCTAACGGCTGTCGCGCCAGCTTCTTCCATCAGGGTTGGAAACTGGTCGCTGAACATCCTTTAGGTATGGGGCCGCGCAAAGAGGCGTTCCGCTACGTGCTGCGCCGCGATACCCAGGATAACCGGATTAATATTCCGCACAGCCATTACGGCCTGATTGAGTTTGGCATCCAGAATGGATTTGCCGGGATTGCAGGCTGGCTGATCTTGCTGGCTGGCTGCTGGTACGTTGGATGGCGTGAATTCCGTCACGGTAACACTATGGTAGGGATGTTCTTGTTACTGTTTACTATCGGTTTCTTCTCCAGAACCATGGTCGATCACAACCTGAAAGACCACTATCTGGAGCAATACCTCCTCTTGACCGGGCTGCTGATCGGGATGTGCGCGTTACGGCCGACCAAAGCAGATGAAACCCTATCCTGAGTCACTAGACCGCGCGCCGAAGCTAATCCGCCTCGGCGCGCTCATATCGAACTCTTTAGCCTGTCGGCTGTCGAATTGCCATCGAACGTTAGGGTTGAACACGTTGATTGCTGCCGCAGCGCGGAATAATACGGAGTATGCATGTCTGGAACGCCTCAATTAAGCCTCGTTGTCGCTGTTTATAACGGCGAATCCTTCCTGAGCGCTTTTTTTGACAGCATTAAGAAGCAGAACCTGGAAAGTCTGGAACTGATCGTCGTCAATGACGGTTCTACGGATGGTTCTGCGGAAATTATCGCGAGCTACGCCAGCGAATTTAGCGATTTTCAGGTGATTGTTCAGCCCAACGGCGGCGTCTCCGCAGCGCGTAATACCGGTCTTGCGGTCGCGAAAGGGGAGTATGTCGCTTTCCCGGATATCGACGATGTTATCTATCCAGGCATGTATCCGCGCCTGCTGGAGATCGCCTATGCCGGTAATCTTGACGTCGCCACCTGCAACGGGACCTATATCTATGATGATGGTCGTCCGTCGAAGAAAATTTTCCCGTCTGACAAACTGACCTCCACTGGCGTTCTGGACGGGCCGACCTGGCTGCAAATGGCGCTGGAATCACGCAAGTTCTTGCACGTGACCTGGCTGAATATCTATCGCCATGCCTTTCTCAAAGAACAAGGTTTTACCTTCGAGCACGGCCTACGCCATCAGGATATCCCGTGGACGACAGAAGTATTGCTGACCGCCAAACGCGTTCAGTATGTGGATGAAGTCTTTTATGATTATCTGATTCACTCGGCGTCGGTTTCCCATACGCCAGGTACTGACGATACGCGGATGCGCTCGTCTCGCCACTATATGAAAATACTGGAGATGCTGGAGGCTATTAATCTGCGCCATCCGGAACAGGTTAAGCGTGTTCCTGCCTGTCACTGGCAGATCGCCAAAGAGGGTTTGGGGATCCTGCATAGCATCAACAACATCCAGGATATGGCGAAAAAACGCGAGATCACCCAGGAGCTGTTCGATCGCGGTATCTGGTCAATGATCTGGAAAAATGCGCGTGGCTTACGTCAACGCTGGCGTCTGGGACGTCGCTACTTTCGTCTTAAAAAAATTCTCGGCTAACGGACATGATGAGTAAACTCAAACTACACGCGGTTTCCCGCGCTGATTTTATTGCTAAAAACTATGCTGACTTCCAGACATTGCTGGATAACCGCGTAAATCCGGATAGCATTCCTGAACGTTTCTATTGCGGAGGTCGCGGCGGCTGGACTTTCCAGACCACCCTGGCGCTTAAACACTATTACGGCGACGATATTGAGTGCTCATTTGGCTCAGAGTGTCGGGCAGATGCCATCAACCTGATGCACAACGATGACTTTGGCTCTCGCGTGAAGCCGTGGCGCGGTGTAACCGTGGTCGCTCGTGCCGATCGTCCACCGGTCATTGGCGCTGATGTCGTCGTCGATCAGAACCCGGAAGTCGACGGTCACAGTAATCGTATTTTCGTGCCGTACTGGCCGCAGCCTGGTGTGAAGCCCCGTGAACGCACGGATGAAACCGTCAAAACCGTGGCTTTCTTTGGGCGCGTAGACAGCTTCCCGGAAGCTTATCGCGAAGGCGATTTTAAACAGCGCCTGGCGGAGCAAGGCATCGAGCTGCGCATCTCATTTGATAACTGGACGAACTACCAGGACGTGGATGTTTGTATCAGTTTCCGTAAATCTCACGATCATAAACTTGCCCGCAAACCCGCCAGTAAGCTGATTAATAACTGGCTGGGCAAGACGGTAATGGTCTGTGACGACGAACCCTCTTACCGCGCAATTCGCGAAAGCGAGCTGGATTACCTGATTGCGAAAAACCCGGATGAGGCGTTCGAGGCTATTATGCGCTTAAAAAATTCTCCTGAGCTGTATCGTCAGATGCGTGAACAGGGTGATAAACGTCTGCAGGTCTATTCCCGCGAGGCGGTCGCCGCGCGCTGGTATGCCCTGTTTCAGGATACCTGGCGTAAAGGATTGCACACTCGCCCCACACTGGTTCGCGCGCTGCGCTTTGGATTTGGTAAAGCCATTCGTCCGCTGACTAAAAAGTTCTGAGTTGGATTGAGTCTGAACATGTTTAAAACATCTACACAATCATCACTCACGCCACGTCGCAATATCGTGCGCACGCTGGTGTTGATGCTGGCTTTCCTGGTGCTGTTTTCGCTTTCAGAAATCATCATTCTGTTAAAAGATCACGTTTACCAACCGAAAGCCGGAGATATCTCCCTTTATCTGATCATTTCGTTTTTAGCGGCCATAAGCGCACGCTTCTTCCTCACTCGCCTGCTGCTGGCCGTGACATTTATCGTGCAGATCTCAGAAGCGGTTTATTACCAATTCTACGGTCAGTTCTACGGTCCCAGCGAAGTGTGGCTGGCTTTCGTTGAAACAAAAGATATTGCCAGTGGGATTACTGATAGCCTCGGTTCGCTGGGCATCTACTTTGCCATCATGATAGTTGCAGTGGTATTTGCACTGGTCTTTACCCGCCGGATGGCACCGCAGTGGCATAAATGGCTGGCAATGCCATGTCTGCTGGCTATCGTGGTGATGTTTGCCGGGCAGTTCTATAAAGCGATCGACGGGCAGATGTATAAGTTCAACCCTGATCTTCGCCACTCACTGCTGCGTAACGGTTTGTCGGCCATGAGCTTCAGCGCCATCCGTCTGATCCCGGAAGCGCTTTCCGGCGAAAACCAGAGCGTCACCCATTATGAGCCGTACAAGGTCACGCCTGTGGAAGGCTCGCACGCGGGTAAATACTCCATCATTCTGGCGATTGGCGAGAGCCTGAACCCGCACCACGTGAGCGCACTGGGCTACGAGCGTGATACCACGCCAGAACTGAAAGCGCTGATGCAGCAGTATCAAGGTACGGGTCGTCTGATTGTCTCTAACGCCGTGTCGACGCGCGTGGCTATTCCGATGCTGGTGAACAACCTGCGCGAACCGGACAACTACGGCGCGTACAAATCGAAATCGACCAATATCTTTGCTAATGCGAAAAAGCAGGGTTATCAGACCGCGTTCATCTCGGCTCAAGGCCTGGAAGGGTTAAGCAACTGGATCGGTATCCACGATATTGATCTGTGGGAAGATACGCAGATCCGCCCGGCTCCCGATGTCGGTGCAGATGTGGTACTCACTCCGTCTGTCGAAAAAGCCGCTCTGGACTGGAACAAGCCGTTCCTGATGGTGCTCAATAGCCGTGCGCCGCATATTCCTTACGAGCGTAATATCCCACAAGGCTTTGCTAAATTCTCCACGCCACGTCTGAGTGATGACGTTGCGCAGAAGAAAAATGAGTACGACGATGCCGTTCGCCTGTACGACAAAGAACTGGCCTCTGCGATTCGTACCACGATGGCAAAATCTAAGCTGCCGGTGCTGGTCTTTATCACCTCGGATCACGGGGAGCGCGTAGGCGACGGCGGCTTATTCGGCCACTCGGTCGTGGAAATGCCGATTGCTCAGGTACCGTTCCTTTATTTCAGCAACGATCCGGCCTACTCCATGAATGCCATTAGCCCGCAAATCCCGTTGAACCACTTTCAGGTGGCAACGTTGATTAACAAAATGCTCGGCTATTCAGTGAGTAATCCGAATCAGAAAGACGACAGTTTCTTCATTACCGGCGGAGATATTCGCGGCCTGTCGGAGCGTGTGACCTACCATTTGAATGCGCTTCCTGAAGCAGAGCGGTAATCCGCAAGAGACTAAACGGGCAAGTGATTGCCCGTTTTTTTTGCTCTAAATGAACGCAACACCGCCAACCGGGCGAGCAAAAACGCCAAAGAGATAGCTTTACCCCGCCTAAATGCTTAGAATTTGCCCGCCGAAACTCAAAAACGGATAATCGCTTGGAATTGTTGTATACCGCCCTGCTCTACATTATTCAGCCACTGGTGTGGCTGCGACTGCTGCTTCGTAGCCGTAAAGCGCCTGCGTACCGAAAACGCTGGGCTGAACGTTATGGCTATTGCCGCAATAAGGTCGCCCCGGACGGTATTTTGCTGCATTCCGTTTCTGTCGGCGAGACGCTGGCCGCGATCCCATTGGTTCGCGCCCTGCGCCACCGCTATCCTTCGTTGCCGATTACCGTCACCACAATGACGCCGACCGGCTCCGAACGCGCCATGTCGGCCTTCGGTAAAGATGTCCATCACGTCTATCTGCCGTACGATTTACCTTGCGCCATGAACCGTTTCCTCAACACCGTGCGTCCGAAGCTGGTGATCGTGATGGAAACCGAACTGTGGCCGAATATGATTTCCGCCCTGCATGCCCGTAAAATTCCACTGGTCGTCGCCAACGCACGCCTGTCGGAACGCTCGGCCAAAGGCTACGGCAAGCTGGGCAGCTTTATGCGCCGCCTGCTGGCGAAAATCACGCTGATCGCCGCCCAAAACGAAGAAGACGGCGCGCGCTTTATCTCCCTGGGATTGAAACGCAATCAGCTCGCCGTCACCGGCAGCCTCAAATTTGATATTTCCGTCACGCCAGAACTCGCCGCCCGCGCCGTCACGTTGCGCCGCCAGTGGGCTCCTCGCCGCCAGGTGTGGATTGCCACCAGCACGCATGACGGCGAAGAAGAGATTATCCTGCAGGCGCATCGCAAGCTGCTGGAGAAATTCCCGGACCTGCTGCTGATCCTCGTACCTCGCCATCCGGAGCGCTTTAAAGACGCGCGTGAATTGGTGCAGAAAGGCGGATTTAGCTTCACCCTGCGCAGCAGCGGTGAGATCCCATCCGGCAGCACCCAGGTGGTGATTGGCGATACGATGGGCGAACTGATGCTGCTGTACGGAATTGCCGATCTGGCCTTCGTCGGCGGAAGCCTTGTCGAGCGCGGCGGTCACAACCCGCTGGAGCCGGCCGCACACGCCATTCCGGTGCTGATGGGCCCGCACATATTTAACTTCAAAGATATCTGCGCTAAATTGCAGCAAGCCGATGGCTTAATTACCGTAACCGACGCGGACTCGGTGGTGAAAGAGGTCTCGACCCTGCTCACCGACGAAGATTACCGCCTGTGGTACGGTCGTCATGCCGTCGAAGTGCTGCATCAGAACCAGGGCGCGCTGACCCGTCTGCTGCAACTTCTGCAACCTTATCTGCCTCAGCGGAGCCATTAATGTCCAAGCGTCTGTCGGTCGTGATGATCGCCAAAAACGCCGCTGACCTGCTTCCGGACTGCCTGGCCTCTGTCGCCTGGGCCGACGAAATTATCCTTCTCGATTCAGGCAGCAGCGACAACACCCTTGAGGTCGCCCGCGCCGCGGGTGCAAAGGTCTTCATCGATACGGACTGGCAGGGCTACGGCATTCAGCGCCAGCGCGCACAATCTTTTGCCACCGGCGATTACGTGCTGATGATCGACACCGACGAGCGCGTGACGCCGGAATTGCAGCAATCTCTTCAGTCAGTGCTGGCTTCGCCAAAACCTGGCGCAGTTTATAGCATCGCCCGCCGCAACTATTTCCTCGGACGCTTTATGCGCCACAGCGGCTGGTATCCCGACCGCGTCATGCGCCTGTATGAACGCGAGCGCTACCAGTACAACCGCAATCTGGTGCACGAATCGCTGGAGTGCGCGAACGCCGAGGTGATCAACCTGCAAGGCGATTTGCGTCATCTTACCTGTCGGGACTTTGCCAGCTTCCAGCGCAAACAGCTCAGCTATGCGACCGCATGGGCGCAGGAGCGCCACCAGCGCGGCAAGAAAGCCTCGATTGCCGGTATCTTCGCTCACACGCTGGGTGCGTTTCTGAAGACGCTGATACTGCGCGCAGGGATTCTGGATGGCAAACAGGGCTGGTTACTGGCGGTGGTGAATGCCCAGTATACTTTCAACAAATACACCGAGCTGTGGGCACTGAACCGCGGCTACTCAGAGAAAGCGTGAGCCATGAGCACAAAAGCGATTTATCCGGGTACCTTCGATCCGATCACTAACGGTCATCTTGATATCATCACCCGCGCGGCCAGCATGTTTGACCGGGTGGTTCTGGCGATTGCCGCCAGCCCGAGTAAAAAGCCGATGTTCGATCTGGATGAACGCGTCGCTCTGGCGACCGCTGCGATCGCGCATCTGCCGAATGTGGAAGTGGTGGGGTTTAGCGATCTGATGGCGAATTTTGCCCGCGCGCAAAAAGCCAACATTCTGATTCGTGGGCTGCGCGCCGTGGCGGATTTTGAATATGAGATGCAGCTGGCGCACATGAACCGTCATCTGATGCCGGAGCTGGAAAGCGTGTTCCTGATGCCGTCGAAAGAGTGGTCGTTTATCTCGTCATCGCTGGTGAAAGAGGTGGCGCGCCACGGGGGCGATGTGACGCACTTCCTGCCGGCGAACGTCCATCAGGCGCTGATGGACAAGCTCAAGTAACTTACTTCTGGCACTGGCGGCAGTAAAACGTCGCCCGCTGCGCATGTTTGGACGCCACAATCGGCGTCCCGCACACTCTGCACGGCTCCCCTTTTCGGCCATACACCTGCAGCTCCTGGGCAAAATAGCCCGGCTTCCCGTCACTTTGCAGGAAATCCTTCAGCGTAGTTCCGCCCTGCTCTATCGAGCGCAGGAGAACAGCTTTAATCACTTTCACCAGCAGCTCACACTCTTTGTCTGAAAGCGAAGAGGCCAGCCGATCGGGATGGATCCCGGCAGCGAACAGGGATTCACTGGCATAAATGTTCCCGACGCCCACCACCAGCTTGTTATCCATCAGCCAGGGCTTGATCGGCGTTTTCTTCTTCGCGCACTTCGCCTTCAGGTATTCGGCGTTAAAGTCTGCACTGAGCGGTTCAGGGCCGAGATGGGCCAGCACGTTATGCCCTTCCAGCTCTTTGGTCCACAGCCAGGCACCGAAGCGGCGAGGATCGGTGTAGCGCAGCACCTTGCCGTTACTCATCACCAGATCGACGTGGTCGTGTTTTTCGGCAGGCAGCTCTTCAGTGAGGATGCGCAGGCTCCCGGACATCCCCAGGTGGATAATGATCCAGCCATCGGGCAGCTCCAGCAGCAGATACTTGGCGCGACGCTGCACGCTGAGCACGGGCTTGTCGCTGAGGGCGTGGATCTCATCGGAAACAGGCCAGCGCAGACGGCCATTACGAACGACGGCATGCAGAATGGTCGCCCCCACCAGATGGGGTTCAATTCCACGACGGCTGGTCTCTACCTCAGGTAATTCAGGCATGTTTCCTCCTTTGAGATACACAGAATGCAAAAAACCCCGCGATTGCGGGGTTTTTCTTCAAAGAAAACTAAAATTATTTGATTTTAGCTTCTTTGTACAGCACGTGCTGACGGACAACTGGATCGAACTTTTTCAGTTCCAGTTTTTCCGGCTTAGTACGCTTGTTCTTCGTGGTGGTGTAGAAGTGACCTGTACCAGCAGAAGAAACCAGCTTGATTTTCTCACGAATACCTTTAGCCATGATTTATTTCCTCGTTAAGTACTTAGTACTTTTCGCCACGGGCACGCAGTTCGGACAGAACTGTATCGATGCCTTTCTTATCAATAACACGCATACCTTTAGCAGATACACGCAGGGTGACAAAACGCTTCTCGCTCTCAACCCAGAAACGGTGAGAGTGCAGGTTCGGCAGGAAACGGCGTTTAGTCGCGTTCAGTGCGTGGGAACGGTTGTTACCGGTCACCGGACGCTTGCCAGTAACTTGGCAGACTCGGGACATGTCTATTCTCCAAAAATCAAATTAGCTCGAGCTTCGTATGGGGTATCGGCGCCTCGTCAGGCTTTACAGCCCGGTCATCGCGGTTCTAAGCGAACTCTCGATTGCCAGGCCCAAATGCCAAACCCGAGATTCTCAAAGGTGGCGTAGTATACGCTGACTCGACGATGTGCTCAAGTCCCGAACAGACAAAGATCCCGATGGATCGCGCGAAATGGTCTAAATCCAACCATGTTCGGCAAAAGAAACATACTCTCCACGACCGATAACTAAATGGTCAAGCACACGAATGTCCATGAATTGACAGCATTTGATGATACGTTCAGTGATCTCTTTGTCAGCTTGACTTGGTTTAGCGCAACCCGAGGGGTGATTATGCGCGAGGATCACGGCGGCTGCATTCACTTTTATCGCTTCGCGGACAATTTCTCGCGGATGAACCTCCACGTGGCCCAATGTGCCCGAGAACAGCGGGCAGTGTTTTAACACCCGGTTCTGGTTATCCAGAAAGATCACCATAAAGATCTCGCGCTCGGCATCTGAGAGCTGACTCTGTAGGAAATCCCGCGTCATTTCAGGGCTTATCAGAGGGTTATCCTCGAGCATACGCACGCTATGATAGCGCCTCGACAGCTCCGCAATCCCCTTAAGCTGGGCATATTTCGCCACGCCAATCCCTTCGACATGCTTGAATTCCACCAGCTCCGCGTTGAGCAGACCATAAAGTGAGCCGAAATGCGCCAGCAGCTCCTCCGCCAGCGTGAACACACTTTTCCCAGGCGTACCGGTGCGTAAAAAAAGCGCCAGCAGCTCGCTGTCGGTCAACGAAGTGATCCCAAAATGGAGCATTTTCTCGCGTGGTAAGAGCGGTAAGGTGACATCCATATCTCTTCTCCCTGTTTTTCTCTCATGCTGACACAGGAATTGCCGCCGCTCGACAGGCACTTTTCGTTCTTGCGTAGCGCCTCGCAAAGTGCAGCACGGACAAAATCACGTCACTTTTGGGATTGTGATAAAATGTCCGCTCTCTGGTGAAACCCAACAGGAAAGAATCATGATGAGCCTGGCCGGTAAAAAAATCGTTCTTGGCGTGAGCGGCGGCATTGCTGCCTATAAAACGCCAGATCTGGTGCGCCGTTTGCGCGAGCGCGGGGCCGATGTGCGGGTCGCAATAACCGAAGGCGGTAAGGCCTTTATCACGCCCCTGAGTTTGCAGGCAGTGTCGGGATATCCGGTCTCTGACAGTCTGCTGGACCCGGCAGCCGAAGCGGCGATGGGCCACATTGAGCTCGGCAAATGGGCCGATCTGGTGATCCTCGCCCCCGCAACGGCCGATTTAATCGCACGCGTTGCCGCCGGTATGGCAAACGACCTGGTATCGACCATTTGTCTCGCCACGCCCGCCCCGGTCGCCGTGGTGCCGGCCATGAATCAGCAGATGTACCGCAACGCCGCCACCCAGCATAACCTGGAGGTTCTGGCCTCTCGCGGCTTGCTGATTTGGGGCCCCGACAGCGGCAGCCAGGCCTGCGGTGATATCGGCCCTGGACGCATGCTGGATCCCCTTGCGATTGTCGATATGGCCGCCACCCATTTCGCCCCTGTCAACGACCTGCAACATCTCAACATCATGATTACGGCAGGCCCGACGCGCGAACCGCTCGACCCGGTGCGTTACATCACCAACCACAGCTCCGGCAAGATGGGCTTCGCCATTGCCGCCGCTGCGGCAAAACGCGGTGCCACGGTTACGCTGGTGAGCGGGCCGGTTTCGCTACCAACACCCGCCTCTGTGCAGCGTATCGACGTGACAACGGCGCTGGAAATGGAAGCCGCAGTTCAGGCTCACGCTCAGAAACAGCAAATATTTATCGGCTGTGCGGCCGTCGCGGATTACCGTGCAGAAACGATTGCTGAGGCGAAAATCAAAAAGCAAGGCGATGAATTAACGATAAAAATGGTGAAAAACCCCGACATTGTCGCCGGTGTTGCCGCATTAAAAACCCACCGACCTTACGTCGTTGGATTTGCCGCAGAAACGAATAATGTGGAAGAATACGCCCGGCAAAAACGTACCCGCAAAAATCTCGATTTGATTTGCGCGAACGATGTCTCGCTGGCGACGCAAGGATTTAACAGCGACAGCAATGCACTGCACCTTTTCTGGCAGGATGGAGATAAAGTCTTACCGCTTGAGCGCAAGGAACTCCTGGGCCAACAATTACTGGACGAGATCGTTACCCGTTATGATGAAAAAAATCGACGTTAAGATTCTGGACCCGCGTGTTGGTCAGCAATTCCCGCTGCCGACCTATGCCACCTCCGGTTCTGCCGGTCTTGACCTGCGTGCCTGTCTCGACGACGCCGTAGAGCTGGCGCCGGGCGCGACCACGCTTATCCCGACAGGTCTGGCGATTCACATTGCCGACTCATCGCTGGCGGCAGTGATCCTGCCTCGCTCTGGCCTGGGTCACAAGCATGGTATCGTGCTGGGCAATCTGGTTGGGCTTATCGATTCTGACTACCAGGGTCAGCTGATGGTCTCCGTCTGGAACCGTGGCCAGGACAGCTTCACCATTGAGCCGGGCGAACGTATCGCGCAGATGGTCTTTGTGCCGGTGGTTCAGGCTGAATTTAATCTGGTGGAAGATTTTGACGCCACCGATCGCGGCGAAGGCGGCTTCGGCCACTCAGGGCGCAAATAAGCCCAACGATACGCATCTCACAGCGTCATAACGCGATAACACACCGCAAACGACAGTTTGCGGTCGCTGTGTGGATGCTCGCCGTAAAAGCGCTTATTTTCAGGGGTATTTTGTAACATGGCAGAAAAACAAACCGCGAAAAGGAATCGTCGCGAGGAAATACTTCAATCTCTGGCTCTGATGCTTGAATCCAGCGATGGCAGTCAACGCATCACCACCGCAAAACTGGCGGCCTCCGTGGGCGTGTCAGAAGCGGCGCTGTACCGTCATTTCCCCAGCAAAACGCGGATGTTTGACAGCCTGATCGAATTTATCGAAGACAGCCTGATCTCCCGTATCAATCTGATTTTAAAAGACGAAAAAGACACCACGTCGCGCTTACGTCTGATCGTGCTGCTGATTCTGGGATTTGGTGAACGCAATCCGGGTCTGACCCGCATTTTGACCGGCCACGCGCTGATGTTTGAGCAGGACAAACTTCAGGGGCGCATCAATCAGCTTTTCGAGCGTATTGAAGCGCAGCTGCGTCAGGTTTTGCGTGAGAAGAAAATGCGTGAAGGCGAAGGCTACGTCACTGACGAAACCCTGCTGGCCGGGCAGCTTTTGGCTTTCTGCGAAGGGATGCTCTCCCGTTTTGTGCGCAGCGAGTTTAAATATCGCCCGACGGACGATTTCGATACCCGCTGGCCGTTAGTGGCCGCACAGCTGCAGTAAACCTCTTGCCGGATGGCGGCTACGCCTTATCCGGCCTGGGGGACGCGCAGGCCCGGTCAGCGCAGCGCCACCGGGCAATTCACTCAGACGCCAAACTCTTCCCGATACGCCTGGACTAACGCCAGGTGATCCGCCATCTCAGGCTTCTCTTCCAGATACGCAATCAGGTCTTTCAGGGTGATGATCGACGTCACTTTGCAGCTGTAATCGCGCTCCACTTCCTGAATCGCCGAGATCTCACCGCGGCCACGCTCCTGACGATCGAGAGAGATCAGCACGCCTGCGAGCGTCGCGCCGTTAGCCTGAATGATCTCCATGGATTCGCGGATCGCGGTTCCGGCGGTGATCACATCGTCCACCAGCATGATCCGGCCCTGCAGCGCGCTACCGACCAGATTACCGCCTTCGCCGTGGGTTTTGGCTTCTTTACGGTTAAAGCAGTACGGCACGTCGCGGTCATGGTGTTCCGCCAACGCCACCGCGGTGGTGGTGGCAATCGGAATGCCTTTGTAGGCCGGGCCAAACAGCAGATCAAAATCAATCCCGGAATCTACCAGCGCTTCGGCGTAGAAGCGGCCTAAAAGAGCCAGATCGCGCCCGGTATTAAACAGGCCGGCATTGAAGAAATAGGGACTTTTACGCCCGGATTTCAGCGTAAATTCGCCGAACTTAAGAACCTGCTTGTTAAGCGCAAACTCAATAAACTGGCGCTGATAGGGTTTCATGGATTTGCTCCTCATCTTACTTTTCTACGGACAAAAAAAAGGGCGACAACGTCGCCCTTAAAATCAATTTTCTAACGCCGCTTTCTGCGTCGCGACAATGGATTCGATTCCCCCTCGGGCTAACGCCAGCAAGGTAAGAAGCTCTTCATGGGTGAACGGCTCGCCTTCTGCCGTGCCCTGCACCTCAATGATGCGACCGTCTTCGGTCATCACCACGTTCATGTCGGTTTCTGCTGCGGAGTCTTCAACGTATTCCAGATCGCAAAGGGCTTCGCCTTTGACAATCCCAACGGAGACCGCGGCAACCATCCCTTTCATCGGGTTGGTTTTGAGCTTACCCGCAGCAACCAGTTTGTTCAACGCATCGGCAAGAGCGACGCAAGCGCCGGTGATGGACGCCGTACGCGTGCCGCCATCTGCCTGAATCACGTCGCAGTCGAGGGTAATGGTGAATTCGCCCAGGGCTTTAAGGTCCACCGCCGCGCGCAGTGCGCGAGCAATCAGGCGCTGGATTTCCATCGTACGCCCGCCCTGCTTGCCTTTCGCCGCTTCACGAGCGTTACGGGTGTGGGTGGCGCGAGGGAGCATCCCGTATTCGGCGGTGATCCAACCCTGGCCCTGGCCTTTCAGAAAACGCGGTACGCCTTCGTCGATAGAGGCGGTGCACAGCACTTTGGTGTTACCGAATTCAACAAGCACGGAGCCTTCAGCGTGTATTGTATAGTTACGGGTCAGGATGACAGGGCGCACCTGATTGGCGCTACGGCCTGCTGGACGCATGATGATATCTCCGGCTTGAAACGAATGTGGCTGCGCATTATACGGATTAAACGCGCTTATTCCTATCCTGACAAAGCCCCGAAAGCTATAATCCCCCCATCTCTCCTCTAAAAACGGACATGTCTATGATTCGCAGTATGACCGCCTACGCCCGGCGTGAAATCAAGGGTAGCTGGGGTAGCGCTACCTGGGAAATGCGCTCGGTAAACCAGCGCTATCTGGAAACGTATTTCCGTATGCCGGAGCAGTTTCGCAGCCTTGAGCCGGTCGTTCGCGAACGTATCCGTGCTCGCCTGACGCGCGGTAAAGTGGAATGTAACCTGCGTTTTGAACCCGATGCGAGCGCCCAGGGGGAGCTGATCCTCAATGAAAAACTGGCTAAACAGCTGGTGAATGCAGCGAACTGGGTCAAGATGCAAAGCGACGAAGGTGAAATCAACCCCGTTGATATCCTCCGCTGGCCTGGCGTAATGGCGGCTGGTGAGCAGGATCTGGATGCGATCACCACCGAGATTCTGGGTGCGCTCGATGGCGCGCTGGACGATTTTATCATCGCCCGTGAAACCGAAGGCCAGGCGCTGAAAGCGATGATCGAGCAGCGCCTCGAAGGCGTCAGCGCAGAAGTCCTGAAAGTACGCGCCCACATGCCAGAAGTCCTGCAGTGGCAGCGCGAACGCCTGCTTGCCAGACTCGAAGACGCCGAAGTTCAGCTGGAAAACACCCGTCTTGAGCAGGAGTTGGTCCTGATGGCGCAGCGCGTCGACGTGGCTGAAGAACTGGATCGTCTGGAAGCACACGTCAAAGAGACCTACAACATTCTGAAGAAAAAAGAAGCCGTTGGTCGTCGCCTTGATTTTATGATGCAGGAGTTCAACCGCGAGTCGAACACGCTGGCCTCCAAGTCAATCAATGCCGAAGTGACCACTTCTGCGATTGAACTGAAAGTGCTGATTGAGCAGATGCGCGAGCAGATTCAGAACATCGAGTAATCGTCAGGGTAGCTCAACGCGAGCTACCCATTACTTTTTCTCACCCTTAAAAACCCACACCACACAAGAAAACCCTTCACTGCCCTGCTAAAAATACTATTTCCCTATTAGTTTAACTAAGCCAAATCGCTTCACCTTAGAAAATCTCAATCGTGATCCAGACCACAAAAGGCTACTCTGCCGCCAGTTTCTCTGGAGGCGATAATGCTTTTACATATTCTCTATCTGGTCGGTATCACCGCCGAAGCGATGACTGGCGCGCTGGCTGCCGGGCGTCGTCGTATGGACACCTTTGGTGTCATCATTATCGCCACCGCCACGGCGCTGGGCGGGGGATCGGTTCGCGATATCCTGCTCGGACACTACCCGCTCGGCTGGGTCAAACATCCAGAATATGTCGTCATCGTGGCCGTTGCCGCGGTGCTGACGACAATTGCCGCCCCTGTCATGCCACACCTGCGCCGCCTGTTTTTGGTCCTGGACGCATTGGGGCTGATCGTGTTTTCCATTATCGGCGCGCAAATCGCGCTGGATATGGGTGAAGGCCCGATCATCGCTACCATCGCCGCGGTCGTGACCGGCGTATTTGGCGGCGTGTTGCGCGACATGTTCTGTAAACGCATTCCGCTGGTATTCCAGAAAGAGCTCTACGCAGGGATTTCGTTTGCCTCTGCGGTGCTGTATATCGCCTTGCAGCATTATGTGTCGAGCCACGATGTCGTCGTCATCGCCACGCTGCTGTTCGGTTTCACCGCGCGTATGCTGGCGCTGCGTCTGAAGTTGGGGCTGCCCGTGTTTCATTACACGCACGACTCGCATTGAGTTCTTAACAAAAAGACAACGGGCAGAAAAAAGCACTTTTCGTGGGCTTATAATATATTCAAAAACGAATACAATACCGTTCTGTAATCGCCCTGGAAATTTGCGTTAAGAACCGATGTCACTTGCCAAAACCTCTGTACTTATCCTTGATAAAAAGATCGGCAGCCATTTTTTAATCCTGCTGCTGATCTCTGTGCTTATACAAATATGGCCAGTGTACTTCACGCAACCTGCACGGTTTGTGGTCCGCATTGCGATCTGTAATAGTCTTCTGTTGCTTGGCGCTTCCTCTATCTACCGGTATATACCCGGCAAAATTATTGCGTTTATTCTTACCGCTCTGCTGACGCTCAATTTTGCTATCGCTTTCAGCACCTGGAATGTTTACCAGAGCGAATTCAACACCGTCTTTGCCATGAGTATTCTGGCAACCCATATGGCTGAAGCGAAAAGCATGTCGGGGCTCTACATCAGTAGCTTCCCCGTAATCGCTGCCTATTTTGTTATCACCTGGTATGCCATTAAATCATTAAGCGATAACCTCTCTGATCGGGCAAAAGTCATCAGTATTGTCTTACTTGTGGGTTATATGGGCTGGTACTCCACCGCAAACTGGCTAAAAAAACGCAAAGATCTGGAAGTTTACTATCCACTGAGTTCGCGGATCCTGACCAACACGCCGTTTTACACGGGTTCAGAATTTATTATTGCCCATCGGGATAGCGCCCTTGCAAACAAAATCAGCCAGCAAAATGTGCATTATCCCGCCTTGCAATATCGTCAAACGGGCATAGAAAACTATGTGGTGATCGTCGGTGAATCCGCGCGTAGCAGTAATATGCAGCTTTACGGTTTTGATCAGGAGACCACGCCTGTAGCGTCAGCATTTAAGAAGAACGCCCTCGTCTTCACCCATGCCATTGCCCCTGCCTCAGCCACGGTACTGGCCGTACCGATGATTATGAGCAAAGCCGATCCAGACAATTTTAATGTCGATAAGCTTGCCGACAATATTGTCAGCATCGCCAGAAAATCAGGCTATTATACTGAATGGATCAGCGCACAAGGCAATTCGGGAAAGAGCAATAATTACATTGTCGCCATTGCCTCCACGAGTCAAAAAGCACAGTGGATTAATACCCAATATGATACTGAGCTTTTACCCGCTCTGGATGAAGCGCTGAAAAAACCCGGTAAGAAATTTATCGTGCTGCACATTAACGGAAGTCATGAGATGGCATGCGACCGCTATCCGGAATCAGCAAACATTCTCGATACGGGAAATAAATACGAAGATTGCTACAACAACGCGATTCGATTCACCGATTACTTTATCGGCGAGGTGGCGAAACGCTTACAAAACAGCGCCTCTTCAATGCTTTACTTCTCCGATCACGGGCTGGAAAAAAATCCGCAGCTGGATTCCATTTATATGCATGGCTCCCGCAACCCAAGCAAAGAGGCGTACGAAGTTCCGCAGTTTATCTGGTATAGCCAACCCGCACTATCAGCCCAAAAACGTCAACTCGGTTGGGTCCCAGGCTTCTGGCCCACCGCTAATAACTACTGGCTTATGCTGAGCTGGCTGGGTATTTCAACAGGTAATGAGAACTGCAGCTCAGTGCTCGAAACCTGCTACCAGGAGCCAACATTACTCCCGGTGATGGATGGTGGCCGTCATATTTTCGATTACGATCAGTTGCGTGAGACATTCAGTTCTCCGGGCAAAAACACTCCATGGCGAAAGGCCAAAACCGGATCCCTCTAAAACCCCTGAACGTCCTGCTTACCCAGCCAGGTCGCCAGGGTCTCAATCGTAGGATCATGGAAAAAATCGACCAGCTTTCGCGCTTTTTCCGGGCCGACGCCGGGAAGCTGGCTCCAGCTTCCCGCATCAGTATCGCGTAATTGCTGCCACGAAGAGGCATTCAGCGCTTTCGCTGCCGCCTGCGGTAATGGCACACCCAGCGCGCCAATCCACCGAATAAAAGGCTGCTGCCGCGCGAACTCAAAGCGATGCCACAGCTGCAAACCCCGACCCACATTCAAACCCGGCGTATTTTGAAGCTGCTCTTTGCTCAACGCCAGCCATGAGAAGATATGCTCAAAATGATGAGCCTGATGCAGCAATCGCCAGCCTGAATCCCCTGTCCCTTCAATATTGAGAATGCGCTTCGAACTCAACCAGACCAGACGGGCAAAAAACTGCTCCAGGCAATCGGGCGAAGCATAGAAACAGGTCAACGGGCTGAAATGCGGCTCAGGCGGCACAGGTTTGGTTCGCTCGGCGTCACGCCATACGACTTTATCGAAACGCGGTATGCCTTGCCCGGCAAGACTCACCAAAATCTGATCGCCTGGCGCAATGTCCAGCGTTCGCCATCGCCCAACGGAACCCAGGCTCACTCGCTGCACACGTTTGTCGCCCAACTGCACAGGCTCAAGAGTGGCAACCACGGCTATTTTACCCGTACGCCCAACGGCAAACTGGATGGCTTTAACTTCAGCAAGCTGAGAGACGGGCGAGTATTTCCATGCAACCACCCAGTCTCCCTCCCCGGGCAACCAGCGCTCACCCGCAGATTCAATCGCGGAGCGAATCACAATGCCGTCAGTGGCAAACGGCAGAGGTGATGTCAGCCAGTCGGTTCTGTTTTGCTCTACCTCATCTGCGGTTTGAACAGCGCGCGTATAACGCCCAGTCAGCGGAAAACCCGCCCTGGACAGTTCCGCAAGACGTTGCGACATATCGGCTGGCCCATCTGGCCACGCCCAGATAAACACGCCGAGATTATCGAGCACCGAGTTATCATTCTGGCGCATCATCATTCCCGCCACTTTGGCCCTGGCGTTCATGCCCCCCATCTGCTGCTGGATATGCCCTTCGCTTCGTAAAAACAGCTCGCCTTGTAGAACGCTCTCCGACAATGGCCCTTGCAGGACTACAGGTATCGACGGGATTTTTTGTACTCGCGCCGTCCAGTCTTCACCTTTTATCCCATCGCCACGGCTGATGGCCTGCACTAATTTTCCCTTCCGATAGACCAGCGTGACTGCGACACCATCCACTTTGGGTTGCACCCACAGATCCTGATGGGCATGCATCCACTGACGTAACTCCTCTTTCCCCTCCACCTTGTGCACGCCCGTATGCGCAACAGGGTGTTTGACCGTGCCGCTGACCGAGGGAACATCATCCGATGGCGGCTCATCGCTAAAGCAACGCCGCCATTGCGTGAGCCTGCCATTGAGCTGATCGTAAACCTCGTCGCTGACCTCGCCTTTTCCTTCCTGCCAGTAGGCTTGATTCCAGCGGGCGACCTGCGCGCTGAGTTCCGCGATTTCCTTTTCCGCTCTGGCATGCGACCAGGCGGGGCAAACCGCCATTCCGTAGCCGTTCCACAGAATTAATACCACTCCAGCCCATTTCCACATCGTCACGCCTCCCTGTTTTGCGCAAGGTATACCCCTCCCGTTTTGACCTGACTATCTGCAAAGTCACGATTTACGAGGCGGCTTCAGGGTTTTGTTTTGATTGCAGCAAAGGGCGGGGAAAACCGGAAAACGGTACGCAAAAATCAACAATCCAGTGGAAAAAGTGTGACAAAGACTACGTCACAGAGCGGCGACGTGTATAATAAGCCCGTATGTAAGACTTCTTCGCTAACACATACAAAAGACTCTCATGGCTCAAGGCACGCTTTATATTGTTTCTGCCCCTAGTGGCGCGGGTAAATCCAGCCTGATTCAGGCGCTGTTAAAAACCCAACCGTTGTACGATACGCAAGTGTCGGTTTCTCACACCACGCGCGCTCCGCGTCCGGGTGAAGTACACGGTGAACACTATTTCTTTGTTGATCACGATGAATTCAGAACGATGATTGGCCGAGACGCGTTCCTTGAACACGCTGAAGTTTTCGGTAACTTCTACGGGACATCCCGTGAAACCATCGAGCAGGTTCTGGCAACCGGCGTCAATGTGTTCCTGGATATCGACTGGCAGGGCGCGCAGCAAATTCGCGCGAAGATGCCACAAGCGCGCAGCATCTTTATTCTGCCGCCGTCGAAGGACGAACTGGATCGCCGCCTGCGTGGCCGCGGCCAGGACAGCGAAGAAGTGATCGCAAAACGTATGGCGCAGGCAGTTGCAGAAATGAGCCATTACGCCGAATATGATTACCTTATTGTGAATGATGATTTTGATACTGCCCTGGGCGATCTGAAAACCATCATTCGTGCAGAACGTCTGCGCATGAGCCGCCAGAAGCAGCGACATGACGCATTAATCACCAAACTGTTGGCAGACTGAACGCACTTTCAGTATCATGCCCAGTCCTTTCTTCATCTGTGGAGCATTTTAAGTATGGCACGCGTAACTGTTCAGGACGCTGTAGAGAAAATTGGTAACCGTTTTGACCTGGTACTGGTCGCCGCGCGTCGCGCTCGTCAGATGCAGTCCGGTGGCAAAGATCCACTGGTACCAGAAGAAAACGATAAAACCACCGTTATCGCATTGCGCGAAATCGAAGAAGGTCTGATCAACAACCAGATCCTCGACGTACGTGAGCGCCAGGAGCAGCAAGAGCAGGAAGCCGCAGAACTGCAGGCCGTAACCGCCATTGCTGAAGGCCGTCGTTAATTAAACCTGCGGGTCGCCCTTGTATCTGTTTGAAAGCCTGAATCAACTGATTCAAACCTACCTGCCTGAAGACCAGATTAAGCGTCTTCAGCAGGCGTATCTCGTTGCACGTGACGCTCACGAGGGCCAGACACGTTCAAGCGGTGAACCCTATATCACGCACCCGGTAGCGGTGGCCTGTATTCTGGCCGAGATGAAACTCGACTATGAAACGCTGATGGCCGCGCTGCTGCATGACGTGATCGAAGATACCCCCGCCACCTACCAGGATATGGAACAGCTGTTTGGCAAAAGCGTTGCCGAACTGGTGGAAGGGGTCTCTAAGCTTGATAAGCTGAAATTCCGCGATAAGAAAGAGGCGCAAGCCGAAAACTTCCGCAAGATGATTATGGCGATGGTGCAGGATATCCGCGTCATACTTATCAAACTCGCTGACCGTACCCATAATATGCGCACGCTGGGCTCATTACGCCCGGATAAACGTCGCCGCATCGCGCGTGAAACCCTCGAAATTTATAGCCCGCTGGCACACCGTTTAGGTATCCATCACATTAAAACCGAGCTGGAAGAGCTGGGTTTTGAAGCGTTGTACCCGAACCGCTATCGTGTGATTAAAGAGGTGGTCAAAGCCGCGCGCGGCAACCGTAAAGAGATGATTCAAAAAATCCTCTCTGAAATCGACGGACGTTTGCAGGAAGCGGGAATTCCGTGTCGCGTAAGCGGCCGCGAAAAACATCTCTACTCCATCTACTGCAAGATGGTGCTCAAAGAGCAGCGTTTTCACTCGATCATGGACATCTACGCATTCCGCGTCATCGTTCATGATTCTGACACCTGCTACCGCGTGCTCGGCCAAATGCACAGCCTGTACAAACCGCGTCCGGGGCGCGTCAAAGACTACATCGCCATTCCAAAAGCGAACGGCTATCAATCTTTGCACACCTCGATGATCGGGCCACACGGCGTGCCTGTTGAGGTGCAAATCCGCACCGAAGACATGGACCAGATGGCGGAAATGGGTGTTGCCGCGCACTGGGCTTATAAAGAGCACGGCGAAACCAGCACCACCGCGCAAATCCGCGCCCAGCGCTGGATGCAAAGCCTGCTTGAACTCCAGCAGAGCGCCGGGAGTTCGTTTGAATTTATCGAGAGCGTTAAATCCGATCTCTTCCCGGATGAGATTTACGTTTTCACGCCAGAAGGGCGCATTGTCGAGCTGCCTGCTGGCGCCACGCCGGTCGACTTCGCTTATGCCGTGCACACCGACATCGGTCATGCCTGCGTAGGCGCACGCGTCGACAGGCAGCCTTATCCGCTGTCGCAGCCGCTCACCAGCGGTCAGACGGTCGAAATCATTACCGCACCGGGCGCTCGCCCGAATGCCGCATGGCTTAACTTCGTCGTCAGCTCCAAAGCGCGCGCGAAGATCCGCCAACTGCTGAAAAACCTGAAACGTGACGATTCCGTCAGCCTTGGCCGTCGCCTGCTCAACCACGCGTTGGGTGGCAGCCGCAAGCTGGCCGAAATTCCGCCAGAGAATATTCAGCGAGAGCTGGAGCGCATGAAGCTCGCCTCGCTTGACGATCTGCTGGCAGAAATCGGCCTCGGCAACGCCATGAGCGTCGTGGTCGCGAAGAACCTGCAGCAAGGCGAAGCCTCCGTTGCGCAGCCAACAACTCAGGGCCACGGTCATCTGCCGATTAAAGGCGCGGATGGCGTGCTGATCACCTTCGCCAAATGCTGCCGACCGATTCCAGGCGATCCGATCATCGCCCACGTCAGCCCAGGTAAAGGTCTGGTTATCCACCACGAGTCCTGCCGTAACATCCGTGGCTATCAGAAAGAGCCCGAGAAGTTCATGGCCGTTGAGTGGGATAAAGAGACCGAGCAGGAATTTATCACCGAAATTAAAGTTGATATGTTCAACCACCAGGGCGCACTGGCGAACCTGACGGCGGCGATTAACACGGCCACTTCCAACATTCAGAGCCTGAATACGGAAGAAAAAGATGGCCGCGTCTATAGCGCGTTCATTCGCCTGACCGCGCGCGATCGTGTGCATCTGGCGAATATTATGCGCAAAATTCGCGTGATGCCGGACGTCATTAAAGTCACCCGTAACCGAAATTAGTGACATGAGATCTGAACGTTATGAACGTATCTGTGAGATGCTCGCCAGACGTCAGCCCGATCTGACGGTGTGTATGGAGCAGGTCCATAAACCTCATAACGTCTCCGCCATCGTCCGCACCGCGGACGCCGTTGGCGTGCATGAAGTTCACGCCGTCTGGCCGAGTAAAAACATGCGCACCATGGCCTCCAGCGCGGCCGGGAGCAACAGCTGGGTGACGGTTAAAACCCATCCCACGATTGCCGACGCCGTTGCAGAGCTGAAAGGCAGCGGCATGCAGATCCTTGCCACCCATCTTTCCGATAAAGCCGTCGATTTCCGCGAGATTGATTACACCCGTCCCACCTGTATTCTGATGGGTCAGGAGAAAACCGGGATCACCCAGGAAGCGTTAGAGCTGGCGGATCAGGACATCATCATCCCGATGATCGGTATGGTGCAGTCGCTTAACGTCTCCGTCGCCTCGGCGCTGATTCTGTATGAAGCCCAGCGCCAGCGCCAAAACGCAGGGATGTACGAGCGTGAAAACAGCATGCTCCCGGAAGACGAGCAGCAGCGCCTGCTGTTCGAAGGCGGTTATCCGGTGCTGGCCCGCGTGGCAAAACAGAAGCAACTCCCTTATCCCCACGTCAACGCGCAGGGCGAAATCGAAGCCGATGCCGCGTGGTGGTCCACCATGCAGTTTGCAGGCTAATTCATGAAAGGCCATCTGCTTGATGCCGTTCCGCTCAGCTCCTTAACGGGCGTAGGCGCAGCGCAAAGCAGCAAGCTGGCGAAGATCGGCCTGCACACCGTGCAAGATTTACTTCTACACCTCCCTCTGCGCTACGAAGACCGCACACAGCTTTACGCCATCGGCGATTTGCTGCCCGGCATCTACGCCACCGTGGAAGGCGAGGTGCTGAACAGCAGCATCACATTCGGCGGTCGCCGGATGATGACCTGTCAGATCAGCGACGGCTCCGGCATTCTCACCATGCGTTTTTTCAACTTCAACGCAGCGATGAAAAACAGTCTCGCCACCGGTCGACGCGTGCTGGCCTACGGCGAAGCGAAGCGCGGTAAGTACGGCGCGGAGATGATCCACCCGGAATACCGCGTGCAGGGCGATCTGAGTACGCCTGAACTCCAGGAGACGCTGACGCCGGTTTACCCCACGACGGAAGGCATCAAGCAGGCTACGCTGCGCAAGCTGACCGATCAGGCGCTTGAGTTGCTCGATACCTGTGCCATCGCCGAACTGCTGCCACCAGAGCTGGCGCAGGGCATGATGAGCCTGCCGGAAGCGATCCGCACATTGCACCGCCCACCGCCATCTTTACAGCTGAGCGATTTAGAGAGCGGCCAACATCCGGCCCAGCGGCGGCTTATCCTTGAAGAATTACTGGCCCATAACCTGAGCATGCTGGCGCTTCGCGCGGGTGCCCAGCGTTTTCATGCCCAACCCCTTCCTGCCCGTGATGATTTAAAAGATAAGCTGCTGGCCTCCCTGCCGTTTAAGCCGACTAACGCCCAGGCGCGAGTCACCGCCGAGATCGAACGCGATATGGCGCTCGACGTGCCGATGATGCGCCTGGTACAGGGTGATGTCGGTTCCGGTAAAACCCTGGTTGCTGCCCTCGCGGCACTGCGCGCCATCGCAAACGGCAAGCAGGTGGCGCTGATGGCGCCGACGGAACTGCTCGCCGAGCAGCACGCCAACAACTTCCGCAGCTGGTTTGCGCCCCTGGGTGTCGAGGTCGGCTGGCTGGTCGGGAAGCAAAAAGGCAAAGCGCGTCTTGCGCAGCAGGAAGCGATCGCCAGCGGTCAGGTGCAGATGATTGTCGGCACCCACGCCATTTTCCAGGAACAGGTGCAGTTTAACGGCCTTGCGCTGGTGATCATCGACGAACAGCACCGCTTTGGCGTGCATCAGCGCCTGGCGCTGTGGGAGAAAGGGCTGCAGCAAGGTTTCCATCCGCATCAGCTGATCATGACCGCGACCCCGATTCCACGCACCCTGGCGATGACCGCCTATGCCGATCTGGATACCTCGACCATCGACGAACTGCCGCCAGGCCGTACGCCGGTCACCACCGTGGCGATTCCGGATACCCGTCGCAGTGAGATCATCGAGCGCGTGCGCAACGCCTGTACGCACGAAGGACGTCAGGCGTACTGGGTGTGTACCTTGATTGAAGAGTCCGACCTGCTGGAAGCCCAGGCGGCAGAGGCCACGTGGGAAGAACTCAAGCTGGCGCTACCCGAGCTGAACGTCGGGCTGGTGCATGGCCGAATGAAGCCTGCTGAGAAACAGGCCGTGATGCAGGCATTCAAGCAGGGCGAGCTGCATTTGCTGATCGCCACGACGGTGATCGAAGTGGGTGTGGATGTGCCTAATGCCAGCCTGATGATTATCGAAAACCCGGAGCGACTGGGTCTTGCGCAACTCCACCAGCTGCGTGGCCGCGTCGGACGTGGTGCGGTGGCGTCCCACTGCGTATTGCTCTTCAAATCCCCGCTGTCCAAAACGGCGCAAATGCGGCTGCAAGTCTTGCGCGACAGCAACGATGGCTTTGTCATTGCGCAAAAAGATCTCGAGATCCGCGGACCCGGCGAACTGTTAGGCACGCGCCAGACCGGCAACGCCGAGTTCAAAGTCGCCGATCTGCTGCGTGACCAGGCGATGATCCCTGAAGTTCAGCGCCTTGCGCGTTACATTCACGAGCGCCATTCCGCGCAGGCAACCGCATTGATTGAGCGCTGGATGCCGGAAACCGAGCGTTATTCCAACGCCTGATAAACACTGCCAGAAACAGTTTGTATAATTTATAAATGCAATCGTTTGCTTTTACCATCCGGTCAGCTAAAATGCCCGCTTTTCCACCGTGGGATTGCCGCCGATGTCCGTTAACGCCGTAGAGTCTCCTGATGCGCAACCGATTGCGCCGACTCAGCATAATAGTGAATTAATCTACCGTCTTGAAGATCGCCCACCGCTGGCGCAGACCCTGTTCGCCGCCTGTCAGCACCTGCTGGCGATGTTCGTGGCGGTGATTACGCCTGCCCTGCTGATCTGCCAGGCGCTCGGTTTACCGGCTCAGGACACGCAGCACATCATCAGCATGTCCCTGTTTGCCTCCGGCGTGGCGTCGATTATTCAGATTAAAGCCTGGGGTCCGGTGGGCTCAGGTTTGCTGTCGATTCAGGGCACCAGCTTTAACTTTGTTGCTCCGCTGATCATGGGCGGCACTGCACTGAAAACTGGCGGCGCGGATGTGCCAACGATGATGGCCGCCCTGTTCGGCACATTGATGCTGGCCAGCTGTACGGAAATGGTCATCTCCCGCGTACTGCACCTGGCGCGCCGCGTGATTACCCCGCTGGTCTCCGGCGTAGTGGTGATGATTATCGGTCTGTCGCTGATTCAGGTTGGCCTGACGTCCATCGGCGGCGGGTATGCGGCGATGAGCGACCACACCTTCGGCGCACCGAAAAACCTGCTGCTGGCGGGCGTGGTGCTGGCGATTATTATTCTGCTCAACCGTCAGCGTAACCCGTACCTGCGCGTCGCCTCGCTGGTTATTGCCATGGCGGCCGGTTATCTGATGGCGTGGGCGCTCGGCATGCTGCCGGAAAACACCGCCCCGACCAACAGCCCGCTGATCATGGTCCCGACGCCGCTCTATTACGGCCTCGGCATCGACTGGAACCTGCTCCTGCCGCTGATGCTGGTGTTCATGATCACCTCTCTGGAAACCATCGGCGACATCACCGCGACGTCCGACGTCTCCGAACAGCCGGTCTCTGGCCCGCTGTACATGAAGCGCCTGAAAGGCGGCGTGCTGGCGAACGGACTGAACTCCTTTGTCTCCGCCGTGTTTAACACCTTCCCGAACTCCTGCTTCGGCCAGAACAACGGCGTGATCCAGCTGACCGGCGTCGCCAGCCGCTACGTGGGCTTTGTGGTGGCGCTGATGCTGATCGTGCTCGGCCTGTTCCCGGCGGTGAGCGGCTTCGTGCAGCACATTCCGGAACCGGTTCTGGGCGGCGCAACGCTGGTGATGTTCGGGACGATTGCCGCATCTGGCGTGCGTATCGTGTCGCGCGAGCCGCTGAACCGTCGTGCGATCATGATTATCGCGCTGTCGCTGGCCGTCGGCCTCGGCGTGTCTCAGCAGCCACTGATCCTGCAGTTCGCCCCTGACTGGGTGAAAAACCTGCTCTCCTCCGGCATCGCCGCGGGCGGTATCACTGCGATTGTTCTGAACCTCGTCTTCCCGCCTGAAAAGAACTGATCCCCGTCACGGCAGGCATCGCGCCTGCCGTGAAACCGAATTACACCATTCCTGCCTTGAGGATTGCGCATAAATCGTGCATAACTCCTCTATGTGCGTTTGACGGGATGGAAGACCATGAAATTTATTGGAAAGCTGCTGATCTGGATTTTGGTTGCGGTGCTGATCGCAATCCTGGCACTCTATATCCTCGTGCAGACCCGCTGGGGCGCGTCGCAGGTGAGCAGCTGGATCACGGTGAATACCGACTACGAACTCAACTTCGACCTGATGGATCACCGCTTTTCCTCCCCGTCGCATATCATCTTGGAAAACGTCACCTTTGGCCGCGATGGCAAACCCGCCACGCTGGTGGCGAAGAAAGTCGATATCGGTCTGAGCAGCCGACAAATCACCGATCCGCTGCATATGGACACCATCACCCTGCACGATGGGACGCTGAATCTCTCCCCGCAGACGGCCCCGCTCCCCTTCCAGGCCGACCGACTGCAGCTAAACAATATGGCGTTTAACAGCCCGAATACCGAATGGGACCTGAGCGCGCAAAAAGTCACAGGCGGCGTCAGCCCCTGGGAACCGAAAGCGGGCAAAGTGCTGGGCAATAATGCGCAGATCCAGATGAGCGCCGGATCGCTGACCCTCAACGGCGTGCCCACCAGCAACGTGCTGATTCAGGGGGAGCTGAACGGTAAAGAAGTGGTGCTGAGCACCATCGGCGCGGACATGGCGCGCGGCTCGCTGACCGGCACCGCGCGGCGCAACGCCGACGGCGGATGGGTGATCGACACCATGCGTCTGAACGACATTCGTCTGCAAAGTGATAAATCATTAGCGGATTTCTTCGCACCGATCACCACGCTGCCGTCGTTACAGATTGGTCGTCTGGAAGTGACCGACGCGCGCCTGCAAGGCCCGGACTGGGCGGTGACCGATCTCGACCTGAGCCTGCGCAACCTGACTCTGAGCAAGGGCGACTGGCAGAGCCAGGACGGGCGTCTGTCGATGAACGCCAGCGAGTTTATCTACGGTTCGCTGCATCTTTTTGACCCGATTCTGAACGCTGAATTCTCGCCGCAGGGCGTGGCGCTGCGCCAGTTCACATCCCGCTGGGAAGGCGGCATGGTGCGCACCTCCGGCAACTGGCTGCGCAACGGTAAAGCCCTGGTGCTGGACGACGTCGCCGTCGCCGGGCTCGAATATACGCTGCCGCAGAACTGGAAAGCCCTGTGGATGGACCCGCTGCCGGAGTGGCTCAACGGCGTCACCCTGAAAAAGTTCGGCCTGAGCCGCAACCTGGTGATTGATATCGACCCGGCATTCCCGTGGCAGGTCACTTCCCTCGATGGTTATGGCGCCAACCTCCAGCTGGGGAAAGATCGCCAGTGGGGCGTGTGGGGCGGCAATGCGACGCTTAACGGCGCCGCCGCTACCTTTAACCGCGTGGACGTGCGACGTCCGTCGATGGCGCTCGCCGCGAATGCCTCGACGGTGAATATCACGGAGCTGAGCGCCTTTACTGAGAAAGGCATTCTGGAAGCGACGGGGACGGTTTCACAGTTGCCGCAGCGTCAGACCACGATCAGCCTGAACGGTCGCGGTGTGCCGCTGAACGTGCTGCAACAGTGGGGCTGGCCTGCGCTGCCGGTGAGTGGCGACGGCAACATCCAACTGACCGCCAGCGGGAGCGTGCAGGATAAAGCGCCGCTAAAACCGACGGTGAACGGGAAATTGAAGGCAGTGAACATGGATAAGCAGCAGGTCGAGCAGACGATGGTGGGTGGCGTGATTTCAACGGCACCGTAACCCTGAACCGTAGGCCCGGTAAGCGCAGGGTATGAACCGGAAACATGGGTAACACTTTAGACCGGATACATGGGTAACAGTTATAACTGGCATAGAAGAGGAGACTCACTATGCCCTGGACTGAGACCCGACCTATGCAACGCC
>NZ_JASSOT010000067.1 GCF_030238365.1 Lelliottia wanjuensis | reverse complement strand
AGGATGCACCGTTGCTGCACACGGATCAGGGCTGGCAATATCGAATGGCAGGTTATCAGGCAAAGTTAAAGGCGAAGGGTATGACACAAAGCATGTCGCGCAAGGGAAACTGCCTGGATAACGCGGTAATGGAGAACTTCTTCGGCACACTGAAATCGGAGTGTTTTTACCTGAACAGGTTCAGCAATCTGAATGAACTGAGGAAGGCGATAGAGGACTATATCCATTACTATAACAACGAGCGGATCAGTCTGAAATTAAAAGGTCTGAGTCCGGTAGAATACCGAACCCAGACCCCGATAGCCGCTTAACATGAACTGTCCAACTTTATGGGGTCAGTCCACGGCCGGGCATTTTAATTAACGTCGCCACCCATATAAAAATCTCTGAATTCTCCAACCGAACTCCTCAATAAAATAAGTCTGGCTAATCTATAAAATAAACGGAAGTCTCTTCAGAATAAAAATGCTCTGGCTTGAATGTCTTTAATGAATGTGATTTATTCGCCATCGATGTGAACTAATCTTAAATTCTGTATCAAAACGTTAAATTCCACGGTTGATACACATTCATGGAAGATATGTGTGCTCGTAAATTACAGGCTTATTATAAATATCACGCTACTTAATCTGGCAAGCGTTGCGCTGTCTTTAAGCGCAGCTCCGCTTAACCCTGCCGATCGGGATCTGATAAGGCAGAGTCAGGAAGAGCTATTGAAACAAAATCAGCAGCAGCGCGACGAGTTACAACGCACTCTTTCCCCCGTCCCGCGCGCTGAACCTGATGCCGTCAATCTGGCGGGCCCCTGTTTTACGATTCATAAAATATATCTTAATCATGCCACGCTCCTTTCTGAAAGAAAGCAGGCTGAATTCACGCAGCGTTATGCTAATCAGTGCATGAACATGGATAAAATCGCAAAATTAGTTCGCGAGATATCCGACTGGTATATTCAGAAAGGCTATATTACAAGTCGCGCTTTTATTACTGAACAAGATTTGTCTGGAGGAGAATTACGCATCTCTGTGTTAGAGGGGCGTCTGGAGAAAATTCTCCTGGAGGGGGCACCCGTACGGCAGTTGCTTATGGCTTTCCCTGGACTAAAAGGCGAGATCCTTAACCTGCGTGATATTGAACAGGGGATGGAGCAGATTAACCGGTTACGCAGCAATCCGGTGCAAATTGAAATATTACCCAGCGATAAACCCGGTTATTCAATCGTCAACCTGACGGCCACGCCAGAATTTCCGCTGAATGCATCGCTCAGTTTTGACAACAGCGGCCAGAAAAGTACCGGAACCGGGCAAATCAGCGGCTCGCTAACCGGCAACAACCTGCTGGGTATTGCCGATAAATGGTTTGCCAGCGGCGGTCGTAGCAGCGATTTTTCTTCTTCTCACGATGCGCAAAACGTCCAGGCAGGGTTGAGTATTCCCTATGGCTACACGCTGCTGGATTACAGCTATAGCTGGAGCAATTACCTCAGCACCATCAACAACAACGGTTTTAACTGGGCATCTACCGGAGACAGTGTGACCCACCGGCTGAACTTTTCCCACGTGCTGTTTCGCAACGGGGATATAAAAACCGGCGCTTCGCTCGGCTTATCCCATCAAATCAGCAACAACTTCCTGAATGACGCAAAACTCGACAGCAGCAGCCGCAAGCTGACCAGCCTGTTGTTTGGTCTGAATCACACGCAAAAAATCCTCGGCGGGGTGGCGACGTTTAACCCGACGTTCAGTCACGGCGTGTCGTGGCTGGGCGCGGAAAGTGACCATGGCAAAAACGACGATCTGCCGAAGGCCGGTTTTAAAAAATGGAGCGCGAACGCCAGCTTCCAGTTTCCGGTGACTGACGATGTGTGGTGGCTGAGTAGCGTATACGGGCAATGGTCGCCAGACAGACTTTACGGCAGTGAAAGATTGACGATCGGGGGAGAAAGCTCGGTGCGAGGCTACAAAGAGCAGTATCTCTCAGGGGATAACGGCGGCTACTGGCGCAACGAGCTCAGCTATAACTTGTTCACTTTACCCTTTATCGGACAGGTCAGCAGCGTGGCGGCAATCGACGGCGGCTGGCTGCAGAAAGATAAAAAGGATCCGTGGGCCTCCGGCACGTTATGGGGCGCCGCCGTTGGGTTTTCCACGGCGCATCGTTATTACTCCAGCCAGTTTACAGCTGGTCTGCCGGTGAAATACCCGGGCTGGCTGGCACCCGATCGCTTCAGCGTTTATTACCGCATCACATTTGCACTTTAAGGGAACACGATTATGGATAATCACACAAAGCTCGTTCCAGTTTCCCAGCGCCTGCTGAGTTATCTGATTTGCGCCCTGATTGCCGGGCAGCCAGTTTTCCCTGCTATTGCGGCAAGTGTGCCCGCCAGTAACGCCACGCAAATGGATAAAGCTGGAAATGGTGTTCCTGTCGTGAATATTGCGACACCCAATGGTGCGGGGATTTCCCATAACACGTTCATTGATTACCACGTCGGGAAAGAGGGCATCATCCTCAATAACGCCACCGGACAGCTCAATCCGACCCAACTTGGCGGGCTCATCCAGAACAACCCGAACCTGAAAGCAGGGAAAGAAGCGCGCGGAATTATCAACGAAGTCACCGGCGCTAATCGTTCACAACTGCAGGGGTATACGGAAGTCGCAGGCAAAGCCGCGAATGTCATCGTAGCCAACCCGTACGGCATCACCTGTAACGGCTGCGGATTTATCAACACGCCGAATGTCACGCTGACCACCGGCAAACCGTCTTTTGATGTCAACGGCAACCTGCAACAGCTGAATGTCACCAAAGGCACGATCACAATTGAAGGCCAGGGGCTGGATGCCAGCCAGACGGATGCGCTCTCTGTCATCACGCGCGCTACGGAGATCAACGCCGGAATTCATGCAAAAGATCTGAAAGTGGTGGTGGGTGCTAATCGTGTAGCGGCGAACGGCAGTGCAACACCTCTGCAAGGAGAAGGTCAGGCTCCTGTGATTGCGGTTGATACAGGGGCACTTGGCGGAATGTACGCCAACCGTATTCACCTGGTGTCCAGTGAAAAAGGAGTTGGGGTAAACCTCGGAAATCTCAATGCGAAACAGGGTGATATTACCCTCGATACCCAAGGGAAACTGACGGTCAAAAACAGCCTGGCAGGTGGCAGCCTGATGGCGAAAGGGGAAAGCGTGACGCTGAGCGGCGAGCATAAAGCCAGCGGCGCAGTGTCGGTCACCAGCCAGAACAGCCTCGCCATTCATGACGTTCAGCTGGCCAGTGATGGCGATATCTCACTGTCCGGTAAAGGAAAACTGATAGTTACAAACAGCCGCATCACAACGGCGAAAAATCTCAATCTGACCGGAAAAGATCTCTCCGTGGATGCCACCAGCCGTGGCGATGCGGGGCAGGATATCCATGCGGCCATCAGTGGAGCGGCAAATTCTCAAGGTCAGTTCATCGCCGGACGGGACCTGAATGTCAGTGGTGGGGATTTACTCAACGGCGGAACCCTTTCGGCGAAAGGCGACGCCAATGTGATGACCAAAGGGTCATTTAAAAACCAGGGCAGCCTGCTCGGTGAGCGCGATGTGGCGATCAAATCTGGGGAGTTGATACAGAACGGTATTATCTCCGGGAAAAAAAACCTGGCACTGGAGAGCGGTACATTATCGACAGGGACACATTCGCTGACGACCAGCAGCGGAACGCTGGCGATCAAGGCCGATGACGCAGCGCTGGAGGGTAACATTGATGCCTCAGGCAACCTGAGCATCGAGGCTAATAAGCTCACCACGAAGTCCGGAGCTCAGTTACAGACCCAAAGCCAACTGGCGATTACAGGCAAGCAAGTTGCGTTGAACGGCACCCTGGCGGCCAAAGGGGCATTGAAGGTTTCGTCTGATTCGCTCACGCACAGCGGTAAAAGTAACGCGGCATCGATCCTGTTGGACGCTCGCGACATCACGAACTCGGGAACGCTGGTTTCGCCGTCCCTGACTCTCAATACCTCCCGCCTTGTGAACAGCGGGCTGCTTGAAGGCAATCAGGCGCTTAACCTCAACGCCCGTGAGCTGGAAAACGGTGAAAGCGGCACGATCTACAGCGAGCATAACCTGACCCTGGACCTGCCAACGTTCAAAAACGCCGGGCTGGTCACTGTCGATGGTGAGCTGCTTCTCTCAGGCGACTCGCTGCTCAACAACGGTGAAATAAACGCCGCCCGCCTGGTCGCCAGCACTGCTCAAATTGCCAATCAGAAAAACGGGAAACTGTTTGCTGATGGGCTGATGACCTTCACCAGCAACGTCCTTGATAACAGCGGGCAGATTGCTGCGCGCAGCGTGCGAATTAACAGTCATGACGTAACCAATAGCGGAGATATACAGGGGGACGACGCGCTTTCGCTGACGGCCAATTCCATTATCAATAACGGGAAACTGCTCACCGTCGGGCCACTGAACCTGGAGAGCGCGACGTTCAACAACCTGAGCAGCGGTGTGCTGCTCAGCGCCCAAGATCTGACACTCAACGCCGACACACTAACAAATGCCGGGCTGCTGCAAGGCAAAACGCTGAACCTCGCCACCGGGGAGTGGGTCAACACCGGTAACGCGCTGAGCGAAGAAAACGCCACGTTAGCCGTCAGCCACACTCTGGTTAATCAGGGCAAAATTATAGGCCAGCAAGGGCTCTATCTTATCGCGGACGAGCTGGATAACAGCGGCTGGCTGGCGGCGACCGCCGTGACGTTCTACGGTGATTTAGTCAATAGCGGGCTGATTCAGGGCGATGAGAGTCTGTTCATTGATGCCGCCAGCCTGCAAAACCAGGATTCTGGGCAGTTGCTTACCGGGGGCGCGCTGACGCTCGACAGCCAGACGTTGGTAAACCGGGGGGTAATCCAGGGGAACAGGGTAGCGCTCAGTGCTCAGGACTGGATAAACCAGGGCTCGACCCAGGCGATGGATGCGCTGACCGCGCGTATCACCGCTTCTGCGAATAACAGCGGAACCCTGCAAAGCCTGCATAAACTCGACCTGAATGCGGCTGATATCCTTAACTCTGGCAGCCTGGCGGCGGAAGATCTCAGGCTGGTCTCTGCTTCGCTCAACAATGCCGGGCTGCTCCAGGGCAACAACGCCCTCGTGCTGGATGCGGGTAATATCAGCAACCTCAGCACCGGGAAAATCATCAGCGGTGGGGCGCTCAATCTGGTGCCTGGTAGCTTCGATAATGCTGGTTTACTTCAGGTCAACGACGACTTTACGCTGACAGGTAAGAACTTCAATAACGAGGGTATTATCGCTGCCAACAACCTGCTGTTCACACTCAGCGGGGTGCTGACGAACGAGGCGCAGGGGCAACTGCTGGCCCGTGATACGGCCCGTTTCCACACGGAAAGTCTGTTCAACCGGGGCGTTCTGGCAGCCAATTCGCTTGAGCTTACCAACACCCGGTTCACCAATAGCGGTGTGGTGCAGGGCAATTCTGCTTTTCAACTGGAAACTCAGACGCTGGATAACCAGACCAGCGGCCAGCTTTTGAGCGACGGTGAACTAGTGTTACACAGTACCGCGAGCCAAAACGCGGGCGTATGGCAGGGCAAAGCAATCCATTTTGATCTGGCTTCGCTGACCAATACGGGCACCATCAATGGTGCAGACGGTGTTTATGGCCAGGTGAAGGGCGAACTGATTAATGTCGGGCAAATTTATAGCCTGAAAAATAGCGTGCTGAACGCGGATCGCCTGAGCAACAGTGGAAAAATCATCGCGGATAGCCTGTCCCTCAACGCAGGGTCACTCAGCAATAGCGGTCTGTGGCAGGGAACGAGCCGACTGGATGCGACCGCCGGTTCCTTGAGTCTCTCTCAGTCAGGCCGGGTGCTGAGCAACGGCATACTGACTCTGAACGCCAGCGATCTGAACACGGCTGGCACCGTGCAGGGCGCACAAATAAGCGCGCAGGCCAATAGCTGGCAAAACAGCGGCTCATGGCTGGGCATCGACAGCGTGCAGGCAAATATTGCGGGTACGCTTGCCAATACAGGGGATGTACTAAGTCAGGGTAATACGCAGCTCAATGCAAAAACGCTGACTAACTCGGGAGCGATCCTCGGCGAAGGTGACATGCAGTTAAAGAGCGACACGCTCGATAACTATGGCGCCGTTCAGGGGAAAAACCTGTCCCTCAACCAGGGAAAAATCACCAACAAAGGAACGTTGATTGGCCTGAACTCCCTGAGTCTTGAGGCAATGCCAGGGCTGGCGTTGAATAATGCCGGGCAGATGCTGGCGGGCGGCACGCTGGCGATCAATGGTGGGACTGTCACCAACACCGGAACCTGGCAGGGTCAGCGCATTGTATTAAATGCACAGCGTCTGCAAAACGAGGGGGCAATTCAGAGCGCCGATGCACTCAGCCTGGTGCTCTCAGATAAATTAGCCGCGGGCAAGGGGAGTAAAATCACCGCTAACGGCAATGCTGCGATTCAGGCACTGAGCCTGACCAATAGCGGGCAGTGGCTGGCAAAAAATCTCACTCTGCGCGGCAATAATCTGACGAATGAGGGGGATATCAGCGGCGTTGAAGGGCTGACTGTTGCGCTCAACGGCACTTTCGCCCAGCAGCAAGACAAAACGCTGCTGAGCGCGGGCAAGCTCACGCTGAACGCTGTCTCTGTGGAAAATGCCGGGCGCATTCAGGCCACGGATCTGGATATTCACAGCGGCACGCTCACCAATAGCGGACGTCTGCAGGGCGACAATACCCTCGCTTTGAACCTGACGGGGCAGCTGAACAATAGCGCCGCAGGCAGTATTCTTAGCCGTAAAAACCTGACTCTCGCTACTCCAGATTTACTCAACTATGGCCTTATTCAGGGCGGCACCACTACGCGCGTGGATGCACTGCAAACTGCGCGCAACGACGGCACGCTTATTTCAGGAACTCTACTGACCTTTAACGGCGCATCGCTTGTCAACAACGGCTGGCTGCAGGCCAGCGAGCTGGTGCTGAACGCTACCGCGACCACCAATAAAGGTACATTGTTTGCTGAACAGCAGGGCACCTTTAACGGTACCAGCCTGCTAAACAACGGCACCGTGCAGGGGAACAAGCTTGCGCTGAACACCCAGCAGCTCACCAACGGCGGCACCGTTCTTGGTACTTCCGCCCTGAATGTCACGGCAGATCAGGTCAATCTGCAAACAGCAGGGAAGCTCTACAGCGGCGGTAATCTGCTGCTAACCAGCGTCGGGTTTGATCAACTGGGTCAGGTCGTGGCGCTGGGGAATTTGACCCTGAAATTGACCAACGCCTTTACCAGCAAAAATGTGCTGGCGGCGGGAAACTCGCTGGATATCACCAGCAATGGCGCCATCACCAACCAGAAAGTCATGCAGGGCCAGGCCGTCAACCTGAATGCGGGTGGCGTCCTGACCAACAACGGGCAACTGACCACCGGTAATGGGGCGAGCACGCTTTCAGGCAGCAATATTGTGCTGAATGCAGCGGGCTCTTTGCAGGCGGGCGGAGACGTCGCGCTGACCAGCCGAAGCAATATTACGGTAAACGGCTTTACGGGCACTAACGGAACGCTGACGCTGAACGCCGCCGGAAATATTGTGAATACCGCGCTGCTATATGCCGGAAACAATATGTATCTGCTGGCAAAAAGCATCAAAAATAATCGCGGCGATATTCTGGCGGGCAATAGCCTGTGGATGCAGCGCGATATGGCAGGGAATGCCAATAGTGAGGTGGTGAATACGTCGGGGAATATTGAGACGCTGCGCGGGGATATTTCCATTAAGACCGGGCATTTGTTGAATGAACGGGATGGATTCTCGGCGAAGACCTTAAGCATAACTGAGAATCCTGACGGCATTAATGGCCTGGGAAATGCAACCATTGATGTACCGGTAACATTGTTACCGGACAACAGTTATGGTGTTTACAGCAGGATATCATCCATATGGAACGGTGGATCGCCGGGACGCGGTGGCGGGAGCTACGATACAACGGAATCCTGGTACTATGCGCCATGGAAAAATTCCGCTCCGGTTGAATTTATCGCTCGTCAGATCGTAATCCAGGTCACCAGCGACGGACAGGCATCGCGCATAGCTTCAGGTGCCAGTCTGAGTATTAATGCCAGTACACTGGATAACCATGCCAGTAACATTCTGGCAAACGACGACATCCTCCTTTCAGGCACAACACTTAATAACCAGAGCGCACAGGCTGGCACATTTACTGACTATGATATTTACGCCTGGTCGCCAAGTTATCTTGGTTATGCCACTTACACTGTGGATAAAATGCCAGCCAAAGATAGCGATGGCGTCAGTGTGCCGGATGCGGACTCAACACTTGCATTCGAATTAAGCGGCCATCGCTCGGAGGAAGCGGACGGCGAAATATTACGTTCCGTCATCCAGGCGGGCGGCAACGTATTAGCCAATTTCACCAACGACATCAGCAACACCTCCACCACGGCGCATATTGGCGGTAACAGCCCGACTATCCACGCCCCAACGCTCAACACCCTGAGCAACCAGACCATTGGCGACGCCACGCAGAAGCAAAATCTGGCGGGCGCCGGTTCGGTAGAAATCAACTCCCCGCAGTGGAACGACCAGCTGCAGAAAGCCCTGCAGCAAATTAGCGGTGGCAGCGGTCTCGACGCTTCCGGCGGGAGTCTTGGCCTTGCCAACTATGGCGGCCAGGGGCAGGGCAATGCCAGTCTCAGCGGTAATACGGAATTAGAAGATACGACGGCGACTGGAGGAACACTTCAGGATGCCAGCTTAGATCACCTCAACCCACACTCCGGCAACAGCGTCGATACCAGCGCTTATCCGATTCCGACCGGTAAAAATGGCTACTTTGTGGTATCCACCGATTCCACCAGCCCATACCTCATCACCGTTAACCCAAAACTCGACGGTCTTGGCAAGCTCGACCAAAGCCTGTTTGGCGATCTGTACGCAATGATGGGAATACAGCCCGGTAAAGCGCCACAGGAAACCGGCAGCACCTATACCGATCAGAACTCTTTCCTCGGCTCGTCTTACTTCCTGGAGCGGCTGAATCTGCACCCGGAATACGACTACCGCTTCCTGGGTGATGCGGCGTTCGATACCCGCTATGTGTCAAATTACGTGCTCAACCAGACCGGCAGCCGCTACATCAACGGCATCGGATCGGACCTGGCACAGATGCAATATCTGATGGATAACGCCGCCACTGCGCAAAAGGCTCTGGGGCTCCAGTTTGGTATTGCGCTGACCAGCGCGCAGATTGCCGCGCTCGACAGCAGCATCCTGTGGTGGGAAGCCGCAACGGTAAACGGCCAGACGGTGATGATCCCGAAAGTTTATCTTTCGCCAAAAGACGTCGTCGTTAATCAGGGCAGCGTGATCTCCGGCAATAATGTCGTGCTTGCGGGCGGCACGGTGACCAACAGCGGCAGCACCCTCACCGCACAACACGATATGGGGATTTACAGCCAGGACAGCATCAACAACCTGAATGCCGGGCTGATCAGCGCGGGCGGCGACCTGCAATTGAGCGCGCTGGGCGATATCAATAACATCGGTTCGACCATTTCGGGTAAGACCGTTGCCCTCGAAAGCCTCGACGGTAGCATCAACAACATCACTCTCACCGAGCAATGGCAGGCGGGCGGGACCGGAAAATGGGGCAAGTCGGTTAATTTCACTGACACCATTAGTGGGCCAATAGCTGGCATCAGCGCTCAGGATTCCCTGAGCCTGTTTGCCGGAAAGGACATCAATATTACCGGTGCGAATGTCACGGCGGGCGGTGATTTGGTGATGGCGGCGTGGGGTGATATCGCTATCACCGCCAATCAGATAACGGAAAGTGACAAAAGGTCGGGCTATTGGGGCCGGAACGCGGCCAGCCATGAATCTGTGACCAGTAACGGTAGCTCGATTTCGGCGGGAGGCAGTATTGGCATGCAGGCCGGTCATGACCTGACCGTGGAGGCAAGCCAGGTAAACGCGGGAAGCAACGCACTTCTGATTGCCGGTAACGACCTGAACCTGAACGTGGCGCAGACGTCCGAAAACACAACCAAAGGTAAAAGCGAAACCCATAGCACGGATAATGCGCGCACCACCATAACGAGCGGCGGCGACATTACTCTGGTGGCAGGTCAGGACATCAACAGCCACGCGGCGGGCATTGCCGCTGAAGGCGATGTAGGCATGCAAGCCGGGCGGGATGTGAACCTGCTGGCGGCAGAAACCACCGACGGCGACAGCTATCATTCGAAAAAGAAAACCGTCATCAATGAATCGGTGCGTCAGGACAGCACCGAGATCGCCAGCGGCGGCAACACCGTGGTCATCGCCGGTCGTGATGTTAATTCGGAAGCCACCAGCGTGCTGGCCACTAAGGATGTCGGCATTGCCGCCGGGCGGGACATCAATCTCTCTACGGCAACAGAAAGTGATTATGCCTATCAGGAATCCCTGAAAACGAGCAGCGGATTCCTCAGCAAAACAACCACTCACAAAGTCCACGAAGAGAGTAGCACCACCGAAAAAGGCACACTGCTGAGTGGCGATAACGTCACCCTGCAGGCAGGGAATGACCTGACTATTCGTGGCTCGGCGGTGGCGGCTGATGGCGATATCGCCCTGAATGCGGGCAACAATGTCACCGTTGAAGCGGCAGAAAACACGGCCAGCTACTACGACAAGAAAAGCACGAAAAAAAGCGGCGTCTTCGGCGGTGGCGGCCTCGGGATCACCATCGGTTCTCAGTCCAGCAAATCCGAGCGCAAAGGGGCGGAAGTCACCGAAAGCGACTCCCGCAGCGTGATTGGCACGACGGGTGGCAATGTCGTTATCAACGCCGGGAAACAGGTCACCCTCAGCGCAACCGACGTGGTGGCAGGTCGCGAAGCGGGCGATACTGACCGTAAAACCGGGCACATCGACATTACCGGAAGCGACATCGCCATTCTGCCGGGGCGTGACCGTATTACTCAGGACACGAAGCAATCAAGTCACAGCAGCGGCCTGACCGTGTCGGTTGCTGACCCGATCATCAATGGTATTCGCAACATCCGTGACATCGCTAATTCAGACAGCGACAGCATCACCAAAGCCAAACAGCTGAGTAACGAGATTGGGGCCACGGGTGCGGATATGGGGATGGGCACCTCGCTGCCGATGACCTATGGCAAATCGTCATCAAACAGTGAAAGCCATTACGAAGGTGTCTTTAACTCCGGCAGTTCACTTAATGCCGCGGGGAACGTTCAGCTCAACGCCACCGGGAAAAACGGTCATGGCGATATCCTGATTAGCGGCAGCCAGGTCAGCGCCGGTGAAGCGGTGATTATGGATGCGAAACGTGATGTGGCGATTGTCACGTCAACCGACTCTGAACACCTGAGCAGTAAAGCCAGCAGCAAGGGCTGGAGCGTGACTGATGGCATCGCTGGACCGGGTGCTGCGTCCCGCGCTGTCAATGGCTCACCGGACAATGGCAACAGCATTTTGCCTTATGCCATGGACAACTCGAACAGTAAAACTGAGCGCAACAGTACCCGGGAAAACGCCTCCCTGATCACGGGGTCGGATATTTACATCAACAGCCATGAAGGCAATGTCGATATCGCCGGAAGCTCGCTGAATGCCATCAACGATCTGCTGATTGCTGCCGACAAGGGCAACATCAACATCACCACCGGTAATAACGCCACTCAGCAGAGCCAGTCGGGTAGCCACTCGATGGTGGGTAATCTGGGCGGGGATGGCTACAGCGGCATGGTCGGGTGGCGTAAGGATGAGTACAGTTCAAATAGCGAGAGTAATCAGCAAAGTACTCTGCGCAGCGACATCACCAGCCAGAAAGGCAATGTCTCCCTGCAGGCCGGGAATGATGTCTCCGTTCACGGAGCCGACATCAGCGCCGGGAAATCACTGGTCGTCAGCGGCAACAACGTGCTGTTCGACGTCAGTGAAGACAGCCTGAACAGCCACAGTGAATCCTCCTCAACGCAGTATGGCCTGCAGGGTCAGGTCTCCGGCTGGGCAGCCAGTGCGGCGCAGAACATTGAGCGGACTGCGCGCTCGGCGCAGGATGATCGTGATCCGCGTCTGACCGGGATCTATGCCACCCAGGCCGGGCTGGATGCGGCCACTCAGACCATGCAGGGCAACATGGACCCGTCCGCCTTTAAGGTGAGTGTGACCGCCACGGCGGGCACAACCTCTCAGGAGCAGGACCAGTCCAGCCGCCAGCAACAGGGCAGCACCCTGCACGCCGGGGACTCCGTCATCATCAAAGCGCGCAATGATATAGCCGGGAATGGCGTTGATATCTCAGGTAAAAACGTCACGCTGAATGCCGGACGCGACATCGTGCTGACTGCGTCAACGGACACCGACACCCTGAAAAACCGCGCCAGCGGGAATTCGATAAGCGCAGGCGTGGGCTTCTCGATGGGCGGGAGCCAGAACGGCTTTACCGGTGAGTTTGGCTACAGCCAGAACCAGAGCCGCGCCGACGGCGACAGTAAGACGACTCAAAACAGCAACGTTCATGCTGACAATATCCTGAACATTATCAGTGGCCGTGATACCACCCTGACCGGGGCGGAACTCAGCGCCGATAAGGTCATCGTCGATATTGGACGGGATCTGATTATTGCCAGCGTGCAGGACAGCGCGAATTACGACAGCAAATCCACCTCGTCAGGCGTCAATCTGAGCGTCTGCGTGCCGCCGGTGTGTGTCGGCAACGTGGTCCAGGGCAGCGCGAGCATGGACTCGCAAAAACTGAATAATAATTATGATTCAGTGAAGGATCAGAGCGGGATTTACGCCGGGAAAGGCGGGTTTGATATCACCGTTGGTAACCACACCCAGCTTGACGGGGCGGTTATCGCCTCGACGGCCACGGCGGATAAAAACCATCTTGATACGGGCACGCTGGGCTGGAACGACATTCACAATCAGTCGGAGTGGAGCGGGAAGCAGACCGGATTTACGGTCTCAGGCGGCACGGCGTTCAACAGTGAAACCGGGAAGTATGAGCCGGTCTCGCAGGGAATGCCGTCCACGGGGCTGGCGTATGCGTCCGGCAGCGACAGCGGGACCACGCACAGCGCCATCGCCGACGGCACCATCACCATCCGCGACAGGGATAATCAGAAGCAGGATGTGGCTGACCTGAGCCGGGATACGGCGAATGCGAACCACAGTGTGAAAGACGGCTTTGATGCGGATAAGGTCAAGGACAAGCTGGACATCCAGTCCGCAGCGACCGCCCTGGGTATCCAGGCCGCCGACGCTTACAAAACGGCCATGGAACAGCAGGCCGCGGGTAAAAATGCGGAGCTGAAAGCCGAGCTGAGCAGGGAAAATCCACAGGCCACCCCGGCGGAACTGGATGCTGCGCTGAAAAGCGACAGCCGTTATATCGATGCCACGAAAGAGTATGGCCCGGGGAGTGATTTCTGGCGGGCGACATCGGGTGCGACGGGGCTGATAGCGGGTATACTGGGCGGGAATGTTGAAGCCGGCGTCGCAGCCGGAGCCGCGCCGTATGTGGCGAAGCTGGTGAAAGATGCCTCAGGCGACAACGAGGCGGCCCGCATTGCGCTGCATGGTATCGTCTCGGCTGCGCTGGCGGAAGTTCAGGGCGGCAACACCCTGGGCGCCGCGGCAGGCGGGATGGCGTCAGCAGCCCTGGTGGGAGATACTCTGTCGAAGGCGTTTTACGGAAAAGACGTTAAAGACCTGGATGCCGACCAGCGCGCGTTTATCAGCAACCTTGCGACGGCAGTGGGGGCCGCGGCAGGCGGTAGCGTGGGCGGAGATACGTTCTCAGCGTCGAGCGGGGCGAATGCAGCGCGGGTGGAGGTTGAGAATAATGCTTTGGCAATACCGGTGCCACCACCGCCAGTGGCTGGAACGAATACCGGAGATGCTGTAACCGAAGCGAACCAGACAATGGCTTCGGCGCTGGACAAGAAGCTGAAGGAGATCGGAGAATCTTTAGACGCAGCGACCCAATGCTCATTCGGTCGTGCATGTACGTCAGAGGACGGCGAGAAACAAAACCAGCCGAATATAGGCAAAGATCTGTCGGACGCCGATAAAGCTGAGCTGGGTGGTACGGGTTCAGGAACTCCGGGAGGCTGGGGGCCGGAGGATGAGGAGAGCGGCCGCGATGCAGATCAAAAAACGACAACAGAAGAGCAAGTTGGAAAATGGTCTGTTGATGAATTGTCTGATGGTGCAAAGCATATTGACCCAGCCTCGAAAAATGGTGACTTAACACTCGCGGGACGTGCTCTCCAAAAACATGGGAGCCGTGAGGGCAGCGCATTCCCTTCAGCTAAAGGCAATCCATCAGCGATTAATGAACAAGGCCAGAAAATTGTAGATAGCATTTTGAATGATCCAAATAAATCGGTCATCCAAAGCAATACGGGACGTTATGGACAAGTGACAGATGTTATCTCCTCTAGTGGGCGGGGGCTGCGTTACGATGCCCAAGGTAAACTTATAGGTTTCTTGGAGCCACCAAAATGACAAATAAACTAACGGCACAAATTGCTAGTCTTCCAGATCGGGAAAATGTTGTTTATGAGATCTATTGCGGAGCTGATCAGGTAGCAGAAATATCAAATGAGCCAGAAGAGGGTTTTCGTATAGAGATATTCAGCTGTCCTAGTGGAGGGGGGTGGGTATTTGATTTTGATGATTTTCAAAAGATTATAGATCAAGCAAAAAGGAATATTATCTAATAAATATCCCGGTGACTTGGCCGGGAATATGTTTATCTGCCATGATCCGCCGTGACATACAACGTCCGTCTCCGCGCTTATACACCGGCATATCACCGGTGTCTTTCAGCGTTCCCGGAAACGTCTCCAGCCACTGGTCAGTAATCTGGGCGGGGATGGTTACAGCGGCATGGTCGGGTGGCGTAAGGATGAATACAGTTCAAATACCGAGAGTAATCAGCAAAGCACCCTGCGCAGCGACATCACCAGCCAGAAAGGCAATGTCTCCCTGCAGGCCGGGAATGATGTCTCCGTTCACGGAGCCGGTATCAGCGCCGGGAAATCACTGGTCGTCAGCGGCAACAACGTGCTGTTCGACGTCAGTGAAGACAGCCTGAAAAGCCACAGTGAATCCTCTTCAACGCAGTATGGGCTGCAGGGGCAGGTCTCCGGCTGGGCAGCCAGTGCGGCGCAGAACATTGAACGGACTGCGCGCTCGGCGCAGGATGATCGCGACCCGCGACTGACCGGGATCTATGCCACCCAGGCCGGGCTGGATGCGGCCACTCAGACCATGCAGGGCAACATGGACCCGTCCGCCTTTAAGGTGAGTGTGACCGCCACGGGGGGCACATCCTCTCAGGAGCAGGACCAGTCCAGCCGACAGCAACAGGGCACACCCTGCACGCCGGGGACTCCGTCATCATCAAAAGACGTTAAAGACCTGGATGCCAACCAGCGCACGTTTATCAGCAACCTTGCGACGGCAGGCGGTAGCGTGGGCGGAGATACATTCTCAGCGTCGAGTGGGGCAAATGCGGCGCGGGTGGAAGTAGAGAATAACTATCTGAGCAATACAGATATCACCGCTTTCACCGAAAAATATGCGGCTGCAAAGACTGATGCTGAAAAAGAGCAGCTTCTGGCCTAACTGAAAAAGCTGGACGTTGTGCAGCATACGAAGGCGCTGGCGACAGGTATCCCGGTTAACGAACAGAAAGCTGAACTTGAGAAATTAAAGATCTTAGGTGCTTCGCTAGACTGCAATACACAGTGTCAACAGCTGGTTGCCTACTCAATTTCTGAACTGGAACCTGTGGCAAATAATACGGAATTACACAAGAACAATCTGAATAAGGCAATACTGGCAGGTGTTATTTTGGTCTAACAGTTGATAAGCCAACTGCAAACAGCCCTATATCTCGGCTGACAAAAGAACAACAACAGTTAATCAGAAGTGCTGAAACTATTACAACGGCGAAAGGGATACAGAATCCGTTCCCGCGGGATTTAAATGAGAAAATCGTATGGAACCAGGTTCGGGCTAATCCGGCGGCGGTTGGGGAGCCACTCAAAGGAATGAATAGCGATCCACGCTTCCCAACATCTGCGGAATTCCAGAAGATGGAAGCAAACAAAAACTATCTGATGGCTCAACAATAACAGTGCATTATCAATATAATTCATATACTGTTAAGCTTATGATATGAAAATTACCACGCATCAGAGAAATGTTAGCGATCCAGTTAAGGTAATTAATTCTATTAAGGATGTAACCAAATGAAAATAAAAGAAAATGATGGTGCGATAATAGATGTCTATGCTATTTATTGGATAAAAGGTAAAACCTATTTTTATGGTCTAATTAAGGAATATGGTTTGTCTGTGTTTAGCGCAGATAAAGTAGAAGTTATTGACCCTACAATATCAGGCGATTTTATTTTTTTTGAGGATGGTATCTTTTTTAAGCCCCTCATAGCAGAGAGAATATTGGATGATTTGGTTGAGGGTGATCCAGAAACATACAATTGTTTTATTGAAATCCTGAAGATGGAAGGTCGGACAGATTCAAGCTGTCATTAACTGTCAGAGATCCCTGCCAAAACGCCGGGATCGTTTTATCAGCCATTACATACAGCGCCCGTTCCCACGCTTATACACCGGCACATCGGCGGTATCGTTCAGCGCTCCCAGGGACGTATCCAGCCACTGCATCATTTTCTTGCGATTGAACGGGGCGACGCTTAAGTCCTCAGCACAGCCCCACAGGTCGCGGGTGATGACGATGCAATCAGGCGTCACTCCGATCTTGCGGCCGCAGTGGGTGCCACAGCAGGCGGGGATACATTCTCAGCGTCGAGTGGGGCGAATGCGGCGCTGGTGGAGGTGGAGAATAATGCGCTGAGTGTGGCGGGTAACAAATCCCGTGCTCAGGAAATGTCTCAATGTCAGTGCGAAGTCGCCTGCGAAAAAGATGTCATTGATAAGTACAAAAAAATCAATGCTGAGCAGCATGAAAGCGTAGTTGAATGTAAAGGCGCTAAGGACTGCGTTAACAAAGCTAATGAAGTTAGCTAGTTACAAGCTGATTACTCCAGCCGTACCAATGAGCTGCTTGCTATAAACTCACTGGCGCAGGTAGCAGGAACCAGTGCGGCGGGAATAGCAGCAGGTATTGGGAAAGGAGGAAAAGGTAGTTCGTTACCTACTCCTACAATCACTTCGGCAGCGAATGGTCTGAACTATCAGTCCAACCCGAAACATACCCCAGGACAGCAAGGTTATAGCTTCAATGCTGGGACAGAACCTGTAAACTCTATCGATCTATTTAGCACGTCAGTAGCTAGTGGCAAAAAAAGGTATTCAATTGATAGTGAAGGAAATGTTCATCAATTTACAAATACAAATGATGGAACATGGCACTGGTCAGGAAGTACAGGAGATAAAACAGTTCCATTGAAAAAAAACGATATTCCAAATAATGTTAAAAAAGAGTTTGGATTGCCTGGAAAGTGGAGATAATGATGATATTTGGTAACCCGTATCATTTTGCTATTTGGACAGAGCTTGTCCCTCAGTGGAGTGAGTCATATAAGAATGGCCTTTTCCATTTAGTTATAAATGGAAATCTGTATCCGGATGATATCAGGACATCAACATTATCCAGTGATCTCTATGAGATCACTGATAGCGATTGTGCTTTAATGTCACAACCTCGAAATGATGAGCTTTTTTATTTATCTACAGAAATTGCTTTTAAGCGGATGTTTGAACTGACTTACCCTGAACCTTCTGAACAAGATGAGTATCCTGAGCAAATATTCGATTATTGCATTACGTCTTCGAATATTAGTAGTTGTGGTGGATGTTTTTTTGCCGTTTCGAACGATACCTCATTGAGAATTATTGGTGGGATAATACAACATTTAGTGAAAGATGAATGTGAAGAGATAAATTCATGGGAATATATTAAGAAACCATTTTTGCAAGATATCACTATATTAAAGAGTGATCTCAATAAAATCATGAGCAATGTAAGAGAGTATGCAGACTCTTTTTTAAAATAAATACTGAGATAGTTAAAGCTGTCGCTAGGGTCTGAAAGAGGTGAGAATGATTAGCGAAATTAGCAGCCATGTGGCGGGCATAGCGCGGACGCATGGGGTTCTGAACGCACTGAAGAAAGTCCAGAGCGAGCCGAAGGCCGTGCTGCCAGCTAATACGACAAAGAGCGGCTGGATTATCTTGCGGCTCTGCGTAACTAGCAGGCCTAAAAAGAGGAAATGCAGAAGTACGGCACCGGCAGCGATATCCAGCGCGGGTGGAGGTTGAGAATACACTCGGCGACAAACTGACTGGTAACGATGAGATCACCCGTAAGTATCTTGGACTGTTGCAGGATAAGTATGTACCGGAGACTTCATCCAACCCGAATTTGGGTAAAGACCTGGACAATGACCAGAAAGCTGAGTTAGGTGGTGTGGGTTCCGGAACGCCAGGAGGCTGGGGACCGGAAGATGAAGAGAATGGTCGAAATAATGAGGGTAATAATCCCTCACAAAAGGGAAGTAATTTTACTAACTCGGAGATTGATGATCGGATCGCATCGGCGAACAAACCGATCAATAATCAAGGAATGTCTGATGCGGCCAGGGCATGGGAAAAGCATCCTGGTAGGCCTGGAGGAACAGTCGAGCTTCTGAAGAGTAACCAAGCCCAGAAAAATGCAGCCGCGGAAAATTTTATACGGGATCTTCTAAATGACCCTAGCACGGTACGAAATGAACTATCTCGAGGTGGGATTGAATATCGTGCGTCTAATGGGTAAGGGGTTAGATTTAATCCTGATGGTTCATTCAATACCTTACTAGATCCACCGGTGAAAAAATGACTCAGAAAAAATTAGAACTTTTTTTTTCCAGCCCAATGGAATATGAGGAATTAACTCTTGAAGTTCAGTTAGATCGAGAAAGAGTGATTGAGATCAATCAAGAACAAGGGGTGGATAACCTTGAAGTTGAGCTGTTTGGAACAGACAAAGAGCATGGATTTATCGCAAAAATGCCTCTTGATGACCTGATTAATATTTTGATTGAAGCAAAAAAAACGCTTCAGAATAAGTAAGTAACTCAAATCCCGGCCACTGAGCCGGGATCTTGCTTTAACCGTCAGGCTTATCCAAACAAACGCTGGCATGACTTCGTGACAAATCCACCGGAAGGTATGTTGACCAAAACGCGCCCAAATGGTGAGACGTTGTATTAAAATCCGCAAACAAACACTTTTGCGTCCAAAGACGTTAATAGTGTCCCGAGGACAATGTTCAGGCCTGGAAGGGAATGGAGTATTGGAACAAGCAATGACAAAAAGCAAATTTTATCCTTGCCCGCGCTGCGGCAATAAGACGATAGGTGAGATTGGGAATTATGAGATTTGCCCTGTTTGCGATTGGGAAGACGATCCAGTTCAGTCGTCAGATCCGGACTTTCCAGGCGGAGCGAACACGTTGAGTCTCCTGGAAGCTCGAAAGGAATTTTTACTCAAATCCAAATAAAGTGTAAATCCCGCCCTTTTCCGGCGTGATTTCTTTCCTCTTGCTTTCTCTTCCACCGAGTGGACGCCAGTTTTGCGTACCGCTTCGCGATTTTTGGAAATATTAGTCAAAGTTTCAGAATCTGTTTTGGCAATAGCGACTTCTGGCTTAATATTTGTGGCAGCCATTTTCAACTCCTGTAAGTTGCTTGTGGTTAGCGGCGTAGAAGTGTTGGTAGTACTTCTACGCCGCGCTCTTTAATAAATTAAATTATCTTGTACGTTACTTAACTGTTACGGGCTTTCAGCTATTTTTCTGTTCCCATTATACATCGCTGAATAAAAACATAGCACCTGATAAGTAGGCAATGTTAAAAGTAGCGAGAACGCATCAGGAAATAATACAACTTCATGTAACGTTTTATTATAAAAATATTAGCTCAAACGCTAACCCGTAATTTGGCTTCCGGCGAGTTTGGGCCCAAAACCCGCATTCCGGACTACAGCTTGTTCATAACTCACCCCCGAAAGCAACAGCCTGTACCTGGTGGAGACCTATCCGTGCTTCACCAACAAGAAGCAGTGGTTAAGCTCCGATTACATGATACGGGACCAGGTCATACAGGTGGGGATCAAACTGTAGATCAATTGCCTAGTAATACGGGTAATAACAGAAGGTGCTCTCGAACTGCCAAATCATATGACAAGTGATGGGCATGATAATGAGGCAGACAAACCATCTAATATCAAAATGGCAGATGATAATTTTTTGAAAAATAATGGTGTAGATGCTCATGCTTTGAAAGATGATTTTTTAGGCAATGGTAAAAATTCTAATTATGATATCTATGTAGATAGAGACTCTGGACAACTTTGGATCTTTAAGAAAGGTAGAAAGGGGGATGGTATACCAACAGGTGAGTACATTAAGTAGGGTTTAATTATGAATAAAACAACAGTAATGGCATATTTTTCTATTTATGGTGACTGCTTTGATACTGATTATGTTACGCAAGAAATGTCCCTGACGCCCACAGAAGTAAGGCTGAAAGGGAACATTCCGAATGGAAAAAAAAGGCCAAGTGTTGAGACTAGTTGGAAATTGTCTACGTTTGATGAAGAATCAAATGATGTTAATATACAGTTAGATAAAATAATAAATCTGCTTGAGGGTAAAGAGAGTCAATTAAAATGTATAAAGAATAAATATGAAGTTAGTTTCACTTTTACGTTAGTGATTAAGATAGAGAATGGTGAAAAACAAGGCATGCATTTTAATGCAAAAAAAATAGATTTTATAAATGAAGTTGGCGCCGAAATAGATATTGATTTATATATCTATAGTTAAGATTTATTTAAAGTGACTAAGAAACAACTCCAGCCTTTTTGTTGTGGTTGTTTTTTTGCCACTTGACCAATATTAGCATCACCAGTGGTTTTTCAGGTGTCGAATGGGCATGAGAGAGCAGATCACCTCTTACGGCAGTGCGAGCTCAGGTACACGCAGGTGACTGGGCACCGGAGGATGAGGAAAAGGCACGAGGCGAGCAAAGTCAACTGTTGATGATTTAATGTCTTCATCATCAAAGGGTCAAGAAACAAAGTGACAAATCAAAGCTTTTGAAAGAACAGTCGGGAATAATGCTGCTAACAAAGTGTTTGATTCATTAGCATTTCGAGATATTAAAGAGATTCCAGGTGGTCAGGCGGGAAAATTCCTGATAGTCGAGCTGTTATTGTTCGCTAACTCAGCACTGACGGAAGATCAACATTAGAAATCCCGTCGGGCAATAACAGGAGCAAATTTGAATATAATGAGTGATGGTATATGACTGAGACATTGGTACATATTTCCTACGGCATAAATCATTCCCAGATAAATCAATTAGTTGATTTTAGGTATTTATCTGGAATCCTGGAGCTGTTTTTAGCTTCTGGCAGTGCTGATGAAATGAACGAAATCCGTGTTGTATTTGATTGGGTGCATTCTTTCCGCGTTACTGACGAAGGTGATCTGTTAAAAATGCAAGATGACTTGAATGGTCAGATGGTTACAGGAATCTACAAAGTGGAAGGATCTCACTATTTAGCATGGTTTAACGAACAAAGTGCTAATACCCATGACGGAGATAACATAACTCATTATTTAATAGTGACAGATGATGATGTGATTGATGTTCTGTCTTCCGTTAGTCCAACAATATCATGTTACTGAAAATAATTTGACCTGCGATCCCCCACTTACCGTAATGACAAAGGGCGCGAAGGTATATGGATTTTATCCATCGTCAACTGGTGTTGGGATCTCTGGTGCTGAATCTGGTGTACCGTCTACCTCTGTGTCAGTAAATGGTAAAATCATTTCTAAGCTTGATTGTCAATCCTCTGCTGCTATCGGCATTAGCGTTACTCGCGGCTCAACAAGTGCTGTACTTGCAACATATGCCAGAATCATCATTTGAAGAGATGCTTCAATGCCTGGCGGCTATAAAATTATTACAGGATGCCCAACACAATGAATATTCGCGAAAAATACCCATATCTAACATATTTCTTAAGATGTTATTTTAACCAAGATTTTGAGGTGCTCTTTGGGAATGCAGATGAAACATTGACTGCTTACAAAACTACTGAAACTGTTGAAGAGCAGTTGCAGTTGAAAGTTGAAATAGATTATTTGCTGGATCTTTCTCTATCAGATAATGAATTACAGGACTTGCTGCTTAACGAAATTGATTGTGGCTATTACTACCCTAACGAATGGCCTTCGTCTGAAGAATGGCTGAAACATATAAGTAAGCAAATAAAATGATCAATCCCGGCCATCGCGCCGGGATTTTCTTGTCTGCAGAATAAGCCAAATGTACGCATCCAATATTCTTGTATCGGCTGCACATTTAGATTGGGATTTGTTGTAGTTGCTCTTTAATATTATCTGGAAAATATCATAACGATCTGAAAATAAATGAATTTATTGATGCCCTAATTAGTTATGATAAAGATGGTATGAAAATATCAGAATGGAATGCTGACACTGAAAAGTGTTATTTATTTTTTACAAGAGAATCAAATAAATAGAAGAATCCCAACCCTTATGGCGTAGTCGAGATTCTTTACCCCATTCAACTAACAATCTCGAGCCTAATACTGTTTATGGTGTTTATGATGGAGTCGCTCAGAAAATCGGTGGTTATTGTACGACGAAAAAACCATCAGATTCTGTCCAATCAATTATTGATAGCGCTCTTAACCCTCAATGGGGAAATACAGCGACAAAAGTAATAAAAATTGAGGTGCCTGCAGGGCCTAAATATTATGAAAGCATTTCACCACCTCCAGAGGATTAGTTGGTAGGGGAATTCAAGTTCTCTTCCCGAAAGATGGTAAAATTGAATTTTCTTGGATAAAAAAATGAATGAGTGTGGTTGGGAAGTCATCGACGCATTTTCATCTCCATATGAATATGAACGCTTTGAAATATGGATTGATGATCAAGGTAAAAATGGAAGGGTAATCCAGGTCCCCGTTCAGGAAAAATATGCCGGCTGGGGTTTTGAAGAGAAGTGGTTCATCTGTTTGAAGTCATGTGATACCTGGAGACTGGTTGCCCCTCAAACTCCCTTTCTCCGCTACTGGGGGCCGATATAGGGTTTCAATTTCCTGAAATCGATTCTTGACGGGGCGTAGGTCAATGGCGGATAAAGGCAGCCTCGATACCGGGACGCCGGGCTTTAGCAACCTGCACAACGAAGCCGATCTCAAAACCCAGCACTAGGGCATCAGCCTGAGCGGCAGTGGCAACACGGAAAGTACTACTGCTAGTGGCGGGAACACAACCTCAACACCGAAAGGTGAGCAGAATAAACTGAGTACAATAAAATGATTAAAGGAAAATAGTAATGAATAAGCTACGTATATCTTTAATCGAAGGTTCGTTACTAGATGATTTTCAGCTGATTGATATTTCAGTTATAAGTAATAGGGGAAGGGAGGCTATTTTTCAAGGGGAAATAGATCTGTCTGAACTAATCAGCTGGCTCATAGAAAATGAACATGAAATTAAGTCGATGGATATACCAATCAACAGAAAAGGTAGTGGGTCATTAGCTAGAAAAATACGACATTTTTATGAAAATATGGATAAGACACATGATGTCGTTGTTGATGCAATGTTTGAATATCGTTCTAATCATTGTCTCCGATTTGCAAGTCGTGGCACTAATTTTCCTGAGATCTATATTGGGAAGTCAAAACATAATTATGAAATATCCCTTTCGGATAATGATAGCGAATGGATGTACTTTATTGATATAGAAGATTTTTTTAATCATCTAAATAACTAGATTCGGCCCCTCCTTAAGAGGTTAGGATTATTTCCTCGGTCATTCGGCAAGTTGTCGGAATTTGATGGAGGAAAGATATGCAAAATGCTGTGAAAGGAAAGTAATGACAAGGTTACTAAATGATTATATAGGCGTTTTTACTCAGCGATCAGAGCATATAAAAAATGCAGTAAATCGGTGTGTCGAATATTGGGCCCCTGAACAAGTGCCGCTAATTTTACTGTTATCAACTGTAGGTAAGGCACTTATAAAACAGTTAGATGTACTTAGCGAGAATGAGAAAACTGTACTATTCCAGCATATAGAAGATGGCATGCGATCTGATGAAGATGAGTTAGCCACCGCCGTAGCAACTGGTTTAGTTGAGTCTCTAGTAACTGCATCAGATGGAAATGATGAGCTATGGAGAGCTATCGAGAGGTATCTTGGTAGGGAATCGAATAAACATGCCGTTGCCTGGAAAAATTTCGGACAATAAATCAAGATCCCGGCCAATTCGTCGGGATCTTTTTATCTGTCCTGATTTGCCGTTACATACAGCGCCCGTCCCTGCGCTTATACACCGGCACATCGGCAGTGTCATTCAGCGCTCCCAGAAACGTCTCCAGCCACTGCACCATTTTCTTGCGGTTGACGGAGGCGACGCTTAATCCCTCGGCGCAGCCCAGAGTTCGCGGATGTTCTGGGCGGTGATAACGATGCAGTCTGGCATCACCCGGATCTTAACGGGCATTCCGTCAGTAAACCCCGCCAGAGCCAGCCACTCACCAAGTAAAAACAGCGCGTAATGGACGGCCCGGCGATAGAATTCACGGTGTGTTGCTGGAACGAATCCTGGAGATGCAGTCAACGACGCGAACCAGACAATGGCTTCGGCCTAGGACAAGAAGCTGAAGGAAATAGGCGGATCTTTAGGCGTAGCCACCCAATGCTCCTTCGGTCGTGCATGTACGTCAGAGGACGATGAGAAACAAAACCAGGCGAATATTGGCAAGGATATGTCTGATGCCGATAAAGCTGAGCTGGGTGGTACGGGTTCAGGAACTCCGGGAGGCTGGGGCCGGAAGATGAGGAAAATGCGAGGAATAATGATCCTCATAGTTCTACTAGTGCAAGAGATCTAAATTCCGAGTTGGTCGGTGAGGAAATAGCCAATGGGCACGCATTCGATAAACATGTTATCGAGCAAAGCGAGTTCAAAGAGTTAGGGATCTCAACTAAAGAGCAGTTTGCTGCTCATATAGAAAAAGTAGTAAAAAATCCAACCTCAAGTAAAAACTTCAGTGGCGGTCGTACAGCATATTGGGATGAACCATCAGGCACTGTTGTCATCCGCAATCCTAAATCGGCAGATGGTGGGACTGCGTTCAGGCCCACTAATGGCAGAGCTTACTATGATAATTTAAGGTGATTTTATGGAATTAGTGAATCTGGAAGGGCGTAGTGCTCTCGTGGCATTAAATGAATCTGAATTGTTGATATTAAATTCGGCTCTTAACGAAATCTGTAATGGCATCGATGTTCAGGAATTTGATACCCGAATAGGTTCTTCTAAAGAGACTGTTGCAGAGCTATTAGGGAAAATCGGCAATGTGTTAGACCAAATAGAATCATCTAACTAAATTATGATCCCGGCCAAGTCACCGGGATCTTTTTATCTGTCACGATCCGTCGCTACTTACAGCGCCCGTCCCCGCGCTTATACACTGGCACATCGGCGGTATCGTTCAGCGTCCCCGGAAACGTCTCTAGCCACTGCACCATCTTATTGCGGTTGTCCGGGCGACGCTTAATTCCTCGGTGCAGCCCCACAGTTCGCGGGTGGAGGTTGAGAATAATGATCTTACCCAGTATTAGTGGACACACGACTAAGTGAGTAAACTCTCAACCAGAGGTGACTCATGACAAAACCAGTATCAACCAGCAAAAAGCCCCGTAAGCAACACACACCTGAATTCCGCCAGGAAGCCCTGAAACTCGCGGAACGTATTGGCGTTGCCGCCGCAGCCCGTGAGCTCAGCCTGTATGAATCTCAACTGTATGCCTGGCGTAGCAAACAGAAACAGCAGCTGACTTCCACCGAACGCGAGAGCGAACTTGCCGCAGAAAATGCCCGCCTTAAACGCCAACTGGCTGAACGTGACGAGGAGCTGGCCATTCTCCAAAAGGCCGCGACATACTTCGCGAAGCGCCTGAAATGAAGTATGTCTTCATCGAAAAGTATCAGGCTGAATTCAGCATTAAAGCCATGTGTCGTGTGCTTCGGGTTGCCCGCAGCGGCTGGTATGCCTGGCGTCTGCGCCGCCATCAGCCCGGTCCGCGCCAGCAGTTCCGGCTCATCTGTGATGCTGCTGTCCGTCAGGCATTCACTGAGGCAAAACAGCGTTATGGTGCGCCTCGTCTCGCTGACGAACTACCGGAGTACAACATCAAAACCATTGCTGCCAGCCTGCGTCGTCAGGGACTGCGGGCGAAAGCCACCCGGAAGTTCAGCCCGGTCAGCTATCGTGCACATGGTCTGCAGGTATCGGAGAATCTGCTGAAGCAGGACTTCAGTGCCGACGGTCCGAACCGGAAGTGGGCAGGTGACATCACGTATCTGCGCACGGACGAAGGCTGGCTCTATCTGGCAGTAGCCATCGACCTGTGGTCACGCGCCGTTATTGGCTGGTCGATGTCGCCACGTATGACGGCGCAACTGGCCTGCGATGCGCTTCAGATGGCGCTGTGGCGGCGTAAACGGCCGCAAAATGTCATCGTTCACACCGACCGTGGCGGCCAGTACTGTTCAGCGGATTATCAGACATTACTGAAACGCCATAATCTACAGGGGAGCATGAGCGCAAAAGGTTGCTGTTATGACAATGCTTGTGTGGAAAACTTCTTTCACTCATTGAAAGTGGAATGTATCCACGGAGAACGTTTTGCCAGCCGGGAAATAATGCGGACGACGGTGTTTAATTATATCGAGTGTGATTACAATCGCTGGCGTCGCCACAGTGCGTGCGGCGGTCTCAGCCCTGAACAATTTGAAAACCAGAATCTCGCTTAGGACTGTGTCCACTTTACGTGGGTAAGATCAAAGGTAAGAAAAGAGATTGAAAAGGAAACGAGGAAACTAGCAGCCATTCAGAAGAAAGAAGATAAAAGGATTGAAAAGAGGAATAAACAGCTTGCTAGATTGAAGAAGGTTGAAGAACGACGATTAGAGAAAGAAAAGATTAAACTAGCTAATGCTCAAAAAAGAGCGATAACAAGAGATGAAAACATTAAAAGAAAAATAGAGGAAGATAAAAATAGAAAGCTTGCATGGGAAATCAAGCTAGCTGAAATTGCTGCTTATGAAGAAGATGCTAAAAGGGAGAAAATTAAAAGCTACACCCCTTTCTATCCTACTGGAGAGAAGAAGATTAAATTCTTAACGTGGGATAAGGTGCATAAATCCTATAGAGTTCAGCGTAAAATAGAACAGAAGCTTTGTAAGTATGGAAAGTTTCGAAACTATGAAGATGCCGTAGCCCGAATAGAAGAATGTGAAACTAACAATTGGTATCAGTGAGAAGAAGCCCCGCTAGGGGCTTTGCTCTATTATAATTTCTTCTGTTTTCTTATCTCTACTAATTCTCTGTGCATTGCTTCCATAAGCCTACGATTTTCTTTCATCCTCTCAAATGGGAAACGGATTATCCTGTATACAATTAAAACGGCTATGATAGCTATTACTAGCAGAACAATGAATAGAATAATACCTCCTATCCACTTTCCTATAGTCCACCACACACTTGCATCTACATCACCACCAAAAACAATCATCACTGCTCTGATAGCAGCATAGAACATTTCAGCCATTTATAATCCCTTACATCCCATCCATTATGAATTGTTATTTCTTCTCTTCCTTCTTCATCCATGAATCCCCGTATTTAATTACCCCTTCTATATAATGCCATTCAATACCCCTAGATCTTAATGAAACAGTTTCAAGCATATTAGGGCTGTTAGAGCCTGGAATGTATGTGTGATTAGCAGAGACGCCCATCACTACAACACTCTCAAGAGTAATTCTATATACTTCACGCTCTATACCAGCTTCATTAATGTCATAATACCTAATCTCTGCTTTCTGTAATCTTCTGCTTTCACAGACACACACAGCTAGATAAGGGCTTGCTTTGTCTATCTGCTTATGAATTACAAAGGGGCTATGCTGTCTTGTTCCTGTCATGCTTCCTGTGTGGCTGTCTACGTTCTGATATACACCATAGCTGCTACTCATTACTTCTATAGCGCCCTCTCTACCTAATGCTTTACACCCTCCATCTACTAACATTCCATTTTCATCGTATAAAAACATATAAGCCGGTAATGACATTTTAATTACTCCCAAAATCTAATAAATGACCATCATTATCAATGATGAAAGAATATTGATAGTTTTCATTATTCAGTGAATAAGTAGCGGAATACAGCACACCCTTTTCTAATTTCACTATGAAGCAGGTGTGAGGATATGAAAGGTTAACATGTTCATCAGCTATTAGCCTCTGATAGGCTTTACCATTGTTTGCAAGTGAGTAGCGTGTTAACACTTCTTCTTTCTTAACAGTGAAGCAGACAGTATCACCATCTATATAGATAGGTTTCCATTCACCAGCCCCTAACTTTTCCCCTCTAGGGCAACCAGCAAGGAGAAGAACAAAGGGAATTAAGATCCTCTTCATTGTGGGAAACTCCCTAACACCCTTTGATATTGGTTCATTAATTCCAATTCAGAAATAGAAGGGTCGTAGTCTCTAAGCTTTATCAGATAGCTATTCCTGAAAAAGCCGTAGGTTTTTAATAGCCAGTAATCACTAACTATACAAGCTTGCTGCTCCATTGAATAATCGCTGAGAGTAGCCTTGTCTAGGCTATAGCTATAATCAGCAGCCCATGAGAAAGCGCCTCTAGTCTTTACCCACATTCCCCTTTGCTTTTGCCATACGTGCATCATTTCGTGAAGAAAGATGTGCTGCTGTCCTATCCTGTCCCTTTTCGGCATTGAAAAATCATCTTCATAGACACCTTCTTGAAACCAGATTTCCCCGTTAGGAGTCATAGCCGTATTGTTATTTTGAAGATTAAAGGGTAGGTAGCTCCCTCTGTGAATCCATACCTGATTGTAATGAATGCTGAAGCCATAGAGAGAACTGGCTAGATTGATTTCACCTAGCTTCATAAGGCGTAGGCCGCCCGTCCCTATGCCTGTATCTTTCACTGTCCAGTCATACATAAACCCTCCTTAGTGAAGGGGCAATGTTAGCATTATCAGCAACAGGATCAATTATTTAGATGATGAATGAATTAGAGGGATTGATAAAGAAAAGCCCCTACAGAGAGGGGCAATTATTACAGAAGAGGAGGAGCGAAAGAGCGCTCTAATTCTGCTGAACGGGAAGTAAAGCAGAGCGCACATTCTACAGGAAAACACGGTCAATACACCTATAAAGAAACAATAATACATACTTCTAATTATGTGAATTATAAGGATATTTTCATCAGAGTATTTTTACGCAAAGACACGATTAATACACAAAGAGTACACTGAGTGCTCACCACATTTTGTAAACCACTGTTTTTAAGCGAAAAAAAAGCCCTTCGTGGGAGAAGGGCAAAGACTACACACAGCAATTCGTTGTTTCACTCAGGGGATTTCCATGCTTATAAATCAATGTGTTGATTCATAACCGTGACTTAATAGTAGGTCATGCGACGTTTTTGCGTCGATCAGATTCGTCTCAATAGTTTAAGAACCATGAAGATTTTGCGAGGTGAATGGCGCAGCGAAGCGGGGTGGGGCTGAGAAAAGTCTTAATACAGATTAGGCGTGCTTAAGTATCAGGCGGGTTACCCCGCCTGTGGTTCAATTACTGCTTATTCTTATCTTCGAGTTCGTGAAGCACCACATCCGGGTCTGTTGCTGGCGGCGGGATCTCATGCACCCACGCGGAGAACAGACGCCAGGTCACGGCGAGTAGCACAGGGCCAATAAACAGCCCGATCATGCCAAAGGCAATCAATCCGCCGATCACGCCGGAGAGAATCAGAATCAGCGGTAAGTCTGCGCCCATGCGGATCAGCATCGGGCGAATCACGTTATCCATGGTGCCCACCACGCAGCTCCACACCAGCAGCACCGTGCCCCAGGTGGTATCGCCGCTCCAGTAGAGCCAGATAATGCAGGGGATTAACACCAGCAACGGCCCGAGTTGCACCAGACAGGTGAGGATCATGATGACGGTGAGAATGGTCGCGTACGGCACGCCGGTAATCGCAAGCCCTAGCCCGCCGAGCACCGCCTGCACCAGCGCGGTCACCACCACACCCAGTGCCACCGCGCGCACGGCTTGTGCCGCCAGCAGCACTGCCGCATCACCGCGACTCCCCGCGAGGCGCGTCGCAAAATGACGCACGCCATGCGCAACTTGTTCACCGCGCCAGTAAAGCAGGGCGCTGAAGAGCAGCATCAGAGTACAGTGCATCATAAAGTGGCCGATATTGGCCGCCTGGGCGATAAACCAGGTGGTCGTCGTGCCGACGTACGGACGCACTTTCGCCATGATTGCGCTGCCGCCCATCTCCAGCAGACTGTGCCAGCCGCTGTAAAGCTTCGCGCCGACCAGCGGAATGCTGTTCAGCCACGCCAGATCCGGCACGGTCATCTCACCGCTGGTGATCCCGCGGATCACCGGTCCGCTGGTGTCGACAAGGCTGTTAATCAGCAGCGCGATGGGAATGATAAAGACCAGGAACAGCAGCAACGTCATGACCAGCACCGCCAGGGTGCGGCGGCCGAACAACAGCTTCTGCAAACGTAAGAGCAGCGGCCAGGTGGCGACAACCACCGTGCCCGCCCATGCAAATCCGAGGATGAACGGACGAACTATCCACAGACACGCAATAATCATGATGGCTAAGAACAGCACCGACAGCAGTATTTGCGCAACGTCCCTGGGCTGACGAGAAGTGACCATAAATGAAATTTACCTTAAATGAAGACCAGACTGTCTGGTCGAAACAGAAAACCGCATCCCTTAATCATTAGTGATTTCAGCGGTTTTTGACAGGCGAATTCTGCCCGTAATTCTGCTGGGCGTATAAGAAAAAAATGTGATACAACAATTCAAAGGCAAGCACAACGCAAACGATAAACAACTCTAATTAGGGTCTTCCGTAATGATCCCATTGATTTCTCAGGCACCCGGCGTCGTTCAGCTGGTGCTGACTTATTTGCAAGCACTGGAGCAGCAGGGTTTTACAGGTGATACCGCCACCAACTATGCCGACAGGCTGACGATGGCGACAGACAACAGTATCTATCAGTTACTTCCCGATGCCGTCGTATTTCCTCGCTCGACCGCCGATGTGGCCCTGCTTTCCCGGCTGGCGGCGCAGGAGCGTTTCGCCTCGCTGGTCTTCACCCCGCGCGGTGGCGGAACCGGCACCAATGGTCAGGCCCTGAATCAGGGCATCATCATTGATATGTCGCGTTACATGAATCGTATCATTGAGATCAACCCGGAAGAGGGCTGGGTACGCGTCGAAGCGGGGGTGATCAAAGATCAGCTCAACCAGTTCCTGAAACCTTACGGCTACTTCTTCGCCCCGGAATTATCCACCAGTAACCGCGCCACCCTGGGCGGGATGATTAACACCGATGCCTCCGGCCAGGGTTCGCTGGTGTACGGCAAAACCTCCGATCACGTGCTCGGCGTGCGTGCGGTACTGCTCGGCGGCGACATTCTCGATACCCAGGCGGTGCCGGTGCAACTGGCCGAAACCCTTGGACAAGATAACACGGCGGTCGGGCGCATCTATCGCAGCGTGCTCGACAGCTGTCGTGACAACCGCCAGCTGATTCTGGATAAATTCCCGAAACTGAACCGCTTCCTGACGGGCTACGATCTGCGCCACGTCTTTAATGACGACCTCAGTGAGTTCGACCTGACCCGCATTCTGACCGGCTCCGAAGGGACGCTGGCCTTTATCACCGAGGCGCGTCTGGATATCACCCGGCTGCCAAAAGTGCGCCGTCTGGTGAACGTCAAATACAACTCCTTCGATGCCGCCCTGCGCAACGCGCCTTTTATGGTCGAGGCGCGCGCCCTGTCGGTGGAAACCGTCGACTCGAAAGTGCTTAATCTGGCGCGAGAAGATATCGTCTGGCACTCAGTCAGCGAGCTGATCACCGACGTGCCGGATAAAGAGATGCTCGGCCTGAACATCGTGGAATTTGCTGGCGATGATGCGGAACTTATCGACTCACAGGTGCAGACGCTCTGCGCCCGTCTCGACGAACTGATCGCGCAGGGCGAGGGCGGCGTGATTGGCTGGCAGCTGTGTAACGATCTCTCAGGCATTGAGCGCATCTACGCGATGCGTAAAAAAGCGGTCGGCCTGCTGGGGAACGCCAAAGGGGCAGCCAAACCGATCCCGTTTGCGGAAGACACCTGCGTGCCGCCGGAACATCTGGCGGATTACATCGTCGAGTTTCGCGCATTACTCGACAGCCACGGCCTGAGCTACGGCATGTTTGGCCACGTCGATGCGGGCGTGCTGCACGTGCGTCCGGCGCTGGATATGTGCGACCCGCAGCAGGAGATGCTGATGAAGCAGATCTCCGACGACGTAGTGGCGCTGACGGCAAAATACGGCGGCCTGCTGTGGGGCGAGCACGGGAAGGGCTTTCGCGCGGAGTACAGCCCGGCGTTCTTCGGCGAGCAGCTGTACGGCGAACTGCGCAAAATCAAAGCCGCGTTTGACCCTAATAACCGTCTTAACCCCGGCAAAATCTGCCCGCCTGCGGGCGTGGACGATCCGATGATGCAGGTCGACGCGATAAAACGCGGCACTTATGACCGACAAATTCCGATTGCCGTGCGCTCATCCTGGCGCGGGGCGATGGAGTGTAACGGCAACGGCCTGTGCTTTAACTTCGACGTGAAAAGCCCGATGTGCCCGTCGATGAAAATCACCAGCAACCGCATCCATTCCCCAAAAGGGCGAGCGACGCTGGTGCGCGAGTGGCTGCGTCTGCTGGCCGATCGCGGCGTCGATCCGCTGAAGCTGGAAAACGATCTGCCGGAAAAACGCGCCAGCCTGCGCACGCTGATCGAACGTTCCAGGAATAGCTGGCATGCCAGTAAAGGCGAGTACGATTTTTCCCACGAAGTGAAAGAGGCGATGTCCGGCTGTCTGGCCTGTAAAGCCTGCTCGACGCAATGCCCGATCAAAATCGACGTGCCGGAGTTCCGCTCGCGCTTCCTGCAGCTGTATCACTCCCGCTATCTGCGCCCGGTGCGCGATCATCTGGTGGCGACGGTCGAAAGCTACGCCCCGCTGATGGCGCGCGCGCCGAAGACCTTCAACTTTTTCATCAACCAGCCGCTGGTGCGCAAGCTTTCCGAAAAACATATCGGGATGGTCGATCTGCCGCTGCTCTCCACGCCGTCACTGCAGCGTCAGCTGGTCGGCCACCGTTCGGCCAATATGACCCTGGAACAGCTCGAGTCCCTGAGCGACGAGCAAAAAGCCAAAACCGTGCTGGTGGTGCAGGACCCGTTCACCAGCTATTACGACGCGCAGGTGGTGGCCGATTTTGTCCGTCTGGTGGAGCGCGTCGGCTATCAGCCGGTGGTCCTGCCATTCTCGCCGAACGGCAAGGCGCAGCACATCAAAGGCTTCCTGAATCGCTTTGCGAAAACGGCGCAGAAAACGTCGGACTTTTTGAACCGCATCGCGCAGCTGGGCATGCCGATGGTGGGCGTCGATCCGGCGCTGGTGCTCTGTTATCGCGATGAGTACAAACAGACGCTGGGCGACAAGCGCGGGGATTTCAGCGTGATGCTGGTGCATGAATGGCTGCCAGCCGCGCTGCAATCTGCGGCGGCGAAAGAGGTGAGCGGCGAAGCCTGGTATCTGTTCGGACACTGTACGGAAGTGACGGCGCTGCCGGGTGCACCGGCGCAATGGGCGTCTATTTTTGCGCGCTTTGGCGCGAAGCTGGAAAACGTCAGCGTCGGCTGCTGCGGGATGGCCGGGACCTACGGCCACGAAGTGAAAAACCACGCTAACTCGCTGGGGATCTACGAATTGTCATGGCATCAGGCGATGCAACGTCTGCCGCGCAACCGCTGTCTGGCAACAGGCTATTCCTGTCGCAGCCAGGTGAAACGCGTGGAAGGCAGCGGCGTTCGCCATCCACTGCAGGCATTACTGGAGATTATGGGATGATCTGGAAACGTACCGCATCGCTTGAGGCGCTCAACGCCATGGGCGAGGGGAATATGGTCGGTTTGCTCGATATTCAGTTTACGCGCATCGGTGAAAACGACCTCGAAGCCACTATGCCGGTGGACAGCCGCACGCATCAGCCGTTTGGCCTGCTGCACGGCGGTGCCTCGGTGGTGCTGGCGGAAACGCTGGGCTCGGTGGCGGGCTATCTCTGTACCGAGGGCGAGCAAAAAGTGGTGGGGCTGGAGGTCAATGCCAACCACATTCGTTCCGTGCGCAGCGGGCGCGTGCGCGGAGTGTGTCGTGCGCTGCACGCAGGCAGTCGCCATCAGGTGTGGCAGATCGACATTTTCGACGAGCAGGAACGACTGTGCTGCTCGTCGCGACTCACCACGGCGGTGGTTTAAATAAAGGTAAACATCTGAGAGGAATTGTCTTTGGTCAAAAATTGGTCAGTCAGACGTGCTATACTGGTCAGGTTTTGTACATAGAGAGGATGTTATGGATACCGAAATGAGCCCCACCCAACTGGCAGTAGAGTTTTTACGTCGCGATAAGAGCAATTTGTCCCCGGCGCAGTACCTGAAAAAGCTGAAACAGCTTGAACTGGAGTTTGCCGACCTGCTCGCGCTCTCTTCCAACGAACTGAAAGAAGAGATCTACTTTGCCTGGCGGTTAGGCGTTCACGTCCATTAATCTCCCGCTTGTTGAAAAGGCCGCTAATGCGGCCTTTTTTGTTTTTGTCCTTTGTGAGTTCATGGTCTTATAACCACAAATGGATAATGGTTTCTGAATTCTAATAACCCTATAATCTCCATCCCTTTTCGAGTCTTAAGTTTAAGCTGGAGGATAAATGGAGCTTAGCCGGAGGCAGTTCTTTAAGATCTGCGCGGGCGGTATGGCAGGAACCACTGTTGCATCTCTCGGATTTTTATCATCATTTTCTGCGCACGCAGAAGCCCGTCAATACAAACTCTTAAAAGCAAAAGAGACGCGTAATAACTGTACGTACTGCTCAGTTGGCTGCGGCATGCTGATGTACAGCCTCGGCGACACCGCCAAAAACGTCACAGAAAGTATCTATCACGTCGAAGGCGATCCGGATCATCCGGTCAGCCGCGGTTCCCTGTGTCCGAAAGGGGCCGGAGTGCTGGATTATATCCACAGCGACAACCGTCTGCTCTATCCCGAATACCGCGCGCCCGGCTCTGACAAGTGGCAGCGCATCTCCTGGGATGACGCCATCGAACGCATCGCCCGGCTGATGAAAGCGGATCGCGACGCCAACTTTATCGAGAAAAACGCCCAGGGTCTGACGGTCAACCGCTGGACCACCACCGGCATGCTCTGCTCTTCGGCGGCCAGCAATGAAACCGGGATTCTCGACGGCAAATTTGCCCGCGCGCTGGGGATGGTGGCCATCGACTGCCAGGCGCGTCTGTGCCATGGCCCGACCGTCGCCGCGCTGGCCCCGACCTTCGGACGCGGGGCAATGACCAACAACTGGGTCGATATTAAAAATGCCAACGTGGTGCTGATCATGGGTGGCAACGCCGCCGAAGCGCACCCGGTCGGCTTCAAATGGGTGATCGAAGCGCAGACCAAAAACGATGCGACCGTAGTTGTGGTGGATCCGCGCTTTAACCGCAGCGCTGCCGTGGCGGATCTGTATGCCCCGATCCGCGCCGGATCTGACACCGCCTTCTTGCTCGGTGCCATCCGCTATCTGATCGAACATGACGCCATCCAGCACGAATACGTGCGCGCCTACACCAACGCCAGCCTGATTATTCGCGACGACTATGCTTTCGATGACGGGCTGTTCAGCGGGTACGACGCCGAAAAACGTCAGTACGACAAATCGAGCTGGTTCTATCAGCTGGACGAGCAGGGGCATGCCCTGCGTGACGATACCCTGAGCCATCCGCGCTGCGTCTGGAACTTACTCAAAGCGCACGTCGATCGCTACACGCCGGAGATGGTCAACCGTCTCTGCGGCACCTCGCTGGAAGATTTCAACCGCATCTGCGAGATCCTCGCCAGCACCAGCGTGCCGAATCGCACGGCGACCATTTTGTACGCTCTCGGCTGGACGCACCACTCGGCCGGGGCGCAGATCATCCGCGCGGCGGGGATGCTGCAACTCCTGCTCGGGAATATCGGGATGGCGGGCGGCGGGGTGAATGCCCTGCGCGGTCACTCCAATATTCAGGGCTATACGGATCTCGGCCTGCTCTCCACCAATCTGCCCGGCTACATGCCGCTGCCGTCGGAAAAACAGCAGGATTATCAGACCTATATCTCGCAAATCACGCCGCCATCCCTGGGCCTCAATGAGGTCAACTACTGGCAAAACACGCCGAAATTCTTTGTCAGCATGATGAAAAGTTTCTGGGGCGATCGCGCCACGGCGGAGAACAACTGGGGCTACGACTGGCTGCCGAAGTGGGATCGTCTGTATGACGTGATGACCCAGGCGAAGCTGATGCTCGACGGCAAAATCAACGGTTACATCGTGCAGGGCTTCAACCCGCTGGCGGCGTTCCCGGACAAGAACAAATCGGCGCGCGCGCTGGCGAAACTCAAGTACATGGTGGTGATCGACCCGCTGGTGACCGAGTCCTCGACCTTCTGGCAGCACCACGGCGAGATGAACGACGTCGATCCGAAAGAGATCCAGACCGAAGTGTTCCGCCTGCCATCGTCCTGCTTTGCAGAAGAGGACGGCTCGATCGCCAACTCGGGCCGCTGGCTGCAGTGGCACTGGGCGGCGGCAGAACCACCGGGCGAGGCGATGCACGACGGCAAAATCCTCGGGCGTCTGTTTACGCGTCTGCGTGAACTTTATCAGCAGGAGGGCGGCGCAAACCCTGAGCCGGTGCTGAACATGTCGTGGAATTACAAAAATCCGCGCGACCCGCACCCGGAGGAGATCGCCCGCGAAGCCAACGGCATGGCGCTCGCCGATCTGTATGACGACAAAGGCCAGCTGGTTGCTAAAAAAGGGCAGCAGCTCAGCAGCTTTGCGCAGCTGCGCGACGACGGCTCGACCAGCAGCTTCTGCTGGGTCTACTGCGGAAGCTGGACCGAGCAGGGCAACCAGATGGCGAATCGCGACAACAGCGATCCTTACGGCCTGGGCTGTACGCCGGGCTGGGCGTGGTCGTGGCCTGCGAACCGTCGCATTCTCTATAACCGCGCGTCGGCGGATGTCGCCGGAAAACCATGGGACCCGGAACGTGCCCTGCTGCACTGGGACGGGAAAAAATGGGCGGGTATGGACGTGGCGGATTACAACGCCTCGGCGCCGGGCACGAACGTTGGGCCGTTTATCATGAACCCGGAAGGGGTGGCGCGTCTGTTCTCCATCGACAAGATGAACGACGGCCCGTTCCCGGAGCATTACGAACCGCTTGAATCACCGATTGGCACTAACCCGCTGCATCCGAATGTGATCTCCAGCCCGGTGGCGCGCGTGTTCAGGGAAGATGTCGCCAATATGGGCAAAGCGGCTGACTTCCCGTATGTCGCCACGACTTACTCGATCACAGAACTGTTCCGCCACTGGACCAAACATGCGCGGCTCAACGCCATCGCCCAGCCGGATCAGTTTATCGAGATGGGGGAAGCGCTGGCGCTGCAGAAGGGCATTGTCGCCGGGGACGTGGTGAAAGTGACCTCGAAACGCGGGTATATCAAAGCCAAAGCGGTGGTCACCAAACGCCTGCAAACCCTGACCATTGATGGGCGTCAGATCGACACCATTGGCATCCCGTGTCACTGGGGTTTTGAAGGGACCACGCGCAAAGGGTTCCTTGCCAATACGCTGACACCGTCCGTTGGTGACGCCAACTCGCAAACGCCGGAATACAAAGCGTTTTTAGCCAATATCGAGAAGGCGTAAGGGAGGCCGCGTATGTCTATGCAATCACAAGATATTATCAAACGTTCGGCCACCAACGTCATGACCCCCCCGCCGCAGGCGCGGGATTTTAAAGCGGAAGTGGCGAAGCTTATCGACGTTTCAACCTGCATCGGCTGCAAAGGCTGTCAGGTGGCGTGCTCGGAGTGGAATGATATTCGCGACGAGGTCGGCGTGTGCGAGGGCGTCTATGACAACCCGATGGATTTGAGTGCCAAATCCTGGACGGTGATGCGCTTTAGCGAAACCACGCAGAACAACAAACTGGAGTGGCTGATCCGCAAGGACGGCTGCATGCACTGCGCGGAGCCGGGCTGCCTGAAAGCGTGCCCGTCCGCCGGGGCAATCATCCAGTACGCCAACGGGATTGTCGATTTTCAGTCTGAACACTGCATCGGCTGCGGATACTGCATTGCCGGGTGTCCGTTCAATATTCCGCGTCTCAATCCTGACGACAACCGGGTCTACAAATGCACCCTGTGCGTGGATCGCGTCAGCGTCGGCCAGGAGCCGGCCTGCGTCAAAACCTGCCCGACCGGCGCGATTCATTTCGGCACCAAAAAAGAGATGCTGGAGCTGGGCGAATCGCGCGTGATGCAGCTGAAAAAACGCGGCTACGCGCAGGCGGGGGTCTATAACCCGCAGGGCGTGGGCGGGACGCACGTGATGTACGTCCTGCATCACGCCGACCAGCCGGCGCTGTACCACAACCTGCCGACGGATCCGAAGATCGATCTGCCGGTGAATCTGTGGAAGGGGATCCTCAAGCCGCTCTCCGCCGCCGGGTTTATCGCCACCTTCGCGGGGCTGATTTACCACTACATCGGCGTAGGGCCAAACAAGGAGACGGACGACGACGAAGAGGAGAATCCGCATGAGTAAGAGCAAAATGATCCTGCGCACGAAGTTTATCGACCGCGCCTGTCACTGGACGGTGGTGATCTGCTTCTTCCTGGTGTCGTTATCCGGTATTGCGCTCTTTTTCCCGACCCTCCAGTGGCTGACGGAAACCTTCGGCACACCGCAGATGGGGCGTATCCTGCACCCGTTTTTCGGCGTGCTGATCTTTTTTGCGCTGATGTTTATGTTTGTCCGTTTTGTGCATCACAATATCCCGGATAAACAGGATCTGCCGTGGATCAAGGGTATCGTGGAGGTGCTGAAAGGCAACGAGCATAAGGTGGCGGACGTCGGGAAATACAACGCCGGGCAGAAGATGATGTTCTGGTCGATCATGAGCCTGATTTTCGTCCTGCTGGCGACGGGAGTGATCATCTGGCGGCCTTACTTTACCCACTACTTCCCGATCTGGCTGGTGCGCTGGAGCCTGCTCATTCACGCCACGGCGGCGATTGTGCTGATCCACGCCATCCTGATTCATATCTATATGGCGTTCTGGGTGAAGGGATCGATAACCGGCATGATCGAAGGGAAGGTGAGCCGTCGCTGGGCGAAGAAACATCACCCGCGCTGGTATCGTGAGGTCGAGGCGAAAGAGGACGAGTAAACGGGGTTGCCGGGTGGCGGCTGCGCCTTACCCGGCCTACGGTTGAGGTGTTTGTAGGCCCGATAAGCGTAGCGCCATCGGGCTTTTTTCGTTACACGTTCACCGCATCAATCAACCGGGTTTTCATCGACTGATACGCCGATGCGGCATAATCTTCCGCCCAGCGCTGATCGTCGATCGCCTCCAGCTGCACCGCGCAATATTTAGTTTCCGGCGTTTTTGACGTCGGGTCGAGATTGTCCTGCGTCAGCTCGTTACAGGCTCCAATCCACCACTGATACGTCATATACACCGCGCCCTCGTTAATGCGCTCGCTGATGTTCGCCCGGGTGATCACCTTCCCGCGACGCGAACGCACCCACACCAGCTGTCCGTCCGATACGCCAAGCGCCGCAGCGTCCGCCGGATTCATCTGCACGCGACCCGGTTCATCCGCCAGGCTTTGCAGCGCGGCGCAGTTACCGGTCATCGAACGACACGAATAGTGGCCGACTTCGCGCACCGTACACAGCACCAGCGGATACTCCGCGTCCGGCACTTCCGCAGGCGCGCGCCACGGGGCGGCAAACAGCTGGCCTTTGCAATTCGGCGTGTCGAACTGATTGTCTTTGTACAGGTAGGGCGTACCGGGATGATCCAGCGTCGGACACGGCCACTGAACGTGACCCATTTCGCCCATTTTTTCGTATGTTACGCCGAAGAACAGCGGGCACAGCTCGCGCATTTCATCCCAGATTTGCTGGTTAGAGTCGTAATGCATCGGATAGCCCATCGCGCTGGCGAGCAGGCTGATGATCTCCCAGTCGCGCTTCACGTTCCCGCTGGCCTCGATCGCTTTGCCGAAGCGCTGGAAGCCGCGATCCGCGCAGGTGAACACACCGCCGTGCTCGCCCCAGGAGGTGGCTGGCAGCAACACATCCGCCACTTCGGCGGTTTTGGTCATAAAGATGTCCTGCACCACCACGAAGTCGAGCGCCTCAAAGCCGCGGCGCACCAGGCCCAGGTCCGCTTCGGTCTGGAGCGGATCTTCCCCCATGATGTAATAAGCTTTGATTTTGCCTTCCAGCGCCAGGTGTGGCACTTCGGTGATCCGCGTCCCGACCTGGTCATCCATGTCGTTGACGTTAATGCCCCAGGCCTCGGCGAACTTCGCGCGCACGGCGGCGTCGGTCACCTCCTGGTAGCCCGGGAACATGTTCGGCAGCACGCCCATATCGCACGCGCCCTGGACGTTATTTTGTCCGCGAACCGGGCCGACGCCGACGGCAGGACGGCCAAGATTGCCGGTCAGCAGCGCCAGGCTGGAAAGGCCTTTCACCACGTCGACGGCCTGACCAAACTGCGTCACGCCCATACCCCACATCACCGTCGCGGACGGCGCGGCGGCGAAAGTGCGCATCGCCTGACGCACATCGCGCGCCGGAATGCCGGTCAGATGCTCGACCTTCTCAGGCGCGTAATCCTTGACGATCTGGCGATAGGTCTCGAGGCCGTCGGTGAAGCGCGCGACGTAGTTTTTGTCGTACAGCTCCTCCTCCAGCAGCACGTAGCCAAAGGCATTGATCAACGCCATGTTGCTGCCGTTATTGAGCTGTAGATGCTGATCGGCGATGCGGGCGGTTTCGATGCGACGCGGATCGCAAACGATGATCTTCGCGCCGTTCTGCCTGGCCTTGATCACTCGACGGGCGACGATCGGGTGAGAATCCGCGCAGTTGTAGCCAAACACCAGCAGGCACTTTGAGTTCTCGATATCGTTAATCGAATTACTCATCGCCCCGTTGCCGAGTGTCTCCTGCAAACCGGCCACCGACGGGCCGTGGCAGACGCGGGCGCAGCAGTCCACGTTATTGGTGTTGAGCACGCCGCGGGCGAATTTCTGCATCACGTAGTTGGTTTCGTTACCCGTACCGCGTGACGAGCCGGTGGTCATAATCGAGCGCGGACCATACTGCTCTTTGATGGCTTTCAGCTTGCTGGCGGTGTAGCGGATCGCTTCGTCCCAGGTGACAGGGGTGAATTTGTCGCCTTTGTTGTAGCGGATCATCGGTTGGGTGAGGCGAGGGGTGAGCAGACGGGTATCGTTGAGGAAGTCCCAGCCGTAAAAGCCTTTCAGACACAGGGTGCCCTGGTTGGTGACGCCGCCGGCGGCTTCGGCACGAATGATGCGGTTGTTCTCAACCACGAGATTTAATTTACAGCCTGCGCCACAGTAGGGGCAGACGCTTGGGATTTTTTTCATCAATAACAGACCTGTTAAGAGTTGAACGAGCGTCATCTGACAGACCGTTAAAGCAGGTTCTGTGCCAGAATTTCATTTCGTTGATTTAACAGGGATTACTGATTTTTAAGGACCGGGCTCGACATGACATTCGACATTAGTGTCGACAAAATGAGAAGGCCAGTGAGAAAACCGCAGCAAGGGCGATACTCTCTTCTGGCCTCCTGTATAGCAAAAATCGCGTCTTAAATATCGTCCATGGTATAGCCGACGACGATTTCGAGGGTTTTGCGGATCACATCGCCCATCACCACGTCGTCGGTGGATTCGAGGGCATTAATCAGCCACAGGATAATGGCTTTATTGGTCAGATGCCCTTCGGAGGCCATGATACAGCTCACCGCAGAAGCAAAAAGGGCAGACTCTTCAGCCAGTCTATCGCCCGCATTACGGAAATACTCAGACAGAGGATTATCACTAAAACCAGCGTACATAGCGGGTTGAACTTGAATATTTTGTCTCATTTATTCTCACCGTAAGGGTTATTGATCGGTTGCTGTTAATGAATGTTTTTTGAACCGCCGGGCTTACCATCGCCAAACAGCGGGAAAACATTATCGTTTTGCTCACTTTTTAGACCGTTCAGATCCCTCTGAGGACGGGCTCTCTTACGTTGGGCAAACGGCGTACCGCTGGCGTTGATTTCGCCGATCACCGCCGCGAGGGCTTCGCGACGGCGAGGGTCGGCCTCACTCGCCTCCATGTCCCGCAATCGCCGCAAAAGCGATTGCTTGCTGACAGGGCCGTGCTCTTTCAAAAGAGATAAAACCGCCTCTCCAATTAATTCATCTATTAGTTGCTCTGTTTCACTTCTCATAACTGCATCTCTGATTGCCGCTGGGTGATGTTACACCGTGCGGCATTAAGTCAGATCCCCTCGCGAGGGGGTCTGCTGAAGATTGCCAGGTCTTTCAGTGCCTGCAACGTTCCTTCGTCAGAATTGCCTTAAAAACCAGGTGATCTGCTCAATGGGTTTGCTATTGGATCTTAGCGATCAAATAGCAAACCAATCAGGGTGTGGTAGTGGCTCTCTTCTTCCGGGCCAGACGCCGTGTCGAGGCGGCTAAGCAGCTTGGTGCACAGGGTCTTGCGATTCAGATTACGGCCATCGCTCAGGATCTCCACCACGATCTGACCGAGGGTTTCCTGCTGCGTCGGTAGCGCGGCTTTCTCAAAATACTGGACAATCGCATTGGCGCTGTCGGGAATGTAGCTGTTCTGACGCATGTATCACTCCTGTAAAATTAAGTAGTCAGCTAAGTTACAATTTAAGTTATACGTTTTTTAAAAAGTTGTACATTTCTGATGTACAGTTTTTTAGGTTAATTTTGATCAAAAAGTGCTATTCGTTGTTTATCAGTGGGTTATTGGCGATGGCTGTTGATATCAGTACAGAATATATTGTACAAGATGTTTCATTCTGAAAATCTGTCCGATCGAAGAGGACGGATAGCCGATAGCGGCTAAACTGATTGTGATGTGAATTATTTGTTAATCAATTAATGTGATATAACAAAGACCTGGGCGTCCTGAGCCCAACGGCAAACACTCCATTAACTCCCGGAATCACTATGCTCACAACAATTATCTACCGCAGTCATCTCTGCGAAACCGTTCCGGTGAAAGCGCTGGAAGAGATGGTCGCGGCGGCCAATATCAAAAACGGGGAATCCGATGTCACCGGGATTTTACTGTTTAACGGAACCCACTTCTTTCAGCTGCTCGAAGGCCCCGAGGAGAGCGTTTTCCGCATTTACGCCGACATCTGCAAGGACCCGCGTCATTACAATCTCGTTGAACTTTTGTGCGATTACGCCCCGTCGCGCCGCTTCGGCAAAGCCGGGATGGAGCTGTTCGATTTAAGAACCTATGAACGCGAAGAGGTGCTCCAGCAGGTTCTGGATAAAGGGACGACCAAGTATCAGCTGACCTACAACGACCGCGCATTGCAGTTCTTCCGCACCTTTGTCGAAGCCACGGAAAAAGCTAACTATTACGAAATTCCCGCCGGAGATACGTGGGACTTTATCCCGGACGAAGACGATCTCCCCTCCGGGCCGCTGGCGGTGGATGAAACCGCAGACTGCGGTTTTGCGTTTCAGCCGATTGTCGATCCGTTTGCCCGGGAAGTGGTCTCGTTCGAGGCGCTGATCCGCACCCATACTGGTGATTCTCCGCAGGCGTATTTCAAGGCTTTTACCGGGAACGATATTTACCAGGCGGACCTCGACAGCAAGAAAGTGGCGTTCGCCATGGCGGGTAAACTGGGCCTGAAAGAGCAGGCGTTATCCGTCAACCTGCTGCCGATGACGCTGGTGAATGTGCCCGGCGCGGTAGGCTTTTTGTTGAATGAAATTGAAGCCAACGGCCTGGTGCCGGAGCAGATTGTGGTCGAGTTTACCGAGAGCGAGGTAATCTCGCGCTTTGATGAATTTAAAGACGCAGTCAGGCAGCTGAAAAGTGCCGGTATCAGCGTGGCGATCGATCACTTTGGCGCCGGATTCGCCGGACTGTTACTGCTGGCGCAGTTCCAGCCAGACCGAATCAAAATTAATCGCGATCTGGTGGCGGATGTCCATCGCAGCGGACCGCGCCAGGCGATTATTCAGGCCATCATCAAATGCTGTACATCGCTGGAAATTCTGGTCTGCGCTGTGGGTGTCGAAAAAGCGGAAGAGTGGATGTGGCTTGAGTCGGCGGGGATCTCCCAGTTCCAGGGGCATCTGTTTGCCAGCCCACGTTTTGGCGGTATTCCAGCGGTGGCGTGGCCGGAGAAAAAAGCCGGGCTGTAACCCCTTTCACAGTGACATAGGTTGTACAAATCAGGCCAGGGACAACAAATCTTGTACAAATTCGGCTTGAACCCTGGTGATTTGTTAGTTATACAATGAGTTTGTACAATCTGCTAAAGTTGAACAGGTTTGGTATGGAAGTATTGCGTTTAAGCATGAGGGAGTTAATGGCCTTATACAGTATCGGCGAAGTCGCCGAACGATGCGGAATCAACCCCGTCACACTGCGCGCCTGGCAGCGACGCTACGGTTTGTTAAAACCGCAGCGCAGTGAAGGGGGCCATCGTCAGTTTGACGAAGAGGATATCCAGCGCATCGAAGAGATCAAACGCCTGATGAAAACCGGCATTTCGGTTGGCAAGGTAAAGGCGTTGCTTGAAGTCGGTAATCCTCTGGTCGACAGCAACTGGGTCTCTTTCCAGGAAGAGATGATGACGGTGCTGCGTTTTGCCAGTCCGGCAAAACTGCGGCTTAAAATTGCGGAATTCCGTCGTGACCACGCCGTTGAAGCCCTCATTGACCACATTTTCATCCCCGTTCGTCAACGTTTAAGCCTCGATCACAATACCGCCCGACACATGTCCAGCCTGCTGGACGGCGTGCTGATCGATTTTATTGCCACGCTTCTGGTCGAAGCGCGTAAAAAACCGGGCAAAGAGGCGTTGCTGATTGGCTGGGATACAGACGATCGTACGCGTTTATGGCTTGAAGCAGGGCGTTTGTCACAGCAGGGATGGCATGTTGATGTGCTGGCTGAGCCGATTGACTCGCCGAAACCGGAACTGTTCCCCGGTCAAAAACTCTTTGTCTGGACCGGCCATGCGCCGTCAAGACGTCAACAGGAACAGCTAGACCACTGGCGAGAGCAAGGTTTTTCCGTCTCTTTCATCGCAGGCTAACCGTCCTGTCGATAGCATAAAGGCCCTTGCGGGCCTGTCGTATTCGTTTTGCTGCTTATTTCCGGCCTACCAGTAGACCAATGATAAGACCAATCGCACCCGCCGCCATCAATCCGGTCAATGGATTATCACGGACTCTGTCTGAGACCTCTGACGCGACGTCTGATGCCTGTGCTGCGTATTTGCGAGCGGCACCTTTCAACTGATGCTTCGGTGAATCCACCGCATCGCCAAACTGTGACTGAGCCTCGCCCGCAAATTCATCGGCTTTGTTCAGGGCTTTCTTCGCCAGGCGATCGGCTTCATTTTCAAAATCATGTGATGACATAGTTATCTCCTTTAGGTGTCAGACTAAAGTTTAGTCCCTCATTGCACACCCGCTCAGGATTCGGTGTTTTCCTGGAGCGATAGACTCTGCGCAAAACATAAGCCACTGTTTTTGGGGTAATCGTTTGATTCTGTAGATTTTCTAAAACCAATTAAATAAATAGGTATTCCCGATACATATTTTCCCCTTGCGCCATTCTCACGCTTTAACCCCCTCAAATGCGTTATACATCAATAGATTAAACAATTTCGACATAGCTAAATAACCTGCGTGGCAGGGTCTATGCTTAATAAAAGTAGCCAAAAAGGGCGGTTTAGCCGAAAGCCCCTGCTGTCAGGGGGTTGAAGTGATAATCGTTATCACTAACATGGTGTAATGCCCCTGGTGGCTTAATAGATGAGGTGGACCTATGGAATTGCATTCAGAAACCTTTAATCCCGCTGATTTTGCCTGGCGTGGTTTGACGCTGACGCCCACGGCGGCGGCGCATATTCACGAGCTGGTGGCGAAAAAGCCGGAAATTGTGGGCTTGCGTTTAGGCGTTAAACAGACTGGCTGCGCCGGATTCGGCTACGTGCTGGATACGGTCAGCGTGCCCGAAAAAGATGATCTGGTATTCGAAACCGACGGGGCGAAGCTGTTTGTCGCCCTGCAGGCGATGCCGTTTATCGATGGCACTGAAGTCGACTTCGTGCGCGAAGGCTTAAACCAGTTATTCAAATTCAATAACCCGAAAGCGCAGAATGAATGCGGCTGCGGCGAAAGCTTTGGGGTATAGGCGGTACTATGTCTCGTAATACTGAAGCAACTGACGATGTGAATACCTGGAGTGGCGGGCACCTCAACTATAAAGAGGGCTTCTTCACCCAGCTGCAAACGGACGAATTAGCGAAAGGCATCAACGAAGAGGTGGTGCGCGCGATTTCGGCCAAACGTAACGAGCCGGAGTGGATGCTCGAGTTTCGCCTGAGCGCGTTTCGCGCGTGGCTGGAGATGGAAGAGCCCCACTGGCTGAAGGCGCACTACGACAAACTGAATTATCAGGATTACAGCTACTACTCGGCGCCCTCCTGCGGCAGCTGTGACGACACTTGCGCCTCACAACCTGGTGCGGTGCAGCAAACCGGGGCCAACACCTTCCTGAGCAAAGAGGTGGAAGAGGCCTTCGAGCAGCTCGGCGTGCCGGTCCGCGAGGGACGTGAAGTCGCGGTCGACGCCATCTTTGACTCCGTATCGGTCGCCACCACCTACCGTGGCAAGCTGGCCGAACAGGGGATCATCTTCTGCTCCTTTGGCGAAGCCATTCACGATCACCCGGAGCTGGTGAAGAAATACATCGGCACCGTGGTCCCGAGCAACGACAACTTCTTTGCGGCGCTGAACGCGGCGGTCGCCTCCGACGGGACCTTTATCTACGTGCCGAAAGGCGTGCGTTGCCCGATGGAACTCTCGACCTATTTCCGCATCAACGCGGAAAAAACCGGCCAGTTCGAGCGCACCATTCTGGTCGCCGACGAAGGCAGCTACGTGAGCTACATTGAGGGCTGTTCCGCGCCCGTGCGCGACAGCTACCAACTGCACGCCGCGGTGGTGGAAGTGATCATCCACAAAGACGCGGAAGTGAAATACTCCACGGTGCAGAACTGGTTCCCTGGCGATGGCAACACCGGCGGCATCCTGAACTTCGTCACCAAGCGCGCCCTGTGCGAAGGCGAAAACAGCAAAATGTCCTGGACCCAGTCCGAGACCGGTTCCGCGATCACCTGGAAATACCCGAGCTGCATTCTGCGCGGCGACAACTCGATCGGAGAGTTCTACTCCGTAGCGCTGACCAGCGGGTATCAGCAGGCCGATACCGGCACCAAGATGATCCACATCGGTAAAAACACCAAATCGACCATCATCTCGAAAGGGATCTCCGCCGGACACAGCCAGAACAGCTATCGCGGCCTGGTGAAGATCATGCCGACGGCGACCAACGCGCGTAACTTCACCCAGTGTGATTCGATGCTGATCGGTACCGACTGCGGGGCGCACACCTTCCCGTACGTCGAGTGTCGCAATAACAGCGCCCAACTGGAGCACGAGGCGACCACCTCGCGCATCGGAGAAGATCAGCTGTTCTACTGCCTGCAGCGCGGTATCAGCGAAGAAGATGCGATTTCGATGATTGTGAACGGCTTCTGTAAGGACGTGTTCTCTGAGTTGCCGCTGGAATTTGCCGTAGAAGCACAAAAACTGTTGGCCATCAGCCTTGAACACAGTGTCGGTTAAGGAATAAACATGTTAAGCATTAAAGATTTACAGGTCAGTGTGGAAGATAAAGCGATCCTGCGCGGGCTGAATATTGAGGTCCGGCCGGGCGAAGTGCACGCCATTATGGGGCCGAACGGCTCCGGGAAAAGTACGCTCTCCGCGACGCTTGCCGGGCGTGAAGATTACGAAGTGGTCGGCGGTTCCGTCGAGTTTAAAGGCAAAGATCTCCTCGAACTGTCACCGGAAGACCGCGCCGGGGAAGGGATCTTTATGGCCTTCCAGTACCCGGTCGAAATTCCGGGCGTCAGCAACCAGTTTTTCCTGCAAACCTCGCTGAATGCGGTACGCAAATACCGTGGCGAAGAGGAGCTGGATCGCTTTGATTTCCAGGATCTGATGGAAGAGAAGATCAAACTGCTGAAAATGCCGGAAGATCTGCTTACCCGTTCCGTGAACGTCGGTTTCTCCGGCGGCGAGAAAAAGCGCAACGATATCCTGCAGATGGCGGTGCTCGAGCCGGAGCTGTGCATCCTGGATGAAACGGACTCCGGTCTCGACATCGATGCGCTGAAAATCGTTGCCGACGGCGTGAACTCCCTGCGCGACGGCAAACGCTCGTTCATTATCGTCACCCACTACCAGCGCATTCTGGACTACATCAAACCGGATTACGTCCACGTCCTGTATCAGGGCCGCATCGTGAAATCCGGTGACTTTACTCTGGTCAAACAACTGGAGGAGCAGGGCTATGGCTGGCTTACCGAACAGCAGTAACGCGCTGCAGCAGTGGCATCGCCTGTTTGAAACCCAGGGCGAAACGCGATCCGAGCAGGCGCAACAGCACCTGCAACAGATGCTGCGCCTCGGTCTGCCGACGCGCAAACACGAGAACTGGAAATACACGCCGCTGGACGGCCTGCTCAACAGCCAGTTCGTCACCCGTCTGGCGGAGGTCACTCCGGCGCAGCGCGATGCCCTGGCGCTGAATGTGGACGCCGTGCGGCTGGTGTTTGTCGACGGGTGCTACCGCCCTGAACTGAGCGACAGCACCGAGGCGAGCGGCTTTGAGGTCGAGATTAATGACCTGCGCCAGACGCTGCCCGCACCGGTTCAACCAGAAGTGTTCCTGCATCTGACCGAAAGCCTCGCGTCGGGTGTGACGCACATCCGCGTGAAGCGCAACCAGCGCCCGGCGAAACCGCTGCTGCTGCTGCACATCACCCAGGGGCTGGATGGCGATGAGGTCAACACTGCGCACTATCGTCATCATCTCGAGCTGGCCGAGGGCGCGGAAGCGACGATCATCGAGCACTACGTCAGCCTGAATGAGACCAAACATTTTACCGGCGCGCGCCTGACGATGAACGTGGCGGCTAATGCCCAGCTGCATCACATCAAGCTGGCGTTTGAAAACCCGGCCTGCCATCACTTTGCTCATAACGACATTTTGATCGGCCCGGACGCGGCGGCATACAGCCACAGCTTCCTGCTCGGCGGAGCGGTGCTGCGTCACAACACCAGCACCCAGCTGAACGGCGAAAACACCACGCTTCGCATCAACAGCCTGGCGATGCCGGTTAAGTCCGAAGTGTGCGACACCCGCACCTGGCTTGAGCACAACAAGGGCTACTGCAACAGCCGTCAGATGCACAAAGTTATCGCCAACGACAAAGGTCGTGCTGTGTTCAACGGCCTGATTAACGTGGCACAACACGCCATCAAAACCGACGGGCAGATGACCAACAACAATCTGCTGCTGGGGCGTCTGGCGGAAGTGGACACCAAGCCGCAGCTGGAAATCTACGCCGATGACGTCAAGTGCAGCCACGGCGCGACGGTCGGGCGCATCGACGATGAACAGATGTTCTATCTGCGCTCGCGTGGGATCGACAAAAACGCCGCGCAGAAGATGATCATTTACGCGTTTGCCGCGGAGCTGACGGAAGCCCTGCGCGATGAAACCCTGAAACAGCAGGTGCTGGCACGCATTGGTCAGCGTTTGCCAGGAGGCGAAGCATGAGTTTTCCCGTAGAGAAAGTGCGGGCGGATTTTCCCGTCCTGACCCGTGAAGTGAACGGTCTGCCGCTTGCCTATCTCGACAGCGCGGCCAGCGCGCAGAAGCCGAACCAGGTGATCGACGCCGAGGCGGAGTTCTACCGTCACGGCTATGCGGCGGTGCATCGCGGCATTCACACCCTGAGCGCCGAAGCGACACAGCGCATGGAGAATGTGCGCACGCAGATTGCCGCGTTTCTCAATGCCCGTTCGCCCGAAGAGCTGGTATTCGTGCGCGGCACCACCGAAGGTATTAACCTGGTGGCGAACAGCTGGGGCAGCGCGCAGGTCCACGCGGGTGACAACATCATCATCACCCAGATGGAACACCACGCCAACATCGTGCCCTGGCAGATGCTCTGCGAGCGCGTGGGCGCCCAGCTGCGGGTGATCCCGTTGAATCAGGACGGAACGTTGCAGCTGGAGCAGCTGGATTCCCTGCTCGACGAGCGCACGCGGCTGGTGGCCATCACTCAGATCTCCAACGTCCTCGGCACCGAAAACCCGGTGGCGGAGATCATCGCTAAAGCGCACCAGACCGGCGCGAAAGTGCTGGTGGACGGCGCCCAGGCGGTGATGCATCACACCATCGACGTCCAGGCCCTGGACTGCGACTTTTACGTCTTCTCCGGTCACAAACTGTATGGCCCAACCGGGATTGGTGTGCTGTATGTGAAAGAGGATATCCTGCAGGCGATGCCGCCGTGGGAAGGGGGCGGGTCGATGATCGCCACCGTCAGCCTGACGCAGGGCACCACCTACGCGAAAGCGCCGTGGCGTTTTGAAGCGGGTACGCCGAATACCGGCGGGATTATCGGGCTGGGCGCGGCGATAGAGTACGTCTCGGCCATCGGTCTCGATGCGATCGCCGAGTATGAAGAGACGCTGATGCGTTACGCCCTGGAGCAGCTGGCCAGCGTGCCGGATCTCGCTCTCTACGGCCCAGACTCGCGCAAAGGAGTAATTGCCTTTAATCTGGGTAAGCATCACGCCTACGACGTCGGCAGTTTCCTCGATAACTACGGCGTCGCCGTGCGTACCGGGCATCACTGCGCGATGCCGCTGATGGCGTTTTACCAGGTCCCGGCGATGTGCCGCGCGTCGCTGGTGATGTATAACACGACAGAAGAGATCGACAGGCTGGTGACGGGGCTAAAACGCATCCATCACCTGCTGGGATAAAAGAGAGGCAAGACATGGCCGCGTTGCCGGACAGAGAAAAGCTGTTGCGTAACTTTAGTCGTTGCGCCAACTGGGAAGAGAAATACCTGTATATCATTGAGCTGGGGCAGCGTCTGCCAGCCCTCAGCGACGAAGCGCACAGCCCGGAGAATACCATTCAGGGCTGTCAGAGCCAGGTCTGGATCGTCATGAACCCGCGGGACGATGGGGTGATTGAGCTTGAGGGCGACAGCGATGCGGCTATCGTCAAAGGGCTGGTGGCCGTGGTGTTTATTCTTTACCACCAGATGTCAGCCCAGGACATCGTCGCCTTCGATGTGCGCCCGTGGTTTGAAAAAATGGCGCTGACTCAACACCTAACGCCTTCCCGTTCCCAGGGGCTGGAAGCGATGATCCGCGCAATCCGCTCCAAAGCGTCCAACATTAGCTAAACTAAAAAGACTGCATTCATTCTGTTTCGCGAGGTGGTTCTCACCTCGCTGGTTTTTCGGCTTTCTGGCGTTCTGCCAGTGAATAAGGAATCTCAGTATGAAGCGCGCGTCGATAATTACACTCTTACTCATCAGTACTTTCGGTGGCCTTAATTCTGCCAGCGCGATGGATTATCCGTTGCCGCCAGCGGGCAGCCGCCTTATTGGTCAAAATCAAACCTACGCTATCCAGGAAGGGGACAAAAATCTGCAGGCGATCGCCCGACGATTTAATACGGCGGCGCAGCTGATCCTCGAAACCAATAATACGATTGCCCCGGTCTATCCCGCGCCGGGAACGGTGATTACCATCCCGTCGCAAATGCTACTCCCGGATACGCCGCGCGAAGGCATTGTGGTGAATCTGGCCGAGTTGCGGCTCTATTATTTCCCACCGGGCGAAAATATCGTCCAGGTCTATCCCCTGGGAATTGGTCAACTGGGGCTGGAAACGCCGGTCAGCACCACGCGCGTGAGCCAGAAAATCCCGAATCCAACCTGGACGCCTACGCCGGGCATCAGAGCGCGTTCGCTGGCAATGGGTATCAAGTTGCCGCCTGTGGTCCCGGCAGGCCCTAATAACCCGCTGGGGCGCTTTGCGCTGCGTCTGGGGATAGGTAACGGCGAGTATCTGATTCATGGCACCAGCGCGCCGGACAGCGTCGGGCTGCGCGTCAGCTCCGGGTGTATGCGCATGAATGCGCCGGACATTAAGGCGCTGTTCGAGCAGGCTCGCGTGGGCACGCGCGTGCAGATCATCAACGAGCCGGTGAAGTACTCGGTAGAGCCTGACGGGAAACGCTATGTCGAGGTTCATCGCCCGCTGGCGCAGGTTGAAGGGGAGAACCCGCAAACCACGCCGATTGTTCACAACGCCGGCTTTGCGTCGTTCGCTTCGCTTGACGGGAATGACAAAGCGCTGATTGATAAAGCCCTGTCGCGTCGCGCGGGCATTCCTGTGGCGGTCTCGGTGGGAAACGTACCCTCCGCGTCGGTGAACAGTTCGGTGCTGTCGGTGCAGAACAGTAGCGCGTCAAGCGCAGTCTCAGAAGTTGAGAAAGAAGTGGTGATGCAGTAGGGCGGAAAAGGGCAAAAAAAATGGCGCACAATGTGCGCCATTTTATTAACAGGTACTATTACTTACGGTATTTAGTAGCCTGGTTGTCCAGACGCTGGTTAGCGCGTGCTGCGTCGTCTTTAGCAGCCTGAACGTCAGAACGGATTGCGTTCACGTCGTTGCTCAGCTGGTCAACTTTAGCGTTCAGAGTCTGAACGTCAGAAGACAGTTGGTCGATTTTAGCATTGCTAGAACAACCAGCCAGCATAGTAGAAGCCAGGATTACCGCGCCCAGTACCAGTTTAGTACGATTCATTATTAATACCCTCTAGATTGAGTTAATCTCCATGTAGCGTTACAAGTATTACACAAAGTTTTTTAGGTTGAGAATATTTTTTTGATGGGAATACACCTATTTTTGATCGTTCGCTCAAAGAAACAACGAATCTGCCCCTTTTGCCGAAAAAGCTATGTTAAAAAAGACATTTTTCATCGGATTCATCTTAGATAATCGTCTCTTAAATAGAAAAACTCGATTTGCATTTTGAATAAATATGGCGACGCCATAAATAAAAAAAGCGCCCAAGGGGCGCTTTTTTACGAAAACAATTCGTTTGGTAATGATTACAGCACGTGAACAGAGGCAGTATTGGTCGTTCCGCTTGGAACCAGAGCACCAGAAACCATCACTACCACGTCGCCTTTACGCGCCAGGCCACAATCAACCAGCTGCAGGGCCACTTCTTTACCCAGACGGTAGAAATCGTCGGTAGAAGCGATCTCTTTCACCAGGTGTGGGATCACGCCTTTGCTCAGAACCAGTTGACGGGCAGTGGTTTCGTTGGTGGTCAGCGCCAGGATGGTGGCGTTAGGGAAGTATTTACGCACAGCTTTAGCGGATTTACCGCCCTGGGTCGCTACCACGATCAGCGGCGCATCCAGTTTCTCAGCGGTTTCTACAGCACCACGGCAAACAGCTTCGGTGATACGCAGTTTACGGCTATCGTTGCTGTTATCCAGACGGCTGGTCATCACGCGGTCAGTACGCTCGCAGATGGTGGCCATGATGGTCACCGCTTCCAGCGGGTATTTCCCTTTTGCGGATTCGCCAGACAGCATCACTGCATCGGTACCGTCGAGGATGGCGTTCGCCACGTCACCAGCTTCTGCGCGGGTAGGGCGTGGGTTTTTGATCATGGAGTCGAGCATCTGTGTTGCAGTGATAACCACTTTACGTGCACGCACACATTTCTCGATCATCATCTTCTGCGCGAAGATCACTTCTTCAACCGGGATTTCAACGCCCAGGTCGCCACGCGCAACCATGATGCCGTCAGAGGCTTCGAGGATTTCGTCGAAGTTGTTCAGGCCTTCCTGGTTTTCGATTTTGGAGATGATCTGGATCTTCTCGCCGCCGTGGGCTTTCAGGTGCTCACGGATTTCGGTCACGTCAGAACGTTTACGGATGAAGGACGCTGCAACGAAATCAACGCCTTGCTCGCAACCGAAGATCAGGTCTTGTTTGTCTTTTTCAGCCAGAGCTGGCAGTGCGATGGAAACGCCTGGCAGGTTAACGCCTTTGTTTTCGCCCAGGTCGCCGTTGTTCAGCACTTTACAAACAACGTTTTTGCCTTCGATAGCGGTCACTTCCATACCGATCAGGCCGTCATCCACCAGAACGGTGTTGCCAACGGACAGGTCAGTGGTGAAGCCTTCGTAAGTTACAGCAACGATGTCGCTGTTACCTACAACGGTTTTGTCAGTGGTGAAAGTGAAGGTCTGACCCGCTTTCAGGGAGACGTCGTTGCCGCCTTCCAGTTTGATGGTGCGGATTTCCGGGCCTTTGGTATCCAGCAGGATCGCTGCTTTTTTACCAGTCTTGCTCATCACGTTGCGCAAGTTCTGAATACGTTGACCGTGTTCAGCATAGTCGCCGTGAGAGAAGTTCAGACGCATCACGTTCATGCCGGCGTCCAGCATTTTGCTCAGCATCTCTTCAGATTCGGTTTTCGGGCCGATGGTACAAACAATTTTCGTCTTTTTCATGACAGTCTTAGTCTTTAAGTTGGGAAGGATATGGAAATCTCGCTCCGGGGGCGCACTGCCGCAGAGTCAAACCTGTGTTGCGAAATTTTAAATGACACGCACTAAGGATAGGTGACATCAAATGAGCGTGCAGAAGAAAGTGTGCCTGAGACCTGGCCCAACGAAGGAGAGGAGAAGTTGTACGTTGTTTTTTGTATTCCAAGCGCTGAAACCATTCACCCAGGGATTAGGCGCGTATTATACGCTGATTTTCAGATAAAAGGAAAATGGAAACGGTGTTTCAAAACCATTCTGTGCAGATTCACAAAGATTGTTATCAAGGCGTTAAGGCTAAACAGCATCTTGTTGCGGCAGACGCGATGTCTGCCGCAATGTGATTAATTTTTCAGCGCTTGTTCAAGGTCAGCGATCAGATCGTTCGCATCTTCAATCCCGACGGACAGGCGAATCAGCTGCGGCACGATGCCGTTGGCTAAACGCTGCTCCAGCGGAATCGACGCGTGGGTCATGCTGTAGGGCTGACTGACCAGGCTTTCAACGCCGCCCAGACTCTCAGCCAGGGTAAACAGTTTCAGCTTGCGGATTATCGCAGTGGCCTGTTGCGCATCACCTTTCACGACCACGGAGATCATCCCGCCCGGGAGCGCCATCTGCTCGCGCGCCAGCTGGTAATGCGGGTGAGATTCCAGCCACGGGAACCACACTTTTTCGACTTGCGGGTGCTGCTCCAGCCATTGCGCAATCGCCAGCGCGTTGGCGCTGTGTTTTTCGACTCGCAGGGCGAGGGTGCGAATGCCGCGCAGCGTCAGGAAACTGCTGAACGGGTCGAGCACACCGCCGACGGCGTTTTGCAGATAGCCCAGCTGCTCGGCCAGTTCGCGGTTATCGCCGACCACCGCCAGACCTGCCACCACGTCAGAATGGCCGTTGAGATATTTGGTCGCAGAGTGGACGACGATATCAAAACCAAACTCCAGCGGACGATGGATCACCGGCGAGGCAAAGGTATTATCCGCCACGCTGATGATGTTGTGGCGGCGCGCAATCTCCGCGATCCCCGCGAGGTCGGCCAGTTTCAGCAGCGGGTTGGTCGGGGTTTCCACCCAGATCATTTTGGTGTCAGGACGAATCGCCGCCTCCAGCGCCGCCAAATCCCCTGGTTTCACCCAGCTCACCTGCAAGCCGGTGCTGCGTTTGCGCACGTTTTCGATCAGGCGATAGGTCCCGCCGTACACATCGTCAATGGCGACGATATGGCTGTCTTTATCCAGTAGCTCCAGCACGGTGGAGATCGCCGCCAGACCGGATGCAAACGCATATCCGCGCGTGCCGCTCTCGAGTTCAGCAATTGCCGTTTCCAGGGCATGGCGCGTCGGGTTGCCGCTGCGGGAATATTCATAGCCCGTATGTTCCCCGGGAGAGGGTTGCGCAAACGTCGAGGTGGCGTAAATCGGCGGCATCACCGCCCCGTGCTGATCGTTAAATTCGCCGCTGTGGACGCTCAGAGTTGCCAGGGTTTTCATCGTTATTGTTCCTTATTGTTGAAGACGGTTGCGCCAGACGGTGAGGACGTCGCTGCGCGTAATCAGGCCGAGAAAGCGATCGCGGTCGTTAATGACCGCCACCAGACCGCGGTCAAAGATCGGTTTCAGTGCGCTCTCAGAGGCGTGTTTGTCGAGCACTTCCACGTGGCGGGTCATTGCCTCGGTCACGGGTAGGGCGAAACGCTCGCCGTCCCCCGCGATATGGCTGACCAGATCCCACTCGTCGACAATGCCCACCACCTGACCATTCTCTAACACCGGCAGCTGGGAGATGTCGTACAGGCGCATGCGCGCCAGTACGGTCGCGAGGGTGTCATCCGGCGCGGCGGTGACGGTGGCGCCTTCGTCGTGCCGCAGGGCGATATAGTCTGAGAGATCGCCAGTTGGCGGGCGGGAGATCAGCCCCTGCTGGCGCATCCAGTCGTCGTTGAACATTTTCGACAGATATTTGTTCCCGCTGTCGCAGGCAAAGGTCACCACCCGTTTGGGCGTGGTTTGCGCCTGACAGTAGCGCAGCGCTGCCGCCAGCAACGTGCCGCTGGAAGAGCCCGCCAGAATGCCTTCGGTTTTCAGCAGATCGCGGGCGGTGGTGAAGGCTTCACGGTCAGTCACGCGATACGCCTGCTGTACCCCCTCGATGTGCGCCAGCGGCGGAATGAAATCCTCGCCGATGCCTTCGACCAGCCACGAACCGGCGTCATGATGACGGCCCGACTCCACCTGATCTGCCAGCACTGACCCCGCCGGGTCGGCCAGCACAAACTCCGTGTGCGGCGAATGCTGCGCAAACCACGCCTGCAGCCCACCGAGCGTACCGCCGGACCCGACGCCGACGACGATAGCGTCGATTTTTCCTTCCAGCTGTTCAAACAGCTCCGGCGCGGTGGAGGTGCTGTGCGCCAGCGGATTAGCCTCGTTATTGAACTGGTCAATATAGAAACTGCCCGGAATCTCCTGCGCCAGACGCTGCGCATAATCCTGGTAATAGGCCGGATGGCCCTTGTTGACGTCAGAGCGGGTGAGCACCACCTGAGCGCCCAGCGCGCGCAGGTGGAAAATCTTCTCGCGGCTCATTTTGTCCGGCACCACCAGCACCAGCGCGTAGCCTTTCTGCGCCGCAATCAGCGCCAGCCCCAGCCCGGTGTTGCCCGCCGTGGCTTCAATGATGGTGCCGCCCGGCGCGAGCAGCCCTTTGCGTTCGGCCTCGTTAACCATCGACAGAGCCACGCGGTCCTTAATGGATCCGCCCGGATTCTGGTTCTCGAGTTTCAAAAACAGCGAACACAGGCCGGTATCCAGCTTGTGCAGCTGGATCAGCGGCGTGCGGCCAATCAGTTCGGTGACAGAGTGATAAATCGCCATGGTCTTTTCCTTAACAGGGACATGGCTGGATGATAGGACCATGAAAATTTCTCAAGAAAGAACCTTTCACTGCCTATTAGAACGGAAAGTAATATAAATGCCTGATTTGGCAGTCAAGATAGCAAGCCGTAAAGTGCTCCAGATGTGAGGATGGCTATATAAGGACAAAATGCGGGAAAAATGACCGTTTTCGAGCCTGAGGCGCTGTCTCATATCCATTCCACAGATAATCATTGCTGAAAATAAGCTATTCGTTCTGCGCCCAGTCGCCACGCCACATATTCCTCAGAGTTATAAGACATGCGATTTTGTTCATTTAAAACCTCATAACCTCTGATTACTATCGTTTGGACATCCATACTGCTAAACCGCTATATGCGTAACGGATAAGAAAAAGAATGATAGTTCTGAGGAATATTTCGAAGGTTTTTGACAACGGAAAAGTGGCGCTTACCGCCGTGGATGACGTCAATTTGACGGTTGAGCAGGGGCAGATTTACGGGATTATCGGCTACAGCGGTGCCGGAAAAAGTACGCTGATCCGTCTGCTGAACGGGCTGGAAAAGCCGACGTCAGGCAGCGTAACCATCAGCGGTCAGGAGATCTCCTCGGCGAAAGGGGAAGAGCTGCGTCAGGCGCGTCTGAAGATCAGCATGGTGTTCCAGCACTTCAACCTGCTGTGGTCGCGCACGGTGACAGAAAACATCGCCTTCTCGATGCAAATCGCGGGCGTTCCCAAAGCCAAAATCAAAACGCGCGTCGCCGAGCTGGTGGATCTGGTGGGGCTGAAAGGCCGCGAAAATGCCTATCCGTCACAGCTCAGCGGCGGGCAGAAACAGCGCGTCGGCATCGCTCGTGCGCTGGCGAATAATCCCGATGTGCTGCTGTGCGACGAAGCCACGTCCGCGCTCGACCCGCAAACGACGGATCAGATCCTCGATCTGCTGCTCGACATTAACCGTCGTTTCAATCTCACCATCGTGCTGATCACCCACGAGATGCACGTGGTGCGCAAAATCTGCGACCGCGTGGCGGTCATGGAAAACGGCAAAGTGGTGGAGGAGGGGGACGTCCTGAGCGTCTTCACCCATCCGCAAAAACCGATCACTCAGCAGTTTGTGCGCCAGGTGAGCCAGTACGCCGAGGAAGAAGCTTTCAATCCGGAGCTGGCGAACGAGCTGGAAGGGACGGTGATCCGCCTGACCTTTACCGGACACAGCACCCACAAGCCCGTCGTCGGGGAATTGACCCTGCGCTACGGCCTGCCGTTCAACATTCTGCACGGCAAAATGACGCAAACCGCACACGGCGTTTTCGGCCAGCTCTGGCTGCACGTGGTGGCATCCGAAGAACAACTGAACAATATACTCGCCGACCTGAAGCACAGCGATATTGAAGGCGAGGTGATTAAACATGCCTGAAACTCTTTTTCCGCATCTGAAATGGGACCAGCTGTGGGCCGCCACCCTGGAGACGCTCTACATGACGGCGATTTCCGGCGTCGCGACCTTTGCCTTAGGGATTGTCTTGGGCCTGGCGCTGTTTCTGACCGCGCGCGGCGGGCTGTTCCATAACCGCACGGTCTACAGCGTGATTTCAATCGTGGTGAACGTCTTCCGTTCGATTCCGTTCATCATCCTGATTGTCTTACTGATCCCATTCACTAAGACCATCGTCGGGACGATTCTGGGCGCTAACGCCGCGCTCCCGGCGCTGATTGTCGGTGCCGCTCCGTTCTATGCGCGTCTGGTGGAGATCGCCCTGCGCGAAGTAGACAAAGGGGTGATCGAGGCGACGCGTTCGATGGGCGCTCGCCTGAGCACCTTAATTTTTCGGGTTTTACTGCCGGAATCCTCACCCGCCCTGGTATCAGGCATCACGGTCACGCTGATTGCCCTGGTGAGCTACAGCGCCATGGCGGGGGTGATTGGGGCAGGAGGTTTGGGAAATCTGGCTTATCTGGAAGGATTCCAGCGCAACCACGGTGATGTCACGCTGGTGGCAACGGTGACCATTTTGATCATCGTTTTCATTATCCAGTTCTGCGGCGACGTCATTACTTCACTGTTAGATAAACGCTAAAAACAATTAATTCACAGGAACACACATCATGAAAAAGACACTGACACTGATTGCCGCCGCAACCCTGAGCGCCCTGAGCTTTGCCTCCTGGGCGGATACGCTGACCGTTGGCGCATCCAACACCCCGCACGCTGAAATTCTGGAGCAGGCGAAACCGATTCTGGCGAAACAGGGTATCGATCTGGAGATCAAACCCTTCCAGGACTACATCCTGCCTAACACCGCGTTGGCGGGCCGTGACATCGACGCGAACTACTTCCAGCACATTCCGTATCTGAACAGCGTGCTGAAAGATCATGCGGGCGACAAAGATTACGATTTCGTCAGTGCCGGGGCGATCCACATCGAGCCAATTGGCATCTACTCCAAAAAATACAAATCCCTGAAAGATCTGCCGGAAGGCGGCAAAATCATCATGCGTGATGCGGTGTCTGAAGAAGGCCGTATTCTCTCTATCTTCGAGAAAGAGGGCGTGATTAAGCTCAAGCCAGGCATCGACAAAGTGACTGCGCGCATCAGCGACATCGTGGAAAACCCGAAAAAACTGCAGTTCACCCCGAACGTCGAAGCTTCTCTGCTGCCGCAGATGTATAACAATGATGAAGGCGCGGCGGTAGTGATCAACGCCAACTACGCCATCGACGCGGGCCTCGACCCGGTTCATGACCCAATCGCGGTAGAGAGCGGTGAGAACAACCCATACGCGAACATCATCACCGTACATCGCGGTGACGAGAAGAAGAAAGATATCGTCGCGCTGGTGGACGTGCTGCACTCCAAAGAGATTCAGGACTGGATCCGCACCAAATATAAAGGCGCAGTCATCCCAGTCAATAACTAAGCACGGTCGGTCCCCTCTCCCTTTGGGAGAGGGTTAGGGTGAAGGGAAACCGCGGTTTCCCTTCACCCTTTTTTGTATCCATTCTGTTAATCATTTAAGCTGCTCCTTTACAGCAATGGAGTGATAGCAATGGGCAATGTGACTAAAGACGACGCGCTTTATCAGGAAATGTGCCGGGTAGTCGGAAAGGTCGTTCTTGAGATGCGGGATTTAGGCCAGGAGCCGAAGCATATCGTCATTGCGGGCGTACTGCGTACCGCGCTGGCGAACCAGCGCGTGAAACGCAGCGAATTGACGACAGAAGCGATGGAAACAGTGGTTAAAGCGCTGGCGGGGTGAAGCACTAGTTTACAGTTTTATCCGACAGTACTTCTTCGCAATAAGAATGCCTGCGGTACATAATTAACCGCAGGATTTTCCGATGATGAACAAAGGACAAGTCATGGAAGATAATGAGAACAATGGACAAAGTGAAGAGCAACCTGCGGTTGTAACGCCAATTGTTCTGGCGACGGAGCAAGATTTTTCCACTTTTAATTTAGACAGCATGTTATCTGGCAATACTGATTTTTCTTGCAGAATACTGGCGCGTGAATTATCTGCGCTAGCCGAAAAAGATACAGAGAGTGACGCAAACAAACGTGTTTATGAATTGATGAAAGCCATATGCAGCTTTCATTTAAGAACTGATGATCCAGCCCAACCATGGGGGCCATCATGGGAAGGCCCGACTGGTCGTACATACATACCGAGTGATTTTCGTGGTGAACAAAATGAAATTCTTTTTGCAATAGTTTCAAAAATAAACAATTTACCACTCCGTGCAAGAATTGCTGATGTAATATGGTATAACAATAAAAAGAGAAAAGAAGCAGCTGAAATAGCAATTGAGGCTTATGCAGATATTATTGCGAAAGTTGAAAGTGGTGAGTTGAACGGGGAAGATAATAATATAAAACTCAGCCATATTGAGGCAATATTTAATAGAGCAATGCAGATCTCGGCACTTACACAAAAGAAAGGTAATGTTCCGACAGGATTGAGAAAGGCATTTGAAAGTGTTCGCAAACGCGCTATTGATGCAAAACACTATGTTATATATGAGAGGGTTACTCGTCTTGGTTGCAACAAAAATCTATTAGAATGGGCGGTTATAGCTACTGAGGCCAAAGTTATAGCGAGTACGGCAGAACAGGATAGTTATCCCGAGGCAGTAAAGAAAGTATGGCATTTAGCAGCCACTGCGTTTGAAAAGACAGGTGATAATGAATCCAGGAAATTATGTTTAGATAATGTTGTCGCTCAAACATTAAGAATGAGGGACTCAGTCTGTCAGGCATCTGCGAAAGCATATTGGGTCTCAGTAGCGATAAGTGAACTTCGCGCAATAGGAGGCCGAAAAGAGCGAATTGCAAAGCTATTCGAAGAACAGCGGTTTTTGCAATTAGAGTCCCTGGATGAAATTTCAACATTTAGAACACCAATAAATACAGAGAAAGAAGAAAAAGAGATTCAGGAAATATATGCGCAACTTTCTCTTTCAGAGTGTCTACTCCAATTCGCCGTTGAAGATTTTATCATTCCGGAAGAGATACTCCGTGCCAAGGCTGATTTCAAACGTAAAGAGAGTCTTTTCAGTAATCTAATGAGTTCAGTTTATACTGACAATGAAGGGAAGGTATATGCAAAAACGCCATCAGCGCAGTTTAATGAAACTCCCTCCGAAGAATGGTATAAGGCTGAAGCTATAAAAACACTTGATATCTTCTATCAAAGACTTTTTTATTGTTTCATCCTTCCAGTTCGTTATTCGCTATCAACCAGGTTTTCGATTGAAGAAAGACACTTTGAAAATATAGTGGCACTAAGTCCTTTTGTGCCAAATTCCCATCATCATATTTTTGCATTGGGTTTTTCTCGACTGTTTCAAGGTGATTATGCCACATCGGCTTATCTCCTGATTCCACAGTTAGAGAATTCAATTCGCTTTTACATGCTAAATTTAAACCGCGAAACATCTAAAATGGATAACGATCTTCTTCAGGAAGACCGTTCCTTATCAGGTATGCTTGAGAATTTACGACCAGAACTTGAGAGTGTGTTTGGCAAAGAGTTAGTTAACACGATTGATCTATTATTCAATTACAAACCAGGACCTTCTTTACGTCATGAAATAGCTCATGGAAAACTGTCAACTCAAGGTTGTTTTAGTGCTGCCGCGATATATGCCTGTTGGGTGATCTATCGATTAGTATGTTGGCCGTTAGCTGATGCCTGGGAGGATCATATTGCCCCTGGGATTGACGAAGCTGAATGAGGTTTATTGTACGAACCAGTCAATTGTAGATTCTACATATCCTCTGGCGAGTTTAGTATTTTCCTAGCCGAGAGTTGGGGGGGGGGCCAGTCCTGGCGCAACGGTGGAGAGTTGGCCATGCAAAAATGGGTGATGTTACGGCTTTTTGTACCAAATTAGTTTGTGTCTCGAACATAGCGCAATGTGTATTAGAGCGGAAATACCGATTGGCAACCTGTAAGGTGTCGCGTTGCAAGTTTCGACCCGCAATAGTTGCATATCAAAAGATCGCGCTGGCGAACCAGCGCGTGAAACGCAGCGAATTGACGACAGAAGCGATGGAAACGGTGGTTAAAGCGCTGGCGGGGTAAATCGCCAGCGTTTCGCGACCTGCTCAAGACCACAGCAGAGCAGGTAATAGACCACGCCGGTAAAGATAAAAATGGCCGCCGGGTAAATCTGCACCCGGTTGTTCACCTGTCCGGCGACGGTCGTCAGCTCCGGCACGTTGACAATAAAGGCCAGCGACGTATCTTTCAGCAGGCTGATAAAAATCCCCAGCAGAGACGGCAGAATATTACGTAACACCTGCGGGAGCAGGATCAGCCACAGCGTCTGCTGCGTGCCAAACCCCTGGGTTAGCGCCGCTTCGTATTGCCCGCCGGGCAACGCCCGAAGCCCGGCCAGCACCGAGTGCATCACCGCCGCCGCGGTAAACCACGCCAGCGCCAGCGTGACGGTCAACGCGCCGGGCAGATCGCCGCCCGTCAGCAGCGGCAGCAAATACCACATCCAGAAAATCACGAAGATCAGCGGGATACCGCGAATCAGCTCCGCCCACAGAAACAGCGTTCTGCGCACGATACCCGGAAAACGCCAGGCCAGCGCGGCGAGGGCAATCCCGCCCGGCAAGGCCAGCGCGGCGGCGCCCAGCGCCATCAGCAGCGTCAGCAACACGCCGCCAGGTTCCCCCGCCGACATCCGCCCCCACAGCAGATAATCCAGGTTTTCAGTAATCACGTTCAGTCCGGCGATCATGCGCGTTCCCTCCCTGCACGGATGGCCGTTGGACGCGGGCGGCGTTTCACGGTCGACGGTCCAAGTTTCACCAGCAGCAGCCCGAGCACCACGCCGGTCAGCAGATACAGCACGGTGCCGACGGTAAAGGCCTCCAGCGCGTGGGCGTTGTAACTCTCAATCTGCCGCACCTGATAGGTCAGCTCGGCAAACCCGATCCCGCTTGCCAGCGACGAGAGTTTCATTAAGTTCAGATACTGCCCGACGACCGGCTGCCAGGCGTTCGCCAGCCCCTGGGGCAGAAGGATGTAGCGGAACAGCCGCCAGGAAGAAAACCCCTGCGCCAGCGCCGCCTGTCGCTGTCCGGATGACACCGCCTGTAAACCCGAGGCGATCTCTTCGATCAAAAACGCCGACGTAAACACCCCCAGCCCCCAGGCGGAACAGAGAAACTCCGGCGTAAACCACCAGACGTCACCCGGCAGAATCGACCAGCTGTGATCGGCGTTGATGTAATCGCGAAACGCGCGCGGCAGCCCGTTCCAGGCGGCGAAATACCAGAACAGCAGCTGGACCAGTAACGGCGTATTGCGAAACAGAGAGACCCACACCGCCACAAGGGCGTTGCCCGTTTTTCCGCCTGCCAGCCGCAGGAGCAAAAACAGAATCGCGAAGACGCTGGCGATGATCATGCCTGCCAGCGTCACCCACAGCGTGGTGAGAAAACCGGATAAAATCCACTGCAAGGGCTGTCCGGAAAGCACCCCTTGCCAGTCGAGGGCGGGCATCACGGTAACTCCTGATGCAGCGGGTTGAGCACCTTTTGCAGGAACTGTCGGGCGCGAGGATGTTCCGGATGGCGGAAGAACTGCTCCGGCGGGGCGGTCTCCAGGATCTGTCCGCCGTCGATAAACACCACCCGGTCGGCGATCTCGCGGGCAAACTGCATCTCGTGCGTCACGACGATCATCGTGATGCCGCTGTGGGCGAGGGCCTTCATCACCTGCAACACCTCGCCAATCATCTCCGGATCGAGGGCCGACGTCGGCTCATCAAACAGGATGATTTGCGGCGAGGACGCCAGCGCCCTGGCAATCGCCACGCGCTGCTGCTGCCCGCCGGACAGCTCCGCTGGATAATGCTCTGCTTTCTCCACCATCCCGACTTTATCGAGCAGCGTCAGAGCGCGCTCCTGAGCCTGCGGCGCTTTCCAGCCGTGCACATGCTCCAGCGCCAGGCTAATGTTCTGGCTGGCCGTCAGATGGGCGTAAAGATTAAATTGCTGGAACACAAATCCGACCCGGCTGCGCAGCTGGCGCAGGGCCGTGCCGGTCAGTTTGCCGGTGGGTTTGCCGTCGATCAGGATTTCGCCGCCGTTCAGCGACTCAAGCTGGTTAATCAGACGAATCAATGTGGACTTACCGGAACCGGACGGGCCGAGGATCGCCACCACTTCTCCGGGCGCGATGCTGAGGTTAATCCCTTTTAAAACCGGATGATCGCCGTAGCGTTTGACCACCTCGCGGAACTCAACGCTTGCCTGGTCCAGATGTGAAAAATCCGCGGCACGGGCCGCGGAGCGTGAAAATAAACCTGAGAGCATATTACTGGGCTTCTATTTTAAAGGCGCGAGGCTGAGGTGACTGAGTTTGCGGGCCGAACCAGACGTCATAGATTTTGGCCGCGTCGCCGGTTTTCTCCAGATTCACCAGCTCGTCGTTAACCACTTTCAGCAGCGCGGTTTCGCCTTTCTTCACCCCCACGCCGATCTCCTCTTTACTCAGCAAGTCCGGCAGGATTTTGAAATCGGCTTTATCTGGCGCCTGTGCCAGCAGGCCCGCCAGAATGGTGCTGTCCTGAGTAATCGCCTGCACGTTGCCGTTACGCAGGGCGGTTAACGCCAGCGGAATATCGTCATAAGAGAGCACGCGAGACTGCGGGAAACGCTGATGTAGCGCCTGCTCACCGGTGGTGCCTTTCACCGCCCCGATGCGCGCTTTGCTGTAGGCATCCAGTTTATCCGCCGATTTTGCCGGGACCAGGAACTGCTGACCGGTCACGAAATAGGGTGTGGAGAAATCGATCACCTGCGCACGCTCCGGAGTGATGGTGATGTCGGCGACGATCAGATCGGCCTTGCCCGACTGCAGCAGCGGAATGCGGTTCGCCGGGTTGGTGGCGACCAGCTCCAGCTTCACGCCGAGCTTTTTAGCCAGCGCTTTGGCGAAATCGACGTCATACCCGACGATGTCGTGGGTTTTGGCATCGATCGAGCCGAACGGCGGGTTGGCGTCAAAGGTCGCGACCTTCACCACGCCAGCGGCTTTGATATCCGCCAGCTGATCGGCCTGAGCCTGCGTCGATAAAAAGCCGCCTGCGGTCAGTAAACCCAGTGCCAGCGCCAGTCTGTGATAATGCTTTTTGTGTGTAGCCATAGTTCCCTCAAGTATCCCGTTGTTTTTGTTTTGTTCGAATACGCTCCCATAAGCGTTATGTATCGCCAAATAAGAAAATGTTCTTTGCTATATAAGAAAAGTTATTAGTGAACAGGGTGTTACGGGTAAGTGACGGGAAACGTCGCATTTGCGGATTCTGAAAATGGTCAGCTGATATTGGTATTTCCGTTAAGTCGGGTTTGGGTTTTAACTGAGTTCAGACGCAATCGAGAGGAGTCGGGCCATGCAAAACTGGGTGAATACGTTACGGCGGTTTTTTGTCGCCAAATCAGAGAGTGCGGAGAACAGCGCGCAACGTGTTATTGAATCGGTGCTGCCGATTGCCAGTCTGTATGGCGTCGATGTGGCCAACATCGACCCGGAGTGGTTCCATGACAAAACACCACGCTGAGTTACGGCGTACGCGCCTGACCTACTGGAACGAACTGTGCAGCCGATACCTGAACGTATCGGCATTTTTTTGTTCTTAATCGGTCAACCTGCTAAGGTCTAAGGCAAAAATCACCTCGCCTGAAGACCGAATGACCAGCCAAAAATTGATCCGACGAGCCCTGGTGGTGTGGATAATTCTCTGCCTGCTGAGCAGCGTCCTGCTGTATGCCGAACAGATCCGTCGCCAGTTCTGGGAGCGCGATCGCGAATTCACCGCGCTCTTCTCCGGCATCAGCGCCGTGCTGACGCAAAACGAGTCCGTGCTGCCGCTGCTCAATGGCGATGAAGACCTGACGGCGCTGCGCAAAAAATTCCCCCAGATCCTCGGCCTGGAAAAAACGCACGACCGTGCGCTGGACGCCGCCCGCGTTGAGCCGCTCGGCGACGAACAATACTGGCTCTACAACCCGTGGCGGCAGATTCGGGTGCGAATCGATCTGCGCCCGCTGCTCACGGCGGCGCATGAATTTTCCCCTCTGCACATCAATCTGTCGGCGACTGCCTCAGAACCTTCGACCGCGTTCTGGCACTGGCAGCGCGATTTCCCCCAGCATACCCAGCCCTTCACGCTGACGGCGGATGCCGAACCGCGCTGGCTGCAAATCTCCTGGGCGCTGTTCCCGCTGCTGTTCCTCGGCTGGGCGGGCATTGTCGCTGTGGGCGCGGGCGTGGTCTGGCAACGGTTGCAGCGATTAAACGCCGAGCGGCGCGCCTGGTATTATCAGCACGCGCGCCTCAACACCCTGGGGGAGATCACCGCCGGGATTGTGCACGAGATCAACCAGCCGCTGACGGCGGCACAAACCTGGATCCAGGGCGCGCAGCGCCAGTTGGGGCAGGATAACCCTGCGGCGGTTTCCCATGCGCTCGATGCGGCGCGGGTACAGACCCAGCGCATCGGCGAACTGCTGGCGCGCTTTCGCGAACATGTGGTGCAGGAAAAAGTCACCCTGAGCGAGGTCGATCTGGCCGAGTGCTGGCAGCACGTAGGCAATTTGCTGGAGCATGAGCGCAGAAATGAGCACATCACCGTCAGCCACCATTTCCCGCCGGAGGCCGCGCGCGTGCAGGCGGACCGGCTGTGGCTCGAGCAGGTGCTGCATAATCTGCTCAGCAATGCGATTCAGGCGCAGCAGGAGAACGCGCGCGGCTGGGTGCATATCACCAGCCAGCGTCAGAGCGAGGTCATAGAAATCATCATGACCGACGGCGGGCCGGGGTTCAGCCCCGAGGCGCTGAATAATGCTTTTATGCCGTTCTACAGCGGCAGAGAAAAGGGGATTGGCCTCGGGATGACGCTCACGGAATCCCTGATGCTGCGCATGAACGGCAGTATCACGCTCGGCAACGCGCCGCAGGGCGGAGCGAAGATTGTGTTGCAACTGGAACCGGGTAAAGGAGCCGCGCATGACTAATGTGGTGTATTTGATTGATGACGACGCCGCCATCCGGGAGTCGATGGCGTTTCTGCTTTCGGGCATGAACTGGGAGGTGCAAACCTTCGCCAGCATCGAGGCGTTTACGGCACAACATGACGCGGAAAAAGCGCTCACCGGCTGTCTGCTGCTGGACATGCGTATGCCGGGCAAGGGTGGCTTAACCTGGCTGGAGGAGGGCGTGTGGCCGTGGCCGCTGCTGCCGGTGATCATTATGACCGGACACGGCAGCGTGGATGCCTGCCGTCGCGCGTTTCACACCGGCGTGTTTGAGTTTTTCACCAAGCCGCTGGACGCCGATAAACTCATCGAGACTCTCGCCCGCGCGTTCGAAGAGAGCCAGCGCCGCACGGCCAACTGGCAGGAGCTGAAACGGGTGAAAGCGCTGTTTGAACAGCTAACGGCGCGCGAGCATGAAGTGCTGGCCGAACTGATAGAGGGGCGCAGCAATAAAGAGGTGGCGGCGCGTTTGAATCTTTCTCCGAGAACCGTTGAAGCGCACCGCGCGGCGCTGTTTGCCAAGCTCGGAGTGAGCAGCCTGGTGCAGGCGATACGCGAATACGACAAATTGCAATCCGTATAACTACCAGGTGGCCTGCGTAATCAACCGAATATCGCTCCATCGCGCATCCCGATAGCATCGCCTTGTCTCCCACATTCGAGGAATTGCGATGAAAAAGTTCATGACGGTGGCCGCGCTGGTGGCAGGAATGGTATCGGTATCCGCCCAGGCAGATACTTTGACGCAGAAAAATATCTCTCTGACCGAGGCGAATGCGCTGGCGAGCGCGGCGATTCAGGCCTGTAGCGCCAAAAATTATCAGGTGAGCGTGACGGTGGTGGATCGCGCGGGCGTGGTGAAAGCGGTGCAGCGCACCGATAACGCCGGTCCGCACACGGTGAAAGCCAGCGAGATGAAAGCGTTCACGGCGCTCAGCACCAAAAATGCCTCCGGCAAAGTGATGGAAGCCGCGCAGAGCAACGCGGGTGCGCAGAATATGCGTGACGTGCCGGGGTTCTTATTGCTGGCGGGTGGCTTGCCGGTGAAAGAGGGCGACGAAGTGATCGGTGCGATCGGTATCGGCGGTGCGCCGGGCGGTCAGCTGGATGAGGCGTGTGCGCAGCAGGCGCTGGATGGGTTGAAGAAGTAGTTCGGTGCGGGGTTATCGCCCGGTGGCGCTGCGCTTACCGGGCCTACAAAACCATCAATGGCATCGGTTTTTGTAGGCCGGGTAAGGCAAAGCCGCCACCCGGCAAAAAACCTCAGATCTTACACGCATCACCGCAATCATCGTCGGCAACAACCGCCTGCGCTTTCTTGTCTGCATCTTCCAGACGTTCCGCGTTGCGCTCTTGCGCTTCTTCAAGGCCGTTAAACACCAGATTATCGAGATCAATTTCCATCATACACCTGCTTTGTTCAGTTTTTGCTGTTGGCAGATTATAGGATAAAAAAGTCAGGGAAAGTACCTCACCGCACGTAACGCCAATCCCTGCCATACTCTGTCTCTGACGGATAAGAGGAGGGAAAATGATCACACTCTGCAAAACCTGCGGGACATCCTATGACACCACACCCGCGCGCTGCGCGATTTGCGACGACGAGCGCCAGTATGTGCCCGTCGGCGGGCAACAGTGGGTGGATTACGACACCGTGACGCAAAACCATACTAACAAATGGCAGCAGCTTGAGCCGGGCCTGTTAACCCTCAAAACCGTTCCCAAATTTGCCATCAACCAGCGCGCGATCCTGCTGCAAACGCCGCACGGCAACGTGCTGTGGGACTGCATCGCCACGCTCGACCCGGCCACGCTAACGCTGATTAAGGCGCTGGGCGGACTCCATGCCATCGCGATTTCCCATCCGCATTACTACACCACCATGCAGGACTGGGCGGCGGCGTTTGACGCTCCGGTCTATCTCCACGCCAGCGACCGGGAGTGGGTGATGCGCGACAGCCCGGCGCTCCACTTCTGGCAGGGCGATTCGCTGGATATTTTACCTGGCGTCCGGCTGCTGCGTCTGGGCGGGCACTTTGCTGGCGGCACGGTACTGCACTGGAATAACGACAGCGGCGTCCTGCTCGCCGGGGATATTTTGCAGGTCACCCCCGGCGCGGACCGCGTCTCCTTTATGTGGAGTTACCCGAACATGCTCCCGCTGCCCGGGTCGGCGGTGGAGGGGATCACCGATCGCCTGAAAACGGTCTCCTTCGAGCGGCTGTACGGCGCGTTCGAGGGCCAAAACATCACTGAGAATGCTCATGAAATCGTCATGCAATCAGGGGAGAAATATATTTCTTGTATGAAATAAAGCGCGGTGGGTAAACTCAGGAAGCGTGATCGCGATCATGCCTAAACTAAAACAGATAAAAGAGACATTGCTATGCAACATATCATTGAAGGTTTTCTCAGCTTTCAAAAAGAGATTTTCCCGCAACGTAAAGAACTCTTCCGCAGTTTAGCGTCCAGCCAGAATCCCAAAGCGCTTTTCATCTCCTGCTCAGACAGCCGACTGGTCCCTGAACTGGTGACGCAGCAGGAACCGGGACAGCTCTTTGTCATTCGTAATGCTGGCAATATCGTGCCGCCATTTGGTCCTGAACCGGGCGGTGTCTCTGCGACGATTGAGTACGCGGTAGTAGCGCTGGGCGTGACCGACATTGTGATCTGCGGCCACTCCAACTGCGGTGCGATGAAGGCGATTGCCGACAACGCCAATCTCGACCCGATGCCTGCGGTCTCCCACTGGCTGCGCTACTCCGATGCCGCCAAAGCGGTGGTGGAGAACAAAACCTGGGTGACGCCGACCGACAAAGTGAACGCGATGGTGCAGGAAAACGTCTTCGCCCAGCTGAGCAACATCAAAACCCATCCATCGGTGGCAGTGGGCCTGCGCAATAACGCCATCCGCCTGCACGGCTGGGTGTACGACATCGAAAGCGGCGCGATTCTGGCGCTGGATAAAGAGAGCAAAACCTTTATCTCCCTGTCTGACAATCCGCAGGTTTACTTCGAGTAAACTGTTGTCAGGGCGGGAGTTTACCCGCCCTGACACACTCCACCAGACCTTACCATTCGATCGGCGGCAACCGCCGACGCGCCCGTGACGCACGCTGCGTTATCGCTTTCGCCATCGCCTCGCCAATCTCCGCGCACACGGTAAGCCCCTGAACAAAAGGCTGATCGTGCATCAGATACGGCAACGCCCCAAAGGCAATCCGCCCACGCACGCTGTCGGGCGCGAGCAGGGTGTAATCCTCGCCGACGTCCGGGATTTCATCGCCATTTTCCTGCAGCTGCTGGCGCAGGGTCGGGAACGGCAGGTCTTTCGTTTTCAGCGGCTTCTGCCCGCGGGCATCGATAAACAGATCGAATTCCACTTTTTTACCCTCAAAGACAATCTCCGTGCGGTCGCCCTGCACATCCATTTCATACTCAGCGCCCAGCGCCACCACGCTGATAATCCCTGCCTCGCGCAACGCCAGCAGACGGCGAATCGACTGGGACGGGATGGCGGCGTAGTTGTCGATGAAAATACGTGACAGCCCGGCGTCAAAGCGTTTGCGGTCCTGTCTGGTCAGATGCGGGACGATCTCCTGCACGATTTCATGCAGGCGCAAAATGGTGTAGCGCCAGGGCACCGTACGTTTGTCGCGTTTGTTGCGCTCGACTTCATCGAGGTTTGATTGCGCCCAGCTGAAGGGATCGTGCTTGTGGCGCTCGGCGAAGTAGGCGTCGTGGAAGCTGTCGGCGTTAAGCGTCGGCAAGTTGATGGAGGCGCTCCACTGCGGGTCGGCGAGCTCGATTTCTTGAACTATCAGGCTAAACACGCGATCCAGCAGGCCGTCCGATCCGGCGGCGATTTCCGCCTCGATCGCCTGTTCGCTCACGAGCGTTAACGGTTCGTAGGGCAGCGGGCAGTAAAAATCTGCTTCCGGCAGAATGCCCGAACGGGACATCAGAACGATGTTGAGCGCTTCGCTGCCTTTATCTAGCCTGAATTCTACCGGCTGATTTTCCGGCTCGATAAAGTCGCCGTGCTGGATGGCGACGGCCATCGCTGCGTCCAGTCCGCTAAGAGACGTACCCATAATGCCGACGCGACAGGCGTTGATTTTGGCCTCCATCAGCCCGGACCAGGGGCTCGGGAAGTACGAGCGGGTCGATTCGTCATCGTCCGGCCAGACGTGTCCGGTGGCGAGTACGGCGAGATCGTAAGTCGTGGGTTCTGCCCGGTTATCCGCCCAGATTTTGACGCCCGCAGGCGTGGCTTCGAGATCCGTGACCTGGCAGGATTCGTGGACCTTAATCGCAAAGCCGTTTTCTCGGGCCTGGCGCACCAGCTGCACAAACTGGTCGCGATAGTACTCGCCCAAAAGAATGCGCGGCAGGAACTGGCGGTCATGAAGCGTGGATTTCTCCACACCGTAGCGGGCCAGATGCGCGCTGCTTTGGGTGCGCAGCCAGTCGAGGTAGGTCGAAAAAAGCGGCGGGATTTCGATACTGGCAATGTTCGCCAGCATCATCCGCGAGTTGTCTTCATCGCTGTAGGGCATGCCAACACCGGCTTCGTCGCCTTGCTCGTAGAGCGTCACTGCGAGGGGTGTCTGGTTTTTCAGCAGGGAGAAGAGGGTGTAAATGCCGGTGGGTCCGGCACCGATAATCGCAATCTGTTTCATCCACATTCACCTGTTATTATTTTTTCTTCCAGAAAACAGTGGGCTAATACTTCGCCGGGAGTTTATTGATTTTCACCAGCCGGCCTTCGTTCATTTCGACGTATCCGCCGGTTTTCAGCTCGGCCAGTATTTTCAGTATCCCGCTGCGGGATAAATGGGTTTTGGTCCGGATATATTTCTCCACCAGTGGTACTGGCGCGAAACGCTTCGCTTTCGGTCATCAACTCCATTAGCTGGTAGCGAATAATCTCATCTTAAAGAGTATACACGCTGTCAATATAACGGGCGTGACAGCGCCCCGGAATTTTCTCATCGCTGTACGCATAAAAATAATTTCACTTAAAACACTTAATATTTTAATGAGATAGCTTAAATTCACCTGTCGCCTCGCTCGAATTATCAGCAATCCCCTCGTATAGTTAGTGAGCAGCAAAATGCTGCTTACCCTATCGGAGTTCCAAATGAAATCCACCATCTTAAATGTGAATAAAGAGCAGCCTAAGCAGCCGCAACAACCACAAAAACAGCCAAACGATCACGGCAAACAACAACCGAGCAAAAGTAAATAGCTTGAGTTCATCGTATTTGACGGAGGCTTTATGGCTGAACGTCCTGATTTAATTGATCCGGTCCCTGAAGATGACCCGATTCCTGGTGACGATATCCCTGAAACACCTGATGTGAATGATCCCTTGCTACCTGAAGATCCGGATGTTGTAAAACCGCTCTGACCACATCAGCAATCAAACCGCCTACGGGCGGTTTTTTTACGCCTCAAGATGAGTTGTGCCGTGCTGACGGCCAGGCGTCATCTCACTGTTGTTATGAGCGCTTTTCAGTAAAGGTGAGAAAGTATTTAAAAAACATAAACAGTTGGCTTGAAACTCAATGGCTTTGTTATCACTCTGTTTTATTTATTACATATAAGATAAAACACCATTATTAACATTAATGATGGTGTTAAATGCTGCTTAGAAGTTAAGGGTAGCACGCCATCCTATCCGCTCGGTCATTACCCGTTGATTATTCATTAAGCAATCAGCTTAATCATAAAACTGACGATTCTTTGAAAATCTTTGTGTCAGATGAATGGCGGAATTAACTCAAAAATGTACAGGTGGGGCGGGAGGATATTTCCTTTGATAACAGCGCTTTATTATTTGAGTAAAAAACACACTTTTTACATTATGCCGAGTAAAGGGAAACATTTTTCTTGTTATTAACACGTCGTTAACATTGGAGGTGTAGTTCCACTTAAGGCATTTTGTTATGCTCCAGGTTAAATAGTACTAATGAATAAGCTCATTCTTAATTGAAATTAATCCAAAGGAAGCGGGTCTTTAATACAAGACTGACTCTGATGTTGGGTGATAATTTCGGGATGGGATCATATGTACTTTATGCGAGTCTCTTCTACTCCCTTCGAGGTAGATAAAAGAGGTGGTCATTAAAAAACATCCTTGTGGGGGTGAAAGAGAAGGACGAAATTATGAGAAAGATACTTTTCCTCGGTTCGACACTGATATTCGCTTCAATATTAATTCCGCGCGCACTGGCCTTAAACACGCCAGTGGGAACTGCCCTTGTCCCTTCAACTTCATTAAAAGAAAGTATTCTTTTTGCGTTTGATCGCGATCCCTCAATTAGCCAGCAGGCGGCACAGATGGGGATTGGACAGGCGCAAATTGATGAAGCGCGCAGTGGATGGATGCCACAAGTTGCCCTCAATGGCAGCACGGGCCACAGTCAAACCACTGACTCCAGCGGATCGCTGAAGAATTCCGCGTCCTGGGGATTAACCCTGACGCAGCTCGTTTATGACTTCGGTAAAACGAACAGCTCGATCAACCAGACTTCATCTCAGCGCGACAGCTACCGTTATCAGCTGATGGACACGCTGTCTGACGTCGCGGAAAAAACCGCCCTGAGCTACGTTGAGGTCAAGCGTTATATGGACCTGACACAGGCGGCAGAAGAGAATGTTAAGGCGCTCAAAAATGTGCAACGTCTGGCGCAGCTGCGTTCGAATGCCGGTTTAAGCTCCAACTCGGATGAGCTCCAGACCGAGACGCGCATTGCCGGTATGCAGGCAACGGTCCAGCAATACAACGCGGCTCTCCAGAGTGCGCGGGCCAGGCTTGCGGTCCTGACGGGCGTGAACGCGACGCAGCTTTCTTCCCTGCCGCAGAGCCTGGAGAACAAGCAGGATTCTCTGGATACCATTGATTACTCGATGATTCCAAAGGTTCTGGCCGCCAGCACCATGGAAACCTCCGCGCAATATGGCGTCGACCGGGCCAAATCTCAGTACTGGCCGACGGTGAGCGTCCAGGGCGGGCGAACGCGCTATGAGTCGAACAACCGTTCTTATTGGGACGATCAAATTCGACTGAACGTTGAGGCCCCTCTGTATCAGGGCGGCGCCGTCTCTGCCCGCGTGCGTCAGGCGCAGGGTGCCCGCGCAATGGCCACCTCCCAGGTGGAACAGGCGCGCTTCGATGTGCTGCAAAAAGCCTCCGTGGCCCAGGCGGACTGGACCGGTGCGCGCGGGAGAATGGAAGCCGGAAAAGTGCAGCTGCAAAATGCCTTACGCACTCGTGATATTTATAAAAATGAATACACCTTAAGCAAAAGAAGTATCAACGATTTGCTCAGCGTCGAGCAGGACGTCTGGCAGGCAACCCTGTCAAAAATAACCGCGGAATATGATGGCTGGAGTTCTGCTATTAATTATTCTTCCGCCACCAATAATTTAATGTCGCTGGTGGGGATTGATAATAATGCCGGCGTCAAAATACCCGATTTAAGTTAATACCTCGCGGTTTAACCGCATCAATAAGTTTGGAAGTCATGGGGCTAATTCCCAGGGTTTTGTACATCCCTGCATCAGGATTACCCACAGCATTAAGTACGCCTGCAATGGAGAATAATATGAATAAAACTAAAGTTGTTGATGTCATCGTTCGCAAGACGTCAGAGAAAACGGTATTGATGGGTGAAGGTAACCTGTCCGTATCGGTCTCTGCGCCGAGCGTGATTGAAATCCACGGTTCTGCCCAGGATGTGGCGCGTTATATTCGCCAGGGGAAAGATCTGCTGATTTATATGAAAGATGGCAGTGTGATTCGATGCAATAACTATTTCGTCGAAGATCCTGACACGCAAAAGCAGTCTGAACTGGTGTTTAACGATCAGCAGGAGCTGACGCATATCGCCTTTGCCGATACGGCAGAGGGGGCGGGTCTGGCGGCCACGGAGCTGACCGCTCAGGCCACGCCGATTTCCAGCATCGAACCCTTCATGGCGCAGGACAACATTTTAAGCGATGCCCCGTGGGGCTGGATCGCGGGTGCGGCGCTGGGCGGCGGCGCCATCGGCGCGCTGCTGGCGCACGGGGATGACGGCGGAACCCGAACAAAAGTTATCGACAATACCAAAGAGGTCGAGAGCGCGACGCCGACCTTTATGGTCACGGACAAAGCGGGTGACAAGCAGGGTCTGCTGAGTGCAAAAGAGATCACGGATGACAACACCCCAACCTTTACCGGCTCCGGGCAGCCGGGCGCGACCATTCAGGTCAAGGACAGCAGCGGCAGCACCATCGCCAGCACCATGGTCGGCGCGAATGGCAACTGGACCGTACAGCTGCCAACCCAGGCTGACGGCGAACACACCTGGTCGGTCGTGCAAATCGACGGTAGCAAAACCACCCCGGCGGGCAGCATCACGCTGAACGTCGCCACGGCGGAAACCAGCGTGACGCTGGCGACGACGGCGGGTGATAACGTCATTAATGCCAGCGAACAGTCGGCAGGATTTACTCTCTCCGGCACCAGCAAAAACCTGGCTGAGGACACCGCGCTGACCGTCACGCTGAACGGGAAAACCTACACCACCAGCGTGAAGGCAAACGGCACCTGGAGCCTTGAGGTTCCGGCCACCGACGCCCAGGCGCTGGGGGAGGGGAACTGGACCGTCGCCGTGAGCGGCAAAGATGCGGCAGGTAACACCGTGACCGGCAGCCAGTCGCTGATTGTCGACACCCAGGCACCGGCCCTCACCGTGAACACGCTGACGCAGGACAATATTATTAACGCCGCCGAACACGGCCAGGCGTTGATCCTGAGCGGCACCACCACCGCAGAGGCCGGGCAGATCGTCACGGTCACGCTCAATGATAAAAATTACACCGCGACCGTTGGCAGCGATGGCACATGGTCTCTGACCCTGGAAGCCAGCGACGTCCAGGCGCTGGTCGACGGCGATCACACCCTGACGGCGAACGTCAGCGATAAAGCCGGTAACCCAACGTCAACCACGGCCAATTTCGGCGTGGATACGGCAGCCCCGGTTGTCACCATCGATATCGTCTCGGGCGATGACGTGCTCAACACCACCGAGCAAGGCCAGGCGCAGATGATCTCCGGTCAGGCGAGCGGCGCGGCAGCGGGCGATGTGGTGAAACTCACCCTGGGCGATCTGACCTTTGTTGGCGTGGTGCTGGCGGACGGCAGCTGGCACATCGGTGTTCCGGCATCCGTGATTGGCGCGCTGGGCGAAGGCAGCCATGAGATTTCAGTCTCTGTCACCGACGCGGCAGGCAATACCGGCAGCGCAACCCGTGACATTTCCCTCAACGGCGCCCCGCCAGATTTTACGCTGGATACCCTGAGCCAGGATAACGTGCTGAACGCGCTGGAAGCCGTGCAGCCTCTCACCTTAAGCGGGACCAGCACGCTGCCGGACGGCAGTGCGGTGAGCGTCGCGCTCAATGGCGTCAACTACCAGACCACCGTCGAGAGCGGTGTCTGGTCCGTTGTGGTGCCGGTCTCTGACGTCCTGAACCTGGCGAACACCCTCTATACCGTCACCGTGAGCGGCACCGACAGCGTGGGCAATACCGGCTCCGCCACCGCGAACCTGCTGGTGGACACCGTTCTGCCACAGGTCATTATCAATACCTTCGCGGGTGACAACCTGGTGAACAACGCCGAAGCGGCGCAGGATCAAACCCTCAGCGGACGCGTCACCGGCGCGGCGGCGGGCGACACGGTCTCCATTACCGTCGGCGGTCAAAGCTACACGGCGACAGTCGACGCCGATCTGAACTGGAGCGTGACCATCCCGGCTGCGGATCTCACCGCCTTTGGCGATGGCGACCTGACCTTTAGCGCCTCGGTCACTAACGCCCACGGCAACACCGGCACCGGCGAGCGCGATATCAACATCAACGCCGAGCTGCCAGGCCTGCGCATCAACACCATTTCGGGTGATGATGTCATCAACGCCATCGAGCAGCAGCAGGATCTGACCGTCACCGGCTCCAGTACTCATCTGGCAGAAGGCACCCAGGTTATCGTGACCCTGAACGGCGTCGACTACCCGGCAGTGATTGCCCAGAACGGCAGCTGGCAGATCGGCGTCTCGGCGGCAGACCTGCAAAACTGGAGCGCAGGCGACGTGCTGGTCACGGCCCACGCGGTGGATGCGTGGGGCAACACCGTTACCGTCAATCACCCGATTGAACTCGACCTGAACGCCGTGGCGATCACTGTCGATACCATCAGCAGCGATGACATGCTCAACGCGGCAGAAAAAGCCGCCGATCTCACCCTCTCAGGCCAGACCCAGGGCGTGGAGCCGGGGCAGAGTGTGGTGGTGAAATTTACCGATCAGACCTTCACCGCCCAGGTGCAGGAAGATGGCTCATGGAGCCTGACGGTGCCCGCCAGTGCGATGGACGGCTTAACCGACGGACGGGCACAGATCAGCGTGAGCGTGACCAACGTTCACGGCAACAGCGCCGACGCCGCGCGCGTGGTGGTGGTTGACACCCTGGCACCGACCGTGGCTATCGACAGCCTGACTGACGATAACATCATCAACGCGTCGGAAGCCGGGCAGGATCTGCTGCTCTCCGGCACCAGCAACGCCGAAGCGGGCCAGACGGTCACCGTGACCCTGAACGGTCAACAGTACCAGACGACGGTGCAAAACAACGGCACCTGGCAGCTGAGCGTTCCGGCAGCCGACATGAGCGCGCTGGCGGATGGCAGCCTCACCGTCACGGCAAGCGTCAGCGACGTAGCGGGGAACAGCAGCAGCGTCGATCGCGTCAGCCTGGTGGATGCCACGGTTCCGCAGGTCACCATCAATCACTTCGTGACTGACACCAATACCGTCAACCAGGCGGCTCACTCTCAGGCGCAGATCCTGAGTGGCTCGGTCACGGGTGCCGCGGCCGGGGATGCGGTCAAGATCACCATCAATAGCATTGAGTACAAAACCGTCGTGGATGCCGAGGGCAACTGGAGCCTCGGCCTTCCTGCGTCCGTCGTCCAGGGTCTGGCAGACGGCACCTGGACGATTGATGTCTCTGTCACTGACGCTGCTGGCAACACCGGCAGCAGCTCGCTGGACGTGGTGGTCAACACCGTCACACCTGTGATCGCTATCGACACCCTGGCGGTAGACGATGTGATCAACGCGACCGAGAAGGGCGAAGATCTGCTCCTCTCCGGGACCAGCAATCAGCCGGAAGGCACCACCGTGACGGTGAGCCTGAACGGCATCAACTACATCGCGACCACGGCGGCGGACGGCAACTGGAGCGTCACCGTTCCGGCTTCCGCAGTGAGCGCGCTCGGCGAGGCTAACTACAGCGTGGCGGCCAGTGTCACCGACAGCGTCGGCAACAGCGCGTCTGCCTCTCACGACGTGCTGGTCGACAGCTCCCTGCCGGTGGTTTCCATCAACACTCTGGCCGGTGATAACGTGGTGAATGCCGCGGAAGTGGCGGCGGGTCAGACCCTGACCGGCAGCGTGACCAACGCGGCGGCGGGCGACACCGTCACTATCACTCTGGGCGGTCAGACCTACACCGCGACCGTGCAGGACGATCTGACCTGGAGCCTGCCGCTCGACAGCAACCTGCTGACCGCGCTCGGCGACGGCGAACTGACGGCGACTGTCAGCGTGACCAACGGCCACGGCAACACCAGCGCGTCATCTCTGGACTTCGCCATCGACGCCAACCTGCCGGGTCTGCGTATCGATACCGTGGCGGGTGACGATGTTGTCAACATCATCGAGCACGGCCAGAACCTGGTGATTTCCGGCTCCAGCACCGATCTGGTGGCGGGCAGCACGGTCACCCTGACCATCAACGGCCACGACTATGCGGCTACCGTTCTGGCAGACGGCACCTGGCTGGCAGCGATCCCGGCGGCAGATGTCGCGCAGTGGGCGGATGGCGAACTCGCTATCAGCGCCAGCGCGCAGGACAGCTCCGGTAACCCGGTCACTATCGGCACCCTGGTTGACGTTGACCTCGCTCCGGTTGCCATCAGCATCAACAGCGTCACCGACGACAACGTGCTGAACGCAGCTGAAAAAGGGCAGGTTCTGATTCTGTCCGGTTCCACGTCCGGCGTGGAAGCAGGCCAGACGGTCAGCGTTCTCTTCGGCGGCAAGGTTTACACCGCCACCGTGGATGCCGACGGCAACTGGACCACCACCGTTCCTGCCGCAGACCTCGCGGGTCAGAAAGACGGCGACGCAACCGTGCAGGCCAGCGTCACCAACGTGAACGGCAACAGCGTCAGTGCGGCGCTGGACTACAGCGTGGACATCACCGCACCGACCGTCACCATCAACACCATCAGCACTGACAACATGCTGAACGCCGCCGAAGCGGCGGCGGACCTGACCCTGAGCGGCACGTCGAGTGCGGAAGCGGGCCAGACTGTCACCGTGACCTTCAACGGCAACGAGTACCAGGCGACTGTGCAGGCCGACGGCAGCTGGACGCTCGACGTTCCGGCGGCAGACATGGCGGGGATCGCAGACGGCAACGCCGCGATCACCGCATCCGTGTCCGATAAAGCGGGTAACCCGGCGAGCACCGGCGCGTCCGTGCTGGTCGATGTCACCGTTCCGCAGATCACCTTCAACACTGTCTCCGGCGATGACGTGATCAACAGCACCGAGCACGGTCAGGCCCTGATGGTCTCCGGCTCCGTGACCGGCGCCCAGGCGGGTGACGTCGTCACCGTGACCCTGAACGGCACCGAGTACACCGCGATGCTGGATGCGAACGGCAACTGGAGCGTGGGTGTTCCGGCGGGAGACGTGGGTGCGCTGGTCAACGGCGACGTCACGATTTCAGCCACTGCCAGCGATAAAGCAGGCAACAGCACCAGCGCAACGCACGATGTGAGTGTGACTCTGGACGCGCCAGTTATCGCCATCGACACCCTGGCGGTGGACGATGTGATCAACGCGACCGAGAAGGGCGAAGATCTGCTCCTCTCCGGGACCAGCAATCAGCCGGAAGGCACCACCGTGACGGTGAGCCTGAACGGCATCAACTACACCGCGACCACGGCGGCGGACGGTAGCTGGAGCGTCATCGTTCCGGCTTCCGCAGTCAGCGCGCTGGGTGAAGCGAACTACAGCGTGGCGGCGAGCGTCACCGACAGCGTGGGCAACAGCGCGTCTGCCTCTCACGACGTGCTGGTCGACAGCTCCCTGCCGGTGGTTTCCATCAACACCATCGCCGGTGACAACGTGGTGAACGCCGCGGAAGTGGCGGCGGGCCAGACCCTGACCGGCAGCGTGACTAACGCGGCGGCGGGCGACACGGTTACGATCACTCTCGGCGGACAGACTTACACCGCGACCGTGCAGGACGATCTCACCTGGAGCCTGCCGCTCGACAGCACCCTGCTGACGGCGCTCGGCGACGGCGATCTGACGGCGACTGTCAGCGTAACCAACGGCCACGGCAACACCAGCGCGTCATCTCTGGACTTCGCCATCGACGCTAACCTGCCGGGTCTGCGTATCGACACCGTGGCGGGCGACGATGTGATTAACATCATCGAACACGGCCAGAACCTGGTGATCTCCGGCTCCAGTACCGACCTGGTGGCGGGCAGCACGGTCACCCTGACCATCAACGGCAACGACTATGCGGCGACGGTTCTGGCAGACGGGACCTGGCTGGCAGCGGTTCCGGCGGCGGATGTCGCCCAGTGGGCGGACGGTGAACTGTCCATTAGCGCCAGCGCGCAGGACACCTCCGGTAACCCGGTCACCATCGGCACCCTGGTTGACGTCGACCTCGCTCCGGTTGCCATCAGCATCAACAGCGTCACCGACGACAACGTGCTGAACGCGGCTGAAAAAGGGCAGGATCTGGTTCTGTCCGGGTCGACGTCCGGCGTGGAAGCAGGCCAGACGGTATCCGTTATCTTCGGCGGCAAGGTTTACACCGCGACAGTGGATGCAGAGGGCAACTGGACTACCACCGTTCCTTCCGCAGATCTCGCGGGCCAGAAAGACGGCGACGCAACCGTGCAGGCCAGCGTCACCAACGTGAACGGCAACAGCGTCAGCGCGGCGCTGGACTACAGCGTGGACATCACCGCGCCGACCGTCACCATCAACACCGTCAGCAATGACAACATGCTGAACGCAGCCGAAGCGGCGGCAGACCTGACCCTGAGCGGCACCTCGAGCGCGGAAGCAGGCCAGACCGTCACTGTGAGTTTCAACGGCAACGAGTACCAGGCGACTGTGCAGGCCGACGGCAGCTGGACGCTGGACGTTCCGGCGGCAGACATGGCAGGGATCGCTGACGGCAATGCGGCGATCACGGCGTCCGTGTCCGATAAAGCGGGCAACCTGGCGAGCACCGGCGCGTCCGTGCTGGTCGATGTCACCGTCCCGCAGATCACCTTCAACACCGTCTCCGGCGATGATGTGATCAACAGCACCGAACGCGGTGAAGCCCTGATGGTATCCGGCTCTGTGACTGGCGCGCAGGCGGGTGACGTCGTCACCATGACCCTGAACGGCACCGATTACACCGCGATGCTGGATGCGAACGGCAACTGGAGCGTCGGCGTACCGGCAGAGGACGTGTGGGCTCTGGACACCGGCAACTCCACGATTTCGGCGACGGTCACCGATAAAGCGGGTAACAGCACCAGTGCGACGCACGATGTGGCGGTGATCGTGGATGTCCCACAGATCGCCTTCAATTCCATCGCGATGGATAACGTGATCAATGCCACCGAGAAAGGCGAAGATCTACTGCTGACGGGGTATAGCAACCAGCCGGAAGGCACCACCGTCACGGTGAGACTGAACGATGGTTACTTCTATGCCACCACGGCGGCGGACGGCAGCTGGAGCGTAACGGTTCCTGCCAATCAGGTTGGCTGGCTGGGCGAGGCGAACTACCGCCTGACGGCCAGCGTCACCGACAGCGTGGGTAACACCGGATCGGCTGTCAGCGACGTGCTGGTCAATACGGTGCTGCCGCTCGTCACCCTCAACACCATCGCTGGTGACGACGTGGTGAACTCCGCAGAAGTCGCGGCGGGCCAGACCATCAGCGGTAAAGTGTCGAACGCGGAAGCGGGCAACACCGTCACCCTGACCATTGGCGGCAACACTTACACCGCAACGGTTCAGGACGATCTGACCTGGTCGGTGAACGTTCCGGCTGATGTATTAACGGCTATCGGCAATGGCGATCTGACCGTAACCGCCTCCGTGACCAACAACGTCGGCAACACCGGTTCCGTCGAGCGCGATATCACCATCGACGCCAACCTGCCGGGCCTGCGTGTGGATACCGTGGCGGGCGACGATGTGATCAACAGCATCGAGCATGCTCAGAACCTGATCATCACTGGGGCAAGCGATGGCCTGACCGCAGGCACTCTGCTGACCGTCACCCTCAACGGCAAAACCTACCCGGCCACCGTGCTGGCAGACGGCACCTGGTCCGCCGCAGTTCCGGCGACAGACGTCAGCGCACTGGCAGCAGGCAGCGTAACAGTCACTGTTGAAGGGCAGAGCAGCGCGGGTAACCCGGTTGCGATCAGCCACGACGTCACTGTCGATCTGGCAGAGGTCGCGATCAGCATCGACGTGGTCTCTACCGACGACGTGATCAACGCGGCTGAGAAGGGCGTCGATCTGGTCCTGTCCGGCTCCACGTCCAACGTGGAAGCAGGCCAGACTGTGTCAGTTACCTTCGGCGGCAAGTCCTACACCGCAAGCGTGGACGCCGAGGGCAACTGGACCACCACCGTTCCGGCGGCGGATCTGACCAGCCTGAAAGACGGTGATGCCAGCGTGCAGGCCAATGTCACCAACGTGAACGGCAACAGCGCGTCGGCGGGCCGCGAGTACAGCGTTGATGCCACGGCACCAGGCGTGACCATCAGCACCATTGCGGCTGACGACATGCTGAACGCGACCGAAGCGCAGACCGATCTGACCCTCACCGGCACCAGCACCGCAGAAGCGGGGCAGACGGTGACCCTGACTCTGAACGGCGTCGAGTACACCACCACCGTGGGCGCAGACGGCAACTGGAGCGTCACGGTTCCGGCGGCCGATCTGGCAGCCCTGAATGACGGTGTCCTGACTGTGACGGCAGCCGTCAGCGACAAAGCGGGTAACCCGGCGTCGGTGGATCACACCCTGACCGTCGATCTGACCGCTCCGGTCGTAACCATCAACACCGTCGCAGGTGATGACGTGATCAACCTGGCGGAACACGCTCAGGCACAGATCATCAGCGGCTCCGCCACCGGCGCGGCCGCGGGCGATAAGGTCACTGTCACTGTTGGCGGCCAGACCTACACCACCGTGCTGGACGCGGCGGGCAACTGGAGCGTCGGCGTACCGGCGAGCGTGATTTCCGCGCTGCAGGACGGTTCCGTGACCATCAGCGCCAGCGTCACTGACGTGGCAGGCAACACCGGCACCGGCACGCACGACGTGACGGTCGACACCGGTCTGCCATCCGTGGGCTTCGACGCCATTTCATCTGACAACGTGTTGAACGCGGTCGAGAAAGGCCAGGACCTGAGCGTGAGCGGCACCAGCGCGAACCTGTCCGAAGGCACCCTGGTGACCGTTTCCCTGAACGGCAAGAACTACACCGCGACCACGGCAGCCGACGGCAGCTGGAGCCTGACGGTTCCGGCAGCGGATCTGGCAGCCCTGGGCGAAGCGAACTATACCCTGAGCGCAGCCGCGACCAGCGATGTGGGCAACAGCATCAGCAACACCGCGAACCTGCGGGTGGATACGGCGCTGCCTGGCGTGACTATCAACACCATCGCCGGTGACGACGTGATCAACGCCGCGGAAGTGGCGGCAGGCCAGACCCTCAGCGGTAAAGTGGTGAACGCGGAAGCGGGCAACACGGTCACTTTGACCATTGGCGGCAACACCTACACAGCAACGGTTCAGGACGATCTGACCTGGTCGGTGAACGTTCCTGCGGACGTGCTGACGGCGCTGGGTAACGGCGACCTGACAGTCACGGCTTCCGTGACCAACGGCGTAGGCAACACCGGTTCCGGCGAGCGCGATATGACTATCGACGCGAACCTGCCAGGTCTGCGCGTGGATACCGTGGCGGGCGACGATGTGATTAACAGTATCGAGCATGCTCAGAACCTGATCATCACTGGGGCAAGCGATGGCCTGATCGCAGGCACTCTGCTGACCGTCACCGTGAACGGCAAAACCTATCCGGCAACGGTACTGGCAGACGGCACCTGGTCCGCCGCGATTCCGGCGACAGACGTCAGCGCACTGGCAGCAGGCACGGTAACCGTGAGTGTTGAAGGGCAGAGCACAGCGGGTAATCCTGTTGCTATTAGCCACGACGTCACCGTCGATCTGGCCGAAGTTGCGATCAGCATCGACGTGGTCTCTACCGACGACGTGATCAACGCGGCTGAGAAGGGCGCAGATCTGGTTCTCTCCGGTTCTACTTCCAACGTGGAGGAAGGCCAGACTGTGTCAGTTACCTTCGGCGGTAAATCCTACACTGCAAGCGTGGACGCAGACGGCAACTGGACCACCACCGTTCCGGCAGCGGATCTGACCAACCTCAAAGACGGCGACGCCAGCGTGCAGGCCAGCGTCACTAACGTAAACGGCAACAGCGCGTCGGCTGGCCGCGAGTACAGCGTCGATGCGACCGCGCCGACGGTGACCATCGACATTATCAGCGATGACAACATCCTCAACGCGACCGAAGCGCAGGCCGATCTGACCCTCAGCGGGACCAGTAATGCCGAAGCCGGTCAGACCGTCACCGTCAACCTGAACGGCGTGGATTACACCACCGCCGTAGAAGACAACGGGACATGGAGTCTGACCGTTCCAGCCGCTGACCTTGGTACCCTCGGCGATGGTACTTATACCGTCAACGCCTCCGTCTCTGACAAAGCAGGTAACCCTGCATCGGCGGCGCGCGACGTGCTGGTCGACATCACGGTTCCACAGCTGACCATCAACACCGTCTCCGGCGATGATGTGATCAATACCACTGAGCACGGCCAGGCGCTGATCGTCAGCGGCTCTGCGACCGGCGCGGCGGCAGGTGATCTGGTGACCGTCACGGTGAACGACAAATCCTACACTGCGGTTCTGGATGGCTCTGGCAACTGGAGCATTGGCATTCCGGCTGCGGACGTGGGCGCACTGACTGCCGGGGATTACACCGTTACTGCGGCGTTAACCGATAAAGCGGGCAACAGCAACAGCACCACGCACGATGTGGCAGTCAACCTGACGGCCCCTGTTCTGACCATCGGCACGGTTTCCGGCGACGATGTGATCAACAGCAGCGAAAAAACGCAGGATCTGACCATCAGCGGTACTGCGACGGGGCTGGCGGCGGGGGCGATTGTCACCGTGATGCTCAACGGCAAAGCCTACAGCGCAACGGTGGACGATAACGGCCTGTGGACGACGACGGTTCCTGCCGATCAGGTGGGTGCCCTGGGTGAAGCGCTCTACGATATCACCGCTTCGGCGACGGATAGCGTGGGCAACAGCTCCAGCACAACTCACACCGTGAATGTCGGATCGGCACTGCCTGGCGTGACAATTAACACTATCGCCGGTGACGACGTGGTCAATGCCGCGGAAGTGGCGGCTGGCCAGACTATCAGCGGCAAAGTGGTGAACGCGGAAGCGGGCAACACCGTGACGCTGACCATCGGCGGCAACACTTACACCGCAACGGTGCAGAGCGATCTGACCTGGTCGGTGAACGTTCCTGCGGACGTGCTGACGGCGCTCGGCAACGGCGATCTCACCGTTGTAGCTTCCGTGACCAACGGCGTAGGCAACACCGGTTCCGGCGAGCGCGATATCACTATCGACGCCAACCTGCCAGGCCTGCGAGTGGATACCGTGGCGGGCGACGATGTCATTAACAGCATCGAGCACGGGCAGAACCTGATTATCACTGGCTCCAGCGATGGTCTGGCACAAGGCACTCTGCTGACTGTCACCGTTAACGGCAAAACCTACCCGGCCACCGTGCTGGCAGACGGCACCTGGTCCGCCGCTGTTCCGGCGACAGATGTCAGCGCACTGGCAGCAGGCAGCGTAACAGTAACCGTTGAAGGGCAGAGCACCGCGGGTAACCCGGTCGCTATCAGCCACGACGTGATCGTCGATCTGGCAGAAGTCGCGATCAGCATCGACGTGGTCTCTACCGACGACGTGATCAACGCGGCTGAGAAGGGCGCTGATCTGGTCCTGTCCGGCTCCACGTCCAACGTAGAAGCAGACCAGACTGTGTCAGTTACCTTCGGCGGCAAGTCCTACACCGCAAGCGTGGACGCAGACGGCAACTGGACCACCACCGTTCCGGCGGCGGATCTGGCCAGCCTCAAAGACGGCGATGCCAGCGTGCAGGTAAGCGTCACCAACGTTAACGGCAACAGCGCCTCAGCAGGCCGCGAGTACAGCGTCGATGCCACGGCTCCAACCGTGACCATCAGCACCATTGCGGCTGACGACATGCTTAACGCCACCGAAGCGCAGGCGGATCTGACTCCCAACGGCACCAGCACCGCGGAAGCGGGGCAGACGGTGACCCTGAGCCTGAACGGCGTGGATTACACCACCACCGTGGGCGCAGATGGCAACTGGAGCGTCACGGTTCCGGCGGCCGATCTGGCAGCACTGAGTGACGGCACCCTGACCGTAACGGCAGTCGTCAGCGACAAAGCGGGCAACCCGGCGTCGGTGGATCACACCCTGACGGTCGATCTGACAGCACCGGTGGTCACCATCAACACCGTCGCAGGCGATGACGTGATCAACCTGGCGGAACATGCTCAGGCGCAGATCATCAGCGGCTCCGCCACCGGCGCGGCAGCGGGCGATAAGGTCACTGTCACTGTTGGCGGCCAGACCTACACCACCGTGCTCGACGCGGCGGGCAACTGGAGCGTGGGTGTTCCGGCGAGCGTCATCTCTGCATTGCAGGACGGTTCTGTGACCATCAGCGCCAGCGTCACCGATGTGGCGGGCAACACCGGCACCGGCACACACGACGTGACGGTCGACACCGGTCTGCCATCCGTGGGCTTCGACGCCATTTCAGCCGATAACGTGCTGAACGCGGTCGAGAAAGGCCAGGATCTGAACGTCAGCGGTACCAGCGCGAACCTGTCCGAAGGCACCCTGGTGACGGTTTCCCTGAACGGCAAGAACTACACCGCGACCACGGCAGCGGACGGCAGCTGGAGCCTGACGGTTCCGGCAGCGGATCTCGCAGCCCTGGGTGAAGCGAACTACACCCTGAGCGCAGCCGCGACCAGCGATGTGGGCAACAGCATCAGCAACACCGCGAACCTGCGGGTGGATACGGCGCTGCCTGGTGTGACCCTCAACACCATCGCCGGTGACGACGTGATCAACGCGGCGGAAGTCGCGGCGGGCCAGAACATCAGCGGTAAAGTGGTGAACGCAGAGGCGGGCAACACCGTGACGCTGACCATCGGTGGCAACACTTACACTGCAACGGTTCAGAGCGATTTGACCTGGTCGGTGAACGTTCCTGCGGACGTGCTGACGGCGCTCGGCAACGGCGATCTCACCGTTGTAGCTTCCGTGACTAACGGCGTGGGCAACACCGGTTCCGGCGAGCGTGATATGACTATCAATGCGAACATTCCGGGCCTGCGTGTCGACACCGTGGCGGGCGACGATGTGATCAACAGCATCGAGCACGGGCAGAACCTGATTATCACTGGCTCCAGCGATGGTCTGGCACAAGGCACTCTGCTGACCGTCACCGTGAACGGCAAAACCTACCCGGCCACCGTGCTGGCAGACGGCACCTGGTCCGCCGCCGTTCCGGCGACAGACGTCAGCGCACTGGCAGCAGGCAGCGTGACAGTCACTGTTGAAGGGCAGAGCGGCGCGGGTAACCCTGTTGCGATCAGCCACGACGTCACCGTCGATCTGGCAGAGGTGGCGATCAGCATTGACGTGATCTCCACCGACGACGTGATCAACGCGGCAGAGAAGGGCGTCGATCTGGTCCTGTCTGGCTCCACGTCCAACGTGGAAGCAGGCCAGACGGTGTCAGTCACCTTCGGCGGCAAGTCCTACACCGCAAGCGTGGACGCGGAAGGCAACTGGACCACCACCGTTCCTTCTGCCGATCTGACCAACCTGAAAGACGGCGATGCCAGCGTGCAGGCAAGCGTCACCAACGTGAACGGCAACAGCGCGTCGGCAGGCCGCGAGTACAGCGTCGATGCCACGGCACCAACCGTGACCATCAGCACCATTGCGGCTGACGACATGCTGAACGCGACCGAAGCACAGGCGGATCTGACTCTCACCGGCACCAGCACCGCAGAAGCGGGGCAGACGGTGACCCTGAGCCTGAACGGTGTGGATTACACCACCACCGTGGGCGCAGACGGCAACTGGAGCGTCACGGTTCCGGCAGCAGATCTGGCCGCCCTGAATGACGGTGTCCTGACTGTGACCGCTTCCGTCAGCGACAAAGCGGGCAACCCGGCATCGGTGGATCACACCCTGACGGTCGATCTGACCGCACCGGTGGTCACCATCAACACCGTGGCAGGTGATGACGTGATCAACCTGGCGGAACACGCTCAGGCACAGATCATCAGCGGCTCCGCCACCGGCGCGGCCGCGGGCGATAAGGTCACTGTCACTGTTGGCGGCCAGACCTACACCACCGTGCTGGATGCGGCGGGCAACTGGAGCGTCGGCGTACCGGCGAGCGTGATTTCCGCGCTGCAGGACGGTTCTGTGACCATCAGCGCCAGCGTCACCGACGTGGCGGGCAACACCGGCACCGGCACGCACGACGTGACGGTCGACACCGGTCTGCCATCCGTGGGCTTCGACGCCATTTCAGCCGACAACGTGTTGAACGCGGTCGAGAAAGGCCAGGATCTTAACGTCAGCGGCACCAGCGCGAACCTGTCCGAAGGCACCCAGGTGACGGTTTCCCTGAACGGCAAGAACTACACCGCGACCACGGCAGCCGACGGCAGCTGGAGCCTGACGGTTCCGGCAGCGGATCTGGCAGCCCTGGGCGAAGCGAACTATACCCTGAGCGCAGCCGCGACCAGCGATGTGGGCAACAGCATCAGCAACACCGCGAACCTGCGGGTGGATACGGCGCTGCCTGGTGTGACCATCAACACTATCGCCGGTGATGACGTGGTGAACGCCGCAGAAGTCGCGGCAGGCCAGACCATCAGCGGTAAAGTGTCGAACGCGGAAGCTGGCAACACGGTCACCCTGACCATTGGCGGCAACACCTACACCGCAACGGTTCAGGACGATCTGACCTGGTCGGTGAACGTCCCGGCTGATGTATTAACGGCTATCGGCAATGGCGATCTGACCGTAACCGCCTCCGTGACCAATGGCGTGGGCAACACCGGTTCCGTCGAGCGCGATATCACTATCGACGCCAACCTGCCGGGTCTGCGTGTCGACACTGTCGCGGGTGACGATGTGATCAACAGCATCGAGCACGGCCAGAACCTGATTATCACCGGTTCCAGCGACGGCCTGACGGCAGGCACTCTGCTGACCGTCACCGTTAACGGCAAAACCTATCCGGCAACGGTGCTGGCAGACGGCACCTGGTCCGCCGCCGTTCCAGCGGCAGACGTTAACGCGTTTGCGGCAGGCAGCGTAACCGTGAGCGTTGAAGGGCAGAGCACCGCGGGTAACCCGGTCGCCATCAGCCACGACGTGACCGTCGATCTGGCAGAAGTTGCGATCAGCATCGACGTGGTCTCTACAGACGACGTGATCAACGCGGCTGAGAAGGGCGCAGATCTGGTTCTTTCCGGCTCCACGTCCAACGTGGAAGAAGGCCAGACTGTGTCAGTTACCTTCGGCGGTAAATCCTACACCGCAAGCGTGGACGCAGACGGCAACTGGACTACCACCGTTCCGGCGGCGGACCTGACCAGCCTGAAAGACGGCGACGCCAGCGTGCAGGCCAGCGTCACCAACGTGAACGGCAACAGCGCGTCGGCGGGCCGCGAGTACAGCGTCGATGCCACGGCGCCAACCGTGATCATCGATACGGTGGCAAGCGACAATGTGATCAACGGCAGCGAAGCGGCGGCGGGTGTAGCCATTACCGGCTCCACGACGGCGGAAGTCGGTCAGACGGTCACCGTGACTCTGGGCGGCAACAGTTACACCGCGCAGGTTCAGCAGGGCGGCATCTGGAGCGTAACGGTTCCGACGGCAGACCTGACGGCGATGGCCGACAGCGGCTACACCGTCCAGGCGAGCGTTAACGATGCAGCAGGTAACCCAGGAAGCGCCGATAAGGTCATTACCCTGGATACCACGCCGCCGGTCATTAGCTTCAACACCGTTGCAGGCGATGACGTGATCAACCGCGAGGAGCACGCGCAGGCGCAGATCGTCAGCGGCACCACCACCGGCGCGAGCGTCGGCGATAAGCTGGTGATCACTATCGGGGCGAATCAGTACACCACCACCGTCGATGCCAGCGGAAACTGGAGCGTGGGCGTACCGGCAAGCGTGATCTCGGCGCTGCAGGACGGGACCACCACCATCAGCGCGACCATCACTGACGGCGCGGGCAACAGCAGCACCCAGACCCACGACGTGGCGATCAACACCGCATCGGTGATGTTGACCGTTAACACCATTAGCGATGATGACGTGATCAACGCGGCGGAAGCGGGCAATGCGCTGACGATCGGTGGGTCAAGCGCGCAGTTCGCCAGCGGGACGCAGGTGACGGTCACCCTGAACGGCAAGAACTATGTGGCGACCATTCAGGACGATGGCTCCTGGACGACGACCGTACCGGCAACGGACGTCGCGGCGCTGGCCGATGGCGGAAACTATGGCGTGTTCGTCTCTGCCGAGGACAGCGTAGGCAACAGCGCAACGGCATCGCACGCTATCAGTGTCGATCTCACCGCGCCGGTGGTCAGCATCGCGACCCTCTCCGGGGATGACGTGCTGAACGCAGCCGAAGCGCAGCAGCCGCTGACGGTCAATGGCTCCTCCAGTGCTGAAGCGGGTCAAACCGTGACGGTCACGCTGGGTGGGAAAACCTATACCGCGACGGTCGCCAGTGACGGCACCTGGACGCTGGATGTTCCGGCAACGGACCTGTCCACCCTGAGCCAGGGGGCCCTGACGGTCACCGCATCGGTGAACGATAAGGCGGGCAATAACGGTCAGACCACGCATACCCTGACGGTCGATACCCTTGCACCAACGGTCACGATTGCAGCGGTGGCGGGCGACGATATTGTCAACAATACCGAGCAGCTGGCGGGCCAGACGATCAGCGGGACCACCACGGCGGAGCAGGGCCAGATTGTGACGGTCTCCTTCAACGGTCACAGCTATCAGGCGACTGCGGCGGCGGATGGCACATGGTCGGTGTTCGTTCCAGGGCGTGATTTCCTCGGCCTGAGCGACGGAAGCTACACCATTACGGCGTCCGTGAGTGATAAAGCGGGCAACCCGGGCAGCGGCACGCACGATGTGACCCTCAGCGGGGATGTTCCGACCATCACCATCAACACCTTTGCCGAGGATGACATCGTCAGCGCCGCCGAGCACGGCACGCCGCTTATGATCAATGGCACCACCGACGCGCCTGCGGGCCAGACGGTGACCATTACGCTGAACGGCAAAACCTACACCACTACGGTGCAGAACGACGGGACCTGGAGCACGACGCTGGGCAGCGCAGATGTCACGGCCCTGGCCGATGGCGGCGCTTATGTCATCAATGCGCAGGTGAGCAACGCTATCGGCAACAGCGTCAGCGCAGACCACACCATCAACGTGGATCTGACCGCGCCGTCGATGGGCATCAGCATTGATTCGCTGCAAAACGATACCGGCCTGAGCGGGAGTGATTTCATCACCAGCGACAGCTCGGTGGTCGTCAACGGCTCCCTGACGGCGCAGCTCGGTAACAACGAGAAAGCGCAGATCAGCCTCGACGGCGGCACCACCTGGACTGACCTGACGGTGACCGGCACGACATGGCGCTACAGCGACAGCCGCACCCTGACCGACGGGACTTACCAGTATCAGGTTCGTGTGATCGATAACGCAGGCAACGTCGGCGCAACCGACAGCCAGGATGTGGTGATCGACCTGACGGCTCCGGCGGCCACCATCATTACCGTGGATGCGGTGACTCAGGATACGGGTCTGTCGGCGAGTGATTTCATCACCAGCGACAACCAGATCAGCCTGAAAGGAACCCTGGGTGCGACGCTCGCCAGCGGTGAGCACGCGCAGATCAGTATTGACGGCGGCGTGACCTGGAGCGATGTCAGCGTCAGCGGCACGAGCTGGACTTACGTCGATGGCCGTACGCTGGCCGATGGGGATTACAACTACCAGCTGCGCGTGATTGACGATGCGGGCAACATCAGCGCCAGCGTAAGCCAGGTGGTGACGATTGATACCACCGTGCCGGACGCCAGCAAAGTCATCACCATCGACAGCATCTCGGACGATACGGGCCTGAGCAACAGCGACTTTATCACCAACGATACGTCCCTGACGGTGAACGGAACGCTGGCGGCGACGCTCTCTGAGGGTGAGTACGCGCAGATCAGCATCGACGGCGGCGTGACCTGGCAGAACGTCAACGTGACCGGCAACAGCTGGTTCTACACTGACACGCGTACGCTGGATAACGGCACCTACACCTACTTCGTACGTGTCGTTGATGCGGCGGGCAATATCGGATCTAACGCCCAGCAGCAGGTGACCGTTGACACCGTCGCACCGGACGCGGCGATCACCGTGACCGTGGATAACATTGCCGTGGATACCGGCTTTGATAACAACGACTTCCTGACCAGCTCAACGTCGTACACCCTGAACGGCACGCTGGGCGCAGCGCTCGGCAGCAATGAGTTTGTGCAGGTGAGTATGGACGGCGGCACGACCTGGGTTTACGCCGAAGTCAATGGCACGCAGTGGAGCTACAACGACGCGCGTACTCTGACTGATGGCAGCTATAACTATCAGGTTCGCGTGGTTGACCAGGCGGGTAACGTGGGGGCAACCACCTCGCAGGCGGTCACTGTGGATACGCAGTCGCCACAGTACGGCATCACCATTGACAGCATCAGTGATGATACCGGGCAGTCCACCAGTGATTTCATCACCATGGACACCACGCTGACGGTGAACGGTTCACTGGGCAGCGCGCTGGCCAGCGATGAACGTGTGCAGATCAGCCTGGACGGCGGCAACACCTGGATCGATGCCAGCGTCACCAACCAGCGCTGGAGCTACGTGGACACGCGTGAACTGGCTGACGGGGATTACACCTATCAGGTGCGGATTATCGATCAGGCGGGCAACGTCGGGTCAACCACCTCTCAGGAAGTGACGGTTGATACCACCGTGCCAGCCACGGTGGGGACGGTGGTGAGCTACACCGATTCGGAAGGCGAGCGCCAGGGGACCTTCGGCTCCTCGGTGACCACGGACGATACGTCACCGGTGATTACCGGCACGCTGAACCGTGCGCCGGATGAGGGTGAGATCATGCAGCTGTATCGTGACGGGATCCTGCTGGGTCAGGTCACGATGAACGGCAGCGCCAGCTGGTCCTTCCAGGATAACGGCCTGAGCGACGGGAACCACACCTACGTTCTGCGTATCACGGATCTCGCGGGGAACTACACCGAATCTGCCGGGTTTGTGCTGGGTGTGGATACCAGCGTACCGACTACGGTGGCGACGGTGACCGCTCAGACGACCTCGGATACCACACCGATCGTCGGCGGGAATGTCTCTGCCGATCTGGAGAACGGCGAGTACCTGGAAGTGAAGGTGAACGGTAAAACCTACACCTCCCAGACCGGCGGTGCGGTGGTGGTCGATCCTGACCATAACACCTGGTATCTGCAGATCCCGGACAGCGATACCTTAGCGGTGGCGAGCTATGACGTGACGGCGCAGGTGAAGAGCAGCGCGGGTAACGGGAATAACACCGGCGTGACCACCGGTAGCCTGGTCATTGGTACCACGACGGTGAATACCGACTGGGCAACCACGGCGGGGAATTCGAACAACGAAGCCATGTCGGTGGGGCTGAACAGCAGCGGTCTGTGGACGATTATTGCGAACGGACAGGCTTATTCCAGCAGCGATGCGTCGACCTACGCGGCAAACGCCCTGACCAACACCCGTGGGGGGAACGTCATCAGCTATACCTCTGCGGACTATGACCGTAACGGGACGATGGACGTGTTTGCGACGGAGACCTCGTATACCAACAACACTCAGGTGATGTGGACCTACGACGGGAGCAGCTACACCGGTAGCCAGCAGGCGATGGGCGCGGCGATCTACTACGGCGGTGTGATTGCCTACGACAAGACCGGCGATGGTTATCTGGATATGGCTTACGGAGATGCGGGTATGGACTCCCTGACCTATCTGGTGAACAACAACGGCGTGCTGACGCCGGACGGCACCGGTGGGGAAGGTGGCTTCTATGGTCAGTTCGATTCCGGGCGCGAAATCTCCGGCGTCGACATCAACAACGATGGTGCTGTGGATGTGGTGCAGCACACTAACCGAAGCAGCGCCTATACGCTGACCGTGATTTCCAACAGCGGCACCGGGACTCTGTCCGTGGGCCAGGACATCACCAACGTGTTTGTCGGTAACAGCGCGAATACCACCACGGCGGCGTCAATGACGTGGGCGGACTTCAACGGCGATGGCTACATGGACCTGTATCTGGGGACCACCTACAACAACAACGGCGGGGTGATTTACTACAACGACGGTGCCGGCAAACTCCTGACCACCAAGAGTGCGGTCGAGGCGTCTAACGCCACGGCGGGTTATCTCTCCGTGGCCGTGGACTGGAACGCCGATGGCCAGATGGACATCGTCAAACTCAGCACCTACGGCGGTTCGCAGACGGCAACCCTGTTCACCAACAACGGCTACGGCTCCACCTGGACTTCAAGCCAGCTGGCGTCGGCGCTGGTGAACGTGACGGGTATGGCGGCAGTGGATTACAACTGGGATGGTGCTCAGGATCTGCTGGTGTCTCAGCAGAACGGCAAAGTGGTTCTGCTCCAGAACAGCAAGACCATCACCGACGGTACCGCGATGCACCTGCACATTGTGGATAGCGAAGGCATCAACGCCTACTACGGGAATACGGTCAATCTGTATAACGCAGCAGGTGTCCTGGTGGCATCGCAGATCATCAACGCCCAGTCGGGTGTGGGGTCGAACGACACCACGGCACTGGTGAGTTTCTACGGTCTGGATCCTAGCGAAACCTACTCGGCGCAGATTGTGAAGATCACCAACGGCGTGTCGGATAACGTTACCTGGGACGGTCTGGAAGCGGGCAACGGTAAAGAGGGCTATGTCCTAACCGCCGAAGCGGCAACCGGCGTCCACAGCGGAACGATCACCGGGACCGGGTATAACGACACCTTCGTGGCAGAAGATGGCACCTATACCTATAACGGCTCCGGCGGCTGGAATACCACCTCCGACTATGACACCTGGAGCAATACCGGTGGCATGGACGTGGTGGACTACCGCAATGCGACATCGGCGGTCACCGTTGACCTGCGTCTGTCCACGGCCCAGGACACGGGCTTTGGCACCTCGCGACTGCTGAACATTGAAGGCATTAACGGCTCGGACTACAACGACGTCATCACCGGTAACAGCAGTGATAACCAGTTCGAAGGCCGCGGTGGGAATGACACCTTCAATATCGGCAGCGGGGGTCACGATACGTTGCTCTATAAGCTGATCAACGCCTCGGATGCCACGGGCGGTAACGGCAGTGATGTGGTGAATGGGTTCACCGTCGGCACCTGGGAAGGAACCGCGGATACGGATCGCATCGACCTGCGCGATCTGCTCTCCGGCAGTGGTTACACCGGCACGGGCTCCGCGAGCTACGTGAACGGCGTGGCGGCGCTGGACAGCAGTGCGGGCAACGTTGCCGATTACATCCGTGTGGTGCAAAACGGCAGCAATACCGAGATCCAGGTTGACCTGGACGGGTCGAGCGGCCAGTTCACCCCGACGACCCTTGTGACGCTGAACGGCGTGCAAACGGACCTGGCCACACTGCTGGCTAACCATCAACTGTTGATTGCGTAAAACAACGCCGCGGGGAGCGATCCCCGCGGCCTTTTGCGTTTCTTTACACCAAATGTATTAACCCTATATTTCACAAGATTATTTTGCGGACCTGTTTAGAAACCGTTCGATTATAAATCGTTCCGCAAGGGTACTATTTCAGTGATAAATTACCGCACTGGACAGGACGTAGCATTATGAAGACACATCCGCAGTACGAACCCTGGTTGCAGGGTATGCTCATCATCGCAAAGCACTACCGGCTGGATTTCTCTGCGGAGCATGTCCGGGTCACCATTAACCACGAGAGTCAGTCCCCGCGCCAGCTGGTGCTGGAAGAGATGGCGCGCCAGCTCGGACTGGGGCTGCGTGAAGTTGCCGCAACGCCGGCCTCCTTCGACCCGTGGCGTTTGCCGCTGATCGCTGAAATGAGCGAAGGGCAGATTGCGGTGATCAACCGTATGGACAACGAAGGGAATGTCAGCCTGCAGTTTAGCGGGGATGGCGGTCTGGAAACGGTGCTGACCCGTGAGGCGCTGGGCACGCGCTTGCAGCGTTTACTGGTGCTGCGCCCGCTGGAATCCACGCCGGATGCGCGCGTCGATGACTACATCAAGCCCTACGAAAAAAACTGGTTCTGGCAGCTGGCGCTGAAAGACTGGCGTCGTTACAGCGACATTATGCTGGTGGCGATGGTCGCCAACGTGCTGGCGCTGTCCGGGATGCTCTTTTCCATGCAGGTGTACGACCGGGTGGTACCATCCCAGTCCGAAGCCACCCTGTGGGTGCTGTTTGGTGGCGTCATGATCGCCATCTTGTTCGAATTCATCATGCGCATGCTGCGCGTGCATATCTCCGATGTGGTGGGGAAACGCGCCGATCTGCGGATCTCTGAGCGCGTCTTTGCCCACGCGCTACGCATTAAAAACGGTGCTCGTTCCAAATCAACCGGCTCCTTTATCGCGCAAATCCGCGAGCTGGAGTCGGTGCGGGAACTGATCACCTCCACCACCATTGCGGCGATCTCCGATCTGCCGTTCTTCCTGCTGTTCGTGTTTATTTTGTGGATGATTGGCGGCCCGCTGGTGCTGGTGGTGCTCCTCGCCGTGCCGTTGCTGCTTATTCCTGGCCTGCTGGTGCAGCGTCCGCTGGGGAAACTCTCCAGTGAAGGGATGCGCGAGTCGGCGATTCGCAACGCCACGCTGGTGGAAGCGGTGCAGGGCATCGAAGACATCAAACTGATGCGCGCTGAACAGCGTTTCCAGAATCAGTGGAATAACACCAATGACGTCGCCGCCAACGTGGGGATGAAACAGCGCTGGCTGACGGGGCTGCTGCTGACCTGGACCCAGGAAGTGCAGTCGATTGTCTACGCGGTGGTGTTGCTGGTGGGCTGTTATCTGGTGATCAGTGGCGACATGACCACGGGTGCGCTGGTGGGCACCTCGATCCTGGCATCTCGCACGATTGCGCCGTTATCGCAGATTTCCGGGGTGCTTTCGCGCTGGCAGTCGGCAAAAGTGGCGCGCAAGGGGCTGGACGATCTGATGCAGCGCCCAATTGACGACCCTCTGCAGGGTAAGAAAGTGCATAAAGCGCACCTGCGCGGCGACTATGCCCTGGAGGACGTTGGCTTCTGGTACGACGACGAGGAAAAACTCAAGGTGCTGGAGATCGGCAAGCTGCAGATCCGCGCCGGGGAGCGCATCGCGGTGCTCGGGCGTAATGGCTCCGGGAAAAGCACCTTGCTGCAGCTACTGGCTGGCATGCAGGAACCACAGCAGGGCAGCATTCTGCTGGACGATATTGCCCTGAACCATCTCGACACGGCCGATGTGCGACGGGACATGCAGTTGCTCGGCCAGCAGGCGCGGCTGTTCTTTGGCTCGGTGCGCGACAACATCATGATGGGCAATCCGCTGGCAACCGATGATGAAATTCATCAGGCGCTGGTGAACAGCGGGGCGCTGGAGTTCGTTCGCAAACAGAAAATGGGGCTGAACTACATCATCAACGAAGGCGGCGCAGGGTTATCCGGTGGGCAGCGGCAGGCGCTGCTGCTGGCGCGCGCGCTCATCACCTCGCCGAATATTTTGCTGCTCGATGAACCGACCGCCTGGCTGGATGAGATGAGCGAGAAGCAGTTTATCCAGCATCTCGATCAGTGGCTGGGCCAGCGCCGGACGCTGGTGGTGGCGACGCATCGTCTGCCAATTCTGGATCTGGTTGACCGCATTATTGTGCTGGAAAACGGCAAAATTGTGATGGATGGCCCGCGAGACGCGATCCTGCGCCAGCACGGCATGGCCGCGCAAAAGGCACCAAAACGCACTGTCACCATGAAAGCGGCGGCGATGACTGAGGAGGGGTTGGCATGAATGATTTTTCCCGCGTTAACAGCCGTCTGAAAGAGCCGCGTCTGCCTCGTTCAACCTGGGTGGCATGGTCGCTGTTTTCACTTCTGGCCGTATTCGTCGGCTGGGCGAGTCTGTTCCAGCTCGATGAAGTGACCACCGGTAGCGGCAAAGTCATCCCGTCCTCGCATGAGCAGGTGATCCAGTCCCTCGAAGGGGGGATTATCCATAGCCTGCTGGTGCGCGAAGGTGACATCGTTGAGCGCGGGCAGCAGCTCGCCCAACTGGACCGGACGAAAACGGAGTCGGGCGTGCTGGAGAGTGAGTCCCGGCTGAATGCGGCCCTGGCAACGGCCGCGCGTCTGAATGCGGAGGTGAATAACACGGAGCTGGTGTTCCCGTCAGAGCTGGATGATGACGTCGAACTGGTCAGGCAGGAAACGGCGCTGTATCAATCCCGTCGTGAAAGCCTCGACAAAGGAGTGGCGGGTCTGCGTCAGGGTGCCGATCTTGTCCAGCGTGAGCTGTCGTTGACTCGTCCGCTGGTGACTCAGGGGGCCGCCAGCAAGGTGGAAGTGTTACGCCTTGAGCGGCAGAAAAATGAGTTTGAGAGCAAGATCACCGAGATGCAAAATCAGTATTACGTCCGCGCCCGCGAAGAGCTGGCGAAGGCAAATGCTGAAATCGAAGCGCAACGTTCGGTCATGAAAGGCCGGGAAGATTCCCTGACCCGACTGGCGTTTACGGCTCCGGTCCGCGGAATTGTGAAAGATATCGACGTGACAACCGTGGGAGGCGTGATTCCGCCGAACGGCAAACTGATGACCCTGGTCCCCCTTGATGACCAGATGGTGATTGAAGCCAAAATTTCACCCCGCGATGTGGCCTTTATTCATCCTGGTCAAAAAGCGCTGGTCAAAGTGACCGCTTACGATTATTCCATCTATGGCGGGCTGGACGGTGAAGTCACTATGATTTCCCCGGACACCATCCAGGATGAGGTCAAAAGAGACGTTTACTATTATCGGGTTTATATCCGCACAGACAGTAATCATCTGACCAATAAGCAGGGCAAAGAATTCCCTGTCTTTCCAGGGATGATCGCAACCGTTGATATTAAAACCGGCAGTAAGAGTGTGCTGGATTATCTGTTAAAACCACTGAACAAAGCGCGGGAAGCGTTGCGGGAAAGATAAAAAAATGGCGGTCGGTTAACCGACCGCCTGCTTAATTATACGGCAGCGTGAAAACTGATTGCCGCCAGCCGTTCTTTAGGGTGAATATTCAGATAGTGAGTGACATAGGCAAAGTATAACCCGCAATAATTTTCCACCAGTTGAATAAAGCTGGGGTAAATCGTAATAAAACCATCTTCCCGATCTTTGAGATATCCTGCCTCCTGCGCCGCCTTAATGATGCGATTAACATGGATGCGCGAAACATAAAATTCCTTGGCAATCACGCTCGCCGAATAGTCAATAATCGCGCCATGGGAATTTCTGTTTTTCATTGCCTGTAAATAGAGATACAGCATGATCATGCGCCCCCCATCTTTATCAATAAACAATCCCACGTCGGGCAAAATCTTTTTAAAGGTCACGCCCCGGAAAAGATACTCAGCGGCACGATGAAAAAAACTATGGCGCAGCGCCGTATTGTCCAGGAGATTAATATTGATATTGTAATCTGGATATAATGTGCTCACCGGTAAAAACGCACCCGACATATAGCGCTTAAGTTCATCCAGCCCTTTTTGCGTCGGCTCGATCAACATTTTTCGTCGGTCCTCGCTGCAGCGCCAGGTACTGATTCTGCCGGTCGTTCGGAGTAAGGTAATAATCGCGATCACGCTATTCGGGCTGGCTATTTTATACCGTGCGCATAACTCTTTGATTTCTGAGACGGAAGAGGCCTGGTTGCCGAACACAAAGCAGCACATCGATAACACAATGTTAAGCCTGGATTCCTGAAGCATTGTTTTATAGAACAGGGGTTGTTTCTTGTAGATTGAATCATTAATGGTGAAATGCTGTTTTATAGCTTCACTGAATCGAGGGTTATTTTTGATAACGTCCCTTCGATGCAGCAATGCCCTGGATGAAATGAGTTTATCCATGCGGTTGCCCTATATTAAAGCGAGCCAGTAAGTGCTGTGTTGATGTCAGTCGGAACTTTCGTAGATAATATTATACATTGGGTGAATGTATTTTACTTTTGTTATTTTAAAAGATAACACCCTCAGACGCGATAAGAATGTAATTGGATGTAATTGCATTAGCAACGCAGGGAAATTAAATCAAATATGTACGCGCTCATTCTGTATTGTTATTGGCATTAAATGCTTTTAATGTCTTTTATCTGTAAAGAAGCGGTTTTTTACTCTTTTTAAAGACGTCTTTTATGGTGGTGATAATAAGGGTTTGGTATGATATTTTACGTTTCTTCTTTACGAAGTTCATTGCATCTACTCTTTTTACAGGAGGTCATTGTGGCCTGCGAAGCGCTTATCTATTACCCGAATCCTATTAAACATAAATTCGTCATTACGCCCTGCGGTTTTACCTGGCAGGGCTATGATATGCTGCTTGCACGTGATGCCATCCGTTCTTCACGTATTATGACTCAGGGTGATACGGCCACCGAACGAGAAGTCAATGACATCTGTGGTGATGCTGACAGGTGTATTTCTGTTTTTTTAAAAGGCGATCTGCCCACTATTTTGCTGACGTTAAAGAAGAGCATTTCATTACTCAACGCGCTTCCCTGTAGTGTGACGATGACTATTTACTGTAGTCTGCCCGCTACCTGGATTTACCGTATGGTGTTGAGTCTCATCAAAGACAGATATAAGCTTAAAACCATCCGCATTGCCAGTTTGTCGCACTCCTGTGAGGATATTCTTCACAATGATTTCCCTCGTCTGGAAGATGCTGTACGGCTCGATGAAATGTTAACCGGCAATCTGGCAAAAGGACTGACATCACGAGAGCTGGATGTTGTGCTTAACGCCTACCGCGGAATATCGGTTAAACAACAATCAGAAATGTACGGTCTGGACGTCAAAACGATATATACGCACCGTACGGAAGGGCTGCGTAAATTACAATTTATTCAGCCCTGGCTGAAGGATGTCTCTTTTATTCGCATCAGTGCAGATCCAGCAGACGTGGAGAGTGAAAAGCATAGCGATCGTCAGTCTGAACTGATCAGGGCATTGATGAGGCGGGAAATTTTCCCTGTTTATCAGGTGATTACGGACGGAAATAAAAAAGTGGTCGGGTTTGAAATTCTCTTACGCTGGGATCGTAACGGCGAGATCCTTAAACCTGTGAGCTTTTTGACCGATCTTCATGATAAAAAAATCTGGCTGCAGATGACGGCCCTTGTGATTGATGCGGCAGTGAAAGGGATCAATAAATACAATGGCAAATATTATTTCTCGGTCAATATTCCCCCGGAATTAGCCGGAGGGAACGCATTACCTGATATGGCAAAAAAAGCGGTCGAATTACTCTCGAACGTGGCCTGGGCAGAGAAGCTGGTATTCGAATTTGCTGAGACCATTGATGTCACGCAGAATAAAGAAATTCCTTTCGCGATGCAGCGTATTCGTGATACCGGGTGTCGCCTGTTCCTCGATGACTGTTTTTCCAGCGACTACGCGATGTTTCCTGTCAGACAGATACGTTTTGATGGGCTGAAATTAGATCGCGATCTTGTTGATAAATTCTCGGCAAATGAAGACGACTACAGTTTGATTAAGGCTATCCAGTTTTACAGCGATATGACCGGCGGAGCTTGCGTGGCAGAAGGGGTCGACAGTGAGGATAAGTTCGAAAAACTGGCCGCAGCAGGGGTGAAAAGTTTCCAGGGATATTACCTTTCGAAAGCCGTCAGGGAAAAAGATCTCGACCGAATGATCAGGCAGTTTAGTTAGTCCTGGGTGTCGAAAATGAAAAATCCACGCAAGGGCGTGGATTTTTGCTGTTTGTGAGTCGTGATAAGACAACCGAAACGAGTTAAACGTCCAGCTTACGGCCCGTCAGCCACTCCACCATGGCGGGATCGCGGTGAGAAAAGAACGCGCTGGTGGCGGTATCAAGGGCAGCAATCTGCAGCATATCTTCAGCGCTGAGTTCAAAATCGAGAATGTTGATGTTCTCTTCCATACGCGCTTTGCGCACCGATTTCGCCAGCGAAATGATGCCTCGCTGGAAGATCCACCGCAGCACAACCTGACCCACGCTTTTGCCGTACTTCTGGCCTATCGCCGTTAACACCGGATGCTGGAACAGACCATTTTTGCCTTCCGCAAAAGGCGCCCAGGCTTCCGGCTGAATGCCGCGGCTCTGCATCCAGGGCACCGCGTGAAGCTGCTGGTTGAAGGGATTCACTTCAACCTGGTTTACCGCCGGGACAATGTTGTTGAAGGCGATAAAGTCGGCCAGTCGGTCGGGGTGGAAGTTACTCACACCAATGGCGCGAATTTTCCCCGCCTGCTGCAGCTCTTCCATCGCTCGCCAGGCCCCGTGGACATCGCCATAAGGCTGGTGAATCAGATACAGGTCAACGTAGTCCAGCTGCAGCCGGTTCAGCGAGCGCTCAAACTGGGCTTTAGCCCCCTCGTAATGCGTATCCTGCAGCCAAAGTTTGGTGGTCACAAAGAGCTCGTGACGTGCGATACCGCTCTGTTTCAGGGCGTTCCCGACCTGAGTTTCATTCTGGTAAGACGCGGCGGTATCGATCAGGCGGTAGCCCGTGTCGATAGCGTCGATCACGGCGCGCTCGCATTGGGCGGCATCCGTCATCTGGAAGACACCAAAGCCCAGCAGGGGCATGTCAATACCGTTGTTCAGAGTTACTGATTGCATGAGGTTATCCTTTCGCTGTTGTGTGGGAGAAGCATAACGGGGAATGATTTATTTGATTAGGTAGGGTAATGCGCTAGGGTTTATTAGGTAGGCTCATTAATTGGGTGGGGTCAGCTTCGTGCCATGAGCGGAAGATGGCGTTTTGTATAGTAAGTAGGTCAAAACCTGACAAATCACTTAGTGATCTTCTGGAGTCAAGCAATATCAGTGCTTGCTTATAGATGAAATTGTGCTAATACCTCGAATCTGAAATGGACACTAGGGTAATTTATTTTTTCATTTTATCCAGAATTGCTTTGAACAATTCGAGACACCTCCAAATGTCATCATGTGTATCACCATCCCAATCGGGAATAGTGCACAACTCCGCATTGAGCTGCTTTATAAGGATATGCGCATCAGCAACTTCATCCTTACGACATTTTGATGCGATACGAGATATCGCTCTCGGAGAAAGGCTGTCGTAGGGGGACGTGGTGGTGCGTTCAGATAAAATGAGTTTTTGTAATTTACGCATGGAATCGACATACCCGGCTAAGTAGTTCGGCAACAGAAAGTTATGGCACATGCTGATTATTCCTGATTCAGTACGCTAAGCAAACAATAACATCTTAAACCTCCGCTCCTCATTCATATCTGACCTGACATTAGCCACACTCCCTCAGAAAGCAGGGAGATCAGCACGATCGCCCCGCGTCGTTGGCTGAGAGATGACAATAAATTCGACTGGAGATTGAGTTCTGTTGCAGGTCTGACGCAGTGATTCGTGTAAATTATTCCGACCAACACATTGATTTAAATGATGTAATCATCTGAAGGAAATTACATTCAACAACGAGATCCTCCTTCCAGTAATACCCATTGTCGATATCCGGTTATCGCCGTATTCTTCTTTCGCACCTGCAAAATCAGGTACCGGGATTGACCTCCCGAACTACACATTGAGGACACACTTGGCGCAATCGCACCATTTTTGTGTCGTGCACACGGCTACGCTACAATGACGGGCCGGGTGGGGGCGTCGCAAGACGCGCCGATATCCAGTGTGGTCGGTAAGGTCAACCCCGCCCGGTTCTGTCACCCGTGAGATTGACCTCTCCAGTGACGGTAATTTCAAAACACACATTGGAGTTTTCCCCATGACTACCATTTTCACCCCCGCTCACGATTTACTGAGCGTCCCGTTCAGCGCCGCGACAGACTTCACCGAGCTCGCCGACTGCTGCGACCGTTTTGCTGAAACCCTGATGGAGTGCCATGAACCCGCGTACAAACTGGCGCTGCTGGGCCGAATCAGTGCGTGCCTCGCGTTGCTTCGCCCGACGCTTAGCGAACCCATCCCTGCGCATCTGATCGAGCGCTTTACCGTCGACACGCTGCCGGAAGCGCCGTCTTATTTTGAGCCGGATGCCGAAGCCTTGTGTGATTACTGCCAGGCGCTGACTCAGCTGCTGTGCCAGCAGTCGCTGTTACCGGACATGGAAAAATCGCTGCGCGGTTTGCTGTGCGAACTGATGTGGATGTTCGCCGGGGAGCTAAATGCACCGCGCTGGTCCTGTCAGCAGACTGCGCACTAAAAAGCGGTGTAAAACCTGTAGGCCGGATAAGCGGCAGCGCCATCCGGCTTTTTTGTTGATGGGGGAGTGGTCTACTTTGTGCCAACAGCAGACCTTTTACCCTTACATGTGTATAAGCTCGTCCTCAGTCCTAAATTCTCAATGTATCGATAACCGCTCGTAGAGCAGGCGACACATTGCGGTGCGGATAATATAGAAATGAGCCTTCCAGGCGTTGGCTGTAACGTTGTAAAACTCTGATGAGCGAACCCTGTTCTAAATCCTCAGATACCAACTCCTCCGGAACATAAGCCAGTCCCAGGCCCAGCCTGGCCGCTTTGGCCTCCATATAGCTGTCCGCGAAAACCCACTGCCCCTGCGGCCGATGGGTGATTTTTTTACCGTTATGGTGAAGTTCCCATGAGTACAGTTTCCCGTCGCCAAACTGATAAGCGATGCAGGGATGAACCGCTAAATCTGTGGGGGCTTGCGGAAAGCCATAGCGACGAAAATGGTCAGGCGTGCCGACAACAGCCATCTCCATGTCTGGGGAAATACGCACAGCAACCATGCCACTACCTACTTCAGGCCCCAGGCGAACACCCGCATCAAACCTTTCGGCAATAATATCGACAAATCGGCTTTCGCTAATGAGTTCCAGTCGGATATCCGGGTAGCTCTTCTTAAATACCGCAAGCTTTGGCAGAAGCAATTTATCAATAGCATGCTGACTGGCATTGATGCGTACCGTCCCCGATGGGGACTGGCGATAATGAGCCAGCGTGTCCAGTCCCATATCTAAAGCGTCGAATCCTGCTTCAATGGTCCGGTAGAGCTTTTCACCGGCATGGGTGAGCGATAATCTGCGCGTGGTGCGCACCAGGAGCTGAACTCCCAGTCGTTCTTCAAGTTCCCGAACTGAACGGCTTATTCCTGATTGTGCCAGGCCAAGGCGATGTGCTGCTGCTGTAAAGCTCCCTTCCCGTACCACCTGCATAAACAGGTACAAATCGTTATAGTTTTCCCGTTTCGCCATCATTCTGCTCCCGAAACCACATCTTAATTTAGAATAATTTGGTATTAATCCTAGCACTTAACACCCTCTAATCAGCACTATTTCTGCTAACTATAATGAGCGCATTGCTACAAAGCACAGCAGTGTTGTCCGTATGAAACCTGTTTCAATCACGTTTTATAAGGGGAGTTTTGATGACTGTTTTCACCCAAAAACTGGCAACTGCGATACCCGCCATGCTGCTATGTGCATCATTAAGTGGAGTCACAAACATGAGTTATGCTGATACAACTAATCCGAACGCGCCTGTTTCGCTGGTCGAAAAATGGGATAAAACATTCCCTGAAAGCAAGAAAGTGGATCACCGTAAAGTGACCTTCCAGAACCGTTATGGGGTCACTCTAGTGGGGGATCTCTACATCCCGAAGGATCGTGGTGAGCGTAAGCTGGCGGCCATTGCCGTCAGTGGGCCTTTCGGCGCAGTGAAAGAGCAATCTAGCGGACTGTATGCACAAACGCTGGCAGAACAGGGGTTTGTTACCCTGGCGTTTGACCCTTCGTATACGGGAGAAAGCGGTGGCTCTCCACGTAATGTCGCCTCTCCGGATATTAATACCGAGGATTTCAGCGCGGCAGTTGACTTCTTAGGTCTGCAAAAAGAGGTTGATCGCGACCGTATCGGGCTGCTCGGTATTTGCGGCTGGGGCGGCATGGCCTTAAACGACGCCGCAATGGATACCCGCGTGAAAGCGGTGGCGACCAGCGTGATGTATGACATGAGCCGTGCGATGGGGCATGGTGTGGGTGATGGTAAAGACCGCTATTCAACTAAAGATCGTCGCGCAGTACTACAGTATCTGAACGCACAGCGTTGGAAAGATGCGGAAAATGGCACTTACGCGCCCGGCGGCCATGACATTAATGTTGATGAGAAGGGTAACGTCAGTGCATCGGATCGTGTTTTGCCGGAAACGTTACCTGCCAATCCTCATCCTGTTTTGAAAGAGTTCTTTGACTATTATCGCATGCCGCGTGGTTTCCATGCGCATTCGGTCAATTCAACCGGGGCCTGGAATGCGACTATGCCGCTGTCATTTATGAATATGCCGCTTCTGAGTTACGCCAATGAAGTCACTATCCCTACACTTATTGTGACCGGCGAAAAAGCCCACTCACGCTATTTTGCCGAAGATGCCTTTAAGGCCATTGGCAGTAAAGAGAAAGAGCTGGTGATTGTTCCGGGGGCAAACCACGTTGATTTGTACGATAACGTTGCGGGCAAGATCCCTTTCGATAAATTTGAGCAGTTTTTCAAAGCTAATTTAAGATAACGACCTGAAACCGCCTGCTAATTGCAGGCGGTTTTAATCGTTCGCTCCCCATTCTCATCCACATGTTCTCGTTATTCTCTGAATAGCGTCTGTCCCGGCTGTTCTGAATCTCGCCGCGTCCATATAAAGAGATGCTGATAATGTCCATAGTAAGTCTTAAAAAATCACCTAAAAAAACAGATGCGCACTGGGGTGGCGTGTTTGCCATGACGCTCTGCGTTTTTGTACTAATCGCTTCCGAATTTATGCCGGTCAGCCTATTGACGCCTATTGCCCGCGAGCTGCACATCACGGAAGGCCTGGCAGGCCAGGGAATTGCAATATCTGGCGCGCTGGCGGTACTGACCAGCCTGACTATCTCCCATATCGCCGGAGATCTGAATCGTAAATATCTTCTGCTGGGGCTAGCTGTCCTGATGGCCATATCTGGATTGGTTATCGCCGTGGCACCCAGCTATCCGGTTTATATGCTGGGTAGGGCCCTGATTGGCGTCGTCATCGGTGGATTCTGGTCACTCTCAGCTGCAACCGCCATTCGGCTCGTACCGCAGCATCAGGTTCCCCGTGCGCTGGCGATTTTTAATGGTGGGAACGCGCTGGCTACCGTTGTGGCTGCGCCACTTGGTAGCTATCTGGGGACAACTGTCGGCTGGCGTGGGGCCTTTTTATGCATCGTCCCCCTGGCGATAGCCGCGTTCATCTGGCTATGGGTCAGCCTGCCCACTATGAAAAGCGATAAAAAACAAAAGCTAGAGGGGACTCTGCTTCGTCTGTTCAGCGACGCCATTGTACTAACAGGACTGCTAGCTTGCGGGCTCTTCTTTATTGGGCAGTTTGCCTTATTTACCTATGTGCGCCCCTTTCTTGAGAACGTGACCAACGTAGGTCCTGCTGGGTTCTCACTGATTTTGCTCGCAATAGGCGCAGCAGGTTTTGTCGGCACATTAGCCGTATCGATATTCCTGAATGCCAGGTTGTATCAAATTTTAATAATGATTCCCCTGCTTATGGCAACGGTAGCCGGTACATTATTGCTGTTCGGACACAGCATCTGGGCGGTTACAGTTTTGCTAAGCCTGTGGGGGTTACTGGCCACGGCGGCGCCAACGGGATGGTGGACATGGATTGCACGGGCGCTGCCCGAAGATGCAGAGACGGGTGGTGGTCTCATGGTTGCAGTGATCCAGCTTTCGATTGCACTTGGTTCAACGGCAGGAGGAGTGGTATTCGACAGTCTGGGATGGCAAAGTGCTTTCGGCTTGAGTGGGTTACTACTGCTGGGGGCGTCAGCGATGACTTACGTCACATCTCTTCAAAACAGTAAAGCGCACTAGCACAATCCATTTATTTCAGGCGTGCGCTTAATTATGGCATATAGCAGAGAGCCGAATGTCTGCTTTTCGCTCATAGCAGACATTCACGCTTAACAGCCTCCCGCCAGGATTCGGCCACTTTTACAACGCTGATGCTCATATTGAGCTTTCACCAACGAAGGCTCATTCCCATCTCATCCTACTCTAGCCTTTTCTCTTTCAGAAACTCACACACAAAATCCGCAATCTGTACGTTATTCAGGTCAGAGAACGGGAAGTGGGTATTCCCTTTAATCCCTGACTCGGGCAGATGCGTCACCGTCACATCCCCGCCATGCTTATTGACCACGTCACGCCACTCGCGAGCCATCGCCAGGCGTACGCGCCAGTTGTCCTGCGCGGGCATGGCGACAGGTTTATCCGGGATGTTATCGCCGTAAATAATCAGAATCGGGATTTTCGTCAGCGCCATAAACTGTTCCAGCGGTACGGGCTCACCTTTCAGCGTGTCGAACGCGCTTGGCATAGGGGCGGGGGAGTTCTTTCTCCGGGAAGACAAAACTGCTGCCGGGCTCGAAGGCGACAATGGCTTTGACCTTGTCGTTTCGAGACCTATTGGGTGCCTAAATACGTTGACCAGGCGTTGCAAAAATTAGACGTCTTCTTCGATAAGAATATCTAATCCGACGCGGTGCCAGACTTTCCGGCTGGCCTTTTCATAAACGCATCGCGAACCCAAGATTACCAAAAGCGGAGTGAAAGATAATTACGTGAAATAACCAGGGGCTATGAATGAAATTCATAAATCAAAAGGGGAGAGGTTTGCCAGCAGAAAGGTATAACTGCAGTATGGCTTTTGGAATTTAACAGGGAGAATTCAGAAAACTGAGGAGTAAAGCGAAATGGTGCGTCCGAGTGGACTCGAACCACCGACCCCCACCATGTCAAGGTGGTGCTCTAACCAACTGAGCTACGGACGCACTGTACAGATTTTTTTGAATGGTGCGTCCGAGTGGACTCGAACCACCGACCCCCACCATGTCAAGGTGGTGCTCTAACCAACTGAGCTACGGACGCATCATGTTGTCTGTGACAACGGGGTCGAATATTAGCGACAGTGAGTGGATGAGGCAAGAGGGAAAATGCAATTTTCTTCCGTATTTCACGCGATTGCTGTATTCCCGCGCAAAATGAGGAGAAAGTAGCCGCCCGAAGGCGGCTTACGGATAATTAACGCGCAGCGCGCTGCAAAATGATAGTCGACGGCTGGCGTTGCAGGAAGCGCATGCGCAACATCATCAGGATTGCGGCGGAGGTTAAGCCGATGATAAAGCCCATCCAGAAACCGGCCGGGCCCATTCTGTCGACCACCAGATCCGTCAGCGCCAGCACGTAGCCGCTCGGCAGGCCGAGCACCCAGTAGGCGATAAACGTGATATAGAAGATCGAGCGCGTATCTTTATAACCACGCAGAATGCCGCTGCCGATCACCTGAATCGAATCGGAAATCTGATACACCGCCGCCAGCAGCATCAGCTGTGAAGCGAGGATCACTACTTCCGGGTTGTCGTTGTAGAGCAGGGCGATTTGCTCGCGCATCACGACGGTGAAGATCGCGGTACAGGCCGCCATGCACACGCCGACCATCAGGCCGGTCCGTGCCGCGGTTTGCGCATCCAGCGTCGAGCCCTGGCCCAGACGATAGCCGACGCGGATGGTGGTGGCTGCGGCGAGCGACATCGGCAGAACGAACATCAGCGAGCTAAAGTTGAGGGCAATCTGGTGGCCCGCCACGTCGACAATCCCCAGCGGCGACACCAGCAGGGCGACGACCGCAAACAGCGTCACTTCAAAGAACAGCGCCAGCGCGATAGGCAGGCCCAACTGGACCAGACGCTTCATGACCTCCATATCCGGCTTACTGAAACGCGGCTCGTTACGGATATCACGCATCGAACGCGCGCGTTTGACGTACCACAGCATGCTGATAAACATCACCCAGTACACCGCCGCTGTCGCCACGCCACAGCCCACGCCGCCGAGTTCCGGCATGCCAAAATGGCCGTAGATAAAGACGTAGTTCACCGGAATATTCACCAGCAGACCGATAAAGCCGAACACCATGCCGGGTTTGGTTTTGGCCAACCCTTCGCACTGGTTACGCGCCACCTGGAAGAACAGATAGCCCGGTGCGCCCCACAGCAGCGCCCGCAGATAGCCGACGGCTTTGTCGGCCAGCACTGGGTCGATATTGTGCATCGAGCGAATAATATGGCCCGCATTCCACAGCACAATCATGATAAGAACAGAGACCGAACCGGCGAGCCAGAAGCCCTGGCGCACCTGGTGGGCAATTCGATCGCGTCGGCCTGAGCCGTTAAGCTGGGCGATAACCGGGGTTAAGGCCAGCAGCAGCCCGTGGCCGAAAAGAATGGCCGGGAACCAGATAGAGGTACCGATCGCAACGGCGGCCATATCGGTGGCGCTGTATCCGCCCGCCATGACCGTATCCACAAATCCCATTGCGGTTTGAGCGACCTGCGCGATGATCACCGGTATTGCCAGTGCTAATAACTGACGCGCTTCATTCATGTACTTCTGCACGTGAACACCTTTTGTATTGTTGTTATTTGAGAGACTAAAAAACCCGCCAAAACTGGCAGTAAGAAGAAGATGCAGGGGGAATGCCAGCTATTGTAGCGGGGATTCTCTATTTATCTAGTGAAAAAATCGCCAGAAAATGCGCTCCGCTGGCAACCTCTTTTTCCAACTGTTATTGTGATGCGATTAAAACGGTGTCACCACCGTTGGGATAAAACAGGAGTGGTAAGCATGTTTACTGGTATTGTGCAGGGCACCGCAAAACTGGTGTCCATTGATGAAAAACCCAATTTCCGTACCCATGTAGTGGAGCTGCCGGAATATATGCTCGACGGTCTGGAGACCGGCGCATCGGTGGCCCACAATGGCTGTTGTCTGACGGTGACAGAGATTAACGGGAATCGCATTAGCTTTGATCTGATGAAAGAGACGCTGCGTATTACCAATCTCGGCGAGCTGGTGGTGGGCGATATGGTCAACGTTGAGCGCGCGGCGAAATTCAGCGATGAGATCGGCGGGCATTTAATGTCGGGCCATATTATGACCACCGCTGAAGTATCCAAAATTCTGACTTCGGAAAATAATCGCCAGATCTGGTTTAAGGTCCAGGACTCCTCATTAATGAAATACATCCTGTACAAAGGATTTATTGGCGTGGATGGGATTAGTTTGACGGTAGGTGAAGTCACGCCGACGCGTTTCTGCGTGCATTTAATTCCGGAAACCTTGCAGCGTACGACGCTGGGGGCGAAAAAACTCGGCCATCGCATTAATATCGAAATTGATCCGCAGACCCAGGCGGTTGTGGATACCGTTGAGCGCGTGCTGGCGGCGAAAGAATTAGCGAGTCAATTGACGTCGGAAGACGAATAAAATAAACCCCGGATTGCCGGGGTTTATTCATTGAAGATGAGCACGTTTGTTGCCGGGTGGCGCTGCGCTTACCCGGCCTACAAAACCATTTAACTCACCGCGCCACGCGCAATCCGTGCTCTACGCCACGGCTAAACACCACCTGCCAGAGCTGAATATCCCGGGCGCGAAACGCCCCTGCGCAGGCATTCAGGTAATAGCTGAACATCCGTTTGAAGCGTTCCGAATAGTTATCAGCAATTTCCGGCCATGAGGCGATAAAACGCGAATGCCAGGCCATCAGGGTCGTGTCGTAATCCGCGCCAAAGTTGTGCCAGTCTTCGACAATAAAGTGCGACTCGCTGGCATCGGCAATCTGGCGAACCGAGGGCAGGCAGCCGTTCGGGAAGATGTATTTGTTGATCCAGGGGTCAACGGAATGGTCGGTTTTTTTGGAGCCGATGGTGTGCAGCAGGAAAAGCCCTTCCGGTTTCAGGTTGCGGTCAGCAACGGTGAAATAGGTGTTGTAATTCTTCGGACCGACGTGCTCGAACATCCCCACGGAGACGATACGGTCAAACTGGTCGTCCAGATCGCGATAGTCCTGCAGCAGAATGGTCACATCCAGACCCGCACAGCGCTCCTGCGCCAACTTCTGCTGCTCGGCGGAAATGGTCACGCCGACAACGCTCACGCCGTAATTTTTCGCCATGTAATAAGCCAGTCCGCCCCAGCCGCAGCCGATATCTAAAACCCGCATGCCGGGCTGAAGCTGCAGTTTTTCGCAGATTAAACGCAGCTTGGCCTGCTGTGCGTCTTCGAGGGTGGTAGCGTCTTTCCAGTAGGCGCAGGAATATTGCATGAACGGGTCAAGCATCCGGCTGAAAAGATCGTTTCCGAGATCGTAATGCTCTTTCCCGACAATCCACGCCCGCTTTTTACTTTGCAAATTGAGCAATCGCGCAGAGGCGATACGCAGGGTGTCTTTCAGGCGGTGAGGGAGCTGGTTTTCCAGCCCGGCGCGCAGAACGTTATGGAAAAACATATCCAGCCGCTCGCAATCCCACCAGCCGTCCATGTAGCTCTCGCCCAGACCGAGCGAACCTTCCTGCAGAACGCGTTTGAAAAAATCGGGGTGTTTTACCTGAATATCGGATGGGGCAGACCCGTTAATCGCGACGCCCGCCCGACTCAGTAATTCATTGACGATCCGAAACCAGTCATTGTCCCGGACATTGACTTCTTCTATACACGATGAACTCATAGCTTCTCCATCACCTGCTGTGATCAGAACCTTCAAACAGCGTAGCCGTTTTTTATGGTTTGTGAGAAATCCCACGGTTTTTCCGCGAGGCTAATATCCGACGTAGAACAGAGGAAGGGAGATAACCCTTACCGAAAGGCCTTCCATGGTAAAACGGGAGCACTCCGGCTCCCGTTAACACATAATATTTATCGTATTTGTGTGAAGCAAATTTAGTATAGGCTGCAAAAAACGGTGATTCAACCGAAAGTTATTAGCAGCCTAATCACTGAAATGTCACATAATTGCTGGCGCGATTATGCCTGCGCCGTTTCGCTTATCCGATCTTTCGCTGAGGCCTGCATGCGATAGCCCAGCGCGGCGAGAACCACGGTCGCCAGCATCACGCTGGTGGTGGTCATCAGCGGGGTGGCGATGAGCGCCGAAACAATCAGGCTTGCCAGGAAGCACAGACCCAGCTGCAGGGTGTTTTGCAGCGCCGCTGCACGCCCCGTCGCATGCGGGAACGGACGCAGCGCCTGCGCCACCACGATAGGGTAGATCGCACCGTTCGCCACGGCCATCACACAGAACGGGATCAGAATCTCCGTCAGCCCGACGTCTGGAATAAAGCCAACGGCCCAGGTCCCAATCACACTCACCGCGAAGAGCACCAGCAGCCACGGCAGCAGCTGCTGTCCAGGCCATTTTTGCAGCGCCGCGCGGCAGCCATAACCACCGACCAGGAAGGCGATGGTCTGCGGGACATAGCTCAGGCCAATCACCGCCGGGCTGTAGCCCATATCGTGCAGAATAAACGGCGAACCGGTCAGCCACGCAAAGAAGCTGGCGGAGCAGGCGGCGTAGACCAGCACGTTGCCGCGATAGGCGCGGGAGCGCAGCAGGGAGAGGAAGGTGACGCGATTATCCGTCGTTTCAGCCGGTTTGGCTGGCGCCGGTTTCAGCGCGAAGGCCGGTAACATCAGCACCAGGGTGATGATAAACAGGGTGGCGAAGATCGCCTGCCAGTCAAAATGCACCAGGATCCAGCTGCCGAGCAGCGGGGCCAGGGCCGGAGAAAGACCGACCAGCGGCATGATGGTGGCAAAAATGCGGTTCACGCGTGACGCGGGATAGTAGTCCGTGACCAGCGCCTGCCAGGTCACCGCCGCGGCACACACGCCGAACGCCTGGATAAAACGCAGTACCAGAAGCCAGGTCGCATCGCGCACCCAGAGCATGCCCAGACAGCCGACGGCAAAAATCGCCAGACCTAAGAGTAAAATCGGTTTACGACCATAGCGGTCGGAGAGCGGTCCCCACAGCAGCTGCGCGAAGGCAAAACCGGCGAGGAACAGACTCAGGCTGGCGCTGATGGCGGCGGCAGGGGTCTGTAAATCCGCCTGCATCGCGGCAAACGCGGGCAGGTACATGTCGGTGGCCAGGAAGCCCAGCACGCTTAAGCCGCCGAGCCAGACCAGGAATCCTTTGTTGGGTTGCATTGTTTTTATTTCCTAAAGAGGGCAGGTATTCACTGGCGCAGAGTGTAGGGAGTGCAAACTGCCTTGTGAAACGCTAATATTTGGTGGTTGCATTCAAAAATTTTGCAGGCAAAAAATGTGGTCTGAATATTCCTTAGAAGTGGTCGATGCAGTTGCGCGCAACGGCAGCTTTAGCGGCGCGGCCCAGGAACTGCACCGCGTTCCGTCTGCGGTGAGCTATACCGTGCGTCAGCTTGAAGAATGGCTGGCAGTTCCGCTGTTTGAGCGCCGCCACCGCGACGTCGTCCTGACGCCTGCGGGCGTCTGGTTTTTGAAAGAAGGGCGATCTGTTATCAAAAAAATGATGATCACCCGCGAGCAGTGTCAGCAGATTGCCAACGGCTGGCGCGGTCATCTCGCCATTGCGGTGGATAACATCGTCAAACCAGAGCGCACCCGCCAGATGGTGGTCGATTTTTATCGCCACTTCTCGGACGTGGAGCTGCGCGTGTCGCAGGAGGTGTTCAACGGCGTGTGGGATGCGCTCTCTGACGGCAGGGTGGAGATGGCGATCGGTGCCACGCAGGCGATCCCGGTGGGCGGGCGCTATGCCTTTCGCGATATGGGAGCCCTGAGCTGGACCTGCGTCGTGGCGCGCGATCATCCCCTCGCTGCCATTGAAGGCCCGCTGAGCGATGACACGTTGCGCAACTGGCCGTCGCTGGTGCTGGAAGATACGTCCCGATCGCTGCCAAAACGCATCACCTGGCTGCTGGATAACCAGCGGCGCGTGGTGGCTCCTGACTGGGAAACCTCGGCAACCTGTCTTTCCGCAGGGCTGTGCGTCGGGATGGTGCCGGTGCATTTCGCGCGTCCGCGCATCGATCGCGGTGAGTGGGTGCCCTTAACGCTGGAGAACCCGTTCCCGGATGCGGCCTGTTGCCTGACCTGGCAGCAAAACGATATGTCACCGGCGCTGGCGTGGCTGCTGGAGTATCTGGGGGATAGCGAGACGCTGAACAGAGAGTGGCTGAAGGAGCCGGAATAACCGGCCCCTCAGAGATGATTAACGGCGGTAATCGCGGAACGGACCGTCAGCGACGGAGCGGCGCTCAATCAGGCGCGGGTGGACTTCAATCGACTGCGACTCTTCGCGTTTGCTGACGATGCGGTCCATCAGCATGTTGAAGGCCGTTTCACCCAGCGAGTCTTTCGGCTGGTGAATGGTCGTCAGCGCCGGGGTGAAGTAGCGGGCGTTGCGCACGTTATCGTACCCGATCACAGAAATGTCCTGCGGGACGCGCAAACCGAGTTCGTCGGCTGCGCAAAGGGCGCCCATTGCCATAATATCGCCGCCGATGAAGACCGCGGTCGGACGATGTGACTGGGAGACAATCTGCTGCATGGCGCGATAGCCGGATTCCGGCTCGAAGTCGCCCTGCACGATCCAGTTTTCCGGCACCGTGATCAGCGCTTCTTCCATCGCTTTCATGAAGCCAGCCAGACGGCCTGCGCCGGTGTTGCGCTCCAGTGGACCCGGGATCACGCCGATTTCGCGGTGACCGCGTTCAATCAGGTAACGGCCCGCCATGTAGCCGCCTTCAAAGGCGTTGTCGTTCACGGAGTCGGTGAAATCGGCGCGGGTATCGCCCCAGTCCATCACCACCATCGGGATGTGACGATACTCTTCCAGCATCGAGAGCACGGATTCCGGGTATTCAGAACACATCACCAGCAGGCCATCGACACGCTTTTGCGCCATCATTGACAGGTAAGCGCGCTGCTTTTCCTGGCTGTTCCAGGCGTTGCCGAGAATCAGGGTGTAGCCCTTCTGGAAGCAGTTTTTCTCAACGGCTTCGATGATCTCCGCGAAATAGGCGGCTTCGCTGCTGGTCGCCAGCAGGCCGATCGATTTGGTGTGGTTCACTTTCAGGCTGCGCGCCACGGCACTCGGAGAGTAGTGCAACTCTTTGATGGCAGCCCATACGGCGTTGCGCGTCTCTTCCGCAACAAAACGCGTTTTGTTAATTACATGTGATACGGTTGTAGTGGAAACGTTTGCGCGTTTCGCCACATCTTTAATTGTTGCCATTACATGTCACTCCAGACCATATCTTAAACTCCTGAAATACTTAAAGGTAAACGTTTGCCTTCTCTCACCCTTATCTCGCAATGTGAATTGCGATACGCCGGGAAAACGACTCAGAACGTCAGGAGGGGGTCAGTGGCCGGTACGCTTATAAATTTAGCGTGGAATTTTGTCTTATCTTGATGAAAAGGGGAAGAGCAAAAACGGTTATCAGTCTAAATCCAGGAAGATTTTTGGGGTAAACTGTGTAAAAATGAGCAAGCTCACTTTTCGTAAGGTGATTAAAAGGAGAAAAATTGATGAGTACCGATCTGAAGTTTTCGCTGACCACGACCGTTATTGTGCTGGCTTTGATTGTTGCAGCAGGTCTGACCGCAGCCCTGCACTGATTTAAGCGGGGGAGAGTCCTCTCCCTCGTCTCCTCTCCCTGATTGTTACCCATCCTGCAAAAATCTTTTGCTAATTTGTTAACTTCTCATTTTTTGTGATTGATGTCATGCTTTTGCCATCTTAGTCCCGTGTCGCGCGATGACGACGACACGGCATCCGGAGTTAACAATGAAAATCAATTTTCCCCTGCTGGCCCTGGCGATTGGCGCTTTTGGCATCGGCACCACCGAGTTTTCCCCGATGGGGCTGCTGCCCGTCATTGCTAAAGGCGTGGACGTCTCCATTCCAGCGGCGGGGATGCTCATCAGCGCCTATGCAATTGGGGTGATGATCGGTGCGCCGCTCATGACACTGCTGCTCTCGCATCGCGCCCGCCGCAATGCGCTGATCTTCCTGATGACGATTTTTACCCTCGGCAACGTGCTGTCGGCGATTGCGCCGGATTACACGACGCTGCTGCTGTCGCGCATTCTGACCAGCCTGAACCACGGCGCGTTCTTTGGCTTAGGCTCAGTGGTGGCCGCGAGCGTGGTGCCAAAACATAAGCAGGCAAGCGCGGTGGCGACCATGTTTATGGGCCTGACCATCGCCAACATTGGCGGCGTTCCGGCGGCGACCTGGCTCGGTGAAGTCATCGGCTGGCGGATGTCGTTCCTGGCTACCGCCGGGCTGGGCGTGGTAGCGATGATCGCGCTGTTCTTCTCCCTGCCGAAAGGCGAGGCGGGCGAGCGCCCGGATGTGCGCAAAGAGCTGTCGGTGCTGGTGCGCCCGCAGGTGCTGTCTGCCCTGTTAACGACGGTGCTCGGCGCAGGCGCGATGTTTACGCTCTACACCTATATCTCTCCCGTGCTGCATGACATCACCCACGCCACGCCGCTGTTTGTGACGGCGATGCTGGTCCTGATTGGCGTTGGCTTCTCACTCGGTAACTATCTCGGCGGCAAGCTGGCGGATCGCTCGGTTACCGGTACTTTGAAAGGCTTCTTAACCCTGCTGATTGTGATTATGCTCGCCATTCCCTGGCTGGCGCGTAACGAATTCGGGGCGGCCATTGCGATGGTGGTGTGGGGCGCGGCGACCTTTGCGGTGGTTCCGCCGTTGCAGATGCGCGTGATGCGTGTGGCACACGAAGCGCCGGGTCTGTCGTCGTCCGTGAATATCGGCGCGTTTAATCTCGGTAATGCGCTCGGCGCGGCAGCGGGTGGGGCGGTGATTTCGGGCGGGCTGGGATACAGCTTTGTCCCGGTGATGGGGGCGATTATTGCGGCTCTTGGTCTGCTGCTGGTTCTCACATCCGGTCGCAAACAGCCGGAACCGGCAAGCGTGACGGAATAAACCAAAAACGCAGAAGGGCAAAACCCTTCTGCGTGTCTCTTACGCGGCGAAGTTCTTCGCCACAAATTCCCAGTTCACCAGCGCCCAGAAGTGCTCAAGGTAGTTCGGGCGAGCGTTACGGTAATCGATATAGTAAGCGTGCTCCCACACATCGACGGTCATCAGCGGTTTCGCGCTGGTGGTCAGTGGGGTGCCTGCGTTAGAGGTGGAAACGATAGCCAGTTTGCCATCTGCCTCTTTCACCAGCCACGTCCAGCCAGAACCGAAGTTCTTAATTGCGGCGTCAGTAAACTTCGCTTTGAAATCTGCAAAGCTGCCAAACGCGGTATTGATCGCTGCAGCCAGTTCACCGGTCGGTTCGCCACCGGCGTTCGGGGCCAGGCAGTGCCAGTAGAACGTGTGGTTCCAGACCTGAGCCGCGTTGTTGAACACGCCACCTTCAGAGCTACGCACGATCTCTTCCAGCGTTTTGCCTTCAAACTCAGTGCCTTTCACCAGATTGTTCAGGTTAGTGACATAGGTCTGATGGTGTTTGCCGTAGTGATACTCCAGGGTTTCCGCGGAAATGTGCGGAGCCAGGGCGTCTTTTGCATACGGTAATGCAGGTAATTCGAACGACATTGCTTCTCTCCTTATTATAGTGTTGCACGCCAATAACCCTATTGAGTGCAAGGATAGAGTAGCAAATTGAAAGGGTATGCAAAAGAGGAACTTACCCTGCCGACGGCGCGGCAGGGCAGGGATTAGCGAATGGTTTTCGGCGTCATCACGCGGCGAGCGCCAACGTAATGGCGGACCCAGTAATCTTCGCTCAGGGAGGTGATTTGAATGTCCTGGCCGCTGCGAGGAGACTGAATGAATTTCCCGTTGCCGACGTAAACGCCCACGTGGTCGGCGGTGCCGCGACCCTGGGTGCGGAAGAACACCAGATCGCCGCTCTCCAGTTCACCGCGATTAACCGACGCGGCATCGCGCAGGTGATACATCTCGTTCGCGGTGCGCGGAATGCGGAACTTCACCAGATCTTTATACGCGTAATAGACCAGACCGCTGCAGTCGAAACCGGTGCGCGGGGAGGTGCCACCCCAGTGATACGGTTTGCCAATCTGACCCATCAGTTTGTTCATCGCGGTTTTTTGCGCTTTCTGCACGCGCACTTTATGCACCTCAGAGAGCTTCGCCGTTTTGCCCACTTTCACGCAGTTAGTTTTGTGGCCTTTACGCACGGTGCATTTTTCCGGAGTCACTTTTGCGGTGCGGGTCGGTTTGCTTCGGGTTTTACTGGTGAGGGCCTTACTGGAGGTGGACTGCTTGCGAGCGGTGGTGGTTTTTTTCTTTTCGCTTTTACTGGAGCTGGTGGTTTTTTTCTTACGTTCTGTGGTTTTCGCCAGATGCGATTTCTGCACGGCAGAGTGCCGCGCCTGCTCGGAGGCGTTAGCCGCTGGCGTGAAAACAAGTGATGTAAATAGTAAAGCACAGAGCGTGATCGAGATTTTTGTTATCCGCGCCACTGAGCATTCCTCTGAATTAGGAGCAGGTCATCAATAATGCCTGCGTATGATTTACAAAGCCCGTCGATTCTAATCTAAAAATCTGCGAGAAGTTAATAGCATTTATCGGCAAAAAAGTCTGTTTCGTTAGCGAGTGCAAAAAAAAACGTCAGACTGTTACCTTATTGCTCACTCCTTAAGCGAAAGCGCGCGCGGCTTAGGGTTAAGCTATCTTAGGAATGCAACTTCAGCAGACAACCGTTATGATATATACAGGTGACGAAAATGTTATTTTCCGATGTCTGTCTGACCCGCTACAATGTCAGACGAATGCCGTAACAGAAGTTTAAGGAAGCAAGACATGAGCACGACTATTGAAAAAATCCAGCGCCAGATCGCTGAAAACCCGATTCTGCTGTACATGAAAGGTTCACCGAAGCTGCCAAACTGCGGTTTCTCTGCACAAGCCGTGCAGGCGCTGTCTGCCTGTGGCGAGCGTTTTGCTTACGTCGATATCCTGCAGAACCCGGACATCCGCGCTGAGCTGCCAAAATACGCCAACTGGCCGACCTTCCCGCAGCTGTGGGTAGACGGAGAGCTGGTTGGCGGTTGCGACATCCTGATCGAAATGTATCAGCGTGGCGAACTGCAGCAGCTGATCAAAGAGACCGCTGCGAAGTACAAAACCGAAGAGCCAGACGCAGAGTAAGTTTGCTGCGGAGATAAAAAAAGCGACCTGAAGAGGTCGCTTTTTTTTTGCCGGGTGGCGCTGCGCTTACCCAGCCGACGATTAGCGATCTGTCTCATCGCCCATCGGCAGCGGCCAACCGCCGAGACGCTTCCAGCGGTTCACAATCTCACAGAACAGTTCTGACGTGCGTTCCGTATCGTACAGCGCCGAGTGCGCCTGGGTGCCGTCGAAATCAATGCCCGCGGTGATACACGCCTTAGAGAGCACCGTTTGCCCCAGCGCCAGCCCGCTCAGCGCGGCGGTGTCGAAGGTGACGAACGGGTGGAACGGGTTACGCTTGAGGGACGCGCGCTCGGCGGCGGCCATCATAAAGCTGTGATCGAAGGTCGCGTTATGCGCCACCATGATCGCGCGATTGCAGTTGCTGTCCTTCATGCCTTTGCGCACCATTTTGAAAATGGCGTGCAGGGCATCGTATTCACTCACCGCGCCGCGCAGCGGGTTAGTCGGGTCGATGCCGTTAAAGGCCAGCGCTTCGGGCTGCAGGTTTGCGCCTTCGAAGGGTTCAACATGGAAATGCAGCGTGGTGTCCGGTGTCAGCCAGCCCTGTTCATCCATTTTCAGCGTGATGGCGGCGATCTCAAGCAGCGCATCGGTCTTAGCGTTAAATCCGGCTGTTTCTACGTCAATCACAACAGGATAAAAACCACGAAAACGGTCGCACAGACCGGTAAGTTGAGCGTTATCGGACATCAGGGTCTCTTACAAGGGGAAAAAAGCAGTGCGTATTATGGCAAATTTTGCGCGGGGATGCAGTAAAACAACGGGCGCAGAACGCGCCCGGAGGGATCAATTGCCCAGACCGCGACCGGCGTCTTTGGCTTCGATCAGTTCGATTTTATAACCGTCTGGATCTTCAACGAAGGCAATCACGGTGGTGCCGCCTTTGACCGGACCCGCTTCGCGCGTCACGTTGCCACCGTTGCTGCGAATGCGCTCGCAGGCTTCTGCTGCGTTATCCACTTCCAGCGCGATGTGGCCGTAAGCGGTGCCCAGCTCGTAGCTATCGACGTCCCAGTTGTAGGTCAGCTCGATAACCGCTTCGTCACTTTCCGGGCCGTAGCCAACGAACGCCAGGGAGTATTTGTATTCCGGGTTTTCGCTGGTGCGCAGGAGCTGCATGCCCAGTACGTTAGTGTAGAAATCGATAGAACGTTGCAGGTTGCCAACGCGCAGCATGGTGTGAAGTAGGCGCATATTTTCCTCTTAACCACCTCAGTGGCTTATCTTTTTGAACAGAAACGATGTTTTAGTATAGCGGCGAATCATCGCCGCTATCAATGGACAACCGAGGAATTACAGGGAAGGGTAGTCGGTGTAACCTTCAGCGCCGCCGCCGTAGAAGGTCTCTGGACGCTGCGGGTTCAGCTCGGCTTTACGCTGCAGACGCGCCACCAGATCCGGGTTAGCGATGTAATCGCGGCCAAAGGCGACGGCGTCGATCAGCCCTTTGCTGATCAGATCTTCGGCTTTCTCTGGGGTGTACGCACCCGCACCGATAATCACGCCCTGGAAACGCGCACGCACTTTCTCACGGAAGGCTTCGGAGTAAGGCTGACCGCCCGCCCAGTCCGGCTCGGACATGTGCAGGTAGGCGATACCGCGTTTCGCCAGCTCTTCAATCAGATACAGGGCGTCGGCTTCTTCGTTCGGGCCGTTATCCACGTTCTGGAAGGAACCGATCGGGGAGACACGGATACCGATGCGGTCCGGGCTCCACTCCTGGCACACTGCATCTACCACTTCCAGCACCAGACGGGCGCGGTTTTCCACGCTGCCGCCGTACTGATCCGTGCGCTGGTTTGACGACGGAGAGAGGAACTGGTGCAGCAGGTAGCCGTGTGCAGAGTGCAGCTCAACCAGGTCGAAACCGGCTTCGCGGGCATTGGCGACGGCCTGGCGGAAATCATTCACGATGCCTGGGATTTCGTCGAGTTCCAGTGCGCGTGGGGTAGAGGTATCCACACGAATCGCATGACCGTTTTCGTCACGCAGGGACGTGCGCGTACCGGCGTTCAGAGCAGAAGCTGAAACCGGTGCCTGGCCGCCAGGCTGGATGCTGTTATGGGAGATACGGCCCGTATGCCACAGTTGAACCGCGATGCGGCCATCGTCAGCGTGAACACCGGCAGTGATTTTTTTCCATGCGGCGATCTGCTCTGGGCTGTGCAGGCCCGGAGCGCCCGCATAACCTTTCGCTTGCGCGGAGATTTGGGTCGCTTCGGAAATGATCAGGCCGGAGCTGGCGCGCTGGCGGTAGTATTCGCCCATCAGCGGCGTCGGGATATCACCCGGCTCGATGCTGCGCAGACGAGTGAGCGGGGCCATCAGTACGCGGTTTGGTGCAGTAACCGCACCGATTTTCAGTGGGGTAAATAATTTTTCAGTTGACATCATGACTCCTGAGTAGACCGGTCGACTAGTGATTTGGTAAATAAAAACGCCTGTTAAACGCCAGGCGCTGTAATGCTGTTCTTCACATGCGCCAGTGCGCTTTCAAGCGGCACGGCGCTGCGGGAAATTTTGGCCTGCAAATTTGCGCCTAACCACAGCGCATATAACACCTGGGCCTGAGTCAAAGGATCGCCGCTAAAATTCAGCGTTTTTTCGTCGCGACCTTTTTCCAGCGCCTGAGCCAGAAGGGCGATGACGCCGCAGGCCCCTTTGTCCATCGCCGTGCGCATATCTTCTGAGAGATCGCACACTTCGGCGGACAATTTGACGGTCAGGCAACCGCTGATAATGCCCTGCTGGCAGAACTGGTTCAGCGTTTCCTGATAATAGTTGAGCACACGATCGCGATAGCACCCTTCGCCGCTGGCAAAGTGGGTGGCGAGACGCTGATGGTACCCGGCATAGTGCCGTTCCAGCATCGCCACGCCAAACGCCTCTTTGGAGCGGAAGTAGTGATAGAACGAACCCTTCGGCACCTCAGCGGTTTTTAACAGCTCGCTAAGACCCATTCCGGTAAACCCGCGATGCATGCAAAGACGCTCGCCGGTAGCCAGAAGATGTTCGCGTGTATCGTGTTCAGTATTTTTGCTCATGGCGCTGAATGTACTAGACCAATCGGTCTAATGCAAGTCTCAGGATTTGCGACAGGTGTTAATGATGTCCATCTGCGGCTGATAAACCGCTGATTTGACGTTCATCATGCCGAGAACCGTCGAGAATAAATTATCCTGAGAAACCGCCGTTTTGGCCGCCTGATCGCGTAAACACGGCTCGTTGATGCTGTAGCTGTTCACGTAGTCCGGCGACAGCCAGAACATAAACGGAATATGCGTCTGCTGCGTTGGGGCAATCAGGTACGGGGTGCCGTGCAGATACAGGCCGTTTTCACCCAGCGACTCACCGTGATCGGAGAGATAAATCAGGGCGGTATTCATCGTCGTCTGACGCGCTTTCAGGGCATCAATGGTTTTGCTGACCACGCTATCCGTATAGAGGATGGTGTTGTCGTAGGTATTCATCAGCGCCTGATGGTCGCAGTCCTGAATCTGGTTGGTGTCGCAGGTTGGGGTGAACTGGCGATACTCCTTCGGATAGCGCTGGTAGTAGGCCGGGCCGTGGCTGCCCATCAGATGGATCACCAGCACCGAATCCTGCTTCAGGCCGTCGAGCACGTTGTCCAGACGGTGCAGGTTCACGTCGTCGATACAGGATTTATCCTTGCAGAATTCATCCAGTTTCCACTGGGTCATGTCCGTATGCGGGATACGATCGCACGCCCCTTTACAGCCCCCGTCGTTTTCGCGCCACAGCAGGTTAACGCCTGCGTGGGCCAGCACATCGAGCAAGCCTTCCTGATGACGGGCCAGATCCGCGTCGTAATTTTTGCGCGGCATGTTGGAGAACATGCAAGGTAAGGAGACCGCCGTTTCGGTGCCGCAGGAAGAGGCCTGCGGGAAGTTAATCATGTTCTGTTTTTTCAGCTGCGGGTTGGTGTCGCGCGCATAGCCGTTCAGGGAGTAATTTTCCGCACGTGAGGCTTCGCCGACGACCAGCACCAGCACCGTTTTTTTCTTCTGCGCCAGAATCACCGGCCCTTTCTGAGCGTCCTGGCCGATACGCACCAGCGTCTGATCGCCTGCAAACCAGCGGTTTTTGCTGTATTTGGCGATGGCGCTGACGTAGTTCGCCGGGGTCACCATCTTGACGATGCTTTTGTTATTGCGGAACAGGGAGGCGTAATCCTTATAGAAGACGGAGGCGACCAGGATAATCACCATCAGCGCCCCGAGGATTGCGGCAACGCGCATCAGGAGCGTGTACCACCATTTACCGGAACGAATGCGAACGAACATCAGCACGATGGACGGGATCAGGCCGATAATCGCAATCCACAGCAGCATCTGCGGGGTCACCAGCGCGGTGGCTTCCTGCGAGTTGGTCTCGAAGACGTTCACCATCATGTTCTGATCGATGACGGCACCGTAGGTGTACATAAAGTACGTCGCCCCGGCGCAGCCCAGGGTCAGCAGGATCATCAGCGGCTTACGGATAAACGGAATATTGAGCAGGCTGAACACAATCACCCAGCCACAAAACAGGACCAGCGGAACCGATGCCGCAAACAGAACATCGTGCAGATGAGCGGGGGCAATAATCTCCCAGCTGCGTTGAATAAACAGCGCATTCAGCACGGTAAAGAACAGGGCACAACCCAGAGTGAATTTAATATCGTTACACTGTAACTTTTTAACGGACCACATCATAAAGAAACCATCTGTTTTATTGATGAGGCGAGTATAGGGAGTGAAGATTAGTGAAACCTTAATGCCACAATTCTGTGTTAAAGCCCTTGCAGACGCCGCAATTAGCGTCTTCACTGAAGGTGAGAATCGATTTCGGGAGGTGTGTGTGGCAGAGCAACTGGAGTTTTTCCCCATCCAGAGCCCGTGCCGGGGAATTTGTCAGTCTGATGAGCGCGGTTTTTGCCGGGGCTGCATGCGCAGTCGCGATGAGCGTTTCAACTGGCAAAACATGAGCGACGTGCAGAAACAGGATGTCATCCGTCTGTGTCGCCAGCGTTTACTGCGCAAATTACGCGCAAACAAACCGTCGGATACCGAAGAACCCCAGCAACCTTCACTTTTTTAGCGGCGGATATGCGTATACTCATGACATCACTTCCTTGAGGAAATTGTTATGGTTCAGCGTATTGCCCTTGCCCCGCAGGGCCCAGAGTTTTCGCGTTTTGTCATGGGTTACTGGCGTTTGATGGACTGGAATATGTCCCCGCGTCAGCTGGTCAGTTTCATTGAGGAACATCTCGACCTCGGGATTACCACTGTTGACCACGCCGATATCTACGGCGGGTATCTGTGCGAGGCGGCGTTTGGGGAAGCCCTGAAGCTGGCTCCGCATCTGCGTGAGCGCATGGAGATCGTCTCCAAATGCGGCATCGCCACCACCGCGCGCGCAGAAAACGCCCTCGGTCATTACATCACCGACAGCGATCACATCATCAAAAGCGCCGAGCAGTCGCTGGTGAATCTCGCCACCGACCATCTCGACTTGCTGCTGATCCACCGTCCCGATCCATTGATGGATGCCGATGAAGTCGCGCAGGCGTTCCTCGCGCTGCATCAGAGCGGGAAGGTACGTCACTTTGGCGTGTCGAACTTCACCCCGGCACAGTTCGCGCTGCTGCAGTCTCGTCTGCCGTTTACCCTGGCGACAAACCAGGTGGAGATCTCTCCGGTGCATCAGCCGCTGCTGCTGGACGGCACGCTGGATCAACTCCAACAGCTGCGCATTCGTCCGATGGCCTGGTCTTGCCTGGGCGGCGGTCGTCTGTTCAATGACGACGAATTCCAGCCGCTGCGCGATGAGCTTGAAACCGTTGCCCGCGAGCTGAACGCCGAGAGCATTGAGCAGGTGGTATACGCGTGGATCCTGCGTCTGCCATCGAAACCGCTGCCGATTATCGGCTCTGGTAAAATCGAACGCGTGCGTTCAGCGATCGCCGCCGAAGAGCTGCAGATGACGCGTCAGCAGTGGTTCCGCATTCGCAAAGCGGCCCTCGGTTACGACGTTCCTTAATCGTCTATGCCGATGACTTTCCGGTGAAATCCTTGCCCCTGGTCTAAACTTTAGGGGCAAAATCAACCCGAGGAGGTCATATGAAGCGTTTTGCTCTGGCAGTGATGACGCTGGTGGTTTGCGCAGGCGCGCAGGCTGCCAGCGACAAAGTTGAAATGAATCTCGTCACCTCGCAGGGGATCGGCCAGTCCATCGGCAGTGTCACCATCAGCGAAACCGATAAAGGGCTGGAGTTCGCGCCCGATCTCAAAGCTCTTCCTCCCGGTGAACATGGCTTTCATGTTCATGCCAAGGGCAGCTGTCAGCCCGCCATGAAAGACGGAAAAGCCTCGGCAGCTGAAGCGGCTGGCGGCCATTTTGACCCGCAAAAAACCGGTAAACATGAAGGACCTGAGGGCGCAGGGCACGAAGGCGACTTGCCGGTGCTGGTGGTTAACAATGACGGCAAAGCCACCGATCCGGTGGTGGCTCCGCGTCTGAAAAAACTGGAAGAGATAAAAGGCAAAGCGCTGATGATTCATGTCGGCGGGGATAACATGTCCGATCAGCCTAAACCTCTGGGCGGTGGCGGGGCGCGTTACGCCTGCGGGGTGATCTGATCCGTAATCGTCCCTGGCGGCGGAGCCTGTTCCAGCTGAGAGAGCGAACAGTGCAGACGCCAGATCAGCGACGCGAGATCGCGCGCTGCCGGTAGATGGTGGCGCGCCAGCGTATCGCAAATGCGCTGTAGCTCTGCGAGCGTCATCGCCAGCGGGCGCTGCTGAACGCCGCGTTTGCTCATCACGTCCCGCAGCAGGGAAATGCAGATATCACGCACCTGCGACAGGGGATCTGAGCGGGTTTCCCATGCGCGCAGTTGCCACACCACATGCGAACAGTTCAACAGCACCACGCCCCAGCGCAGCAGCCAGCGACGCGATAGCTCATCCTGGCTGTTATTCAGCTGACTCACGTGATGATAAACCAGCGATTCGTATTCACTCTCACGCAGGTGCGGCTTGCGGCTGAGCTGATCGACAAACCCTGCGCGCAGCTCGCGGATGTGTCGCCGACTTTTCCGCGCGTCCGAGCCGGGGCGCAGGACCGCAAAGGCCAGCCACGCCAGCCCCACGCCCAGAATCTTCGCCAGATTGTCATTCATAAAGTCGGCAAAATTGTAAACCGGCGGATTGGTGACGGAAATGAACGACCCCATAAAGACGATCAGTTGCCCCCACAAGCCCGCGAGTTTCGGCATCTGCAATTTCAGCAGCTGCATCGTGGTGAGCAGCGGGAACAGGAACAGCAGGAACTGCCACAGATCGGTGATTTGCACCATCAGCCCGAATTTCACGGCGAAGCTGAAGAGCGAAAGCAGCACCAGCGTACGCATCAGCAGTGTCAGAGAGTTAAACGGCGAGGCAGCCACGGAGTAGAGCACGCAGCTGATCGCCGCCAGCGTCAGCGCCGCCGAGCCCGACTCCCACTGGGTGGTGATGCTCCAGGCACCGACCAGCGTCAGGGCGCAGAAGGTGCGAAAACCGCTCCATAACGCTTCTTTGTTATCCGTATGCCTGGTCAGCGCAGGGCTGCCCGGCACGTTAAATTCGGTAATGGGTGTGGCATTTTCAACGGCGCTGATCCAGCGACTGCTGCGCAGGTATAAGCGGCAAAAGTAGAGCAACCGCTGCCAGAACGCGCGATGGCGGTAATCAAACTCATCCGTCGGCGCGAGAGGCGCAATGATACGCGCCACCGCCAGCATATCCGTCTGCGGATTCGCCAGCGCCGCCAGCAGACGGTCGATCACTTCGCGCGTGTTGTCCGGCGGACTGGGCCAGTTGAGCAATATCCGGCGCAGGCCCGAAAGGGCGCTGGTCATTCTCAACTGCTGGTGGAGAAGGTAGTTCAGTAATTTATTCTGCCGACGAAAGCGGTAATGGCTCCAGAACGCCTGGATGCGCAGGAGGTTCATGGTCAGGATCTGGCCGATGACTTTCTCGTGGGCCAGGCGAACCGCATCGCTGGAATCGGGCTGCCAGAGCAGACTGGCGTGCTCCAGCAGGCGCGCATGCATGGTTTTTAACGCCGAGATGAGCGTGGTGCCGTCAGAGGTGCTCGGCAGGATCATCATCATCACCCCGCCGCACAAAATACCGATGATCACTTCGCACACGCGCGCCTGGGCGATATCCCAAAGCTCCGTGGTGTCGAGAATATTGACCACCGGAAAGGCGATAATCGCGGCGGTATAGCCCGCCAGCTGGAACGCGTAGGCGACGTTATTCGTAAAATGGGCGCAGGCCCAGGTACAAACGCCGAGCCAGGCGGCCATGCTGAGCAAAAAGAGCCAGGGATCGTTGAGCGTATGTCCGGCGATAATCAGCGCCGCCGTCGCACCAAGCAGGCTCCCGGCGACGCGCCCAAGACTTTTACTGATGACGCCGCCGACGGTCGGAAAGCTGACCACCGCCGCAGAAGTCATGGCCCAGTAGGGCTCATCCAGATTCAGGTAATAGGCCACCGACAGGGCCAGACACATGGCGATCCCGTTGCGCAGGGCGTAGCGCCACTGCGCCGGGTTTGCTTTAAACCACGGCATTTTACGCCAGGAGAAAGCAGAGAGGTCCATCAGTGGGCTCCGATCGACACGGTACAGGTGGTCCCGGAGACCAGGGTGATATCGTTCGGCAGGTTATCGAACTCCACGCGAACCGGCACGCGCTGGGCGAGGCGCACCCACGGCACGTTGGGTTTGATATCAGGCACCAGGCCGGAATCGGTCTCGACGCTCTGATCGTAGATTGCGCGGCCAATGCTGGAAACGTGACCCTGTAACACACGGGAGCCGCTGTACAAGGTGATTCGCGCTGCAGCGCCTTCCTGAATGTGGCGCAGTTTGGTCTCTTCGAAATAGCCCACGACATAGAAAGAGTGGCTATCCACAAGGGCGAACAGCGGTTTTCCCTGGGTGGCGTAATCCCCTTCGCGAGTGGATAAGTTGGTGACCCAGCCGTCAACGGGTGCTTTGACCACCGTCTGTGTGAGCTGCCATTGCGCCTGTTTCAGCGTCGCTTCTGCCACTTCCACGCTGGCCTGCATCGCTTTCACGTTAATGTTCGCGGTATCGAGATCTTCGGCGGAGATAAAGTTTTGCGGCAGATGGCGGCGACGGTTGGCTTCGTTATTGGCTTTCGCCAGATCCGACTGCGCTTTTGCCAGCTGCGCCTGGGCATTCAGCACCGCGATATGGTAGGGCGTTTCATCGATGCGAAAGAGCACATCTCCCGCTCTGACTTTCTGGTTATCTTTCACCCGCAGCGTGGTGATGCTGCCGGAGACTTGCGGGGTAATGCTCACCTGCTCAGCGCGGATTTTGCCGTCGCGCGTCCAGGGAGACTGCATGTAATAATTCCATAACCACCAGCCAGCGACCAGCGCCAGAGCCAGCACCAGCAGGCTCGAAAAGTATTTAACGGTTTTCAGCGACATATTCACCACGCAATCAACAGAGCCAGACCAAGACAGACCGAAAGGGTAAACAACGAAAGATCCATCAACATGGGATGCCAGATTTCACCGGAATACATCCAGTCACGAAGCAGTCGGTGTGCCACAAGCCAGATCAAAAAGCCCAACATCACGGCTTTGAAAATCGGGGGGAAATAGACAGATGCGCCGACAATCAGGTCCTGTAGGGGTAAACCCGCGGAGCTATAAGAGAACTTCACGAGAAGAGATCCTTTGCTGTGGAGAAGAGGCGAGTGTTAACACGATGAAGCGCCTTCAATAAGTGTAAATCATTCGTTCGATTTTGATGAATGCAGTATTGCATTTGTTTTGCCAATATAAATGCTGCACACTATTCTAAAATCAGTATAATAACTTAGCAAGCTAATTATAAGGAGATGAAATTGGAATCGCCATTAGGTTCTGATCTGGCAAGGTTGGTACGCATCTGGCGTGCTCTGATTGACCATCGCCTGAAACCTCTGGAATTGACACAGACGCATTGGGTTACGCTGCATAACATTCATCAGTTGCCGCCCGAGCAGTCACAAATTCAACTGGCAAAAGCGATTGGCATTGAGCAGCCGTCCCTGGTGCGCACGCTCGATCAGCTGGAGGAGAAGGGGCTGATTTCGCGTCAGACCTGCGCCAGCGACCGCCGTGCCAAACGTATTAAGCTCACTGAAAAAGCAGCGCCTATCATCACCGAGATGGAAGCTGTGATCAGTAAAACGCGCGGCGAGATCCTCTCCGGGATCTCACCGGCCGAGCTGGAACAGCTGATTGACATGATTGCTCGCCTTGAGCAGAACATCAATGAGCTCCAGACCCGCGACTAACGTCATAACAAAGCCTTGCATCGCAAGGCTTTCTTTTTAGCTGAACACCACCACCCGATTTCTTCCCGTCTCTTTGGCCTCATACATCGCCTTATCCGCGCGCTCGACGCACTCTTCAGCGGTCACGGCAGAGGAGGTCGCGGTGTAGACCCCCATGCTGATGGTGATCGGTTCCGGTAGTTCCCCGTGCGTCGTTTCACGATCAAAACTGGCTAACAGAATACGGATCCGTTCAGCCACCTGTTTAGCCGCCTCTGACGAGGTATTGGGAAGCAGTAAAACAAACTCTTCGCCGCCGATGCGTGCGGCAATATCCTGCGGGCGTACGGAGTCCATCAGCAGGTTGGCGACAAACTGCAAGACCTTGTCGCCCTGCAGGTGCCCATAGGTGTCGTTGATGCGTTTGAAACGGTCGAGATCGCTCACTATCACCGACACGGGTTTGCTGCCGGTAGTCGTACTGAGCGAGTGACTCAAGGATTCGTAAAAATAGCTGCGATTGTAGAGGCGCGTGAGGGCATCACGAATCGAGTTCTGGTACGACTGCTGATATTTCAGATGCGACTGGCGATAGAGGCTAAACACATCCTGCAGCAGGGTGAAGATAATCACCAGGGTGGCGATAGCTTCAAAAAATCTCGCCCGGTACCAGACGAACCCTCCCACATAGTCGGTGGTCATCAGCGTCGATAAGGTAATGATATAGCAGACACACAGAAAACAGCCGCTCAGCCAGAATAGATTTCTCAGCCGAGTAATAACCAGCATGGTTATTAATGTACTCACCCAGAACAGGATCAGGATAATATTGATGACTTGCGTCCATAATATCGTGTTCTGTCGGGTGTCATTATTGACTAAATCCAGCGAGAGCAACGCGCTATGGCTGGAGTAGAGCCACGCGAGAATTATCATCAGCGCGGTAAAAATAAATAATAGCCCTACGATGGATCCGTACATTAACCGTGTTAATGCCGAGTGACGCAATGTAAAAAGTACCGTCGAAAGCGTAAACAGACTGGCCATCATAATGTTGCGCATCATGAAATAAATCATCGCATCGTTATAGTTATTAGGATGCAGGCTGTATGGGTTTAGCCACGTCGGGAAGCAGCTCAGGGTTCCCGCCATCAGTAGCGCTGAGCCCACAAAGGCAAAGGCGATGGCGAGCAGGAACACGCGCTGTTTGTCACACCAATATTTCATGATCATAAAAATGGCAATAAACAGATGAAACACCAGAAGAAATACGGTCAGCGTCGGGAATAAAAATGGCGACAGCGTCGGGACAGTACGTTCTATATTATTAAATATCGCATGTAATATGCCAAAGAAAACGAGGCAAGTCAGAGCGAAGGAAACATATCGGTTTCCCAGATGTCGGTTAATCACAATCATACGTTTGTTAGCGGGCAGATATTGCGTTATTGAGCTGAAGGAACGAACGTGGAGACTAGCGTGATGACGTGGGAAATACTTTGCGCAGGAACAAGGGAAACGCCATTAATTAATTCACATATTACATGTGTTTAATTGTATTAATGAGTTGGGGGAGAGTAATGGATGTGGCCGAAAGCCACATCCATTAAGGAATTAGCGTGGGGAAACAGTAACCTGGCTACCGTTGCTCGCCAGTACAACACGCTGACCGCTAGAGAATCGAGTGTTGCCCTGTTTCTGCACCACCATGATGGTGTTGCCGTCGTCTTTACGGATTTCCAGCTCAACGCCCTGGGTTTTGTTCATCGCACCCTGAACGCCCTGACCGGCTACGCCACCGGCAACCGCACCTGCGGCTGTCGCCAGAGAACGCCCGGTGCCACCACCGACGGTGTTACCCAGGAAACCACCCAGCACAGCACCGCCAATTGCGCCAATCACGTTGCTGTCATCGCCGCCCTGGATCTGAACCGGACGCACGTTAACAACAGTACCGTAAGTGACGTTTTGCACTTGTTTGGCTTCGGAGGCAGTGTAAACGTCACCGGAAAGGGAGTCGTTATTCACGCAGCCAGCCAGAGTTAAACCAATCAATGAAACGCCCAGTACACGTAAAATCATTTGAATCTCCTGTTCACCCAAAACGCTCAATCTGAGCATCCGTTATGGCTCAATTATATGGCATCGGCAGCCATAGATCATATCTTTGCACTAACAATAAGAAAATTGTACTTGAATTTAGCTTAACGAGACATAAACGGACGGCCTGGGGTGTTTGAGATCTGACATTGTTAAAAAATATTATCGCGTCATAGAAATGACCCTAACTTTATGGTGGAGTGTTAACCCCAAGCCCTGAAAACTTAAGGAAAGCGCATGAAATCGGGTCGCTATATCGGTGTGATGTCTGGCACCAGCCTTGACGGTGTCGATGTTGTCCTTGCTGCAATTGATGAAAATATGGTGGCGCAGCAGGCCAGCCTGACCTGGCCGATCCCCGTTGAGCTGAAGGAAGCGATTCTGAGCATTTGCCAGGGCCAACAGCTGACCCTGTCGCAGCTGGGGCGGCTGGACGTACAGCTGGGATCGCTGTTTGCTGATGGCGTGCTCGCACTGATGCAGCAGGAAAATCTGCAGCCGAAAGACGTGGTGGCGATTGGCTGTCACGGCCAAACCGTCTGGCACGAGCCGGTCGGGGACGCGCCGCATACGATGCAGATTGGCGACAACAACCAGATCGTGGCGAAAACCGGTGTGACGGTGGTGGGCGATTTCCGCCGTCGCGATATCGCGCTTGGCGGACAGGGCGCGCCGCTGGTTCCAGCGTTTCACCAGGCGCTGCTGGCGCATCCGCTTGAACGCCGGATGGTGCTCAATATCGGCGGTATCGCCAATCTCTCCATGCTCATTCCAGGCCAACCGGTGCGCGGCTACGATACCGGCCCCGGCAATATGCTGATGGATGCCTGGATCTGGCGTCAGCGCGGCAAAGCCTACGACAAAGACGCACAGTGGGCCAGCGAGGGGAAAGTGATCCTCCCGCTGCTGCAATCGATGCTGAGCGATCCCTATTTTGCAGCACCTGCGCCGAAGAGCACCGGTCGGGAATACTTTAACTACGGCTGGCTTGAGCGCCAGCTGACGCCGTTCCCGGCGCTGGCCGCGCAGGATGTGCAGGCGACGCTGGTGGAGCTGACGGCAATCTCAATCTCTGAACAGGTCTTGCTGAGCGGCGGCTGTGAACGCCTGCTGGTGTGCGGTGGCGGGAGCCGTAACCCACTGGTGATGGCGCGTCTCGCCGGGCTGCTTCCTGGCACCGAGGTGACCACCACCGACGTGGCCGGGATTAGCGGGGATGATATGGAAGCGCTGGCCTTCGCCTGGCTTGCCTGGCGCACGGTCGCCGGACTGCCGGGAAATCTGCCCTCTGTCACCGGTGCGCGCGAAGCCAGCGTATTGGGGGCCATTTTTCCGGCCAACCCACGTCAGAATCAGAGTTAACTGAAACAAAGCCCGGTCTGTTGCGGTTAAAATCCACAGGAATACAGGAGGGTGACTTCACCCTCCATGACCAGGATAGTCTTCGGAACAGGCCCATGAAAAAACTTCTGCTTGCTTTTGCCCCTCTCTTACTCGCGGGTTGTAGCTACTACAACCAGTTCGTCGATCGCATGAACACCGACACGCTGGAATATCGCTGCGACGAAAAACCGCTGACCGTGAAGCTGAATAACCCGCGTCAGGAAGCCAGTTTCATCTATGACAATAAAGTGCTGAACCTGAAACAGGGAATGTCCGCCTCCGGGGCGCGCTATACCGATGGGATTTACGTCTTCTGGTCGAAAGGTGACGATGCCACCGTCTATAAACGCGACCGCGTCGTGCTGAACAACTGCGTGCTGCAGAATCCGAAGCGTTGAGATTTTTCCAGGGGCGGCGCACAATAGCGCCACCCAATTCTAATTTCAGCTAACGCCATGTCAGATAACGATGAATTGCAGCAAATTGCGCATCTGCGCCGTGAATACACCAAAGGCGGCCTGCGTCGCCAGGATCTTCCCGCTGAACCCCTCGTCCTTTTTGAGCGCTGGCTGAAACAGGCCTGTGAGGCCAAACTCGCCGATCCGACGGCGATGGTCGTTGCCACCGTCGATGAGCACGGCCAGCCGTATCAGCGCATCGTCCTGCTGAAACACTACGACGAAAAAGGGCTGGTGTTTTACACCAACCTTGGCAGCCGTAAGGCCCATCATCTGGAAAACAATCCGCGCATCAGCCTGCTGTTCCCGTGGCATATGCTGGAGCGTCAGGTGATGGTGACCGGCAAAGTCGAACGCCTTTCGACGCTGGAAGTGCTGAAGTATTTCCATAGCCGTCCGCGCGACAGCCAGATCGGTGCCTGGGTCTCCAAACAGTCGAGCCGTATTTCGGCGCGCGGCGTGCTGGAGAGCAAATTCCTCGAGCTGAAACAGAAATTCCAGCAGGGCAAAGTGCCGCTCCCGAGCTTCTGGGGCGGATTCCGCGTGCCTGTTGAACAGATGGAGTTCTGGCAGGGCGGCGAACATCGTCTCCATGACCGCTTTTTATACCAGCGTGACAGCGACGCGTGGAAAATCGACCGACTGGCCCCGTAATCCGCGAAATTTGTTGTCGTAAGCGCTAGCGCTGGATGGGCTGGCGCTTTATTCTATGTCACTTTCGCGTTAGGCGAAAAGTCGTGTACCGACAGAGGTGCAGTCGTTTATACATGGAGAATTTGATGGCAAGCAGTAACTTGATTAAACAATTGCAAGAGCGGGGCCTCGTGGCCCAGGTGACGGACGAAGCAGCGTTAGCAGAGCGACTGGCGCAAGGCCCGATCGCGCTCTATTGCGGCTTCGATCCCACCGCTGACAGCTTGCACTTGGGGCATCTTGTTCCATTGTTATGCCTGAAACGCTTCCAGCAGATGGGCCATAAGCCTGTGGCGCTGGTGGGTGGTGCGACCGGTCTGATTGGTGACCCGAGCTTTAAAGCCGCCGAGCGTAAACTGAATACGGAAGATACCGTGCAGGAGTGGGTGGATAAAATTCGCAAGCAAGTTGCGCCATTCCTCGATTTCGATTGCGGCGAAAACTCCGCGATTGCGGCCAACAACTACGACTGGTTTGGCGGCATGAACGTGCTGACTTTCCTGCGTGATATCGGCAAGCACTTCTCCGTTAATCAGATGATCAACAAAGAAGCGGTCAAGCAGCGTCTGAACCGTGACGATCAGGGCATCTCCTTCACCGAGTTCTCCTACAACCTGCTGCAGGGTTATGACTTCGCCTGTCTGAACAAACTGCACGGCGTGGCGCTGCAGATTGGCGGTTCCGACCAGTGGGGCAACATCACGTCCGGTATCGACCTGACGCGTCGTCTGCATCAGAACCAGGTGTTCGGTCTGACCGTTCCGCTGATCACGAAAGCCGATGGCACCAAATTCGGTAAAACCGAAGGCGGCGCGGTGTGGCTCGATCCGAAGAAAACCAGCCCGTACAAATTCTACCAGTTCTGGATCAACACCGCCGATGCGGACGTTTATCGCTTCCTGAAGTTCTTCACCTTCATGGACATTGAAGAGATCAATGCGCTGGAAGAAGAAGACAAGAACAGCGGCAAAGCGCCTCGCGCGCAGTATGTGCTGGCCGATCAGGTCACCAGCCTGGTTCACGGTGAAGAAGGCCTGGCGGCGGCGAAACGCATTACTGCCAGCCTGTTCAACGGTACGCTGAGCGATCTGAGCGTGGAAGATTTCGAGCAGCTGGCGCAGGATGGCGTGCCGATGGTTGAGATGGAGAAGGGCGCAGACCTGATGCAGGCGCTGGTGGATTCCGAGCTGCAGCCGTCCCGCGGTCAGGCACGTAAAACTATCGCTTCTAACGCCATCACCATCAACGGTGAAAAACAGGCCGATCCGGAATACACCTTCGCAGAGAGCGATCGCCTGTACGGCAAATACACGCTGCTGCGTCGCGGTAAGAAGAATTACTGTCTGGTTTGCTGGAAGTAATCACAAGTGTTTGAGGGGCGTGGGAAACCACGCCCCTTTCTTTTTTCAGGGTTGTGGTAAGAAAAATGAATAACATCCTCGCCATTCAGTCCCACGTTGTTTTTGGACATGCCGGCAACAGCGCCGCTGAGTTTCCCATGCGCCGTCTCGGTGCCAACGTCTGGCCACTCAACACCGTTCAGTTCTCCAATCATACGCAGTACGGCAAATGGACGGGCTGTGTGCTGCCCGCGTCGCACTTGACGGAGATTGTGCAGGGTATCGCGGATATCGACCAGTTGAAGCGCTGTGACGCCGTGCTGAGCGGTTATCTCGGCTCTGCAGAGCAGGGCGAGCATATCCTCGGTATCGTGCGTCAGGTGAAAGCGGCGAACCCGTCGGCCAAATTTTTCTGCGATCCGGTGATGGGTCATCCCGAAAAAGGCTGTATTGTCGCGCCGGGCGTGGCGGACTTCCACGTGCGCCATGCGATGCCCGCCAGCGACATTATCGCGCCGAATCTGATTGAGCTTGAGATCCTGTGCGAACACCCGGTGAACAGCGTGGAAGAAGCCGTGACAGCGTCACGTGAGCTGATCGCTCAGGGGCCGGAGATCGTGCTGGTGAAGCATCTGGCGCGGGCTGGCATCAGCCACGACCGTTTTGAAATGCTGCTGGTGACGAAAGATGACGCCTGGCATATCAGCCGTCCGCTGGTGGATTTTGGTGCGCGTCAGCCGGTTGGTGTGGGTGATGTGACCAGCGGGTTGATGTTGGTGAAACTGTTGCAGGGCGCATCTCTTCGCGACGCACTGGAGCATGTGACCGCCGCGGTGTATGAAATCATGATCGCGACCAAACAGATGGATGAGTATGAGTTGCAGGTAGTGGCGGCGCAGGATCGTATCGCGAAGCCGGAGCACTATTTTAGCGCGACGCAGCTTTAAAGCATTGCCGGGTGGCGTTCACGCTTACCCGGCCTGTCACATCGAAATACGCTGTTTTGCCGGGTGGCGGCTTTGCCTTACCCGGCCTACAAAACTGTAGGCCCGTGCAAGCGCAGCGCCGCCGGGCAAAACAGACCGCTCCGTTAGTTCAACCCTTCCGCCTTCAGCGCCGCCGCCACGCCCGGACGCGCCGCCATACGTTCCATATACGACTCAATGTGGCTTAACCCTTCCAGATTCAGCTTCACAGCGCGCGCCCAGCGCAGAACCGTAAACAGATAGGCGTCAGCAATGGTAAAACGCTGGCCGCAAATCCACTGATCGTCTTTCAGGGATTCGTTGATGTACTGCAGTTTTTTCTCAAGCAGGGCACGAACGGTCGGTTTGTACTCCTCAGGCGTATCCGGGCGGAACAGCGGCGTAAAGCCTTTGTGCAGCTCGGTGGCGATGTAGTTCAGCCACTCCAGGGTCTTATAGCGGGAAATGCTGCCGGTCGGGGCCAGCAGCTGGCGATCGGGAACGGTGTCTGCCAGGAACTGCATGATCGCCACGCCTTCGGTGAGCAGGGTGCCGTCGTCCAGCACCAGAGCCGGAACCTGTCCTTTCGGGTTAATCGCGAAGTAGTCCTCGCCATTCTCCAGACGCTTTTTCATCAGGTCGACGCTATCGAGCGTGAAATCCTTGCCGCTCTCGCGCAGGGTGATGTGTGAAGCCAAAGAGCATGCGCCTGGTTTGTAGAACAGTTTCATCGGTAACTCCTTTTTGCTGAGGTTAGAAGCATGTTAATGCGCGGGCTCATAAAAAAAAAGCCGCTAACGCACAGTTAGCGGCTTCTCTTCAGTCGTTTCCCGATGACAATTACGCGGTAGCGGTATCCGTCGCTTTTGCGGCTTTGTCGTCGTCCTGAGTCATACGATTCAGTTTAGGTGCAGTCAGCAGCATCAGCACAGCAATAACTGCGGTCGCGATACCGATCTGCATGAAGACGCGACCGTAAACTTCCAGGGAGACCAGTGGGTCAGTCACGTTTTCTGGAACCGCCATCAGGTTTGCAATCTTACCAGCAATGATCGCCGCACCCGCGGTAGTCAGGAACCAGCTACCCATGATGAAGCCCATCAGACGCTGCGGAACCAGCTGTGCAACCATCGCCAGGCCCAGACCAGAGATCATCAGCTCACCGATAGACTGCAGCGCATAGCTCAGAATCAGCCAGTTTACAGACACGATACCCGCGTCGGTCGCGAACTTGGTGCCCAGAGGCAGAACCAGGAATGCGCCAGAGCACAGCACCATACCGATGGCAAACTTGTGCGGCATTGGCAGACGGTCGCCCATCTTGTTATAGATAGCGGCCAGAATCGGGCTACCAATCATGATCCAGAACGGGTTCAGTGCCTGGAACTGCTCAGGTTCGAACGCGATGCCCAGAATGGCGTGCTCAACGTTACGAATTGCGAAGAAGTTCAGGGAGGTTGGCATCTGGCTGTACAGGACGAAGAAAACAACCGCCTGAATCATCAGAATGAAGGCCACGATCATCTTACGACGCGCTGCGCCCTGCATTGCGAACGCTTCTTTCGCGAAGATGCAGATGATACCCAGAGCCACTACGCCCAGAACGGCACGTGCAACGCCCTGGTTGTGCAGCAGCCAGGTGGCGATGGTCGCAAGGATCACGACACCGACGATGGTTGCCAGCAGTTTGCCCATGTGAACCGGTTCGAAGTCAGGTTTTGAACCGTAGTTTTTGACCCAGCGTTTGCAGAAGGCAAAGTTAACCACGGTGATCAGCATACCTACGACGGAGAGGGAGAACGCCACGCTCCAGCCGAACTTCGCGGCCAGCCACGGAGTCGCCAGCATAGAGAAGAAGGAACCGATATTCACCGACATGTAGTACATGGTGAATGCACCGTCGAGACGCGGGTCATCTTTGCTGTAGCAGGTAGACAGCAGGGAAGACGGGTTAGCTTTGAACAGCCCGTTACCGACGGCAATCGTCGCCATACCCATGTAGACAACCGCTGCATCGTGACCGGACCACGCCACCAGCGCATAACCGATCGCCAGAACGATGGCGCCCAGCATGATGACGCGTTTGGTGCCCAGGACTTTATCGCCTAACCAGCCGCCGACGGCGACCAGGCCGTAAACCAGTGCGCTGAATGAGGAGAACAGTGTGATGGAGTCAGCTTCGGACATACCCAGTTGTTTAACCAGGTAAACAGCCATAATCCCTTGCAGGCCGTAAAAACCAAAACGTTCCCATAACTCGATAGAGAAGATGAGATAGAACGCTTTAGGTTGTTTGAAAGCGTTTAAACTTACGCTCTCTTCTGTTGGTTTATTGTTTGCAGTAGACACATATACCTCTTTTTTTACATCCCATATTAACGGGGGTGTTCATAGCGTAATCGACCGGAATCCATTCGCCTTATAGTTATATTGGGAGGGGAAACGGCGGGTAATGTTCACTATCCTGGCCCATCTGGCAATACATTTGTAATACTCTGTTACATATAACCGACATGGTATAATCAGCGGGTCAGGCAAATGTTATTTAGCGTTAAATCTCACAGCCAGAGAATTGGTGGTTTTTTTCACTACGGAATGCCCTTAAAAAGCCCCGCATGGCGATATGTTCTGCTATATGCCCTTTCAGGCAGTCAGATGACCCATAATCCGAAAATGAACTGGTTTAATCTGTGGGTAACGATCGGTCATAGCCTGTGCAGGCAAGGGCTTATCAGGTTTTTAGATACAAAAATCCAACATGACGTTATCACAGTGATCTCTGTCACAGATGTATAGAAAATTTCGCTGACGAAAAAACAATTAACCTGCCTGAGTGTTAATGAACCGAACAATCAACAGGTCTAAAAGTCAGCGCAGCGGATAATAAATGGGCAAAAGGAAGGTTCACGGTTAGACCTTCCTTTTGTAAGGGATTGATTGCGTGAGAGGATAACAAAATGCAGCAGATATCAGAGATCGACTTTCTCTTTAAACTCGCATAAATCTTCAATCAGGCACGAGCCGCAGCGCGGTTTACGGGCGATACAGGTATAACGCCCGTGCAAAATCAGCCAGTGATGGCAATCGACTTTAAACTCGGCAGGAACGACTTTGAGCAGCTTCTCTTCGACCTGCTCAACGTTCTTCCCCGGCGCGAAATTAGTGCGGTTACAGACGCGAAAGATATGCGTATCGACGGCAATCGTCGGCCAGCCGAAGGCCGTGTTGAGCACCACGTTCGCCGTTTTACGCCCGACGCCCGGCAGCGCTTCGAGCGCCGCGCGGTCTTCCGGCACGTCACCGCCGTGTTGTTCGACCAGAATACGGCAGGTCTTAATCACGTTTTCGGCTTTGGTGTTAAACAGGCCGATGGTCTTGATATACGACTTCACGCCGTCCACGCCCAGCTCGAGCATCGCTTGTGGCGTATTGGCGACGGGGTAGAGCTTTGCCGTCGCTTTGTTGACGCTGACATCAGTCGCCTGCGCGGAGAGCAGGACCGCGATCAGCAGCTCAAAAGGGGAGCTGAAGTTCAGCTCCGTTGTCGGATGCGGGTCGTTGTCACGCAGGCGCGACAGAATCGCTATGCGTTTCTCTTTATTCATACAGCCTTCTCAGGAAGTCCTTCCTGCACGCTGCGCTCGGCGGCGCGGCGCTTACGTTTCTCATCAATGAGGTATTTTATCGCCAGCATCATGCCAAGGCCAATAAAGGCACCCGGCGGCAGCATCGCCAGCAGGAACGGCGTGTCGGTATGGAAAACTTCAATGCGCAGGACTTTCGCCCAGCTGCCCAGCAGCGCATCCGCGCCATCGAACAGCGTGCCGTTGCCGAGGATTTCACGCAGCGAGCCCAGCACAAACATCGCGCAGGTCGCGCCCATGCCGATGGCAAAGCCATCCAGGGCGGAGATCAGCGGATCGTTCTTCACCGCGAAAGCTTCCGCACGGCCCACCACAATACAGTTGGTGACGATCAGCGGGATAAAAATCCCCAGCGACTGGTACAGGCCAAACGCGTAGGCGTTGATCAGCATCTGCACGATACTCACCACCGAGGCGATGATCATCACGTAAATCGGGATACGGATTTCCGCTGGCGTCCAGCGGCGCAGGGCAGAGATCGACAGGTTGGTCAGGGTCAGTACCAGCGTCGTCGCCAGCCCCAGACCCAGGGCGTTGGTGGCGGTTGATGTTACCGCCAGCAGCGGGCACATTCCGAGCAGTTGCACCAGCGCGGAGTTGTTCTTCCAGAGACCCTGGACAATAACCTCTTTAACCTGGCTCATGATTACTCCTCACACCCGGGAAGATTGTTAAGTTGCGCGGGCAGCGTTTGGGCATACAGCCCGGCGCGTTTAACCGCATTCACCACCGCGCGCGGCGTAATGGTCGCACCGGTAAACTGGTCGAACTCGCCGCCGTCTTTTTTCACCGCAAAGGCAGTGTCGTTTTCACCGTGAATCACTTTTCCGGCGAAGTGCAATATCCAGTCGCCGAGGCGCAGCTCGATTTTATCGCCCAGGCCCGGCGTTTCGTGATGCTCGGTGACGCGCGTACCCAGTACGGTACCGGAGAAGTCGGTCCCGACCAGCAGCTGGATCGCACCGGAGTAGCCGTCCGGAGCGGTCGCTTCCATCACCGCGCCCACGGCGGTATCGCCTTTGCGCGCAATGAAAATGCGGTGTTCACCTTTGCCTAACTGCGGGGCCTGTACGATAAAGCAGCTTTTCTGCAGGTCATTATCGTAGAAGTCCGACGGGATCACCTGATCGAACAGCGCTTTTTGTTGCTTCGCCGCTTGCTCTTCAATGGTGTTTTTAGTCAGTTCATTCACCAGCGCGGTCAGACCGGTCAGGGCGGCGGCGAAGATCGCCAGCGTCACGCCGTGTTTTTGCATCGTTTTCAGCATGGCGAATCCCTTAGCGGTGGCCATACACGCGAGGACGCGTGTAGTAGTCAATCAGAGGCACCGTAATATTGGCGAGCAGAACGGCAAAGGCCACACCGTCTGGATAACCGCCAAAACTACGAATCAACCACACCAGCAGACCCGCCAGCGCACCAAAAATCAGGCGTCCACGGTTGGTGGTGGAGGCGGTGACCGGGTCGGTCAAAATAAAGAACGCGCCGAGCATGGTAGCCCCTGAGAGCAGGTGCATCTGTGGGCTTGGCAGCGGCTCGGACGAGAACGCCCAGCCGAGCGTGGCACAGATCGCCAGCGTCACCAGGAAGCTGACCGGAATGTGCCAGCGAATCGCTTTCTTCCACAGCAGGAATACGCCGCCCAGAAGATAGGCGATATTCACCCACTGCCAGCCAGCGCCCGCCAGCACGCCGCTGTAGATCGGGTACTGCATGATCTGCTCCAGGCTGTGACCGGCATGCAACGAGGTTTTAAAGGTGTCGAGAGGTGTCGCCTGGCTTACCCCGTCCACGCCCATGCGCAGGGTGTTCATATCGCCACCCGTCGCCGTATGCCCGGTGAAGATCACCTGCAACGCATCCATAAAGCCCGGCACCGTCGCGGCAATCTCATGCGGCGGCAGCCAGCTGGTCATCTGGACCGGGAAGGAGATCAGCAGCACCACGTAACCGATCATCGCCGGGTTGAACGGGTTATGCCCCAGCCCGCCGTACAGCTGTTTGGCGATAATGACCGCAAAGACCGTACCCAGCACCACCATCCACCAGGGAGCAAACGGCGGAATACTGATCGCCAGCAGCAGGCCCGTCAGCAGGGCGGAGTTATCGGCGAGGATGCGGGTAACGGGCATTTTGCGCAGTCGAAGCACCAGCGCTTCAGCGGCCAGCGCACTACCGCCGCCGAGGAGGATCTGAAACAGTGTCCCCCAGCCAAAAAACCAGAACTGCACGGCAATGCCCGGCAGGGCCGCCAGGCAGACCAGCATCATAATGCGCGACGTCTGGCGCTGGTTATGGGTGTAAGGGGAACTTGCGATTCTGAAAACCATTTAATCCTCGTTTACTGCCTGCTGTGCGGCTTTCTTAGCCTGAACGCGCGCAATCGCGGCGGCGACTGCGGCTTTGCGTGGGTCGTCGTTTGCTGCGAGTTCGGCTTCCTGCTGGGCCGCTTTACGTGCTTTCGCACGGGCGATAGCCGCTTCAACGGCGGCTTTACGCGGGTCGACGGGAGCTTCCGGCGCGGCTGGCGCTTCCTGCTGGGCCGCTTTACGGGCTTTAGCGCGTGCGATAGCCGCTTCAACGGCGGCTTTACGCGGATCGACGGCAGCTTCCGGCGTAACAGCTTCTTCCTGCTGCGTCGCTTTGCGCGCTTTGGCACGAGCAATCGCCGCTTCCACAGCCGCTTTGCGCGGGTCGATTTCTGCGTCCTGCGCTTTCTCCGCCTGACGCGCGCGGGCCTGCGCTTTACGCGCTTCGCGGGCGGCGATGGCTTCGCTGTTATCCGGTTTTTCACCGGCAGGGATAATCACCGGCTGGGCAGCAGAGGCTTTCTTCTCGCGAACGCGTGCCAGCGCGGCATTGATCGCATCCTGATCTTTTTCGGCTGGCTGCACCGCAGCCTGCTTATGACGCTCCTGGCGCGCCAGTTTTTCGCGCTCAAGACGTGCCTGACGCGCTTCAAAGCGAGCTTTGGCTTCCGCCGCGCGTTTGTCTTCCAGCGAAATAGCGTAAATCTCGGCCTTTTCCTGGCGGAAATATTGCACCAGCGGAATACTGCTCGGGCAGACCCATGCGCAGGCCCCGCACTCGATGCAGTCGGCCAGATTGTGGGCTTTGGCTTTGTCGTGCAACTGGCCTTTGCTGTACCAGTAGAGCTGCTGCGGGAGCAGATCCGCCGGGCAGGCGTCGGCGCAGGCGCTGCAGCGAATGCAGCCTTTCTCTTCCTGCTCTTCGCCCATTTCACTGGCGGAAGGCGCCAGCAGACAGTTGGTAATTTTCACCACCGGCACGTCGAGCCAGGGGAGGGTAAAGCCCATCAGCGGGCCGCCCATGATCACCATCTGATCGCTGCCCGGACAGAATCCGGCCTGCTCCAGCAGATGGCGCACCGGCGTACCCAGACGCGCCCAGACGTTGCCCGGCTGCGAAACGGATTCCCCGGTCAGAGTCACCACGCGCTCGGTCAACGGCTCGCCGTCGATCACCGCGCGTTTCACCGCGTAAGCCGTACCGACGTTTTGCATCAGCACGCCGATATCGGACGAACGGCCGCCGTGCGGAACCTGTTTGCCGGTTAAAATTTGCGTCAGCTGCTTTGCGCCGCCGGACGGGTATTTGGTCGGAATGACGCGCAGGCCAATATCGTGGCTGCCTGCCAGCACCGCACGCAGCATGGAGATCGCCTGCGGTTTGTTATCTTCGATGCCGATCAGCACTTCGCGCGGCTGCAAAATGTGGGCAAGAATGCGAATGCCTTCCACGACCTGCGCGGCGCAGTCCTGCATCAGCCGGTCATCGGCGGTGATGTAAGGCTCGCACTCGGCGGCATTGATGATCAGGGTCTCGATCTTGTCGCCACCGCCGCGCAGTTTGGTCCCGGTCGGGAAGCCAGCGCCGCCGAGACCGGCCACGCCGAACTGATGGATGCGTTCGATTAGCGTCTCGCGGCTCTGGGCGCGATAATCGCTCCAGCCGTCGCGCTCAATCCAGCGGTCTTCGCCATCCGGCTCGATAGTGACGCTTAATTCAGACAGCGCCGAAGGGTGGGGCACCGTGTGTGGGGCAATCGCCACCACTGTCCCGGAGGTCGGGGCATGGACCGGGAGCATACGCCCGCGGCCGAAAGTCAGCTGTTGGCCGCGCAGGACGGTGTCGCCGACCTTGACGCACAGCTCGCCTTCCGCGCCGATATGCTGTTTCAGCGGCATGACGAAACGGGTCGCCAGCGGGATCTGGCGCAGCGGCGTGCCGCTGGACTGGGTTTTCATCTCCGGCGGATGAATGCCGCCGTCGAAATCCCAAATCTTCTCTTTTCTGAAAGCAGAAAATAACTTAAGCATGGTGTTCCACAGGAATTATACGAACTGGAATGGTTTGAAGATCCCACTTCCAGCTGTCAGTCGTCGTCTCGACCGGACGCAGCTCGATGCATTGCGTCGGGCAGGGGGCCACGCAGAGATTGCAGCCCGTGCACAGATCCGCCATCACGGTGTGCATCGCGCGGGTCGCACCGACAATGGCGTCAACCGGGCAGGCCTGAATGCATTTGGTGCAGCCGATACAGTTGGCTTCGTCGATCACCGCCAGGGCGCGCACCGGCTCTTGCGCCGTTTCGTCGCCATCCACCGGCTGCGGATCAACGTTCAGCAGCGCGGCGATTTTCAGCATCACGGCTTCGCCACCCGGCGCACAGCGGTTAATTTTTTCACCGTTGCCGACGGCCTCAGCATACGGACGGCAGCCCGGATAGCCGCACTGGCCACACTGGCTTTGCGGCAGGAGATCGTCAATTTTTTCCACGACAGGATCGCCTTCGACCGCAAAGCGGCGCGAGGCGTAACCCAGAATAATGCCAAAAAACAGCCCCAGCACGCTGATGGAGGCGATGGCAATCCAGATAGCATTCATTACAACTTCACCAGACCACTGAAGCCCATAAAGGCCAGAGACATCAAACCGGCGGTGACCAGCGCGATGGCGTTACCGCGAAACGGTGCCGGAATATCGGCAGCGGCCATGCGTTCGCGAATCGACGCAAACAGTACCATGACCAGTGAGAACCCGACCGCGGCGGAAAAACCGTACAGCGCGGATTGCAGGAAATTATGCCCAAGGTTGATGTTGAGCAGCGCCACGCCGAGAACGGCGCAGTTAGTGGTGATCAGCGGCAGGAAGATGCCGAGCAGGCGATAGAGCGCCGGGCTGGTTTTACGCACCACCATTTCGGTAAATTGCACCACAAAGGCAATCACGAGGATAAACGCCAGCGTGCGCAGATAGGTCAGGCCTAGGGGGATCAATATCCAGGTATCAATCCACCAGGCGCAAATAGAGGCCAGCGTCATCACGAAGGTGGTCGCCAGCCCCATGCCCATCGCGGTCTCCAGTTTTTTGGAAACCCCCATGAACGGGCACAGGCCAAGGAACTTCACCAGCACGAAGTTATTAACCAGCACAGTTCCGACAAAGAGCAGTAAGTAATCGGTCATTATTTAGCCTGAAATAAAAAAGCCGCCTATTATCGGATAAACCACAACGGGCGACAACAGGATAACTGTAGGGTTATTACGGATTCACAAAGGTCTTTTTCACGCGGGCAGAGCGCCTGAAATAGGGTGCGAAGATCGCAGCGGCCAGCAGCGGGAACAGAAGCTGGCGGGTCGCCAGTAAATCTGACACCGGGGAAAAGGCAAACGCCTTAATCGCCAGCAGCACAGAGATCAGCAGCCAGATAATATAGTGCTTAGGCACTTTCTGACGGCGTTTAAAGAAGGCGATGGTCAGCCACAGGGTGTAGTACCACATGGCAATAGCAAAAGCGAATGAGACAAACCACAAGGCAATATTCAGCGTGCTTTGGGAGGTCAGATTTTTTAACGCATACGGCGTCACGAGAGCCGTGGTGTACAGCAGCAGCGCCAGCGATGCGCTTAACAAAGCAACCAGTAACCAGGCGAGCGGGGCGAGTAACCAGCCTCCGATTTTTTCTCCAGGCGATGTGGTCATGTTATCTCCCTCAGTCTGCGCGAAATGATACCCGGCAAATTTACCGGGGCGTGAGTATATAACATTTCGCGCCGATGGCTACCGTCTTACAGCACGTAGCGCCAAACTGATTTAGGGACTTCGCCGATATTGAACAGACGACCGCCGGAAACCAGCTCTGCGCGGCGGTGATCGGCAGCGCGGTACATATTGATGATGTCCTGATTATCGGTCAGCGTGTAGTTCAAATGATCAAACAGTTTTTCCAGGCTCTCGAGAGAACTGATTTTGCGAAATTTTAATAAATAGTCCTGAACTGTCATGGTAATAAGCTTCCATTTTAAAAGTAAATCATACAAGTAGGGTAATTCGCTCGAATAATAAACGGATAAATAAGGACGTAAACTGCCCACTCAAGGATTAAAGCTAAATTAGGAGTTTTCTTTTATAAATTCAGGCGTCGAACGACGCCCGGAGAAGAAGGTTAACCCTGATGACTGCGGCTGGCAACAAGCAACTGACAGGATATGTCACTCTTTTGGCAGCAAAAGCTATTTCGCCTGCGAAGCCGCAACGGGCTCCGGCGGCTGGTAGTTATCAATATGGCTGGCAACGCCGAGCAAAATGACAGAAACACCCAGGACAACCCATCCCGCTAATTCAACGATTCTATTAATGATTGACGTCATAATCTTTTGTTTGTGATTTATCCATAAATACAGGTTGAGAATGTTACAGCGTGATTTCGGCTATCGCAAGCCCTTCGGGAACGGTTTCCCTTCATGAATTCAGCAGGTTATATAAATGTAACAAAGACCTCCGGTGAGTCATGCTGGTTTTAGTTTTGTAATCCATTACAAAACTATTGTGACAGCAATGTTGATAGTGTGAGAATGGGTGAAAGACAAGACGAGAGGCAACGACATGAGTGACAAAATCCGCGTCGGATTAATTGGTTATGGTTACGCGAGCAAAACGTTTCACGCGCCGCTGATTGCCGGTACGCCTGGAATGGAGCTGGCGGCGGTTTCGAGCAGCGACGAGGCTAAAGTTCACGCTGACTGGCCCTCGGTGCCGGTAGTGTCTGAACCTAAGCACCTGTTTAACGATCCGAATATCGATTTAATCGTCATCCCCACGCCGAACGATACCCACTTCCCACTGGCGAAAGCGGCGCTCGAAGCGGGCAAACACGTGGTGGTGGATAAGCCCTTCACGGTGACGCTCTCTCAGGCGCGCGAACTGGATGCGCTGGCAAAAAGCCTGGGGCGTCTGCTGTCTGTATTCCATAACCGTCGCTGGGACAGTGATTTCCTGACGGTGAAAGCGCTGATGAACGAAGGGACGCTGGGAGAAGTGGCGTACTTCGAGTCTCATTTTGACCGCTTCCGTCCGCAGGTGCGTAACCGCTGGCGCGAGCAGGCCGGTCCGGGGAGCGGCATCTGGTACGATCTGGCCCCGCATCTGCTGGACCAGGCGGTGAACCTGTTCGGTCTGCCGGTGAGCATGACGGTGGATCTCGCGCAGCTGCGCCCGGGCGCACAGGCGACGGACTACTTCCACGCCATTTTAAGCTATCCGCAGCGTCGCGTGGTGCTGCACGGCACCATGCTGGCGGCCGCAGAATCTGCGCGCTATATCGTGCACGGCACGCGCGGGAGCTACGTGAAGTTTGGCCTGGATCCGCAGGAAGACCGCCTTAAAAACGGCGAGCGTTTGCCGCAGGAAGACTGGGGCTACGACATGCGCGACGGCGTGTTAACGCGCGTTGAAGGGGAAGAGCAGGTGCAGGAAACCTGGCTGACCCTGCCGGGGAACTATCCGGCGTACTACGCGGGGATCCGCGACGCTCTGAACGGCACGGGCGAAAACCCGGTTCCGGCAAGTCAGGCGATTCAGATTATGGAACTGATAGAGCTGGGCATTGAATCCGCGAAACACCGCTCGACGCTCTGTCTGGCGTAACGCAAAAAAGGGCCGGCGAATTTGCCGTAATGCTGGCCAGTTAAGCATCTGAGGTTGTTCCGTTCACCTTATGTTCAGCAGAATATAATCGCGTCACAACCTGTGAACGTGCAAAGGGGGCCACGCGGCCCCCTTTGCAATCCCCGCGCCCCGCCATGAAATCGGTGCTTCGCACTGCGCTCACCTTCCGGCCTGCTGCCTGCGGTCGGCTCGACTCGTGATTACTCGTCCCATCCATGGGACTCGCCCCTTCGGGGCCAGCGCAAGCGCTGTTCAAAATTGCTCCCGGCAATTTTGTCCTGTCTCGTTTCGCCTCTGGCCGCCATCCCTGGCGTCCAGCCCTTGTCATCTGGCCTCCGGTTCGCCGATTTCTGCGGGGACCCAACACCGGTGCCACATTCAAACGACTAAGAAGGTTGAGGGATCGTGAGTCCGGCTGAAAATCGCCGAAGCGTTTCCTGGAGGCTGGGTCGAGGCGCAGGGATGCGCCGAGAGGGGGCGACCTGCATGGATGCAGGATCGCGCCCGACCCGAAAGCCGTAAGGAATAAGCTGAGGGCACCGCGAAGCGGCGATTTTCTTTGCCGGGAGCCGGGGTTGCCAGGGTGGTGGCGATTGAGCCACCCTGGCACGTTCACCGCAGAGAGATGGACCGGAAGCAGAGGAACGAAAGTGAACGGAACAATACCACTGATGCCATAAAGGTCCTGGGACAGGCAAAATAATGAATTTAAATTCATTATTTTGCTTAACTGACTGGCATTACGGCGAATTTGCCGGCCTTTTATATTCATTTGTAGGCCGGGCAAACGAAGTGCCGCCCGGCAAATGGCTATCACCCTGCAACTTTATCGCGCAAGGCCTGTTTCTCTTCTGCGCTTAAGAACGCAATTTCCAGCCCGTTAATCTGCGCCTGACGAATCTGTTCCCGGCTTAGACCCGCCTGCGGTGCGGCAACATTATACTCATGAACAATATCGACACCCTGAACTGCCGGGTCGTCGGTGTTCAGCGTTGCCAGCACGCCGTGCTCGAGGAAAGTTTTCAGCGGATGCTGCGCCAGAGACGCGACCGTGCTGGTCTGGATATTGGACGTCAGGCAGGATTCGATACCGATGCGCTGCTCGGCCAGGAAATCCATCAGGGCCCGGTCTTCAACGGCTTTCACGCCGTGACCGATACGCTCAGCACCCAGCTCACGAATCGCCTGCCAGATGCTTTCCGGACCCGCCGCTTCGCCCGCATGGACGGTGATATGCCAGCCCGCGTCGCGCGCACGGTTGAAGTGGGAAAGGAACAGACTGCCAGGGAAGCCCAGCTCATCACCGGCCAGATCGACGGCGGTGATGTGGTCGCGGTGCGCCAGCAGCGCTTCGAGCTCCTGCAGACAGGCCGCTTCACCAAAGGTGCGGCTCATAATACCGATCAGACGCGCCTGAACGTTAAAGGCTTTACAGCCTTCGTGCACGCCTTCAATGACCGCTTCCACCACGCCTTCAACAGGCAGGTTGTGGTTCATCGCCATATAGCCCGGAGAAAAACGCAGCTCGACGTAGTGCAGGCCATTGCGCGCCGCATCTTCGATATTCTCAAACGCCACGCGACGGCAGGCATCCAGCGACGCCAGCACTTTCACGCCCCAGTCCAGTTTGCTGAGGAAGCTGACCAGATCCGGCTCGTTAGCCGTCACCTGAACATGTGGAATCAGGGTTTCAATGGTTTGCGCGGGGAGAGATAAATTAAACTGGCGGCCAAGATCGAGAATGGTTTGGGCACGAATGTTGCCATCAAGGTGACGGTGAATATCGGTTAAAGGCAGGCGGGTATCAATCATGGTCGCACTCTTTTTCTGGTTAAAGTGCAGCGCATTATACAATAATTTATAGAAAATTTAACGACAGGTTAGCAGGCGTGCCTGAGAATATGAAAGGAGGCTGCTTGTGAAACTTCCTGGGCAGTCTCCGTGTTTCACGATCCTTGTTGAACGTATTGATTCTGAGGGCTAGTAGTTTTCAGGTAAGTGATGAACCTCTTTGAGTATCCCTTTGACAATAACGATGTAACCTCCATCTTTTAAATCAGAAAGAATACGCATTATACCGCTTCGTGAGATGCGCGTTTTGCTGCGTATGTAGGTTTCGGCCAGGATGTTATCGCGCACCTCTTCCGGCATATTAATCAATTCATAGAGTTGATACCGAACGATATTGTAAGTAGTCGGGGCCGTCAGTTTAAATATCTTTTCAATGCTGATGCTGTTGATGGCCAACTGGTGCCTTGCGAAAAGCTCCCAGAGCCGATGGCGGTGTAGCAGCTCAAATAAGTCTTCACGATTAATGATAGCAATTTCCGAGGGCACGATGACTTTAATGGTATAGATGGACTCAGTTCCTGGAGGCAAAGGGATAGCGCCTCGCAGCGTTGGCGCATCAAACAACTCAACGAGGATATCGTCAGGCTGTCTGTACACGGAGACCGCTCCTTTGCGCACAAAATAGCAAACGGGTTTTTGGGTTGCGCCAATCGTAAAGCGGGTATTGATGGGAATGTCGCGGTATTGCAAAAAAGGCTCAAGCTTATTCATCAGAGCCAGTAGGTTTTCAGGATCTGTCTTGGTTGCCATTTGGACAACTTGAGTCATTGTTGAAGTAATCATAAATGGAATATTATTTTTAATAAATATTAATTAGAGAGTAGACAGTGAAAAAGGTTTAGTCAAATTTAAAATTATTAATTCATGCACATGAGGGTTAATTTCCATGCCCGAACTGTCTGTGTTAATCAAAAATCGTATTAAATAACCTCTTCGCTTATCACTATATTATCTGTACTTAAATGAAATATGCTGCCTTATGAATTGAGTGCCAGAGGAGGTATCGACAGTCGTTCATACTTTGGGGGGCACTTGTGTTATCTCTCTTTATAGGCGAACACTCAACATATATCAATCTACCATCCTGGCAATATAAAATCTGACTGTATTTGATCCAGATTTGGATTGGGGAGAGATGGGCTATGAGGGATTTATAAGATTTCGCCCAATCTAAATTGGGATCGGTTTTGCGTTGATACATAAATACACACTCTGCATAATTCATTCCGAGTTAACGACTAAGCGTATAAGTAGATGCATATAATTTTATGCATTGCTGTCGACATTCGTTAATTGTTGAAGTTTGAAATGATTGATGGAACATATCTCTGGATCTTAGAGCTTCAATTATTAACCACATCCCAATCAAGGAATTTGTAATGAAAAAGAATTTTATCGCTATTGCGGTAGTTGCTACTGCTGCTGTTTCTATGTCTAACGCTTTTGCTGCGGCAGGCACCGTGAATTTTACCGGCGAGATTCTTGATAAAGCATGTACCGTTGACGTTGATTCTCAAAATCAGACTGTTGCACTGGGTTCATATAATAAATCTGAGTTTACTGCCGCTGGCAGCGTAACAGCCGCAAAAAAATTCGCCATCGTGCTGAAGGATTGTCCGGCGGCTGTAACAACGGCTCATGTACGTTTTGATGGTACACCAGAGCCTACCGATTCCACGCTGCTGGCAATCGACGGTTCAGTAGCCGGTGCGGCAACAGGTGTGGCTATTAACCTGATGTCAGCCGACAAGAATCAGCTGCCACTGCATAGCGATAACAGCTATCGCTACACACTGAGCAGCACTGCGGATAACACCCTGGATTTCTACGCACAGTACAAATCCACCGCTGCCACTGTGACTGCAGGTCCTGCTAACTCTGTAGCCAGCTTCTCTGTTGTTTACAATTAATTCCCTCGACGGGAAGTAATATGAGGCCGATTTTCGGCCTCATTTTAATTGAGGTATAAAATGAATTTTCTTCGCAAAACTTTTATTGCCAGCGCTTTAATTATTGCTGGTGCTTCTGTCGCTCATGCTGGTGTCATCATTGGTGGCACCCGCGTAATATATGATGGCAATAAAAAGGAAGCCTCCATTAGCGTAAACAATCCGGACGCCACGCCTTATCTTATTCAGTCATGGATAGAAACGCTAAACGGAGGGGTTGAGAAAGCTCCTTTTATTATCACACCGCCACTGTATCGTCTCGATAAAGATCAGCAAAACGTTGAGCGTATTATTATGGCGGGTGCATTACCTCAGGATAAGGAAAGCCTGTACTGGCTAAATATCAAAGCGATTCCGTCTGCACCTAAAAAAGAAAATAGTTTACAGGTCGCAGTAAAAACACGGATCAAGCTGATTTACCGACCTGAAGCCCTTAAAGGCATCGCACCGGAAGAACTGGCTGAAAAATTAACCTGGAGTCATTCGGGTGACCAGCTTCGTGTCACAAACCCGACACCTTATGTAATGAATTTCAACCAAATTAGCGTCGGCGGAAAACAGCTGGAAGACGTGTCGTATGTTCTGCCGGGGGCGACGGCGCAGTTCACTCTGCCTAAAGGCGTGAGCAGTGGGGCACTGACATTTACTGTGATTAATGATTATGGCGGCCCAGGGAAACCCCATAAGAATGCGATTTAAGTTAATGAAACAACAATATTCAAATGGATTTTCAGGTTGATGGTGATGATGAAACAAACGTTCAGTTTTAAACCGGCCAGGCTGGCACTTTTTATTGCGGCTGCGCTGGGCATGATGACTCATGTAGTCAATGCCCGCGATGAATTCAATCCCGAGCTGCTTGAAGTGGACAATCCAGGTGCCGGTAAAACTGACCTGTCAGCGTTTGAAGCTGGTTCCCAGGCTCCAGGGACTTATCATGTGGATATTGTTCTTGATGAGCAACTGATGGACACGCGCGATGTTGATTTCAAAGGGACGACAGATACCAACGGTGAAACCGTTTTACAGCCTTGCTTGACCCTGGAACAGCTTAAAGCCTGGGGAGTTAAAACAGAGCTCTTCCCCAGTCTGGCAGCCTCTGGGCAGTGTGTTGATCTGGCGGCTATCCCTAAGGCCTCGGCGGATTTTCAATTCGCGACCCAGCGCCTTGTGATCAGCGTGCCTCAGGCAGCGTTAGTCCCTCAGGCCCGCGGCTATGTACCGCCTGAGCAGTGGGATGAGGGCATCAATGCAGTAATGCTGAATTACAGTGCCAGCGGCTCAAATAACTGGCAGCGTGGGAATAATGGCGGTTCAGATAATAGCCAGTATGCGAACTTGCGTCCGGGCGTGAATATCGGTCCATGGCGTCTGCGTAATTATACCACCTGGAACCGTGACACTAACGGTCAGGATAAGTGGGACACGGTCTATACCTACGCTCAGCGTGATGTCATCCCCCTGAAGGCTCAGTTCACCGCCGGTGACAGTAATGCACCGAGTGATATTTTTGACAGTATGCCGTTTCGTGGTGCGCAGTTAGCGTCTGACGACGACATGCTCCCGGACTCGCTGAAAGGCTATGCGCCAGTGGTTCGTGGAATTGCCCGCACTAACGCTCAGGTAATTATTCGCCAGAACGGCTACCAGATTTATCAGAGCTATGTCGCACCCGGTGCCTTTGAAATTACCGATATGTATCCCACCGGTGGCGCGGGCGATCTGGATGTAACGATAAAAGAAGCCGACGGCAGTGAACAGCATTTTACGGTGGCGTTTGCATCGCTTCCGGTACTGCAGCGTGAAGGCCGTTTTAAGTATGCCCTGACAGGAGGGCAATATCGTTCTTATGACAGCAGTGTCGATAAAACGCCGTTCGGTCAGTTGACCGGAATTTATGGCCTGTCGTATGGGGTAACGATTTACGGCGGTGTGCAGGAATCGAGCAAATACCAGTCTCTGGCGAGCGGTATCGGCAAAAACCTGGGGGACTTTGGTGCATTCTCTGTGGATGTGACTCAGGCCTGGTCGACACCGAAAGATGAGATCAAAACCAGCGGTCAGTCCTGGCGCGCGCGTTACAGTAAAAACATTCTTGATACCGGTACCAACTTCGCTATTGCAGGTTACCGCTATTCCACCAGCGGATATTACGGCATGCAGGAAGTACTGGATTCCTACAGCAATAACGGTGGTGTGATTGATCGCCGTCGTAATCGTATGGAACTGACGGTCAGTCAGACCCTGGGGCAAGATCTGGGCTCACTTATGCTGAGTGCGGTACGCGAAGATTACTGGAATTCTGAACGCACCATGCAGTCGTACAGTGCGGGGTATAGCAACTCCTGGCGCGGCATGAACTATGGCCTGACCTACACCTACAGTAAAAATGGTTCAGCAACAGGTAATGGCGATCAGACCTATTACGATAAAGACCAGCAGTTGGCGGTGAATATCAGTATTCCGCTGGAGAAATTCCTGCCGCAGTCGTGGGCCAACTACAGCATGAACGCCAGTAAAGAGAATGGCACTACGCACACGGTCGGCGTGAGCGGTATGGCAATGGAAAACAATGCGCTTAACTGGAACGTGCAGCAGGGTTATGGCACCGACGACGTGGGTTATACCGGCAGCATGAATGCTGACTATAAAGGCACCTACGGCGAGATGACCGCAGGCTATGGTTACGATAAAAACAGTGATCGTGTGAACTACGGTATCCAGGGCGGCATCCTGGCGCATGAAGATGGCATTACCTTTAGCCAGCCGCTGGGAGAAACCAACGTGCTAATTAAAGCGCCGGGTGCAAAAGGGGTTGATATTCAAAACCAGACTGGCGCAAAAACCGACTGGCGCGGTTATACCACCGTCAGCAACCTGACGGTTTACCGTAAAAATGATGTGGCGCTGCGCACAGATTCTCTGCCGGATGATGTGGAGCTGGATCTGACCAATAAAGCGGTTATTCCGACACGTGGTGCGGTGGTACGTGCTGACTATATTGCCAGTGTGGGTATGCGAGTGCTGATGACGATAACTCAGGCAAATGGTCAACCAGTGCCTTTTGGTGCAATAGCAACGCTTGAGGGTCAAAAGACAAATGGCTTTATTATTGGCGATAACGGACAAGTATATTTATCCGGGTTGCAGCAAAGCGGTCGGATGAATATTAAGTGGGGGGAATCCTCTCAGCAAAATTGTAGCCTGAGCTTCCATTTACCTGAACAATCCAAAGGTGTCGCCATGCTGAACGAGCAGTGTCAATGATGGAAATTTCGATGAAATATATAAAACTAGTATTCTTACTCTTTATTGGTGTGTTTCTTTTGCCTGGTTATTCGTTTGCCAGTTATAGCTGTTCACCTCTGTCTGGCTCTATTTCAGTCAATTTAAATACGATCACCGTGCAACGAGACACGGCCGTGGGCACACTTTTGGCAACCATTACTGGGCCCAACGCATCAGCCTATAGTTGCTACGTGTCAAACCCGTCATCAGGTACGACTTTAGTTCTTGGTGTGCAATCTATTCTTGGTTACTACGGGCACATGGATGGGATCAGTGTCTACAGAACGAATGTCCCAGGAATCGGTATTGGAATCGGTGGTGCTGGATCAATGAACGGTTTTAACTACACGACCTATGTTGGCGATGGTACCTCATCGTGGTATGGATCAGATTGGAACAGTGTCGTAGTTACAGCAACTTACGATAGTAAAACTATTTCATCTTACATTTCACCGATAATAAAAGTGTATAAGATTGATGACGCTAGCTCCGGAGTTATATCCGGACAGGTAGGGGCGGTCATTATGGGTATGAGCAACGGTTTTAACACAAGCTATGTGAGTAGTTGGGCTCAAGATATTCCACTGATGGTGACGGGTACGATTAATGTGGTGGCCTGTTCAATTAAAACACCAACGCTCAATTTCCCAATAGGGGATGTACTGGCCTCGAAATTTGGTTCAACTGTTGGGACCACACCATCGGACGCTCAAAATACGCAAAATCTGGGTCTGGATTGTGACCCTCAGGCAAATATCAATGTCAGTTTATCCGGAACTCAAAACCCGGATGTCGGCACCACCAGCGTGCTGGCATTAACAGGGCAAGGTGACGCTGGCGTCGCTCAGGGCGTGGGCGTGCAAATTGTTTATAACGGCTCTCCGCTGACATTAAACAACCGAATTGTCTTGAAAAAATCCGCAGGCGGCCAGGAAACTTTTCCTTTAACCGCTCGCTATTATCAAACCAGAACATCTGTGACCACGGGTACGGCAAATACATCTGCAACGCTGAACTTAACCTATCAGTAAAAAAGGAATTTATAATGAAAGTTAAAATGTTATCAGCCGCGATGCTTATGTTATTCAGTGCACTATGTCATGCATCGGATCCGGTAAGTTTACAGGTGACAGGGAATATCATCGCCTCGCCGTGTCAGATTAGTAGTGAAAGCGTCAATAAAGCCGTTGACCTTGGGCAGGAAATCCAGTTATCCGATCTGCAAACTGCGGGTGGTGCCTCGCCCTGGGTTAATTTCACGCTGGATGTGGATTCTTGTCCACAGGGGACAACGAAAGTCACTATGACGATGCATGGTACCGCAGATGCCACCAATCCCGCTGATATGTATGTCAGCACCGGTGTGGCGGAAAATGTTGCGGTGCAGGTACAAAGCCAGGCAGGGGACGCATTAGGTGATGGGAAATCGATTACGGGTAATATCGCTAGCAGCGCGTATTCATTTCCGCTGCGTGCACGAGTATACAGTGAAAACGGTGATGCTACCGCAGGCTCAGTGAAAACAACCATTACAGCAACCTTTGTCTACCAGTAAAAATTCGCCCGGCGGCGCTGCGCTTGCACGGGCCTACTGGTTTTGTAGGCCGGGTAAGCGCAGGGTATGAACCGGAAACATGGGTAACACTTTAGACCGGATACATGGGTAACAGTTATAACTGGCATAGAAGAGGAGACTCACTATGCCCTGGACTGAGACCCGAC
>NZ_JASSOT010000066.1 GCF_030238365.1 Lelliottia wanjuensis | reverse complement strand
GCCATCATCTTTAATGGAATAACGCTTGCGTACTACGACCGAAAAACCGAGAGTGTGGTCCGGATAGACTAGAAAGTGTTACCTATGTTCCCGGTCTGATCTGTCACCTATGTATCCGGTCATACAGAAGCGCCACCCGGCAACATCAGATACGTCAAAGCCGGTTTAAACTGGCTTTTTCTTGCGCGTCTTTTTGGCGGTCGTAATTCCTTTCACTTCGCTTTCTACCCAACCGTCGGCCAGACGGGTGGTGAGCACGTCCCCGGCTTTCACCTGTTTGGTCTGCTTCAGTACCCTGCCGTCGGTCGCCGTGGTCACACTGTAGCCGCGCGCCAGCGTCGAGAGCGGGCTAACGGCTTCCAGATGCGTCACCGCGTTGCCAAAACGCTCACGGGTGCTGCTCAGACGGGCACGGATATTCTCGCCCAGACGATACTCAAGCTGCTGCATGCGGGTTTGCGCGCGGTAGATGCGCGGCTGTGGGTTTTGCTGATTGAGGCGCTGGGTCATGCGTTGCTGACGCGAAACGGCGCGCTTAAGCTGATTATCCAGCGCGAAGTTCATCCGCTGGCGCAGACGTTCAAGCACCGTTTGCTGACGCGCCAGGCGTAGCTGCGGGTGCTGCTGTTGCAGGCGGTGTTGAAGCTGGGTGAAACGACGATTGCGGTTAGCGAGGAAATAGTCCATCGCCATCTCCAGACGCTGCTGACCGTTCTGCAACTGGCGCAAGAGTTCCAGCTGGTTCCGGCTGACGATTTCAGCGGCAGCCGACGGCGTAGGCGCGCGCATATCTGCGACAAAATCGGCGATGGTAACGTCGGTTTCATGGCCGACGGCGCTGACGATCGGAATCTGGCTTTCAAAAATCGCCCGCGCCACGCGCTCGTCGTTAAAACTCCAGAGATCTTCCAGAGAGCCACCGCCACGCCCGACGATTAACACGTCGCACTCCTGACGCGCGTTGGCTAACGCAATGGCGCGCACAATCTGCCCCGGCGCATCATCGCCCTGAACGGCAGTCGGATAAATAACGACAGGCAGCGACGGATCGCGACGTTTGAGCACGTGCAGAATATCGTGCAGCGCCGCACCGGTTTTAGAGGTAATCACCCCCACGCAATGGGCGGGAGAGGGCAGGGATTTCTTGAACTGTTGCTCGAACAAGCCTTCTGCCGAAAGCTTCGCTTTTAGCTGCTCGTATTTCTGCTGCAACAAGCCTTCGCCCGCGGGCTGCATGCTCTCGACAATGATTTGATAATCACCGCGCGGCTCATACAGGGTGATATTGGCGCGAACCAGAACCTGCTGGCCGTGCTGAGGGCGGAACGTGACCCGACGATTGCTGTTGCGGAACATCGCGCAGCGCACCTGAGCGGTGTCGTCTTTCAGGGTAAAGTACCAGTGCCCGGATGAAGGTTGCGTGAAATTAGAGATCTCTCCGCTGATCCAAACCTGTCCCATTTCCTGCTCGAGCAGCAAACGAACCGATTGATTGAGGCGGCTAACGGTATAAATTGAGGGGCTTTGGGAGGATAACATGTGAGCGGGATCAAATTCTAAATCAGCAAGTTATTCAGTCGATAGTAACCCGACCGGAGGTAATCGCAAGCATTTTTTATAAAAAAGTGTAGATGCAATCGGTTACGCTCTGTATAATGCCACGGCAATATTTAACCACCCAGGTCAGAGATATTGCCCATGCTACGTATCGCTAAAGAAGCACTGACGTTTGACGACGTCCTCCTCGTTCCCGCTCATTCCACCGTTCTGCCGAATACTGCCGATCTCAGCACGCAGTTGACGAAAACCATTCGCCTGAACATTCCTATGCTCTCTGCGGCAATGGACACCGTGACTGAAGCGCGCCTGGCTATCGCCCTGGCACAGGAAGGTGGCATCGGCTTTATTCACAAAAACATGTCAATCGAGCGTCAGGCGGAAGAAGTTCGCCGCGTGAAGAAACATGAATCCGGTATCGTTTCCGACCCACAGACCGTTCTGCCAACCACCACCCTGCACGAAGTGAAAGCGCTGACCGAGCGCAATGGCTTTGCGGGCTACCCGGTTGTGACCGAAGACAACGAACTGGTCGGCATCATTACCGGCCGTGACGTGCGTTTCGTGACCGACCTGAACCAGCCTGTCAGCGTGTACATGACGCCGAAAGAGCGTCTGGTCACCGTGCGTGAAGGTGAAACCCGTGAAGTCGTGCTGGCTAAAATGCACGAAAAACGCGTTGAGAAAGCACTGGTTGTCGACAGCAGCTTCCACCTGCGCGGCATGATCACCGTTAAAGATTTCCAGAAAGCAGAACGTAAACCAAACGCCTGTAAAGACGAGCGTGGCCGTCTGCGCGTGGGCGCGGCAGTGGGCGCAGGTGCGGGCAACGAAGAGCGTGTGGATGCGCTGGTTGCAGCAGGCGTTGACGTTCTGCTGATCGACTCCTCACACGGTCACTCCGAAGGCGTTCTGCAACGTATTCGTGATACCCGTGCGAAATACCCGGACCTGCAGATCATCGGCGGTAACGTGGCAACGGGCGCAGGCGCTCGTGCCCTGGCAGAAGCCGGTTGCAGCGCGGTGAAAGTGGGTATCGGTCCTGGCTCTATCTGTACTACCCGTATCGTAACCGGCGTGGGCGTTCCACAGATCACTGCGGTTTCCGACGCGGTAGAAGCGCTGGAAGGCACCGGTGTTCCGGTTATCGCCGACGGCGGTATCCGCTTCTCCGGCGACATCGCGAAAGCGATCGCGGCAGGCGCAGCGGCGGTGATGGTGGGCTCTATGCTGGCCGGTACCGAAGAATCCCCGGGCGAAATCGAACTCTTCCAGGGTCGTTCTTATAAATCTTACCGCGGCATGGGCTCCCTGGGCGCGATGTCCAAAGGCTCTTCTGACCGTTACTTCCAGACCGACAACGCCGCTGACAAACTGGTACCGGAAGGTATCGAAGGTCGCGTCGCGTACAAAGGGCGTCTGAAAGAGATCATCCACCAGCAGATGGGCGGCCTGCGTTCCTGTATGGGTCTGACCGGCTGTGGTACTATCGATCTGCTGCGTACTAAAGCGGAATTCGTGCGTATCAGCGGTGCAGGTATCCAGGAAAGCCACGTTCACGACGTGACGATCACCAAAGAGTCCCCGAACTACCGTCTGGGCTCCTGATAAGTTTCCGCGCCCGGCTCAATGCCGGGCGCTTTGTTTCACTTGCCTCGGAATTAGCGTCAATAATGGAAAACATTCATAAACATCGCATTCTTATCCTGGATTTCGGCTCTCAGTACACACAGCTGGTGGCACGTCGCGTGCGCGAACTCGGCGTTTACTGTGAGCTGTGGGCGTGGGATGTGACGGAAGCACAAATCCGTGAGTTCAACCCAAGCGGCATCATCCTTTCCGGCGGCCCGGAAAGCACCACCGAACATAACAGCCCGCGCGCACCGCAATACGTGTTTGAAGCTGGCGTTCCGGTATTCGGCGTGTGCTACGGCATGCAGACCATGGCGATGCAGCTGGGCGGCCATGTAGAGTCCTCTAACGAGCGTGAATTTGGCTACGCGCAGGTCGAAGTGTTGACCGACAGCGCCCTGGTTCGCGGCATCGAAGATTCCCTGACCCCAGAAGGCAAACCGCTGCTGGACGTATGGATGAGCCACGGCGACAAAGTGACCGCGATCCCGTCCGACTTCGTGACCGTTGCCAGCACCGAAAGCTGCCCGTTTGCCATCATGGCGAACGAAGAAAAACGCTTCTACGGCGTGCAGTTCCACCCGGAAGTGACCCACACCCGTCAGGGTATGCGCATGCTGGACCGCTTTGTTCGCGATATTTGCCAGTGTGAAGCCTTGTGGACGCCAGCAAAAATCATCGACGATGCCGTTGAGCGTATCCGCAAACAGGTTGGCGACGATAAAGTCATCCTCGGCCTGTCCGGCGGCGTGGACTCCTCCGTCACTGCGATGCTGCTGCACCGCGCGATCGGCAAAAACCTGACCTGCGTCTTCGTGGATAACGGTCTGCTGCGTCTGAACGAAGCCCAGCAGGTCATGGACATGTTCGGTGACCACTTCGGTCTGAACATCGTTCACGTCGAAGGCGAAGAGCGTTTCCTGTCCGCATTAGCAGGTGAGAACGATCCGGAAGCCAAACGCAAAATCATCGGTCGCGTGTTTGTTGAAGTGTTCGACGAACAGGCGCTGCGTCTGGAAGACGTGAAATGGCTGGCGCAAGGCACCATCTACCCTGACGTGATCGAATCCGCAGCTTCCGCAACCGGTAAAGCGCACGTCATCAAATCTCACCACAACGTGGGCGGCCTGCCGAAAGAAATGAAGATGGGTCTGGTTGAACCACTGCGTGAGCTGTTCAAAGACGAAGTGCGTAAGATCGGTCTGGAGCTGGGTCTGCCGTACGACATGCTGTACCGTCACCCGTTCCCGGGTCCAGGTCTGGGCGTGCGCGTGCTGGGCGAAGTGAAGAAAGAGTACTGCGACCTGCTGCGTCGTGCGGATGCTATCTTCATCGAAGAACTGCACAAAGCCGACCTGTACAACAAAGTGAGCCAGGCGTTCACCGTGTTCCTGCCAGTCCGCTCCGTTGGCGTGATGGGCGATGGCCGTAAGTACGACTGGGTTGTCTCCCTGCGTGCTGTCGAAACCATCGACTTCATGACTGCCCACTGGGCGCACCTGCCGTACGACTTCCTGGGCCGCGTATCCAACCGCATCATCAACGAAGTGAACGGGATTTCCCGTGTCGTTTATGACATCAGCGGTAAGCCACCAGCGACGATTGAGTGGGAATAAATCACACCTCTAGTCACACAGAACCCTCTGCTTTGGCAGAGGGTTTTTTATATCAAGTTGAATCGCTTATGTTTTTATATATTTATGGCAGGTATATAACTACATATCTGTTGTGAAATCACCAATAAAATTAAATGCTGAGGTCATACAAGGCACATGATTTAAGTAGCTATGCGGTAACTGAAAACAGCTTAAGAGTATTTAATGAGCTCATTAGTTCTATGAATAAACTAAGTTCGAAAGAAATATCTATTTTTGTGATGTTGTGAAAATATCTTAGATCTAGATCTATTAATGAGTTTGGATATTGTTCTATGCTAGTACGCATAAAAGAATAACTTGTTACTTTTTAATACCCTTAACTTGAATGAGTTTAGGAGATGGGAATCTTGGTTACAATGACAAGATAGACAAAAAGGATCGCGTATAGCGTGAATGTTACATAGTCAACTGGCGGAATCTGACAAATTAGTTTCACGACACATTCACAGCCGAAGTTAATTAGTGGTTTTTAATATGTATAAAATACTACGTATTGCAGCATTATTTATTCTTACTATTTATGCTTTATTTTGTTCTCTTGCTCTAGTTGATGGTGTTTACCACCTTGCCAGGTCGGACGTTGAGCTCTTTCTTTACGGCGGGGCAATTGTTTCTGGGATAGGTTTTTTCACAATTATAATACTTGAACCTTTTTCAGAGGAGGTTAACCCTCTAAAAGGTAATGTGTTAAGCCTGTGGCTGAAACGCAGGAAACTTGAAGAAGAGAAACGTATTAAAGAATTGCAAGAAAAATAATGTAATAAATAATGTTGTTTAATTATTTGCGTGATTACCGCTTCGTTAGGAACGAATGACCTTCAAGCGATAAAGAATTTGCTATCGATTGAAAATGCGTAATTTGTTGATATATATTATATAAATGTTCATTAACCTACGGGTATCACCGATGTGCTTCTTTGTCGCATTTTCGATTTAAAGAGATGCTTAAGAATAGTTTTCTCTTGTTAACCCAAAACCCTCTGACTTGCCAGAGGGTTGTCCCACCATCACCACCGCCTGCCCAAAATCACCACTGTTAATCCACACTCCACCCTCCTTGCCCCGAACACACCCAGTTCCCAATTTAGCTATGCGTAAGCAAACGGCGACACCGCTGCCATAAGCTGCGCCGGAATCAACAACACACAAGCGCAATATCAGGCTGTTTCAGCAAGGGAGGTGCCATTGTTGCAAAAGCAGGTGCGTGATAATTATCAGTTAATATGCGTCAGTGTTACGACAGGGAATACGCTGGTTGTTGTGCGGGTCGTGGAGGAGAACCGTCTGGTCAGATTTCCGGCAAGCGATCGGGCACTGGAGGTGATGTCAGTGCTCGATGAAGAGTTTGTCCTGATACTTTCGTAGGCGCAGGACCGAGATATTCCACTATTAACGCCGCAGTCATTGCACGTACTTCCCATGATTACGTTTGAATCAGGAAGTGGCTCACGGGATTTAATTGATGGCAGGTTTAACGGTTATGGTCTGGAGGTGATCATCTGTGATGAGATTGGGCTGTATCGAAGCCATTAAGCGTATGATCCGTGCCACGCATGGCGGTCGAGAAAGCTGCCGAACGGTGAGATCGTTAAACCTCGATTCTGCATCGTCAGTTAGGTAACGTCTTAAGCCATGAGAAAATTCACAGCAATGGAATTACAGAACTGATTCATTTACTACGCGAGAAAACTACCGAATTGCAGCATCCAACGGCTGACTCACCTGCTGAGACTGGATTTTGTCCTGATGATGGTACCAGGCACCGATGGAGGAATAGACGAAGCGGCCAAAGAAAAACAGGAAGCTGATAAGCAAGATAATGCGGGTCATTCGAGTGTTAAATCGATGTCGTTTGTGCATACGCGTTGCCTGACTCACTGTATTTTCCTGGGCATACCCTTTTGGGCGATGGGACTATTAAGTCACAGTGGGCGTCAAGGGTCAATTACGAAGTGTGTAAAAAATCGTCAGTGTAATAATTAGTTGATGTTATCGATAGCGATGCAATTATTTACCGCATTGATAGAAAACGGAAAACCTCAAGGAAAAATTGTAATATTTGATCTTTTAATGCGCTGGCGTTGATTTAAATCAATTCTCAACCGCCATTGATCACTAAAATCCTCCCTCCACGATGTTCTCTCTATGAAAGCGGTGTGCGTCAGCTCGTCAGGTTAGATGCCTGTCTGCAACTACCCTCAGGATCAAACGGTCTCAACCAGGCGTCTATGAACACTCTATTATTCCTGAAGCAGCACAAAGACCGGTGGTGGGCGCTCCCCCTGATTTTGCCTGTCATTTTTCTGCCCATATTTAGTTTTGCCAGCACCTATACCCACTTAAATGGCGGGATCATTGCCCTCTATTACATGCCGCTGGCATTCCTGCTCACCTTATTGCTGTTTTTCGGCCTGTCGGCCCTTCCGGGTATCATTCTGGCGCTGTTTCTTCGCTATCACTCCACGAGCGGTATTTTTGAAACGGCGGCGGTCATCTGTCATTTTATCGTTCCCCTGACGCTCAGCTGGGGCGGATACCGCGTGTTTTCTCCTCCGCGAAATATGGTGGCCTACGGCGATGCAAAGCTCATGGCGCTACGACTTTTCTGGCAGGTATTGTGCCCGTCGGCGCTGTTTTTGGTGCTGTTTCAGTTTGCGGTCTATCTTGGGATCTACGAGACTCGCCAGAGTATGGCGGGGCTGAACCCGCTGACCATACGCACTCTGGTAAATTTTCAGGGGCTGCTGGTGGGTGGGCTGACGGGCGTGCCGCTGAGCTATCTGCTGATCCGGATCATCCGCCATCCGCGCTATTTAAGGGCGCTGATGTCACAGATCCGAACGCAGATCGACAAGAAAGTGACCGTTGCGGAATTTATCCTCTGGCTCGCGGCGCTGGGCGGTTTGCTCTCTCTCCTGCTGATCCCCTTGAGCGATACCAGTACCATTTTCAGCACTAACTATACGTTGTCGTTGCTGATGCCGCTGATGCTGTGGGGCGCGATGCGGTTTGGCTATAAGCTGATGTCTCTTATCTGGACGCCAGTGCTGATGGTCGCCATTCACTATTTTTACCGCTATATCCCGTTGGGCCAGGGCTACGACATCCAGCTGGCGATCACCTCGTCCAGCTATCTGGTGTTCTCTTTTGTAGTGATTTACATGTCGATGCTGGCCACGCGCCAGCGCGTGATCACCCTTCACGCAAGACGTCTGGCGTTTCTCGATCCGGTCGTTCACATGCCGAATCTGCGCGCAATGACGCGGGCGCTGACGAAATCGCCCTGGTCTGCGCTCTGTATGCTGCGTATTCCGGAGCTCGAAGTGCTGGGCCGCAACTATGGCGTGCTGCTGCGCATCCAGTACAAGCAAAAACTGGCCGAGTGGCTCAAAAGTTCGCTCCAGCCGAACGAGTGTGTCTATCAGCTCTCGGGCTGCGACCTGGCGATTCGGCTGAACACTGAATCTCACGCGCTGCGGATTGAAGAGCTCGACAAGAAGATCAAAGAGTTTCGTTTCATCTGGGACGGAATGCCGCTGCAGCCGCAGGTGGGCATGAGCTATTGCTGCGTGCGCTCCCCGGTGAACCATCTCTATTTACTGCTGGGTGAGCTGAGCATCATTGCCGATTTGTCGCTATCCACTAACCATCCTGAGAATCTTCAGCAGCGCGGCGCCATGCATCTGCAGCGTACGCTGAAAGACAAAGTTGCCATCATGAACCGCCTGCAATGGGCACTTGAGCAAGATGAATTCAGATTAATGGCGCAACGGGTGCAGGGGATCCGGGGCGATCATTACCACGAAATTTTGATACGCATGCCAGGGGAGAACGGCGCGCTGCTCTCGCCGGATAAATTCCTGCCTGTGGCGCTGGAGTTTGGTTTGTCGTCGCGCGTCGATTTATGGGTGCTGGAACGTACGCTGCAATTTATGGCCGAGCATCGTGACAGATTGCCAGGGCAGCGTTTTGCCGTAAATCTGTCGTCCTCAACCATCTGCCGGTCACAGTTCCCGCTCGACGTTCACCGGCTACTGAAAAAGTACGGCATCGAAGCCTGGCAGATGATCTTTGAGATCACCGAAAGCAGCGGGTTTGGTAATGCCGATCTCGCCAGGCAGACTGTTAAACAGCTGCAGAAGATGGGGTGCCGGGTAGCCATAGATGATTTTGGTACCGGGTATGCGAGCTATGCGCGCCTGAAAAGCATCGATGCCGATATGCTAAAAATTGATGGCAGCTTTATTCGCAATATCGCTGACAACAGCCTGGATTACCAGATTGTGGCGTCGATGTGCCATCTTGCACGAATGAAGAACATGCTTGTGGTGGCTGAGTATGTGGAAAGCGAAGCGATTCGCTGCGCGGTGAATGCGCTGGGGATCGATTATCTGCAGGGGTATTTGATTGGAAAACCTGAGGCGCTTGAAACACTGATTGATTCTCAGGCGCCATCCGACGCCTGAGAACAGAGCATTACGCCGCGACGTCCGGCGACTGCTCTTCTTCAATTTTCAGCAACCAGCCGGTCACACCTTCCCAGTACTGCTGCTCTTTTTCGAGATCCAGCAGTACCAGCGCATTCTGGCTAAACCAGTCGTGCGGGAAACTGAGCGTCCAGTGATGGTCGTCGGTTTTAAGAATCAGCGTTGGCGGTGTGGTGGTCGCCTGACGCTGGTTATTCAGCAGTACGCCTAAGCGCAGCAGCTGGATCAGCGGCAGGAACTGTTTTTTCTTGAACAGCGTGAAGCGCGGCAGATCGTCCAGTTTGATCGCTTTACGGTGATAGCGCACGAGGGTCGCCATCATCGTCTGCTGCTCCTGGTTGAAGCCCGGCAGATCGCTGTTTTGCAGAATATAGGCGGAGTGGCGGTGCATGCCGCTGTGGTTAATATTCAGGCCCACTTCGTGCAGCATCGTTGCCCATTTCAGCAGGGCAGCCAGTTGCGGATGCGCCAGCTTCGGATTCTGCGCTTCCCACTGCTCGTAAATGTGCGTGGTGGTTTCCAGAACGCGCTTCGCCTGTTCACGGTCGATGTTGTACTGATTCGCCAGGCTTTGCGCGGTACGGCTGCGGATATCCTGATGACGGAAACGGCCTTCCATTTCGTACAGTACGCCTTCGCGCAATGCACCGTCGGACAGGCGCAGCTCGCGGATTGCCAGCGCATCGAAGACGCCGCACAGGATCGCCAGGCCCGGCACAAACACCGCTTTACGCTCGTCGGACAAGCCCGGCAGGCTCAGGGCATCAAAGCTTTTATGTTTCAGCACCTCTTCGCGCAATAACTCCAGGCGCTCCGGGGTGATAATCCCGTCTTTTTCGCCCATCGCCAGCAATACTTCATGCGCTGCCTTGATACTGCCAGACGCTCCGAGGGCAACGTTCCAGCCCTGAATGCGATACTGCCAGGCGAGGGATTCCAGCTTTTGCACCGCCGCCATTTTCGCGCGCTGGAAGTTTTCCCGGTTTATGGTGCCGCCAGGGAAATACATCTGCGCAAAGCTGACGCAGCCCATACGGCGGCTCTCGACCAGCTTCGGCTCGAAGTCTTCGCCAATGACCAGCTCAGTGGAACCACCGCCGATGTCGATCACCAGCTTGCGGCCTTTTTCCGGCTGAGTGTGTTCCACACCCATGAAAATCAGACGCGCTTCTTCGTTACCTGAGATGATTTCAATCGGGTAGGGGATCACTTTTTCCGCGCGTTTGAGAAACTCCGGCGCGTTCAGCGCCTGACGCAGGGTGTGCGTTCCAACGATGCAAACACTCGACGCTGAAAAACCCTGCAAGCGTTCGGCGAACAGCGACAGGCAGGCTAAGCCGCGCTCCATCGCCTCTTCGCTGAGCATATTTTTGTCGTCAAGACCATCGGCGAGATGAACGCGCTGCTTGAGGCGCCCGATGATCTGCATGGCTCCGTCGACCTCGCGGGCGATGACCATATGGAAGCTGTTAGAACCTAAATCGACCGCAGCAAACTCCTGCGGGCGTGGCGTCTTATCATTTATCGGCATAGGTTAATCAGGTTGCTCGAGTGATTTGATATAGTCGTAAATCGCCAGTTGTGAGCGCACTTTACGGCGGTTGCCGCGCTGCACGTAGCGGTTACTCAGTTCTTTGTCGATATAGCGAGCCTTCACTGTGTCGCTGAGTTGCAGCTCAATAATATCGAGGATTTGCTGCTTGAGACGCGGGTCCAGCAGCGGGGTGGCGACTTCAATTCGGTAATCAATATTACGCGTCATCCAGTCCGCGGAAGAGAGATACACCTGTTTATCGCCACCGTTTTCAAAAATATAGATCCTGTCGTGTTCCAGATAACGGTCCACGATGCTGGTCACGCGAATATTGTCGCTGATGCCTTCCAGTTCTGGAATCAACGAGCACATGCCGCGGATCAGTAAATTCACCGGCACACCGGTGCTGGAGGCCGCATACAGGCGATCCACCAGACCTTTGTCGACCAGGTTGTTTAGTTTGAGCGTGATACCCGACGGTTCACCTTTTTGCGCAGCGGCGATCTCTTTGTCGATCATCGCATACAGCAGGCGGCGCGAGTTCTGCGGGGAGACCAGCAGATAGTCGAAGCTCACCGGGCGGTACGGGTTTTCGATGAAGTTAAACACCCGACGCACTTCGTTGGTGATGCGCGCGTCGGCGGTCAGCAGCGAGTAGTCCGTATAGAGTCGCGCGGTTTTCTCGTTAAAGTTACCGGTCCCGATGTGGGCGTAGCGCACCACGTCGTCGCCTTCTTTTCGGGAAATCAGGAACAGCTTGGCGTGAATTTTCAGGCCAGGGGCGGAGAAGATGACGTGTACACCGGCTTCCGTCAGACGACGCGCCCAGTGGATGTTTGCCTCTTCGTCGAAACGCGCCTGCAGCTCAACCACCACCGTCACTTTTTTACCGTTGTGCGCGGCGTGGATCATCGCATCAATAATGCGCGAGTCTTTTGCCACGCGGTAGATGTTGATTTTGATCGCCAGCACGTTCGGGTCGAACGAGGCCTGGCGCAGCAGTTCCAGCACGTGCTCAAAGGTGTGGTACGGATAGTAAAGCAGTACGTCGCGCTCGCGGATGGCGTCGAATCCGTTACGGAATTTATCGAACCAGATATGGCGCAGGCGCGGCAGCGGTTTGTTGACCAGATTGGCTTTGCCGACGTTCGGGAAGCCAATAAAGTCTTTAAAGTTGTGGTAACGCCCGCCTGGCACGATGGAATCGTAGCGGGAGATGGTCAGCTTGTCGCGCAGCATTTCGACCATCGCGTCCGGCATGTCGCGCTGATACACAAAGCGCACCGGTTCGGCGGTCAGACGTTGTTTCAGGCTGGAGGACATCAGCTCCATCAGGCTGGCTTCCATCTCGTGCACCAGGTCGTACTCGGCGTCACGGGTCATTTTCATGGAATAGGCGTTCAGCGCGTCGTAATCGAAGAAGCCTTTGAAAATATCGTCGAGGCAGTAGCGCAGGATGTTATCAAGCAGGATCATCGGCTTGCGGCGGCGCGGCGTTTCCGGCGGCAGGTTCACAAAGCGCGGGACTTTGTCCGACGGGATCTCCAGCAGCGCATAGCGAATGGAGTCCCCACGAATAATCTCAACCGCCAGATAGGTGTAGTCATCTTTCAGGAACTGCACCAGATCCGTTTCGCGATTGATAAGAATAGGGGTGATGTGCTGGCGCAGATAGTGTTTGAAGTAGTGGCGCAGCCAGGTTTGTTGATTGGCGGAAAGCTGACGTTCATTAATCAGGAAGATTTGGTTGCGTGCCATCTCGAGCAGCAGCTCGTTATACAGACCGTCAAATTCCTGGTCCGCTTTCAGGACGCGCGCCTGGATTTTTCCCAGCAGATGGCGTGAATGGGAGTTCAGACCTTGCTCTTCGCTGATGATGATCCGCCGTTTCAGTTCGGCAAAACGGACCTTGTAGAATTCATCCAGGTTATTGGAATAAATACCCAGAAAACGCATACGCTCAATCAGCGGATTGCTTTTATCAGCCGCTTCCTGAAGCACACGTTCGTTGAACGCCAACCAGCTTAGCTCTTTCTCGATGTATAACTTTTCCTGACCCATTACAACTTACACTCCGTTTCAATCACGGGACGCAGCAAATCCGTCTCGATTCTATTATGGCGAGCTTTGACACGAGATGTCCAACTGTGCCAGAAAAGTATGACAGTTAATTTTTTTTCTGGGGGAATTTAGGGAGTTGGTGGGGGATGAAGGCGTGTCGGGTGGCGCTGCGCTTACCCGACCTACAAAAACCGTAGGCCCGTGCAAGCGCAGCGCCGCCGGGCAAAACAGACTACTCGTCCGCCGCATGTCCCTGCGCGGGCAGCTTCACGCCATCCAGCCAGGCGGCGTTATCGCGCATCTCAAGACGCCCGTCGACAAACCAGCTCACCACTAACGGATAAATGGCGTGCTCCTGCGTCTGGACGCGCTCGGTGATGTCGTCTTCGTCGTCGCCATCAAACACCGGAATTTTGGCCTGCAAAATCACCGGCCCGCCGTCCAGCTCGTCGGTGACGAAATGCACGGAGGTACCATGCTCCTCGTCGCCATTCTCCAGCACCTGACGGTGGGTGTGCAGACCGGGATATTTCGGCAGAAGAGAAGGGTGGATGTTCAGCAGGCGGCCGGAATAGTGAGAGACAAACCCCGGGCTTAAGATGCGCATATACCCGGCCAGCACCACGACATCCGGCGCGTAGGCGTCGATCTCTTGCACCAGCTCGCGGTCAAAGGCTTCACGACTGGCAAACTGTGAGGCTTCCAGCGCGTGCGCCGGGATATGGGCATCCCGCGCACGCTCAAGGCCGAACGCATCGGCCTTGTTGCTGAATACTGCGCGAATGGTGCCATTGATCTGTTTCTGTTTGCAGGCGTCGATGATTGCCTGCAAATTGCTTCCGTTGCCGGAAATGAGCACCACAATATTTTTCATTCAATGACCACGCGCTGTTCGGAATCAGAAGCTTTGATGATACCGATTTTCCACGCGTTTTCACCTTTCGCCTTCATCAGCTCAACGGCTTTATCCGCTTCGCTGGCAGGCAGGGCAATCAGCATGCCGACGCCGCAGTTGAAGGTGCGATACATTTCGTGCTGGCTGACGTTGCCCGCAGTCTGCAGCCAGTTGAACACGGCTGGCCACTGCCAGGAGGACTCGTCGATTACCGCCTGCGTATTGTCAGGCAGCACGCGCGGGATGTTTTCCCAGAAGCCGCCGCCGGTCAGGTGCGCAATGGCGTGAACGTCAACGTTCTCGATCAGCTCAAGAATGTTTTTCACGTAGATACGGGTCGGTGCCAGCAGGTGATCGGCCAGCGGTTTGCCGTCGAGCTCGGTGGTTTCCGGGTCGCAGCCGCTCACTTCGAGGATCTTACGCACCAGGGAGTAACCGTTAGAGTGCGGGCCGCTTGAGCCAAGGGCAATCAGGACATCGCCATCGGCCACTTTGCTGCCGTCGATAATTTCTGATTTTTCTACCACGCCGACGCAGAAGCCCGCGACGTCGTAATCTTCACCGTGGTACATGCCCGGCATCTCTGCGGTTTCGCCGCCGACCAGCGCGCAGCCAGACTGCAGGCAGCCTTCGGCGATACCGGTGATGACGCTGGAGGCGGTATCCACGTCCAGTTTGCCGGTGGCGTAGTAGTCGAGGAAGAAGAGGGGTTCAGCACCCTGCACCACGAGGTCGTTCACACACATGGCCACCAGGTCGATCCCGATGGTGTCGTGACGTTTGAGATCCATCGCCAGACGCAGCTTCGTGCCCACGCCGTCAGTGCCAGAAACCAGAACAGGCTCACGATATTTTTGCGGCAGTGCGCACAGCGCGCCAAATCCACCCAGACCACCCATCACTTCAGGGCGGCGAGTCTTTTTGACCACACCTTTGATTCGGTCAACCAGCGCATTACCTGCGTCAATATCAACACCGGCATCTTTATAGCTGAGAGAAGTTTTGTTGGTCACGGCTTAAGTCCCCACGCATAGCATAGTAAGAAAAATCGGCGCAATTCTAACAGTCCAGGCAAACGTTTGCGAGCCTATTCTGCGGTCAAAAAAAGTCGCTGAAAATTTACACATTTTTGCATTGGGCGAGGACAAACTTGATACCGTTCACGAAAATGAAACCGGTTTCGGTAATCTGCTTGCAACAGGCTAAGCCATTGCACATGATTTGACTGAAACCGGTTTCTGTAATTGTTTTTGCAGAAAATAACGCAGAATGAGGGAAAAGGTATGTCAGGATTTAAAGAAGGTTTTCTGTGGGGCGGCGCGGTGGCGGCGCATCAGCTGGAAGGTGGCTGGAAAGAGGGCGGCAAGGGGATAAGCGTCGCGGACGTGATGACGGTCGGGGCGCACGGCGTACCGCGTGAAATCACCCAGGGCGTCATCCAGGGAAAAAACTACCCGAACCACGAAGCCATCGATTTTTACCATCGCTACAAAGAAGACATCAAACTTTTCGCCGAACTGGGCTTTAAATGTTTCCGCACCTCCATTGCCTGGACGCGCATTTTCCCGAAAGGTGACGAGCTGGAGCCTAACGAAGCCGGTCTGAAATTCTACGACGACCTGTTCGATGAATGCCTGAAACACGGTATCGAGCCGGTGATTACCCTGTCGCACTTCGAGATGCCTTTCCATCTGGTGACCGAATACGGCGGCTGGCGCAACCGTAAGTTGATCGACATGTTCGTGCGTTTCGCCAGCGTCTGCTTCAAGCGTTATCAGCACAAAGTGAAGTACTGGATGACCTTCAACGAGATCAACAACCAGGCCAACTTCCACGAAGATTTCGCACCCTTCACCAACTCCGGCCTGAAATACGAAGAGGGTGAAGATCGCGAGCCTGTGATGTTCCAGGCCGCGCACTATGAGCTGGTGGCCAGCGCCCTGGCAGTGAAAGCCGGACGTGAAATCAATCCATCCCTGCAAATCGGCTGCATGATTGCCATGTGCCCAATCTATCCGCTGAGCTGCGCGCCAAACGACATCATGATGGCGATGAACGCCATGCACCGTCGCTACTGGTTCACCGACGTTCACGTGCGCGGGAAATATCCGCAGCATCTGCTGAACTACTTTGAGCGCCGCGGTTTCGAGCTGGATATTACCGACGAAGACATTGCAGCTCTGAAGCAGGGCTGTGTCGATTACATCGGCTTCAGCTATTACATGTCGTTCGCGACCAAAGCCACGCCGGATAATCCGCAGCTTGATTATGACGAAAGCAAAAGCCTCGTTTCCAACCCGTACGTGCAGAAATCCGACTGGGGCTGGCAGATTGACCCGGTGGGCCTGCGCTACTCCCTGAACTGGTTCTGGGATCACTACCAGTTGCCGCTGTTTATCGTTGAGAACGGCTTCGGGGCGATCGACGTGCAGGAGAGCGACGGCACGGTCAATGACCAGTACCGCATCGATTATCTCGACGCCCATATCCGCGAGATGAAAAAAGCGGTCGTCGAAGATGGCGTGGATCTGATGGGTTACACCCCGTGGGGTTGTATCGATCTGGTCTCTGCCGGAACCGGCGAGATGAAAAAACGTTACGGCTTTATTTTTGTTGATAAAGACAACGAAGGTAACGGCACCCTGAACCGTAGCAAGAAAAAATCTTTCGACTGGTATCAGAAGGTGATCGCCACTAACGGCGCAGACCTGTAATCGCCCGGCGGCGCTGCGCTTGCACGGGCCATAAGCCTCTGCGGTCTGGTGCCCTCACCCCGACCCTCTCCCACGGGAGAGGGCGCAAACACCAAAAACGGCAACCGGGTTGCCGTTTTGCCTTTACCTCCACCCGGCAAAACTCCCTTCTTTTTTTTCCTGTTTTATACTCACTATCGCTCCCTAATCCACTTTGCTTGATCGGCATCAAGCAAGATGGGTATGGCGAACCCGGAAAAAAGCGGTATAATCCGGCGATTTTTTTTGCGGTAGCCACCTCAGAGGAGAATGAGAATGAAGATTGTGGAAGTGAAACACCCACTCGTTAAACACAAGCTGGGCCTGATGCGTGAGCATGACATCAGCACGAAGCGTTTTCGCGAACTGGCCTCTGAAGTTGGAAGCTTACTGACTTACGAAGCAACGTCTGACCTGGAAACTGAAAAAGTGACCATCGAAGGCTGGAACGGCCCGGTCCAGGTTGAGCAGATCAAAGGTAAAAAAATTACCGTGGTGCCAATCCTGCGCGCAGGTCTGGGCATGATGGAAGGCGTGCTGGAGCACGTACCGAGCGCGCGTATCAGCGTAGTCGGTATCTACCGTAACGAAGAAACTCTCGAACCCGTCCCGTATTTCCAGAAGCTGGTGTCTAACATCGACGAGCGTATGGCGCTGGTCGTTGACCCAATGCTCGCCACCGGCGGCTCCATGATCGCCACCATCGACCTGCTGAAAAATGCCGGCTGTAACAGCATCAAGGTGCTGGTACTGGTTGCGGCACCGGAAGGTATCGCGGCGCTGGAAAAAGCGCACCCGGACGTTGAGCTGTATACCGCCTCTATCGACCAGGGGCTGAACGAGCACGGGTACATCATCCCGGGGCTCGGCGATGCCGGCGACAAGATTTTTGGTACGAAGTGATCGAATAACGATAAAGAAGCCGACTTTGATAGTCGGCTTTTTTTTGAATAAAACACAAACAACTCACAATACTTAGAGGAAAACACTATGACGCGCCGTACTATCGGGGTGAGTGAAAGACCGCCGCTTTTGCAGACGATCCCGCTTAGTTTGCAGCACTTGTTTGCCATGTTTGGCGCAACCGTACTGGTGCCCATCCTGTTTCACATCAACCCGGCCACCGTACTGCTGTTCAACGGCGTCGGCACGCTGCTGTACCTTTTCATCTGTAAAGGCAAAATCCCGGCGTATCTGGGCTCCAGCTTTGCGTTTATCTCCCCGGTCCTGCTGCTGCTGCCGTTAGGCTACGAAGTGGCGCTGGGCGGTTTTATTATGTGTGGCGCGCTGTTCTGCCTGGTGGCTTTCATTGTGAAGAAAGCCGGGACCGGCTGGCTGGACGTGATGTTCCCGCCTGCGGCGATGGGCGCAATCGTTGCCGTCATCGGCCTCGAGCTTGCGGGTGTGGCGGCGAACATGGCTGGTCTGCTGCCTGCGGACGGACAATCCCCGGAATCCAAAACCATCATTATTTCGCTGGTGACTCTGGGCGTGACCGTCTTCGGTTCGGTGCTGTTCCGCGGTTTCCTGGCGATTATCCCGATTCTGATTGGGGTGCTGGCGGGCTACGCGCTCTCCTTCGCGATGGGCGTGGTGGATACCTCCCCGATTGCCCAGGCGCACTGGTTCGCGCTGCCAACCTTCTACACGCCACGCTTTGAGTGGTTTGCGATCTTCACCATCCTGCCTGCAGCGCTGGTGGTGATTGCCGAGCACGTCGGCCACCTGGTGGTGACGGCGAACATCGTCAAAAAAGATCTGATCCGCGACCCTGGCCTGCACCGTTCGATGTTTGCCAACGGTCTGTCGACCATGATCTCCGGTTTCTTCGGCTCCACGCCAAACACCACCTACGGTGAGAACATCGGCGTGATGGCGATTACCCGCGTCTACAGTACCTGGGTGATTGGCGGAGCGGCGATCTTTGCGATTCTGCTCTCCTGCGTCGGGAAACTGGCGGCGGCGATCCAGATTATCCCGGTTCCGGTGATCGGTGGTGTCTCTCTGCTGCTGTACGGGGTGATTGGTGCGTCCGGTATTCGCGTGCTGATTGAATCCAAAGTGGATTACAACAAAACGCAGAACCTGATCCTGACCTCCGTTATCCTGATCATCGGCGTGAGCGGCGCGAAGGTGCACATCGGTGCGGCAGAGCTGAAAGGAATGGCGCTGGCGACTATCGTTGGCGTGGGCCTGAGCCTGATCTTCAAGCTGATCTCTGTGCTTCGCCCGGAAGAAGAAGTGCTGGACGCTCAGGAGAGCGAAAAAGCGTCACATTGATCCTGAATCCGGGCGGACGATCCGCCCGGTTCTCTCATCGCGGGTTCCGTGATAAACTCCCTCCCGATTTTATGTGAGACCTTGATCGAGGTATTTCTGAACGGACCGGCACAGCTCTCTCTGCCACTTTATCTTCCTGACGACGAAACTTTCGCGAGTTTCTGGCCGGGCGATAACCCCTCTTTACTGGCTGCACTGCAAAACGTGTTACGCCAGGAGCACAGCGGATACATTTATATCTGGTCACGCGAAGGCGCGGGACGCAGCCATCTGCTGCACGCCGCCTGCGCGGAGCTTTCCCAGCGCGGCGACGCGGTAGGCTACGTGCCGCTGGATAAGCGCACCTGGTTTGTCCCGGAAGTGCTCGACGGCATGGAACATCTTTCGCTGGTTTGCATCGACAATATCGAATGCATCGCCGGGGATGAGCTGTGGGAAATGGCGATGTTTAACCTCTACAACCGGATTCTGGAATCGGGGAAAACCCGGTTGCTGATCACCGGCGATCGCCCACCACGCCAGCTGAATCTCGGATTACCGGACCTGGCGTCTCGTCTCGACTGGGGACAAATTTACAAGCTGCAGCCGCTCTCCGATGAAGACAAACTTCAGGCGCTGCAGTTGCGCTCGCGGTTACGCGGGTTTGAGCTGCCGGAAGACGTGGGACGTTTTCTGTTAAAACGGCTGGATCGCGAGATGCGCACCCTGTTTGATACGCTGGATCAGCTCGACCACGCGTCTATCACCGCCCAGCGCAAGCTGACCATTCCGTTTGTGAAAGAGACGTTGAAGTTATAGAGCCGTAGGCCGGGTAAGGCGAAGCCGCCACCCGGCTTTGTTGCCCGGCGGCGCTTCGCTTGCACGGGCCTACGATTCGATATCCGCTAACAAATGCTCGACTAATAACGGAATCGGCCGTCCTGACGCCACGCTTCTCCCGCCTTCACGCCACAACGCGGTCCCGCTGATATCCAGGTGCGCCCACGGAATCGTCGGCGGACAAAAATGATGCAATAGCCACGCCGCTGACGCGCTGATCGCCGCGTTGTTGGTCGGGGTATTGCACAGATCGGCAATCGTACTCTCCGTCTGCTTTTTCAGCCGCGCGTCCAGCGGCAGCGACCACACTTCGTCCCCGCTCCTGATCCCTGCCTGGGTCAGATGATCCCGCAACATCTCGTTCTGCGTCATCAATCCGCTCAGCTCATAGCCCAGCGCCTTCACTACCGCGCCGGTTAACGTTGCCATATCAATGATGTAGTGCGCCTGCGGATGCCGCTGGCTCGCCCAGGCGATGGCATCGGCCAGCACCAGTCGTCCTTCGGCGTCGGTATTGTTGATCTCCACCGTCAGACCGTTACAGGCCCGCGCCACGGTTCCCGGCTGCATGGCGTCCGGGCCGATGGCGTTTTCCGCCAGCGCCAGCACGCCCATAATCTTCACTGGGAGTTTGAGTTCAGCCACCGTGAGCATCAGCCCCAACACGTTAGCCGCGCCGCACATGTCGTACTTCATGGTGTACATGCCCGCGCCTTCTTTCAGCCACAGACCGCCCGTATCAAAAGTGATCCCTTTGCCGACGTAACAGCGAACCGGACCGTCATTTGTGCCGTCGTAATGAATCGCCAGCAGGCGCGGCGGGCAGGTGGCCCCTTTGCCCACGGCATGCAGCAGACCAAGACCTTGTTCCACGATCTGTTTTTCATCGAGCACTTCGCAGCGCAAGGCAGGGAAGGCGGCACAGAGCGTTTGGGCTTCGTCGACCACATATTGCGGCGTGCAGCGATCGGACGGTGTATCCGCCAGACGACGCGCGGCGATCATTCCGTTGGCGATGGCCTGCTGCTGCTGGATGATTTTCGCCAAACGCTCTCGCTGCTCAGGCAGACAAAGCGCGGCGATGTGGCGAATCCGAACAGTAGAGTCGTCTTTTTTCTTCAGCTGCAAATCACTGAGTTTATGCGCCTGGTTGAACAGAAAGCGCAGCACCTGAGCCAGCACGGTGTCGTGAATATGGCTGACATCTATCACCACATTCTCGCTGACGGGCGTGGCAAACAGCGGACGCAGGGCGTTCACTAATCCGTCGGTCAGCGCATCCTGCCACAGGGCGTCCGGCAGCAGGGTGATGCGAGCGAAGGGCGCGCAGCCGAAGCGCGTATCCGCTACGCTTGTGAGTTCACGCATTTCACGAATCAGGGCGGTATCCGGCAGTTGCGCGCAGGACGGGCGCGCCAGCAGATGTGTCTCAGGTTTTGCTGCTGCAAGAGTGGTCATCAGCTCACAGGTGATCATGGTTATTCCTCAATCGGGGCGCGGATCCGCGCGGCATAGGCCTGCATCCATTCGTCATCCACGGCCTGATAGTGGGTTTTCTCGCGCAGGCGTTCGGTGCGAAAAACGGTTAACGGCTGAGTGGCGGTAGCGACCACAAACGAGAAGGTTTTGATATTGGTCGCTGCACCAAACTCGCCTTTGTTATTCATGCACACCACCGAGAGATCGCCCACGCGGCCAAAGCGCGACATCAGCTTATCTTCCAGCTCGAAGACCACGGAATCCGCGGCCTGCTGCGGCGTCATGCCCTGCGCCATGCGGCGGACGATTTCGTAGCTGGTGCAGCCTTTCATCAGGTCTTCACCCACGCCAGTGGCGGTGGCCGCCCCCGTTTCGCTGTCGCAGTAAAAACCTGAACCGATGATCGGTGAATCCCCGATGCGCCCGCGTTTTTTCATAAACAGGCCGCTGGTGGAGGTGGCAACGCTCATCGAACCCTGTTTATCGAGCCCGATAATGCCGACGGTGTCGTGGCCGTCATAGGGGCTTAAGCCCTTATCCAGCGTTTCTCGACAGCGCTTGCGGTAGTGCTGCATCGCCCGGTCAGTGAGCATGGTTTTGTCCGAAAAGCCCTGACTCAGCGCCCACTCGCGCGCGCCCTGGCCGACCAGCAGGCTGTTGTAGCGCTGGCGGCTGAGCGCCTGAGCGACCCGCACCGGGTTGGCGATATCCACCAGGTTGCCCACTGCGCCGAAGGCCAGGGTGTCGCCGTCCATATAGGCGGCGTCGAGTTCCACCTCGCCATTTTCGGTAGGCAGCCCGCCGTAGCCGACGGACTTGTAAAACGGGAAGTCTTCAACGGCAGCAACGGCATCCACTACCGCCGTCGAAACCGGCTTCCCCGCAGCCAGCGCAGACGCAGACTCCGTCACTCCTTCCAGCGCCATTCGCCAGGTTGCGATAATTCCCCACATGCTTTACTCCTGTTTAGCCAGTGTGGCTTCGGGTTGCGTCGCGGTGGCGATTTCCGCCGCGCGGTACTGTTTGTCCAGAATGCGCATAAACGGCAGATAGAGCATCGCGCCGATCAGCAGGTTGAGCAGTTGCATCACGCTGCCGCTAATGTGCCCGGTGACGATAAATCCGCTGATCACCGGCGGCAGCGTCCAGGGAATAAACACCCCGGTCGTCACGGCGACGGCGCCAATTTTCATCGCCGCATACTGGACGGTGACTAACACCAGCGGCACCAGGTTAAACGGAATCAGCATGATCGGGTTCATGATCACCGGCAGGCCGAATAGAATCGGTTCGTTGATGTTAAACACCGACGCGCCCGCACCGAGCCGCGCCACTTCGCGCATGTTTTTACTGCGGGCAAAAATCAGCATCGCAATCACCAGCGACAGCGTGGCACCCGCGCCGCCCATCCAGATCATGTCGAAAAACTGTTCGGTGATAATGTGCGGCGGCGTCACACCCGCCTGAATGGCGGCGATGTTGTCGGTCTGGTTCTCCATCCACAGCGGACGGATGATGCCGTTGATCATCGACCCGGAGTTAATGCCCACGGACCACAAAATGGTGATGCTGAACACCGTCATCAGCGCGCCGAAATAGGAGGTGCCGTAGTGACGCACCGGCGTGGCGACCACTTCATAGATGAACTGATGGATGGTGTGGTAATGGGTGTTTTCAAACAGGATGCGGATCACCAGCACCAGGATCATCACCACCAGGGCGGGGATCAGCGCGGCAAAAGACTCCTGCACCGCGGGCGGTACCCCCTCTGGCATTTTGATCACCAGATTTTTGCGCTTCAGCCAGCAGAACAGCTCCGTCCACAGCAGCGAGCCAATCATCGCCACGAACAGCCCTTTACTGCCAATCCACTCGACCGGCATCACGGTAATGCCGCCGTTCTCCGCCACTTTGATAAACGGTGTCAGGATCAGGAAGCTGACCAGCGCCAGGATCCCGCACGAGATGCGGTCTTCGCCGTAATGCTCCGCCAGACGGAAGGCGACCAGGAAGCTGATAAACAGCGACATGGTGGAGAAGACGGCGTTAAACGGGATCTCGATAATCGAGCTCCAGCTTTCGCCGAAGGCTGACGACATAAATTGCTGATAGGTCTGATTCGGAAACGACGAGATCACCAGCAGGATCGACCCGACGATGATAAATGGCATGAATGAAACGTACGCGCCACGAATGGCACCCAGATGACGCTGCTGAGCCGTTTTGGCCGCCAGCGGCATCAATTTTGCTTCCATAAATCCCAGAACATTGTTCATTGTGAACTCCGTACAAGATCGAGTGACGTTGTTTGTGTTATGTCTGAGGATTATCAGCGAAGCGTTGCCACCGAAAGGTGAAACAGGTCACAATGTAATCGCGTTGTTAATATAAATCTCATGAGATTAGTTATAAGAAATTCCACTGAGGATTTGGGATGGAAATTAAACTGCACGCCAATGCCACCACCACACCGCGCACCCGTCGCTATCTGCAGGAGTCTGATAAAAGCGACAGAGAGCTGGCCGTGGAGCTGGGCATTTCGGTCACTACCGTCCGGCGCTGGCGCAAGCGCGAGCAGGTTTCAGATAACCATACGACGCCAAAAGTGATACACAAAGCGATGAGACAAGAGCAGGTGTCATTGATTAATGCCCTGCGCGACGCCACCGGTGCGCCGCTGGACGAACTTTTGCTGCTGGTGACTGAAGGACTGGGGATCAGCGTTTCGCGCGCGACGCTCAATCGCTACCTGAAACCCGCTGCGGCATCGCGCCAGGGCGCGCCACTGCAGGGTACAAAGGCGCTAAAAGCGGGTCTTATGCCGCAGCGGCTGGAGCTGCATCATCTCCCGCTCTCGCTGCATATGGATGACGGCGGCGAGCAACATCTCCTGTGGGCGCGGGAGCCGATTAGCGGCTGGTGTTTCGCCCGGCTTTACGCGGGAATTTCGCCGCAGCTGGTGGCGAACTGGGCGAAAGAGCTGCTGAAAGCCTGCCCGGCTGATATCCAATCCGTTGAGACTTTCGGTTTTACCACGCGTTTAAACCTGGACGGTGTGGTGATAAAAAACAGCGCGGCGAAGCACAGTGCGGTGCAGGTGACGGTCCCGCTTGGCGAGATTATTCCGCGGGTGAATGTGGAACCGGCAGGGCAACTGCTGATGCGGATCGGGGAGTTTTACAATCAGGGCAAAGCGCAGAAAAAGCTGGGAGACACGACGCCGCAGGCTTTTCTCGAAGCACTGCGGCGCAATGTTTAGTTGAGGATTTCGAGCACATCTTCCGGCGGGCGGCCAATGCGCGCTTCACCGTTGGCGACCACAATCGGGCGTTCCATTAGCTTAGGATTTTCGACCATCGCCTGAATCAGGTCCTCTTCAGACAGGTGGCTGTCATCAAGGTTTAAGGACTTATACAGATCCTCTTTCTGGCGCATCAGCTCCCGTGCGCTCGTCATACCCAGCATGTGCAGGAGCTGGCGGATGGTGGCGGCGTCCGGCGGGGTGTCCAGATACAACACCACTTCAGGGTCAATGCCGTTAGATTTCAACAGGCTCAGGGTGTCGCGGCTCTTGGAGCAGCGAGGGTTGTGATAAATTTTTACCGCGTCTGACATGACTTCTCCTTATTACATCTTCTCGTACGGCTTGAAGCGTTGCTGCAACCCGCGCAGCTGATCGATTCGGGCGTCGTAACGTGCCTGCTGCAGGCTGCCCAGTTTGACCTGCGAACTGGCGCTGCTTAACAGGGAAATCGACTGATCCAGGCGCCCTACCAGGGCAAAACCTTCGGCGCGCGCGGCCAGCTCCTGATCGCGGTTGCCGAGCTGCGCTTCGGTCTGCGCCAGCAGATCCCAGCCGTTTTGATCGTCTTTGTGGTCAAACGTGTAGCGATTCAGAATCGTCGCCGCGTCCTTGGGCTGACCGCCCTGTAAGTAAGCGTTCGCCAGGTTGAGCTGCAACACCGGATTGGTGCGCAGATCTTTGGCGTTTTTCAGGCGGTTAATCGCATCGGCTGTTTTCTTCTGCCCTAAATCAATATCGGTCGAGAGATCCAGATACCAGGCGTTGTTCGGATCGGCGGCCAGCAGCGGCTGGAGTGCTTTGCGCGCTTCATCGTATTTGCTGGTTTCCATCGCCTGCAGCGCGCGGCCGTACTGCGCCGCGTTCTGCTCGCGGACGTTGCCTTTCGCCAGCGCATCGAGCAGTTCGCCCGTCAGCTGGTTACGCCCGGAATTGTACATGCCGAGGGTTCTGACCTTCGCCATGTAGAAATCCTGCGACGACTGAACGACGACCGGACGCATCTGGTTGGCGCGGTTACGCGCATCGGATAGACGGCTTTCCGGCAGGGGGTGGGTCAGCAAAATTTCCGGTGGGCGGGTAGAGTACCGCGCCTGGTCGAGCAGTTTTTCGAGGAACGACGGCATCGCCTGCGGATCAAACCCGGAGCGCTGGAGCACCTGAATGCCAATGCGGTCCGCTTCCTGTTCGTTCTGCTGGGTAAAGCTGATCATCCCCTGGCGCGTTCCGGCGAGCGTGCCGGTTAACGCCGCCATCCCGGCCTGCGGGCTGGCCATCGCCAGCAGAATCGAGCCTAAGGCACCGACCCAGGTCAGGGGCGCATTCTTTTTCTGATCTTCCATCGCACGCGCCAGATGGCGTTGGGTGACGTGGGAGATTTCGTGCGCCATCACCGACGCAAGCTGGCTTTCGTTATCGGAATAGCGGAATAACGCCGAATGCAGCACCACGTTGCCGCCGAAGAAGGCGAAGGCGTTGATTTCGTCGTTATTGATTAAATAGAAGTGGAAAGGGGTTTTGACCGAATCGGCGTGGGCCACGAGGCGCATGCCGAGCCCGTTGATATATTGCACCAGCAGAGGGTCATTGATCAGCGGCGCGCTGCCGCGGAGCTGACGCACATAGTAATCACCCATCTGCATCTCTTGCCCGATGGAGAGCGTGCTTCCTGCTGAGGTACCCATGTCCGGCAATGTATCGGCGGAGTCAGCGAAAGCTGGCGCCATTTGGCCGACAGTCAGCGCGGCAATCAGCGTTGCAACCAGAGTTTTTTTCAACTGCCTGAACATAACCTCTGCCCTGTATTTTGGATGTAGCCATTTGACCGAAGAACGTGCATATCGTTCACCTTCAACTGCTCTGCGAGTGTAGCCGTGTTAGGGCGTGAAGAAAATCCCCGGCGTCGGCCTTTTGCGTTTCGTGACGCCGCGTCAAAAATGGAAAGTCTTTTGTGTGACAGTTAGATACAATTCGCCTCTCGCTCCAGCCATCAGATTCAGGGAAGGGTTGTATGCTCGAAATGTTAATGCAGTGGTATCGGCGTCGTTTCAGCGATCCCGAAGCCATTGCTTTGCTGGTCATTCTGGTCGCCGGGTTCGGTATTTTATTCTTCTTCAGTGGCCTGCTGGCGCCGCTTCTCGTTGCCCTGGTGCTGGCCTATCTCCTCGAATGGCCGACGGTTCGGCTGGAGAAAATCGGCTGCTCCCGCCGCTGGGCGACCAGCATCGTGCTGATCCTGTTCGTCGGGATTTTGCTGTTGATGTCCTTCGTGGTGATGCCCGTGGCCTGGCAGCAGGGGATTTACCTGATCCGCGATATGCCGGGGATGCTGAATAAACTCTCCGATTTTGCCGCCACGCTGCCGCGTCGTTATCCGGCGCTGATGGACGCGGGCATTATTGATGCGATGGCGGAAAACATGCGCGCCCGCATCATGACGATGGGCGATTCGGTGGTGAAATACTCCCTCGCTTCGCTGGTGGGGCTGCTGACGCTGGCGGTCTATCTGGTGCTGGTGCCGCTGATGGTCTTCTTCCTCGTGAAGGACAAAGAGCAGATGCTCAACGCCGTGCGCCGCATTCTGCCGCGCAACCGCGGTCTGGCAGGGCAGGTGTGGAAGGAGATGAACCAGCAGATCACCAACTACATTCGCGGCAAAGTGCTGGAGATGATTGTGGTCGGCGTCGCGACCTGGATTGGCTTCATCATCTTCGGCCTGAACTATTCCTTGCTGTTGGCGGTGCTGGTGGGCTTCTCGGTGCTGATCCCCTATATCGGCGCGTTCGTGGTGACGATTCCGGTGGTCGGCGTGGCGCTGTTCCAGTTTGGTCTCGGCACTGAGTTCTGGAGCTGTTTCGCCGTGTACCTGATTATTCAGGGGCTGGATGGCAACCTGCTGGTGCCGGTGCTGTTCTCGGAAGCGGTGAACCTGCACCCGCTGGTGATTATTCTGTCGGTGGTGATTTTCGGCGGTCTGTGGGGTTTCTGGGGCGTGTTCTTTGCGATACCGCTGGCGACGCTCATTAAAGCCGTGGTTCACGCGTGGCCGGATGTGCCTGCCGTGGAAGAGTAAATTTGCCGGGTGGCGCTGCGCTTACCCGGCCTACAATGTTAAAAAAGGCAACCTCTCGGTTGCCTTTTGCGTTTTATTTGTAGGCCCGTGCAAGCGTAGCGCCGCCGGGCAGCAGACGGCTCAAGCAACTCACGCGTTCGCTTTCAGCCAGTCGAGCACCACGTCGTGGTGGTTGCTGGTTTTGAAATCGTCAAACACATGTTCAACTTTGCCATCGGCATCGATCAGGAAACTGATGCGATGAATGCCGTCGTAGGTTTTGCCCATAAAGGTCTTCTCGCCCCAGACGCCAAACTGTTCGCAGACCTGATGGTCTTCATCGGAGAGCAGCGTAAAGTTCAGCAGCTCTTTTTCAGCGAAACGTGACAGTTTTTCTGATTTATCGGTGCTGATACCCAGCACGTCGACCCCAGCTTTTTTCAAATCATCCATGTTATCGCGTAAACCGCACGCCTGTACGGTACACCCTGGCGTCATGGCTTTCGGGTAGAAATAGACCAGAACACGCTGTCCCTGGAAGTCGGTCAAATTTACTTGCTCGCCGTCTTGATCGGGCAGGCTAAATTTCGGTGCGATGTCACCGGCTTTCAGTGGATTCATTACTCAACTCCATCCTGTTCGTGCTGCGAATAATTGACGACGTTTATACTGCCTTGTGCATTGAGTTCTGTACAGAGTGCTTTGAACGCTTGCTCAATATTTGATGCATCGTGTGAGGCAGGGCTGTGTGCGGTGATCTGAATGAACAATTTTGGTACAGGCCCCGGCTGTGTGCGGGAGACCAGTTCGGCGATGTTCATCTGATGGCTGTCAAAGAGAGCCGTGAAACGTTCGATTAAATGCGGGGAGTCGGTGACTTCAACCTGCACCCAGACGGTCGCCGGCATCGCCGGGCGCGGGCGCGCAGTTGTGCGTTTCATCACGATCAGCAAATCCAGCTCCGCGCCTTTAAGCGGTAAAGTGGATTCAATGAGCGTAATCGCGTTCCATGTCCCGGAGAGCAGCATGATAAAGGTGAACTCGTCGCCCAGCATGGCCAGGCGGCTGTCTTCGATATTACAGCCGCAACTGCTGACGTGGCGGGTGATGGTGTTCACAATACCGGCTCTGTCGGCACCCAGCGCAGTGATAACCAGGTAATGTTGTGATGAGGTTGTCAAACCTGTTCTTCCTTTGCGTGGTTAAGTCATCCTAAGGAAAGCATAAAAAAAACGTGCATACAACAGCCTGGACGCCTTACGTCGCTTGCTTTTATTACAGTTCCAAACGTACCATTGAGAATCTTGTTTGCACAGAGGATGGCCCATGTTCACGGGAAGTATTGTTGCGCTTGTTACGCCGATGGATGAGAAAGGTAATGTCTGCCGGTCAAGCCTGAAAAAACTGATTGATTACCATGTCGCCAACGGGACTTCGGCGATCGTTTCCGTAGGGACTACCGGTGAATCCGCCACCCTGAGCCATGACGAACACGGCGATGTGGTGATGATGACCGTCGAACTGGCGGACGGGCGTATCCCTGTGATTGCCGGGACGGGGGCAAATGCCACCGCAGAGGCCATCAGCCTGACCCAGCGTTTCAACAACAGCGGTATCGTCGGCTGCCTGACGGTGACCCCGTACTACAACCGCCCGACCCAGGAAGGTCTGTTCCAGCATTTCAAAGCCATCGCTGAACATACTGACTTGCCACAAATTCTGTATAATGTGCCGTCGCGCACTGGCTGCGATATGCTGCCGGAAACCGTAGGCCGTCTCTCGAAAGTTAAAAATATTATCGCAATTAAAGAGGCGACCGGGAACTTAAGCCGCGTTCACCAGATCAAAGAGCTGGTTTCAGACGACTTTATCCTGCTCAGTGGTGATGATGCGACCGCGCTGGACTTCATGCAGCTCGGTGGTCACGGGGTGATTTCCGTGACCTCTAACATCGCGGCGCGTGATATGGCCGAAATGTGCAAACTGGCTGCGGCGGGTCATTTCGACGAAGCTCGCTTGATTAACCAGCGTCTGATGCCGCTGCACACAAAATTATTTGTCGAACCCAATCCGATCCCAGTGAAATGGGCATGTAAGGAGTTGGGACTTGTAGCGACCGACACGCTGCGTCTGCCGATGACCCCCATTACCGACCATGGTCGTGAAGTGGTCACCGGGGCGCTGAAGCATGCCGGTTTGCTGTAGAGTTTAGGGAGATTTGATGGCTTACTCAGTACAGAAGTCGCGCCTGGCGAAGGTTGCGGGTGTTTCGCTTGTTATGCTCCTCGCCGCCTGTAGTTCAGACTCGCGCTACAAGCGCCAGGTGAGCGGTGATGAATCCTATCTGGATGCAGCGCCGCTTGCTGAACTTCATGCGCCAGCGGGTATGATCCTGCCGATTCAAAACGGCGATTACAATATTCCTGTCACCAACGGCAGTGGCGCAGTGGGCAAAGCGCTGGACATTCGTCCACCGGCACAGCCTCTGGCGCTGGTGAGTGGTGCGCGTACCCAGTTTACGGGTGACACCGCAACCCTGCTGGTCGAAAACGGTCGAAACAGTACCCTGTGGCCGCAGGTGGTGAGCGTGATTCAGTCGAAAAATTACGCCATTGATAAGCGCGACGACGCGAGTCAGAGCCTGACGACCGACTGGATCGAATGGAACCGTCTGGATGAAGATCAGCAGTACCGTGGTCGTTATCAAGTCTCTGTCAAACCACAGGGTTATCAGCAGGCCGTCACGGTCAAGCTGCTGAACCTGGAGCAGGCTGGTAAGCCAGTGGCGGATGCGGCATCCCTGCAGCGCTACAGCACCGAAATGCTGAACGTGATTGCCTCGGGTCTCGATAAAAACGCGACCGATGCGGCGAACTCCGCGCAGAGCCGCAGTGGCGTGACCTTCGACGTGCAGAGCGCCGCCGATGACACCGGTCTGCCAATGTTGGTGGTGCGTGCACCGTTCCAGCAGACCTGGCAGCGTCTGCCAGCCGTGCTGGAAAAAGCCGGTATGAAAGTGACCGACAGCACCCGTTCAACGGGCAGCATGACGGCCACCTACAAACCGCTTTCCGATAGCGCATGGAAAGATCTGGGTGCCAGCGATCCGGGCCTCGCTTCCGGCGATTACAAAATTCAGGTCGGTGACCTCGATAACCGCAGCAGTTTGCAGTTCATCGATCCGAAAGGTCACACGCTGACCCAGTCGCAGAACGATGCGCTGGTGGCGGTCTTCCAGGCTGCATTCAGCAAATAAAAAACAGGGCTGGTTAATCCAGCCCTTTTTATTTTCGTGCTACGCAAACGTGTGCGTGGCATAATATCCCGAGATTTTGACCATATCATCACACCAGGAGTAATGAAGATGCAGAAGCAAGCTGAGTTGTATCGTGGCAAAGCGAAGACCGTATACAGCACCGAAAACCCGGATCTGTTGGTGCTCGAGTTCCGCAATGATACGTCAGCAGGGGATGGCGCGCGCATTGAGCAGTTCGACCGTAAAGGCATGGTGAACAACAAGTTCAACCATTTCATTATGAGCAAACTCGCCGAAGCCGGTATCCCGACTCAGATGGAAGCCTTGCTGTCCGATACGGAGTGTCTGGTGAAAAAACTGGATATGGTTCCGGTCGAATGCGTAGTGCGTAACCGCGCCGCGGGCTCCCTGGTGAAGCGTCTGGGCATTGAAGAAGGCATCGAGCTGAACCCGCCGTTGTTCGATCTGTTCCTGAAAAATGACGAAATGCACGATCCGATGGTCAACGAATCCTACTGCGAAACCTTCGGCTGGGTGAGCAAAGAGAACCTGGCGCGCATGCAGGAGCTGACCTACAAAGCCAACGACGTGCTGAAAAAGCTGTTTGATGACGCGGGCCTGATCCTCGTCGATTTCAAACTGGAGTTCGGTCTGTACAAAGGCGAAGTGGTGCTGGGCGATGAGTTCTCCCCGGACGGCAGCCGCCTGTGGGACAAAGAAACCCTCGATAAAATGGACAAAGACCGTTTCCGTCAGAGCCTGGGTGGCCTGATTGAAGCGTACGAAGCCGTTGCGCATCGTCTGGGCGTTAAACTCGATTAATTCCCTTGCAGGCCAAAGGATATGCACATCCTTTGGCTTCTTACCCTTGTTTCCTATGGTAATCCGCCCGTTAACCGCCTACGATCACTCTATCAATATGAAGAGAATTTCGAGGTGGTTATGCGCTGGCAAGGGCGTCGTGAAAGTGACAATGTAGAAGACAGGCGCAGCAGTGGCGGCATGGGGCCCTCCATGGGCGGGGGCGGCATGCGGCTTCCCGGCGGTAAAGGCGGCATTGTGCTGCTGCTTATCGTGCTGGTGGCGGGCTACTACGGTGTCGATCTGACCGGTTTAATGACCGGGGAACCGGTGCAACAGCAGCAACAATCTCAGCGCTCCATCAGCCCGAACGAAGATGAAGCCGCCAAATTTACCTCCGTGATTCTGGCGACCACCGAAGATACGTGGAGCCAGCAGTTCGAAAAAATGGGTCGCACCTACCAGCAGCCAAAACTGGTGATGTACCGCGGCGCAACGCGCACGGGATGCGGCACCGGCCAGTCCGTGATGGGCCCGTTCTACTGCCCGGCGGACAGCACCGTCTATATCGATCTCTCCTTCTATGACGACATGAAACGCAAGCTCGGCGCTGACGGCGATTTCGCTCAGGGCTATGTGATTGCCCATGAAGTCGGCCACCACGTGCAGAAACTGCTCGGCATCGAGCCCAAAGTGCGCCAGCTGCAGCAAAACGCCTCTCAAACCGAGGTAAACCGCCTGTCCGTTCGCATGGAACTGCAGGCCGACTGCTTCGCGGGCGTCTGGGGCCACAGCATGCAGCAGCAGGGCGTGCTGGAGTCCGGCGATCTGGAGGAGGCGCTGAACGCCGCGCAGGCCATCGGCGACGACCGTCTGCAACAGCAGAGTCAGGGCCGCGTGGTGCCGGACAGCTTCACCCACGGCACATCCGAAGAGCGCTACACCTGGTTTAAACGCGGTTTTGCGAGCGGCGATCCGGCCCAGTGCAACACCTTTGGTAAAGCCATGTGATGTGTTGCGCCAGGGAAGAGGCCGTGATGTTTGACCGTCTGGTTGCAGAGCTACAGCGGGAAGGGCATCGTCGACTGCTGGTCATTAGCGGCGACGAGGCGTGGTCCCAGGCGCAGTCCGAGCGGCTTCGTGACGCGCTGCCTGGCGACTGGCTGCGAATGGAGAACGATGCGCCTCAGGCATTAAAAAGCCTGCTCGGGCGCGAATACCGCCACGCGATTTTCGATGCCCGTCGCGGGTTTGACGTCTCAACCTTTGCGGCGCTCAGCGGAACGCTCCGCGCCGGAAGCCTGCTGGTGTTACTCACCCCGCCTTTCGCGGCCTGGCCTGAACAGCCCGACAGCGACTCCCTGCGCTGGAGCGACAGCGAACACCCCATCGCGACGCCGCATTTTGTCCACCATTTTTGCCGAACGGTGAGCCAGGATCCCGGCGTCATGGTCTGGCAACAGCATCAACCTTTCCCGGATAGTACGCTTCCTTCCGCACCCGACTGGCAGCCCGCCAGCGGCGAGCCGCAGCGCGAGCAGGATGAGATTCTGGCGGCATTATGTCAGATGCAATCCGGCGTGGCGGTGGTGACCGCCCCGCGCGGACGCGGGAAATCCGCGCTGGCAGGGATGTTGCTGAGCCGCATTTCGGGCCACGCTATCGTTACCGCTCCGGCGAAAGGGGCGACGGACGTCATCGCTCGCTTCGCGCAGGATAACTACCACTTTATGGCACCCGACGCCCTGCTGGCCTCGGACCAACAGGCCGACTGGCTGATTGTCGATGAAGCCGCCGCGATCCCCGGCCCTTTGCTGGAAAAGCTGGTGTCGCGTTTCCCGCGCGTATTACTCACGACGACCGTTCAGGGCTACGAAGGCACGGGACGCGGATTCTTACTCAAATTCTGCGCCCGGTTCAGCGGGCTGCATCATTTCACCCTTTCTGAACCGATTCGCTGGGCACCAGACTGCCCCCTTGAGCGCGTGGTGGCTGACGCGCTGTTATTTGACGACGTTGTGGATGTAACTCCCAACGGCGCACCCGAGATCCTCGCACTGGAACAAAACGCCTGGGCGCGCCAGCCGCAGCTCGCGGCGGACATCTACAGGCTGTTGTGCTCCGCGCACTACCGCACGTCTCCACTGGATCTACGCCGGATGATGGACGCGCCGGGCCAGCATTTTGCCGTCGCGCGCGTCGGGGAAAAACTGGCGGGTGCGCTGTGGCTGGTGGACGAGGGCGGATTAAGCCCAGAGCTGAGTCAGGCGGTGTGGGCGGGGTATCGACGTCCGCGCGGCAATCTGGTGGCGCAGTCTCTTGCCGCCCACGGCGGTTCACCGCTGGCCGCGACCCTTATCGGGCGACGCGTCACGCGTGTGGCGGTTCATCCTTCGCGGCAGCGCGAGGGCATCGGCCAGGCGCTTATCGCTGATGCAAGCCATCATGCACAGCAGGATTATGTCTCCGTGAGCTTCGGTTACACCGATGAGCTGTGGCGCTTCTGGCAGCGCTGCGGGTTTGTGCTGGTGCGTATCGGCAGCCATCGCGAAGCCAGCAGCGGGTGCTACACGGCGATGGCGCTGCGACCTGTCAGCGAGGCAGGGCAGGCGCTATGCGTGCAGGAGCATCACCGGTTGTGCCGCGATGCGCGCATCATTGAGCAGTGGAACGGAGAAAAGATCCCGGTGGAGGAGCGCTGGGAGACTACCCTTAATGATGATGACTGGCTGGAGCTGGGCGGTTTTGCCTTTGCCCATCGACCGCTGGCAACCTCTGCGCCGGCCCTGACGCGATTGCTGCTGGCGACCACTCTGCCGCTTCAGGCGCTGCGTGGCAAACTGGAAGAGAACCGAGACGACGCCTTGCTGTGTGCCGATCTCGCGCTTCAGGGTCGCAAACCGCTGCTGGCGCGACAGCGTCAGGAGGCGGCGCAAGCACTTGACTATCTTGATGTCGAACGCGCTCAGCAGCTCAAGACTGACATTTTGCAATGGCAATTTTTTCAATGACTTCTTCAATGAAGTGGCATGGTCATTACCCCACAGAGGCGTAAAATCCTGACTATCAATTAAGGAGACTGCCATGAAACATGACCATTTTGTTGTCCAAAGCCCTTCCAGCCCCGCGCAGCAACTGCTGCTGCTGTTTCATGGCGTCGGCGATAATGCAGTGAATATGGGGCAAATCGGCAGCTGGTTTGCGCCGATTTTTCCGGACGCGCTCATCGTCAGCATCGGTGGCGTAGAGCCTTGCGGTCCTCAGGGGCGTCAGTGGTTTTCCGTGCAGGGCGTGACGGAAGAGAACCGTCAGGCGCGTATCGATGCCATCATGCCGACCTTCATTGAAACCGTGCGCTACTGGCAACAACAGAGCGGCGTCGGGGCCGGGGCGACCGCGCTGATCGGTTTCTCGCAGGGGGCGATTATGTCGCTCGAGAGCGTGAAAGCGCTGCCAGGGCTGGCGTCTCGCGTCGTTGCCTTTAACGGCCGCTTCGCGACCTTACCGCAGAGCGCCACGACGGCAACGACGATCCACCTGATCCACGGCGGAGAAGATCGCGTGATTGAGTTGTCCCATGCGGTCGCCGCGCAGGAAGCGCTGATTCGTGAAGGCGGGGATGTGACGCTGGATATCGTGGATGAACTGGGTCACGCCATTGACGATCGCAGCATGCAGTTCGCGCTGGATCACCTGCGTTTTACCGTGCCGAAGCACTATTTCGACGAAGCGTTAAGCGGCAGTAAGCCGAACGACGACGATATTGTGGAATTTATGTGATTCGTTACCCCTCACCCTGACCCTCTCCCCATAGGGGAGAGGGAACTGTAGGGTGCGGAGTTTGACGATTACTTCTGGTCTTTCTGGTCTTTCTTCGGCCAGTTGTCGTCATCGTCCCACTTATCGTTAAAGTCACGATGCGGGGGAAGCTCAGGTTTATTGGCGAGGAACTTCTTGTGGTCCACGCGCTTCAGATCTTTGATCACGTTCAGCAGCACGCCTACCAGAAACACCAACACCAGAATCCACCAATATTTAGCCAGCCAGTCCATTCGCTATTCCTTCTCAGAGCAGTCGTCAGGCGACGAGTTGCTCCATGATACGTTGATACATACGAGCCAGTAGCTGCAAATCAGCCGCGTTCACGCATTCATTGATTTTATGAATGGTGGCGTTTACTGGGCCCAGTTCGACAACCTGCGCACCCATCCGGGCGATAAAGCGTCCGTCTGAGGTACCGCCGGTGGTCAGGAGCTGCGGTTTAATTTCATTATAGTGCGCGATAGCGTTAACCACCGCATCAACCAGCTTGCCGCGTTGCGTCAGGAACGGCTGGCCAGAAAGCCACCAGTCCAGGGTGTAGCGCAGTTCGTACTTATCCAGCAGAGCGATGACGCGGGATTTGATCATCTCGTCCGTCAGTTCGGTGCTAAAGCGGAAGTTGAACTGCACGAAGAAGTCGCCCGGAATGACGTTGTTGCTGCCGGTCCCGGCCTGCACGTTGGCAATCTGCATACTGGTCGGCGGGAAGAATTCGTTGCCTTTATCCCACTCGATGCCCACCAGTTCGTTGAGCATCGGCGCGGCGCGGTGTACCGGGTTATCGGCCAGATGCGGATAGGCAACGTGGCCCTGTACACCGTGGATCGTCAGGTTGCAGGTCAGCGAGCCGCGACGGCCATTTTTCACGACGTCGCCCACCACTTCGGTACTCGACGGCTCACCCACCAGACAATAATCCAGACGCTCGCGGCGCTCCATCAGGGCTTCGACCACTTTCACGGTGCCATTTTTGGCGCTGGCTTCTTCGTCGGAGGTGATTAAAAACGCGAGGCGATTTTTGTGGTTCGGATGCTGGGCAACAAAGCGTTCAGCGGCGACGACCATTGCCGCCAGCGAGCCTTTCATGTCCGCCGCGCCGCGGCCAAACAGCATTCCGTCGCGGATGGTCGGTTCGAAAGGTGGGTTGATCCAGCGATCAGCGTCGCCCGCAGGGACGATATCGGTGTGACCGGCAAAAGCCAGCGTTTCGCCCTGGCCGCGCCATGCCCAGAAGTTCTGGGTGTCGCCAAAATCCATACGCTCAACGGTAAAACCAATGGCGCGCAGGCGCTCAATCATTAATGCCTGACAACCTGCGTCGTCCGGGCTAAGGGAGGGACGGCGAATAAGCTGCTGAGTCAGCTCAATGACCGGGCAAGACATAGACTACACCTCAAATGATTTGTGTATAACTGGATTCACTAAAACCCAGCAGCATAGGCTGCCCTGGCGCGCAGAGCAATGGGCGTTTGATGATCGCTGGCATTTCGAGCATTAATTTCGCGGCGCTGTCGGCATCCGTGATGGAATTGCGCACAGATTCATCGAGTTTTCGCCATGTGGTCCCGCGCGTATTCAGCAGCGCCTCCCAGCCCAGCTCTTTGATTGCGGTATGCAGGAATTCCGCATCCAGGCCGTCGGCGCGATAGTCATGAAAGCGATAATCAACGTTATTGGCTTCCAGGAAGCGGCGGGCTTTCTTGATGGTGTCGCAATTTTTAATGCCGTACATCACAATCATGGTGAATCCTTTTGTCTTTATTTATAGCGAATGTTCAATTTTTTCGACTTTATATTGTTTGGAGAAATATAACACATTCAGCTTATCGTTAATTCAGCTATGCCGATTAATTCAACTTACAGCTGTTAGCTGAATAGTGTTTCATCTTTTACGCATAAATGTCCAGTCGCGTTAAATTTCCTTTAAAGTCAGTCCAGAATAAGATTATCACCCGCTCGTATGGTTGTTTCTAAATATTGCGATTGGTCACATAAAATTAAAGGAGATAGGGCCATATTTGTCTCAGGGCCAGCACAGCAGCGGGGGAGCCAATCGTAACCATTGATTAAATTATCTTCACAATGCCGATATATTCTCATAGAATACGCATAATAATAAGAGAGGTTGTTATGATTGAACGTGAACTGGGGAACTGGAAAGATTTTATCGAAGACATGCTTCGTAAATGACATTCAGGAAGAACTGCAAGAGCACTTAATTTAGTTATAAAAATGATGTGATAGTTTTTAAACAAATCACACGTTAAAAAGGCGGCTATCAAAGCCGCCTTTTTTATTGCCTGATTACTCCGGCTTTTCTTTTAGCGGGAAGCGCTGGCGCACCAGCACGAAGAACAGCGGAACGAAGTAGATGGCGAGGATGGTCGCAGAGATCATCCCGCCCATTACCCCGGTCCCGACCGCGTGCTGGCTGCTGGAGCCTGCGCCGGAGCTGGTGGCCATCGGCAGGACGCCAAACACAAACGCCAGCGAGGTCATCAGGATTGGGCGCAGACGCTGACGACAGGCGTGTAGCGTGGACGAGAGCAGATCGTGGCCCTTCGAATTCATCTCATTGGCAAACTCGACGATCAGTATGGCGTTCTTCGCCGATAGCCCGATCACCGTCAACAGCCCCACCTGGAAGTAAACATCGTTCTCCAGACCGCGCATCCAGGTCGCAAGCAGAGCGCCAATCACCCCGAGCGGCACCACCAGCATCACCGAGAACGGTACCGACCAGCTTTCATACAGGGCGGCCAGACAGAGGAATACCACCAGCAGGGAGACGGCGTACAGGGCAGGGGCCTGCGCGCCGGAGAGGCGTTCCTGATAGGACATCGCCGTCCACTCCAGGCCAAACCCGGCAGGCAGCTGATGCACCAGGTTTTCCATGATATCCATCGCCGTCCCGGTACTCACACCCGGCGCGGCTTCCCCGACGATCTCCAGCGCGGAGTAGCCGTTGTAACGCTCCAGTCGCGGAGAACCGCTCTCCCAGTGGGAGCTGGCGAAGGCCGAGAACGGCACCATGCCGCCGGAGTTATTGCGCACATACCAGAGATTAATGTCGTCCGGCAGCATGCGGTAAGGCGCGGCGGCCTGAACGTAGACTTTTTTCACGCGCCCGCGATCCATAAAGTCGTTCACGTAGCTGGAACCCCAGGCGGTTTGCAGCGTGTCGTTGATATCGTCGATGGACACGCCCAGCGCCTGCGCTTTACGCTGATCGATATCGACCTGCAGCTGCGGGCTGTCATCCAGACCGTTGTGACGCACGCGCGTCAGCTCCGGATTTTTACCCGCCAGCTCAAGCAGCTGATCGCGTGCGGCCATCAGGGCATCGTGTCCGACACCAGCGTGATCCTGCAATTCCATATCAAAGCCCGCCGAACTGCCGAGGCCGCTGATCGCCGCCGGGCTGCTGGCAAAGACCCGCGCCTCTTTGATGTGGCTAAAGGCTTTGGTGGCCCGCTCGATAATGGCGAATGAGGAGCCGGTTTTGCTGTCGCGTTCGTCCCAGTTTTTCAGGCGCACGAACATACGCGCGACGTTCTGCCCGTTCCCGCCCGGGCCGGAGCCGACGGTGGAGAACACCGACACGATGTTGTCTTTCTCTTTGGTGAAGAAGTACGACTCGACGTTCTCCACCACTTTCAGCGTCTGCTGCTGAGTCGCGCCGCTCGGGAGCTGCACGGAGGTGATAAACATCCCCCGGTCTTCCAGCGGCAGGAACGAGGTCGGCAGGCGCAGGAACAGGAACACCATCCCGCCGAGCAGCAGGACGTAAATCAGTATCCAGCGCAGACTGCGGTGGAGGATTTTCCCCACCCCCGCTTCGTAGCGCGCCGCATTGCGGTTGAACATGCGGTTAAACCAGCCAAAGAAACCCTTCTGGCCGTGCTGTTCGCCCTTGTGCAGCGGCTTAAGCAAAGTCGCGCAGAGCGCGGGCGTCAGGATCATCGCCACCAGTACCGAGAGCACCATCGCCGAGACTATGGTGATCGAGAACTGGCGGTAAATTGCGCCGGTGGTGCCGCCGAAGAAGGCCATCGGCACAAACACAGCGGAGAGCACCATGGCGATACCGACCAGCGCGCCCTGAATCTGACTCATCGATTTGCGCGTCGCCTCTCGCGGCGACAGACCCTCTTCGGTCATGATGCGCTCGACGTTCTCCACCACCACGATGGCATCATCCACCAGCAGGCCGATCGCCAGCACCATCGCAAACATGGTCAGGGTGTTGATGCTGTAGCCAAAGGCGTAGAGCACGGCGAAGGTGCCGAGCAGTACCACCGGAACGGCGATAGTCGGAATCAGCGTGGCGCGGAAGTTTTGCAGGAACAGGTACATCACGAGGAACACCAGCGCGATGGCCTCGAGCAACGTTTTGACCACATCCTCAATCGAGGCTTTGACGAAAGAGGTGGTTTCATAGGCGACTTTGTACTCCAGCCCATGCGGGAAGTACTGAGAGAGTTCATCCAGCCGGTCGATAACCAGCTTCGCGGTCGCCATCTCGTTCGCGCCGGAGGCCAGTTTTACCCCGATACCGGACGCCTGATTACCGTTAAACCGGCTCAGATAATCGTACTTTTCCGCGCCCATTTCGACGGTGGCGACATCGCCAAGACGCACTTCGGATCCGTCCTGATTCACCCGCAGGGTGATATCGCGGAACTGCTGCGGCGTCTGGAGCAGGGACTGGGAGTTGATGGTGGCGTTCAGCGCCTGTTTATCCACCGACGGCGTACCGCCCAGCTGCCCGACGGCAATCTGCGCGTTCTGAGATTTGATGGCATTGGTCACGTCGGTGGCGGTCATCTGGACGCTGTTCAGCTTCGCCGGATCCAGCCAGATACGCATGGAGTACTGCGAGCCGTAAGCGTCGATATCGCCGACGCCGTTGATACGGCTCAGCGGGTCCTGAATATTACTCGCGACGTAATCCGAAATATCCTGCTTATCCATCGACCCGTCGGTGGAGACGAAGGCGATGGTCAGGATGTTGGAATCGCCGGTTTTACGCACCGTCACGCCCTGGTTCTGCACCGCCTGCGGCAGCTTACGCATAGCCGATTGCAGCTGGTTTTGCACCTGCTGGACTGCTTCGTCGGGATCGGAGCCGGCGGTAAAGCTCAGGGTTACGGTCGCCTGACCCGTCGCGCTGCTCTGCGACGACATGTACATCAGGTTATCCAGCCCGGTCATGTTCTGTTCAATCACCTGGGTGACGGTGTTTTCCAGGGTTTGCGCCGACGCACCCGGATAGTTCGCGGTGATACGCACGTTCGGCGGGGCCAGATCGGGATATTGCTCAACAGGTAAAGACAAAATGGCGAGAGTGCCGGTCAGACATAAAATAATTGCCAGCACCCAGGCAAAAATGGGGCGATCAATGAAAAAATTCGCCATGAAAATAAGACCTCGTAAGCTTGCATCGTTATTGTTTATTGCCCGCTTAACTCTAGCGGCAAGGCGGATGCCAAACGTGGAGAAAAAAAGGAGTTAGTGTAAATTATCATGCGCATTTACAGCGCATTGTTTACTTTCCGACCTCAGGTTCCGGCGTGCGAAAACGAATACACACCTGGGTTCCACCGTTCTGCGGCTGCGAGAAACTTAGCGAGCCGCCCAACCGTTCGGCGCGCTCGCGCATGATGTTCAGCCCGTAATGCCCCGGCGGTTCGCTCGCGTCCCCGATCCCAATTCCGTTATCACGAATATAGACCGTATGTTCGCCGTCTGGCGCGGTAACGCAGCTGACGGTAATCACCGTCGCCTGGGCGTGTTTGATGGCGTTCAGCACCGCCTCACGCACGATTTGCAGCAGATGGACCTGTTTTTGCGCGTCCAGCGCCAGCGATGAGAGACGGCAGTCCAGCTCCAGCTTCGCGCTGGTCTGGCTTTGCAGGCCGCCGAGCGCTTCATGCAGGGCCGCCGGAAGATTGGAGTGATTGAGCGTCAGGCGGAAGGTGGTCAGCAGCTCGCGCAGCTGTCGCCAGGCGTTGTTCAGCTCGCGTGAGAAATCAGTAATGATGGTCTGCGCCGGGACGTTATCGTCCGGTACCGCGCGTTTGAGCAGCGTCAGCTGAATACGCAGGTAGGACAACACCTGCGCCAGGGAGTCGTGCAGCTCGCGGGCAATGGTGGCGCGCTCCTCCATCAGCAGCAGCTGCTGGAAGTGTTTTTGCGCCTTATTAAAGTAGAGGCCCCGCCCGAGCATTGTCGCCACGCTTTTCATCAGCGGCTCCGGCACCACGCTGTCGCTCTGCCAGCGCAGCTCGCCAAAGCGCGTCTCCTGCATCACCACCGGCAGGGTAAAGGTCTCGCGTTCGGCTTTTTTTGTCCCTTCGCACACCTGCCAGTTGTCTCCGGCCTGCAGTTCCAGATAGCTCATGCCGGTATATTCCTGAACGATCTGGATGATGTGGCGGAAACAATGGGTGTCTATCTGGCTGGCATTCAGCGCCTGCGAGCATTTGAACAGCATTTCGAGCTGCTGGTGGGCTTCGTTCAGATGGCGGGTTTTTTCTTCAACCGTGCTCTCAAGCGAGCGATAGTGCTTATGGAGCTCGGCGGACATGTGGTTGAAGGTGCGCGAGAGCAGCCCCAGTTCGTTGGGCAGGTGCGTGTCCTCGGCCTGAATGTCGAAATTGCCCTGTTCCATTTTCTGGCTGGCGTACACCAGATGATTAAGCGGGGCGACCACTTCCCGGCGGATCCCGCGCAGCGTCATGATCACCAGCAGTAAAATCCCTAAGCCTCCGGCCAGTGAAATGGCGACTACCAGCTGCATTTTATGTTCCGCGTAGTGCTGAAGGGCGAGCACGAAGGTATCAATACGCTCCACATATTGCTGAATATGGTCCTGATACCAGACTTTATCCCCCGCTTCGAGATGGCGGTCCATCTCCACCCACGCAATCTGTAGCTGCTGATAACCGGTTTTCACCGACTCCGGCACGTACCAGCGATCCAGCTCTTTGAGTACCGGGGAGTTGAGGGTGCTTTGCCAGTGAAGGCGATGGTCAGAAAACGCGGTGCTGTTGCGTTCGAGATCGTAGCCCAGCCGGTAGCTCTGCATGCGCAGTGAGCCCGCGATATTAATGGCTTCGGCGTCCCGCAGACTGCTGGCGAGCGTCATCAACGCAATGCCGCTGGTCAGCACGGAGAGCAAAATTATCGAGATAAAAGCCTGGGCCAGGCTTCCAGATACAGGACGTTTAACGATCACAACTCGGTTTCCTGAACGTTACTGAAACGCAATTTTACCTGGGATGAAATAAATTGATCTGTCACAGGTAAGTCGTAAATAGTCCCCCGTCCTGGGCAAATGACCATTGCCTGGGACTGACGGGGTGGTCAATATTCATATAAAAAATAGGGTTAATGCTACCAGAACAGGTGCCTTTATGAATCGTTTTATTATGGCCGATAACCTGCAATGTATTGGCTGTCACGCCTGCGAAGTGGCCTGCGTGATGGCGCACAATGATGAGCAACACGTCTTAAGCCAGCGTCAGTTTGTCCCGCGCATTACGGTGCTGAAAGAGGGCAAACGACACAGCGCGGTCACCTGTCACCACTGCGAAAACGCCCCCTGTGCGCAAAGCTGCCCGAACGGTGCCATCGCCAAAACCCACGACAGCGTACAGGTGAATCAGCAAAAATGCATCGGGTGTAAATCCTGTGCTGTGGCTTGCCCGTTCGGCACGATGGAAATTGTGATCGCCCCCATGTCGGACGGTCAGGTCAAAGCCTCAGCGCACAAATGCGATTTGTGCCACGGCAGGCCGCAAGGCCCCGCGTGCGTGGCGAATTGTCCGGCAGATGCCCTGACGCTGGTTACGCCAGACGTGCTAAATCGGCTGGCAAAAGCGCGCCGTCTGCGTGCGGCCTGTCAGGAAGCGCAGCCGTGGCACAGCGTGGTAACAGAGGTGGTGTCACGGCAAAGCAAAATTCAGCAGATGCAGGCCCTGGCCGCGCGCGGTGAACCGGATAAGCTCTGCCCGCAGGAGCGCGCCGACAATTTCGACGAAATCTATCTACCCTTCAGCGCAGACCAGGCGCACCGCGAGGCGGCGCGCTGCCTGAAGTGCGGCGAGCACTCCATCTGCGAATGGACCTGTCCGCTGCACAACCACATTCCCCAGTGGATTGAGCGCGTCAAAGCCGGAGATATCGACGCGGCGGTTGAATTGTCCCATCAGACCAACTGCCTGCCGGAGATCACCGGGCGCGTCTGCCCGCAGGACCGCCTGTGCGAAGGTGCCTGCACCCTGCGCGATGAATCCGGCGCGGTGACCATCGGCAACATCGAACGCTACATCTCCGATCAGGCGCTGACCAAAGGGTGGCGGCCCGATATGAGCGGCGTCATGCCTGTCGACAAGCGTATTGCGATTATTGGCGCCGGTCCGGCGGGGCTGGCGTGCGCAGACCGGCTGATTCGCCACGGCGTGAGTGTGACGGTCTACGACCGGCACCCGGAAATTGGCGGGCTACTCACCTTCGGCATTCCGGCCTTCAAGCTGGATAAATCCCTACTGGCGCGGCGTCGGGAGATATTTACCGCGATGGGGATTCAGTTCGAACTGAACTGCGAAGTGGGTAAAGATCTGCCGATGTCCCAGCTGTTGAACGATTACGACGCGGTGTTTATCGGCGTGGGAACCTACCGCTCGATGAAAGCGGGTATTCCGCACGAAGACGCGCCGGGCGTGTACGACGCTCTGCCGTTCCTGGTCGCCAACACCCGTCATCTGATGGGGCTCCCGTCCCTGGATGCCGAGCCCTTTATCGACGTCGCCGGGTTAAACGTGGTGGTGCTCGGCGGCGGGGATACGGCGATGGACTGCGTGCGCACCGCGCTGCGCCACCAGGCGGCGAAGGTCACCTGTGCCTATCGCCGGGACGAGGCCAACATGCCGGGTTCCAAAAAAGAGGTCAAAAACGCCAAAGAGGAGGGGGCGTACTTTGAGTTTAACGTGCAGCCCGTCGAGCTGGTGCTGGACGAGACGGGTCAGGTCAACGGCATTCGCCTGCTGCGCACTGCGCTCGGTGAGCCCGATGCCCAGGGGCGTCGCCGTCCGGTCCCCGTCGAAGGCAGCGAGTTTGTGATGCCCGCCGACGCGGTGATCATGGCGTTTGGTTTTAACCCGCATTCGATGCCGTGGCTACAGGCGCAGGGTGTGAATGTCGATGGCTGGGGACGCATCGTGGCAAGCGTCGAGAGCCGCTATCGTTACCAGACCAGCCATCCGCAAATCTTTGCCGGAGGCGACGCGGTGCGCGGGGCGGATCTGGTGGTCACGGCGATGGCTGAAGGGCGGCACGCCGCGCAGGGGATGATGGACTGGCTGCACATAAAACAGCCCAAAATTCATTAAATCAGCGGGGCGACAAAGCGGATTTCAGGGCGTACTATGAATCACTCATTACGTCCTGGAGCCCGTATGAGCCTGAAAATTGAGATCATCAAAGATAAAATCCTCTCTGAAAACTATTTTGTCCTGCGCAACATTACCTACGATTTAACTCACAAAGGCGAAGTGGTCCGCCACAAGCGCGAAGTCTACGACCGCGGCAATGGCGCCACCATCCTCTTATACAGCCGTGAAAAGCAAACCGTCGTACTGATCCGTCAGTTCCGCGTCGCAACCTGGGTGAATGGCAACGCCGACGGACGCCTGATCGAAACCTGCGCCGGTCTGCTGGATAACGACGAACCCGAAGTGTGCATCCGCAAAGAGGCCATCGAAGAGACGGGCTTTGAGGTGGGGCAAGTCACTAAACTGTTCGAGCTGTACATGTCCCCTGGCGGCGTGACGGAACTCATTCACTTCTTTATCGCCGAATACACCGACGCGCAGCGCAGCCATGCGGGCGGCGGCGTCGAGGACGAGGCCATCGACGTGCTGGAAATTCCGTTCACTCAGGCGCTGGAGATGGTCAAAACCGGCGAAATTCGCGATGGTAAAACGTTGATACTGCTCCAGTATTTACAGCTCTCTGGGCTAATGTCTTGATTAATAAACTATCGGTAAATTGTCTTTCAGATAAATCTATCCGATAAATCCGATTGAGCAATCCCGGCAACGAAACGAACATACCGCCAGTTTTCGAGTTTCTGTTTCCGGGATTGTGCCTTTCATGCGCCACAGCATTCTTCTTATTTTATTCCTCAGCGTACTGTCTGTGCCTCTGGCCTGGGCGGCACCTGCACAGCAAGCGTTTTCCGACTGGCAGGTGACCTGCAACAACCAGAACTTTTGCGTTGCGCGCAATACCGGTGAGCATCAGGGGCTGGTGATGACCTTAAGCCGCAGCGCAGGGGCCAAAACCGACGCCAATCTGCGCATTGATTTGGGTGGGCTGGAAGCGTCGCCGGTGAAAGAAGCGCCCGTTGCACCTCGCCTGCTGCTCGATGGTCAGCCCCTGACGCTGGATGCGCTGCACTGGAAAATTACGCCGTGGCATCTGGTGACCGACGATACCGCGACCATCGCCGCATTCCTGAAAACCATTCAGGAAGGGGAGGCGTTGACGCTGAAAGGCGGCAAACAGATTATCTCGCTGGCGGGGCTCAAGGCGGCGTTGCTGTTCATTGATGCCCAGCAAAAGCGTGTGGGGAGTGAAACCGCGTGGATTAAAAAGGGCGACGAACCGCCGCTCAGCGTGCCACCGGCCCCGGCGCTGAAAGAGGTGGCGGTGGTCAACCCGACGCCGACGCCTCTGACGCATGAAGAGCTCAACGATCTGCTGGATTACGGCAGCTGGCGCATGAACAACAGCCAGTGCTCGCTGGACCCTAACCGCCGCGAAGTGCGGGTGACGGCCTTAACGGATGACAAAGCGCTGCTGATGATCAGCTGTGAAGCAGGGGCTTACAATACGGTGGATCTGGCGTGGCTGGTGTCGCGTAAAAAACCGTTCGCCGCCCGAACCGTGCGGCTGCGCCTGCCGTTTGTCTCGTCGAGCGAGAGCAGCGAGATGGAGCTGATGAACGCCCGCTTTGACGAGAAAAGCCGTGAGCTGACGACCCTGGCGTTAGGGCGTGGAATGGGCGACTGCGGGATCCAGACGCGCTGGCGTTTTGACGGCCAGCGTTTCCGTCTGGTGCGGTACGCGGAAGAGCCGAGCTGCGACAACTGGCACGGGCCGGACGCGTGGCCGACGTTGTGGATCACGCGGTAACGTTTTTGCCGCGGTCATGGGGTATGCTCAGCTCGGTTTCATCCATAATTTGCCTGTATGTGTTGTTGGAGTGAACATATCAAAAACAGGCAATTGCACAATTTTAATTATAGTCTCTATCTGCTTTACGATAGACTCAATAAAATTTCGGGAAATTCTTTATAATTCTTATCAGTTTTCCATACTGGATATCCACATACCCTCCATCACGCAAGTCAGCCAGAATTTTCATCATCGTGCTGCGGCTTATATGACTTCTTTCAATGATAAATTTAGCAATACCTGTTTTTAATCGTATTGATTCAGGTAATGCAGCAAGTTCGCAGAGAATCGCACACACAATTCCATAGGGGGTTTGATTGATGAGGCGATTACTGTACCTTACTTCCATATCAGAAATATAAGCATGATAGTTAAGAACATCACGTAGCAGATTGTGATTATTAATTATATCAATTGCCATATCCCTGGGCAGGGCATAGATATTACAGTCACCCACGGCGACATATTTGAAAACCTCTTCTTTAAAGCTGGAACCCAACAATCCAAATACAGATGGACCCTCTGCAGTGCCAAAGAGTATTCCTCCTGAGGACTTTCTGATAAAATTCATTTTTCCCTTTAATAACAAAATGACCGAAAGCCCGCCCTTATTTTTATTGAGAAGTTTCAGGTTGATAACACCTCCACCTTCCTGCATGAAGACCGGAGTCGCGGCTGGAAGCAACTTCTCAATGATTCGTTCCACCTCTGCTACAGGTTTTTCCAGGTTAAAGCAGGGATCTTGATAAACGGAAACGCAATTATGTAATGCCGATTTCATTACTCTCTCCAGATAACAGTTTCTAAAATTACAATGTCAGGTAAAACCTCTGCTAAAATAAGCAATATAGAATGATTCAATATTTTGGCTGTCGTATAAATACAGATTATTTTAAACGCATCATTCACTTATAACAAAGTATCTATAAATGTAGGGTGAAGTGTCTATAATTGGACGGGGTGCTGTACAAAAATGGTTTAAATTTTCTATTTGATTGAAAGTAAAAAACTGCATAATTATCGGCGTAACAAATACCTCGTCATGCCAAAAATATCATGAATTCCCTGGTGTTCATGTGACGAATTATTTGTGAGCACGAGCAATGGTTTAACAATTTTTAGGGCTATTAGTAGATAGCTTATTTAAATAATAAAGGACGATATACATGACTAGTTCACAAAAACTGAACACTTTATTCGCAGCAACCCTTTTGGCTTTATCAGGTTCTGCGCTGGCAGCGGGCACCTCAGTGACCGGTGGTCAGGTGCATTTTAACGGTACCGTTGTCGATGCCGCTTGTTCAGTGGACGAAGACTCCGTCGATTTTAACGTCGATATGGGCCAGGTTCGTACCGCGAAATTTGCAGGTGCAGACGGCAAAGTTGCACCGGGTACCGCGGCGAATCAGAAACGCCCATTCACCATCAAGCTGTCCGACTGTGACACCACTGTCTCCAAAAATGCCGCCATCACCTTCAGCGGTAACGCCCCTGCAGCTATGCCTACCGCTCTCGACAATACCGCCGGTGCGGGTTCAGCCGTGGGTATTGGCATTCAGCTGTATGACAATGTCGGTAAAGCTCTGGCTCTGGGAACGGCGTCTCCAGCCTATGCGCTGATTAATGGTGAAAACTCACTGGTCTTCTCTGCGGATTACATCACCACCGGCACCACGGTGAAACCAGGCGATGTGCAGGCCACCGCGACCTTCAACGTGACCTACTCCTGATCCTGAAAAACTGATTCAAGGATGAAAAAAACGCCAGGGACGGCGTGATGATTCTCTGTTTCAAGGACCTTAAGATGCCGTTTCAGACGCTTACCAGGCAGATGTTTCCTGTTGTCGGCCTGCTTTTGCTCGCCTGTAGCGCCGCCGCGGATGAAACCGGAGGGCTAATCCACTTTAACGGCAACGCCGTAGATGCTGCCTGTGCGGTGAATGCCCAAAGCAGCGACCAGACCGTCGAAATGGGCCAGGTACGTAAAGAGGCCTTCAACGGCGTGGGCAGTTGGGCCGATCCTATTGGTTTCACCCTGACCTTAACTGACTGCAACTCCGCCGTCAGCCAGTCTGCCGGGGTGGCATTTCAGGGCGTTACCGACAGCCACGATCCTCTGGTTCTCGCCATCACTGACGGACCCGGTTCAGCCATCGGCGTCGGTCTCGGGATCTATGACGAACAGGCCAATCTGGTTGTGCCCAACAGTGCTCCACGTTCTTACAAGACCCTGATTGACGGCCAAAACGTCCTGCATTTTATCGCCAAATACCGCGCCACAGCGCGCATCGTCGCCGGTGATGCCAGCGTGGTGGCGAATTTTATCGTTATCTATCCGTAGTTATTGAGGTGAATGTGTTGACTCATCGTTTTATTCAGCCCTTCGCATTAACGGCGATGATGCTCTGTGTCAGCCACACGGCCTGTGCCGGTGGCGTCTCTCTCGGCGGCACCCGGCTTATCTATCCGGCGGGCAGCAGCCAGGTTTCCATGTCGGTCAACAACAGCGATGACAACGCCGTGTTTTTGATCCAGAGCTGGGTGGAAGATGAAAACGGCGCAAGAAGCCCGGATTTCGCAATTACCCCGCCGCTGTTTGTCATTCAGCCGCAAAAAGAAAACACTCTGCGGGTAATGTATATAAGCGCGAAAAACCTGCCTGCCGACCGTGAAACGGTCTACTGGCTGAATATGAAGGCTATCCCTTCAGCTGCCGCGGACACTAAAGGCAAAAACACGCTCCAGCTGGCGGTGCTGAGCCGGATCAAGCTGTTTGTGCGGCCGAAAAATCTGCCGATTAAATCGGTGGATGCACCGGCGCTGCTGCGCTTTCATCGCGTGGGCGCACAATTGTCGATTAAAAACCCGAGCCCCTATTACGTAACGCTGGTGCAGTTTACCGTCGGCGGCGAAAAGCTCCCCAACACCATGGTGCCGCCCAAGGAGAGCCTGACGGTTCCGGTTCCGGACAACGCTCAGGGTGAGATAGTCTTTCAGACGGTCAGCGACTTTGGCGCTAACACCGCCGGACAAAAAGGCATAATGGAATAGCATTATGCGAACGAGAATGGACACTCCGTTAACTCCGCCGACGCGTGCCTTCCTCCGTACGCCGGGATGGCGGCAGATAGTGCTGTTGACGTTGGTGTTTTCTCCTGTGACACGGGCGGATAACTATTTCAACCCTGCCTTTTTGTCGGACGATCCGTCGGCGGTCGCCAGCCTTAAACGCTTTGAAAAAGGCAACGGTCACGGGCCGGGGAAATATCGCGTCGATATCTATCTGAACGGGACGTTCGTCTCGACCGAAGACGTCGAGTTCAAAGCGCCTGCCAACAAACAGGGCGATGTCGCGCCCTGCCTGACGCGCGTGCGGCTGGACGCGCTCGGCGTTGAGATGAAAGCGTTTCCGGATATCGCCGCTATGGCGAAAGATGCCTGTGTGCCGCTGGCGACGATGATCCCCGACGCTCGTACCGATTTTGATTTTGAGCAGCAGCACCTGAACATCAGCCTGCCGCAGGCGGCGATGAAGCAGAGTGCGCGCGGCTATATCCCGCCGGAACAGTGGGACGACGGCATCACCGCGCTGCTGCTGAATTATGATTTCACCGGCAGTAACAGTTGGGGCGATAGCGTCAGCAACAGTTATTACCTCAATCTGCAAAGCACGCTGAACATCGGGCCGTGGCGGCTGCACGACTATTCATCCGGCACCTACGACGGGGGGCAGGGCGACGGCAGCGCCAGCCACTGGGAGCACATCAGCACCTACCTGCAGCGCAACATCATCCCGCTGAAGGGAGAGTTGACCGTCGGCGACAGCTATACCCCGTCAGACGTGTTCGATAGCGTCGGTTTTCGCGGTGTGCAGATAGCTTCTGACGACAATATGTTGCCCGACAGCCTGCGCGGTTTCGCGCCAACGGTGCGCGGTATCGCCCGCAGCAACGCCAAAGTGACTGTCAAACAGAACGGCTACGTCATCTACCAAACTTACGTCTCGCCGGGTGCGTTTGAGATCAACGATCTCTACCCGACCTCATCGAGCGGCGATATGGACGTGGAAATTGCCGAAACCGACGGCAGCAAAACCACCTTCTCGGTGCCTTATTCCGCTGTGCCGCTGTTACAGCGCGAAGGGCGAATAAAATATGCCGTGACCGCCGGGCAGTATCACACCAATACCGCCGATCAGGATGACCAGAATTTCGCCCAGGGCACTCTCATTTGGGGGCTGCCGTACGGGATGACGGCCTACGGCGGTATGCAGCACTCGGAAAACTATCAGGCGGAGAGCCTCGGGCTCGGGCTGAACCTCGGCGATATCGGCGCGTTTTCAGCCGACCTGACCCAGGCCAACAGTACGCTTGCCGACGACAGCAAACACAGCGGGCAATCATTGCGCTTTCTATACGCCAAATCGCTGAACTCGACGGGCACCAACTTCCAGCTGCTCGGCTATCGCTACTCGACGCAGGGCTTTTATACCCTGGATGACACCACCTACACCCAGATGAGCGGCTATACCATCGACACCCAGGACGGCAAAAAAGACGTCGAGCCGGACTGGACGGACTATTACGACCTCTACTACAGCAAACGCGGCAAAATACAGATCAACATTTCGCAGCAGGTCGGCAGCAACGGGTCGGTGTATGTCACCGGTAGCCAGCAAAGCTACTGGAATACCAGCGAAACCGACAATCTGTGGCAGGTGGGCTACAGCGGTAACCTGAATGACGTCAGCTTTAACCTGAGCTACAGCTACAACAAAGCGATGGGCCAGCCGCAGGCCGACCAGCAGTTTGCGTTGGGCATCTCGCTGCCGCTCGGAAAATGGCTCGCCTCTGGCGATAACAGCGACGTGAGCAACCCTCTCAATAACGCTTACGCCACCTACAGCAACAGTACCGATAACCACGGCAAAATGACCCAGTCGGCGGGCGTCAGCGGCACGCTGCTCAGCGACAACAACCTCAGCTACACGGTGCAGCAGGGCTACGCCAATCAGGGCGATGGCACCAGCGGTAACGCGTCGCTGAACTATCAGGGCGGACTCGGCAACGGCAACATCGGCTACAACTACGGCGCAGGCTACCAGCAGGTGAACTACGGCCTGAGTGGGGGGATCGTCGCCCATGCCAACGGCATTACCCTGAGCCAGCCGCTCGGCAGCACCAATGTGCTCATTAAAGCGCCGGGTGCCTCGGGTGTGGATATTGAAAACAGCACCGGGGTGAAAACCGACTGGCGCGGCTATGCCGTCGTACCGTATGCCACCACCTACCGCCAAAACCGTATCGCGCTCAATACCGATACGCTGGGCGATAAAGTGGATATCGACAATGCCGTCGTTGACGTGGTGCCAAGCGAAGGCGCGCTGGTGGTGGCGAATTTCGCAGCCCACACCGGACTGCGGGCAATGGTGACGCTAATACACAACAACAAACCGGTGCCGTTTGGTGCCACCGTCAGCCGCAGTGACGGCGGCAACTCGACCCTCGTCGGCGACGACGGCCAGGCCTATTTGATGGGACTGCCATTGACCGGGGAATTAACCGTCCAGTGGGGGGATGACGTTAAAGAACAGTGCAAAGCGACATACCAGCTTGCCGAGAGTGAAATGAATAAACCGATTAGTCTGTTTACCCTGAGGTGCCAGTAATGAGAGTCTTTTCTGTTATTTTTCTGCGATTTTTATTTGGCGCTATTTTATTGATCGGTAGCATCGATAATGTCTGGGCAAGCGAAGGCCCCTGTTACCCCTCCCCCTCAACACATCAATTTCATTATAATTTTGGCACCTATGCAATATCGGATATAAATTATAATCACCCCGGTGTATTTATTCAGAACGTTTACCACTGGCACAGTGGCGATAACTATCAAGGTTACTGCGATTGCACCGGAAATAGTATGACTGATGTAAAATATAAAACGATAACCTCTCTGGCTAATGGGCATACCTCTGGCTTTTATAAACTCAATGAGTACCTTGAATTTTCTATGGATATTCTTTTAGTTAATGGTGATAGCCAGAATTTCGTTCCCATCCCATGGAATAATGTTGCTAACCACTGGATTGAGCCATGCTATGTAGCTCACAGTGTTCATCAGTGGACCACAGGCTCCGAGGGGAAGCTATCGCTCTATATTGCTAAAGCTTTTATTGGTGAAACAGTCATTATCGATGAAAAACTTGTTGATATTTACGCCACCCGCGTGAGCGGCAATTATGGAAATACCCCTATGGCTTCCGTTTATATGGCAGGCATAATAACGGCACCGCAAAAGTGTGTTATTAACGCGGGGCAGATGGTGACGGTTAATTTTGGCAATATCCCCGCAGCGAATTTTACCACCAAAACGCAAGCTCCGACTGGCTATTCGCCTAAAACAATCAGCACGGCCATTAAATGCACCAACGTTGATGCCTATGCCAATCTGACAGTGCGCTTTCAGGCGGACGCGTCTCCAGACTACGCCAGTGCAATTAAAACGAATAACCCTGACATCGGGGTCATTATGATGGATACCAATGGCAAACTGACCCTCCCAAATTCAGGTCTAATTCCATTTCATCTGGATGGAAATGCTGAAGCTACGGTGACATTTAAAGCCACGCCCGTCAGCACCACCGGTAAAATTCCAGGCTTAGGCAAGTTCACCGCTCAAGCTTATATCCGTGTTGACTATGCCTGATGAGGAGTTAAAGGTTTACTTATGAAAAAAATCATTAGCGTTTTCGCGGGACTATTTTTTATTTCACCGATGCTGGGCTGTCCCGCGTACGCAGATTTAGCACAAATCAACCTGACAATGACGGGTACCATTGTGGACAGCACCTGTGACATCGATACCAACAGTAAAAACCAGACTGTCCATATTGGTTCATTTGCCACCACAGATTTTAAATCAGTGGGCAGCGTCAGCGTTGATGCGCCTTTTACAATCGTATTAAAAAAATGCTCATCAATGATTAAAAATGCCGGCATTTTATTCACGGGCACAACCGGCTCAGACCCGACGCTGCTTTCATTAACGGACACCAGCGGGGGCGGGAATATAGCATCGGGGGTCGCTGTCCAGGTGCTGGATAAAGATAAGAAGCCTGTTGCCATTAACAGTTCATCGCCGCTGAATTACGCTTTAAAAAGCGGCGACAATACACTTAATTTTTCCCTGCGCTACAAGTCCACTCTGGCGACAGTGACACCGGGAAACGCAACTGCTGTACTTTATTTTTCGGTGGAGTATCCATGATGAATCACATCGGGCCGCTCTCTTTTTGTCTGTTGACGATCCTCACCCCCCCTGTAACCGTTGCCTACGATGGCAAGGTGAATATCACGGGTGATATTCATACGGTGACCTGTGCGGTAACCACCAGCGATCTTAAAGTCACTCTGGGTGAAGTCTATTCCACCGCCTTTACAGCGTCCGGCGATAGCAGCGATCTCATTCCGTTCTCCCTTGGGGTTAAGGATTGCTCAGCGGTCAGCAACGTGACCGTCACATTCACCGGCATTGCCGCGGTGAAAGGCAGTCCGCTGGTAGCCCTGGACTCCGCGCCGGGCACGGCCACCGGCCTGGGCGTGAAGATTCTGGACGATACAAAATCTACTATCGCCGTAAACAGCACCAGCCACTCCTATCCTGTTAAGGCCGGAGCCACAACGGCGACGTTAAATTTTTACGCGCAGTTCACTTCCTACAGCACAAAAGTGACCGCTGGCCCCGCCTCTGCCACCGTCACCTTCAACATGACCTATGAATAAAATGAACAAAAGCTTCCCGTTACTGGCTTTATTTTGCAGTTTCACCGTCCACGCGGGAATCGTGATTAACGGCACGCGGTTTGTTTTTCCGGAGGTAGCGGAGTCTCTCACTGTTGATATGAACAACACGGCGACAACGGACTTTCTGGTACAGACCAAAATCAGCCCACTTCAGGGGAACACGATTTTTGTCGCCACGCCGCCGCTGATGATGGTCGGCGGCGGACATGCCGGAAAGATCCGTATCATTCGCACTGGTGGCATTTTACCCGCCGATCGTGAAAGCCTGTTTTACCTGACCATTGCGGCAATTCCGGCGGGCAGACCAGAGGCCAACAGTCTGCAAATTGCGGTAAAGTCTCGGATGAAACTCTTTTATCGTCCTGCGGGGTTAAATGAAGGGGCTGATTTGGCCTATCAGAAATTGCAGTGGGAAATGAATGATGGGGCGCTACAAGTCAGCAATCCTACGCCTTATTTTGTTACGCTCAGTCAGCTTAAAATTAATGATCAGCCTGTAGAACAAAGGAATATGGTCGCCCCCTTTAGTTCGCTAAAAGTGTCGGGGTGCCACGAAAGTGCTTCATGCCAGGTACAATGGCAAAGTCTGAATGATTACGCCGCTTTAATGCCAGTCCGTAAAACCTCAGTTGCACGCTCTCATCCCAACCTTCTCCCCCAGCAGAAGGAGAAAACCAGGGAAGATGAGCGCTGAACGCTCCCCTCTCCTCTGGGAGAGGGGAGCACAACAAGGCGCATTACATCACGCCTAACGCCTTCTCAACCACGTTCTCAACCGTAAAGCCAAAATACGGGAACAGCTTATCGGCAGGTGCCGATTCACCGTATCCCGTCATCCCGACAATCGCCCCTTTCAGACCGACATATTTGTACCAGTAGTCGGCAATCCCCGCCTCGACGGCCACGCGCGCCGCGACGTTGGACGGCAGCACTGATTCGCGATACGCCTCATCCTGCGCATCAAAAATATCCGTGGAAGGCAGCGACACCACGCGCACTGCGTGCCCTTCGGCGGTGAGTTTCTCCGCCGCTTTAACGGTGATTTCAATCTCGGAGCCGGTGGCAATCAAAATCACATCCGGCTTGCCGCCGCTGTCTTTCAGGATATACCCGCCGCGGGCGATATTTTTGACCTGCTCCGGTGAGCGCTCGATCTGCGCCAGGTTCTGCCGCGAGAGGATCAGCGCCGTCGGGCCGGTGTGGCGCTCCACCGCCAGCTTCCAGCCGACCGCCGCCTCGACCTGATCGCACGGCCGCCAGGTGCTGAAGTTTGGCGTCAGGCGCAGGCTCGCGAGCTGTTCCACCGCCTGGTGCGTTGGCCCATCTTCGCCAAGTCCGATGGAGTCGTGGGTATAAACCATAATCTGCCGCGCCTTCATCAGCGCCGCCATACGCGCCGCGTTGCGGGCATACTCGACAAACATCAGGAAGGTGGCGGTATAAGGGACAAATCCACCGTGATGGGCGAGGCCGTTGGCAATTGCGGTCATGCCGAACTCACGCACGCCGTAGTGGATGTAGTTCCCGGAGATATCCTCTTTCAGCGATTTCGAGCCGGACCAGATGGTCAGGTTACTCGGGGCCAGATCCGCCGAGCCGCCCAGCAGTTCTGGCAGGATGGGGCCAATGACGTTGAGGGTATTTTGTGAGGCTTTACGGGTGGCGATTTTCGCCGGATTGGCCTGTAAATCTTCGATCAGCGCCTGCGTTTTTGCTTCCCACTCTTGCGGTAGTTCCCCGCTCATACGGCGGGAAAACTCTGCTGCCAGATCGGGATGCGCTTTTTTGTAGGCACTGAATTTTTCGTTCCACGCCTGCTGCGCCTTCTCGCCGTCCGCGCGCGCGTCCCAGGCTTTGTAGATCTCTTTCGGGATCTCAAAGGCCGGATATTTCCAGCCCAGTTTCTGCCGCGTCAGGGCCACTTCCTCTTCGCCCAACGCCGCGCCGTGGGCCTCTTCTTTACCCGCTTTGTTTGGCGAGCCGAAGCCGATCACCGTGCGACAGATAATCAGCGACGGTTTGTCCGTCACGCTCTGCGCTTCAAGAATCGCTCTCTTTATGGCTTCCGGGTCGTGGCCGTCGATTTCATGCACCACGTGCCAGTGATAGGCCTCGAAGCGTTTTGCCGTATCGTCGGTAAACCAGCCGTCGGTTTCCCCGTCGATGGAGATGCCGTTGTGATCGTAAAAACCGATCAGTTTGCCGAGTCCCAGCGTCCCCGCCAGCGAGCTGACCTCGTGGGAAATCCCCTCCATCAGACAGCCGTCGCCCATAAACACGTAGGTGAAGTGATCGACAATCTCATGGTCCGGGCGGTTAAACTGCGCGCCCAGCGTGCGTTCGGCAATCGCCAGCCCGACCGCGTTCGCCAGCCCCTGGCCGAGCGGGCCGGTGGTGGTTTCGACGCCCGGCGTATAGCCCAGCTCCGGGTGGCCCGGCGTTTTGGAGTGCAGCTGACGGAAGTTTTTCAGCTCCTCTAACGGCAGGTCGTAGCCGGAGAGATGCAGCAGGCTGTAGAGCAGCATCGAGGCGTGGCCGTTGGAGAGGATAAAGCGGTCGCGGTCATACCAGGTCGGGTCGGTCGGGTTGTGCTTCAGAAAGTCATTCCACAACACTTCGGCGATATCGGCCATGCCCATCGGCGCGCCCGGGTGGCCGGAATTGGCTTTTTGTACCGCATCCATGCTGAGGGCGCGAATGGCATTGGCTAGCTCTTTACGGGACATAGTTCACTCCATGGCATGATTAAAGTTTGGCGGCGAGAAGATCTTCCAGTTTGCGCTGGTCAACGGCGAACAGGCGAATGCCTTCGGCCAGTTTATCCACGGCCATCGCGTCCTGATTATGTTCCCAGCGGAACTCGGCTTCGGTCAGCGGCTTTGGTTTTGGCAGGACGGTAGAAGTTGGGATCAGCTTGCGCACCACCGGCTCTTCTTTGTCCTGCAGATCTTTCAGCAGATTGGGCGAGATGGTCAGACGGTCGCAGCCCGCGAGGGCGAGGATCTGCTCGGTGCGGCGGAAGCTGGCGCCCATCACGATGGTCTCGTAGCGGTGCTGCTTAAAGTAATCGTAGATATTGCGCACCGATTTCACGCCCGGATCTTCATCCACCACGTACGGGTCCATCGGCTGTTTTGCCTGATACCAGTCGTAGATACGCCCGACAAACGGCGAGACGAGGAACACGCCCGCTTCGGCGCAGGCGCGCGCCTGGGCAAAGGAGAACAGCAGCGTCAGGTTGCAGTTGATCCCCTCTTTTTCCAGCACTTCGGCGGCGCGGATACCCTCCCAGGTGGAGGCGAGCTTGATCAGAATGCGCGATTTATCGATGTCCTGCTCCTGGTACAGCTCGACCAGGCGACGCGCTTTGGCGATGCTCTTTTCTTTGTCGAAGGAGAGACGCGCGTCCACCTCCGTCGAAACGCGGCCGGGAATACTTTTCAGAATTTCCGCACCGATATTGACCGCCAGTTTGTCGCTGGCCTCCGCCACCTTCTGCTCCTGCGTTTTACCGCGCTGTTTGCCGTAGGCGATGGCGTCGTCGATCAGGTGGCTGAAGTGGGCGAGGCCCGCCGCCTTCAGCAGCAGCGACGGGTTGGTGGTCGCGTCCTCCGGCTGGTAGTGGCGGATGGACTCGATATCGCCGCTGTCGGCGACAACCGTAGTGAATTTTTTGATGCCGTCTAATTGGTTCATGAAAATAACTCCTTAGAAATAAAGGACTCAGGCGAGTGCGTTGGTTCACACTTCTGCGAAATACATGACGTACTTAACAAAAAAGCATAGCAGACGGGGGAGGCATTGCTTTCGGGAGTGGGTAACATGGCTGTTATAAATTGATAACAAATTTTGCTCCGCGATGGTGAGACTTTGGCAGCCTTCAAAGTTTGCGCCGTCCGCAGGGGCGATACTAAGCGCCACTCCAGGGTGAGCATCAGGAACGTGAGTACGCCACCCTTTTTGATCGATACGTGAAAGGAACAATAAGATGGATGATCAGTTAAGACAGAGTGCCCTCGATTTTCATCAATTCCCTGTACCGGGCAAAATCCAGGTTTCCCCCACTAAGCCACTCGCCACCCAGCGCGACCTGGCGCTGGCCTATTCACCGGGCGTCGCCGCGCCGTGCCTTGAGATCGAAAAAGATCCGCTGGCCGCTTACAAATATACCGCGCGCGGCAACCTGGTGGCGGTGATCTCCAACGGCACCGCGGTGCTGGGGCTGGGCAATATCGGCGCACTGGCCGGTAAACCGGTGATGGAAGGGAAGGGCGTACTGTTCAAGAAATTCGCCGGTATCGACGTGTTTGATATTGAAGTGGATGAGCTGGACCCGGACAAATTTATTAACGTGGTGGCCGCACTGGAGCCGACGTTTGGCGGCATTAACCTCGAAGACATCAAAGCGCCGGAATGTTTCTACATTGAGCAGAAACTGCGTGAACGTATGAACATTCCGGTGTTCCACGATGACCAGCACGGGACGGCGATCATCAGTACCGCAGCCATTCTGAACGGCCTGCGGGTGGTCGAGAAAAACCTCTCCGATGTGCGCATGGTGGTCTCCGGGGCAGGTGCGGCGGCGATCGCCTGTATGAACCTGCTGGTGGCGCTCGGCATGCAGAAGCACAACATCGTGGTGTGCGATTCGAAAGGGGTTATCTACAAAGATCGCGAGCCGAACATGGCGGAAACCAAAGCCGCTTATGCGGTAGAGGATGACGGCAAACGCTCGCTGGACGACGTGATCGACGGAGCGGATATTTTCCTCGGCTGCTCCGGCCCGAAAGTGCTGACCCCGGAGATGGTCAAGAAAATGGCGCGTGCGCCAATGATTCTGGCGCTGGCGAACCCGGAGCCGGAAATCCTGCCGCCGCTGGCAAAATCCGTGCGTGAAGATGCGATTATTTGTACCGGGCGTTCCGATTACCCGAACCAGGTCAACAACGTCCTGTGCTTCCCGTTCATCTTCCGCGGCGCGCTGGACGTGGGTGCGACGGCAATTAACGAAGAGATGAAGCTCGCAGCGGTCCACGCCATTGCCGAGCTGGCCCATGCGGAGCAGAGCGAAGTGGTGGCCTCGGCGTATGGCGATCAGGATCTGAGCTTTGGCCCGGACTACATCATTCCGAAACCGTTCGATCCGCGCCTGATCGTCAAAATCGCGCCAGCCGTGGCGAAAGCGGCGATGGATTCCGGCGTGGCGACGCGTCCGATTGAAGACTTTGACGCCTACATCGACAAACTGACCGAGTTCGTCTACAAAACCAACCTGTTTATGAAGCCGATCTTCTCCCAGGCGCGTGCCGACGCAAAACGCGTGGTGCTGGCCGAAGGCGAAGAGGCGCGCGTGCTGCATGCGACGCAGGAGTTGATCACCTTAGGTCTGGCGAAACCGATCCTGATTGGTCGTCCGAGCGTGATCGAGATGCGCATCCAGAAACTCGGCCTGCAGATTAAGCCGGGCGTGGATTTTGAGATCGTGAATAACGAATCGGATCCGCGTTTCAAAGAGTACTGGAGCGAGTACTACGCGATCATGAAACGTCGCGGGGTAACGCAGGAGCAGGCGCAGAAAGCGGTCATCAGCAACACCACGGTGATCGGCGCGATCATGGTTCATCGCGGGGAAGCCGACGCGCTGATTTGCGGAACGGTGGGTGACTATCACGAGCACTTCAGCGTGGTGCAGGAGATCTTCGGCTATCGCGACGGCGTGCATACGGCGGGGGCGATGAACGCGCTGCTGCTGCCTAGCGGCAACACCTTTATCGCCGATACCTACGTCAACGACGATCCGACGCCGGAAGAGCTGGCGGAGATCACGGTGATGGCGGCAGAAACCGTCCGTCGTTTCGGTATCGAACCGAAGGTGGCGCTGCTGTCGCACTCTAACTTTGGCTCATCCAAATCAGCCGCGGCCTGCAAAATGCGCCAGACGCTGGAGCTGGTACGTGAGCGCGCGCCAGAGCTGATGATTGACGGTGAGATGCACGGCGATGCGGCGCTGGTGGAGAGTATCCGCAACGAGCGGATGCCGGACAGCCCGCTGAAAGGCTCGGCGAACGTGCTGATTATGCCGAACGTGGAAGCGGCGCGTATCAGCTATAACCTGCTGCGCGTGTCGAGTTCGGAAGGGGTGACCGTTGGGCCGGTGCTGATGGGCGTGGCGAAACCGGTGCATGTGTTAACGCCGATTGCGTCCGTGCGTCGTATCGTCAATATGGTCGCATTAGCGGTGGTTGAGGCGCAGACGCAGCCGTTGTAAGAGGGGAGTCGTCTGTGTTGTCGGGTGGCGCTGCGCTTACCCGACCTACTTAACCCGTAGGCCGGTGCAAGCGTAGCGCCGCCCGGCGTTAAACCCAGTCGCGGACTTTCAGAAACTCACTCAAGGCAGCCTCCGGGCTGCCTTCTTTTGGCTCGAAATTGTATTCCCAGCGCACCAGCGGCGGCATCGACATCAGAATCGACTCCGTGCGCCCGCCGGTCTGCAGGCCAAACAACGTCCCGCGATCCCACACCAGGTTGAACTCCACATACCGCCCGCGACGATAAAGCTGAAATTCGCGCTCGCGCACGCCGTAATCGGTATCTTTGCGTCGTGCAACAATCGGCAGGTACGCGTCCGTATAGCCCTTGCCCACCGCCTGCATAAAGGCAAACGCGGTGTCAAAATCCGGCGTATTCAAATCGTCGAAGAACAGCCCGCCAATTCCGCGCTGTTCGTCCCGATGCTTGAGGTAGAAATAGTCGTCGCACCACTTTTTGTACTTCGGATAAACGTCCTCGCCAAACGGCTGACAAATATCGCGTGCGGTGCGATGCCAGTGGACGGCGTCCTCTTCGAATCCGTAATAGGGCGTTAAATCGAAGCCGCCGCCAAACCACCACACCGGATCGGCACCCGGTTTCTCGGCGATAAAAAAGCGCACGTTGGCGTGGCTGGTGGGCACAAACGGGCTGTGCGGATGCACGACCAGCGACACGCCCATCGCTTCGAAGCTGCGTCCGGCGAGCTCCGGGCGATGCGCGGTGGCAGACGCAGGCATCGCGTCACCGTGGACGTGAGAAAAGTTAACGCCTGCCTGCTCAAACACGCCGCCGTTACGCAGCACGCGACTGCGCCCGCCGCCACCGGCTTCGCGCTGCCAGTTATCTTCCTGAAATTCGCCGCCGTCGACGGCGGCCAGCTGCTGGCAAATCTGATCCTGCAGGTGCAGCAGAAACGCTTTGACCTGCTGAGAGTTCGGTTTCATTTACGTCTCGACGAATGCGCTTTTTGATTATCAAACCAGTTGAAATAACTGATCACCCCGGAGGCGATGGCGTTGGCGATTTTCTGACGAAACGCCGTGGTGCCGAGCAGACGCTCTTCGTCCGGGTTAGTAATGAATGAAGTTTCCACCAGCACGGACGGGATCGACGGCGATTTGAGGACCACAAACGCCGCCTGCTCCGTACCTTTACTGTGCAGGCGATGCACTGGCTTGATCTTCTTTAAGATGTGCGAGCCGAGCGTCAGGCTGTTTTTGATGGTGTCGGTCTGGACCAGATCGAACAGCACCTGCTGTAACAGGTGATCTTTATCGGTGGTTTTTTTGCCCGCCACTTCGTCCGCGCGGTTTTCGCGATCGGACAAGTATTTCGCCATGGCGCTACTCGCTCCGCGGTTGGAGAGGGCAAACACCGATGCGCCCGCGGCGCTCGGATTGGTAAAGCCGTCGGCGTGGATCGACATAAACAGATCCGCGCCGTGCTGGTGGGCAATTTCCACGCGATCGTACAGCGGGATAAAGGTATCACCGCTGCGCGTCAGGCGCGCGTCGATGCCGTTGGCGCGTAAAATCGAGCGCACGTTTTTGGCGATCGCCAGCACCACATGTTTCTCTTTCGAGCCGTTACGGCCAATCGCGCCGGTGTCGATCCCGCCGTGGCCCGGATCGAGCATCACCACGCGTTTGGCGCCCGCTTTCTTCGCCTTAGGCTTACTGTGCCCATTGCTGGTTTTCAGGGTACTGTCGTCTTTGGCCTGCGCCTGGGCGATGCCGGTTAACGTCAAGGCCGCCAGCCCCGCTTTGAGTACCTGACGACGCGATGTGAGTGTTTTTAAAGGTTTGAATGTGCTCATGCGGCCTGAATTGTAAAAAATGGGGTCCTGGTGTTATATCGTATCGCGTTTTACGTTACGACAGTCCTTGTTGAGAATTGTTTTACTTTTCATTTCAATACGTGACAGAGTGACATTATGCCAAAATTTTGGACATTTTTCGCCGCTTATTGGCTAATGGCGGCGTTCGCGCCATAATCACTGTTTTTAAACCCAAAAAGGCGGTTAATACCATGGAGATACGCGTTTTTCGCCAGGAAGATTTCGAAGAGGTCATTACCCTTTGGGAACGCTGCGATCTGCTGCGTCCGTGGAACGATCCGGAAATGGATATCGAACGTAAGGTCAATCATGACGTTAGCCTGTTTCTCGTCGCAGAAGTGAATGGCGAAGTGGTGGGCACGGTGATGGGCGGCTACGACGGGCATCGCGGCTCGGCCTATTATCTCGGCGTCCACCCGGAATATCGCGGGCGTGGCATCGCCAATGCGCTGCTCAATCGCCTGGAAAAGAAACTGATCGCCCGTGGCTGCCCGAAGATTCAGATTATGGTGCGCGAAGACAACGACGTGGTATTAGGGATGTATGAGCGGCTCGGGTATGAGCATGCCGATGTTCTGAATTTAGGGAAGCGCCTGATCGAAGATGAAGAATACTGAGTTTCACCCGGCGCACTATGACAGCCAGGGCCGCGTCAGATTGCCATTTCTGTTCTGGTGTGTGCTTCTGCTCCAGGCGCGAACCTGGGTGCTGTTTGTGGTGGCGGGGGCGTCGCGCGATCAGGGAAATACGCTGCTGAATCTGTTCTATCCCGACCACGATAACTTCTGGCTCGGGCTGTTGCCCGGCGTGCCGGCGGTGCTGGCGTTTTTGCTTAGCGGTCGGCGGCAGCATTTTCCGCGTGTCTGGTATAGCCTTCGTTGGCTGCTGATCCTCGCGCAGGTGGTATTGCTGTGCTGGCAGCCTCTGCTCTGGTACTTCGGTGAGCCGCTGAGCGGGATCGGGATTTCGCTGGTGGTGGCGGATATTGTGGCGCTGTTGTGGCTCCTGACGCATCCTCGTCTGCGCGCCAGTTTCGCCATCGAAAAAGATTAAAGGCACTTTTTATCGATGCTGCACTCCAACAAGCGTTGAATTAACAAGAAAGGACGTTTCAATGAAATCGCTGCGTTTAGTTTTATGCGCTTTGCCGCTGGTGTTAACCGGGTGTTCAACGCTCTCGTCAATCTCCTCCATCAACTGGTCGGCGGCCTATCCGTGGAACTGGTTTGGATCCTCATTCGAAGTGACCGAGAAGGGCGTCGGGAACATTAACGCAATGACCGCGCTGGACCAGGACGCCATCCAGTCAGAACTCAGCAGCGACTACCGCCTGCGCAGCGGCATGAAAACCGAGAATGGCACCATCGTGCACTACTTCGAAGCGCTGAAAGACGACAAGCTGGCGCTGATCATCAACGGCGATAAAGGCACTGTGAACCGCATTGAGGTGCTGGACCGCGATGTGGAAACCGATACCGGCGTTAAAGTGGGTACGCCGTTTAGCGACCTGTATCAGAAAGCGTTCGGCAACTGCGAGAGCGCGGTGGCGGATGAGAAAGTGGCCGTCGAGTGTAAGGCCAAAGACAGCCAGCATATTAGCTATCTCTTCACCGGTGAGTGGAGCGGCCCAGAAGGGCTGATGCCTGCGGACGACACCCTCAAAAACTGGAAAGTGAGCAAGATTATCTGGAAGCAGTAATTTGCGCCTGAACAAACCGCCTCGCTGAAATCCAGGTATAATACCCGCCATCAATGCCACGATATCGTGGCATCTTTTTTCAGGAGGAGCGATGTCTCAGGTTCAGAGTGGCATTTTGCCAGAACATTGCCGCGCGGCGATTTGGATTGAAGCCAATGTGAAAGGGGATGTGGATGCCCTGCGTGCGGCCAGCAAAGTATTTATCGATAAACTGGCGACCTTCGAGGCCAAATTCCCGGACGCGCATCTCGGCGCGGTGGTGGCGTTTGGCAACAACGTCTGGCGTCAGCTGAGCGGCGGCGAAGGCGCTACCGAGCTGAAAGACTTTATCCCTTACGGTAAAGGCCTGGCGCCAGCCACCCAGTACGACGTGCTGATCCATATCCTTTCCCTGCGTCATGACGTGAACTTCTCCGTGGCCCAGGCGGCGATGGAAGCCTTCGGTGACAGCATCGAGGTCCAGGAAGAAGTACACGGTTTCCGCTGGGTGGAAGAGCGAGATCTGAGCGGCTTCGTCGACGGCACCGAAAACCCGGCAGGTGAAGAGACGCGTCGCGATGTGGCGGTAATCAAAGACGGCGTGGATGCGGGCGGCAGCTACGTTTTCGTCCAGCGCTGGGAGCATAACCTCAAGCAGTTGAACCGCATGAGCGTGCACGATCAGGAGATGATGATCGGTCGCACCAAAGAAGCTAACGAAGAGATCGACGGCGACGATCGCCCGGTGACCTCTCACCTGACCCGCGTGGATCTGAAAGAAGACGGCAAAGGACTGAAAATTGTCCGCCAGAGCCTGCCGTACGGCACGGCGAGCGGCACCCACGGCCTGTACTTCTGCGCCTACTGTGCGCGTCTGTACAACATCGAGCAGCAGCTGCTGAGCATGTTCGGTGACACCGACGGCAAGCGCGACGCCATGCTGCGCTTCACCAAACCGGTGACCGGCGGCTACTACTTCGCGCCGTCCGTTGAGCGTCTAATGGCTCTGTAATTTTGTAGGCCGGGTAAGCGTAAGCGCCACCCGGCATTAACACTCCTCATCCTTATTCCCTTTTCTGCTGCTAAATCACCAAACGGTATATAAAACCGTTACTCCTTTCGTACCCGTTATAAATATTATGGCAATAAGTTAGTCATCACATTTATAAGGGTGCGCAATGGCCGTTACTGTACTGAAAAAAGGATATCTGGCGCTGGCAGCTTCCATGCTGTTGGTCGCGCAGGCGCAGGCGACTGAGCTGCTCAACAGTTCCTATGATGTCTCCCGCGAACTGTTTGCCGCCCTGAATCCACCGTTTGAACAGCAGTGGGCGAAAGAGAACAACGGCGACAAGCTGACCATCAAGCAATCTCACGCGGGCTCCTCAAAGCAGGCGCTGGCGATTTTGCAGGGGCTGAAAGCCGATGTGGTGACCTACAACCAGATTACCGACGTGCAAATTTTGCATGACAAAGGCAACCTGATCCCGGCGGACTGGCAGAGCCGTCTGCCGAACAACAGCTCGCCGTTCTACTCCACCATGGCGTTCCTGGTGCGTAAGGGCAACCCGAAGAATATCCACGACTGGAACGATCTGGTGCGCTCTGACGTGAAGCTGATCTTCCCGAATCCAAAAACCTCCGGTAACGCGCGCTATACCTATCTCGCCGCCTGGGGTGCAGCCGATAAAGCGGACGGCGGCGATAAAGCCAAAACCGAGCAGTTCATGACTCAGTTCCTGAGAAACGTTGAAGTGTTCGATACCGGCGGTCGCGGGGCGACCACCACCTTCGTGGAACGCGGTCTGGGCGACGTGCTGATCAGCTTCGAGTCGGAAGTGAACAACATCCGTAAACAGTACGAAGCGCAGGGCTTCGAAGTGGTGGTGCCGAAGGTCAATATCTTTGCCGAGTTCCCGGTGGCGTGGGTCGATAAAAACGTTAAAGCCAACGGCACCGAGAAAGCGGCGAAGGAATACCTGAACTATCTCTACAGCCCGCAGGCGCAGACCATTATCACCGACTATTACTATCGCGTGGCGAACCCGGACGTGATGAACAAGCTCAAAGACAAATTCCCGCAGACCGAGCTGTTCCGCGTGGAAGACCAGTTTGGCTCCTGGCCTGAGGTGATGAAAACCCACTTCACCACCGGCGGTGAGCTGGACAAACTGTTGGCGGCGGGGCGTAAGTAATGTTTGCAGTCTCCTCCAGACGCGTGCTGCCCGGCTTTACCTTAAGCCTCGGGACCAGCCTGCTGTTCGTCTGTCTGATTTTGTTGTTGCCGTTAAGCGCGCTGGTGATGCAGCTCTCTGAGATGAGCTGGGCGCAGTACTGGGAAGTGATTACCAATCCGCAGGTGGTGGCGGCCTATAAAGTCACGCTGCTGTCGGCGTTTGTGGCGTCGATTTTTAACGGCGTGTTTGGCCTGCTGATGGCGTGGATCTTAACCCGCTATCGTTTTCCGGGCCGTACCCTGCTGGACGCCCTGATGGATCTGCCTTTCGCGCTGCCGACGGCGGTCGCCGGTTTGACCCTGGCGTCCCTGTTCTCGGTGAACGGGTTTTACGGGCAGTGGCTGGCGCAGTTCGACATCAAAGTGACTTACACCTGGCTTGGGATCGCCGTGGCGATGGCCTTTACCAGCATCCCGTTTGTGGTGCGTACCGTGCAGCCCGTTCTCGAAGAGTTAGGGCCGGAATACGAAGAGGCGGCGGAAACCCTCGGCGCGACGCGCATTCAGAGTTTCTGCAAAGTAGTGTTACCGGAGCTCTCTCCGGCGCTGCTGGCCGGTGTGGCGCTGTCGTTTACCCGCAGTCTCGGCGAGTTTGGCGCGGTGATTTTTATCGCCGGGAACATCGCGTGGAAAACCGAAGTCACCTCGCTGATGATTTTTGTGCGCTTGCAGGAGTTTGACTATCCGGCGGCGAGTGCGATTGCCTCGGTGATCCTGGCCGCGTCGCTGCTGCTGCTGTTCTCGATTAACACTCTGCAAAGTCGCTTTGGTCGACGTGTGGTAGGTCACTGATGGCGGAAGTTACTCAATTGAAGCGCTACGACGCACCCCGCATCAACTGGGGAAAATGGTTTCTGATTGGCACCGGCGTGCTGGTGTCAGTGTTTATTCTCGTTGTGCCGATGGTCTACATCTTCGTGCAGGCGTTCAGCAAAGGGATTATGCCCGCGCTGCAAAACCTGGCGGACCCGGACATGCTCCACGCGATTTGGCTGACGGTGATGATCGCCCTGATTTCCGTGCCGGTGAATCTGGTGTTCGGGATTTTGCTGGCGTGGCTGGTGACGCGCTTTGACTTCCCTGGCCGTCAGCTGTTGCTGACCTTGCTGGATATCCCGTTTGCCGTCTCGCCGGTGGTCGCCGGTCTGATCTATCTCCTGTTTTACGGCTCGAATGGCCCGCTCGGCGGCTGGCTTGACGAGCACAACCTGCAAATCATGTTCGCCTGGCCGGGCATGGTGCTGGTGACGGTATTCGTGACCTGTCCGTTTGTGGTGCGTGAGCTGGTGCCGGTGATGTTGAGCCAGGGCAGCCATGAAGACGAAGCGGCGATCCTGCTGGGCGCATCCGGCTGGCAGATGTTTAAACGTGTGACGCTGCCGAACATTCGCTGGGCGCTGCTGTACGGCGTGGTGCTGACCAACGCCCGCGCGATCGGTGAGTTTGGCGCGGTGTCGGTAGTTTCTGGCTCGATTCGCGGCGAAACCCTGTCGCTGCCGCTACAGATTGAATTGCTGGAGCAGGACTATAACACCGTCGGTTCCTTTACCGCCGCAGCCCTGCTGACGCTGATGGCTATTTTGACCTTGTTTTTAAAGAGTGTGGTGCAGTGGCGTTTAGAGAATCAGGAAAAACGCCTGCAGCAGGAGGGAAATCATGAGCATTGAGATTGCCAATATTAAGAAGTCTTTTGGTCGCACCCAGGTGCTGAACGATATCTCACTGGATATCCCATCCGGCCAGATGGTGGCGCTGCTTGGCCCATCCGGCTCCGGTAAAACCACGCTGCTGCGTATCATTGCCGGGCTTGAGCATCAGACCAGCGGGCACATTCGCTTCCACGGAACCGATGTCAGCCGTCTGCATGCCCGCGATCGTAAAGTCGGTTTTGTGTTCCAGCACTACGCTCTTTTCCGCCACATGACGGTGTTCGACAACATTGCCTTTGGCCTGACCGTGCTCCCGCGTCGCGAGCGCCCGAATGCCGCGACCATCAAAGCGAAAGTGACCAAACTGCTGGAGATGGTGCAGCTGGCCCATCTCGCCGACCGTTATCCGGCGCAGCTTTCCGGTGGACAGAAGCAGCGCGTGGCGCTGGCTCGCGCCCTGGCGGTAGAGCCGCAAATCCTGCTGCTCGACGAACCTTTTGGCGCGCTGGACGCCCAGGTGCGTAAAGAGCTGCGTCGCTGGCTGCGTCAGCTCCATGAGGAGCTGAAATTCACCAGCGTCTTCGTGACTCACGATCAGGAAGAGGCGATGGAAGTGGCCGACCGCGTGGTGGTGATGAGCCAGGGGAATATCGAACAGGTTGATGAGCCGGAACAGCTGTGGCGCGAGCCGGCGACCCGCTTCGTGCTGGAGTTTATGGGCGAAGTGAACCGCATGCAGGGCAATATCCGCGGCGGACAGTTCCACGTCGGCGCGCACCGCTGGCCGCTGGGCTACACGCCTGCCCATCAGGGACCGGTCGATCTGTTCCTGCGTCCGTGGGAAGTGGACGTCAGCCGTCGCACCAGCCTCGATTCTCCGCTGCCGGTTCAGGTGCTGGAGGCGAGTCCGAAAGGTCATTACACCCAACTGGTGGTGCAACCCTTGGGCTGGTACACCGAGCCGCTGACGGTGGTGATGCGCGACGAAGAGGCGCCGTCCCGCGGCGATCGCCTGTTTGTCGGTTTGCAGCATGCCCGTATCTATCACGGCACCGAGCGCATCGAGTCGCGCGAGAGTCTTGCTCTGGCGGAGTCGGCCTGATAGGTTAATTAGACGTGGTATTTGCCGGGTGGCGCTGCGCTTACCCGGCCTACAAAGCGATCCCTGTAGGCCCGGTAAGCGAAGCGCCACCGGGCTTTTTATTGGACAGAATTCGTGAACACATTAGAACACACCATCGGCAACACCCCTCTGGTCAAACTACAGCGCATGCATCCCAACAATGGCAGCGAAATCTGGGTCAAACTGGAAGGCAATAACCCTGCCGGTTCTGTCAAAGACAGGGCGGCATTGTCGATGATAGTTGAGGCGGAAAAGCGCGGGGAGATACAGCCCGGCGACGTGCTGATCGAAGCGACCAGCGGCAACACTGGCATTGCGCTGGCGATGATTGCGGCGTTAAAAGGCTATCGCATGAAATTGCTGATGCCGGACAACATGAGTCAGGAGCGCCGTGCCGCGATGCGTGCCTATGGCGCAGAACTGATCCTCGTCACTAAAGAGCAGGGGATGGAAGGGGCGCGCGATCTGGCCCTCGACATGGCCCAGCGTGGCGAAGGTAAACTGCTGGATCAATTTAACAATCCCGATAACCCCTACGCGCACTACACCACCACCGGCCCGGAAATCTGGCGTCAGACCGACGGGCGTATCAGCCATTTCGTCTCCAGCATGGGGACAACCGGCACCATTACCGGTGTCTCGCGTTTTCTGCGCGAGCAGGACAGTGCAGTGACGATTGTCGGTCTGCAACCGGAAGAGGGGAGCAGCATTCCGGGCATTCGCCGCTGGCCGGCGGAGTACATGCCGGGCATTTTTAATGCCCAGCTTGTGGACCAGGTGCTGGATATTCATCAGCGCGAAGCGGAAAATACCATGCGTGAACTGGCAGTTCGCGAAGGCATCTTCTGCGGCGTCAGTTCGGGTGGCGCGGTAGCCGGGGCATTGCGCGTGGCGCAGGCTAATCCGGGTGCAGTGGTGGTGGCGATTATTTGCGATCGCGGCGACCGTTATCTGTCTACCGGCGTCTTTGGTGAAGAGAGTTATTCGCAGGGGGCGGGGATTTAAGCGTCATGGAGATGATTTTATTTCGGGATAAAACCCGTGCGCAGCAGACGGATATCGTGGCTGTGCAGTCGCAGGTGGTTTACGGCAGCGTGGGCAACAGCATTGCGGTGCCGAACATCAGACAGCATCAGTTGACCGTCACGGCGGTCCCGACGGTACTGTTCAGCAATACCCCGCATTACGATACCTTCTACGGTGGCGTGATCCCCGAGGACTGGTTCAGCGGCTACCTGAAAGCCCTCGAAGAGCGCGATGTGTTACGCGAACTGAAAGCGGTGACCACCGGCTATATGGGCAGCGCCAGCCAGATTGCGATCCTCGCCGAGTGGCTTATCGCCATCAAAGCCAAGCACCCTGATTTGCTGGTGCTGGTCGACCCGGTGATCGGGGATATCGACAGCGGGATCTACGTGAAGCCCGAAATCCCGGACGCCTATCGCACGCATTTGCTGCCGCTGGCGCAGGGGATTACGCCGAACGTCTTCGAGCTGGAAGTGCTGAGCGGCCAGCCGTGTCGCACGCCGGAAAGCGCCATTTCTGCGGCCAAAAGTCTGCTGTCCGACACCCTGAAATGGGTAGCGATCACCAGCGCGCCGGTGGAGTCTGATCCTGAGAACATCCACGTGGTACTGGTGACGAAAGAGGGTGTGACGGTAACGGACCATCCGCGCGTCGCGACCGACCTGAAAGGGACGGGTGACCTCTTCTGTTCAGAGCTGGTAAGCGGCATTGTGCTGGGCAGGGATGTGGCTGACGCGATTCGCCGTGCAGGCGATCGGGTGACAGAGGTGATGAAGTACACCCAGGAAAAAGGCTTTGATGAGCTCATTCTCCCCGGATAAACAAAAATGGCGCCCGAAGGCGCCATTTTTCTGTGCGGCAAGAATTACTTCTTGATGCGGATGACCGGGGTTTCGCCCACGGTAACGCTGCCAGACAGTTTGATCAGTTCTTTGATTTCGTCCATGTTGGAGATAACAACCGGAGTCAGGGTAGACTTGGCTTTCTCTTCCAGCAGCGCCAGATCGAATTCGATCACCGGGTCGCCGACTTTCACACGCTGGCCTTCTTCAGCGATACGCTTAAAGCCTTCGCCTTTCAGCTCAACGGTGTCGATACCGAAGTGTACAAACAGTTCGATACCGCTATCAGATTCGATAGAGAACGCATGGTTGGTTTCAAAAATTTTACCGATGGTGCCGTCAACTGGCGCAACCATTTTGTTACCAGTTGGTTTGATAGCAATACCATCACCAACGATTTTTTCGGCAAAAACTACATCCGGCACGTCTTCGATATTGACGATTTCGCCAGACAACGGAGCAATAATCTCAATAGTTCCGGTGTCTTTCTTATCATCAGAAACCAGAGATTTCAGTTTATCGAACAAACCCATGATCTTCTCCTAAGCAGTAATTTGGGCCGCATCTCGTGGATTAGCAGATTGTTTTTTCTTCAATGAACTTGTTAACCAGCGTCATTAACTCGTCCGTTGTCGGTTGAGCAAGAGCCTGCTCTGCTAACACCTTCGCATCTTCGAAGTTCGTGTTACGGATAATCTTCTTAATGCGCGGGATGGAAATGGCGCTCATAGAGAATTCGTCCAGACCCATACCCAGCAACAGAAGTGTAGCACGTTCGTCGCCTGCAAGCTCACCACACATGCCTGTCCATTTACCTTCAGCATGAGAAGCATCAATAACTTGCTTGATTAGCGTGAGTACGGACGGTGACATTGGCTGGTAGAGATGTGAAATCATATCATTACCACGGTCAACTGCCAGGGTGTACTGCGTTAAATCATTGGTGCCGATACTAAAGAAGTCGACTTCTTTGGCCAAATGACGAGCAATCGTCGCGGCTGCTGGTGTTTCCACCATCACGCCCACTTCGATAGTTTCATCAAAGGCTTTACCTTCTTCACGCAGCTGCGCCTTCATGATTTCGATCTCAGCTTTCAGTGCACGCACTTCTTCTACAGAGATGATCATTGGGAACATGATGCGTAATTTACCGAATACAGAAGCACGCAGGATGGCACGTACCTGAGCGTAGAGGATCTCTTTACGATCCATCGCGATACGCACTGCACGCCAGCCCAGGAACGGGTTCTCTTCTTTCGGGAAGTTCATGTACGGCAGCTCTTTGTCGCCACCGATGTCCATGGTACGTACGATAACCGCTTGTGAGCCACAGGCTTCAGCAACCGCTTTGTACGCCGCGAACTGCTCATCTTCAGTTGGCAGTGAATCACGGTCCATGAACAGGAATTCAGTACGATACAGACCCACGCCTTCCGCGCCGTTGCGCTCAGCGCCGTCAACGTCACGGACGGTACCGATGTTCGCACAAACTTCCACCTGATGACCGTCCAGCGTAATGGCTGGCAGATCTTTCAGTTTGGCCAGTTCCGCTTTCTCAGAAGCAACCTGCTCCTGAACGGCACGCAGCTGTTCGATCTCTTCGTTAGTTGGGTTGACGTAAACCAGATTGTTTACGGCATCCAGAATCAGATAGTCGTCGTTTTTCACCTGAGCGGTGACGCTACCGGTACCCACGATGGCTGGCAGTTCCAGAGAACGCGCCATGATAGAGGTGTGGGAGGTACGGCCACCGGCGTCGGTGATGAAACCCAGCACCTTGTTCAGGTTCAGCTGTGCGGTTTCAGATGGAGTCAGGTCGGCGGCAACCAGGATTACTTCGTCCTGAATCGCGCTCAGATCGATAATCGCCAGACCCAGGATGTTGCGCAGCAGGCGCTTACCGATGTCACGTACGTCAGCCGCACGCTCTTTCAGGTATTCATCATCCAGCTCTTCAAGGGCAGTTGCCTGACCTTCGATAATCTCATGTGCAGCCGCGTCGGCCGTCATGCCCTTATCTTTAATCAGGGCTATGATTTCCTGCTCCAGCTCCTCATCTTCGAGCAGCATGATGTGCCCTTCGAAGATGGCTTCTTTTTCTTCACCGAAAGTTTCGCCAGCTTTAGTTTTGATGGCTTCCAGTTGCGCTGATGCCTTGGCACGACCGCTCAGAAAACGCTCAACTTCCTGATCAACCTTGTCGGCAGAAATTTTTTTCCGGTCGATGACGATCTCGTCTTCTTTCAGCAGAAGTGCTTTGCCGAAAGCGATACCCGGGGATGCTAAAATGCCTGAAATCATAACCCTACCTTACTTGTGACTGATATTGAAAAGAACCCGTAACTTACTCGAGCTCAGCCATCAGTTTTACCAGATGCTCAACTGCTTTCTGCTCGTCTTCGCCTTCTGCGGAGATGGTGACGACGGTACCCTGAGTCAGGCCCAGAGTCTGCAGCTTGAACAGGCTTTTCGCGCTAGCGCTTTTGCCGTTGGAGGTCACAGTGATCTCAGAAGTGAAGCCTTTAGCTTCTTTAACAAACTGAGCAGCAGGGCGGGTGTGCAGACCGTTCGGAGCGGTAATGGTAACTTCTTGCTGGAACATTGTATTTCCCCAACTTATAGGTTTAGTGTTGTGGAACTAAAGTCTAGCCTGGCGGTTTAACTTTAGCCTGTCTTGTTAGCGCTGACGTTTCGCTCGTCATTAAACATTATGCAGTGAAAGCAAGACTTGAACCAAATCATAAAATCGATTCAGCTTCGGTATTTCCTGTAATGATTAATTTCGCGCTTCAAAATAATTGTCAGGTTAAATACCAGACCCGACGGGGTGAATCAATGCCAGGAGGAGTAAAAGTTTGACGCAGGCCACAAAAAAGCACCCGTTTGGGTGCTTTTTTACGCGTTATTAACATGCTGGCATTACTGTTGCAGTTCTTTTTCTGTGAAGAGATCGGCAAACAGTGCAGTGCTTAAATAACGCTCACCCGAGGACGGTAGGATAACCACAATATTCTTATTGGTAAAGGTTTCGTCTTCCTGGAGTTTCAGCGCAGCGGCCACCGCGGCACCGGAAGAGATACCGGCCAGAATACCTTCTTCGTCCATCAGACGACGCGCCGTGGAGATCGCTTCTTCGTTCGTGATAGCGACCACTTTATCAATCAGCTTCAGATCCAGGTTGCCCGGGATAAAGCCTGCGCCGATACCCTGAATTTTGTGCGGGCCCGGTTTGATCTCTTCGCCCGCCAGCGCCTGAGCGATGACAGGGGAGTCGGTTGGCTCAACGGCAACGGTGATTAAATCCTTTTTGCCTTTTGTGCCTTTAATATAGCGGCTCACGCCGGTCAGCGTCCCGCCGGTGCCGACGCCGGAGATAAACACGTCAACCTGACCGTCCGTATCTTCCCAGATTTCCGGGCCGGTGGTTTTTTCGTGGATTTCCGGGTTAGCCGGGTTGCTGAACTGCTGCAGCAGCAGGTATTTCGCCGGGTCGCTGGCGACAATCTCTTCCGCTTTCTGAATGGCACCTTTCATGCCTTTCGCGCCTTCGGTCAGAACCAGATTCGCGCCCAGCGCTTTCAGCAGCTTGCGACGCTCAATGCTCATGGTTTCTGGCATCGTCAGCGTTAATTTGTAGCCACGCGCCGCGGCAACATAGGCCAGAGCAATACCGGTGTTGCCGCTGGTGGGTTCTACCAGCTCAACGCCAGGTTTCAGAACGCCACGTTTTTCGGCATCCCAAATCATGTTTGCACCGATACGGCATTTTACGCTGAAGCTCGGGTTACGTGATTCTACCTTCGCCAGAATGCGTCCATTACCGATACGGTTCAGTCGAACCAGTGGCGTATGACCGATAGTCAGCGAGTTGTCTTCGTAAATCTTACTCATGGCCTGTCCTTAACTGTATGAAATTGGGATACCGTCCCAGCATACCCGTTGGATAAGTATGCGGAAGTAAGGAAATCGCATATCTATATGCTGCAAGGAAATAATGGCTATCAGTATGGAATAAGGAGGGCATAAGCCGCCCTCCATTTACACAGTTTTGCATTACTTCCATAACGCGTGCTTAGCACGATAGCAATCTACCCACATCGCGGTCGCGCCGCAGACGGCAACCGGCATGATGAACAGGTTAAGGACAGGGATCATGGTGAACAGGCTGGTGAGGGCACCAAACTGCATATTGATGACCTTTTGCGAGCGCAGCGCCGTGCGCATCTCTTTGAACGGCACTTTGTGGTTATCAAACGGGTAATCGCAATACTGGATGGCCAGCATCCAGGCGCTAAACAGGAACCACAGCACCGGTGCAACGGTCTGGCCGATGCCGGGGATAAAGTAGAGAATCAGCAGAACAATGGCGCGCGGCAAATACCAGGCAAACTTCTGCCATTCGCGTTTCATGATGCGCGGCACATCTTTCATGATGCCAAGCACACCCGTATCGGGCGGCGTCGCGCCTGTCAGTCGGGCTTCGAGCTGCTCCGCCAGCAGTCCGTTAAACGGCGCGGCGATCCAGTTGGCGATGGTCGAGAAAAAATAACCGAAGACCAGCAGGACGGAGATGACCACAATCGGCCACAGCAAATAGCTCAGCCACTGCAGCCAGTCGGGCACATGGCTCATGATAGCCGGCACCCAGCTTTCCAGCCGGGTAAACAGCCACCAGAACGCGCCGCCCATCAGCAGAATGTTGATCAGAAGAGGTAAGATCACAAAGCGGCGGATCCCAGGCAGGGAGACCAGCTTCCATCCCTGAGAAAAATACCCAATGCCGCTGCGCGGAGTCGTTGTTGATGTCGAAACCATAGCCAGGCTGTACTCCTTTTTTCACAACCAGTGGAATTGCACGCCTATATTATCGGGTTATGGACCAATGACCAGTTCGGAAATGTTCGAAAAAACAGCAAAAAGCACGATTTCGTTCATCTTTATGCTTTGAATGCTCTGCACACACTTGCACTTGACGTAATCGGCAAATACTCTTAGTGAGTAAATGTTTGCCGTGGTGGCAAGGTGTTAGAACAACAGAGAATATAATGATGCAGGATTTGCGTCTGATATTAATCATTGTTGGCGCGATCGCCATACTCGCTTTACTGGTACATGGTTTCTGGACCAGCCGTAAAGAACGTTCCTCGATGTTTCGCGATCGCCCACTGAAACGCATGAAGTCCAGTCGTAACGACGATGACGGTGATGACGACATCGACGATAACGACGACGAAGGCGTGGGTGAAGTTCGCGTTCATCGGGTCAATACGACTGCGCCTGCTGCAGGCCATGGGGAGCATGAAGCACCTCGTCAGCCTCCGCAGCACCAGTATCAGCCGCCTTACGCGTCTGCACAGCCGCGCCAGCCCGCGCCACAGCCTGTGGAAGAGCCGGTGCGTCAGCCACAGCAACCGCCGGTACAACAGCCTGTTGTCCAGCAGCCGGTTCAGCCGCAGCACGTTCAACAGCCCGTGCAGCAGCCGCGTCCTGTTCAGCCCTCGCCGCCAGAAATGCCGCCGCAGCCTGTTCATGTGCAACCGGCTCCGCAGCCTGAGCCTGTCGTTGAACCGGAACCGATTATCGAAGAAGCGCCGGTAGCTGAAAAGCCGCAGCGTAAAGAGACGGTGATCATCATGAACGTCGCCGCGCATCACGGGACTCAGCTCAATGGTGACGTGCTGCTCAACAGCATTCAGCAGGCGGGCTTCAAGTTTGGCGACATGAATATTTTCCACCGTCACCTGAGCCCGGACGGGAGCGGCCCTGCGCTGTTCAGCCTGGCAAACATGGTGAATCCGGGGACCTTTGATCCGGAAATGACCGGTGATTTCACCACGCCGGGCATCACGATCTTTATGCAGGTGCCGTCCTACGGTGACGAACTGCAAAACTTTAAGCTGATGCTGCAATCCGCCCAGCACATCGCCGATGAAGTCGGTGGTGTGGTACTCGACGATCAGCGTCGTATGATGACGCCGCAGAAACTGCGCGAGTATCAGGATCGCATCCGCGAAGTAAAGGAAGCTAACGCCTAAATTCTGCGTTCTCTTCCACGTCTCCTCAACCCCCGCCTGTCGGGGGTTTTTCATCTATGGTAACGTTATGAATAAAAAAGAGATATTACATCTAATCGAGAATCTTCGTGATGAGCTGCGCTACCATGAGCATAGATATCATGTTCTTGTTGACCCAGAAATTACTGATGAAGAATACGATGCTTTAATGCGTCGTCTTATTGAACTTGAAAAATCAAATCCTGAGTTTGTAACTTCAACATCGCCCACGCAGCGTGTTGGAGCTCCAGTTATTGATGGGTTCAAGAAAATCAAGCATCGAATGGCTATGCTTTCTTTAGAAAATGTTTTTGAAGAAAAGGGATTTCAGGCGTTTAACTCTCGCATAGAGCAAAAATTAGGCAAAAAAGCTTCTTATTGTTGTGAGCTAAAGCTTGATGGTCTTGCAATAAGTATCTTCTACGAGAATGGTCATTTTGTAAGTGCTGTTACTCGAGGAGATGGTGTGCAGGGAGAAGATGTAACTGCAAACGTAAAGACAATAAAATCAGTACCGCTTGTTCTTTATGGGAATAATATACCCAGTCAGCTTGAAATCCGAGGTGAGGTTATTCTTCCTAAAGATAAATTCAATTCACTGAATAACTATGCTCGGAAACATGGCGGTAAACTGTTTGTCAATCCTCGCAACGCAGCTGCAGGAACCATTCGTTTACTCGACCCCGCGATTGTAAGTAGCAGAAATCTATACTTTTACTGCTATGGATATGGCGTTGTTGATGGCGGTAGTCTGCCCGCTGGCCAGTTTGAAACGTTGCAACTGTTTAGGAAGTGGAGAATACCAGTTAGTGATGATGTGCGCCTTTATGATGACATAAATGATGTAATGGACTACTACAATCGAATTGAATTACGTAGGCCATATATGGGATTTGACATTGATGGTATCGTCATAAAAGTTAATGATAAGAGGCAACAAGAAAAGCTTGGATTTGTTGCTAAAGCCCCGCGTTGGGCTGTTGCGTATAAGTTTGCTGCTCAGGAAAAGACAACACGAGTTATCGGGGTTGATTTTCAGGTTGGTAGAACCGGAGCCATCACTCCAGTTGCTCGACTAACACCTGTTTATGTTGGAGGGGCAACAGTTAGTAATGTCACATTGCATAATGAAGATGTTATCAAAAATTTAGGTTTAAAAATTAATGATTGGGTCATTATTCGACGTGCTGGAGATGTAATTCCGCAAGTAGTAAAAGTATTAGAAAAACAGTTGGATGAAACAGTTCGATTTCCCATCGAATTCCCGTCCCATTGCCCGGTCTGCGGCTCTGACGTGGAACGCGTGGAAGGCGAAGCGGTAACGCGCTGTACCGGTGGGTTAATCTGCGGGGCGCAGCGCAAAGAGGCGCTCAAACACTTTGTCTCTCGTCGGGCGATGGACGTTGACGGGATGGGCGATAAAATCATCGATCAACTGGTCGAAAAAGAGTATGTCCATACGCCGGCGGATCTGTTCCGTCTGACGGCGGGCAAGCTGACCGGGCTGGATCGTATGGGGCCAAAATCTGCGCAGAACGTCGTCAATGCGCTGGAAAAATCCAAAGAGACCACTTTCGCGCGCTTCCTCTACGCCCTGGGTATTCGTGAAGTCGGCGAAGCGACAGCCGCCGGGCTGGCTGCCCATTTCGGTACGCTTGAGCTGCTCGAAAAGGCCTCGATTGAGGATCTGCAAAAAGTGCCGGACGTCGGCATCGTTGTCGCCACCCACGTCTTCAACTTCTTTGCAGAAGAGAGCAACCGCGAAGTCATCGGTAAGCTGCTGGAAGAGGGCATTCACTGGCCTGCGCCGGTGGTGGTTAACGCCGAAGAGATCGACAGCCCGTTTGCGGGCAAAACCGTGGTACTCACCGGCAGTCTGAGCCAGCTTTCCCGTGACGATGCCAAAGCGCGTCTGGTGGCGCTGGGCGCCAAAGTGGCGGGCAGCGTGTCGAAGAAAACCGATCTGGTGATCGCCGGTGAAGCGGCGGGCTCGAAGCTGGCGAAAGCGCAGGAGCTGGGCATTGAGGTTATTGACGAAGCTGAAATGATCAGGCTACTGGGAGAGTAACGTGGAGAAAGAACAGCTCATCGAGATCGCCAACACCGAGATGCCGTTCGGTAAATACAAGGGGCGTCGCTTGATTGACGTGCCGGAAGAGTATTTCCTGTGGTTCGCGCGCAAGGATCAATTTCCTGCCGGGCGACTGGGCGAGCTGATGGCTATCACGTTGCTTATCAAAAGCGAAGGGCTGAGCCATCTGGTTCAGCCCCTCAAACGTCCTTAAGCTTTCGCGGCGCGGGTCTCTTCCTGCGCCAGCTTCTCCGTCTGGCGCTTGTAACGACGTGCCATCACCGCACAGACCATCAGCTGGATCTGGTGGAAAATCATCAGCGGCAGCACCATCATTCCAATCACCGACGTCGGGAAGAGAATGTTCGCCATCGGAATGCCGTTGGCGAGACTCTTTTTCGAACCGCAGAACACAATGGTGATTTCATCTGCTTTGTTGAAGCCAAACTTGCGCGCGGCAAAGGTGTTCACCGCAATCACAATCGCCAGCAGGACAATGCTCACCAGCGCGATAAACAGCAGCGAACCAATCCCGACCTTATGCCAGATCCCGTTCACCACGGCTTCGCCAAAGGCGGAGTAGACCACTAACAGAATCGAGGTCTGGTCGGTTTTGCCAATCCACTTTTTGTTTCTGGCGACGAAATCCCCGGTCCACGGACGCGAGAGATGCCCGAGCACGAACGGCAGCAATAGCTGGAGGCAGATTTTCCCAACCTGTTCGAGGTTGCCCTCTGCGCCGTGCATATTCATCAGCAGGCCGACCAGCAGCGGTGACACAAAAATCCCTAACAGGCTTGATGCAGACGCGGAACAAACCGCCGCCGCAACGTTACCGCCTGCGAGCGACGTAAATGCAATGGCCGACTGCACGGTGGCAGGCAGAATACAGAGATAGAGGAAACCGGTGTACAGCGCCGGATCGACATTCACCGGTGCCCACCAGGCGAATAGCACGCCGAGGATTGGGAACAGAATGAAGGTACTGCACATCACCCAGAGGTGCAGTCGCCAGTGGCTCCCCCCGGCAATGATCGCTTCACGCGACAGTTTGGCGCCGTGCATGAAGAACAGCAGGGCGATGGCGGCCGTCGTCAGGCCCTCAATAAAGGGAACAAAAGCGCCGCGAGCCGGGAAGAAAGAGGCCAGCAGGACCACGGCAATCAGCGTAAGGGTAAAGGGGTCGAGAACACGAAACAGTTTCATAGATGCTCCTGAAATCAGATTTGGCTATTGTGCTTTGTTCCCTTTGAGAAATAAAATCGATTTATTGCATCTATTCATGAATAAATAAGATGAATTACTCCTTACGTCAGCTTCGCGTTTTTGTCACCGTCGCCCAGGCCCGTAGCTTTAGCCGCGCCGGGGAGATAATCGGCCTGAGCCAGTCGGCGGTTAGCCATAGCGTCAAAGAGCTGGAGCTGCAAACCGGCGTGCGCCTGCTCGATCGCACCACGCGGGAAGTGGTGCTGACCGAAGCGGGGCAGCAGCTGGCCGCGCGTCTGGAGCGACTGCTGGATGAACTCAACAGTACGCTGCGCGACGTCGGCAGGGTGGGGCAGCAACTTTCTGGGACCGTGCGCGTGGCCGCCAGCCAGACCATTTCGGCGCATTTGATTCCCCAGTGCATTGCCGAAAGTAACCGGCGTTATCCCGATATCGATTTTGTACTGCACGACAGGCCGCAGCAGTGGGTTCTGGAGAGTATCAGACAAGGCGAGGTGGATTTCGGGATTGTGATCGATCCGGGGCCGGTGACGGATCTTGAGTGTGAAGTGGTGCTCTCAGAGCCATTTTTACTGCTCTGTCGCGATGACGATCCTCTGACCCAGGTGCCAGAGGTGACGTGGCAGGCATTGCAGGGGGCAAACCTGGTATTGCAGGATTATGCATCGGGAAGCCGTCCGCTGATTGATGCGGCGCTCGCCCAGCAGAAAGTGAATGCGACGATCGTGCAGGAGATTGGCCATCCCGCGACGCTCTTCCCGATGGTGGAAGCGGGGATTGGAATCAGCGTGTTACCCGCGCTGGCGTTGCCGCTGCCGCAGGGGAGTCGGCTCGTTGTCAGGCGTTTCGCGCCCTGTATTGAGCGAAAACTGATGCTGGCGCGACGTAAAAATCGCTCGCTTTCCGGGGCGGCTCACGCGCTTTGGGAGGTGGTACGTATGCAGGCACAGCGGTTAATGGAGGCCCGCATACGCGATCCGTTATTTAACGCGCCGGACGATTAGATGTAGATATCGATCTGGTGCTCAGCGGAAGGTGAGGTCACGCCTTCAGCTTTGCCCTGTTTTTGTTCTTGTTTCTTTTGCGCTTCTTCAGCCTGCTGGCGCTGCAATTGTGCCAGCTGGGCCTGCAGCATTTTGATCTGCGCCTGAAGCAGGTCCTGCTGCTTTTTCTTATCTTCAGCAGTGCCGCTGCCGTTCGCCACATCTTTGAGCTGCTGAGTGAGCTTGGTGATCTGCGACGTCAGACGGCTGATTTGCGACGCAATGCTGTTGTCGCTGGAGCTGCTACCACTGCTACTGCTGGTCTGCATTGAAGGTGTTGATGTCTGTATGGTTGTCATTGTAAATCCTCTCGCCATAAAACAAGCATATCGGCATAAAAATCCATAGCTTGAGAGGACCTGCCAGATCTGGGGGGCTATTTGTCGGGTGGCGCTGCGCTTACCCGACCTACGGATCACGCAGGCATAACGTAGGCCTGATAAGCGAAGCGCCATCAGGCAATGTCTTTTGAATTCAGGAATCGCAGATAGCAAAAAAGCGCCTTTAGGGCGCTTTTTTACATTGGTGGGTCGTGCAGGATGACTCGCTTCGCTCGCCCTTCGGGCCGTCGCCTTGCGGCTCCGGTGCCTCACTGCGTTCGGCTCGAACCTGCTGCAGGTTCGAATCTTGAATATCGCAGATAGCAAAAAAGCGCCTTTAGGGCGCTTTTTTACATTGGTGGGTCGTGCAGGATTCGAACCTGCGACCAATTGATTAAAAGTCAACTGCTCTACCAACTGAGCTAACGACCCGAATGGTGGGTGATGACGGGCTCGAACCGCCGACCCCCTCCGTGTAAAGGAGGTGCTCTACCAACTGAGCTAATCACCCATTTCGGTGCTACTAAATAAGATTTAAGAATGGTGGGCGATGACGGGCTCGAACCGCCGACCCCCTCCGTGTAAAGGAGATGCTCTACCAACTGAGCTAATCGCCCAATCTTAAATTCTTATCTACACTGCGGTATCTACTTAAGTAGATGGTGGGTGATGACGGGCTCGAACCGCCGACCCCCTCCGTGTAAAGGAGGTGCTCTACCAACTGAGCTAATCACCCCCGCTGTGTGGAGTCGCATTATAGGGAGAGTTGAAAATGAGTCAACGCCTTTTCTAAAGATTTTGTTTGTTCGTCGTAAAATTAAACAAATGGATCACAAAATGGTCCGCGCAGCATGATTTCTAAACAAATTTAGCAAACCTGCACGTCATTCAGGCTTCCTCATTGAGGAATCGGCCCACAGTGATAGAATATTGCCCATTGTTTTTATCCCAGCATTTGCCGGTCGTCGGCATCTTTATAACGTAAGGCCATTTCATGAAAATCAAAACTCGCTTCGCGCCCAGCCCGACAGGCTATCTGCACGTCGGTGGTGCCCGTACTGCTCTTTATTCCTGGCTTTTTGCACGTAACCACGGCGGTGAGTTCGTGCTGCGTATTGAAGACACCGATCTCGAGCGTTCAACACCGGAAGCTATCGAAGCCATCATGGATGGCATGAACTGGCTGAATCTGGAGTGGGACGAAGGCCCATACTTCCAGACCAAACGTTTTGATCGCTACAACGCCGTCATTGATGAAATGCTGGTCGCGGGTACCGCGTATAAATGCTACTGCTCTAAAGAGCGTCTGGAAGCCCTGCGCGAAGAGCAGATGGCGAACGGCGACAAACCTCGCTACGACGGCCGCTGCCGCCATAGCCATGAACATCATGCTGATGACGAACCCTGCGTCGTGCGTTTTGCTAACCCGCAGGACGGTTCTGTGATCTTTGACGATCAGATCCGTGGCCCGATTGAGTTCAGCAACCAGGAGCTGGACGATCTGATCATTCGTCGTACCGACGGTTCACCGACCTACAACTTCTGCGTGGTGGTTGATGACTGGGATATGGAAATCACCCACGTTATCCGTGGCGAAGACCATATCAACAACACCCCGCGCCAGATCAACATCCTGAAAGCGCTGAATGCGCCAGTGCCGGTCTACGCGCACGTCTCGATGATCAACGGTGATGACGGTAAAAAACTGTCCAAGCGCCACGGCGCCGTGAGCGTGATGCAGTACCGCGACGACGGCTACCTGCCGGAAGCGCTGCTGAACTACCTGGTGCGCCTGGGCTGGTCCAGCGGCGATCAGGAGATTTTCAGCCGTGAAGAGATGATCAAACTCTTCTCCCTGAATGCGGTGAGCAAATCCGCCAGTGCGTTTAACACCGATAAACTGCTGTGGCTGAACCATCACTACATCAACACCATGCCGGCTGAATATGTTGCGACCTACCTGCAATGGCACATTGAACAGGCCAACATTGACACCCGCACCGGCCCTGAGCTGGCGGATCTGGTGAGACTGCTCGGCGAACGCTGCAAAACTCTCAAAGAGATTGCGGAAAGCTGCCGCTATTTCTACGAAGAGTTTGATGAGTTTGATGCTGACGCGGCGAAAAAACACCTGCGTCCGGTTGCGCGTCAGCCGCTGGAAGTGGTGCGCGATAAACTGGCAGCCCTGACGGACTGGACCGCAGAGAACGTGCATCATGCGATTCAGGCAACGGCTGACGAGCTGGAAGTGGGTATGGGTAAAGTCGGTATGCCGCTGCGTGTGGCTGTGACCGGCGCAGGCCAGTCTCCAGGCCTGGACGTCACCGTCCATGCGATTGGCAAGACACGCAGCGTCGCGCGTATCAACAAAGCGCTGGGCTTTATTGCTGAGCGCGAAAGCCAGCAGTAATCGCATCAGGCAGACCCATTTGAAAACGGCAGGTTATCCTGCCGTTTTTTTATGTCTGCTCTTCAGCGATCCCGAGGCGGGTGAGAAAACCCTGAATCCCTTCGCGTGCCAGCAGCACGGCGAGCCTCTGTTGCTCGATTTGGGTCAGGTTTTCCAGAGCAGTGGTCACCTGGCGTGGCAGGCTGGTGGTATTCACATCGCCATACTCGGCGGAGGCTTCTGCTAACTGGTAAACCGCCTGGCGGGTACGAATAGCGGGGAGGGTCATAAGGTGCTCACGCACGCGGGTATCGATGTGGATCAGTCTGGCTCGTCCACCTTTCACGCCGTTTAACCCTTCGGTTTTCCACCCTTGCTTACGTATCCAGCGGTTGACCGTCTGTTTGGCGACCCCCAGGCTCTCGGCCAGCTCTTCCGTGGTCATCTTGCTCCGTAATCTTTTCATATCAGCTCTGGTCGCGTATCCCTAAACGTTGTAGCAATCCGGTGATCCCTTCTCGCAGCAGCAGCGTCGTCAGCTGTTTTTGTTCATCGGGGGTCATTTCATTGGCGAGTGTCAGAAGCAGAGCGTCAAGCGAGCTACTGCTTGCCACGCTTTCAGGATGAAGAGGTGCTTCGGTTACCCGAGAAGCGCTGCGGATGAACTCTCGCACTTTCTCGTTCACGTGGACCAGACGCGCTTTACCGCCCTGAACACCCGGCCTTGGAGATGTTTTCCAACCCTCTTTACGTACCCATTTATTGATGGTCTGTCGGCTATAGCCAGTGAGCCGGGACAGCTCCTCTGGCGTCATTCGTTCCTTGATCATGCAATTACCTGAATATCAGTAGGGTTAATGAAGGCTTCATGTTATAGCACCCTTTTACGCGAAAATGTGACAGGTTTAACTACTGGCTGCGAGCAACCTCGCAATGTGCTTCATTTGCATGATTTTTCGACGATTGAAAGGGCAGGGCTGATTTTGCCGTTGACACTCAGCAATGGAATTCATATTATGCCGCCCGTCAACACGACAGCTTTACGTTGGGGCTATAGCTCAGCTGGGAGAGCGCTTGCATGGCATGCAAGAGGTCAGCGGTTCGATCCCGCTTAGCTCCACCAAATTCTTAATCCAGGGGAATTTGGAACGTAAAGACACTGTGGGGCTATAGCTCAGCTGGGAGAGCGCTTGCATGGCATGCAAGAGGTCAGCGGTTCGATCCCGCTTAGCTCCACCAAAATTCAGACCCTCGCCGAAAGGCGGGGGTTTTTTTATGCGTTTGTTATCATCTCCTGCCTTTTTTGTTGCCATCCGTGTATGTTTATCAATCTGACCTCAATCGAAATCAATAAAAGAGTTCATTTAAAACCGGGAACTTGATTCGCTCAATTAATAAACTTACCATTTCTTCAACCAATGATTCGACTGGGAAATAGCCCCTTGTTACGAGCAAAAAGTCACCTTACAAATAATTTACGAATATTTATGCTGGCATTCATTTTATGTCTGCTGGCGGTGCCTTTCTCTCGTTTTATTTCCCCTCGTTCCATCCTCGACGGTCATTACGTCTATTTAGCCTGGTTACCCTTAAGCGTGATGCTGGCGATGATGTTATTGTTTGGCCGCCGCGCGGTTCTTCCCATTGTCTTCAGTTTTGCCTTAACTAACCTTTATTACTTCCAGCTCACCCCTCTGCAGCATGCGGTGGTACTGTTTTGCCAGACGTTTTCGGTCTTCGCAGTCTGCGCAATCCTGCGCTTCACGCTGGGCAAGCGCTGGCGCTATGGGCTGCCTAACCGGCATATTGGGTTACGCATTTTCTGGCTGGGATTTATCATTCCCCTCGGCATAAAGCTGTCGATGTATCTCGCCGGATATTTCTTCGATTTCCCGCTTTCGATATCAAACTTCTTTGGCGATGGCACCGCAATTTATAACATCGTCGATATTCAGAGCCTGATTTGCGCCAGCCTGATATTTACCATGATGTTCTATTACCCGCTAAGAATGATAATTAATCCGCGCAATGCCAGAACCTTCTGGCTGCGCAGCGTTAAGCCGTATCTTATTCATAAACATTCTGTATTTACATTTGGCTGGCTGATATGTCTGACGCTGGGATTAGTGGTTTTATGCTCCCCGATCGAAGCCAGCTTTATCGCCGGGTATCTGGTGCCGGTGATTTTTATTCTGTTTACTGTGGCGATCAGCCGCCTGAGCTATGCCCTGGTTTCTTTGAGCTGGGCGATCTCCGCTTTCCTGCTCCTGTCTTACAACAAAAATTTCCTTAATGGCGTTCAGACCGGGCATGCCCTGGCGTTCGTCCTGTCGGTGCTGATCTCCTTCGCCATTTGCCTGATGTACATGTCGCGGATTTACCACCGGAGCGAATGGCTAAAGAAGGGCTGGCACGAAAGGGCGTTGACCGATCCGCTCACGGGCCTCGCGAATATGCGCGCCCTGGAAGACTATTTACAGCGACACCCGGATGCCAAAATCTGCTGCCTGCGGATGGGCAACCTGGGGTTTCTCAGCCGCCATTACGGGATGCTGATGCGCATCCACTGTAAGCGAGCCATCACCTCTGCGGTTCAGCCTTTACTTCAGGCGAACGAAAAATTCTTCCAGCTACCGGGCAGCGAGTTGATTCTGGTGCTGCAGGGGCCAGACAGCGGGGAGCGTTTGCAGCACATCGTCGATCGGCTAAACAGCCGTAAAATCTACTGGAACAATACCGGGCTGGACATCGAATTTGGTGCGGCCTGGGGCGAACTGGAGGATCAGGATGCCGAAAATCTGCACCATACGCTCGGGCAGTTGAGCTGGCTTTCAGAGCAGTCCTGCGTCACGCACAGAGTGCTGGCGCTTACCAACAGCGTTGAGCGGGTCTCCGGGCAAACCACGGACCGCGTATTGATGCTTAGCCGGGTGAAACGGGCGCTGGAGGAGGGAGGCGTGCGTCTTTATGCCCAGCCCATTCAGAATGCTGTCGGTGAGGGCTACCACGAAATTCTGACCCGTCTGGAGAGCGACGGTGAAATCCTCACTCCCGATCGCTTCATTCCTCTGGTGGCGCAGTTCAACCTCAGCCACCGCTTTGACCTCTGCGTCCTCGACAGCCTGCTGAAATGGCTGCGGGAAAACCCGTCGACGGAGTGCGGCGCGCGCTTCTCCGTCAACCTGATGCCAATGACGCTCAATCAAAAAGAGGTGGCCGCTGAGATTATCGATCGCTTCAGGCACCACGCGATTGCCCCGCAGGCGGTCATTATCGAAGTCACCGAAGAGCAGGCTTTTTCCGATTCCGAATACAGCATTCAGAATATCCAGCAACTGCGCGAATACGGCTTCAAAATTGCGATCGATGATTTTGGCACGGGGTATGCCAACTATGAGCGACTCAAACGGCTACAGGCGGACATCATTAAAATCGACGGTTGCTTTGTGAAAGACATCTGTACGGACAGCATGGATGCGACCATTGTGAAGTCGATTTGTAATCTGGCGAAGACCAAATCCTTGTGCGTGGTGGCGGAGTTTGTCGAAACGCCGGAGCAGCGGCAGATGTTACTCGATATCGGGGTAGACTATTTGCAGGGCTATTTGCTGGGAAAACCCCAGCCGCTAGATGAACTGAAGGCGTAAAAAAACCGGGGGCGCAAACCCCCGGTTTTTTTATTCTGATTACAGTACCAGTGCCGCGATAGACGCGGACAGTACGCTCACCAGCGTCGAGCCATATACCAGTTTCAGGCCGAAGCGAGAAACCACGTTACCTTGCTCTTCGTTCAGACCTTTAATCGCACCGGCGATGATGCCGATGGAAGAGAAGTTAGCGAAGGAGACCAGGAACACAGACAGGATACCTTCAGCGCGAGGAGAGAGCGTGCTGGCGATTTTCTGCAGATCCATCATCGCAACGAATTCGTTGGAAACCAGTTTGGTCGCCATGATGCTGCCGACCTGCAGTGCTTCGTGAGCCGGAACACCCATCACCCATGCAATCGGGTAGAAGATGTAGCCCAGAATGCCCTGGAAGGAGATACCCAGCACAGCCGCGAACAGGGCGTTCAGCGCAGCGATCAGGGCGATGAAGCCGATCAGCATCGCAGCAACGATAATCGCCACTTTGAAACCTGCCAGAATGTACTCGCCCAGCATTTCGAAGAAGCTCTGGCCTTCGTGCAGGTTAGACATCTGGATATTTTCTTCGCTGGCGTCAACGCGGTACGGGTTGATCAGCGACAGAACGATAAAGGTGCTGAACATGTTCAGAACCAGTGCTGCGACCACGTATTTTGGATCCAGCATTGTCATGTATGCGCCCACGATAGACATGGAAACAGTCGACATTGCGGTAGCCGCCATGGTGTACATGCGGTTGCGGGACATTTTGCCGAGGATGTCTTTATACGCGATAAAGTTCTCGGACTGGCCCAGAATCAGGGAGCTGACTGCGTTGAAAGATTCCAGTTTACCCATGCCGTTGACTTTGGATAACAGGAAACCAATCCCACGGATCACAAACGGCAGAACACGGATGTGCTGCAGAATACCGATCAGCGCAGAGATGAAGACGATTGGGCAAAGCACTTTCAGGAAGAAGAATGCCAGGCCTTGATCGTTCATGCTGCCGAAGACAAAGTTCGTCCCTTCGTTAGCAAATCCGAGCAGTTTTTCGAACATTTCGGAGAAGCCTTTCACGAAGCCCAGGCCTACGTTGGAGTTCAGGAAGAACCACGCAAGTAAAACTTCAATGACGAGCAGCTGTACAACATAACGTATACGAATGTTTTTGCGGTCTGTGCTGACCAGCAATGCAAGTGCAGTAACGACAACAAGTGCCAGGACAAAATGAAGGACGCGGTCCATATTTGCTCCAAATATGAGGCAGGTTTAATTTCCGTGCACATTCTATGTAACAAGCACAAAGAAAACGAGATCAAGGCCACAGTATAGTTACAACCTGTGACGAGTCTCAAAAATAGTGATCAACCATACACTTCTGTTATGTTATGTAAATGAGTGAAAAGTTACGTTTGTGTGCTACGCTTCACAAATGACTGTGCGATTTCACTGTCTGTGAGATCGTTTCATTGCACCCGCCCCAGCTATCGTTCTTTGCTATCAGAGAAATCACTATAAACTTTTTAAATGATCTTGATAATCATTCTCATTTTGATAGCATGAAACATAGCAAAGGCTATATTTCCAGAGGCAGAAATGACAAACAGTCGCGTAGAGGGTAGCAGTGCCAGAGCGGCGCGCAAGCTCAGGTTCGCATTAATGGGACCTGCGTTCATCGCTGCTATTGGCTATATCGATCCGGGTAATTTTGCGACCAACATTCAGGCCGGGGCGAGCTTTGGCTACAAATTACTGTGGGTGGTGGTGTGGGCGAACCTGATGGCGATGCTCATTCAGGTGCTCTCCGCAAAACTGGGTATCGCGACGGGGAAAAACCTCGCGGAACAGATTCGCGATCACTATCCGCGTCCGGTGGTCTGGTTCTATTGGGTGCAGGCGGAAATCATCGCCATGGCGACTGACCTCGCCGAATTTATCGGCGCGGCGATAGGCTTTAAGCTGATTCTGGGCGTGTCGCTCCTGCAGGGGGCGGTACTGACCGGGATCGCCACCTTCCTGATTTTGATGCTCCAGCGCCGCGGGCAGAAGCCCCTCGAGCTGGTGATCGGCGGTCTGCTGCTGTTTGTCGCTGCGGCCTATATTGTTGAGCTGATATTTTCCCAGCCGAATCTGGCGCAGCTGAGTAAAGGGATGATCATCCCCAGCCTGCCGACGTCAGAAGCCGTGTTCCTGGCGGCGGGCGTTCTGGGGGCGACCATCATGCCGCACGTGATTTATCTCCACTCCTCCCTGACGCAGCACGCCCACGAAGGCTCTCGCCAGGAGCGCTATTCGGCCACCAAATGGGATGTGGGTATCGCCATGACCATCGCCGGGTTTGTGAATCTGGCAATGATGGCGACGGCCGCAGCGGCGTTCCACTTTAACGGTCACACGGGGATTGCCGATCTCGATCAGGCATACCTGACGCTGGAACCGCTCCTGAGCCACGCGGCGGCGACCATCTTCGGCCTGAGCCTGGTGGCAGCCGGTCTTTCATCGACGGTGGTCGGGACGCTGGCCGGACAGGTGGTGATGCAGGGGTTCGTACGCTTCCACATTCCTCTGTGGGTGCGCCGCTCCGTGACGATGCTGCCGTCGTTTATCGTCATTCTGATGGGGCTGGATCCGACGCGCATTCTGGTGATGAGCCAGGTCCTGCTGAGCTTTGGTATCGCGCTGGCGCTGGTTCCGCTGCTGATCTTTACCAGCAACCAGAAGCTGATGGGCGACCTGGTCAATACCACGCTGGTTAAACGTATCGGCTGGATTATCGTGGTGCTGGTGGTGGCCTTGAACCTGTGGCTGCTGATTGGTACGGCGCTGGGGCTGTAAGATTGCAGACATAAAAAAAGGAGCCATTTGGCTCCTTTTTGTTTTTTAGTGGTGATGGCCGCCGTGTCCGTGACCGCGTCCATGACCGTGCGGTCCGCGACGATCGTCCCGGTCGCTCCAGCCTTCACGATAGCCACGCTCGTACGCTTTGCGATTATCCCAGCCACGGTGACGGCCATTATCGTGCCTCCACCAGCGGTCTTTTCGCCATTCATAGTTGCGGTGCCAGTAATCACGGTCGCGCCAGCCACCGCCGTCCCAGTAGTTACCATAATTGTCACGATCGCCAATTTGTAATTTTACTGATGGCAACAGGGTGATTTCGCCAGCATTGGCGACCAGCGGTGCTGAAGCCATTAATACCGCTGCAAGAATCAGTGACCTGAACATGCTTCTTCTCCTTCACGATCGGGGCCGTAAGCGGCCTGTTAACGCAATATTACGGGGCCGTAAAGCCCCGTTTAATCGCCTCAACTCCTAATTCGTCAGGGGGAGCACGTTTTGCTAAAAGTGCGTTTATTTTGTCCGGTTCAGGATCGCGTCAATGGCACTGAGTTCATCGGCGCTGAAGTGCAGGTTATTTAGCGTGCCTACCGCGTCCTCGATTTGCGCGGTCTTACTCGCGCCAATCAGCACCGTCGTGACCGCGTCGTGGCGTAACACCCAGGCCAGCGCCATCTGCGACAGTTTTTGACCCCGGCTTTCGGCCAGCGCGTTCAGCTCGCGCACCTGGCTGATTTTTTCTTCCGTAATGTGATCCGGATTGAGGAAACGACTTCCGCTGGCCGCACGAGAATCCGCCGGAATACCGTTCAGATAACGATCTGTCAGTTGCCCGCCGGCCAGCGGAGAGAACGGAATACAGCCGACGCCTTTCTCCTGCAGGACGGACAGCAAACCCTGTTCCGGCGCGCGTTCAAACATGGAGTATTTCGGCTGGTGGATAAGACACGGCGTACCGAGGTCGTCGAGGATCTCAATCGCCTGACGCGCCAGTTCCGCCGGGTAATTCGACAGGCCAACGTAGAGCGCTTTCCCCTGACGCACCACGTGGTCGAGGGCTTTCATCGTCTCGCGCAGCGGCGTTTCCGGGTCCGGGCGGTGGTGATAGAAGATATCCACGTACTCCAGCCCCATACGCTTCAGGCTCTGATCCAGACTGGCGATCAGATATTTACGTGAACCCCAGTCGCCGTAGGGGCCGTCCCACATGGTATAGCCCGCTTTGGTCGAGATAATCAGTTCGTCGCGATAGGGCAGAAAATCTTCCTGCAAAATGCGACCAAAGTTCGATTCTGCCGAGCCGGGAGGTGGCCCGTAGTTATTGGCCAGATCGAAATGGGTAATCCCCAGCTCGAAGGCGCGGTGTAAAAGTTGACGACTGGTGTCAATGAGCGTGGTATCGCCAAAGTTATGCCACAAACCCAACGAAATTGCGGGCAGCTTTAAACCGCTCTGGCCGCAGCGACGATACTGCATTGACTGATAACGCATTTTATCCGCCTGAAAAACCATTGCTAAACCCCTCTGACCTGAAATATCCCATCAGTGTATACGTTTACACCGTGGCGCAGTAAATCAGATTACACCGCCATTTTTCGTAAAGCATTCTTTCCAGCGTCATCTTGTCGCCGTTTCTGGACAGTCATCACGCTTCTTTAATACTCAAAGTGAGGTCAACGTCAGAAGGACACCTGTTATGCGAACCCCATACTGCGTCGCCGATTACCTGCTTGAACGACTAAAACACTGCGGCGCCGAACACCTGTTTGGCGTCCCTGGCGACTACAACCTGCAGTTTCTCGATCATGTCATCGACAGCCCGGACATCCGCTGGGTGGGCTGTGCGAACGAGCTGAACGCCGCCTATGCCGCTGACGGGTATGCCCGCTGCAAGGGCTTTTCCGCGCTGTTGACGACATTTGGCGTCGGGGAATTGAGCGCTATGAACGGTATCGCGGGCAGCTTCGCGGAGTACGTTCCGGTGCTGCATATCGTGGGCGCACCGGGCAGCGCCGCGCAGCAAAAAGGCGAGCTGCTGCACCACACGCTGGGCGACGGCGAGTTCCGTCATTTTTACCGGATGAGTGAGCCGGTGACGGTGGCGCAGGCGATTTTAACGGAGCAAAACGCCTGCTATGAAATCGACCGGGTCTTGTCGATCATGCTGCGCGAGCGGCGTCCGGGGTATCTGATGTTGCCTGCGGACGTGGCAAAAAAACCGGCCACGCCGCCTGTAAACGCTCTCACAGAACGCACCTCTCACGCGGATAGCACCTGCCTGAAAGCCTTCCGCGATGCGGCTGAATCGCGCCTCGCCAGCAGCAAACGTACCGCACTGCTGGCTGACTTCCTGGTGCTACGGTATGGGCTCAAAGATCAGCTGCAGAAATGGGTGAAAGAGACGCCGATGGCCCACGCGACCATGTTGATGGGCAAAGGGATTTTTGATGAGCGCCAGCCCGGTTTTTACGGCACCTACAGCGGCTCGGCGAGCGGGGAAGGGGTGAAAGAAGCGATTGAAGAGGCGGATATGATTATCTGCGTCGGGACGCGTTTCACCGATACCCTGACCGCCGGTTTCACGCACCATCTTCCGGCGGCCAAAACCATCGAAATCCAGCCGCACGCCGCCCGCGTAGGAGAGCGCTGGTTCACGGGCATTCCGATGGCGAAGGCCGTCGAGATCCTCTCGGCACTGTGCAAGCAGCACATCACCAGGCAGGGGACACCGGCCCGACAGGCGCCGCTCACCCATCGGCATCAGGATGAAACCCTCACCCAGGAGAACTTCTGGCACACGCTGCAACCCTTTATTCGCCCCGGCGACGTCATTCTCGCTGACCAGGGCACCTCCGCCTTTGGTGCCGCCGCACTGCGTCTCCCGACCGACGTGAACTTTATCGTGCAGCCCCTGTGGGGATCGATTGGCTATACCCTGGCGGCGGCGTTTGGCGCGCAGACGGCATGCCCGGACAGACGCGTAATTGTCCTGACCGGGGACGGCGCGGCACAGCTGACGATTCAGGAGATGGGTTCAATGCTGCGGGATCAACAGCACCCGGTGATTCTGGTGCTGAACAACGAAGGCTATACCGTTGAGCGGGCGATCCACGGGCCGAAACAGCGCTATAACGATATCGCCCTGTGGAACTGGACGCAGATCCCGCAGGCACTGAGCCAGAACGGTCAGGCTGAGTGCTGGCGGGTAAGTGAAACAGGGCAACTGGCGGAGATTCTGGAGAAGGTTGCCCACAGCGAAAAACTGTCGCTGATCGAGGTGATGTTGCCCAAAGAGGATATTCCTCCGCTGTTGAGCGCCATCACCCAGGCGCTGGAAGCGCGCAATAACGCCTGACTATTTTTTCGGCCGCCAGGCCATCAGCATCGGTTTGCCCGCCAGCAGGAGCCAGGCGGGCAACATCACGATACAGAGCAGCGGCAGCAGGTTGGTATCCGGCACCACTACCACGGCCATGAACAGGCTCAGCCACGCATCGCGCGTCACCACCAGCACAAACCCCAGTATCGAACAGGAGACGGTGATCGCCGCCGGAACCGCATCGACATGCTCATGCAGCATCAGGCCCAGCGCCACGGCGATAAACACCGCCGGGAAAATCCGCCCACCGCGAAAACCGCACGCGGCGGCCACCACCACTGCGGCCAGTTTCACCACCGCAAACAGGAAATAGTCAGACACGCTAAACACCTGGCTGAACGCCATGCGCTGCATCTCATCCAGCCCTTTGAAAAGGGTGATGGGACCGCCAATGGCACCCAGAATACCGAGTAAAAAGCCGCCCGCGCCGAGAATCAGCACCGGGTGTTTCAGCTTGTGCATCAGAAGATGCAGGCGCGGCAGGCACCACACGGCGACCATTCCCACCGCGATGGCGATCGCGGCGACAATTGCCCCGCTAAAGATATCGGCCAGCTGCATGTGTCCGTAGTGAGGGATCGGCAGCGAAAAGTGCGGCTGGAAGAACAGGCTGGTGGTGAGCGCACCGGCCGCCGCCGCCATCAATGGGGCGAAGAGACGATCCCAGAGCGGAACGTCGTTATCGGAGCTCAGGGTTTGCGAGAAAATCAGCGCGGCAGCAACGGGCGTGCCGAACAGCGCACCGATCGTCCCCGCCGATGCCAGAATGGTCCAGTCGAGAGCACCTACGCGCGGCAAAATCCGTGAGCCAAGATAGACGGCAAGAGCGATATTCACCGCCATAATCGGATGTTCCGGCCCGAGGCTCACGCCGCCCGCAAGACCAATCACCAGAGCGAGAATCAGCCCCGGCAGCGCGCCAGGATTCACGGGCGCACCAATCAGCGGCTCCAGCGCCGGATCCGGGCCCGCATGTCCTGGGCTAAAGCGAACCACCAGCCCCACCGCAATCCCGGTGAGCGTTAACATCAAAATGATCCACGACGGAGACGCCACATCAATACCGAACTGCCCGGGAAGCGAGGACCATAAAAACGTCTGCAGCACCGAGGCGACTTTCATCACGACGATTAACACCAGGCTTGATGCAATACCAATCAGTAGCGCGGGTATTGCCAGCAGCAACATCGTTCTGGCGCGGGGATGAAGCATGATGATTTCCTTGTACAAAAGTATTTAGCGTGACTTTGCACAATCAGTTTGACGGCAATAGTGCAAAAGGTGCTGAAACGGTAAAGTTATTCTGTGACGAAGATCGATAATCCTGGGCCACCCGCCTTCAGGCCGTTGTTGTTATCTCGCCTTGAACTTACAGTGTCCCAAAGATTTATTCTGACTTTAGCGGAGCAGTAGAAGAATGACAAAGTATGCTTTAGTAGGCGATGTGGGCGGTACCAACGCCCGGCTGGCGCTATGCGATATTAATACCGGTGAAATCTCTCAGGCAAAGGCCTACTCAGGGCTGGATTACCCGAGCCTGGAAGCGGTGGTTCGCGTCTATCTGGATGAGCATAAGGTCAGCGTAGAAGATGGCTGTATCGCCATTGCCTGCCCGATTACCGGCGACTGGGTGGCGATGACCAACCACACCTGGGCGTTTTCGATTGCCGAGATGAAAAAGAATCTTGGTTTCGCGCATCTGGAAATTATTAACGACTTTACAGCGGTCTCGATGGCGATCCCGATGCTTAAACCTGAACATCTGATTCAGTTTGGCGGGGATAAACCGGTCGAGGGCAAGCCGATTGCCGTTTACGGCGCGGGCACTGGGCTTGGCGTTTCGCACCTGGTTCACGTCGACAAACGCTGGGTGAGTCTGCCGGGCGAAGGCGGCCACGTTGATTTCGCGCCAAACAGCGAAGAAGAGGGCATTATTCTGCAGGAGCTGCGCGCCGAGCTGGGTCACGTTTCCGCCGAGCGCGTGCTCTCCGGCCCGGGTCTGGTCTATCTTTATCGCGCGATTGTGAAATCTGACGGTCGTCTGCCAGAAAACCTGCAGCCGAAAGACGTCACCGAACGCGCGCTGGCAGACAGCTGCACCGATTGTCGCCGCGCCCTGTCGCTGTTCTGCGTGATCATGGGACGCTTCGGCGGCAACCTGGCGTTGAATCTCGGGACCTTCGGTGGCGTGTACATCGCCGGTGGGATTGTGCCGCGCTTCCTCGAATTCTTTAAAGCGTCCGGTTTCCGCGGCGGTTTCGAAGATAAAGGGCGCTTCAAATCCTACGTCCAGGATATTCCCGTTTATCTGATCGTGCATGATAATCCAGGCCTGCTGGGGTCCGGCGCGCATCTGCGCCAGACGCTGGGTCAGTACCTCTGATTCACTTCGCCCTCTTCGTCACGGAGAGGGCGTCAAAAATGCATCAACTGTCTGAACTCTTTCACCTTGCTGCGACTCACCGGCACCTGAAACTCCAGATCCTTCAGCCGTAAAATATAGGTGTTGTTAAACCAGGGCTCGATTTCGCGGATCTTGTTCAGATTGACGCAAAACGATCGGTGGCAGCGGAAAAAGTGCGACGTCGGGAGCCTGGCACAAAACTCGGTGATGTTCATCGGCATCACAAACGAGTCCCGGCGCGTGTAGACGAACGTCATCTTCTCGTGCGCTTCGGCGTAATAAATATCATCCATCGGTGTGACGATAATGCGCTCATCTTTGATCAGATTGAGTGTGTCATTTTCGCGCGTGGCGGCAGGCGCAGGGCTGACTGCCGGGCTGGATTGCTGTCGCCATGCCAGTTCCAGCTTCTGCAGCATGCTGATGATGCGTGACTCCTGATAGGGTTTCAGAATGTAGTCGAAGGCTTCCAGTTCAAAGGCTTCGGCGGCATGCTCTTTCCACGCGGTGACAAACACAATAAACGGCTTATGGGCGAACTGGTTGATGTTTTGCGCCAGCAGTACGCCGTCCAGCGACGGAATATTGATATCCAGAAAAATGGCGTCGACGCGGTTGTGCTGCAAAAATTTGAGCACATCCAGCCCGTCCTCAAAGGTGCCCACGATCTCCATTTTGCTGTGCTCTTTAATCAGCCAGCTTAATTCCTGTTGGGCGAGGATTTCATCTTCCACAATGATGACTTTCATGAGGCACTCCCGTTAAGGCAACAACAGCGTCTGCGTATGAACGGGCAGGCGTTCATTCGGGACGTAAAAAGCGATTTCCGTGCCGGGCTCCAGGCGGCGAATATGCAGCCCTTCGCCATACAGCAGTTTCACGCGGTGATGGACGTTCAGCAGGCCGATTTTATTGCCAGGCATCTCGTTTGACTCGACGCGCGCAATCACGTTGGGGTCGATGCCGTGGCCGGTATCGCGCACCGCCACTCGCACCCGATTCCCGCACTCCGCCACGCTGATGGTCACTACGCCTTTGCCTTTGCACGGCTGAATGCCGTGAACGATGGCGTTTTCCACCAGCGGCTGGATCAGCAGGCTCGGGATCACACAGTGAACCTCTTCATCAATATCGTAGATAACCGTGAGCTTATCGCCAAAGCGCGCCTGCTCAATCGCGATGTAATCTTTAATCTGGTACAGCTCTTTTTTGATGTCGATCTGCTCATCGTCTTTCAGCTCGATGTTGTAGCGCAGGTAGCGCGACAGATTGAAAATCAGCTGGCGGGCGGTGTCCGGATTCATGCGAATCGACGATGAAATGGCGTTCAGGGCGTTAAACAGGAAATGGGGATTGATCTTACTTTGCAGGGCGCGCAGCTCTGCCTTATTTGCCATTTCGCGTAACTGCTCGGCGCGGGAGACTTCCAGCTGCGTCGAGATAATCTGCGACAGGCCAATCGCCATCTCCTGCAGTGTAGAGGTGATCTGATGCGCGTGACAGTAGTAGATTTTCAGCGTGCCGGTCACCACGCCTTTTTCCCACAGAGGAATCACCAGCATCGAGTGAATTTCCGGCGTACGGTGTGCTTCATCATTGTTTTTAATGATGATTTTACCGTAGTTAATCGCCTGGCGGGTGGTGGGGCTGACGGTATCGTCGGTGTTGCGATAGTTGTCTTCACCGACGCCGACGTAGGCCAGCACGTGATCGATATTGGTAATGGCAACCGCGTCGGCATGAATATCGCGGCGAATAATGTCGCACACCTGACGCAGGGATTCGGCGTTCACGTGACGGAACAGCGGCAGCGTTTTGTTGGCAATATCCAGCGCCAGTTTCGCCTGGCGTGCGGCGCTGGCTTCTTTCTCGCCCTCGACGCTCTGTACCAGCAGCACGATAAAACCGATACAGACGGTGCCGAGGATCATCGGAATACCGATTTTGGAAACGATATCCAGACCCAGTTCGATGCTGGGCGCCCAGACGACCACGAGGATCATGGTCAGGGTTTCGCACATCATCCCGGCGACGATACCCGCCCGCCAGCGCTGTTTTTTCGGGATCTTACGGTTAATCCAGCCGGACATAACGCCCGCGATAATACTGGTGATAAAGCAGGGGATGGCCGTGACGCCGCCGATATCGATTAAGTAGCGGTGCGTCCCGGCAATTATACCGGTGATAATCCCGACCCACGGGCCGAACAAAATCCCGCCCGACATCACCGCAATGATACGCACGTTCACCAGCGAGCCTTCGACGTGCACGCCGGACCAGGTGCTGAACAGGGCAAACAGGGAAAAAATCGCCGTGACGGCCAGCAGCTCTTTGGGCGAGTGGGCGGATTTGTGCAGAAGCTCGCGAAAGAGCCGGATGCGGATCAGGAAGAAGATGCAAATCAGCATTAATGCCGCGCGATCGAAGACTGCCAGCAGCATATTGAATGTTTCGTGCACGAGGAAACCTGGGAATTCGGGAAAAAGCTATGATAGAAAACCTGGGGCATAATGACCAGACATCCCTCTGAATAATCAAATGAGGAAAGACCACTTTCTTCAAAGGGGATTGTTTTTTTAGACCCTGTAATCGACGCTTTAGCCTTTTCGCGCCTTTGTATTGTTACTTCATTGATATCGCTGCGTTAAATAAAAGCTGCCGTGGGAACCTTTTTGCCTGAACGCCTTCCGCTTTTTGCCTCAGCAGTCTTCCGGTTTTAGCGTGATAATTTTTTTCGTTTTCCTCTCGACAGCAGCTTTTCAATCAGGCTATTTTCTAAACACGCCACAATCGTGGCAGCGTCGCTCGGACGGTCCGGGCGCTCACGTGAATCTGAGGAATCTATGGCTGAATCCAGTCCTGAACGCCGTTTTACGCGTATCGATCGTCTTCCCCCTTATGTTTTTAATATCACTGCTGAACTGAAAATGGCTGCGCGTCGGCGCGGCGAAGACATTATCGATTTCAGCATGGGTAACCCTGATGGCCCCACGCCGCCGCATATCGTTGAAAAGCTCTGCACCGTGGCGCAGCGCCCGGATACGCACGGCTACTCCACCTCGCGCGGTATTCCGCGTCTGCGTCGGGCGATCTCCCGCTGGTATCAGGATCGCTACAACGTTGAAATCGATCCCGAAAGCGAAGCTATCGTCACCATCGGTTCGAAAGAGGGGCTGGCGCACCTGATGCTGGCGACGCTCGATCACGGCGATACGGTGCTGGTGCCGAACCCGAGCTACCCGATCCATATTTATGGCGCGGTGATTGCCGGGGCGCAGGTTCGCTCCGTCCCGCTGGTGGAGGGAGTGGACTTCTTCAACGAACTGGAACGCGCCATTCGTGAAAGCTACCCGAAACCGAAAATGATGATCCTCGGATTCCCGTCGAACCCTACGGCGCAGTGCGTCGAGCTGGAGTTCTTCGAGAAGGTGGTTGCGCTGGCGAAGCGCTACGACGTGCTGGTGGTTCACGATCTGGCGTATGCCGATATCGTGTACGACGGCTGGAAAGCGCCGTCGATTATGCAGGTACCGGGCGCGCGTGACGTGGCCGTTGAATTCTTTACTCTGTCCAAAAGCTACAACATGGCGGGCTGGCGTATTGGCTTTATGGTCGGCAATAAAACGCTGGTCAACGCGCTGGCGCGCATCAAGAGCTATCACGACTACGGCACCTTTACGCCGCTGCAGGTCGCGGCGATTGCCGCGCTGGAAGGCGATCAGCAGTGCGTGCACGACATCGCCGCGCAGTATAAACGCCGCCGTGATGTGCTGGTGAAAGGCCTGCACGAAGCGGGCTGGATGGTCGAAATGCCGAAAGCCTCGATGTACGTCTGGGCCAAAATCCCTGAACACTACGCCGCGATGGGCTCGCTGGAGTTTGCCAAAAAGCTGCTGCAGGATGCGAAGGTTTGCGTCTCACCGGGCATTGGTTTCGGTGATTACGGCGATACCCACGTTCGCTTTGCGCTGATCGAAAACAGCGACCGAATTCGTCAGGCGGTGAGAGGGATCAAAAGTATGTTCCGCGCCGACGGGCTGTTGCCGGTCGAGAGAAAATCGGAATAAGCAGGATATGCATAAAAAAACAGGAGCCGATTGGCTCCTGTTTTTTTAACTGTATTTTCTTCGCTCAGATCATCAGGGCAAAGGTTCCGGCCCAGACTAATACAATCACCGAAATGCCCATAAAGAAATATTTCACGTTCATCGCTCCGCGCATCAAAGATACGCCTTAAAAAACAGAGTCCAACTGAGTATAGAGAGTTGAAATCAGACCCAGGCGGAAATAAGAATTATCCCGCGAGCTCGCTGACTCCAGCTCAGAATTCTGTGCGTTCCCATTGCCAGACGGCGCTAATGTACGCCTAAATTTGGGGGGTGACAAGAGGCATTTTTTTGTATCATTTCCGTAACTTACGAGTGTCGTGGAACGGAGACAGTTTAATTTCGCAGCGGAATAAATTGCGTTGAGCGAAGGGGTAAATGGACAGTAACGGCGGGTGATTACAGGTGATTGAAAAGGTTAGTTTCCTGTAGAAACTAACCTGATGAAAGGACTAAATATAGAGAGACGACTCGCCGACCGGGCGGGTCTTAAAGCGACGATGCACCCACAGATACTGTTCCGGCGCGCGCATGATTTCGCTCTCAATCACTTTGTTGATGTAAGTCGCGGCTTCGCGCTCGTCCTGTGGGTAATTATGCAGTTCTGGCGAGATAAACAGACGATAGCCCGACTTATCGGCTTTTCTGACCATCGTGACGGTCAGCATGGGCGCACCGGACAGGCGGGAAATCACAAAGGTGCCGTTAGTGGTGGCGACGTCCCTGACCGCGAAGAAGGGGGCAAAACTGCTGCCTTTCCGTCCGTAATCCTGATCGGGCGCGAACCACACCGCTTCGCCTTTCTTCAAAGCGTTGACCAGACCGCGCAGGTTGTTACGGCTGATCATCGCTTTGTTCGAGCGCATACGTCCGCGCGTCTGCACCCATTCCATCAGCAAATTATTGTGCGGGCGATAGGTTGCCATCATCGGCTGACACAGGCCCATTACGCGCCCGCCCAGCTCCAGCGACATAAAATGCACGCCGATGACCATCACGCCGCGATTCTGCGCCTGCACCTGCTGGAGATTTTCCAGGCCTTCGACGTCGAACCATTTGCGCACGCGCTCGTCCGGCCAGAACCAGGCCATACCGGTTTCCAGTAGGGCCATGCCAATGGATTTGAAATTCTCGGCGATCAGCTTGTCGCGCTGCTCGTCGCTGTAATGAGGGAAGCACAGTTCCAGATTTCGGCGGGCAATGGATTCACGACGTTTCAGAAAGAGACGGGAAGCGCTGCCTAAACTTGAACCCAGTACTTGTATTGCGGGATAAGGCAATTGAACGAGCAACCAGAGCAGGCCAAGGCCAAACCAGGTGAGCCAGTAACGTGGGTGGAGAAATGCACGTTCGAATTTGCATTGAGACAAAATTGTGGACCTATATAAAGCCAGAGAAGGTAGCGCAAAGGTTGCGATACTACGTGCTGATTTAGACCGTCGTTCAGGGCGATGGTTTCAGGCCTTACCCAACTTTACGGCGCTGCCTGTCCACTGCCGGGACAAGGCGGGCTGCGTAGATTATCACCCTTATACACTCTGTGCTATGACTTGTTTTCTCGGGAAAATTGTCCGCAGCGAAAAGGTCCACTATCCGGGTTTTCTTAGGAATTAAAAAGGTGATTGTGGGTGTTTCGATGGGGTTAACAATTCGCTGAAAGTGTCCCCTGCAGGAATCGAACCTGCAACTAGCCCTTAGGAGGGGCTCGTTATATCCATTTAACTAAGGGGACGAAGCGGCACGAGTATAGCCTCATTTACACAGGGCGTTAAGCTCGATGCCGCCTGACTGCTTAAAGAGTCGCCATTTAGTGCGTTTTTTCTGGATCCTCATCCTTGTTTTGTCGGGCTTTTTCCTTTTCCTTCAGCTCGGCCTTGCGCTTGTTCGACATATCATTGCGGATTTGCGCATGGCTCAGCAGGGCGAAGATAAAGGTCCCGCCGCAGATATTCCCCGCCAGCGTCGGCAGGGCGAACGGCCAGAAGAAATCACTCCAGTGTTGGGTGCCGTTAAACACCAGGTAGAGCACTTCCACGGTGCCGACGACGATATGGGTGGTGTCAGCCAGCGCAATTAGCCAGGTCATCAGGATGATCACCACGATTTTGGCCGCTCCGGCAGAGGGGAACATCCACACCATAGTGGCTATGATCCAGCCGGAGATAATGGCGTTAGAGAACATCTCCAGCGGGGTATTCTTCATGATGTCCATCCCGATTTTGACGAACGCATCGCGGGTCGGCTCATCAAAGATCGGCATGTATTCGAACGCCCAGGCGGCGACGCCCGTGCCGATGAGGTTCCCCAGCAGCACCACGCTCCAAAGGCGCATCAGCAGCCCGAAATTGCCCCAGGTCGGGGTTTGCATGACGGGCAGCACCGCTGTCACGGTGTTTTCCGTGAACAGCTGCTGGCGCGCCATAATGACGATCACAAAGCCAAAGGTGTAGCCCAGGTTCTCAATCAGAAAACCGCCCGGCACGCCTTCCAGCTGGACGTGAAAAATCCCTTTCGCCAGCAGTGAGGCCCCCATCGACAGCCCGGCGGCGATGGCTGACCAGAGCAGGGCCATCGCATCGCGCTCAAGCTCTTTTTCGCCGTCCTGGCGGATGTGTTCGTGGATCGCCATCGCCCGGGAGGGGAGACGGTCTTCATCGACTTCGATTTTGCCTCCGTGCTGTTTCTCATCGCTTTCTACTTCCAGTTCATCGGTGTGTTTATCAATTTTTTCTGCGTGTAGTTCGTCCATCGGGCACGTCTCGCTGCGTTGTCATAACAGTAATCGTAGCGGTTTTCCGGACATTGCCCGTGGGGATGCTCTTATTTTCCCTGGAATGGCAATAAACGTGATACATCACATTCAGACACAAGATAAAATTACCGACGAAAAGAAAGGTAAAGCCAGGCTATGCTGAGATCAGAGTGATGGCAGATGACTGCCCGTCATTGTGTGCGTGGACATCCAGAAACGTGCTGTTACAATCACTTGCACGATAATCAGCGGAGCGTCAGGCGCTTCGTAACGGATGGCAGTCAACGATAGCCATACTAACAGGGAGAAATATATGAAACTTCGGCTGTCGGCGCTTGCGCTGGGCACCACGCTGCTCGTGGGCTGTGCCAGCTCGGGCGAGCAAACGGGGCGCTCCGATCCTTTAGAAGGATTCAACCGATCCATGTATAGCTTTAACTACAACGTGCTGGACCCGTACGTGGTCCGCCCGGTAGCTGTAGCATGGCGTGATTACGTTCCGCAACCTGCTCGTAATGGTCTGAGCAACTTCACCAGTAACCTGGAAGAGCCTGCCGTCATGGTGAACTTCTTCCTGCAGGGCGACCCGTATCAGGGGATGGTGCATTTCACCCGCTTCTTCCTGAACAGCCTGTTAGGGATGGGTGGCTTTATCGACGTGGCGGGAATGGCGAATCCGAAGTTGCAGCGTGAACAGCCGCACCGCTTCGGTAGTACGCTGGGTAATTATGGCGTGGGTTATGGCCCGTATATGCATTTGCCATTCTACGGAAGCTTTACCGTCCGTGATGACGGGGGTGACATGGTCGATACCCTTTATCCGGTGCTGTCGTGGCTGACCTGGCCGCTGTCGATCGGTAAATGGACCGTTGAAGGGATTGAGACGCGCGCTCAGCTGCTGGATTCAGACGGCCTGCTGCGTCAGTCTTCCGACCCGTATATTATGGTCCGCGAAGCTTACTTCCAGAATCATGACTTCATCGCCAACGGCGGCAAGCTGAAACCGGAAGACAATCCGAACGCCAAAGCCATCGAGAATGAGCTTTCTGAGATAGATAAAGAATAAAAGAAAAAGGTGAGCAAATGCTCACCTTTTTTAATGAAGACGCGATTAGAACGCGTAGTTGAAGTTGGTACCGAACAGCCAGGCTTTACCTTCAGATTTGAAGGTGTACGCCGCAGGGCCTTCGCCTTCGGTGAAGCTGACGTTCTGACCGTGCATGTAAGATGCACCCACGTCGACAGACGCATCGTCGTTAAACGCATAAGTCATACCGGCGCTCAGCCACAGACGGTCCTGATCCGGGATAGAAATGGAGCGTTTGTCAGCCGGAACCGGGCTGTCATCGAACGCGATACCGGTACGGAAGGTCCAGTTCTTGTCGTAGTAGTAGGTGGTACCCAGCGCGATACGATAAGCATCTTTGAAGCTTTCATCTTTATAGAACAGCGTCTGGCCGTCGTTGCCGGTCGCTTTCAGCTCCTGGAACTGACTCCAGCTGGTGTAAGTCAGGCTGTAGTGGATAGCCCACTGTGGCGCAACGCGGTTATAACCAGACACTTCCCACATTTCAGGCAGGTTCAGCGTCAGCGCGCCGTTCTGTGTTCTGCCGCCGGTGCCGGCTGGCAGGCCGGTCAGACCCATGCTGGCAAAGATGTTGCTCAGGTTCGGGTCAATGGAGCTTTTATAGTCGCCGTCGAAGTCAATTTTCACTTCTGAACGGTAGGTAAAGCCCCAGCGGTTGTTTTTGTCCAGTTCATACAGGATACCGGCGTTCCAGCCGAAGCCCCACTCGTCGCCTTTCAGGTACGCGATCTGATCGTCCGGAGAGTTGATGCCATCCAGCATGGAGGGAGGCACCATACCTTGCAGCTGACCCGCCAGCAGTGGGCCGAGTGAACCCGCATAGCGCTCGATTTTCGCTTTCGCGTAGACCGCATCGAAGCCCACACCGAAGCTCCAGTTACTGTCGAGACGATACGCGCCGCTCAGATTCAGGTTGATGGTCTGCAGGTCAGTTTTGCCGCCGTAAATACCGGCCGCGTAGTTGTCGTTAAATTCTGTTGCCAGACCGTAGTTGGAGGTCACAGACGCACCCCAACCAAACTGGTCGTTGATTGGCATAACAAAGTGCATGTTAGGCACCCACGCCACTGGCGCGATGTTGTCCTGGTTAGCACTCTGTCCGGTTAAATTGGATTTCCCGGTGACGTTCACATCCGGGTCGATATAAACGGCACCCATAGAGAAGGTTGGGCGATCAAACATAGTGATCAGCGCCGGGTTACGGCTCACGTTGCCTGCGTCATCGGCAATAGCGCCTTCCCCGGAATATGCACGGCCAAGGCCAGAGGAAGAAAATTCGTTAAGCTGGAAGCCCGCGGACCAGGCGGACGTTGATACGATTGCCACTGCGACTGCCAGCGCAGTCTTTTTGAACAGGGTTTTCTGGCTCATGACCATAACCTCATTGAGTTATTTTTATGCAATATATGTTACATAGAGTAACAGGAGCGCGAAGTGTAGGGTCTGTGGTAACACTTAGAAATCAGACCAGTGGCGAGAGTATAGGGCGGACCAGATGGGATGTTGCAAGTTTGTTTCTGAAGTTTTTCAAAGATGTTTTTTGAAACGAGATCCAGGTGGCAAAAATGCGACCACCGGCACTCACCATAAAGGGTGATTTTTGCGTTAGATCATTTTTTAGTGTGATAACGGTCACTTATCCCCGTTTGCGCCATTAACGGCTGGAGAGACCTTCAGCCAGGGCGTAAAATATCAGCAACGTATTTATCTCGCGCCGTGCGCGAAAACGCAGAGGAACTTGAGCTATGAGTAAATGCAGTGCTGATGAAACCCCGGTTTGCTGCTGTATGGATGTCGGTACCATCATGGATAACACCGATTGCACCGCGTCTTACAGCCGTGTATTTAGCAAACGTTCGGATGCTGAAGAGACCCTGACCGCGTTGACCAAACGCGCGCGCGACGTGGAATCCGATCCGTGTGAAATCAAATCTTCCCTCACAGAAGTGGACGGTGGCGTGAAGCTCGACATCGATTTCGTTTTTGCGTGTGAAGCTGAAACGCTGATCTTCCAGCTCGGGTTGCGTTAATTTTTCCGTAAATATGCCGGGTGGCGGCTTCGCCTTACCCGGCCTACGAAATTGTAGGTCGGGTTAGCGAAGCGCCACCCGACAAAAAACACCTCAAATGCCCCTGCCTGCGCAGGGGCATTTTCTTTTCTTCTCTGTGTCTTACCTCGCAATTTTTCGCTTCCCCGATTGGCTCAATGTAAAAATATGGTTAAAACTGTTATCAGGTCAGACCACTTTGCGCATCAGGTTATTTACAGGGGACTGTTATGAGTCAGGCATTACCGCTCGTCACCCGTCAGGGTGATCGCATTGCCATTGTCAGTGGATTGCGTACTCCGTTTGCACGTCAGGCGACGGCATTTCACGGAATACCGGCTGTCGATCTGGGGAAAATGGTAGTGGGGGAGATGCTGGCACGCAGCGAAATACCCCCTGAGGTCATTGAACAGCTGGTCTTTGGGCAGGTGGTTCAGATGCCCGAAGCGCCAAACATCGCCCGAGAAATCGTGCTCGGCACCGGAATGAATGTCCATACGGACGCCTACAGCGTCAGCCGTGCCTGTGCGACCAGCTTCCAGGCCGTCGCTAACGTGGCGGAAAGCCTGATCACCGGGACTATTCGTGCGGGCATTGCGGGTGGGGCCGATTCTTCGTCTGTTCTGCCGATTGGCGTCAGCAAAAAGCTGGCCCGCGTGCTGGTGGACGTCAACAAAGCCCGCACCATGGGGCAGCGCCTCAAACTCTTTTCTCGTCTTCGCCTGCGCGATCTCGCGCCCGTCCCGCCTGCGGTTGCGGAATACTCTACCGGCCTGCGGATGGGCGACACCGCCGAGCAGATGGCGAAAACCTACGGCATTACCCGTGAGCAGCAGGATGCCCTGGCCCATCGCTCCCATCAGCGCGCGGCGCTGGCGTGGTCCGAGGGCAAACTCGCCGACGAAGTCATGACGGCCTACATCCCGCCGTTTCGTGAGCCTCTCGCCGAAGATAACAATATTCGTGGCAATTCGACGCTGGCGGATTATGCAAAATTACGCCCGGCATTCGACCGCAAACACGGCACCGTCACGGCGGCGAACAGCACGCCTCTGACCGACGGCGCGGCGGCGGTGATCCTGATGACCGAGTCCCGCGCCAAAGAGCTGGGGCTGGTCCCGCTGGGCTATCTGCGCAGCTACGCCTTCACCGCCATCGACGTCTGGCAGGACATGCTGCTCGGTCCGGCGTGGTCCACGCCGCTGGCGCTCGAACGCGCTGGATTAACGATGGCCGATTTAACACTGATCGACATGCACGAAGCCTTTGCGGCACAAACGCTGGCTAACCTGCAGCTGCTAGGTAGCGAACGCTTTGCCCGCGATGTACTGGGCCGCACCCATGCCACCGGTGAAGTGGATGAGAGCAAATTTAACGTGCTGGGCGGCTCCATCGCCTACGGCCACCCGTTTGCCGCCACCGGCGCACGTATGATTACGCAAACGCTGCACGAACTTCGCCGTCGCGGCGGCGGTTTTGGTCTGGTCACCGCCTGTGCGGCGGGCGGCCTGGGTGCGGCGATGGTTCTGGAGGCTGAATAATGGAAACGACTTCCGCTTTTGACCTTAAGGTCCGTCTCGACAATATCGCCGTCGTTACCATCGATGTGCCGGGCGAGAAGATGAATACCCTGAAAGCCGAGTTCGGCGTTCAGGTGCGCGCGATCCTCAAGCAAATCCGCGAAAACAAAGAGATTCGCGGGCTGATTTTTATCTCCGCCAAGCCCGATAATTTTATCGCCGGTGCCGATATCAACATGATCGCCCGCGCCAGCAGTGCGCAGGAGGCGGAGCAGCTTGCCCGTCAGGGCCAGCAGATCATGGCGGAGATCCACGCCTTGCCGATCCCGGCGATCGCCGCGATCCACGGCGCTTGCCTCGGCGGCGGCCTGGAGCTGGCGCTGGCGTGTCACAGTCGTATCTGTACGGATGATGCGAAAACTGTCCTCGGTCTGCCGGAAGTGCAGTTGGGGCTGTTACCCGGCTCGGGTGGAACTCAGCGATTGCCGCGCCTGATTGGCGTAAGTACCGCGCTGGAGATGATTTTGACCGGTAAACAGCTTCGCCCTCGTCAGGCATTAAAGGCCGGACTGGTGGATGAAGTGGTTCCTCATTCCATTCTGCTGGAAGCGGCCGTTGAGCTGGCGTTAAAAGGGCGTCAGGCCAGTCGACACCTGCCGGTCCGCGAGCGGGTTCTCGCGGGGCCGCTCGGGCGCGCTTTGCTCTTTAATATGGTCGGCAAAAAAACCGAACAAAAGACCAAAGGCAACTACCCGGCGACCAGGCGCATTCTTGAGGTGATTGAAACCGGTCTGTCGCAGGGGAGCAGCAGCGGTTATGCGGCGGAAGCCAAAGCCTTTGGTGAGCTGGCGATGACGCCTCAGTCGAAGGCGCTGCGCAGCATCTTCTTCGCCAGCACCGACGTGAAAAAAGATCCCGGAAGCGAGGCCTCACCGGCACCGCTCAACTCTGTTGGCGTGCTGGGTGGGGGATTGATGGGCGGCGGCATCGCTTTTGTCACGGCCAGCAAAGGCAAATTGCCTGTGCGAATCAAAGACATCAATCCGAAAGGCATTAACCACGCTCTGCAATACAGCTGGCAGCTGCTTGATCAAAAGGTCAAGCGCCGCCATATCAAAGCCAGTGAGCGCGACAGAGAGCTGGCGCTGATTTCAGGGTCCACCGACTACAGCGGTTTTCAGCATCGCGACGTGGTGATTGAAGCTGTGTTTGAAGATTTGGCGCTGAAACAGCAGATGGTCGCCGAAGTTGAACAGCACTGCGCGCCGCACACCATTTTTGCCTCGAATACCTCGTCGCTGCCGATTGGTGATATTGCGGCCAAAGCCGCGCGGCCTGAGCAGGTGATCGGTCTGCACTTCTTCAGTCCGGTGGAAAAAATGCCGCTGGTGGAGGTCATTCCGCATGCGTCAACCAACGCACAAACGGTGGCTACGGTAGTCAAGCTGGCTAAACGGCAGGGCAAAACGCCGATTGTGGTGGCGGACAAAGCCGGGTTTTACGTCAACCGGATCCTTGCGCCTTATATCAACGAGGCGATGCGCCTCCTGACCGAAGGCGAGAAGATCGATCATATCGACGAAGCCTTAGTGAAGTTTGGTTTTCCGGTGGGGCCAATCCAACTTTTGGATGAGGTTGGAATAGACACAGGCACTAAAATTATACCTGTGCTGGAAGCTGCTTATGGAGAACGTTTTAGCCCACCTGCAAACATTGTTTCTGTGATCTTGAACGACGATCGCAAAGGCAGAAAAAATGGACGTGGCTTCTATCTTTACGCAGTTAAAGGGCGTAAAAGCAAGAAACAGGTCGACCCCTCGGTTTATGGGCTTATTCAGGCTTCCGGCCAGGGGAAACTATCAGCGCAGCAGTGCGCTGAGCGCTGCGTCATGATGATGCTCAACGAAGCGGCTCGCTGTTATGACGAGCAGGTCGTTAAAAGTGCGCGAGACGGCGATATTGGCGCCGTGTTTGGCATCGGTTTTCCACCTTTCCTGGGTGGCCCGTTCCGCTATATGGATAGTCTGGGCGCGGGTGAAGTGGTGGCAATATTGCAGCGTCTGGCATCGCTTTATGGTCCACGGTTTACCCCGTGCGAACCTTTAGTGCGGATGGCAGAAAATAACCTGCACTTTTGGCCGACAGAGGAAACTGACCTCGTAACTTAAGGTCCAACAAGAGTATATCCAGTGGTGAATGAACCTGTTTTGGCGAATTTGTAAACAGATATTGACTATACTTACGCCATTAAGGTAAAAAACAGCGTTTCATTCATCAGATGGATCAGGCACAATGCCCGGCCATCGGGTTTTCTACCTTTTAGCTGTTTTTGCGGGTAGTCAACGCCGGTGATCCTGGTTAACAAAAGCGGTGCAATATGCAAGTTTTTATCATGCGTCACGGCGACGCGGCACTCGATGCTGCCAGTGACTCTGTTCGTCCTTTGACAACCTGTGGCTGTGACGAATCCCGTCAAATGGCGACCTGGCTCAAAGGCCAAAAAGTGGATATCGATCGTGTGCTGGTGAGTCCGTTCCTGCGGGCCGAACAGACGCTGGATGTGGTGGGGGAGTGTATGAACCTGCCGAAAAGCGTCGATGTTCTTCCCGAGCTCACACCCTGTGGGGATGTGGGTCTTGTCAGCGCGTATCTTCAGGCGCTGAGCAACGAAGGTGTCTCTTCTGCACTGGTGATTTCCCATCTGCCGCTGGTCGGCTACCTGGTGTCTGAACTCTGCCCTGGCGAAACGCCTCCGATGTTCACCACCTCCGCGATTGCCAACGTCACCCTCGACGACGCCGGCAAAGGGGTATTCAACTGGCAAATGAGTCCGTGCAATCTGAAGATGGCGAAAGCTATCTGATGTGACGAATGATCTGGCGGGTAGCCTGTGCCACCCGCCTGCCTGTCAGGGCAGCTCCGGTGGCTGCCACTCTTCCACTTCAATCAACACCAGCAGCGCGGCATCTCCGCCGTACTCTTTTGGCGCCTGATGAAAAGCCATCACGTGTGGATGCTGAGCCAGCCACAGCGGCGTTTGTTGTTTGAGAATATGCTTCCCGTGGCCGTGCATCACACAGGTGCAAAACACGTGCTCGCGACGACAGGCCGCAATCAGCGCGCCCAGTTCCTGCTTCGCCTGCATTTGCGTCAGACCGTGCAGATCGAGAAACAGCTCCGGCGAATAATCCCCGCGACGTAACTTTTTCAGCTCAAAGTGGCTGACATCTTCCCGCACATATTTCACCGCGCCCTGCGTGTTCAGCAGCGGCTGAAATTCGTCTGAAAAATAGTGGCTGTTATCGGCCTGTTCCTGCAGCAGCCGTTTCACCGGGACTTCGCTGACTTTTTTGCGGATCGGTCGATGGACAATGGTGTCCTGTGTAATTTTGCGCGTCCCGCTCATCAGCTGGCGAAAGAGCGTCTGATCCTCCTCGCTAAGCGGCATTTTCTTTTTCATTAGTCCGTCTCATCTCTTATTTCCCTTAGTTTACCTGAGGGAGGCGCAAGCAAAACGCATTTTTTCACCCATCTCACCCCGTCACAATGCTGATTTATCGCCGTCTTCATGGCAAACTAGCCGCCGAAAATTAAGCAAGCATGCCCTGGAGAGAATAATGGATAAAATATTTGTCGATGAAGCAGTAAACGAACTGCATACCATTCAGGACATGTTGCGTTGGTCCGTCAGCCGCTTCAGCGCCGCCAATATCTGGTACGGCCACGGGACGGACAACCCATGGGATGAGGCGGTTCAACTGGTACTGCCATCCCTGTATCTGCCGCTGGATATCCCGGAAGACATGCGCACCGCGCGTCTGACCTCCAGCGAGAAACACCGCATCGTTGAGCGCGTGATCCGTCGCGTTAACGAGCGCATCCCGGTCGCTTATCTGACCAATAAAGCCTGGTTCTGCGGCCACGAATTCTACGTTGATGAGCGCGTGCTGGTGCCGCGTTCCCCAATTGGTGAGCTGATCAATAATCATTTTGCGGGCCTGATCGACCATCAGCCGCAGCACATTCTGGATATGTGTACCGGCAGCGGCTGCATCGCGATTGCCTGCGCGTACGCCTTCCCGGAAGCAGAAGTCGATGCGGTGGATATCTCCACCGATGCGCTGGCCGTCACCGAACACAACATCGAAGAGCACGGTCTGATTCACCACGTGACGCCGATCCGCTCCGACCTGTTCCGCGACCTGCCAAAACTGCAATACGACCTGATCGTCACCAACCCGCCGTACGTTGATGCGGAAGATATGTCCGATCTGCCGAACGAATATCGCCACGAACCGGAACTCGGCCTGGCGTCCGGTTCGGACGGCCTGAAGCTGACGCGCCGCATCCTGGCCTGCGCACCGGATTATCTGACCGACAACGGCATTCTGATTTGTGAAGTCGGTAACAGCATGGTACATCTGATGGAGCAGTACCCGGACGTGCCGTTCACCTGGCTTGAATTCGACAACGGTGGCGAAGGCGTCTTCATGCTGACCAAAGCGCAGCTCATCGCGGCGCGCGAACACTTCAGCATCTACAAAGATTAATCCAACGGGCTGCGGCCCGTTTCACATCGCTCAAACACAGAACAACGACAACGGAGCCGTGATGGCAGGAAACAGTATTGGACAATTATTCCGTGTAACCACTTTCGGTGAGTCTCACGGCCTGGCGCTGGGTTGCATCGTGGACGGTGTCCCGCCTGGCATCGAACTGACCGAAGCCGATTTACAGCACGATCTCGATCGCCGCCGTCCGGGCACCTCGCGCTACACCACGCAGCGTCGCGAGCCAGATAGCGTCAAGATCCTCTCCGGCGTCTTCGAAGGCCGCACCACCGGCACCAGCATCGGTCTGCTGATTGAAAATACCGATCAGCGCTCGCAGGATTACGGCGCCATCAAAGACGTTTTCCGTCCGGGCCATGCCGATTACACCTACGAACAAAAATACGGTTTTCGCGACTATCGCGGCGGCGGACGCTCATCTGCGCGTGAAACCGCCATGCGCGTGGCCGCAGGCGCTATCGCCAAAAAATATCTGGCGCAAAAATTCGGCATCGTGATCCGCGGCTGCCTGACCCAGATGGGCGACATTCCGCTGGCGATCAAAGACTGGGATCTGGTCGAGCAGAACCCGTTCTTCTGCGCGGATGCCGACAAAATTGACGCGCTGGACGAACTGATGCGCGGCCTGAAAAAAGAGGGCGACTCCATCGGCGCGAAAGTGACCGTGGTGGCAGACGGCGTTCCTCCGGGCCTCGGCGAGCCGGTCTTCGATCGTCTGGATGCGGACATCGCCCACGCGATGATGAGCATCAATGCGGTGAAGGGCGTAGAAATTGGCGACGGTTTTGACGTGGTCGCCCTGCGCGGCAGTCAGAATCGCGATGAAATCACGAAAGACGGTTTCCAGAGCAACCACGCGGGCGGCATTCTGGGCGGCATCAGCAGCGGTCAGCAAATTGTGACCAACATTGCGCTGAAACCGACTTCCAGCATTACCGTCCCTGGGCGCACCATTAATCGCTCTGGCGAAGAAGTTGAGATGATCACCAAAGGGCGTCACGATCCTTGTGTCGGGATCCGCGCGGTGCCGATCGCAGAAGCGATGCTGGCGATCGTGCTGATGGATCATTTCCTGCGCCAGCGCGCGCAGAATGCGGACGTGACGGCCCCTCTTCCACGCTGGTAAACATGAAAAAAACTGCTTTTGCTCTGCTGGCCCTGCTCGCCAGTGGAGCCAGTCTGGCAGCCACCCCGTGGCAAAAAATTACCCATCCGATCGCGGGCAGCGCCCAGTCGATCGGCGCGTTTGCCAACGGCTGTATCGTTGGCGCGCAGGATTTACCGCTGCAGTCTGATACCTATCAGGTGATGCGCACCGACCAGCGTCGTTACTTTGGCCATCCGGATCTGGTGCTGTTTATCCAGCGTCTGGGTAACCAGGTACACAACCTGGGGCTTGGGACGATGCTGATTGGCGATATGGGGATGCCTGCAGGCGGCCGATTTAATGGCGGTCACGCCAGCCATCAGTCGGGTCTCGATGTTGATATCTTCCTGCAACTGCCGAAAACACGCTGGAGTTCGTCGCAACTGCTGAAACCGCAGGCGCTGGATCTCGTCGCGCGCGATGGCAAAAGCGTGGTGCCATCTCTGTGGTCACCTGATGTTTCCAGCATGATCAAACTGGCGGCGAAGGATAACGACGTGACGCGCATCTTCGTGAACCCGGCGATTAAACAGCAGCTTTGTCTTGATGCCGGAACGGATCGCGACTGGCTGCGTAAAGTGCGTCCGTGGTTCCAGCATCGCGCGCATATGCACGTGCGTCTGCGCTGCCCGGCGAACAGCCTGGAGTGTGAGGATCAGCCGTTACCGCCGCCGGGAGATGGCTGCGGGGCCGAGCTGCAGAGCTGGTTTGAGCCAGCAAAACCCGGAACCACCAAGCCTGAGAAGAAGACACCGCCTCCGTTGCCGCCTTCCTGCCAGGCGCTACTGGATGAGCATGTACTTTAATGGATAATTTCGTCGATCTGTTTATGGTGTCACCGTGGCTTCTGGCGGTACTGTTCTTTGTCGCGATGCTGGCGGGTTTTATCGATGCGCTGGCGGGTGGGGGCGGTCTGCTGACGGTTCCTGCGCTGCTTGCCGCGGGCATGAGTCCGGCCCAGGCGCTGGCGACCAATAAGCTGCAGGCCTGCGGCGGGTCGCTCTCTGCGTCCATCTACTTTATTCGCCGCAAAGTCGTCAGCCTTGCCGATCAGAAACTCAATATTCTGATGACCTTCATCGGCTCGACCAGCGGCGCGCTGCTGGTCCAGCACGTGCAATCGGACATTTTGCGCCAGATTCTGCCGATCCTCGTCATCTGCATTGGCCTCTATTTTTTACTGATGCCAAAACTGGGGGAAGAGGACAGACAGCGTCGTCTGCACGGCCTGCCGTTTGCCCTGATCGCCGGCGGCTGCGTCGGCTTTTACGATGGCTTCTTCGGCCCCGGCGCGGGTTCGTTCTATGCCCTGGCGTTTGTCACGCTGGCCGGTTTTAACCTCGCCAAATCCACTGCCCACGCGAAAGTGCTCAACGCCACCTCTAACCTTGGTGGTCTGCTGCTGTTTATCATTGGCGGGAAAGTGATCTGGGCGACCGGCTTTGTGATGATGGTCGGACAATTTTTAGGCGCGCGCGTCGGCTCGCGCCTGGTATTGAGCAAAGGGCAGAAACTTATCCGTCCGATGATTGTGATTGTGTCGGCGGTGATGAGTGCCAAACTTCTTTATGACAGCCACGGACAGGAGATCCTCCACTGGTTGGGGATGAACTAATGAACAGTACGCATAAATACGAACAACTGATTGAGATCTTCGACGGCTGTTTTGCGGATGATTTTAATACCCGTCTGATTAAAGGCGACGACGAACCGATCTATCTTCCTGCTGATGCCGACGTGCCGTACAACCGGATCGTCTTTGCGCACGGCTTTTATGCCAGCGGTCTGCATGAGATTTCCCACTGGTGTATCGCCGGGAAAGCGCGCCGCGAGCTGGTAGATTTCGGTTACTGGTACTGCCCGGACGGACGTGATGCCACGACGCAGGGTCAGTTCGAGGACGTGGAAGTTAAACCCCAGGCCTTCGACTGGCTGTTTTGCGTGGCGGCCGGTTTTCCGTTCAACGTCAGCTGCGACAATCTCGAAGGGGATTGCGAGCCGGATCGTATTACCTTCCAGCGCCGCGTTCACGCGCAGGTGATGGAATATCTTGAGAAAGGCATCCCGGAGCGACCGGCGCGTTTCATCAAGGCACTACAGAATTATTACCACACGCCGGAATTCACGGCGGAACACTTCCCGTGGCCGGAAGATCTTAATTGAGGAAAGAAGATGATCGCAGAATTTGAATCACGCATCCTGGCGTTAATTGATGACATGGTGGAACACGCCAGTGACGATGAACTGTTTGCCAGCGGTTATCTGCGTGGTCACCTGACGCTTGCTGTAGCCGAACTGGAAGCGGGCGACGATCACTCACCGGAAGCGGTCCACGCTGAAGTGAGCCGTGGTCTGGAAAAAGCGATTCAGGCGGGCGAACTTTCGCCGCGCGACCAGTCTCTGGTACTGGGCATGTGGGACAATTTGTTTCAGCAGGCTAATCTGAAATAAGTAGTTGTGCCCGGTGGCGCTGCGCTTACCGGGCCTACAAAACCCTCTCCATCCCCATCTCCCTCTCCCGTGGGAGAGGGCCGGGGTGAGGGCATCAGGCCGCACCCAACCGCATCCTACCGCACCAACTTACCCTTCAATAATTTCCGCACCCACAGTCGATTCGGGTTCAATCCTGCCAGCGTAACACCGTCCATCGGAATCGGTTCTTCGCTCATCTGCGAGGCCAGGATCTCTGCCGCCAGCGGGGCGGTACACAATCCGCGTGACCCGAGCGCACCGAGCATAAACAGGTCTGGATAGACCGGGGCACTCACCGCTGTCTCACGATTTTCAGCAAGATTTTCATAGGCCGTCAGCGTCGCGGCGTAATCCGGCACGTTGCCGAGCATCGGCAGGTGATCGCGGGTGGCGCAGCGGATGCCGCAGCGCGCATCGCCATCGCTTACATCGACCTCTTTTACCCACTCCGCCTGAGGGAAGCAATCGATCAGGCGCTGCCGGTTTTGCTGCTGATCCTCTTCGCTGTATTCCATTTCCGTCTCACCGCGATGATAGCTGGCCCCGATGCAGTGATGCCCGTTCGCCGGGTTTTGCGGCGTCAGATAGCCGTCGTAGCACAGGACCTGACGAAGTTCTTTCAGATTCGGCGTGGTGGGAATATGACTCACCTGGCCGCCGACCGGATAGACCGGCAGGTTTTCTGTTTGCGGGAAATCGCCGATGCGATGGCCGTTAGCCAGCACCAGGCTGGCGTGGCGTGCCTCGCTGCCATGAGCAAAACGCAGCTGCCAGCCGCCGTCGATGTTCTCCAGAGATTCCAGCGGATGTTCATAATGCACCGTCAGCCCTTGCGACTGCGCGAGTGCGATGGTCGCCGCGGTCAGCTGTGCCGGGCATAGCCAGCCGCCGAGAGGATAATGAATCCCGCTGCAGTCAATTTGCAGGCCGCTATTTTCCTGCACTTGTTGCGCGTTCACCGCCTCTGCGATTTGTGCGGGCATTCCCAGGCTCAACATCTGGTCTATCTTACGCTGGCTTTTTTCGTCCCAGCCGAGCTGCGTCACGCCGCACCATTGATGGTCAAACTTCACCGGCAGGCTGTCGTACAGGCGTCTGGCGAAGGTAAAGGCCGCCGGGAAAAACTGACTGAGGGCCGGATCGTGGGCGGTCAGCAGCGGATACAGTGCGCCCTGGCGATTGCCGGAGGCACCCGCAGCGGGGGCGGGGTCAGCGCAGTATAACGTCACCTGCCAGCCGCGCCGGAGCAGGGCAAGCGAAAGTAGTGCGCTGGCGATACCGCCGCCAATAATCGCCGTTTCGCGTTTTTCCGCGCCGCTGCGGGCGAACCACGGGGCGCGCGCTGGCAGAGTCTTTTCCTGCTCCATCACGCCCGTCAGCATCTCTCGCTTACGGCCAAAGCCTTTGGTTTTACGCATGGTGAAACCGGCTTCCTGCAACCCACGACGCACAAACCCGGCGCAGGTAAAGGTCGCCAGCGTCGCACCGGGGCGCGCCAGACGCGCCATCGCACAGAAAAGCTGTTCGCTCCACATGTCCGGGTTTTTCGCCGGGGCAAAGCCATCCAAAAACCAGGCGTCGACCTTCTGATTCAGGGAATCGTCGAGTTTGTCCGTCAGCTCGTTGATGTCCCCAAGCCACAGATCGAGCGTCACTCGTCCGCCGTCCAGCACCAGACGATGGCATCCGCCTGACGGCAGCGGCCACTGGGCCTGCAACTGCTCGGCCCAGACGCGCAGTTCCGGCCAGTGCTCATGGGCCAGTCTCAGGTCGTGGGCGGTGAGGGGGAATTTCTCGAAACTGATGAAATGTAATCTTTGCAGCGTAGCCTCAGGGTGCGCCGCCCGGAACTGATCAAACGCCTGCCAGAGGGTGAGGAAGTTTAATCCGGTGCCAAAACCGCTCTCCGCCACCACAAACTGGCTGCGCGGATGCTCTGGAAAACGTGCGTTGAGCTGGTTTCCATCAAGGAAAACATAACGGGTTTCTTCCAGTCCGTTATCATTAGAGAAATAGACATCGTCGAAATCTCGGGAAACAGGTGTACCCTCAGCGTTGAACTCAAGGTTGGCGGGTTGTATGGCGTTTTGTTTCACGTAAGTTACTCGTCTGACAGGCAGTGGCACGATCTTAACGATGTGTGTTCGTTGGTGCAAATTTCCACAGAAATTGGCTGATCGGACTTGTTCAGCGTACAAGTGTACGCTATTGTGCGACTCGAAACTTAATATAGTATGACTTACAGAGGTATTGAATGAAACGTGCAGTGATTACTGGCCTGGGCATCGTTTCCAGCATCGGTAACAACCAGCAGGAAGTCCTGGAATCTCTGCGTGAAGGACGCTCGGGGATCACTTTCTCTCAAGAATTCAAAGATTCTGGTATGCGTAGCCACGTGTGGGGTAACGTCAAACTGGACACCACCGGTCTGATCGACCGCAAAGTGGTCCGTTTCATGAACGATGCCTCTATCTACGCTTACCTCTCAATGCAGCAGGCTGTAGAAGATGCTGGTTTGAAAGAAGACGTATACCAGAACAACCCGCGCGTGGGCCTGATCGCAGGTTCCGGCGGTTCTTCTAAATCTCAGGTGTTCGGCGCAGACGCTATGCGTAGCCCGCGCGGCCTGAAAGCGGTCGGTCCTTACGTTGTGACCAAAGCGATGGCGTCTGCAGTGTCTGCGTGCCTCGCAACCCCGTTCAAAATCCACGGTGTGAACTACTCCATCAGCTCCGCATGCGCGACTTCCGCACACTGCATCGGCAGCGCGGTTGAGCAGATCCAGCTGGGCAAACAAGACATCGTCTTTGCTGGCGGCGGCGAAGAGCTGTGCTGGGAAATGGCGTGTGAGTTCGACGCGATGGGCGCACTGTCCACCAAGTACAACGAAACGCCAGAAAAAGCCTCCCGTACCTATGACGCAAACCGTGACGGTTTCATCATCGCAGGCGGCGGCGGTATGGTTGTGGTTGAAGAGCTGGAACACGCTCTGGCCCGTGGCGCGCACATCTACGCTGAAGTTGTCGGCTACGGCGCGACTTCCGATGGCGCAGACATGGTTGCTCCATCTGGTGAAGGCGCAGTGCGTTGCATGAAGCTGGCAATGGACGGCGTGGATACCCCAATCGATTACCTGAACTCCCACGGTACCTCGACTCCGGTCGGCGACGTGAAAGAGCTGGGTGCTATCCGTGAAGTCTTCGGCGACAACAGCCCGGCGATCTCCGCGACCAAAGCAATGACCGGTCACTCTCTGGGTGCCGCTGGCGTGCAGGAAGCGATCTACTCTCTGCTGATGCTGGAACACGGCTTTATCGCCCCAAGCATCAACGTGGAAGAGCTGGACGAGCAGGCTGCTGGCCTGAACATCGTCACCAAACCGACCGAGCAGGCGCTGACGACCGTTATGTCTAACAGCTTCGGTTTCGGCGGCACCAACGCCACGCTGGTGATGCGTAAACTGAAAGCGTAAGATTGACGCTGATGTGAAAAAAGGGAGCCCAACGGCTCCCTTTTTGTATTCGTTTGGAGTCATAAATGACTGCGCTAACTCAAAAAGAAAAAACCTCGTCAGCGAATGTCTCGCTGTTTCGCATCGCCTTCGCGGTGTTTCTGACCTATATGACCGTCGGCCTCCCGCTGCCGGTGATCCCGCTTTTTGTGCATCAGGAGCTGGGCTACGGCAATACCCTGGTGGGCGTCGCCGTGGGGATTCAGTTTTTAGCCACCGTTCTGACCCGCGGCTACGCCGGGCGACTGGCCGATCAGCATGGCGCAAAACGTTCTGCGCTGCAGGGGATGTTTGCCTGTGGGCTGGCGGGTGGGGCATGGCTGCTGGCGGCGCTGTTGCCTGTGGACGCCATCTATAAATTCGCGCTGCTGGTTGTCGGGCGTTTAATTCTCGGTTTTGGCGAAAGCCAGCTGCTGACCGGGACGCTCACCTGGGGCATGGGCCTGGTCGGGCCGACGCGTTCCGGCAAAGTGATGTCCTGGAACGGGATGGCGATCTACGGCGCGCTGGCCGCAGGCGCACCGCTGGGTCTGCTGATCCACAGCCATTTCGGTTACGCCGCGCTGGCGGGAACCACCATGGCGCTGCCGCTGGTGGCGTGGGCCTTTAACGGCTCGGTGCGTAAAGTGCCTGCCCACAAAGGCGAACGTCCGTCCCTGTGGAGCGTGGTCGGGCAAATCTGGAAGCCGGGTCTCGGGCTGGCGCTGCAGGGCGTCGGTTTTGCGGTGATTGGTACCTTTGTCTCGCTCTACTTTATGAGTCGCGGCTGGGCGATGGCGGGCTTTACTCTGACTGCGTTTGGTGGCGCATTTGTGCTGATGCGGGTCCTGTTCGGCTGGATGCCGGACAGGTTTGGCGGCGTGAAAGTCGCTGTCGTTTCCCTGGTCATCGAAACGCTGGGTCTGCTGCTGCTGTGGCAGGCGCCGGGGGCGTGGATCGCGTTACTGGGCGCTGCGTTAACCGGATGCGGCTGTTCGCTGATCTTCCCGGCGCTTGGCGTGGAAGTGGTGAAGCGCGTAGCACCGCAGATTCGTGGAACCGCGCTCGGCGGCTATGCGGCGTTTCAGGATATCTCTTACGGGATCACCGGCCCGCTGGCAGGCGTTCTGGCAACGTCGTTCGGCTATTCGTCGGTGTTTCTGGCCGGGGCGGTTTCGGCGGTGGTGGGGATTGCGGTGACGATTATCGCGTTTTGGAAGCGGTGAAGGGGCTTGTCGGGTGGCGGCTGCGCCTTACCCGACCTACAAAACCCGTTAATTCGTAGCCGCCATCCGGCAAAAATTAGATAACCAGCCAGAACAATGCCAGCGCAACCATCAGCGCAATAATCATCAGCCCAGGACGTGCGGAGATCGATTTTATCGTGTCCACCACCGGGGCAAACAGCGGACTGTAAATCGGCTGAATGTTGCGCGCTTCCGGCACGCCACTTTCAGGTTCGGCGCGGCGGATAAAGATCTGATTGAGCAAATCCTGAACCTGGGCGGTGGTCAGCACCGTTTGCGGCGTCGCCTGCCAGGTCTGCTGGGCGTAATCACGCACCGCTTCAAATTCACGGGGCTCCAGCGGCTGCTTGAGCGCCGCCTGCAGGGTATGCAGCGTGGGCGCGGTTTGCGTGCTCAGCGTCTGGCGCGCCTGCAGCCAGGTCACCAGATGGGTAAACTGTTTCGCCGGGATCAGCTCGCCGGCCTTCACGCCGGACAGCTCCAGCATCGACTGCCAGATAAGCTTATTCGATTCGCCCGTGGCGGCCGCCAGTCGGGTAACCATCTGCTTGAGCGTATTATGCTCGGCAGGCTGCAGCGGACGCTCGGTGGCGGGGCGCTGCTGCGGCTGCGGAATCGACAGCTGATTACTTTGCAACAGTGTCAGCACGGTTTTCAGCTGGTCCGGCGTGAGCTGGCTCAGCGTCGTCTGACCAAATTGCTGACGAATAAACTCACTCACCGCCTGACGGTTATTCCCCTGACCTAACAGCTCGGTCAGCTGCGACACCACCTGGCGGGTGGTGTGATTTTGCTGCGCGGTGTTCAGGCGCAGATTCAGGTTTTGCTCGGCAGCAGGAAAATGGCGCGACAGCAGCGGGGACTCGTTTTTCAGCCCGAGGTCATGTTTCATTCCCGCCCACACTTCCGCGCTCTGCTGCGAGGTCAACGCAACCAGACGGGTGATCAGACGCTCCAGCACCGTGCGCTGCATCGTCGATAACGGCTGTTCGCCAATGGCGGAAGGTGTTACGGGGCCTTCACCCGGAGGGCGCGGCGGCGTACCTGAAATGGGCTGCATCGTCAAAATCCTTAAAGTCATTACTCACCGTGAACCAGGCAAAGCGATCGGGTATGCCTGGCGGCGAGATTATGGCACACTTGGCAGGTTTTCTTCCTCTCAAACAGGTACTCTGTCGTGAAAATCCTCGTTGATGAAAATATGCCTTACGCCCGTGAGCTGTTTAGCCGCCTGGGTGACGTTAAGGCTGTTCCCGGTCGCCCGATCCCGCTGGCGGAACTGGATGATGCTGACGCGCTGATGGTGCGCTCGGTGACAAAAGTGAATGAGACGCTGCTGTCGGGCAAAAGCGTTAAATTTGTCGGCACGGCGACGGCAGGAACCGATCACGTGGATGATGCCTGGCTGGCGCAGGCGGGTATCGGATTTTCAGCAGCACCGGGCTGCAATGCGATTGCGGTCGTGGAATACGTCTTCTCCTCTTTACTGATGCTGGGTGAGCGCGACGGCTTTGCACTGAAAGACCGCACGGTCGGCATTGTCGGTGTGGGTAACGTCGGCGGACGTTTACAGAAGCGTCTCGAAGCGCTCGGCATCCGCACGCTGCTGTGCGATCCGCCGCGTGCCGATCGCGGTGATGAAGGCGACTTCCGCACCCTTGATGAACTGGTCGAGCAGGCGGATGTGATCACCTTCCATACGCCGCTGTTCAAAGACGGCCCGTACAAATCCCTGCATCTGGCCGATGAGGCGTTTATTCGCCGCCTGAAGCCTGGCACTATTCTGATAAATGCCTGCCGTGGGCCGGTTGTCGACAACGCGGCGCTGCTGACCTGTCTGGAAGCCTGGCAGGATCTGAGCGTGGTGCTGGACGTCTGGGAGCCAGAGCCGGATCTCAACGTCGCACTGCTGAACCACGTCGATGTCGCCACGGCGCACATCGCGGGCTATACGCTGGAAGGTAAAGCGCGCGGCACGACGCAGGTCTTTGAAGCCTATAGCGCTTTTATCGGTCAGGCCCAGCAGGTTTCGCTCGATTCCCTGCTGCCCGCGCCGGAATTTGGCCGCATTACGCTGCACGGCCCGCTCGATGAGTCTTCGCTAAAAAGGCTGGTGCATTTAGTGTATGATGTGCGCCGCGATGACGCGCTGCTGCGAAAAGTGGCGGGCATTCCGGGTGAATTCGACAAACTGCGCAAGAATTACCTTGAGCGCCGCGAGTGGTCCTCCCTGTATGTCATCTGTGACGATGCCGATGCGGCAGCGTTACTGAATCAACTGGGTTTTAATGCCACGCATAACCCGGCGCGTTAATGTCTTCTTAATGCTCCCTGCCGGATAATCTGGCCGGGAGCTGTTTCATTTCTGGAGTAAACCACCATGTCTGAAGGCTGGAATATTGCCGTACTGGGTGCCACTGGCGCTGTGGGCGAAGCCCTGCTCGAAACACTTGCGGAACGTCAGTTCCCGGTGGGAGAAGTTTATGCCCTGGCGCGCGCGGAAAGCGCCGGGACCTCCCTGCGCTACGAAGGTAAAACCGTTCGCGCGCAGGACGTTGCGGAGTTTGACTGGACGCAGGCCCAACTGGCGTTCTTTGCGGCGGGCACTGAAGCTTCAGCCGCTTACGCGGAAGAAGCGGCCAACGCCGGTTGTCTGGTGATCGACCTAAGCGGTCTCTTTTCGCTCGAGCCGGACGTGCCGCTGGTGGTGCCGGACGTTAACCCGTTTGTGCTCGCCGACTACCGCAACCGTAATATTATCGCTGTCCCGGACAGCCTGACCAGCCAGCTGCTGACGGCGCTGAAACCGCTGATCGACGACGGCGGCTTGTCACGTATTACCGTCACCAGCCTGCTCTCTGTCTCTGCGCAGGGTAAAAAAGCGGTCGATGCATTGGCAGGGCAGAGCGCGAAACTGCTGAACGGAATTCCGGTCGACGATGACGATTTCTTTGGTCGCCAGTTAGCTTTCAACTTGATGCCGATGCTGGCCGATCGCGAAGGCAGCGTGCGTGAAGAGCGCCGCATCGTCGATGAGACCCGCAAAATTCTGCAGGATGACGGTCTGATTATCTCCGCCACCTGCGTGCGTGCGCCGGTCTTCTATGGCCACGCGCAGATGGTGAACTTCGAAGCCCTGCGTCCGCTGGCGGCGGAAGAAGCGCGCTATGCGTTCGAGCGCGGCGAAGATATCTCTCTGAGCGAAGAGACCGATTTCCCAACTCAGGTTGGCGATGCGACAGGCAACGCGCGTCTCTCCGTGGGCTGCGTGCGTAACGACTACGGCATGCCTGAGCAGGTGCAGTTCTGGTCTGTGGCGGACAACGTACGTTTCGGCGGCGCGCTGATGGCGGTCAAAATCGCTGAGAAGCTGGTGCAGGAGTATCTGTAAGGATGTCTGAAGTGGAACACAAGCCAGTGCATAGAATTGCCCTCGGGATTGAGTACGACGGCAGCAAATATTATGGCTGGCAGCGTCAGAATGAAGTGCGCAGCGTCCAGGAAAAGCTGGAGAAAGCGCTCTCTCAGGTGGCGAACGAACCGATCGGTGTGCTGTGCGCCGGTCGTACCGATGCAGGCGTACACGGTACGGGCCAGGTGGTGCATTTCGAAACCACCGCGGTGCGTAAAGATGCGGCGTGGACACTGGGCGTAAATGCGAATTTGCCTGGTGACATCGCGGTGCGCTGGGTGAAAGATGTGCCGGATGATTTTCACGCGCGTTTCAGCGCCACGGCCCGTCGTTACCGCTACGTTATCTACAATCAGCGTCTGCGTCCGGCAGTGTTAAGCCAGGGCGTGACTCATTTTTATGAGCCGCTGGATGCCGATCGTATGCATCGTGCCGCGCAGCATCTGCTCGGTGAAAATGACTTTACCTCGTTTCGCGCGGTCCAGTGCCAGTCGCGCACGCCGTGGCGAAACGTGATGCACATTACCGTCAGTCGTTATGGCGCGTATGTGGTGGTGGATATCAAAGCCAATGCCTTTGTACATCATATGGTGCGGAATATTGTGGGCAGCCTGATGGAAGTAGGCGCCGGACACCAGCCGGAGAGCTGGATTGCAGAACTGCTGGCAGCGAAGGACAGAACGCTTGCGGCAGCAACGGCGAAGGCGGAAGGGCTGTATCTGGTATCGGTAGATTATCCGGATCGCTTTGACCTTCCAAAACCGCCAATGGGCCCGCTATTTTTAGCGGACTAACGCAGTTGCAATTCAATTAAGGCTTAGACAATATGGACTTAATACGTTTTCTCATCGATTTCATCCTGCATATCGATGTTCATCTGGCGGAGCTGGTCGCGCAGTACGGCGTCTGGGTGTATGCCATTCTGTTCCTGATTTTGTTCTGTGAAACCGGTCTGGTCGTCACGCCGTTTTTGCCGGGCGATTCCCTGCTGTTTGTCGCGGGCGCGCTTTCTGCTTTGCCGACCAACGATCTCAACGTCCACCTGATGGTGGTGCTGATGATCATTGCGGCTATTGTGGGCGATGCGGTGAACTACACTATTGGGCGGGTATTCGGTGAACGGCTGTTCAGTAATCCGAACTCTAAGATTTTCCGTCGCAGCTATTTAGACAAAACGCACGCGTTCTATGAACGTCATGGTGGCAAAACCATCATTCTGGCGCGTTTTGTGCCGATCGTCCGTACGTTTGCCCCCTTTGTGGCGGGAATGGGACATATGTCCTATCGTCATTTCGCGGCGTATAACGTGATTGGTGCGCTGCTGTGGGTGCTGCTGTTTACCTACGCGGGCTACCTGTTTGGCGATCTGCCGATCGTGCAGGAAAATCTTAAGTTACTGATTGTTGCCATTATTGTGCTCTCAATCCTGCCGGGCGTTGTCGAAATTATTCGTCATAAACGTGCGGCGGCAAAGCAAGCGAAGTAAGTACGCATTTGCGGTTCGACCACTTTTTTATCCAAAGTTTCGGGCTGTTATGTTTTAATGTGCAACATTCATGGTCTGTTTGTGGCAAAAATGGCATTATGCGCCGCTTACAGCAAAACTGGCATACGACCAGGTTCAGGCAGAAAGGTTATCAATGAGCTGGATTGAACGAATTAAAAGCAACATAGCCCCAACCCGTAAGGCAAGTATTCCTGAAGGGGTGTGGACCAAGTGTGACAGCTGCGGCCAGGTCTTGTACCGCGCTGAGCTGGAACGCAATCTTGAGGTGTGCCCGAAGTGTGACCACCACATGCGTATGTCGGCGCGTAATCGCCTGCATAGCCTGCTGGATGAAGGTTCAATGGTTGAACTGGGTAGCGAACTTGAGCCAAAAGATGTGCTGAAGTTCCGTGACTCCAAGAAATACAAAGACAGACTGGCTTCTGCTCAGAAAGAGACCGGCGAGAAAGACGCGCTGATCGTGATGAAAGGCACCCTGCACGAGATGCCGGTTGTCGCTGTGGCCTTTGAGTTCTCCTTTATGGGCGGCTCAATGGGTTCTGTCGTCGGTGCGCGTTTCATCCGTGCCGTTGAGCAGGCGCTGGAAGACAACTGCCCGCTGATCTGCTTCTCCGCCTCCGGCGGTGCACGTATGCAGGAAGCACTGATGTCCCTGATGCAGATGGCGAAAACCTCTGCAGCGCTGGGCAAAATGCAGGAACGCGGTCTGCCGTACATCTCTGTTCTCACCGACCCTACCATGGGCGGCGTATCGGCGAGCTTTGCGATGCTGGGCGATCTGAACATCGCTGAACCGAAAGCGCTGATCGGCTTTGCCGGTCCACGCGTTATCGAACAGACCGTGCGTGAGAAACTGCCGCCGGGCTTCCAGCGCAGTGAATTCCTGATCGAAAAAGGCGCTATCGACATGATCGTTCGCCGCCCGGAAATGCGCCTGAAACTGGCAAGCATCCTGGCGAAGCTGATGAATCTGCCGTCGCCAAGTCCGGACGAGCCGCGTGAAGGCGTGGTCGTGCCGCATCAGGAACCCGAAGCCTGATAACTCAAAAAGGGCAGGGCCAGACGGCGCTGCCCTTTTGCTTTCTAACCTAAAATGAAAGTGCGTATCATGGAAAAACAAATGATTCCTCAAGCCACGTCACCCCTGGTCACGTGGCTTTCTTATCTGGAAAATCTGCACAGTAAAACCATCGATATGGGACTGCACCGCGTTAGCCAGGTCGCTGCGCGTTTAGATGTCCTCAAGCCCGCGCCATTCGTCTTTACCGTAGCGGGAACCAACGGCAAAGGCACCACCTGCCGCACACTCGAATCGATGCTGATGGCCGCCGGTTACAAGGTGGGCGTTTACAGTTCTCCGCATCTGGTGCGCTACACCGAGCGCGTGCGCGTGCAGAATACCGAGTTGCCGGAATCGGCGCACACCGCCTCTTTTGCGGAAATCGAAGCCGCGCGCGGTGAGATTTCGCTCTCCTATTTTGAGTACGGCACGCTCTCCGCCCTGTGGCTGTTCAAACAGGCACAGCTGGACGTGGTGATCCTCGAAGTCGGTTTAGGCGGGCGCCTGGACGCCACTAACATGGTCGATGCCGACGTCGCCGTTGTGACCAGCATCGCGCTGGATCATACGGACTGGCTGGGGCCAGACCGCGAAAGCATTGGTCGCGAAAAAGCGGGCGTTTTCCGCGCCAACAAACCTGCCGTGGTGGGTGAGCCGGATATGCCGCACACCATCGCCGATGTGGCGCAGGAGAAGGGGGCGCATCTGATGCGCCGCGGCGTTGACTGGCAGTATGAGGTGTCGGCTGAGGGCTGGCGCTTTAGCGACGCCCAGGGCGTGCTGGATAATCTGCCGTTGCCGCAGGTTCCGCAGCCGAACGCCGCTACCGCGCTGGCGGCCATTCGCGCCAGCGGACTGTCGGTGAGCGAACAGGCGATCCGTGACGGTATTCAGAATGCGCTCCTGCCGGGACGTTTTCAGATTGTCAGCGAGTCTCCGCGTCTGATCCTGGACGTGGCGCACAATCCCCATGCCGCGGCCTACCTCGCAGAACGTCTCAAATCCCTGCCAAAAACCGGGCGAGTGCTGGCGGTTATCGGTATGCTTCATGATAAAGATATTGCTGGCACGCTGGCCTGCATGGAGAGTGTCGTCGATTGCTGGTATTGTGCTCCACTGGAAGGCCCACGGGGCGCCTCTGCCGAACAGTTGATGGAACATCTCGCGCAGGGCGAAGCTTATGAAAACGTGGCGCTGGCATGGCACGCCGCGATGGCGGATGCTAAACCTGAAGATACCGTGCTGGTGTGTGGATCGTTCCACACCGTAGCGCATGTCATGGAAGTGATGGAGGCGGGGAGAACCGGTGGCAAGTAAGTTTCAGAACCGTTTAACAGGAACCATTGTGCTGGTTGCGCTGGGAGTGATTATCCTCCCGGGACTGCTCGACGGGCAGAAAAAACATTATCAGGATGAGTTCGCGGCGATCCCGCTGGTGCCGAAACCCGGCGATCGCGACGAGCCCGACATGCTGCCTGCGGCCACGCAGGCGCTGCCTGCTCAGCCTCCGGAAGGGGCGGCAGAAGAGGTGCGTGCCGGAGATGCGGCGGCACCGTCGCTCGATCCCTCTCGTTTGACGGCAAGCAACACCGGCGAACTGGACCCAGTTCCGGAACCGGTCGTGCAGCCTAAGCCTGCCGCAAAACCGGCGGACAAACCCCAGCCGAAACCGCAGCGCGATAAAGCCAGCGAGCAGATCGCCGCCGCGGCAGAAGCGCCGCCGGAAAAACCGGTTCAGGAAGAGAAACCTGCGCCGACCGGTAAAGCGTACGTGGTGCAGCTTGGGGCGTTGAAAAATGCCGATAAAGTCAATGAAGTGGTGGGTAAACTCCGCGGGGCAGGATATCGGGTTTACACTTCACCTTCGACGCCGGTACAGGGTAAAATTACCCGCATTCTGGTCGGCCCGGACGCCTCGAAAGATAAGCTGAAAGGGTCGCTTGGCGAGCTGAAGCAGATCTCCGGGCTGAGCGGTGTGGTGATGAATTATAGCGCGAACTGATAGGCGCTTACTCCCCTCACCCTAACCCTAACCCTCTCCCCATAGGGGAGAGGGGACCGATCGGAGCGGTATGTTCCCCCTCGCTCCTACGGGGAAAGAGGACTGCTCGGAGCGGTCTTTTCTCCCTCGCCCCTTTGGGGAGAGGGCCGGGGTGAGGGGAAAATCGCGTGCGCCAGATTGCCAGATAAGGCAACAAGGCCGACGGCGTTGAGCATTTTTTCAGCGCCTTTTTTATTTACGCGCGGGAAGGAAATCCCTACGCAAACGTTTTCTTTTTCTGTTAGAATTCGCCCCGAACTGGATGACAGGGCGTTTAATCGTGGGACACATATGGTCTGGATTGATTACGCCATCATTGCGGTGATAGGTTTTTCCTGTCTGGTTAGCCTGATCCGTGGCTTTGTTCGTGAAGCGTTATCGCTGGTGACATGGGGTTGTGCTTTCTTTGTCGCCAGTCATTACTACACTTACCTGTCTGTCTGGTTCACGGGCTTTGAAGATGAACTGGTCCGAAATGGAATCGCCATCGCGGTGCTGTTTGTCGCGACGCTTCTCGTCGGCGCTATCGTGAACTACGTGATAGGTCAGCTGGTCGAGAAAACCGGTCTGTCAGGAACGGACAGGGTACTGGGGATCTGTTTTGGTGCGCTGCGAGGCGCGCTGATCGTGGCAGCGATTCTGTTCTTCCTTGATACCTTTACCGGGTTTTCAAAAAGTGAAGACTGGAGCAAGTCCCAGCTGATTCCACAGTTCAGCTTCATCATCAGATGGTTCTTTGACTATCTGCAAAGCTCGTCGAGTTTCTTGCCCAAAGTGTAATCACTTTGAGATGTGGCTTAACGAGGAAAAGACGAATGTGCGGTATTGTCGGTATCGCCGGTTTCATGCCGGTAAACCAGTCTATTTATGACGCGTTATCGGTGCTTCAGCACCGTGGCCAGGATGCAGCAGGCATCATCACCATTGATGCCAACAACTGTTTCCGTTTACGCAAAGCGAATGGCCTGGTCAACGATGTATTTGAAGCCCGCCATATGCAGCGCCTGCAGGGCAATATGGGGATTGGCCACGTTCGTTATCCTACTGCTGGCAGTTCCAGCGCCTCTGAAGCACAACCTTTCTACGTCAACTCTCCGTATGGCATCACGCTTGCCCACAATGGCAACCTGACCAACGCACACGAGCTGCGTAAAAAGCTGTTCGAAGAGAAGCGTCGCCACATTAACACCACCTCTGATTCTGAAATCCTGCTCAATATCTTTGCCAGCGAGCTGGATAACTTCCGCCACTACCCGCTGGAAGCAGACAACATTTTTGCCGCGATTGCCGCGACCAACCGCCAGATCCGTGGCGCGTATGCCTGCGTGGCGATGATTATCGGCCACGGTATGGTGGCGTTCCGCGACCCTAACGGCATCCGTCCGATGGTGCTGGGTAAACGCGATTTGGGCGATGGCCGTACCGAGTACATGGTCGCCTCCGAAAGCGTGGCGCTGGATACTCTGGGCTTTGAGTTCCTGCGCGACGTCGCACCGGGCGAAGCGGTCTACATCACTGAAAAAGGCCAGCTGTTTACCCGCCAGTGCGCGGAAAACCCGGTCAGTAATCCGTGCCTGTTTGAATACGTTTACTTCGCCCGCCCGGACTCGTTCATCGACAAAATTTCCGTGTACAGCGCGCGCGTGAACATGGGCACCAAGCTCGGTGAGAAGATTGCCCGTGAGTGGGACGATCTGGATATCGACGTGGTGATCCCGATCCCGGAAACCTCCTGCGATATCGCCCTGGAAATGGCGCGAATCCTGGGTAAACCGTACCGTCAGGGCTTCGTGAAGAACCGCTACGTGGGCCGCACCTTTATCATGCCGGGCCAGCAGCTGCGTCGTAAGTCCGTGCGTCGTAAGCTCAACGCCAACCGCGCTGAGTTCCGCGATAAGAACGTGCTGCTGGTGGACGACTCCATCGTGCGCGGCACCACGTCTGAGCAGATCATCGAGATGGCGCGTGAAGCGGGTGCGAAGAAGGTCTATCTGGCCTCTGCTGCGCCGGAAATTCGCTTCCCGAACGTCTACGGAATCGACATGCCGACCGCCAACGAGCTGATTGCTCACGGTCGCGAAGTGGATGAGATTCGCCAGATCATCGGCGCTGACGGTCTGATTTTCCAGGATCTGAGCGATCTGATTGACGCGGTGCGCGCCGAGAACCCGGACATTCAGCAGTTTGAGTGCTCGGTCTTCAACGGCATCTACGTGACTAAAGACGTTGATCAGCAGTATCTCGACTATCTCGACTCGCTGCGCAACGACGATGCGAAAGCCGTGCAGATGCAAAACGATCTCGAAAGCTTAGAGATGCACAACGAAGGCTAAGTCTTCGGCAGGTGAGGGCGGGCGCCCTCACTTGCAACTCCCCGCAAAATCCTGCAAAGTCTGCCCGAGATGCAAGTAAGGGCGAAATCATGAAACAACTCATTGTAGGGATCTCCGGTGCCAGCGGCGCCATTTACGGCGTACGACTGCTGGAAGTACTGCGCGACGTGGCGGATGTCCAAACCCATCTGGTGATGAGCCAGGCGGCGCGTCAGACCCTCTCCCTCGAAACCGATTTTTCCCTGCGCGACGTTCAGGCCCTGGCCGACGTGGTGCACGATGCCCGCGACATCGCCGCCAGCATCTCCTCAGGCTCGTTTAAAACCGCCGGGATGGTTATCCTGCCGTGCTCCATCAAAACGCTCTCCGGCATCGTGAACAGCTATACGGACACGCTGGTGACGCGCGCCGCTGACGTGGTGCTGAAAGAGCGCCGCACCCTGGTGCTGTGCGTGCGTGAAACGCCGCTGCATCTCGGTCATTTGCGCCTGATGACCCAGGCGGCGGAACTGGGCGCGGTGATTATGCCGCCGGTGCCGGCGTTTTATCATCGCCCGCAAACGCTGGACGACGTGATTAACCAGACGGTCAATCGCGTACTGGATCAGTTTGACATCGACCTGCCGGAAGATCTCTTCGCCCGCTGGCAGGGCGCATAACCCGTTGCCCGTTTTGGGTGCATGATAAGCCTGGTTGCCCCGTTGCGGGGCAATTATGCAACCGCGATCATATCCTCGACATTTAATTCGTTTTTTCCCTTTCTCCCTCTCCGGTTCGTTTGGCAGACCTGCTATCTTTCCTTATTAAGGCAATATCGCAACGTTTTATTAACATATTTAACGTCGAATTTTTGACCCGTCGGCAATATGGCATAAGACCTGCAAGAGAACGCCTGTTACACAACACACAACATAAACCATAAGAAAATCACGACACTTGAGGGTAAATGTATGAAGAAGACGGTTCTGGCTCTGTCTCTGCTGGTGGGATTAAGTGCGGCAGCGAGCAGCTATGCGGCACTTCCTCAGACAGTGCGTATCGGTACTGACGCCACTTACGCGCCATTCTCGTCCAAGGATGCGAAAGGCGACTTCGTCGGCTTTGATATCGATCTGGGAAATGAAATGTGCAAGCGCATGCAGGTGAAATGCACATGGGTGGGCAGCGATTTTGATGCGTTAATCCCGTCGCTGAAAGCCAAGAAAATCGATGCCATTATCTCTTCACTCTCCATTACTGAAAAACGTCAGCAGGAGATTGCCTTCTCTGACAAGCTCTACGCGGCTGACTCCCGTCTGATCGCGGCGAAAGGCTCCCCAATCCAGCCAACGATCGAATCGCTGAAAGGCAAACACGTTGGCGTGCTGCAGGGCTCTACGCAGGAAGGTTTTGCTAACGCCGACTGGCGCGAAAAAGGCGTCGATGTGGTCGCGTACCAGAACCAGGATCTGATCTATTCTGACCTGGCTGCAGGGCGTCTGGATGCGGCATTCCAGGACGAAGTGGCGGCGAGCGAAGGCTTCCTGAAACAGCCTGCGGGTAAAGAGTTTGCCTTTGCCGGTCCGTCGGTGAAAGATAAAAAATATTTCGGTGACGGCACCGGGATTGGCCTGCGTAAAGACGACAAAGAGCTGAAAGCGGCCTTCGACAAAGCCTTTGCTGAACTGCGCAAAGATGGCACCTACGACAAACTGGCGAAGAAATATTTCGACTTCAACGTATACGGTGATTAATCGTCACTGACGGGGCATTCGGATGTGTTGGATCCAAAATGGTGCAAAAAGCGCACCATTTTGGGTCGTCAAGTGCATAGTTAAGCACTTATGATGCAAAAATTTCCATCTGGCGGGCATTATACTTTGCCTTGCTAAGGGGATTAATGGCACATTAACGACACTCCCCCGTCGTAAAATCCCGTAAGAAGACAGTCTGTTGAGGATAAACATGAAAAAACTGGTGTTGTCGCTTTCTCTGGTGCTGGCCTTTTCCAGCGCTACCGCTGCTTTTGCCGCCATTCCGCAAAAAGTGCGTATCGGTACCGATCCGACTTATGCCCCGTTTGAATCGAAGAATTCGAAAGGTGAACTGGTGGGTTTTGACATCGATATCGCCAACGAGCTGTGCAAACGCATCAAAACGCAATGTACCTACGTTGAAAACCCGCTGGATGCGCTGATCCCCTCGCTGAAAGCCAAAAAAATCGACGTGATTATGTCCTCCCTCTCCATCACCGAAAAACGTCAGCAGGAGATTGCCTTCACCGACAAACTCTATGCCGCGGATTCGCGTCTGGTGGTGGCTAAGTCTTCTGACATTCAGCCAACGCTGGAGTCCCTGAAAGGCAAACGCGTCGGCGTGCTGCAGGGCACCACCCAGGAAACCTACGGCAATGAACACTGGGCACCAAAAGGGATTGAAATCGTCTCTTATCAGGGCCAGGAAAACATCTACGCTGACCTGACCGCAGGCCGTATTGACGCTGCGTTCCAGGACGAAGTGGCTGCCAGCGAAGGTTTCCTCAAGCAGCCGGTTGGGAAAGATTATAAGTTCGGCGGTCCGTCCATTAAGGACGAGAAACTCTTTGGCGTCGGCACCGGCATGGGCCTGCGCAAAGAAGACAACGAACTGCGTGAAGCACTGAACAAAGCCTTTGCCGAAATGCGTGCAGACGGCACTTACGAAAAACTGGCGAAGAAATACTTCGACTTTGATGTCTACGGCGGCTAATCGCCCCGTTATATAACGTGCGGCCCCTCCCGCGTTTCGGGAGGGGAAAAGACACGGTGTGACCACTCACGACAGGGCAGGCCTTATGCTGTACGGATTTTCTGGCGTTATTTTACAAGGCGCGCTCGTTACTCTAGAACTGGCCCTCAGTTCAGTGGTGCTGGCGGTGCTGATAGGCCTGGCGGGTGCGGGAGCGAAACTCTCAAGTAATCGGGTACTGGCGCTGATTTTTGAAGGCTACACCACGCTGATTCGCGGTGTGCCCGATCTGGTGTTGATGCTGCTCATTTTCTACGGTCTGCAAATCGCGCTCAACAGCGTGACGGATGCCGTGGGGATGTCGCAAATTGATATCGACCCGATGGTGGCCGGTATTATCACCCTCGGCTTTATCTACGGCGCCTATTTCACGGAAACCTTCCGTGGCGCATACATGGCCGTACCCAAAGGCCACATCGAGGCGGCAACCGCCTTCGGTTTTACCTCCTCACAAATCTTCCGTCGGATTATGTTCCCGGCCATGATGCGCTTTGCCTTACCGGGCATCGGCAACAACTGGCAGGTGATCCTTAAAGCGACGGCGCTGGTTTCCCTCCTCGGGCTGGAAGATGTGGTGAAAGCCACGCAGCTTGCGGGCAAGAGCACCTGGGAACCCTTCTATTTTGCCGTGGTGTGCGGCGTGATTTATCTGGTGTTTACTACCGTCTCCAATGGTGTGCTGCTTCTTCTCGAACGTCGCTACTCCGTGGGTGTGAAGAGGGCTGACCTGTGATTGAGATTATTCAGGAATACTGGAAATCGCTGCTGTGGACCGATGGCTATCGCTTTACCGGCGTGGCGATCACCCTGTGGCTGCTGATTTCGTCCGTAGTGATGGGCGGGATTCTGGCGGTGTTTTTGTCCATTGGCCGGGTGTCGGAAAACAAATACATTCGCTTCCCGATCTGGCTGTTCACCTATGTGTTTCGCGGTACGCCGCTGTACGTTCAGCTGCTGGTCTTTTACTCCGGGATGTATACGCTGGAGATCGTCAAAGGCACCGAAATGCTCAACGCGTTCTTTCGCAGCGGGCTGAACTGTACCGTGCTGGCGCTGACGCTGAACACCTGCGCTTACACCACCGAGATCTTCGCCGGGGCCATTCGCTCTGTGCCGTACGGTGAGATTGAAGCGGCGCGCGCCTACGGCTTCTCGTCCGTGAAACTCTATCGCTGCATTATTATGCCTTCGGCGCTGCGTATCGCGCTGCCGGCGTACAGCAACGAAGTGATTCTGATGCTGCACTCGACGGCGCTGGCATTTACCGCCACCGTGCCGGACCTGCTGAAAATCGCGCGTGATATTAACTCGGCGACTTACCAGCCCTTTACCGCCTTCGGCATCGCCGCGGTGCTGTATTTGATCATTTCGTACGTCCTGATTAGCCTGTTCCGTAAGGCAGAAAAACGCTGGTTGCAGCACATGAAACCTACTTCGACGCACTGAGAAAACGATGTCTGAAAATAAATTAAACGTTATCGATCTGCACAAACGCTACGGCGAACATGAAGTGCTGAAAGGGGTATCGCTCACGGCGAATGCGGGCGATGTGATCAGTATTATCGGCTCATCCGGTTCGGGAAAAAGTACCTTCCTGCGCTGCATTAACTTCCTCGAAAAACCGAGCGAAGGCTCGATTATCGTCAGCGGGCAGAATATCAATCTGGTGCGTGACAAAGACGGGCAGCTGAAAGTGGCGGATAAAAATCAGCTGCGCCTGCTGCGCACGCGCCTGACGATGGTCTTCCAGCACTTTAACCTCTGGAGCCACATGACGGTGCTGGAGAACGTGATGGAAGCGCCGATTCAGGTTCTCGGCTTAAGCAAACAGGAAGCGCGCGAGCGCGCGGTGAAATACCTGGCGAAAGTGGGGATCGACGAGCGCCAGCAGATTAAATACCCGGTGCATCTGTCCGGCGGTCAGCAGCAGCGCGTCTCTATCGCCCGTGCGCTGGCGATGGAGCCAGAAGTGCTGCTGTTTGATGAGCCGACTTCCGCGCTCGACCCTGAGCTGGTGGGCGAAGTGCTGCGCATTATGCAGAAGCTCGCTGAAGAGGGGAAAACGATGGTGGTGGTGACGCACGAGATGGGCTTCGCCCGTAACGTCTCTAACCACGTGATCTTCCTGCATCAGGGCATTATCGAAGAGCAGGGGCATCCGGACGAGGTGCTGGCGAACCCGAAGAGCCCGCGTTTGCAGCAGTTCCTGAAGGGATCGCTCAAGTAGTTTTGTCGCCCGGTGGCGCTGCGCTTACCGGGCCTACGAGTTATGTAGGCCGGGCAAACGCAGTGCCGCCCGCACCACACTCCAACCGATAAACCCAGTCGTCATACCGAACGCCATCGATCTCATAGGCTTTTTCCAACACCTGAGTGCGCACAAAACCCATCTTTTCCAGCACCCGCACGGAACCGGCGTTATCCGCCAAAACGTAGGCATTGATCGCTTTCACGCCCGTCTCAGTGAATGCATAGTCACACACCGCGCGCAGCGCCTCGCTGGCAATGCCTTTTCCCTGCGCCTGCGGGATCACCGTGTAGCCGATATCCGCCTCTTCCCGATACTTCGCACTGATTTGCAGGCCGATATCGCCTAGCGGCGTGTCATCATGACGGGAGCGGATCACGAAGGTATGCGGTGCCGCGAGGCGGATGGCGAACAACCGTCGCGTCTCTTTTTCAGGGCCGATGGCCGCCATATAGCGCATGATAGCGCGGTCTTCGCGCAGCGAGCGGAAGAACGCCCAGTCGGAGGGTTTGAACGGGGAAAGCTGAAGTCGGGGAGTGGTGATTGTCGCCATAGTGTCGCCATTCTGGGGAGTCTGACGTACGACTCTACCATAAGCGACACGGCAGATTTAACCCACCACATCTCCCAGGGCTTCTTCTAAGTCATACCAGCGAAACGCAAACCCTGACGCTTCCAGCCGTTTTGGCAGGGCGCGTTGCCCCCCCAACACCAGCACTGACGATTCGCCCATCATCAGGCGAATGGCGGTGGCTGGGGCGCGCAGAACCGCCGGGCGTTTCAGGGCGTGGCCCAGCGCATGGGCGAACTGTTCGTTACGCACCGGATAGGGCGAAACCATATTGAACGGGCCGTGCAGATCGTTATCCAGCAACCACAGAATGCCGTTGACCATATCGTCGATGTGGATCCACGCCAGATACTGACGACCGCTGCCCATCGGGCCGCCGAGACCAAGTTTAAACACCGGCAACATCTTCGCCAGAATGCCGCCTTTAGGCGCCAGCACCACGCCGGTTCGCAGCAGGCAGACGCGAGTCGTGTCGCTTTGCGCGCCGCAGGCGATTTGCTCCCAGCGCGCGCAGAGTTTGTGGGTGAATTCGTTGTGCGGCGGCTCTTCTTCGGTGACGACCACTTCCCCGAGATCGCCGTAATACCCGGCCGCCGAGCCGGAAATCAGCACCGACGGCGGGGTAGTGCTGGCGTGGAACAGATCGACCAGCTTTTGCGTGATGTTCCAGCGGCTCTCGCACAGCCGCTGTTTTTGCTCTTCGGTCCAGCGTTTGTCGGCGATAGGCTCGCCTGCGAGGTTGATGACGGCGTCGAAGCCGTCCAGATTCTGATGCTCAGCGAGGCCCTTCCAGATGCCAACGTCTTTTCCCAGCACCTGACGGGCTTTCTCTGCATTGCGCGTCACCACGGTAATCTCATGATGCAGCACCTGCAGACGCGAAATGAGATGACGACCAATCAGGCCTGTACCGCCAGTCACCAGAATCTTCATACTACCTCCGGGATTGCGCTTAGCGTTGCCAGCTCAGGGTCATGGAGACCGAGTCGGCGTAACGCAGCGCGTGAAGTTTATCGATTTCCACTTCAGCATAAGTGACCCAGTGATGTTCGCGTGCGATGTCGAGCACATCCTGAGTTAATTTTTCCAGCAATGAGAAGCGGTTATTCTCCACGTACTTAATGATGCTCTTGGTGATGGTGCGATAGTTCAGGGCATCGTTGATGTCTTCGCTGGCGCGCGCTTTCTCGGCCGGGTAGTGGATCACCACGTTAATCACGATGTCCTGACGATTTTCAATCTCTTCAGGTTTAATGCCGATAAAAGTGCGTAAGCGTAAGTTTTTTATACGAATAATAGCGTCATGCTGTGACATTGCAGGCTTCCTCTGTTTGTTATTCAGATCATAATACATGAGGATTTTCGGCGCGCCCAACGGGGCGGGCGCTTAAATTTGTTGCGCCTTCTGCATCGCGCGTTCTGTCGCCGGGCGATTGCGAATTCGCTCGAACCAGTTGTTCACGGCGGGATAAGTCGCAAGGTCGATTCGCTGGCGCACGTGGGCGTTGATCCACGGCCAGCAGGCAATATCGGCGATGCTGTAATGGTCCCCGCCCAGCCACGGGGATTTTTCCAGCCGCTTGTTCATCACGCCGTAAAGCCGCTGTGTCTCCACCTGATAGCGTTCGATAGCATAAGGAATCGGCTGCGGGGCGAAATGGTTGAAGTGATGGTTTTGCCCGAGGCTTGGGCCAAGCCCGCTCGACTGCCAGAACAGCCACTGTAGCGTGTGGTGGCGCTCGCGCAGTTCGCCGCTCAGCAGCTTCCCAGTTTTCTCCGCCAGATAAAGCAGGATCTCGCCGGATTCAAACAGACTCAGCGGCCTGCCGCCGTCCGCCGGAGCGTGATCGACAATAGCGGGGATTTTATTGTTGGGCGAGATGGCGAGAAAATCAGGCCGGAACTGATCGCCCTTGCTGATATCCACTTTGATAATACGATAATCCAGCTGCGTCTCTTCCAGAAATAGCGTGATCTTGTGTCCGTTGGGGGTCGGGGCAAAATAGAGGTCTATCATCTCAACTCCTGTCCTTACATTATTTCATGCCATAAAAACGAGTATAGGCGCTGCGCATAAATCGTGAGTTTTCATCAAGTGACAGGAACGCAAAGAGATTATATGTTGGATGAAAACCGATCAGCCGATGAGGATGTTATGAGCCAACCTGCGATTACCCTGTGGTCCGATACCAACTTTTTCTCGCCTTATGTGATGAGTGTGTATGTCGCGCTGGCGGAGAAGGGGCTGACATTTAACGTCAAAACCGTTGACCTGGATCGCGGCGATCACCTCAAACCGCAGTGGCAGGGTTATGCGCTGACGCGTCGCGTGCCGGTGCTGGAAATTGACGGGTTTGAGCTCAGCGAATCCTCGGCGATCGATGAATACCTGGAAGATCGCTTTGCGCCGCCGGAGTGGGAGCGCATCTATCCTCACGATCTGCAAAAGCGCGCGCGGGCGCGACAGATCCAGGCGTGGCTCAGGAGCGATCTGGGGCCGATTCGCGAACAGCGCTCGACGGATGTGATTTTCGGCGGGGCGAAAAAGCCTGCGCTCAACGACGCGGGCGCGGCGAGCGCCAGTAAACTCTTCGAAACGGCGGCGAAACTGCTGGAGCACGGCAACCCGAATCTGTTTGGGGAATGGTGCATCGCCGATGCCGATCTGGCGTTGATGCTCAACCGCCTGGTGCTGAATGGCGACGAGGTGCCACAAGCGCTGGCCGATTACGCTTCATTCCAGTGGCAGCGCGCCTCCGTGCAGCGTTTTGTGGCGCTCTCAGCAAAGCGCGCAGGCTGATAAACCCCGTGGGTTCAGGTATCATAGGGCAGTGATCATTTGAAAGGAGTCCCTGATGAAACTCATGTTTGCATCGGATATTCACGGGTCGCTGCCCGCGACGGAACGCGTGCTGTCACGCTTTGTGGAAAGCGGTGCGCAGTGGCTGATAATCCTCGGTGATGTGCTCAACCACGGGCCGCGCAATGCGCTCCCGGAAGGCTACGCTCCGGCGCAGGTGGCGGAAAAACTGAATCAGTACGCGGATAAAATTATTGCGGTGCGCGGCAACTGTGACAGCGAAGTCGACCAGATGCTGCTTCACTTCCCGATAACGGCCCCCTGGCAGCAGGTGTTGCTGGAAAATACCCGTCTGTTTTTAACTCACGGACATCTTTTTGGCCCGGAGAATCTGCCGCCGCTCGCGACTGGCGATGTGCTGGTTTACGGTCATACTCATATTCCGGTGGCGGCATTACACGGGGATATCGTTCATTTCAATCCAGGCTCCATCAGCATTCCGAAAGGGGGACATCCTCCCAGCTATGGCCTTCTGGATGAGAATCTCTTGAGCGTTATCGCACTTAATGATCAGCAAGTTATTGCGCAGGTCAGCATTAATCCGTAAGTTACACCTCAAAAGTCAAACGCGCCAAAAGAGCGCTTAACGAGAAGGGTTCCCGATGGTGGAGCAGAGTCATTTGGCAAGTACAGAGTGGGTAGACATTGTCAGCGAAGACAATGAAGTGATTGCACAGGCCAGCCGCGAGCAAATGCGGGCTGAACGTCTGCGCCATCGCGCCACCTACATCGTTGTTCACGACGGTATGGGCAAGATCCTGGTACAGCGACGTACTGAAACGAAAGACTTTATGCCAGGCATGCTGGACGCAACGGCAGGCGGCGTCGTTCAGGCCGATGAAATCCTGCTGGATTCCGCGCGTCGTGAAGCCGAAGAAGAGTTAGGCATCGCCGGTGTCCCCTTTGCCGAGCACGGTTTGTTCTACTTTGAGGACAAACATTGTCGCGTCTGGGGCGGGTTGTTCAGCTGCGTTTCCCACGGGCCATTCGCGCTTCAGGAAGAAGAGGTGAGCGAAGTGAGCTGGATGACGCCAGAAGAGATCACCGCCCGTTGCGATGAATTTACGCCGGACTCACTGAAAGCCCTGGCGCTGTGGATGAGCCGCAACGCCAAAAATGAATCCGCAAAACCTGAGAAGCAGGAGCAGGCTGAGTAAATCTCAGCAGCTTTCCCGCAAGCACAGACTGGAGGCGATCGGTTTCTGATCGCGCCAGTCGTCGCCATTTAAGCGCTCCAGCAGCGCGCGTCCCGCTTCAACACCAATCTTCCGATGTGGCACCGCCATGGTCGTCAGCGGCGGCTGACAGACGCGGCTCACGTCGCTATCGCCAAAACCCACCACTGCCAGATCGTCCGGCACCTTGATGCGTCTGCGCTGACATTCATACAGCACGCCGCACGCCAGTTCGTCAGAGACGCAGACCAGCGCATCCAGCTCAGGCCAGGCGAGTAAAAACTCCGGCAGCTGCGACGCCCCCGTCGAGAAGTTCGGCGGCAGCGCGGCGTTAATCACCCGATTGGGCGACATATGGTGGCGCAACATCGCTTTGTACCAGCCCTGCAGGTGCTGCTGGAAAATCCACTGCTCCTGATTGGCGCACAACAGCCCGATATTCTGATAGCCGCGCTGAATCACCAGTTCGGTGAGTTCGTACATCGCCGCGACGTTGTCGATGCCGATATTCATATCCAGCGGGTCGGCACGCATCGCGCCCATTTCCATCACCGGGATCGAGGCGTTTTTTAGCCAGTGGCGAACGGTATCCGTGTGTTCCGCGCTGAGTAAAATCGCCGCCGCAATATTCGAGGCGAGCAGCGTTTCCAGCAATTTCTCTTCCTGCTCAGGCCTGTGCTGCGATTCCGCCAGCATAATCTGGTATCCGGCGGGCTGCAGGACCTGCTGCAATCCGGCAAACATATCGGAACAACCGTCCTCTGCCAGATTGGGCACGACCATCGCAATGGTCCTGGACGATGCTGACGCCAGCGCGCTGGCCGCAAGATTGGGCATATAACCCAGCTCCTGCACTGCCGCTTCAATTTTTTCTCGTAGCTTATCGGAAACCTGCTCAGGCGTGCGCAATGCGCGGGACACCGTCATAGTACCCACACCGGCAAGCTGCGCGACATCCGAGATAGTCACTTTGCCGGTACTACGTCGTTTTCGGGTTAGAGACATACAAATTCCTGGTGACCAGACGCGTTTTTCTTATCATCCTTCGCTTCACATGAATTTGAGTATACGCCTTAAATCCCTTTTTTTACTGTGATTTCCCATGCGGATTCCAATTTGATAGCGCTATCACAATTCTGAATGTTCGAAATTGGTAGCGCTATCTTTGTGATCCGGATCGCAGCTATCCGCGATGGGCTTGCATAAAGTTTGTTCATCATTGACCTCAGGCGGGAGAAGAAAGTGCTCAAAAGCTGGATACATGATGCAACCATCACGCTGGAAGAGAGCGTTGAGGACTGGCCGCAGGCGCTGGAGCTGTGCGCCAGACCGCTGCTGGAGATGAACGTCATCTCCCCGGAGTATGTGACGGCGATTGTCGAACAGCATCACAAGTTAGGACCTTATTACGTGCTGGCACCAGGGCTGGCAATGCCGCATGCGCGGCCAGAAGAAGGGGCGAAAGGGCTTGGCCTCTCATTATTAAAACTGAAACAGGGAGTCGCATTTGGTGCCGGAGAGTTCGATCCGGTAGATATTATTATTATGCTGGCTGCACCCGATAAACACAGCCATATCGAAATGATCTCTGCGCTGGCCGAATTATTTTCCAGTGATGAGGATTTGGCCGAACTGCATAACGTTAATACGCGGGAGGAAATAAAAGCCATTATCGAACGCTTCTGACGTTATTACCCATTCCGATTAATTGACTCATTACGCCGATGCGTGATGCGGACGTACTCTACTCAAAAAAGGCATAACAATGAAAATTATGGCGATTTGCGGCTCCGGCCTGGGCAGCAGTTTTATGGTCGAAATGAATATCAAAAAAGTCCTTAAGAAATTAAATATTGAAGCTGAGGTGGAGCACTCCGATCTCTCCTCGGCCACACCGGGAGCCGCTGACCTGTTCGTGATGGCAAAAGACATCGCCGCCAGCGCAAGCGTGCCGGAAAGCCAGCTGGTGGTGATCACCAACATTATCGATATCAATGAACTCGAAGCGCAGCTCAGCGCCTGGTTCGCGAAACAATAACCCTGTTGAGGCGAGGTGGATATGTTTATCCTTGAAACGCTGAATTTCGTTGTTGATATTTTAAAAGTCCCCTCAGTGCTGGTGGGCTTAATTGCTTTAATTGGACTGGTGGCGCAGAAAAAGCCGTTTTCTGATGTGGTAAAAGGTACCATTAAAACCATTCTCGGTTTTATTGTGCTGGGCGGTGGTGCCACGGTGCTGGTGGGCTCGTTAAATCCATTAGGCGGGATGTTTGAACACGCCTTTAGTATTCAGGGCATTATTCCGAATAACGAAGCGATTGTTTCGATTGCGCTGGAGAAATACGGCGCATCCACGGCGCTGATTATGGCCTTCGGGATGGTGGCGAATATTATTGTCGCCCGCTTTACGCGTCTGAAATACATCTTCCTCACCGGGCATCACACCTTTTATATGGCCTGTATGATCGGCGTGATCCTGACGGTGGCGGGTTTCGAAGGCATCGGCCTGGTCTTTACCGGCTCGCTGATTCTGGGCTTGATCATGGCGTTCTTCCCGGCTCTGGCGCAACGCTATATGAAGCGCATCACCGGCAATGACGATATCGCCTTTGGTCACTTCGGCACCCTGGGCTACGTGCTCTCCGGCTGGATCGGCAGCAAGTGCGGGAAAGGTTCGCGTTCTACTGAAGAGATGAACCTGCCGAAGAACTTAAGCTTCCTGCGCGACAGCTCAATTTCTATCTCGCTGACCATGATGATTATCTACCTGATCATGGCCGTCAGCGCCGGGCGCGAGTACGTCGAAGCCACCTTTAGCGGCGGCCAAAACTATCTGGTTTACGCCATCATCATGGCGATCACCTTCGCGGCAGGTGTGTTCATCATCCTGCAGGGTGTGCGCCTGATTCTGGCGGAGATCGTCCCGGCCTTCACCGGATTCTCCGAAAAACTGGTGCCGAATGCGCGTCCAGCCCTCGACTGCCCGGTGGTCTATCCCTATGCGCCTAACGCCGTGCTGATTGGCTTCCTGTTCAGTTTCCTCGGCGGGATTGTCGGGCTGTTCCTGTGCGGACAGTTTAGCTGGGTGCTGATCCTGCCGGGCGTGGTGCCGCACTTCTTCACCGGGGCAACCGCTGGCGTGTTCGGCAACGCAACGGGTGGGCGTCGCGGGGCGATGATCGGTGCCTTTGCCAACGGCCTGCTGATTACCTTCCTGCCGGTGATGCTGCTGCCGGTGCTGGGGGCAATTGGATTCGCTAACACCACCTTCTCAGACGCCGACTTTGGCGCGGTGGGGATCGTGCTGGGCAACCTGGCGCGCTATCTGTCACCGTTTGCTATCACCGGCCTCGTCGTCGCGTTGTTTGCCGTGCTGGTGGCCTACAACCTGTTCGCTAAAAACAAAACTGCGGGCGGTAACGCGCAGGAAAACACCGGAGCCAAATCATGAATGTGAAAGAAGTGACCCGACTGGCGCGCGAGATCCGCGTGGAAACGCTCAAATCCTTAACGCAGCTGGGGTTCGGACATTACGGCGGCAGTATGTCGGTAGTGGAAACCCTGGCGGTGCTCTACGGCGCGGTGATGAAAATCGATCCGGCCGATCCCGACTGGCCGGAACGCGACTACTTCGTGCTCTCCAAGGGCCATGCGGGCCCGGCACTCTACAGTACGCTGGCGATTAAAGGCTATTTCCCGGTGGAAGAGCTCAGCACCCTGAACCAGAACGGGACGCGTCTCCCGAGCCACCCTGACCGCCTGAAAACGCGCGGCGTGGATGCGACCACCGGATCTCTCGGGCAGGGGATCTCGATTGCGGGCGGCATGGCGCTGTCACACAAGCTGGCGGGGCGTCCAAACCGGGTATTCTGCATCGTCGGTGACGGCGAGCTGAACGAGGGCCAGTGCTGGGAAGCCTTCCAGTTTATTGCCCATCACCGGCTGAACAATCTGACCATTTTTGTCGACTGGAACAAACAGCAGCTCGACGGTGAGCTGGACGAGATCATCTGCGCGTTCGATCTCGAAGGGAAATTCCGCGCCTTTGGCTTCGATGTGGTGACGGTCAAAGGAGATGACGTGCCCGGGCTGCTGGAGGCCGTTTCGCAGCCGCCTGCCGCCGAGGCCCGCCCGCGGGTGGTGATCCTCGACAGCATCAAAGGGCAGGGCGTGCCGTATCTGGAGCAGTTAAGCAACTCCCACCACCTGCGACTGACGGACGACGTCAAAGCCGCGCTGAATGAGACGATTCGCCAACTGGAGGCCGCAAATGATTAAGGTTGCACCCGCAGGACAAAAAGACGCTATCGAGATGCGCAAAGTGTACGCCGGTTTCGTGGCCAGCCAGATTGAAGCCGGAAGCGAGATTATCGCCCTCGAAGCAGATCTGATGAGCTCAATGGCGATGGACGGCGTGGCGCGTGATTACCCGCAGCACGTGATCAACTGCGGCATTATGGAGGCCAACGTTATTGGTACGGCGGCGGGTTTATCGCTGACCGGGCGCAAACCTTTTGTGCATACCTTTACGGCATTCGCCAGCCGTCGCTGCTTTGACCAGCTGTTTATGTCGCTCGATTATCAGCGCAATAATGTCAAAGTGATCGCCTCGGACGCGGGCGTCACGGCCTGTCACAACGGCGGCACCCATATGTCGTTTGAGGATATGGGGATTGTACGCGGTCTGGCGCATTCGGTGGTGCTGGAAGTCACCGATGCCGTGATGTTCGAAGATGTGCTGCGCCAGCTTATCGATCTCGACGGGTTCTACTGGGTGCGCACCATTCGCAAGCAGGCCCCGAGCGTCTATGCGCCAGGCTCCACGTTCACCATTGGCAAAGGCAACGTGCTGCGCGAGGGGAGCGATATTACTCTTATTGCCAACGGCATTATGGTGGCGGAAGCGCTGGAAGCGGCGCGCCAGCTCGAGCAAGAAGGGGTCAGCGCGGCGGTGATCGACATGTTTACCCTGAAACCTATCGACCGGATGCTGGTGAAAAACTACGCCGAGAAAACCGGGCGGATTGTCACCTGTGAGAATCACAGCATTCACAACGGATTAGGGTCTGCGGTGGCGGAAGTGCTGGTCGAAACGTGCCCGGTGCCGATGCGTCGCGTGGGGGTGAAGGAGCGCTACGGTCAGGTCGGGACGCAGGATTTCCTGCAAAAAGAGTATGGCCTGACGGCACACGATATTGTCTCGGCGTCGCGAGAGCTGCTGTAAATAAAAAAGGCGACCAGTAAAATGGTCGCCTTTTTTTTGCCGGATGGCGCTTCGCTTATCCGGCCTACAAAACCGTAGGCCCGGTAAGCGTCAGCGCCACCGGGCTTTTAAGCCTTACGCTTGTTGCTGTGAAGACTGAATCGCGGTCAGAGCGATGGTGTAGACGATATCGTCAACCAGCGCGCCACGGGACAGGTCGTTCACCGGCTTGCGCATACCTTGCAGCATCGGCCCGATGGAGATCAGGTCGGCAGAACGCTGTACCGCTTTGTAGGTGGTGTTACCGGTGTTCAGATCCGGGAAGATGAACACGGTAGCGCGACCTGCAACTGGAGAGTTCGGCGCTTTGGATTTCGCAACGTCAGCCATCACCGCGGCGTCGTACTGCAGCGGACCATCGATCATCAGGTCAGGACGTTTTTCCTGCGCCAGACGGGTCGCTTCACGCACTTTCTCAACGTCGCTACCCTGACCGGAGGTACCGGTAGAGTAGGAGAGCATTGCCACGCGTGGTTCGATACCGAAGGCAATCGCGGAGTCCGCAGACTGAATAGCGATCTCAGCCAGCTGCTCAGCCGTTGGATCCGGGTTAATCGCACAGTCGCCGTAAACGTAAACCTGTTCAGGCAGCAGCATGAAGAACACAGAAGAGACCAGAGAGCTGCCTGGTGCAGTTTTGATCAGCTGCAGCGGCGGACGGATGGTGTTCGCGGTGGTGTGAACAGCACCAGAAACCAGACCGTCAACTTCATCCTGCTCCAGCATCAGGGTACCCAGCACCACGTTGTCTTCCAGCTGTTCGCGAGCAACGGCTTCGGTCATGCCTTTGCTCTTACGCAGCTCAACCAGACGGGCAACATAGCTCTCGCGGACCACGTCTGGATCGACGATTTCGATACCAGAACCCAGCTCAACGCCCTGAGACGCGGCAACGCGGGTGATTTCATCCGGATTACCCAGCAGCACACAGGTCGCGATTCCGCGCTCAGCACAGATAGCGGCTGCTTTCACGGTACGCGGTTCGTCGCCTTCTGGCAGAACAACACGTTTACCGGCTTTACGCGCCAGCTCGGTCAGCTGGTAGCGGAAGGCTGGTGGAGACAGACGACGGCTACGCTCGGAGGTCGCAGTCAGAGACTCAACCCAGTCAGCGTTGATGTAGCTTGCAACGTATTCCTGAACTTTCTCGATACGCTCATGGTCATCAACCGGCACTTCCAGGTTGAAGCTCTGCAGGCTCAGAGAGGTCTGCCAGGTGTTGGTGTTCACCATGAACACTGGCAGGCCGGTGGCGAACGCACGTTCGCACAGTTTGCTGACGCGAGGGTCCATTTCATAAGCGCCGGTCAGCAGGATTGCACCGATCTCAACGCCGTTCATCGCGGCCAGACAGGCTGCAACCAGCACATCAGGACGGTCAGCGGAGGTTACCAGCAGGGAACCTGCGCGGAAATGTTCCAGCATGTGCGGAATGCTGCGCGCACAGAAGGTCACCGATTTCACGCGACGGGTGTTGATGTCGCCTTCGTTAACCACGGTCGCATTCAGGTGACGCGCCATGTCGATCGCACGGGTGGCGATCAGGTCGAAGCTCCATGGCACCGCGCCCAGAACTGGCAGCGGGCTGCTTGCGCTCAGCTGAGCCGGGTCCACTTTCACGACTTTCGCTTTGGAAGAGTCGTCGAAAATTTCAGACAGGTCAGGGCGGGTACGGCCTTGTTCATCAACCGGTGCGTTCAGTTTGTTAACGATAACGCCGGTGATGTTGGTGTTTTTCGCGCCGCCGAAGCTGCTGCGAGTCAGCTCAATACGCTCGTTCAGCTGTTCCGGGGTATCGGTACCCTGGGACATCACGAACACGATTTCAGCGTTCAGGGTTTTGGCGATTTCAAAGTTCAGAGACTGAGCAAACTGGTGTTTGCGCGTCGGAACCAGGCCTTCAACCAGCACCACTTCTGCGTCTTGCGCATTCGCGTGGAAATTGGCGATGATCTCTTCCATCAGCACATCGGACTGATTGCTGGAGAGCAGAGACTCAACGTGGCTCATTTTCAGCGGTTCAGCCGCTGGCAGACCGGAATTCGCACGCACAATGGCGGTGGTCTGGTCTGGCGCATCGCCACCGGCACGAGGCTGGGCGATAGGCTTAAAGACGCTCAGGCGAACGCCTTTGCGTTCCATAGCACGGATAACGCCAAGGCTGACGCTGGTCAGGCCGACGCTGGTTCCGGTAGGGATCAGCATAATAGTACGGGACACGGTTTATCCTCTTTTGGTTACCGCCGCATCGGGCGGGGTACAAAACAGCACCGCCAGCTAGGCTGGCGGTGTGGAATCAGGCAGTCAGACGGTTCGCGTCTTGCGCGATGACCAGCTCTTCGTTGGTTGGGATAACCAGAGCCGGGCGGGTGCCTTCTTTGTTGATGAAGCCAGACTTGCCGAAACGGGCAGCCAGGTTACGCTCGTGATCAACTTCAAAGCCCAGAACGCCCAGTTTGCCCAGGGACAGTTCACGAACCATTGCCGCGTTCTCACCGATACCGCCGGTGAAGATAACCGCATCCAGACGACCATCCATCAGCGCGGTGTAAGAACCGATGTATTTCGCCAGGCGGTGGCAGTAAACGTCCATTGCACGTTTAGCGTCAGCTTTGGTGGTGTAGTTGTCTTCAACGTAACGGCAGTCGCTGGTGACTTCGGTCAGACCCAGCAGGCCAGACTCTTTGGTCAGCATTTTGTTGATCGCATCAACGCTCATGCCCAGGGTGTCGTGCAGGTGGAAGATAATCGCCGGGTCGATGTCACCGGAACGGGTACCCATCACCAGACCTTCCAGCGGGGTCAGACCCATGGAAGTATCAACACACTCGCCGTTGCGGATAGCAGAAACAGAACCACCGTTGCCCAGGTGGCAAGTGATGATGTTCAGCTCTTCAACAGGTTTGTTCAGAACCTTGGCCGCTTCCTGAGTGACGTAGAAGTGGCTGGTGCCGTGTGCGCCGTAGCGACGTACGCCGTGCTCTTTGTACAGGCTGTACGGCAGGGCATAGAGGTAAGACTCTTCCGGCATGGTCTGATGGAACGCGGTGTCGAAGACAGCGACGTTTTTGTCTTTCAGATTCGGGAAGGATTTCAGCGCTTCCGCGATGCCGATCAAGTGCGCAGGGTTGTGCAGCGGTGCAAAAGAGGCTGCATCTTTGATACCCTGAATCACGGATTCGTCGATCACTACAGAGCCGGTGTACTTCTCGCCGCCATGAACAACACGGTGACCGATTGCAGTCAGCTGAGCAGACAGTTCTGGTTTTTGTGCCAGAATAGTGTTAACGATAAAGTTCAGCGCTTCACTGTGAGCGGCGCCTGCACCTAAAGCCGCTTCTTGTTTGCTGCCGTCCATTTTCCACTTAAGACGTGCTTCAGGAAGATGGAAACATTCGGCCAAACCAGAGAGGTACTCTTCACCGTTGAGCGCATCGATGATGGCGAATTTCAGTGAGGAGCTACCGCAGTTCAGAACCAGTACTAACTTACTCGACATGGAAGTACCTATTATTGATACGTGGCTAAAAAAACGTCAGTGAGTCTCGTAGCGTAGCGCAAGATGACCCAGACATTTATGATTAACATCATGCCAAACGAACATTCTGGCAGGATGAAAGAAATCCATATGATTTTATGCCATTTTGAACGATTTTCAGACAATGGCATAATATGCGATAATTTGACGAGTTAACGATTCTCGTCTAAGGCCCAATCAGGCTGGCACAGAATACCCGATACTGGGTAGCGATGACAAAATATTTTGAACGTTGTCATGGCTTGTTGTGGATTTGCACGAAAATTTTAATTTTTATATGTGAAGTTGAGGTACAGCCATGTCGACACCAGAGAACCCCTCCGTGAGCTTCTTTAGCCTGTTTCGTCGGGGCCAGCATTACGCAAAGACGTGGCCCCTGGAAAAGCGCCTTGCCCCGGTGTTTATCGATAACCGCGTCATCCGCATCACCCGCTATGCGATCCGCTTTATGCCGCCTATCGCCGTCTTTACCCTGTGCTGGCAAATTGCGCTGGGTGGCCAGCTTGGCCCGGCCGTCGCGACGGCGCTGTTTGCGCTAACACTTCCGATGCAAGGACTGTGGTGGCTGGGCAAACGTTCTGTCACACCGCTGCCACCTACTATTTTACACTGGTTTTATGAAGTGCGCGGGAAACTTCAGGAAGCCGGTCAGGCGTTGGCCCCGGTTGAAGGCAAGCCGGATTACCAGGCGCTGGCCGACACGCTCAAGCGCGCTTTTAAGCAACTTGATAAAACATTCCTTGATGACTTGTGATTGATCATCGAAACGGTCACGAAAAGAAGGCACAGTAACAATCAGTTACCGTGTCTTTTTTTTGAGTGCAACGCGCAACAGGAGTCGAAAGATGGAAATGACCAACGCTCAACGTCTGATTTTGTCCAATCAGTACAAGATGATGACTATGCTTGATCCCGACAACGCTGAGCGCTATCGCCGCTTGCAGACTATCGTCGAACGTGGCTTTGGCTTGCAGATGCGCGAGCTGGATCGTGAATTTGGTGAACTGAAAGAAGAGACGTGCCGCACCGTCATCGACATCATGGAGATGTACCACGCGCTGCATGTTTCCTGGACCAATCTGAAAGATGCTCAAACCATCGATGAGCGCCGCGTAACCTTCCTTGGTTTTGACGTGGCGACCGAATCTCGCTACCTGAGCTATGTTCGCTTTATGGTGAACACCGAAGGGCGCTACACCCATTTTGATGCCGGTACTCATGGCTTCAACTCCCAGACGCCGATGTGGGAAAAATATCAGCGTATGTTAAGCGCGTGGCACGCCTGCCCGCGTCAGTACCATTTAAGCAGCAACGAGATTCAGCAAATTATTAACGCCTGAGGGGGTGAGTGTGCAGTGTAAAGGTTTTCTGTTTGATCTGGACGGTACGCTGGTGGATTCGCTGCCGGTTGTCGAGCGCTCGTGGTGCCATTGGGCCGACAGGCATGGCATCGACCATCAGGATGTGTTGAATTTCATCCATGGCAAACAGGCCATTACCTCTTTACGCCACTTCTTATCCGGAAGAACCGAAGAGGAGATTCAGGCGGAGTTCAAATATCTGGAGCAAATTGAAGCTCAGGATGTCGAGGGTATTGCGGCACTCCCGGGCGCGCTTGAGCTGCTCCAGCATCTGAACGAAGCGCAGATCCCCTGGGCGATTGTGACCTCGGGTTCAATTCCCGTCGCTCATGCCCGCCACAAGGCCGCAGGCCTGCCGATGCCCGAAGTGTTCGTCACCGCTGAACGTGTGAAGCGCGGTAAACCGGAGCCGGATGCGTTTTTATTAGGCGCGGAACTGCTGGGTATTCATCCGAAGGATTGCGTAGTGATCGAAGACGCCGCCGCCGGTGTGCTGGCGGGGCTCAACGCCGGAAGCCACGTGATTGCGGTGAATGTTCCGGCCGGTTCGACCCGGCTCGACGAAGTGGATTTCGCGCTCACGTCGCTTGCCGCGCTCTCGGTCCACAAGGGATCGGACGGAAATGTTACCGTCTCCCTGAAAATGTAAACCCATGATTTGGCCCCACATTGTTGGGGCCTTTTTATGGCAAAATTTCCCTCCCTTTCCCTGACAAGGATATGTTGTGAACGGTGAACTGATTTGGGTGCTGAGCCTTCTTGCTATCGCCATCATTCTCTTTGCAACCGGCAAAGTGCGCATGGACGCCGTTGCTCTGCTGGTTATCGTCGCGTTTGTTCTGAGCGGCACCTTAACGCTCTCCGAAGCCTTCTCCGGTTTTAGCGATCCCAACGTCATTTTGATTGCCGCGCTGTTCATCATCGGCGACGGGCTGGTGCGCACCGGCGTCGCCACGGTGATGGGTGCCTGGCTGGTGAAAGTGGCGGGCAGCAGCGAAACCAAAATGCTCATCTACCTGATGCTGACGGTCGCCGGGCTGGGTGCTTTTATGAGCTCCACCGGCGTGGTGGCGATCTTTATTCCGGTGGTGTTAAGCGTCTCGATGCGCATGCAGACCTCGCCGTCGCGGCTGATGATGCCGCTGAGTTTCGCCGGGCTGATTAGCGGCATGATGACTCTTGTCGCGACGCCGCCGAACCTGGTGGTGAACAGCGAACTGCTGCGTGAAGGCTATGCCGGGTTTAGCTTCTTCAGCGTGACGCCGATTGGCCTGGTCGTGCTGGTGCTTGGCGTGATTTACATGCTTCTGACCCGCTTTGCGCTGAAGGGCGATACGCAACACAAAAAAGGCGACGGCTGGCGTCGGCGCACTTTCCGCGATCTGATCAAAGAGTATCGCCTCACCGGGCGCGCGCGTCGTCTGGCGATCCGCCCCGGCTCACCGCTAATTGGTCAGCGTCTGGACGATCTCAAACTGCGCGAACGCTACGGCGCGAATATCATTGGCGTCGAGCGCTGGCGGCGGTTCCGTCGCGTGATTGTGAATGTGAACGGGGTGTCTGAGTTCCGCGCCCGCGACGTCCTGCTGATTGATATGTCGACGGCGGACGTGGATCTGCGTGAGTTCTGCACTGAACAGCTGCTGGAGCCGATGGTGCTGCGCGGCGAGTATTTCTCCGACCAGGCGCTGGACGTGGGGATGGCGGAAGTCTCGCTGATCCCTGAGTCGGAACTGCTGGGCAAAACCGTGCGTGAAATCGGGTTCCGTACCCGCTACGGCCTGAACGTCGTCGGCCTGAAACGCGACGGCGTTGCGATGGAAGGGGCGGTAGTGGATGAGCCGCTACAGCTGGGCGATATCTTCCTGGTGGTCGGCAACTGGAAGCTTATCAGCCAACTCGGGCAAAAAGGGCGCGATTTTGTGGTGCTCAATATGCCTGTCGAAGAGAGCGACGCCTCACCGGCCCACAGTCAGGCTCCGCATGCCATATTCTGTCTGGTATTGATGGTCGCCCTGATGCTCACCGACGAAATTCCTAACCCCATCGCGGCGATTATTGCCTGCCTGCTGATGGGCAAATTCCGCTGCATCGACGCCGAGAGCGCCTACAAAGCTATTCACTGGCCGAGCATTATTCTGATCGTCGGTATGATGCCGTTCGCGCTGGCGCTGCAAAAAACAGGCGGTGTGGATTTGGTGGTGAAAGGGCTGATGGACGTCGGCGGGGGCTATGGCCCGTACATGATGCTGATTTGTCTGTTCGTGATGTGCGCTACCATCGGGTTGTTTATCTCCAATACCGCGACGGCGGTGCTGATGGCACCTATTGCGCTGGCGATGGCGAAGTCGATGGGCGTGTCGCCGTATCCGTTTGCGATGATGGTGGCGATGGCGGCGTCGGCGGCGTTTATGACGCCAGTCTCGTCACCGGTGAATACGCTGGTGCTGGGGCCGGGGAACTATCAATTCAGCGATTTCGTGAAGCTCGGGGTGCCGTTCACCATTCTGGTGATGCTGGTTTGCGTGGTGTTGATTCCGGTGCTGTTCCCGTTTTGACATCGTTGTTGGCATCCCGATAAGGGTTTTATAGGCCCGGCAAGCGTAGCGCCGCCGGGCATAACAGACGACTAAAGCGGTGAATCCTGGCTAATCTCGTCCAGCGACAGATGGAAGCTCGGCACAAACACCTGCATGAAATAATCCATCTCTTCGCTGCGGCGTGATTCGAGGGTTTTTTCCAGTCGCGTTTTCGCCAGTAAAAACTCGTTGTTTCCGGCGGACAACTCTTCGAGGCACTTGAGATAGGCGCACAGGGCATCGGCCTGTTTCACCAGCAATCTTTCCTCTTCTGTGCACTGATGCTCATCGATCAGCGGCGCAAAAATATCCCGCAGCTCTTCTGGCACCATATCCACCAGTTTCTGCTGGGCGATCTTCTCGATAGCCTTATATTCCTGGGCAATCTGCGAATTGAAATATTTCACCGGCGTCGGCAGGTCGCCGGTTAACACTTCCGAGGCGTCGTGGTACATCGCCAGCAGGGCGATGCGTTCGGCATTGACGTTACCGTTGAATTTGCGGTTTTTTATGGCGGCCAGGGCGTGAGCAACCATCGCCACCTGCAAACTGTGTTCCGACACATTTTCGGTGCGCACGTTGCGCATCAGCGGCCAGCGGTTAATGAGTTTCAGGCGGGAGAGATGGGCGAAGAAATGACTTTGACTCATAGAATACCTTTTGTCTTGCACTGCGACAGCGTTCATTGTGCGGCGAGGGGAGGCAAGATGCAAATCAGGCTGCCAGTGGCAGCCTGATGGGAGGTTACTGATGATAACCGGAGAGGAAGCGTCCGAACCGGCTAATCGCCATTTCCAGGTCATCCTCACGCGGCAGGGTGACGATACGCACGTGGTCCGGCCATGGCCAGTTAAACGCGGTTCCCTGAACCAGCAGCACTTTTTCCTGCAGCAGGAAATCGAGCACCATCTTCTGGTCATCGTGAATATTGAAACGTTTAGCGTCAATTTTCGGGAACATGTAGAGTGCGCCGTTAGGCTTCACGCAGGAGACGCCAGGAATATCGTTGATCAGCTCCCATGCGCGGTTACGCTGCTCGTACAGGCGACCGCCGGGCACGATAAATTCGCTGATGCTCTGATAGCCGCCGAGCGCCGTTTGAATCGCATGCTGCGCCGGAACGTTGGCGCACAGGCGCATCGAGGCCAGCATTTCCAGCCCTTCGATGTAGCCCTTAGCGTGCTTTTTCGGGCCGTTCAGAACCATCCAGCCCTGACGGAAACCGGCCACGCGGTAGGTTTTCGACAGGCCGTTAAAGGTGACGGTCAGCAGATCCGGAGCCAGCGTCGCAATCGAGTGGTGCTGCGCTGCGTCGTAGAGGATCTTGTCGTAAATCTCATCGGCGAAGATGATCAGGTTGTGCTGACGGGCGATCTCCACGATCTCCATCAACAGCTCTTTGGAGTAGACCGCACCCGTCGGGTTGTTCGGGTTGATAATCACGATACCGCGCGTGCGCGGGGTGATTTTGGCGCGGATATCGTCGAGATCCGGGAACCAGTCGGCGGATTCGTCGCACAGATAGTGCACCGCTTTGCCGCTGGAGAGGGAAACGGCCGCAGTCCACAGCGGATAATCCGGCGCAGGCACCAGCATCTCATCGCCGCTGTTCAGCAGGGCTTGCATCGCCTGCACGATCAGTTCGGAAACGCCGTTACCAATATAGATATCTTCAACGGTGACATCGCGCATCCCACGGGCCTGATAGTGCTGCATGATGGCTTTACGGGCGGAGTAGAGTCCTTTTGAATCACAGTAGCCTTGCGCAGTGGGCAGGTTACGGATCACATCCACCAGGATTTCGTCCGGCGCGTCAAAACCAAAGGGCGCAGGGTTTCCGATGTTGAGTTTCAGGACCTTGTTGCCTTCCTCTTCCAGGCGCTTTGCCTCTTTGAGAACCGGACCGCGGATGTCGTAACAGACGTTATCTAATTTGCTGGATTTTTCGATAGGGGACATGAATCGTTGACCTTTTAGCTGTTGTTGCCACTCCCTGCCGTGGAAGTCAGCACGGAACAATGTACTCCCACCGCGCTGCGTTTTGAAGGGTGTACAGAAGAAGATTTTGCCGGGATGCGAAAATAAGACGTAATCTATTTATCTGCCAGCAGGGTAGTTTGGTCGTTTAAAGCATTGCGTTATCAGACAAGTGCAGTTTATTATCGCGTTTGCGGTGGTTTTTAATGTATTTTACCCTGCGAAAAACCGCTCTCTGGTAGGGAAACGATGAGATTGCAATGATTTCCTCGGGTGACCTTTCGTAAAACTGGAATGCTTCTTAATATCTTTGCTCAATGGGGGAATTGGTCAAAGGTTGCGCGTGTGAAAATAATGTTAAGCATTATTAATGGATAAAGCTAATCTAAATTAATGTTTATATATTATTGAGGCCGAAATCTTAACTTTCGTTAATTTTAATAAAATTAGTTTAGCCGTTAATCAACATCGATTAATCATTAATGGTGCAATAATACTTATAAATAAAGTGGATTTGGGTTAAGATGTTGTCTCAGGAAAAGAGAGGAATGTTTACAATAACGTGTATTTCCTCCCGTTTTTCCTGAATTAGTTGATTGTTATTGTTAGAATTATCTCTACTATACTGGATAGGCAACACCTTTACTGCTGTGCCCGTGTTGCGTGAAAAAAGGTGATGATGTGTAGTTTCTTTAATGGAATTTACCTAAATCAGCAAAACCTAAAAATATCCTGAACATTTAAGAGAATAAAAATATCGTCATGGAACGTTGTTTCTGACTTCTGCTATACACCAGCCAATAACTATCTGTCATGTAGTCTGCCGGTCGGGCAGCTCCGCACGAGCAACTTGTAAGTGAATAGATATGATAAATGCAAATCGTCCGATAATGAATCTCGACCTCGATCTGCTGAGAACCTTTGTTGCGGTCGCTGATCTCAATACGTTTGCCGCCGCCGCCGCCGCTGTTTGCCGTACCCAGTCGGCGGTGAGCCAACAAATGCAGCGACTCGAGCAGCTGGTGGGCAAAGAGCTCTTTGCACGCCATGGTCGTAATAAGCTCTTAACCGAGCACGGGATCCAGTTACTGGGTTACGCAAGGAAGATTCTGCGCTTCAATGATGAAGCATGTATGTCATTAATGTTTAGCAATCTTCAGGGCGTTTTAACGTTAGGCGCTTCTGATGAATCCGCTGATACGATATTGCCGTTTTTACTTAATCGCATCAGTTCGGTTTATCCGAAGCTTGCGCTGGATGTCAGCGTCAAACGAAATGCCTTCATGATTGATATGCTGAAAGACCATGAAGTTGATCTGGTTGTGACAACGCACCGCCCTGGGCAATTTGATTGCCTGACGCTGCGCACGTCGCCGACGCACTGGTATTGCGCGGCGGAATATGTGCTGCAAAAAGGTGAGCCTATTCCGCTGGTGTTGCTGGACGATCCCAGCCCGTTCCGCGATATGGTGTTGTCCGCGCTGAATGAAGCCAATATTCCGTGGCGCTTAGCCTATGTGGCTTCCACGCTGCCTGCGGTTCGCGCCGCCGTGAAAGCGGGACTTGGCGTGACCGCTCGTCCTGTTGAGATGATGAGCCCGGATTTGCGCGTTTTAGGCAAATCTGACGGATTACCGTCATTACCTGACACGGAGTATCTGCTGTGCCATAACCCGGGCAGCAATAATGAGCTGGCAAAAATCGTCTTTGAAGCGATGGTGAGCTACCACAATCCGTGGCAATTCGAGAATGTTACTCCCGAAGGGGGGGGCGATTCCCTGGTGGTTGAAGGGGATTTTGAGTGATCAGGCTCTAATAATCTCGTAACAATTTGTAAGTGTAAAAAAGAACCACTCGTGCGGATTTTTCGCGGAGTGGTTTTTTTTTGACAAAAATATCGTCATTATCTTTAGGGATATTTTAAAAAGTGTTTAATTATCATAGTAATGAGTATATTTGCTCGATTTTTAAACGTTTCGCGTTTTGTTATTCTGTTTGCAGTGTTGATGTTAAAAAACCAGCAAAAATGTTGCCGTTTTTTGGATTGGATTAACAAAAGCGTGTCTCAGATCAAGAAAATACTCCTATTTGGGGGGAGGAATCAGCAGCAAATCCTGTCAAAATAGGGGGGGTAATATTTCTTTTACTTCAAAACGGACACGATTCAACACCATGCGGTTGACGTAAAGTCATCGACCCACCAGGGTTAAAGGGCATGAAATGTTAATGAGAATCGATCTATGTGATTTAATGTGAAGAAACCTTTGTTAAAGTTGACAAAAGGTTATAGAAAGGAGTAAAAAACCACATCATTTTGCTGTCTATGTCTCATTTCTGACAGTCGGTGTAAGGTTATTTGTTCCTCCCCATGAATCGATGTGATGTCCATCTGCCAGCAAGAGCAGAGCTGTAGATATCACTTTTGATGAGTAAGCAATGAGTATGTCAACATCCACAGAAGTCGTCGCTCATCATTGGGCATTCGCAATCTTTCTTATCGTTGCCATAGGCCTGTGCTGCCTGATGTTAGTCGGTGGCTGGTTCCTGGGCGGTCGCGCCCGCGCAAGGCACAAAAACACCCCATTTGAATCGGGTATCGATTCGGTAGGTACCGCTCGCTTACGCCTGTCCGCCAAGTTCTATCTGGTGGCCATGTTCTTCGTCATCTTCGACGTTGAAGCGCTCTACCTGTTCGCATGGTCAACTTCAATCCGCGAAAGTGGATGGATTGGCTTTGTCGAAGCCGCAATTTTCATTTTAGTGCTACTGGCCGGTCTGGTTTACCTGGTGCGCATCGGCGCGCTGGACTGGACACCTGTGCGTTCACGCCGTGAACTGGTTAACCCGGAAAACAGTAACTCTAATCGTCAGCAGTAACAGCGAGGCAATAAGATGGATTATACGCTCACCCGCATAGATCCTAACGGTGAGAATGACCGTTACCCCCTGCAAAAACAGGAGATCGTAACCGACCCCCTGGAGCAAGAAGTCAACAAAAGCGTGTACATGGGCAAGCTCGAACATGCCATGCACGATATGGTCAACTGGGGTCGTAAGAACTCCATCTGGCCATACAACTTTGGTCTTTCTTGCTGCTACGTTGAAATGGTGACGTCATTCACTGCGGTGCATGACGTTGCGCGTTTTGGTGCTGAGGTACTGCGTGCATCACCTCGTCAGGCTGACCTGATGGTGGTAGCGGGAACCTGCTTCACCAAAATGGCGCCCGTCATTCAGCGTCTTTACGACCAGATGCTCGAGCCGAAATGGGTTATTTCCATGGGTGCTTGTGCAAACTCGGGCGGTATGTACGACATTTATTCCGTAGTGCAAGGCGTCGATAAGTTTATCCCGGTGGATGTTTACATCCCTGGCTGCCCGCCGCGTCCGGAAGCTTACATGCAGGCGCTGATGCTGCTGCAGGAGTCGATCGGCAAAGAGCGCCGTCCGCTTTCCTGGGTGGTTGGTGACCAGGGCGTGTACCGCGCCAATATGCAGTCTGAGCGCGAGCGTAAACGCGGAGAACGTATTGCAGTGACCAATCTGCGTACGCCTGACGAAATTTAATTTGCGCCTGTAGGCCTGGAGAAAAACCTTCGCATATCACTATACAAATAGCGCGAAGCCAGGCTTAACAGTCACCACGGACCATTTGCAATGGTGAACAATATGACCGACTTAACCGCGCAAGATGCCGCATGGCAAACCCGGGATCATCTCGATGACCCGGTCATCGGCGAACTGCGCAACCGTTTTGGGCCGGATGCCTTTACTGTTCAGGCCACCCGCACCGGGGTACCCGTTGTTTGGGTCAAGCGTGAACAATTGCTGGAAGCAGTCGATTTCTTAAAGAAATTACCTAAACCTTACGTCATGCTGTTTGACTTACACGGCATGGATGAGCGTCTGCGCACCCACCGTCACGGCTTACCCGCGGCGGATTTTTCCGTTTTCTACCACCTGATCTCAATAGACCGCAATCGGGATATCATGCTCAAGGTGGCATTGTCTGAAAACGACATGCATCTGCCGACGATCACCAAACTTTTCCCGAACGCGAACTGGTATGAGCGCGAAACCTGGGAAATGTTCGGCATGACCTTCGATGGCCACCCGCACCTGACGCGCATCATGATGCCGCAGACCTGGACCGGCCACCCGCTGCGTAAAGACTACCCGGCACGCGCCACCGAATTCGACCCGTTTGAGCTGACCAAAGCCAAACAGGATCTGGAGATGGAAGCGCTGACCTTCAAGCCGGAAGACTGGGGCATGAAGCGTGGCACCGACAACGAGGACTTCATGTTCCTCAACCTCGGTCCAAACCACCCGTCTGCGCACGGTGCATTCCGTATTATTCTTCAGCTCGACGGCGAAGAGATTGTCGACTGCGTTCCTGACGTCGGTTACCACCACCGTGGTGCTGAGAAGATGGGCGAGCGCCAGTCCTGGCACAGCTACATTCCGTACACCGACCGTATCGAGTACCTCGGCGGCTGCGTGAACGAAATGCCTTACGTGCTGGCCGTAGAGAAACTGGCCGGTATCAAAGTGCCAGAACGCGTTGATGTTATCCGCGTCATGCTCTCTGAACTGTTCCGTATCAACAGCCACCTGCTCTATATCTCCACGTTCATTCAGGACGTCGGGGCGATGACGCCGGTGTTCTTCGCGTTTACCGACCGTCAGAAAATCTACGATCTGGTTGAAGCCATCACCGGTTTCCGTATGCACCCGGCCTGGTTCCGTATCGGCGGTGTGGCACACGATCTGCCGCGTGGATGGGATCGCCTGCTGCGTGAATTCCTCGACTGGATGCCGAAGCGTCTGGCCTCTTACGAGAAAGCCGCGCTGCGTAACACCATTCTGATTGGCCGTTCCAAAGGCGTGGCCGCTTACGGCGCGAAAGAAGCGCTGGAGTGGGGCACCACCGGTGCCGGCCTGCGTGCGACCGGTATTGATTTCGACGTGCGTAAAGCCCGTCCATACTCTGGCTACGAAAACTTCGACTTCGAAGTCCCGGTTGGCGGCGGTGTATCCGACTGCTACACCCGCGTGATGCTGAAAGTGGAAGAGCTGCGTCAGAGTCTGCGCATCCTTGAGCAGTGCCTCAACAACATGCCGGAAGGCCCGTTCAAAGCGGATCACCCGCTGACGACGCCGCCACCGAAAGAGCGCACGCTGCAACATATCGAAACCCTGATCACGCACTTCCTGCAGGTTTCATGGGGCCCGGTCATGCCAGCCCAGGAATCCTTCCAGATGGTGGAAGCGACCAAGGGTATTAACAGTTACTACCTGACCAGTGACGGCAGCACCATGAGCTACCGTACGCGTATTCGTACGCCGAGCTTTGCGCACCTGCAGCAGATCCCGTCCGCCATTCGCGGCAGTCTGGTCTCCGACCTGATTGTGTATCTGGGTAGTATCGATTTTGTTATGTCAGATGTGGACCGCTAATTATGCACGAGAATCAACAACCACAAACCGAGGCTTTTGAGCTGAGTGCGGCAGAACGTGCGGCAATTGAGCACGAGATGCATCACTACGAAGACCCGCGTGCGGCATCCATTGAAGCGCTGAAAATCGTCCAGAAACAGCGCGGTTGGGTACCCGATGGCGCGATCTATGCGATCGCCGAGGTGCTGGGTATCCCGGCAAGCGACGTGGAAGGGGTGGCAACATTCTACAGCCAGATCTTCCGCCAGCCGGTAGGCCGTCACGTGATCCGCTACTGCGACAGCGTGGTGTGTCATATCACCGGTTATCAGGGCATCCAGGCCGCGCTCGAGAAAAAACTCGACATCAAGCCAGGACAAACGACTTTCGACGGTCGTTTCACGCTGCTGCCAACCTGCTGCCTGGGTAACTGCGACAAGGGGCCGAGCATGATGATTGATGAGGATACTCACAGCCATCTGACGCCGGAAGCGATTCCTGACCTGCTGGAGCGGTACAAATGAAAACAGTCATTCGCACTGCTGAAACTCATCCGCTGACCTGGCGTCTGCGCGATGACAAACAGCCCGTCTGGCTCGAAGAATATCAGAGCAAAAACGGCTACGAAGGCGCACGTAAAGCGCTCTCCGGCATGGCGCCAGATGAAATCGTCAACGCGGTTAAAGACTCCGGCCTGAAAGGGCGCGGCGGCGCGGGCTTCTCCACGGGGTTGAAGTGGAGCCTGATGCCGAAAGACGAATCCATGAACATCCGTTACCTGCTGTGTAACGCCGATGAAATGGAGCCGGGCACCTATAAAGACCGCCTGCTGATGGAACAGCTGCCGCACCTACTGGTGGAAGGCATGCTGATCTCCGCGTTCGCGCTGAAAGCCTACCGTGGCTACATCTTCCTGCGCGGCGAATACATCGAAGCGGCAGAAAACCTGCGTCGCGCCATCGCGGAAGCGACCGAAGCGGGCTTGCTTGGCAAAAACATTCTCGGCACCGGTTTTGACTTCGAACTGTTCGTGCACACCGGGGCAGGGCGTTACATCTGTGGTGAAGAGACCGCGCTGATCAACTCCCTCGAAGGCCGCCGCGCGAACCCTCGCTCCAAGCCTCCGTTCCCGGCAAGCTCCGGCGTGTGGGGTAAACCGACCTGTGTCAACAACGTCGAAACCCTGTGTAACGTTCCGGCTATCCTCGCCAACGGCGTGGAGTGGTATCAGAACATTTCGACCAGTAAAGACGCTGGCACCAAGCTGATGGGCTTCTCCGGTCGCGTTAAAAATCCGGGTCTGTGGGAGCTGCCGTTCGGGACCACCGCACGCGAAATCCTCGAAGACTACGCGGGCGGCATGCGCGATGGCCTGAAATTCAAAGCCTGGCAGCCGGGCGGCGCGGGGACCGACTTCCTGACCGAAGCGCACCTCGACCTGCCGATGGAATTCGAAAGCATTGGTAAAGCAGGCAGCCGTCTGGGTACGGCGCTGGCGATGGCCGTTGACCATGAAATTGGCATGGTGTCCCTGGTGCGTAACCTGGAAGAGTTCTTCGCCCGCGAATCCTGCGGCTGGTGTACGCCATGCCGTGACGGTTTGCCGTGGAGCGTGAAGATCCTGCGCGCTATTGAGCGCGGCGAAGGCCAGCCTGGCGACATCGAGACACTTGAGCAACTGTGTCGATTCCTCGGTCCGGGCAAAACCTTCTGTGCCCACGCACCAGGTGCCGTTGAGCCATTGCAAAGCGCGATTAAATATTTCCGCGACGAATTCGAAGCGGGCATCAAGCAGCAGTTCAGCAATACCCATTTGATTAACGGTATTCAGCCGAACCTGCTGAAAGCGCGCTGGTAGCGATACTGAATTTTGATTAACGCTCAGTCTCTGACTGAGCCAACTGGAAGCATGCTAATGGCTACGATTCATGTAGACGGCAAAGAATACGAGGTCAACGGGGCCGACAACCTGCTAGAAGCTTGTCTGTCTCTCGGCCTTGATATTCCGTATTTTTGCTGGCATCCGGCGCTGGGCAGCGTCGGTGCTTGCCGCCAGTGTGCGGTGAAGCAATACCAAAACGCGGAAGACACGCGTGGACGCCTGGTCATGTCCTGTATGACACCAGCGACCGAGGGCACCTTTATTTCGATTGAAGACGAAGAAGCGAAACAGTTCCGTGAGAGCGTCGTGGAATGGTTGATGACCAACCACCCGCACGACTGTCCGGTGTGTGAAGAGGGCGGTAACTGCCACCTTCAGGATATGACCGTGATGACGGGTCATAGCTTCCGTCGCTATCGCTTTACCAAACGTACTCACCGCAACCAGGATCTGGGGCCGTTCATCTCTCACGAAATGAACCGCTGCATCGCCTGCTACCGCTGCGTGCGTTACTACAAAGACTACGCAGACGGTCAGGATCTGGGCGTGTATGGCGCACATGACAACGTCTACTTTGGTCGTCCGGAAGACGGTACGCTTGAAAGCGAATTCTCCGGTAACCTGGTAGAGATCTGCCCGACCGGCGTATTCACCGATAAAACGCACTCCGAGCGTTATAACCGTAAGTGGGATATGCAGTTTGCGCCAAGCATCTGCCAGCAGTGTTCCCTCGGCTGTAACACCAGCCCGGGTGAGCGCTACGGTGAACTGCGTCGTATCGAAAACCGTTACAACGGTACCGTTAACCACTACTTCCTCTGCGACCGTGGTCGTTTCGGCTATGGCTATGTGAACCTGAAAGACCGTCCGCGTCAGCCGGTTCAGCGCCGTGGCGACGATCTGATCACCCTCAACGCTGAACAAGCGATGCAGGGCGCGGCAGATATTCTGCGCCAGTCGAAGAAAGTGATCGGTATCGGCTCCCCGCGTGCCAGCGTCGAAAGCAACTTTGCGCTGCGTGAGCTGGTGGGGGCGGATAACTTCTACACCGGTATCGCCCACGGCGAGCAGGAACGTCTGGAGCTGGTGCTGAAAGTGCTGCGCGAAGGCGGTATCCGTACTCCTGCGCTGCGCGAAATCGAATCCTATGATGCGGTGCTGGTGCTGGGCGAAGATCTGACGCAGACCGGTGCACGCGTTGCGCTGGCGGTTCGTCAGGCGGTGAAAGGTAAAGCACGTGAAATGGCAGCGGCCCAGAAAGTGGCTGACTGGCAGATTGCGGCGATCCTCAACATCGGCCAACGCGCCAAGCATCCGCTGTTTGTCACTAACGTCGACAACACCCGTCTGGACGACATCGCGGCGTGGACCTATCGCGCACCGGTAGAAGACCAGGCGCGTCTCGGTTTTGCTATTGCTCACGCGCTGGATAACAGTGCTCCGGCCGTCGAAGGCCTGGATCGTGACCTGCAGAACAAGATCGACGTGATCGTGCAGGCTCTGGCCGGCGCGAAGAAACCTCTGATTATTTCCGGCACCAACGCCGGTAGCCCGGACGTGATTCAGGCTGCGGCAAACGTGGCGAAGGCGCTGAAAGGGCGTGGGGCGGACGTGGGCGTGACCATGATTGCGCGCGCAGTCAACAGCGTCGGTCTGGGCTTGATTGGCGGCGGTTCTCTGGAAGCGGCGTTAAGCGAACTCGAATCGGGTGCGGCTGACGGTGTGATCGTCCTTGAGAACGACCTGCATCGTCATGCTTCTGCCGCTCGCGTGGATGCGGCTCTGTCGAAAGCGCCGCTGGTGATGGTAATTGACCATCAGCGCACGGCGATTATGGACAAAGCGCACCTGGTGCTGTCGGCAGCAAGCTTCGCCGAGAGCGACGGTACGGTTATCAACAACGAAGGCCGCGCACAGCGTTTCTTCCAGGTTTATGACCCGTCTTACTACGACGCGAACACCCTGATGCTGGAAAGCTGGCGCTGGTTGCACTCTCTGCACAGCACCGTGGAAAACCGTCAGGTGGACTGGACGCAGCTCGATGATGTCATCGATGCCGTTGTGGCCAAACTGCCGCAGCTGGCAGGCATCAAAGATGCCGCGCCGGACGCGAGCTTCCGCATTCGCGGCCAGAAACTGGCGCGTGAACCGCACCGTTACAGTGGCCGTACGGCGATGCGCGCTAACATCAGTGTGCACGAACCGCGTCAGCCGCAGGATAAAGACACCATGTTCGCCTTCTCCATGGAAGGGAACAACCAGCCGTCTGCACCGCGTTCTCAGATTCCGTTCGCATGGGCACCGGGCTGGAACTCCCCGCAGGCATGGAACAAGTTCCAGGCTGAAGTGGGCGGTTCTCTGCGCCACGGCGATCCGGGCGTGCGTCTGATTGAGGCGAGCGAAACGGGTCTGGAGTACTTCACGACCGTTCCGGCACGTTTCGAAGCGCAGGAAGGCAACTGGCGTATCGCGCCTTACTACCATCTGTTTGGTAGTGATGAGATGTCCCAGCGCTCTCCGGTGTTCCAGACGCGCATGCCGCAGCCTTACATCAAGCTCAATCCGGCGGATGCCGCGAAGCTTGGCGTCAACGCGGGCAGCCAGGTCTCCTTTAGCTATGAAGGCCAGACCATCAGTCTGCCGCTGGTGATCGCCGAAGGTCTGACAGCAGGGCAGGTGGGTCTGCCGATGGGTCTGCCGGGCATCGCTCCGGTGCTGGCGGGCGCGCGTCTTGATAATCTGCAGGAGGCACAAGCATGAGTTGGTTAACGCCGGATCTCATCGAAATTCTGTTAAGCATTCTCAAGGCGGTGGTCATTCTGCTGGTGGTTGTCACCTGCGGCGCGTTCATGAGCTTTGGTGAACGTCGTCTGCTCGGTCTGTTCCAGAACCGTTATGGACCGAACCGTGTGGGCTGGGGTGGTTCACTCCAGCTGGTCGCGGACATGATCAAGATGTTCTTTAAAGAAGACTGGATCCCGAAATTCTCGGACCGCGTCATCTTTACCCTGGCACCGATGATCGCCTTTACCTCGCTGCTGCTGGCCTTTGCTATCGTCCCGGTCAGTCCGACCTGGGTGGTGGCGGACCTGAACATCGGGATCCTGTTCTTCCTGATGATGGCAGGCCTGGCGGTTTACGCGGTCCTGTTCGCGGGCTGGTCGAGTAACAACAAATACTCCCTGCTGGGGGCGATGCGTGCGTCTGCGCAGACCCTGAGCTACGAAGTGTTCCTCGGTCTTTCCCTGATGGGCGTGGTGGCGCAGGCCGGTTCATTCAACATGACCGACATCGTCAACAACCAGGCTGATATCTGGAACGTCATACCGCAGTTCTTTGGTTTTGTCACCTTTGCCATCGCGGGCGTGGCGGTGTGTCACCGTCACCCGTTTGACCAGCCAGAAGCCGAACAGGAACTGGCCGACGGTTACCACATTGAATATTCCGGCATGAAGTTCGGTCTGTTCTTCGTGGGCGAGTACATCGGTATCGTCACCATTTCCGCGTTGATGGTTACGCTGTTCTTTGGTGGCTGGCATGGCCCGTTCTTACCGCCGTTCATCTGGTTCGCGCTGAAAACCGCGTTCTTCATGATGATGTTCATTTTGATTCGTGCGTCCTTACCGCGTCCGCGTTATGACCAGGTAATGTCCTTCGGCTGGAAAGTGTGCCTGCCGCTGACGCTCGTCAACTTGTTGGTAACGGCGGCTGTCATTCTCTGGCAGCAGCCATAAGGGGCTTTAGAACATGACCTTAAAAGAATTATTGGTAGGCACCGGCACCCAGCTTCGCAGTATCTGGATGATCGGCCTGCACGCGTTTGCAAAACGCGAAACCCAGATGTATCCGGAAGAGCCGGTATATCTGCCGCCGCGCTACCGTGGCCGTATCGTGCTGACCCGCGATCCGGACGGCTCTGAGCGCTGCGTTGCCTGTAACCTGTGTGCGGTAGCCTGTCCGGTCGGCTGTATCTCTTTGCAGAAAGCAGAGACCAAAGACGGCCGCTGGTACCCTGAGTTCTTCCGCATCAACTTCTCACGCTGCATCTTCTGTGGTCTGTGTGAAGAAGCGTGCCCAACCACGGCGATTCAGCTGACTCCAGATTTCGAACTGGGTGAGTACAAGCGTCAGGACCTGGTGTACGAGAAAGAGGATCTGCTGATTTCCGGTCCGGGCAAATACCCGGAATATAACTTCTACCGGATGGCGGGTATGGCAATCGACGGCAAAGATAAGGGCGAAGCAGAGAACGAAGCTAAGCCTATCGACGTCAAGAGCCTGTTACCGTAAGGAGAGGGCAATGGAATTCGCTTTTTATATCTGTGGCCTTATCGCCATCCTGGCCACGCTGCGCGTGATCACGCACACCAATCCGGTGCATGCGTTGCTGTATCTGATCATCTCGCTGCTGGCTATTTCCGGGGTGTTCTTCTCACTGGGCGCCCACTTTGCGGGCGCACTGGAAATCATCGTCTACGCCGGGGCCATCATGGTTCTGTTCGTCTTCGTGGTGATGATGCTGAACCTGGGCGGCTCTGAAATTGAACAAGAACGTCAGTGGTTAAAACCGCAGGTGTGGATTGGCCCGGCGATTCTGTCGGCCATCATGCTGGCGGTGATCGTTTACGCGATCCTTGGCGTGAACGATCAGGGCATCGACGGTACGCCGATCAGCGCGAAAGCGGTCGGTATCACGCTGTTTGGCCCATACGTTCTGGCCGTTGAACTGGCGTCGATGCTGCTGCTGGCGGGTCTGGTTGTGGCCTTCCACGTCGGTCGCGAAGAGCGTCCGGGTGAAGTGCTGAGCAACCGTGCGAATGACAGCGCGAAAAGAAAAACGGAGGAGCGCGCATGATCCCCTTAACACATGGACTGATCCTCGCCGCGATTTTGTTCGTTCTGGGTTTAACCGGTCTGGTTATCCGCCGCAATCTGCTGTTTATGCTGATCGGTCTGGAAATCATGATCAACGCTTCCGCGCTGGCCTTTGTGGTCGCCGGTAGCTACTGGGGCCAGACCGATGGTCAGGTAATGTACATTCTCGCCATCAGCCTTGCGGCTGCTGAAGCGAGTATTGGCCTGGCGCTGTTGCTGCAGCTCCATCGTCGCCGCCAGAACCTGAACATCGATTCAGTAAGTGAGTTGCGTGGATGAACATGCTTGCCTTAACCATTATCTTTCCGTTGATCGGCTTTGTGCTGCTGGCATTCTCCCGCGGCCGCTGGTCGGAAAATCTGTCCGCGACCGTGGGCATTGGCTCTATCGGCCTGGCGGCGCTGGTCACCGCCTATGCCGGTATCGACTTCTTTAACAACGGCAAGCAGGCGTTCACCCTGCCGCTGTGGACCTGGATGTCGGTCGGTGATTTCAACATCGGTTTCAGCCTGGTGCTGGATGGTCTCTCTCTGACCATGCTCTCCGTGGTGACCGGTGTGGGCTTCCTGATCCACATGTTCGCCTCCTGGTATATGCGCGGTGAAGAGGGTTACTCCCGCTTCTTCGCCTACACCAACCTGTTTATCGCCAGCATGGTTGTTCTGGTGCTGGGTGATAACCTCCTGCTGATGTATCTCGGCTGGGAAGGCGTGGGTCTCTGCTCTTACCTGCTGATCGGTTTCTACTACACCGATCCGAAGAATGGCGCAGCGGCCATGAAAGCGTTCGTCGTGACCCGTGTGGGTGACGTGTTCCTCGCTTTCGCGCTGTTCATTCTTTACAACGAACTGGGCACGCTGAACTTCCGCGAAATGGTGGAACTGGCGCCGGCTCACTTCGAAGCAGGCAACAACATGCTGACGTGGGCAACGCTGATGCTGCTGGGTGGTGCCGTGGGTAAATCCGCGCAGCTGCCGTTGCAGACCTGGCTTGCGGACGCGATGGCAGGCCCAACGCCTGTCTCCGCGCTGATCCACGCCGCGACCATGGTGACCGCCGGTGTTTACCTGATTGCGCGTACCCATGGTCTGTTCCTGATGACTCCGGAAATCCTGCACCTGGTCGGTATCGTGGGCGCGGTGACGCTGGTTCTGGCGGGCTTTGCCGCGCTGGTTCAGACGGACATCAAACGCGTTCTCGCTTACTCCACCATGAGCCAGATTGGCTACATGTTCCTGGCGCTCGGCGTACAGGCATGGGACGCGGCGATTTTCCATCTGATGACACACGCGTTCTTTAAAGCGCTGCTGTTCCTCTCGTCCGGCTCCGTCATTCTGGCGTGCCACCACGAGCAGAACATCTTCAAGATGGGCGGTCTGCGCAAATCGATTCCGCTGGTTTATGTCTGCTTCCTGGTGGGCGGCGCGGCGCTGTCGGCTCTGCCGATTATCACCGCGGGCTTCTTCAGTAAGGACGAAATCCTTGCGGGTGCCATGGCAAATGGTCATATCAATCTGATGGTGGCAGGTCTGGTCGGTGCATTCATGACCTCCCTGTATACCTTCCGAATGATTTTCATCGTATTCCACGGTAAAGAACAAATTCACGCTCACGCAGGGAAAGGGATTACCCACCACCTGCCGCTGCTGGTTCTGCTGGTCCTGTCTACCTTCGTTGGCGCGATGATTGTGCCACCGCTGCAGGGCGTACTGCCGGATACCACCGAGCTTGAGCACGGTCGTGTTCTGACGCTTGAAATCACCTCGGGTGTGGTCGCTATTGCGGGCATCCTGATCGCTGCATGGCTGTGGCTGGGCAAACGTACGCTGGTGACTGCGGTCGCTAACAGTGCGCCGGGCCGTCTGCTGGGCACCTGGTGGTACAACGCGTGGGGCTTCGACTGGCTGTACGACATGATCTTCGTTAAGCCATTCCTCGGCATTGCGTGGCTGCTGAAACGCGATCCGATGAACTCCATGATGAACATCCCGGCAGTGCTGTCCCGCTTCGCAGGTAAAGGCCTGCTGTTGAGCGAGAACGGTTATCTGCGCTGGTATGTGGCTTCGATGTGCATTGGTGCGGTTGTCGTGCTGGCGCTGCTGATGGTGTTGCGTTGATTTGAGATGGGGTTTCGCCCGGTGGCGCTGCTTACCGGGCCTACAAAACCGTAGGTCGGGTAAGCGTAAGCACCACCCGACACAACAAACCCCATCCGAACTGAATTTTCCGTGAGAATTCGTTGAACATCGGCCCCGGCTGGGGCCTTAAAAAGGAATAAAAATCGCCATGTTACTACCCTGGCTAATATTAATTCCCTTCATTGGTGGGTTCCTGTGCTGGCAGACCGAACGCTTTGGCGTGAAGATGCCGCGCTGGATTGCGCTGATCACCATGGGATTGACGCTTGCACTTGGTCTGCAACTCTGGTTGCAGGGCGGCTATTCACTGACCCAGTCTGCGGGCATCCCGCAGTGGCAGTCTGAATTTATCCTGCCGTGGATACCGCGCTTTGGTATCACGATCCACCTCGCGCTCGACGGCCTGTCGCTGCTGATGGTGGTGCTGACCGGCCTGCTTGGCGTTCTGGCGGTACTGTGTTCCTGGAATGAGATTCAAAAATACCAGGGATTCTTCCACCTGAACCTGATGTGGATCCTGGGCGGCGTGATCGGCGTGTTCCTTGCCATCGACATGTTCCTGTTCTTCTTCTTCTGGGAAATGATGCTGGTGCCGATGTACTTCCTGATCGCGCTGTGGGGCCATAAGGCATCCGACGGTAAAACGCGTATCACGGCGGCAACCAAGTTCTTCATCTACACCCAGGCGAGTGGTCTGGTGATGTTGATTGCGATCCTGGGCCTGGTGTTCGTGCACTACAACGCGACCGGCGTCTGGACCTTCAACTACGAAGCGCTGCTGAAAACGCCAATGTCTCACGGCGTGGAATACCTGCTGATGCTGGGCTTCTTCATCGCGTTTGCGGTGAAAATGCCGGTGGTTCCGCTGCACGGCTGGCTGCCAGACGCGCACTCCCAGGCACCAACGGCAGGTTCCGTTGACCTGGCGGGGATCTTGCTGAAAACCGCGGCCTACGGTCTGCTGCGCTTTGCGCTGCCGCTGTTCCCGAACGCCTCCGCTGAGTTCGCGCCTATTGCGATGTGGCTCGGTGTGATCGGTATCTTCTACGGCGCATGGATGGCATTCACGCAGTACGACATCAAACGTCTTATCGCGTACACCTCCGTTTCCCACATGGGCTTCGTGCTGATTGCCATCTACACCGGCAGCCAGCTGGCGTACCAGGGCGCGGTGATTCAGATGATTGCTCACGGTCTTTCTGCGGCGGGTCTCTTCATCCTCTGCGGTCAGCTTTACGAACGTCTGCATACCCGTGACATGCGCATGATGGGCGGTCTGTGGAGCAAAATTAAGTGGCTGCCAGCTCTGTCGATGTTCTTCGCAGTCGCGACGCTGGGGATGCCGGGCACCGGTAACTTTGTCGGCGAATTCATGATTCTGTTCGGCAGCTTCAAAGTGGTTCCGGTGATTACCGTGGTCTCCACTTTCGGCCTGGTCTTCGCGTCCGTGTACTCGCTGGCGATGCTGCATCGCGCTTACTTCGGTAAAGCGAAGAGCCAAATCGCGGAGCAAGAGCTGCCGGGGATGTCGCCGCGCGAACTGTTCCTCGTTCTGTTGCTGGTCGTACTGCTGGTGCTGCTGGGCTTCTATCCGCAGCCGATTCTGGATACCTCGCATTCCGCGATGGGTAACATCCAGCAGTGGTTTGTTAATTCTGCTTCTAATACAAGGCTGTAATTCGCCATGACAATAACTCCACAACAACTGATCGCGCTGCTACCGCTGCTGATCGTCGGATTGACGGTGGTGGTTGTGATGCTCTCCATTGCGTGGCGACGCAATCACTTCCTGAATGCCACGCTGTCGGTTTTGGGTCTGAACGCTGCGTTAGTCTCCCTCTGGTTTGTTGGCCAGGCGGGCGCGATGGATGTCACCCCGCTGATGCGCGTTGACGGTTTTGCGATGCTGTACACCGGGCTGGTTCTGCTGGCGAGCCTCGCGACCTGTACCTTTGCCTACCCGTGGCTTGAAGGCTACAACGACAACAAAGAAGAGTTTTACCTGCTGGTTCTGATTGCCGCTCTCGGCGGGATCCTGCTGGCGAACGCTAACCATCTCGCGGCCCTGTTCCTCGGTATTGAGTTGATCTCTCTCCCGCTGTTCGGCCTGATTGGTTATGCGTTCCGTCAGAAGCGTTCTCTGGAAGCTGCTATCAAGTACATGATCCTGTCTGCTGCGGCCTCGTCATTCCTGCTGTTTGGTATGGCGCTGCTGTATGCGCAGTCCGGTAACCTCTCTTTCCTGGCGCTCGGCAAGAGCCTCGGCGACAACATGCTGCACGAACCGCTGCTGCTGGCGGGTCTGGGCATGATGATTGTTGGCCTCGGCTTTAAACTCTCTCTGGTTCCGTTCCACCTGTGGACGCCAGACGTGTATCAGGGTGCTCCGGCTCCGGTTTCCACCTTCCTGGCGACGGCGAGCAAAATCGCTATCTTCGGCGTGGTGATGCGTCTGTTCCTGTACGCGCCGGTCGGCGACAGCGAAGCGGTGCGCGTGGTGCTGGGCATTATCGCCTTCGCCTCGATCATCTTCGGTAACCTGATGGCGCTCAGCCAGACCAACATCAAGCGTCTGCTGGGTTACTCGTCTATCTCTCACCTGGGTTATCTGCTGGTGGCGCTGATCGCGCTGCAGAGCGGTTCGATGTCGATGGAAACCGTCGGGGTTTACCTGGCCGGTTACCTGTTCAGCAGCCTCGGCGCGTTCGGCGTGGTGAGTCTGATGTCCAGCCCGTACCGTGGCCCGGATGCAGATTCACTGTACTCCTACCGTGGTCTGTTCTGGCACCGTCCGATTCTGTCCGCGGTGATGACCGTGATGATGCTGTCTCTGGCGGGTATCCCGATGACGCTCGGCTTTATCGGTAAGTTCTACGTACTGGCCGTCGGTGTGCAGGCGGGTCTGTGGTGGCTGACCGCGGCGGTGGTTATCGGTTCCGCCATCGGTCTGTACTACTACCTGCGTGTCGCCGTGAGTCTGTACCTGAACGCGCCGCAGCAGCTGAACCGCGATGCGCCTACCAACTGGCAGTACAGCGCCGGCGGTATTGTGGTGCTGATCTCCGCGCTGCTGGTGCTGATCTTCGGTATCTACCCGCAGCCGCTGATCACCCTGGTGCAGCATGCGATGCCGCTGATGTAAGAGTGACAGATGTAAAAAAACCCGCTTCGGCGGGTTTTTTTATTGCCGGGTGGCGCTTCGGTATGAACCGGAAACATGGGTAACACTTTAGACCGGATACATGGGTAACAGTTATAACTGGCATAGAAGAGGAGACTCACTATGCCCTGGACTGAGACCCGACCTATGCAACGCCTTGAATTTAT
>NZ_JASSOT010000080.1 GCF_030238365.1 Lelliottia wanjuensis | reverse complement strand
TTTCATGGCGGGGCGCGGGGATTGACAAGGGGGCCGCGCAGCCCCCTTGTCACGTTCACAGGTTAAGACGCCATTATATTCTGCTGAACATAAGGTGAACGGAATAACCTCAGATGCTTAACTGACCGGCATTACCTCCTTGAGGGCCTCTATTATGCCATTTTTCCGCTACAAAAAATTCAGCTTAATCGTCGCCAGGGTTTCCACTTTACCTGCGGTGACCTTCCCGGATGTGGCGACATACCGCGCCGACAGCGGAATATCGCCCTGATTGTTGAGGAGTGGAACATCATCCAGCGAGATCGGCGAGCCGAACGCCACAGGCGCATTGCGATAGAGCAGCTGAACGCCAACTCCCGTCGCCTGCTCTGCCCCCTCTTTATTGCGTAACACCCCATTCGCCACCGCATCCGCCGCACCGTAGAGCGTCATTTCGATATGCGCGGGTGCGCCGACGCAGGCAAAGTTGATGGGCAGCGGCGTTGCGGGCAGCACTGAAGAGGGGGTTACCGCGCTGCTGTCCACCGCCGCCAGGCTGAACGCCGCATGAGTGGAGGTGAACCGGCAATATCCGGCTGGCGGCGTCACGGCGAGGGAGTAATCCACGTTGACGATCTGCTGCGTCGCCGAGCGCGAAAACGACAACAGCGACGGGGTCTGATAGCTAATATTACCCAGCGTGGCGATCGGCCCGGTTTTGACCAGCTCGGTTTTGACAAACACGTTATCGCTGGTGATATCCGTCGCGCTGTTTAGCGCAATTTGCTCTGATACCGGCAACGTCAGGAGTGACGTGTGATTCCCTTTTTGCCCCACCACCACCGACAGCCGCACGCCGATCCCCGGAACGGACGTGGGATAAACATGGTCCCCCGTCATGGTCCCGGTCATGTTGCCTTTGAGGATCAGCTGCTCCTGTGACTGAACCGGCGTGCAGAGGATATCCTGCTTGCGGTGCGCCAGCGTGGAAAGTGACGCCCTTTTGACATACAACGTCTCGCCGACGCTGGCGCTAAGCGGGTCTTTTTGCAGTGCCCCGCTTAGCGCAACGGATACCGTTGCCTGACGTTGCAAATCGCAGGCTGACGCAAGCGCGGGCAGCGCCGCGCCGCCAGCGATGAGCAGAAACACCGTGGCTGGAAAAATACGCATTTATTGATCCCCGCAGGCTAATGCCATCATGGTAATCGGCAACTTACCTTTGCTTTTCGGTAACTGATAATGGGCCTTGCACTGATGTTCTTCGGTCATGTCCACGGTGATCTCCCCTTCTTCGGATGCGCCGGTAATAAACAGTTCTCCGCGATCGCCCACAAAAAACATCCGATCGCTGCCTTTCAGGTACGCCTGGGAACCAAACGGGATCACATCCCCTTTGTAGTTGAGCGTGAAAAGCACTTTGCGCCCGATGTTGACCGGGAAACTGGCCATCACCACCGCATCTTTAGTGGGAATGACCTCTGCCGAAATATTCTCAAACGACATGTTCTGCCCCACGCTGTCAGGATCGATCTGTACCGAATTGGTTTTATAGTCGGTTAAATCGGGCACGAGGGTATAACCGCGCCAGTCGGTATACACGCCCAGGTTATTGCTGATTCCGACATGATCGGCGCCCGGTGCGCTCACCAGCGCAATGGCTCCGTCGGAGTATTGCCCCAGCGTCAAACCGTGCCGATGGAGAACCAGCTGGCCGTTAAGCCCATAAGTGAACTGTTTTTGCTGGTCGTCCTGGTTATATCCCACCTGCGCCTCGCCGTAGCGCCCTTTGTAAGTCGCGCCGACGTTGGCATTTTTGGTGTCATCGTCATGCTTTTTGACGTTGTAACCGAACTGGGTGTTATAGGTTAACGCCGGGGAATTCATGATGTTGCCGTTCACGCCGACCGTCTGATTGCTGTTGCCTTTTAAATCATTGGTGATCATCGCCGTCGCATTAGCCGTCGAGGCTGAGTCAAATACCGAGAGCGGTAAGGAGAAGTTGAACAGCAGCTGCTTATCGCGCGTCACCGAGCCATTTTCATCGAGATTTTGATTTAGGCCAAAGGTGACAGAAGCATTGAGTTTCCACAGCGGAGTGTTAAAACCCACCTGATACATTTTCGCGCTTGCGCTGTTCTGGTAATCCGTTTTGTTCATCGACACAAACAGGCTTTGGGTATCGGTGAGCGCCTGATTAAACGACAGCGAGAGCTGCTGTTTTTTAGCCTGCTGAGCATCAGTATCCGCGTAAGTATCGGCGAAGGAGATATAGCGTTTACTGTACTGAGTGAGATCCAGATTGATGTCGCTGCGCGTTTTGTTGATGTGGTTTTGCCAGACAAAATGCGTGGCGCTGCCTTCGCGGTTTTCATCGTCCGAGGAAAGCGTGGCTTTCTGTTTTGCCACATCCAGCGACACAGCCCCGAGGAACCCTAAATCCAGCCCCAGCCCCAAATCGACGCTTTGATATTCATTGCTATGCTGTAACCCGCTGAGCAAGGTCAGGCTGTACGGCAATCCGTAGGCGAGAACCGCCTGGAAAACGTCAGGTTCGGTGCCGTGGGCTTCTGCTTCCGAGTATTTCCCGGCAGAGAAGGCATATTTTAGTGAGCCTTTACGCTGCAAAATTGGCATCGAGGCAAAAGCCTGGTTGTAGCGCGTCTCCGTCCCGTCCGCCTCTTTCACCGTCACTTCCAGCGAACCGCCGGAGGAGACCGGCGCGAGATCGGTAATGGCAAACGGCCCAGGGGCGACATTGGTCTGGTAGATAATGTTGTTATTTTGTCGGATGGTGACCGTGGCGTTGCTTTTGGCGATCCCGCGGATCACCGGCGCAAAGCCATTAATACTATCTGGCACCATATCCGTATCTGACGCCACCTGAACACCCTTAATACGGATGCTGTCAAAAAGATCCCCGGTGGTATAGGCATCGCCCACCACCAGTTCCCCTTTGATACCCGGCAGGGCGCGTTCGATGTAGGTACTGGTGCTGTCCCAGTGTGTCCCGGCATCGCTGCTTTGGGTGAAGGTGGAGAGATTACGTAAACGCCAGGCGCCAAGGTTAATACCGTTTTTCAGGTTCACGAAATTATCAGAACCTTTAGAGCTCTCGTCCTGACTTTGCAGCGTTTGCGAGCCCGACGCCTGGTAGCCCACCAGCAACGCCGGAATGCCGTCATCCCAAAGCGCCGCGGGGATTTCATCTTTCAGATGCGCACGCAGCGTACTTTGCGGAAAAGAGAGGGACAATTTCTTGGTTAAAAAATCGAAAGACGACTGCGCCACGGGAACCGCTTCGGTCAACAACACGCAGGTACGATCGTCTTTTTCAGGATTGAGATGCACATCCGATGCCGAGGGATCGATGCCAATTTTGGCATACATCGTCATGGGCACACAGGGCACCAGCTCGTCTTTCTTCAGGCTAAATTGAATATCACCGGTCGCAAATTTTTCGCCGTTAACATCAATATAGACATGATAGGTCCCCTCTTTTTTCTGATTCGCCATCACCGCATTCAGATCGCCAATGGCCGGCGCGCCGTCAACAGGCTGCATCATGCCAGGGTCGAAATAGGCTTCCCCATGAGCGGCCGAAACAGAGAGCAAAACGCACAGTGAAACCGCACTACGCGCAAAGCGCGGGGACGTCTTTTTCCGGGTATGGACTGATGGCATACGATAATTACAGCGTTACGCTGTGCTCAGCAGACACCACTGAGTATTCATTAATGGCGCTCCAGGTCACTTTAGTTCCCGCTTTCGCTGTTTTAACGGGATACGTTTTGCTGCCATGAGGCGCCACCACGGTATTGTTGTCTTCAATGGAGACTTTCACTTCATCATCATTAATTTTGACTTTATTCATGACGACGTAATACGGAGAGTCATTTTTTACCGTCACGGTATTATTGGCGTCTTTTTTCCATGTCAGCGCGGCAATGGCATCCGTCGCATTGCCTGGCAGATTTTCCGGGCGATAGAAGACTTTAATACGGGTCAGAACGGCGACCATGACTTTGGTTTTGACTTTTTTCTCGCCATCGGTCATTGCCGGAATGGCTTTTACGTCCAGCCAGACCAGACTTTCGCGATCGGTTGGCAGCCCTTCACCGGAATACATCATCTGCACAACGGCTTCGCTTTTATTCGCCATATGGAACAGCGGCGGTGAAACAATAAAAGGCAGTTTCGCGTTGTGTTCTAATTCGGGATTACCTTTCGCATCAACCCAGGACTGCACTAAATATTCGCGGTCTTCAACATTCTTAACCGTAATATTAACGTCCTGATTTTTGGCGCTATAAAAAAGGCGGTTCGCAGATAACTGGACGGTCGCCTGTGAAGCAAAGCTCAGCCCTGCCAGTGAAATAATGGCAGCAGCAACGATCGGATTTAATTTCATGGTCGTTCCCGGAGATAAAAAAAGGGCTGGCCTGTTAGCCAGCCACTGGAGAGTTAAAAATTAATTACAGGAAATTCACTTTGATGCTGGTGGTGGCACTGATGGTGCCTGCTACAGCCGCCTCTGTAGTCGACTGTACCGGTGCGATGCTCAGAGGGATGTTAACGGCACCGTCACTGTTCACTTCGCGCGGCACTGAGCTGTTGTCGTTCACGGCCAGCAGTTTGTGTTCGTTGGTCGCCATAATCGTGTCCCAGAAACCAATACCCACGCCTTGTGCAGCGCCTGGAGCATCATTTAGCGCCACCAGCTGTACGTTTTCCGTATCAGGCGTTCCCTGAATGGTCACAGAAATCTTTTGGCCCGCCGGGCATTTGGTCACGGCAATCATGTAGGGTTTTGCTGCGCCATTCGCCAGCGGTTTTCCTGACTCGAGGGTCCCGATCTGAGTCATTTCGATATTATCAAAGCTCAGCGTTGCATCCGCTTTAACCTGACAGGAAATTTCATTCAGTACATGACCGGTGATGGTAACGTCCTGAGAAATAGGCTCCTGCGCCGCATTGCTCATGCCTACAACGCCGGAAAAGGCCATTGCCATCGCCATAGCGATAATTTTCTTATTCATAATAAATCCCTTAATATTTTATCTGAGCAATAGCCGTGGTTTAGAGGAAAGTGACTTTGATCTGCGCGGTAGTGGTCACATCACCGGCAGTCACTGCAGCAGAACCATCCGCTTTCGCTAATGCGAAATCCAGATTGGTCATCGTTGGGGAATTAGGAACCAGAATAATAGGGTCCCCGCCAATTTTGACCTGGCTGCCATCTTTCTTATTCCACACACCCACGCCAACGTTGGTTGCCGCATTCGTTGCTGCACTGTTTGCCAGCAGCGTGCTGTCGCCTTCTGCAGAAGCACCCAGAACGCGGAGCTCCACGTTGGTGGTTGGCTGACAATCAGTGAGAGAAACCTGCAGCGTACGGGTGCCAATTTCTGCCGGGGTTTGATCGGAGGTTTTCAGATCGCTAATCAGAGAAGAACCCAGATCCAGCGCAGTTTTGCTCACGATCAGCCCACACGGTGCAGGATTAATGGTGCCTGATACCTGTAAAGACAAAGTGTCAGAATCATCTGCAGCGTTAACCATTGATGAAACCAGGGCGCTTGCAACAATTAAAGATGCAAGCGTCATTTTTTTATAAAACATTTTGCTCATGTGATTTCCCTTTTATAAGAATAAAAATCAAACCCTATTAACACGATGTTAATAAGATTTGATATTTATATTGTCCTGTCAGAAATAGACTCCCGACTGTCATGGTATTAATGACAAACAGGCTTTCTGACTTGTGGCGTAGCGTACTGTGGATTTCACATTCGTTCAGCAAGGCGAGCGTCTATTTTTAGACCCCAAGACTGAGCGCGGCATGAGATGAATCAAAAGGGAGCAGCAGAAGCGGTAAGAAATAAATGTTCAGGAATGAGGAATATAAAGCGGGCGCAGAATTAACATCGCGATTTTAGTGTGCTTCTCAACAGAGCCACAGGCTCTGCGCCCAAAATGTCATGGCTAATCCTGAACATCCTCATCCTGGCGGATTTGCGTTGCCCAGCGCTGGGCCGATTCCGGAACGGTGAAGGTCGGTGAACGGCGGAAATGCTCTCCCATCAGGACAAAGGCCACATATTTGCCACGCAGCTGCCAGACGTCGCGAAAGCCATCAACTTTGAGGGCGTGGTCCGGCAGCGCGGGTTCAACACGAGGCACGTAGCTAATGACACGACGGTTTTGTTGACGAAATGGTTTCATAAGCGACTGGTTCACTAAAACAAATTCTGGAAGCGTAAAACCCCAATCATAGCCGATTCCTGCCCCGTCCGTCGCGCCTTGCATGCGATATGCCCTCCTTTTGCTAAAGCGTCAGCCCGAATACTCTCAGTTTCCCGGCCGCAAAATCACATTGTTCTATAGTTAATGGGGCTTTTCGCCACAACGAACGTATTTCAGCAATGAAGACAGGAGAAGTGAGCAATGTCGAAGCAAAAAGATAAGACCGAAAAACAGCACCAGTCACCGATTCACGGCGACGAAGAATCCAGACCGGGGATGGACTCGCTGGCGCCAGAGGATGGGTCTCATCGCCCCTCACCTTCCCCATCCGCGCCGGGTGAACAACCTACCGCGCCAGGCAGCCTCAAAGCGCCTGATACTGACAACGAAAAACTGCACGCTCTGGAACCGCATCGTAAAGGCGGGGAGAATTTTCCGCTCACGACGAATCAGGGCGTGCGCATCGCCGATGACCAGAACTCCCTGCGCGCGGGGAACCGTGGCCCGACGCTGCTGGAAGATTTTATCCTGCGGGAGAAAATCACCCACTTTGACCACGAACGCATTCCGGAACGCATCGTCCACGCCCGCGGCTCTGCCGCCCACGGCTATTTCCAGCCGTATAAAGATTTAAGCGATCTGACCAAAGCCAACTTCCTCTCGGACCCGGATAAAGTGACCCCGGTCTTTGTGCGCTTCTCCACAGTTCAGGGCGGCGCGGGCTCGGCGGATACGGTGCGTGATATTCGCGGTTTCGCCACCAAATTCTACACGGAAGAAGGCATTTTTGACCTTGTCGGCAACAACACGCCGGTGTTCTTCATTCAGGACGCGCACAAATTCCCTGACTTTGTCCATGCGGTAAAGCCGGAGCCACACTGGGCTATTCCGCAGGGACAAAGCGCGCACGACACCTTCTGGGACTATGTTTCGCTCCAGCCGGAAACCCTGCATAACGTCATGTGGGCGATGTCCGACCGCGGGATCCCGCGCAGCTATCGCACCATGGAAGGCTTCGGTATCCACACCTTCCGCCTGATCAACGCCGACGGCAAAGCGACGTTCGTGCGTTTCCACTGGAAACCGGTGGCCGGTAAAGCCTCGCTGGTGTGGGACGAAGCGCAAAAGCTGACCGGGCGCGACCCCGATTTCCACCGCCGCGAGCTGTGGCAATCCATCGAAGCGGGCGATTTCCCGGAATATGAGCTGGGGTTCCAGCTGATTCCTGAAGAGGATGAATTCAAGTTTGATTTCGATCTGCTCGACCCGACCAAACTGATCCCGGAAGAGCTGGTCCCGGTGCAACTGGTGGGCAAAATGGTGCTCAACCGTAACCCGGATAACTTCTTTGCCGAAAACGAGCAGGTGGCGTTCCACCCGGGGCACATCGTTCCTGGGCTGGATTTCACCAACGATCCGCTGCTGCAGGGTCGCCTGTTCTCGTACACGGATACGCAAATCAGCCGACTCGGCGGGCCGAATTTCCACGAGATCCCGATCAACCGTCCGACCTGCCCGTACCATAATTTCCAGCGCGACGGGATGCATCGTCAGGATATCGACACTAACCCGGCCAACTACGAACCGAACTCGATCAACGATAACTGGCCGCGCGAAACCCCGCCGGCGGCGAAACGCGGCGGTTTCGAGTCGTATCAGGAGCGCGTGGAAGGCACCAAAATCCGCGAGCGCAGCCCGTCGTTTGGCGAATACTATGCCCACCCTCGCCTGTTCTGGCAAAGTCAGACGCCGGTTGAGCAGGAACACATCATCGGCAGCTTCAGCTTTGAGTTAGGCAAAGTGGTGCGGACCTATATCCGTGAGCGAGTGGTCGATCAGCTGGCGCATATCGACATTCAGTTAGCCCAGGCCGTCGCGGACAATTTGGGCATCACCCTCACCGACGAGCAGCGTAACACCGCCCCGCCGAAAGAGGTCAACGGCCTGAAAAAAGATGCCTCCCTGAGCCTGTATGCCGTGCCGGGCGGATCGATAAAAGGGCGCGTTGTGGCGGTACTGCTCAACGACAACACTGCCGCAAAAGATGTGCTGGCGATCCTGAAAGCGCTAAAAGCCAAAGGCGTGCATGCCCAGCTGCTCTACAAGCGTATGGGGGAAGTGAAAGCGGACGACGGTTCCACGCTGCCGATTGCCGGGACCTTTGCCGGGTCGCCGTCCCTCACCGTCGATGCGGTGATTGTGCCGGGCGGGGATATTCAGAGCCTGCTCGACAATGGCGATGCGGCTTACTACCTGCTGGAAGCCTACAAACACCTGAAACCTGTCGCACTGGCGGGCGATGCGCGTCAGTTTAAATCGCTGCTGAAAGTGGCGGAGAAAGGCGAAGAAGGGATTGTGGAGGGTGATAAAGCCGCTGGGCCGTTTATGGATCAGCTGTTCGAGCTGCTGGCGGCGCACCGGGTGTGGTCGCGCAGTAGTAAAATCGCTCAGATTCCGGCTTAGAAAACGCCGGATGCGCTTCGCTTATCCGGCCTACGGGTCCGTGAACCTTGTAGGCCGGGTAAGCGCAAGCGCCACCCGGCAATGCTTACAGATCGCTAAACGTCCCCAAACGATACCCACGCTCCGCAATCGCATACTTAAGCGACGGCGACGTCAGCACGTCCAGTTCCGCCAGGCGCGGCCAGCAATAGGCGCTTTTTCGCACCGTATTGTCGACAAACGCCGGGTGGGCCATCACTTCCAGCGACCGTTCTCCGCGTGCCGCTGAGGCGTCCAGCTCCTGCAACAGCAGCGCTTCGCTGATCTCATCCCCGTAGAAATCGCTGCTGAACCCGTCGGTGGTCGGCGCAGCGCTCAGAGTGAGACCGTGCAAAGCTTGCACCTGACGGTCCACACGCATCGCCACGCCCTTGCGCGCCGCAAAGTCGGCCACCAGTGGGAAAATCGCCGGGATCATATGCACGTGGTGATGGCTGTCGAGGTGCGTCGGTTCACGGCCAAAGAGGTCGACAAAGCGGTTAAACTGGCAGTCCAGCTCGCGCGCAATTTCGTCGAGCGGCAGCGCACCCTGCTCTGCCATCTCCCAGATCCATTTCCCCAGTTGCCCGTCACGCGTCAGTCCTGGCATCGGGGAAAGCGGCATGCCGAGCGTCAGTACAAAGTGCATCCCGACGCCGAGCTTCGGCAGGTCGCGGCTGAGCGCCGCGGCATGCTCTACCGCCTCGCCGTTCACCAGCGCGGTGGTCGAGGTGACCACTCCGTGGCGACAGGCTTCGACAATGCCGTAGTTTTGTCCTTTCGACAGGCCAAAGTCATCGGCATTGATGATCAACAGATTTTCCATCTCTGTTCCTCTTAGCGTTGTTTGAGCTTCTCAGCCGTGGCCGCAAAGTTTGGCAGCCATTTCTCATGGGCGAGGATCATTTCACGCGCCAGCGATTCCGCATCGCGATCCGAATGCACCAGCGGGCTGAGGTTCAGCGCCAGCAGCACGTCGTTGAACTCACCGCTCAGGGCCGCATGGCTGGCAGCAATTTCGAAGCCTTTGATGGTGTGGATCAGGCCCATCACTTTGTCATCGAAATGGGTAATGCGGGAGTGCGGCTTCGCCCCGTCGCGCCCCAGAATGCAGGTCATTTCAACGGCCCAGTCTGCCGGGATGTTGTCGACATGTCCGTGATGCGGCACGTTTACATAGTGCTCGGCCTGTTTGTCGTTGTAAATCGCGTTGATGACTTCACAGGCCGCATCGGAGTAGTACGCTCCGCCGCGCTGCTCCAGCTCTTTCGGTTTAACGTTGAGGTTCGGATCTTTGTACAAATCAAAGAGCTGTTTCTCAACCTTCTGCACCACCTGCGCGCGCGCGCCGCCCTTATAGTACTCGCCCATTTCGATGGCGAGCATCTCTTTCTGCTTGAAGTAGTAGAGCAGATAGGAGCACGGCAGCAGGTTCAGGGAGCGAATCAGCCCTTCGCTGAACGGCAGGTCGAAGATGTTTTTCACGGAACCGGCGGTCAGACGGCCAGAAGCGACGCCGTCCAACAGTTCGGCAAAACGGGATTCGCCGTTCACGATCACATCTTTGATAAACACCATGTGGTTCAGGCCGAACAGATCGATGGAGAGATCGTCGCTGTCGGTCAATTTCAGCACATCGCGGATGAACATTTTCATGCCGATCGGAATGTTGCACACGCCGATAAAGCGTTTGAAGCCGGTGTGGCGATAAACCGCTTCCGTCACCATCCCGGCCGGGTTGGTGAAGTTGATCACCCACGCCTGCGGGCAAACCTCTTGCACGTCTTTGACGATGTCAAAAATCACCGGAATGGTACGCAGGCCTTTAAACAGACCGCCCGCGCCGTTGGTCTCCTGGCCCAGATAGCCGTGGCTCAGGGGGATGCGTTCGTCCAGTTCACGCGCTTTCAGCTGGCCGACGCGCAGCTGGGTGGTGACGAAGTCGGCGTCTTTCAGCGCTTCGCGACGATCCAGGGTTTTGTGTACGGTTAACGGGACACCAGCTTTCTGCACCATGCGCTGGCAGAGTTCGAAAATAATATCGAGTTTCTCCTGCCCTTCTTCGACGTCCACCAGCCATAATTCGCTAACCGGCAGTTCATGGTAACGTTTCAGAAAACCTTCGAGCAGTTCCGGGGTATAGCTGCTGCCGCCGCCGATTGTCACGACTTTCAATTTCTTTTGCATAATATCTCCCTTAGCGTATCAGGTTAACCGCCTGCAAAGTATAGCGTGGCATTCCCGCTATTTTGGGCAAGCGTTTAAGTCAATATTTCTGGCGAGTTAATTCGCCGCGAGTCAATTAATTATTCATTACCGTCAAATTTTTACGGTAGCTGTTTGGCGTAAACGAAGTGAATTTTTTAAAGGTCTTAATAAACAGACTCGGGCTGCTATAACCCGACTCATAGGCAATATCGGTGACCGAATAGTTGGTAATTTCCAGCTGCTTTTTGGCGAAATTAATGCGGATGCCGTTAATAATCTGCACCGGTGTTTTTTGATAATAACGCTGGGTGGCGCGGGTCAGGTATTCTTGCGATTTTCCCGACAGCGCAATCATATTTTCCAGCGCACTGTCACCAAACTGATGTTTGTCGTGCATTAATTCGACGGTGGTACGCAGCCATTGCGGAATATCATCGATCACCTGCTGCTCATCGCGATGATGGCGCAGGCGGTTCATCACATAAAAGGTGACCGTTTCAATGAACTCATCAAACTCATTGTCGCGGAAGTTCAGCGAGGCGATGACCGTTTCGATCCAGGTCATGAACTCGTTTTTAATGCGATAAACCTGTGAGGCGACAAAACAGAACGGCACCAGCGGCAGGTAGTGTTTCTCGAAGAAACGTCTGCTGACACCCACATTCAGAATACGCGTGGCACCAAATTCATAAAAGCTCTGGTGATACGACCCCATCGGCAGGAAGACAAAGTCCCCGCGCTCCAGCAGAACGCGCTTGCCGTTGATCTCCTGGTAGTAGCGCCCGGTCAGAACAATCGTGAACTCGTAGTAATCATGCTGGTGCAGGCCACTCACGCTTTCGGTTTTGTTGTAGATAACCACGTGAAAATTCTTGCCGTTAAACAGTTGCTGCTCAAATGCGGTTTTAATTTCCATCGTGTTTACCTCCTGCGGCCTGACTTATTGCATCTTCTCGTGAAGCTCGATGAGCTCGGTCACCAGCTCGCGAGCCAGCATGGAGGTCATCAAATGATCCTGGGCGTGAACCAGCACCAGACTCACCTTCATTTTACCTTCACCCTGGTCACCTTCAATCAGTTTAGTTTGTACCAGGTGAGCTTCGTTCAGCGCGGTGCGCGACTGATCCATCATCCGTTTCGCGGCGGCAAAATCGCCCTGCTTGGCTTGTTTGAGGGCGGCATATGCCAGGCTGCGTGCCTGTCCGGAATTGATGATAAGCCCCATCACCACTTCTTCCAGATCGTTCTCGACGGCCTCTTCTGCCACAACATTATCCAAATCAAACATCTTCTCTCTCCTTATACTGGCGCGGGTTTCCCCGCGCCGGACAACTTAGAATTTCAGTGCGTTAGCGATATCTTCTTCGCTTTCCTGCTCATCAAGTACCGCCTGCGCCTTGTTCGACACCGCCACGAATGGCAGGTAAACCAGCGTTGAAACGCCGAGGTTGAACAGGGCCACGCAGAGTGCGGCGATGCTGCCGTTACTGTTGAAGAAGGCGCCCAGACCGGTTGGCATGGTCCAGGGTGCGAGGTTAGTCACCGGTGGGATAATCCCCATCGAGTAAGCGGCCAGGGTAATGGCAGCCAGAATCGGCTGAACCAGGACGAACGGGATGAACATCACCGGGTTCATGATGATCGGCAGACCAAACAGAATCGGTTCGTTAATCTGGAAGATGCCTGACGGCAGGGCCAGTTTCGCCACCTGACGGTGATCCGCACGGCGTGAGCCGATGAAGATAGCGATAATCAGACCCAGCGTTGCCCCGGAGCCACCCAGCAGGATGTAGGAGTCCAGCATCGGTTTCGCCCAGAAGTGGAACTCTTTACCTGCTGCAATCGCTGCTTCAACAGAACCATACTGGTTGTACAGGGCGATGTTTTCCAGTGCCCATGGGGTCATGATGCCGTTATCCAGCGCAGTCAGCGCAAGGGATCCGTGCACGCCGAAGAACCACAGCAGGGAGTTAAAGATAACGTAAGCCCAGCCCACTACGCTGCCCATGGATGCCAGCGGCGTGGAGATGGAGTCCATGATGATCTGGTGGAAGTTGCTGCCGTGGTTGGCCAGCAGCCAGGAGATAATGCCGAAGATCGACAGAATCAGGAAGCCCGGAATCAACGCCGAGAAAGAGCGTGATACGGAGGACGGCACGCTGTCTGGCAGGGTAATGACCCAGTTGCGACGAATCACAAAGGTAAACATTTCTGCCACGATCAGGCCAATCACCATCCCGGAGATAATGTTCTGTCCACCGAGCCAGTTGGCACCGACCGCATAGGCTTCGCCCACGCTGTAGGGGGTGACGGTCATAAAGGCCGCGACCGCTAAAAGACCGGCGGCCATCGGGTCAACTTTTCGTTCTTCAGCTAACGCGGAACCAATGAAAAAAGGCGCCATCAGCGACATAATGCCCAACGTACCGTTGTACACGTTGCCGCCGATGGCTTTAAAACCATTCAGGGTCTCAATGGTGGAAGCGTCTAACCGAATGCCCATAGAATAGAAAAACGAGCCTTCGCCGAAACTTAAAAAGACGTTATTGATTAAAACGAACATGGCCCCTGCGAGGGTCAGCGGCATTAATTTAATAAAGCCGTTTTTGATCGCATTAATATGCGGCTGCTTTCCTATTTTAACAGCAAAAGGAAGGAGGACCTTTTCAAGAGAGCTAATAACTTGACTCATAGAAATTACCCTTAAATGCCGCAATGAAAATATTGCGGCGTAAGTATGTGAAATAACTCTTTGACGGGAAAAATTTAAAATTTAATTAGCGGCAGCTTTTTTAATTGATGCGACTGCAGCTTTAAGCACACCCAAACCATCAATTTTGCCGTACAGCACAGAATCGATCACTTCCACAGGTTTGTTCGGTAATAAACGCTGGATTTCTGGCAGCATGTAAGCGATTTGTGGTCCGAGTAATACCACGTCCGCGTTCTGGCCTTTTTCGCCTGCCAGCGTTTCAGGAAACGCTTCGATAACAACGGGAACTTCATACTTTTCAGCCTGCGCGCGCATTTTAGACACCAGCAGCGACGTTGACATGCCCGCAGAGCAGAACAGGTAGATATGTTTCTTTTCCATAGCAACTTCCCTCTTGTATGACCCTCACCCTCGCCCTTCAGGCCGTTTGTGAGTGTTACTATTGTTTATCATTGAATGGAGTATACGGCATGGCGCAGGGAGGGGATAATTCCAGACACATCACAATTGTCTCTCCTTGACCTGGCGTTTTGACTACCCTCACATTTTAGGCAAATAATTCGCGATAAGAAATAAGATTATTGCAGGCACAAAAAAACCGGCCCAGAGGCCGGTTTGTGACATTGCGCAGGCTACAGGTTATTGCGCCTTAGGAGCCTGCGGGTCGGTATCGTACTCAGCACAGGTCTGGTAACCGGAATTGATCACGTGTCCCGTGTCATCCAGTGCTACGAAGTAGGTTTCTGCTTTACCATCCCGTTGACCCAGAATATAGGTCTGGCACGTCCCACGTGCGTGGATCATGGTGACTTCTGAAGAAGGTTTACCCGCCACCTGCGCAACCTGCGCACGACTCATACCCTTCTTCACATCTTTAACCACCGGCTGTGTGAATTGATCGGTTGTACGATCGTAAGCTGTACACCCTGCCAGCATAGTCAATACCGCCGCTGCGCTCAGAATTCCCGCTACATTCTTGTTCATATTCCGTCCTCTTGTTTATCAGCGTGTTATCTAAGCATGGAACAAAAAATCCTATTCATCAACTTTGACTACGAAGCGGCATGTTTTTCGGAAAATTCTAATAAAACAACGATAACCTACTAAATCGTCGCAATTTGCCGCACTCGAAACTGTGATCCTTGTCGTTTTACGCCCAAAGGGTTAGTTTTAACGGATACTCATTCTGCTTCGTTTTTGCTAATGGAGGGCGTAATGGCTCTGCAACAAGAGATTATTCAGGCGCTTGGCGTAAAGCCCGCTGTCGACGCAAATCATGAAATCCGCCGCAGTATCGATTTTCTGAAAGACTATCTCAACACCAACGCCTTCCTGAAGTCGCTGGTGTTGGGGATAAGCGGCGGCCAGGACTCGACCCTGACCGGCAAACTGTGCCAGATGGCGATCTCAGAATTGCGTCAGGAAACCGGCGACGAGACCCTGCAGTTTATCGCCGTGCGCCTTCCTTATGGTGTGCAGGCCGACGAGCAGGATTGCCAGGACGCCATTGCCTTTATCCAGCCTGACCGTGTTCTCACTGTGAACATCAAAGGCGCAGTCCTGGCCAGCGAGCAGGCCCTGCGCGAAGCGGGAATTGAACTGAGCGATTTCGTACGCGGCAACGAGAAAGCCCGCGAGCGCATGAAAGCGCAGTACAGCATCGCCGGGATGACCAAAGGCGTGGTGGTCGGCACCGATCACGCGGCAGAAGCCGTGACCGGTTTCTTCACCAAATACGGCGACGGCGGCACCGACATCAACCCGATCTTCCGCCTCAACAAGCGCCAGGGTAAGCAGCTTCTCGCCACGCTTGGCTGCCCGGAGCACTTATATAAGAAAGCCCCGACCGCCGATCTCGAAGACGACCGCCCTTCTCTGCCGGATGAAGTCGCGCTGGGCGTGACCTACGAAAACATCGACGATTATCTGGAAGGCAAAACCCTCGATGAGAAGATCGCCCGCACCATTGAAGGCTGGTATCTGAAAACCGAGCACAAGCGCCACACGCCAATTACGATTTTCGACGATTTCTGGAAGCGGTAATTTTCGCACCTGTTGCCGGATGGCGCTGCGCTTATCCGGCCTACAAGGTAAATGTAAAACGGCAACGCAAGTTGCCGTTTTTAATGTTTGCGCCCTCTCCCGGTGGGAGAGGGTTGGGGTGAGGGCACCAGACCGCACCGGTCAGTCATGCCGGGTAAGGCGAAGCCGCCACCCGGCATTTGTCTCTTTTTTAACCGGCACCTCTCTGCTACACTGTATGCCTGAACAGTATCAGGAGTCTTTTGTGAGCAGGCGTCAATCCGCCCCGCGACTGGAATTTGAAGCGGCGGCCATCTACGAATATCCCGAACATCTTCGCCCCTGGCTGGAAGCTCTGCCGAAACAGCCCGGCGTCTATTTCTTTCATGGCGAAAGCGACGCCATGCCGCTTTATATCGGCAAAAGCGTCAATATCCGCAGCCGGGTGTTATCACATTTACGCACCCCCGACGAGGCCGCGATGCTGCGCCAGTCGCGGCGCATCACCTGGATGCAAACCGCCGGTGAACTCGGCGCGCTATTGCTCGAAGCCCGGCTGATTAAAGAGCAGCAGCCGCTGTTCAACAAACGACTGCGCCGCAACCGTCAGCTCTGCTCTCTGCAAATCACCGACGGCAAACCGCAGGTGGTCTATGCCCGTGAGATTGATTTCTCTCACGCGCAGAATCTGCACGGGCTGTTTGCCAACCGCCGCGCAGCGCTGCAGGCCCTGCAAACCATCGCGGACGCCGAAAAGCTGTGCTACGGATTATTAGGTCTGGAATCCCTCACCCGCGGGCGCGCCTGTTTTCGCTCGGCGTTAAAACGCTGTGCCGGTGCCTGCTGCGGCAAAGAGAGCGTGGAAGATCATCAGGCGAGATTAGTGGCCGGACTGGCCGCGCTGCGCGTCACCTGCTGGCCGTGGGACGGCGCGATTGCGCTGAAAGAAGGCAGCCATGAGATGACGCACTACCACATCATTCATAACTGGCTGTGGCTGGGTGCCGTCGACACCTTAAAAGAGGCAACGGCTCTGCTGAAAACCCCCGCCGGTTTTGATCACGACGGCTACAAAATTCTCTGTAAGCCATTGCTCTCCGGCGAGTATGAGATCATTGAGCTTAATGCCCCGGCAGCCAGGTGATCTCACTGAACAGCAGCGTACCTTCGGATTCCAGTAAGCGCAGGGTGTGGGTTCCATCCTGCCAGCTGGCGCCCTGATCGGCGGTGAGAAGTTTATCCCCTAGCTGCCATGCCCCGCTCAGCACAAACGCCACGCCGCCGCGCGAGGCGAACGTCGTAAAGGTACGGTCAGCCACCCGCACTTTGGCCTGACAGCAATCCCGGCGGGTCATGATATTAAAATCCATCGACATCTGCCCTTCGGTGAGCTTCGCTTTCACCGGATGATCGCCCGCAAAACTGAACGGCTGATGACGTTTCAGGGTATGGCAAAAGGTGTGGCCCGCATCAAGGGTCACTTCACCGCCCTCAATCAGGGTAATCACCCGATCGACACCAGGAAATAATGAGAATTCGCCGTTGCTGGCGATAGAGGCAATGCTGGCGCGCCAGTGAAAATCACGGGTCGCCGTGGGAAAGCAACAGATCTCACGGGTTTCGCCCGCGCCATTTCGCCAGAGGTTCACCGGCATCTTGCGGATATCAAAAAACTCCATCACCACTCCTGAAAGGCGCACCTGCGCCAGGGCGACGAAATATCGCGTCGCTGTCTTGATTGTTATCGTTAGGTGTTCACAGGCGTATTATCGGCAGCAATGGGAAGAGGCCTTAGTGTCGTGATGAAAAAAACACTAACGCCCTGACTCTGCTACTCATTCTTAAAACCGACTACAGGAGCATACCGTGATGGCGGCGCGTGACAAGAGGGTGCGAAAGAAAAAACCGCCGGACCTGTCCACAGCGATTGCGCTTATGTGGACAGGTTTCCGGCGGTCTTAATAGTTTGTGCTGATTATTCAGCAGGCGGAGCCATTTTACCTTCTGGCGCCGGACGTTCTGTCAGACGCTTCTCAAAATTGGCATTAAATTGCTTTTTCTGTCCCGGGGTCAGAATGTTGTAGATCTTGTTCTGAGTTTCCATACGGGCGAGCATTCCGGCTTTATGCTGCTCGGCCATTTTGTCGATCTGCGCTTCGGCTTTTGCCTTATCGAAGCTGTCGCTGGCAATGATGTCATGCATTGCGCGGCGCTCTTCCAGCGGCGGACGTTTCATCTGGTCACGCTGGCTTTTCATGATGTCGCGCACCTGCTGTTTCTGCGCATCAGTCAGGTTCAGGTCTTTAAACATCATGTCGTGATGCATACCCGGCTTGCCTTTATGATGCATCATCTTACCTTCAGTTGGCGCTGCGGTGGTGGTCGCGGTATCTGCGGCGAACGCCATGCTGGTAGCGCCCAGAGCCAGGGTAGAAGCAACAAACAGTGCAGTTAATTTACGCATAATTGTTTTCCTTTCTTTCAGTTATTATTCGGCGCTATGCCGTGTTGACGAGATTAACTTTACGGGGTTTATCGTCAATTAGTCAGAGCAACGGTAAAACAATGAAAGTGTAAAAAACAAATTATCGCCAAATGTGGAGGAATTAAGGATAAAGCGTGGAGAGTTGAAACAAAAATATTCAATACGATGATTTTAAAGAGATTATGAAGAAGTATAGCGAAGTGCCGATTAATAATAAAGCAGTTATCCAGGAATAATCTGCAAAAAGATCGTCAGCACTCTCTTTATTAAAACCTCATAGAGGGTACAGGTCTCAGCGACCGGGATAAATCATCAGACAAACTCCACCAGCAGATCCTTAAAAGCGTTGATCAGGCCCATCTGCCGGGTGTCTGCGTGATGATAAACGAAGCAACGAATATAAGACGTTTCAATGCGCTCCACCTCAATCCCTTCAAGGCGAAAAATCTGCGCCATCTTCTCAGACGAAACGCACATCCCCTTCCCCGCCCGCACGAAGGAGAGCAGCGTGAAGAGATCGTGGTTGTGTTCAATAAACTCAGGGTCAATCCCCTTCGGGCCGAGGATGTTTTTGATCCTGGCTTTATACAGTGGCGTATGCTGATCCCTCCAGACGAAGAATTTCGGCTTGCCGCTCGGAGTATCGGTCATTCGCTTGCGCAAAATGACATGGTGGCAGCCGTGCCAGGAATCACACTGCAAGCCAGGCTCAGAATCCAGCGGCCTGAAGGCCAGCACGGCCGTATTTGGCTGATAGGTCAGCGCACTAAAATCCTCATGAGTCAGCTGGGTTCTGTGGGTTTCGAATTTGAGATTTTCCGACTGGAAAACGCGCTGTAAATGATGGAAGAGGATTTGAGGAACGGAGATATCAAAATAGATGAGCATTTGCGTGTCGTGAGGGTTTGTCCTGAGACTGTCTTCAAATGCCAGCAGATTCTGATAGGCGGGCAGGCATCGGTTGTAGCAATCCCAGGCCAGCTGCGTCGGCTCGAGATCGTTATGCTTTCGGCTAAACAACTTGCCTCCCAGAGACATTTCCAGCTCGGTTAAGACCTTACTCAAAGGCGACCGGGTGATACACAACTCTTCCGCCGCCTTGCCAAAATTTTTGTTTCTCATGATAACCATGAAGTAACGCATCTTCTTTGACAAAAATATCCCCATAGCTAGCCTCGTAAAAAATTCGTTAATACATTTTTTTGCGCAACAAACGGGTTGCGCAGCAAAGAGTCATTGTTGCGCTATTGCAATAAAATGCGTTTCCGTCCGGGAAACAATTTTTTCAAATCAGGAAATCAATAATCCTGAGGAAAATAAACATACCTTACACCGCTTAATTTAGTTATTTATCCTCTTCACAAGACACACCTATTTGTCATGGTATCGTGGTTTAGCGCGGAAGAAAACGGGCGAGAATAAGAAACATAATAGTTCTCAATGCCTTAAAATAAATTTTAATAACGTTATAAATAATTACCATGAAAACAAAAACGCTAACGTATTGATTTAAAGCGAACAATGACACACAAATCATAAACAGTTTTATTAAATTAAATAGTTAAAACAACAAGTTGTTACACAATCATAATATCAACCACACTCACAAAGCGGATTAGCCGGCTTTTGAAACGTCCTGAATCCCCTCGCCAAAATAGACACAATTATTTCGCAAAATAAGAAATTAGCCGGAGCGAAGTTCGTAATCTGTCTTCACCCCGCCGGGAAAATGTCTCCTCCCCGGGCAAATCCGACAGCTAAGCATCTGCTTAATGTTAAACCACTCACATTCATCAAGGTGTTAATTATGAAAAATACCCCTCAGGCCGTCATTGCTTATGCAAAATGGGAATCTGGTGACACTCCGGCCCCCTATTACGATAAATGTATCATCACGCTTTATAATATGACCGACAGCGATATTGTTAATCCGCTGATAGCCTTCACCCTCGCGGCAGGACAACAGCCGAGTCAGGATCTTAATTTCGCATTTTCCGTCAGCGGCAGCTCGGTAAGCGGATATTTAACCGATAACAACAGGATTCCCGTTCAGGGCTCCGTGGAATTTGCGATCGGGATTAATGGCGGGGAGGTGCTCGGTGCGCTGCCGACCGGGTTTGTCGTCAATGGCGCCTCCGCCGACGCACCACCCGACTCAGAAGCTCCTTCGGTTCCACAGGGAGTGACGGTCACCGGAACCGGGGCGAAAACCGCATCACTCGTCTGGCAGCCTTCAACGGACAATGTCCTCGTGGTCGGGTATATCGTCGAGTACGCGGCGGGCTCTGGCAAAACTCAGCTTTCCGTTGACGCTGCCAGCGCCATCATTACCGGCTTAACAGAACTCACCGCCTATACCGCCACCGTCAAAGCCGTGGATGTCGCGGGAAATACCTCGGCCATCTCTGACGTCGTCTCCTTCACGACGCAAACCGCGGTGCCGGACCCGGGCGAGTACCGCTTCTCCGTTGCGCCCTATATCGATTACATGGCCTACCCGCAGTTAACCACCGGGATGTGTCTGGACGCTTCGGGCATCAAGAACTATACGCTGGCATTTATTGTTGCCGGGACCAGCAGCGCCGACAACACGCCGATGCCCGCCTGGGGCGGACAAAGCGATCCCGCCTTTGACGCCCGCACCAGCAGCCTGGCGAAAGACGATATTGCGGCATTGCGCGCCGCCGGCGGCGATGTGGCGATTTCCTTTGGCGGCTCCGCCGGTATTCCCATCGAAGAAGCCGTGGCAGATACCGATACCCTGATCGACTGGTATCAGGAGATCATCGATAACTACGCCCTGAAATACATCGATTTCGATCTCGAGGGCGAAGTCCTGGCCCAGCCGGATGTTCTGACGCGCCATGTGGTGGTAGTCGAAGCCATCATGCGCGCCAACCCGTCACTGCAGGTCTCTTACACCCTCCCGGTTGACGGGCAAAACAGCGCCGCCAGCCAGGGCTTAAGCTCCTATGGGATTGATTTCATTGCCATGCTGGCCGATGCCGATATCCTGCCTTCGATGATCAATGGCATGACGATGGACTTTGGCGCGGATTCGCCTGCGGATATGTTTACCGGTGTCAAAAATGCGCTCGACGCGATGAACACGCAGATCGTGGCGAACTGGCCGCAGCTGAGCGCTAAACAGGCGTGGCGTCGAACCGGCGCAACGCCGATGTTCGGGGACAACGATGTGCAGGGCCAGACCTTCACCCTCGATAATCAGTCGCAGCTTCTGGATTATGCGAAAAAGGTTAATCTGGGGATGTTGTCGGGCTGGAGCGAGAACCGCGACCACGATCTCTTCGCCTGGGGTTACAGCAAGGTGATTGCCGATTATCAGCACAAAGACGCTTAACCCGGTAAGGGGTCAAAGAAAAACCCTGAGCGCCACGCGATCAGGGTTTATTCGTTTTAAAAATGCGCCGCCGATTTACGTCACCTTCTCCAGCATCAGCCCCGCCCGCAACCCCAGTGCCACCGACGGATTCGGGAACAGCACATACTCCGTCGTTTTCTGCACTTCATAACGCTCGCCCCCGTCCTCTGCCAGCAAAATTCCCTGGCGGAACGGCGTGAAGTTCAGGGTATGCGCCGCCATATGCAGCTGAAACGCCTCGCTGCGACGGGTGAGCTGTTGCACGACGCGATAACGCTCCACCGGCTCCGCATGCGGTTCCGGCTCAGCGCCTGAGAGCAGCGCCCGCAGCGCCAGATGGGTAGGCGCAAAACGCGTCAGATCGTTATGCCCAAACGGCAGGGCTTTACCCAGCTCAAGGGTACAGGCCAGCGCGCCGAAATGCTCACAGGTGAAATGGGTGAAAGTCCCGCCCGGCGACTGATGGAACACCAGCGCTTCGAGGCCCGCATCGCCCAGCCAGTCGAGGAAAGTTTCATCCCACGGCTGCTCGCGCTGGGGCAGCACGCCGAAACGCACGTGATACGACGCGCGAATGGCGGTGTGCAGATCCAGATGCCAGCGATCTTCCCCGGCTGTGGCATAAAAATCCCTGACCGCCTTCTCCAGCACCAGCACCCGTTCGGTTTCTTCGCAGGGCGCGAAATGCGCCGCGCGCCCGCCAAACATCCGGTTGATATCGCTCACCAGATAACGCTTGTTCTGCGCCAGCGCTACCGGGTTCCCGAGCACCACCAGCACGCGGCAGCGCAGCGGAATATCCCCGCGAAACAGCGCGCGGAGCAGCAGATCGACAATTTCCACCGGGGCGGTTTCATTGCCGTGAACGCCCGCCGAGAGCACCAGAGCACGTTCACTCGCCTCGAACGGCGTCAGTTCGAGCAGCCCGCGCCCCAGCCATTTCCAGTGAAAGGTCGCGCCCTCACCTTCGGTTTGCACAGGCGTTTCGTCCGCCAGGGTCAGCGCCAGTAAATTCTCCATCCTCTCTCCTTAGCGCTGGAACGGGTAAACCGATCCCAGGTGCAGGATCGAGGTCAGAGCGTCCAGCGCTTCGCGGCCTTCGCGCAATAGCTGCGGATCAACCAGATCCGCCTGCGTCAGCTGATCGCGATAGTAGCGATCGACCCAGTTATTCAGCGTGTTAAACAGGGTGTCATTCATCATGACCGCCGGATTTACCGCCTGCATTTCGGCCTGGGTCAGCACCACGCGCAGCCGCAGGCAGGCAGGGCCGCCGCCGTTGGCCATACTTTCACGCAGGTCGAACACCTTCAGCTCGCTGATCGGGTTGTCGGCCTTCACCAGTTCCGTCAGATAGCGCCACACGCCCTGATGGTTTTGCGACTCCTGCGGCAGGACCAGCAGCATGCTGCCGTCGTCGCGGCTCAACAGCTGGCTGTTAAACAGGTAAGTTTCCACCGCATCCTGCACGCTCACGGCGTGCGTCGGGACCTGAATCGGCGTAAAGCCCGGCACGCGCTCGGCAAGCGCGGCAAGCAATTTATCCTGCTGGGCAAACGCCTGTTCGTGGCAGAACAGCACCTGACGGTTCGACACGGCGATCACGTCGTTGTGGAACACACCCTGATCGATAACATCTGGATTCTGCTGAGCAAAAACCACCTGCCCAGGATTGACCTGATTCAGCCGCGCCACCGCCTGGCTCGCCGCCAGGGTCTGACGCGCCGGGTATCGCACGGGTGCGTTGTGCCCACTCTCGTCGCGTCCGTAGACAAACAGCTGCGTCGCCGGGTCGCCGTAGTTACCACCCAGACGGTTATGGTTTGCCGCCCCTTCATCGCCAAACATCGCCACCTGCGGGAGCGCTTCGTGAACGCTGAACCGTTCAGCATCGCTGAAAATGGCGCGCAGCACGCGCTCGGTGGTCACCGCCTCGGTCGCGCGATGGAATTTGTTATTCAGGTTGGCGACGGTGAGATGCACTTTGCCGTCGAGGGTATCCGCCGAGGGCGCAACGGTGGCGGCGTTTGCCACCCACATGGACGAGGCGGAGCTTGCCGCCGACAGCAGATGCGGCACCTGCGTCCCCGCTTTTTCCACCACCTGCTCGTCGCTGCCGCTAAACCCGAGCTGACGCAGAACCTCGACGTTCGGGCGCTCCTGCGGCGGGATCAGCGCCTGCGGGAAACCGGCGTCAGCCAGGGCTTTCATCTTTTGCAGCCCCTGTTTCGCCGCAAGCTTAGGATTCGAAATCTGGAAGCGGTGCTTCGTTGAGGCCTCATTGCCAAACGACAGCCCGGCGTAGTGGTGAGTCAGCCCCACCAGCCCGTCAAAGTTGACCTCATGCGCTTTCATGACGATCCCCTTGCGTAAAATCGAGCCCCGGATTGAGGCTTTCCGGCAGGGTCAATGCAGGCGTTTCGAGGCTCGCCATCGGCCACGCGCAGTAATCCGCCGCATACCAGGCGCTGGCGCGATGGTTGCCGGAAGCGCCCACGCCACCGAACGGCGCGGTACTCGCCGCACCGGTCAGGGGTTTGTTCCAGTTCACAATTCCGGCGCGCGCTTCAATCAGCAGCGTGTCGAATTTCTCGCGATCCGGTGAAATCAGCCCGCTCGACAGGCCGTAGCGGGTGTTGTTCGCCATCGCAATGGCGCTGTCGAAATCATCGTAACGCCAGACGCAGAGCAGCGGACCGAAGGTCTCTTCATCCGGGACATTACTCGCCCCACTCATCTCCACAATCCCCGGCGTTAGCAGGGACGTACCCGGCTGGACAAGCTTCGGCTCCAGCAGGCTTTTTCCGCCGCGCGCCACGTGCTCGCGCCAGGCGTTGACCACGTTGTTCGCGGCTTGTTCAGAGATCAGCCCGCCGATAAACGGCTGCGGATCGGCGTCCCAGGCGTCGGGCACCAGGCGCGCGGTCACTTCCACCAAACGGGCCAGGAAGGCATCGCCCTGCGCGCCGCGTTTCACCAGCAGACGACGCGCGCAGGTGCAGCGCTGCCCGGCGGTAACAAACGCCGACTGGATGGTCAGATGCACGGCGGCGTCGATATCCTCCACGTCTTCGACAATCAGCGGGTTATTCCCGCCCATCTCCAGCGCCAGAATTTTCTCCGGCTGCCCCGCCAGCTGGCGATGCAGCTGATAACCCGTCCCCGCGCTGCCGGTAAACAGCAGCCCGTCGATGTCACTCAGGGCGCTCAGGGCCTGGCCGGTTTCGCGTCCGCCCTGCACCAGGTTCAGCACGCCCGGCGGCAGACCCGCCTGCTCCCAGAGTTTGACCACCGCTTCACCCGTCCACGGCGTCAGTTCGCTCGGTTTGAAAATCACGGTATTGCCCGCCAGCAGCGCAGGCACGATATGCCCGTTCGGCAGATGGCCGGGGAAGTTATACGGCCCAAACACCGCCAGCACGCCGTGCGGACGATGGCGCAAGGTCGCCGCGCCGTCGGCCATATCCGTATGCTGCTCGCCGGTGCGGGTGTGATAGGCCTTCACGGAGATGGCAATTTTGTTGATCATCGCCGTGATTTCGGTCGTCGCTTCCCAGCGCGGTTTGCCGGTTTCGCGGGCAATAATGCTGGTCAGCTCGACTTTGTTGGCCTCCAGCAGGGAGGCAAATTTCTCGACCACCGCCTGACGCAGGCTAAAGGGCTGTTTCGCCCACGCCGGGAACGCCGCACGCGCCGCTTTACAGGCCTGTTCCACCTGAAGCGCACTGGCATCGGTACCGGTCCACAGCGCCTCTTTGCTCACCGGGTTAGTTTTCTCGCGACGCTCGCCTTCGCCCGTCACCCAGTCGCCATTAATCCATAAACTCATGCTGTTTTCTCCTCGGGGCAGAGTCGCACCAGGCGCACCGTGTCGCCTGCGCTACATTTCAGGGCATCCAGCTGGGCTGCGGTCAGCACCAGGCGGTCGCATTTGGGGTTCGCGCGGATCAGCATGGCGCGAAAATGATCGTATTGTTCATTCGCCACCAGACAGGCCGGCCATTCGCCCGGCGCAGGCTGCCCTTCGGCGACGGTCACCAGACGGCTTTTACGGATGGCGCGGACGCGATCGATATCGCACTCCAGCGTCGGGCCGCCGTCAAAAATATCGACGTAGTTACGGTAGCGGAAACCCTCTTTCTCCAGCACCGCGCGCGCCGGGGCGGTCTGCGGATGGACTTCGCCAATCACCGCCTGGGCTTCCGGGCTGAGGAAATGGGTGTAGATCGGGTGTTTCGGCATCAGCTCGGCGATAAAGGCTTTCTGCCCGGTGCCGCACAGGTAGTCCGCGCGAGAAAATTCCATCGAGAAGAAGCGCTCGCCGAGGCTTTCCCAGAACGGGGAGTAGCCTTTTTCGTCGATCACGCCGCGCATCTCCGCCACCACTTTTTCGTTAAAGCGATCGCGGAAGGCGGCCATAAACATGAAGCGCGATTTCGAGAGCAGATAGCCGTTGCCCTCTTTGCGCCACTCGGGATCGAGGAATAGCGTGCAAAGCTCGCTGCTGCCCGTGTGATCGTTGCTGAGCGAGAGCGTGGGCAGCGCGTTGTAGATGTTCAGCTCTTTCGAGGCGTGAACCAGCGTGCCGACGCGGTAGTTGTACCAGGGCTCATTGAGGCCGACCGCCACTTCGATGGCGCAGATCCCGGCAACTGCCCCTGTATCCGTATCTTCCAGAACAAAGACGTATCCCTGTTCGCTTTTCGGCACCGTCCCAAGCCATGTATTGATGGCGCGCTCGATGCGCGCCGACAGCGTTTTTTCGTCGGCAGGAAGCGAGGTCAGCCCGCCTCCCGTCTTACCGGCAAGCTGCATAAGCCCGGCGAGATCGCCGCGCTCAACGGGACGGATGACCATCATGATGACACCCCGGATTTCACCTGTTCACAGGCCAGCGCAAAGCGATCTAATCCGGTGGTGACCTCTTCTTCACTTACCACCAGCGCCGGAGCAAAACGCACCACGTTCGCGCCCGCGATCAGCACCATCACACCCGCTTTTGCCGCTTCCTGTGAAATAAGTTTAGCTTTTCCGGCAAATTCAGCCGTCAGTTCGCAGCCAATTAACAGCCCCAGACCGCGAATTTCTTTGAACATGCCGACCTTGCTGTTGATCGCATTCAGGCGCTCAACAAACCAGTCGTGACGCTGCTTCACGCCGTTCAGCACTTCTGGCGTATTGATGATATCCAACACCTGTCCGGCGACCGCCGAGGCCAGCGGGTTACCGCCGTAGGTGGTGCCGTGGGTGCCGACGACCATCACGCTGGCGCATTTATTGGTGGTCAGCATCGCGCCGATCGGGAAACCGCCGCCTAATGCTTTCGCCGTCGACAGCACGTCCGGCGTGACGCCGTAGTGCATATAGGCATACAGCTCGCCGGTACGGCCCACGCCGGTCTGGACTTCATCAAAAATCAGCAGCGCGTTGTGCTGGTCGCACAGCTCACGCAGCCCCTGCAGGAAGGCTTTCTCCGCCGGGACCACGCCGCCCTCGCCCTGCATCGGCTCGACGATCACCGCGCAGGTGTTGTCGTTGATCAGCTCTTTCGCGGACTGGAGATCGTTAAACACCGCGTGACGAATATCCGGCGGTAACGGGGCGAAATCCTGTGAATAGGCAGGCTGTCCACCGGCGCTGACGGTAAACAGCGTGCGACCGTGGAAGGCATTTTTGAAGGCCACAATTCCGCTTTTCTGTGCGCCGAAGTGGTCGTGGGCGTATTTACGCGCCAGCTTCAGGGCCGCTTCGTTGGCCTCTGCGCCGGAGTTACAGAAGAAGATTTTTTCGGCAAAGGTGGCGTCGATCAGTTTTTTCGCCAGGCGCAGGGCAGGCTCGTTGGTGTAACCGTTGCCCGTGTGCCAGAACTTCGCCGCCTGATCGTTCAGGGTCTGGCGCAGCGCCGGGTGTGCGTGTCCCAGCGCATTCACCGCAATCCCGCCCGCGAAATCGATATACTCTTTGCCCTGCTGATCCCACAGGCGTGAGCCCTCCCCGCGTACCGGAATAAAAGCCGCCGGAGCGTAAACCGGCATCATCCATTCATCAAAATTTTCACGCGTAATTGACAGAGACATAGCGACCTCATCCGGTAAATAATAAGTTGTTTAAATGTTAAATAATTGAGTGTTTGCACTGTGAATGTAGATTGCAGAGTTCGTGCCAGCCAGCGATAAAAATGCATAAACGCCTTGAGGTGACAGAATATCAATGAGTTAGAATATGGAGTTATTCACTGTTAGTGCATAATAAGTGAATATTTTTACGACAAGCGGCGGTTCGCGGGACGAAAACGAGAAATATTATGCACAGGCAAAATATAATTCTGGAATTGTGATCGCTCGCGAAATTTATCGACCGTTTACGCCCCCTTTGAGGGCAAGGCGCGTCGAAATGGTGCAAAAATTGCACCAACGGGATGATCTGTTGCAGTTATTGGCTGAACCCGATAACAGGCGGCGCAAATTCTGCTACCATCCTTGCACTATTCACCTTGCATTGGCAGCGACTATGAAATTTGTCTCTTTTAATATCAACGGCCTGCGCGCCCGCCCTCACCAACTGGAAGCCATTGTCGAACAACATCAGCCAGACGTGATCGGCCTGCAGGAGACAAAAGTTCACGACGATATGTTCCCGCTCGAAGACGTTGCGAAGCTGGGTTACAACGTCTTTTATCACGGCCAGAAAGGCCATTACGGCGTGGCACTGCTCACTAAAGAGACGCCGGTCTCCGTGCGCCGCGGCTTCCCGGGCGATGACGATGACTCACAGCGCCGCATTATCATGGCGGAGATCCCCTCGCCCGTCGGCAATATCACGGTAATCAACGGCTACTTCCCGCAGGGCGAAAGCCGCGACCACCCGACCAAATTCCCGGCGAAAGCCAAGTTCTACCAGGATCTGCAGGATTACCTGACCACCGAGCTGAACAAAGACAACCCGGTGCTGATCATGGGCGACGTGAATATCAGCCCGACGGATCTGGATATCGGCATCGGGGAAGACAGCCGCAAACGCTGGCTGCGCACCGGTAAATGCTCCTTCCTGCCGGAAGAGCGCGAGTGGATGGACCGTCTGATGAACTGGGGCCTGGTGGACACCTTCCGCAGCGCCAATCCGCAAACCCAGGATCGCTTTTCGTGGTTTGACTACCGCTCAAAAGGCTTCGACGACAACCGCGGCCTGCGTATCGATCTGCTGCTGGCCAGCCAGCCGCTGGCCGAGCGCTGCATCGAAACCGGGATCGATTACGACATCCGCAGCATGGAAAAGCCGTCCGATCACGCGCCGGTCTGGGCGAAATTCAAACTGTAATTGCCGGTGAAAACGCAAAAAATCCTCTTCCTGTGCGCCCTGTTGGGCGCATTTGCTTTGCTTATCGCGCTCCTGCCACCGGGCTTTCTCTCCCTCGAATCACTCCGAACGCACCGGCTGATGCTGATTGATTATGTCCATCGCGCCCCGGTGCAAAGCGCTGCGCTCTATTTTGCGCTTTACGTGGTGGTCTCTGCGTTTTCGATTCCCGGCGCGGCGCTGCTGACGCTGCTGGGCGGGGCGCTGTTCAGCGTCTGGGAAGGGATGGTACTGGTGTCGTTCGCTTCGACGCTGGGGGCAACGCTGGCGATGCTCGCCAGCCGCTACCTGCTGCGCGACTGGGTGCAGCGCCGCTTAGCGAAACCGATGCAGACGGTGAATGCTGGTGTCGCGCGCGACGGCGCATTTTATCTGTTTGCCCTGCGCCTGATGCCGGTGTTTCCGTTCTTTGTGGTCAATCTGCTTTCGGGCTTAACCGCTATCGGCGTGGCACGTTACTGGTGGGTCAGCCAGCTGGCGATGCTGCCTGCAACGGTGATTTTCCTCAACGCCGGGCGCGAGCTGGGGGAGCTGACCTCCCTGCGCGATATTCTGTCGCCGGGAATGCTGGTAGCCTTTACACTCTTAGGGTTATTGCCGCTGGTCACCCGCTGGCTGTTCTCTCGCTTTACCCCTTCATCTCATTAACAGGGAGGCATTATGCGCCGTGTGCGTTCTTGCATGTTTCTGACCGGACTGCTGCTGACAGCCCCGGTATTCGCTGAAAGCGACTGGCAAACCGTTCAACAGGACGCCAAAGGCCAGACCGTCTGGTTTAACGCCTGGGGCGGCGATCCGGCGGTCAACCGGTATCTCGACTGGGTGAGCGAGGAGATGAAAACCCACTACGCGATCACCCTGAAAATCGTGCATCTGGCGGACGCCGCCGATGCGGTTAAACGCATCCAGACCGAGTCCCGCGCCGGGCGAACCAGTAAGGGCTCCGTTGATTTACTGTGGGTTAACGGCGAGAACTTCCGCACCCTGAAAGAGGCGAATCTCTTGCAAACCGGCTGGGCGCAAATGCTGCCCAACTGGCGGTATGTCGATACCACTAAACCGGTGACGGAAGATTTTGCCATTGCCACCGACGGCGCAGAATCCCCGTGGGGCGCGGCGCAGCTGACCTTTATTGCCCGCAAAGCCACGCTCTCAGCCTCGCTGCGCGATCCTGCCGCTCTCCTCGACTATGCGAAGCAGCATCCGGGCAAAGTGACCTATCCGCGTCCGCCTGATTTTACCGGCACCGCGTTTCTGGAACAGCTGCTGCTGAGCCTGACTACAACGCCGGATACCCTGAAAACTGCGCCCGACCCGCACACCTTTGACGCCGTCACTGCCCCGCTGTGGCGCTATCTCGACGCGCTGCATCCCCAGCTCTGGCGCGAAGGCAAAGATTTTCCGCCGTCACCGGCGCGTATGGACGCCCTGCTCGCCAGCGGCAATCTGAATCTCTCCCTGACCTTTAACCCGGCCCACGCGCAGCAAAAAGTCGCCAGCGGCGAACTGCCTGCTGACAGTTTCAGTTTTGGCTTTGCCGACGGGACGATGGGGAATGTCCATTTCGTGGCGATCCCGGCCAACAGCAGCGCCAGCGCGGGGGCCAAAGTGGTCGCCAATTTCCTGCTGTCGCCGGACGCGCAAATTCGCAAAGCCGATCCGAAAATCTGGGGCGACCCGAGCGTGCTGGACCCGCAAAAATTGCCTGCTGAACAGGCCAGCGCACTGCGCCAGTTTATTCCGGCGGGTCTACCGACCATTCAGCCTGAGCCGCACGCGGCCTGGGTGAACGCTCTGGAGCAGGAATGGCTGCGTCGCTACGGCACCCGCTAGGCTGGCTGGTGTGGCTGGTCATCGCGGCCATTTACGCGCCGCTGTTCCCGGCCACCGTGATGCTGCTGGAACCGGCGTTTTCCGTCGCCGGATGGCAATCCCTGTTTAACGATCCGCAACTGCCACAGGCGCTGATCGCCACCCTGGTCTCCACGGCCATCGCCACCGTCGGTTCGCTGTTGATCGCGCTCTGCATTGTGGCGGCGCTGTGGCCCGGTAAGCGCTGGCAGCAGATGAATTCCCGTCTGCCCTGGCTGCTGGCCATCCCGCACGTCGCGTTTGCCACCAGCGTGCTGCTGGTTTTTGCCGAAGGGGGCGCGTTTTATCAGCTTTGTAGCGCCTGTTCGCCTCTGCTGGATCGCTACGGAATCGGCCTCGGCCTGACGCTTGCGGTGAAAGAGAGCGCCTTTGTGCTGTGGGCGATTTATGCCGTACTGCCGGAAAAAACGCTGGCACAAAAAATGGTGGTGCTGCAAACCCTCGGCTACTCCCGCATCCAGGGGTTGTTCTGGCTGGTGCTGCCGACCATTGCGCCAGCACTCGGCGCGATGATGCTGGCGGTGGTCGCCTGGTCCCTGTCGGTGGTGGATATCGCGATCATTCTCGGGCCGGGCAACCCGCCGACGCTGGCGGTGCTGGCCTGGCAGTGGCTAAGTCAGGGCGATTCGGATCAGCAGATCAAAGGCACGTTGCTCTGTCTGGTACTCCTTCTCCTGCTGGCCGCGTTTGCCGCCGTCGGGGTCGCCCTGTGGAAGCCGTGGCGACGCACGATCCCATCGGTGTCGGGTCAACGCCACGAAGCCGGGCCGCCGATCGTCGGAACCGCGTTCGGCTGGCTACTGCCCCTGAGCGGACTGATCTGCGCCGCGGTGCTGCTCGTGCTGGCAAAACAGAGTGATTTTGATGTTGCGCCGTTTAGCGCCAGCCTCTCGTTCGCCCTGGTTTCCGCCCTGATCGCGCTGGGCATTGCCCTGCTGTGGCTCGAGTGGGGGCCGTCGCGCGGCACGCTGTGGCTCTGGGTGCCGCTGGCCCTGCCCGCCCTGCCGCTGGTCGCCGGGCAATACCGGCTGGCGCTCAATCTGGGTTTCGACGGCGAGTCTATTGCCGTGCTGTGGGGACATCTGTTGTGGGTGTTCCCGTGGACGCTATTAGTGCTTCAACCCGCGTGGCGCAGGCTCGATCCACGGCTGATTCTGATCGCCAAAACGCTGGGGCTGTCGCGCAGTCAGGTATTCTTTAAAATCAAATGCCCGCTGCTGGTGCGCCCGATTCTTATCGCCTTTGCCACCGGTTTTTCCGTGAGCATGGCGCAATATCTGCCGACGCTGTGGCTCGGTGCCGGGCGCTTAGCGACGCTCACCACCGAAGCCGTGGCGCTCAGCAGCGGCGGCAGTACGGCGATTCTTGCGGGCCGTGCGCTGTGGCTGCTGGCGCTCACCGCCGCTGCCTTTGCCCTCGCGGCAGGACTCTCGCGCCTCGCGGGCTATTATCGACAAGGGTTACGCTGATGTTGACCGTCAAAAATCTCACTCTTAACCCGCTGCTGCGCGAGGCGAATTTCAGCGTTGAACGCGGGGAAATCCTCACCCTTATGGGGCCTTCGGGCAGCGGGAAATCGACGCTCTTTGCGTGGATGGTCGGCGCGCTGTCCGCCGATTTTCAGGCACACGGCGAGCTGTGGCTCGACGATGAACGTCTTGACTCGCGGCCAGTCGAAAAACGGGGGATTGGGATCTTGTTCCAGGATGCGCTGCTGTTCGATCACTTTAGCGTCGGGCAGAACCTGATGCTGGCGCTTCCTGCGCACATTAAGAAGGCGCGCCGCGAGCAGGTCGAGCAGGCGCTGGCGAGCGCGGGTCTGGCCGGATTTTATGCCAGCGATCCGGCGACGCTTTCGGGCGGTGAACGCAGCCGCGTCAGCCTGCTGCGCGCCCTGCTGGCGCAGCCTCGCGCCCTGCTGCTGGATGAGCCATTCAGTCGTCTGGACAAATCCCTGCGGGTGACGTTCCGGGAGTGGGTCTTCGCCCAGGTTCGCGCGCAGAACATTCCGGTGGTGCTGGTCACGCACGATGACGACGACATTCCGCCGGGTGGACGGGTGATTCAGCTCGCCGGGTGGCAATAAACCCTGTGCTAACGCAAGGAATTCTGTTTAGGGGAAGACGAAAATGACGCACCTTTTATTTCACGTCAGGTTCTTCGATGAAACGTGTTTCTCAACTGACCGCGCTGGCGCTCTGTCTTGCCAGTTTCTCCACTTTCGCCGCTGATATGGCCTCTTCTGTGACGCTGGCCCAGCTGCAACAGCAGCACGGCGCGGTGATCGACACCCGCGCCAGCGCCTTCTATAACGGCTGGCCGCAAACGCTGTCCGGCACTTCCGGGCATGAACCCGCCGCGCTGAACCTGTCAGCCAGCTGGTTAACCCTCATGAGCGACGAACAGCTCGCCGACTGGGCTAAACAGCACAACCTCGCGCCGACCTCCGCCATCGCCCTGTACGGCAGCGACGCGGAGAACCAGGCGGTGAAAGCCCGCCTCGCCAAAGCCGGGTATCAGCACGTTTCCACCCTCGGCGATGCGCTGCAAAATGCCGATCGCCTGCAGCGTCTTCCCCATTTCGAACAGCTGGTCTATCCCGAGTGGCTGCATCAGCTGACGCAGGGTAAAAAGGTCACTGCCGCGCCAGCGGGCGACTACAAAATTATCGAAGCCGCCTGGGGCGCGCCAAAATTCTATCTCCTGAACCACATTCCGGGTGCCGGATACATTGATACCAACGAAGTGGAAAGCGAACCGCTGTGGAATAAAGTCTCCGACGACAAACTGAAAGCGCTGCTGGCGAAACAGGGTATTCGTCACGACACCACCGTGATCCTCTACGGTCGCGATGTGTATGCCGCGGCGCGCGTGGCGCAGATCATGCTCTACGCCGGGGTGAAAGATGTGCGTCTGCTGGATGGCGGCTGGAAAACCTGGTCCGATGCCGGTCTGCCGGTCGAGCGCGGAATGCCAGCGAAAGTGACGCCTGCCGCTGATTTCGGCGCACCCATCCCTGGTCAGCCTCAGCTGATGGTCGATATGGAACAGGCGCGCGGGATGTTGCATCGCAAAGACGCGTCGCTGGTGAGCATTCGTTCCTGGCCGGAATTCACCGGCGAAACCAGCGGCTACAGCTACATCAAGCCAAAAGGTGAGATCGCGGGCGCACGCTGGGGCCATGCGGGCAGCGATGCCACCCATATGGAAGATTTCCACAATCCGGACGGGACCATGCGCAGCGCCGATGATATCGCCGCGATGTGGAAAGAGTGGAATATCCTGCCGGACCAGCACGTCGCCTTCTACTGTGGCACCGGCTGGCGCGCGTCAGAAACCTTCATGTACGCCCGCGCCATGGGCTGGAAAAACGTCTCGGTCTACGACGGCGGCTGGTACGAGTGGAGCAGCCACCCGAGTAATCCGATCACCACGGGCCCACTGACGCCAGAAAGCACCCTTTAAGGTTTGACTGCCTTCAGGGTCTGATACCCGCTCCAGATGCGCGTTGTGGTGGTAAGCCAGCACAACGCGCCAAAGATCCAGGCGAACAGCGCAAAGTGCGCCGGGAACAAACAGCACAGCACAAACAGCGCGATGGTCTCCGTCCCCTCCGTTAATCCCCCGATGTAATAAAACGACTTGTGCGCGTAGCCCGGGTTATCAATATTGTGTTTTGCGGCCAGCGCCGCAAAGGCCAGGAAACTGCTGCCGGTGCCGATAAATGCAAACAGCAGCCAGGCGGCAGCCAGCGCGTTTTCCAGCGGTGCAGCCAGCGCAAAGCCAAAGGGCACTAAGGCGTAAAAGAGAAAATCGAGGGCGATATCGAGAAAACCGCCCGCGTCCGATAACCCGCGACGCCGCGCCAGCGCCCCGTCCAGCCCGTCGAACAGTCGGTTCAGCACAATGGCGATCAGTGCCGCAACATACCAGCCGAGCGCCAGAAACGGCAGCGCCAGCACGCCGATGGCAAACCCGGCCAGCGTCACGCCGTCGGCGCTGATGTACGGCTTATCAATCACCGCTACCAGGCGGTTGAGCAGCGGTTTCACGCGCGGATGCAGATGCCGGTCAAGCATGAGGCTTCCCCTTGAACGCATCGCAAAGCCCCTGGGACGGGATCTCCAGCGCGGCGTTGAAGCGCGCCGAGAGATTCTGAAAGGCAATTAACGCCGTCATTTCGGTGATCGTCGCATCGCTGTAAAAGCGCTTGAGTTCGCTTTTGATGGACTCCGTGACCAGCGGCGGCGTGGCGGTGGTGGCTTCGGCATACTCCAGCGCCGCACGCTCTTCCGGGCTGAACAGCGCGGACTCACGCCAGTCCCTGACCGCCTGCACCTTATCCAGCGCCCCGCAGCGCTCGGCCAGACGCAGGCTGTTGGCGTCAATGCAAAATGCGCAGTGGCACAGCTGCGAAACACGCGTCATCAGCAGTGCGCGCAGGGCCGGATTGAGGCGCGCATTTTTGCGTTCCAGAAAACCGACAAACAGCGCCACCAGCCAGAAAAGACGCGGCATGCGTCCCCACCAGCGGGTGGGATTCAGCACCACGCCGAAGTGTTTTTTTTGCATGGCGGCAATGGGTTTTAAACTGGCGGGGATAGATTCGACGGGCTGGACCCAGGCGGAAGTTTCTTTCACCGGACTCTCCTGATGGCTGGACTCTTTGAAAGCCGACGATAATATGTCGTTTTTCCCCTACAAGTATTGACGACCATGCTGAAAACTCTCGATGTTGTTGCCGCCATCATTGAAAAGAATGGCAAAATTCTCCTCGCGCAACGCCCCGACCATGCCGATCAGGCGGGAATGTGGGAGTTTGCCGGGGGCAAAGTTGAAGCCGGTGAAACCCAGCCCGAAGCGCTGATTCGCGAGCTGCGCGAAGAGCTGGGGATTGAGGCGCAGCCGATGCAGTATGTCGCCAGCCATCAGAGGGAAGTCTCCGGGCGGCTGATTCACCTGCATGCGTGGCACGTCCCGACCTTCAGCGGCGAATTGACCGCGCATTACCACAGCAACCTGGTGTGGTGTACGCCACAGGAGGCGTTCGCATATGATCTCGCGCCCGCCGATATCCCGCTGCTGGAAGCCTTTATCCTTTTACGCGCCGCCACACCAGCGGGTTCGTGCTGATGGTTTTCTCATCGCGCTGGCACTGGAGCAGCACGCCGTCTGCCTTCACCACCGCTCCTTCCGAATAGTTCTGATCCTGATAGATGCAGCACTGGTTGCAGGGCTGCGCGCGCTGACCGCCGGAGCTGAACACTTCCGGCGGTACGTTGACCTCCACGTCCGGGCGAATACGGTCAGCCTGGGCACCGGCGGACAACAGGGCAAGCAAAGCAGTTAACAGGTAGCGGTTCATAAAGATTCCTTTTGTGTGCTGATAATGACTATAACGGTTGTTTGCCGCCGTTCCTTTAATTTCTCTCATCATCGTTTTTAGTTATGACACAAGGCCGCTGATTAATTTCACTTTCCCGCTAAATTTTCCCTTGCCTCGCCAAGCGGTACGGGTGGTATAGTCGAAAACGACCACAAATCACCCACACAACACACAAAATTAAAAAAATCTTTATAAGAGGCTCTTATATCTATGGATCAGACACGCTCTCTGGAATCGTTTCTTACCCACGTTCAACAGCGCGACCCGCATCAGAGCGAGTTTGCCCAGGCCGTTCGTGAGGTCATGACCACCCTGTGGCCCTTCCTCGAAGAAAACCCGCGTTACCGTCAGATGTCCCTGCTTGAGCGCCTGGTTGAACCCGAACGTGTGATTCAGTTCCGCGTGGTCTGGGTCGACGACAAAAATCAGGTGCAGGTGAACCGCGCGTGGCGCGTCCAGTTCAGCTCGGCGATTGGACCGTTCAAGGGCGGAATGCGTTTCCACCCTTCCGTAAACCTGTCGATCCTCAAATTCCTCGGCTTTGAGCAGACCTTTAAAAACGCACTGACTACCCTGCCCATGGGCGGCGGTAAAGGCGGCAGCGATTTCGATCCGAAAGGCAAAAGCGAAGGCGAAGTGATGCGTTTCTGCCAGGCACTGATGACGGAGCTGTATCGTCACCTCGGCCCGGACACCGACGTGCCAGCGGGTGATATCGGCGTGGGCGGTCGTGAAGTCGGCTTTATGGCCGGGATGATGAAAAAACTCTCCAACAACAGCGCCTGCGTGTTTACCGGGAAAGGGCTGTCGTTCGGCGGGAGTCTGATCCGCCCGGAAGCGACGGGTTACGGCCTGGTGTACTTCACCGAGGCGATGTTAAAACGTCACGGTCTGGGCTTCGAAGGAATGCGCGTGGCGGTGTCGGGCTCCGGCAACGTGGCGCAGTATGCGATTGAAAAAGCGATGCAGTTTGGCGCGCGCGTGGTGACGGCGTCGGACTCGAGCGGCACGGTGGTGGATGAAGCTGGCTTCACGGCGGAAAAACTGGCGCGTCTGTGTGAAATCAAAGCCAGCCGCGACGGCCGCGTGGCGGATTACGCCCGCGAGTTTGGTTTGACCTATCTGGAAGGCAAGCAGCCGTGGTCTGTGCCGGTGGATATCGCCCTGCCGTGTGCGACGCAGAACGAGCTGGATGTGGACGCGGCGCGTACGCTTATCCAAAACGGCGTGAAAGCGGTGGCGGAAGGGGCGAATATGCCGACCACCATCGAAGCGACGGATCTGTTCCTCGAAGCAGGCGTGTTGTTTGCGCCGGGTAAAGCGGCGAACGCCGGTGGCGTGGCGACGTCAGGCCTGGAAATGGCGCAAAACGCCGCGCGTCTGGGCTGGAAAGCCGAGAAAGTGGATGCGCGTTTGCATCACATCATGTTGGATATTCACCACTCCTGCGTGGAGTACGGCGGGGAAGCGGAGCAGACCAACTACGTGCGCGGCGCGAATATCGCCGGGTTCGTGAAGGTCGCCGATGCGATGATTGGGCAAGGGGTGGTTTAAGCCGCATCATCGTGTGTTGCCGGGTGGCGGCTTCGCCTTACCCGGCCTACGTTCATGGTGTTGTAGGCCCGGTAAGCGCAGCGCCACCGGGCATTTTTCACGCCGCACTCTTCTTCTTAAACTTCTTCTTCGCGTCACCGCCGCCCGGTGCCACCATTCCGCGGAATGATTTCACCGGCGTATTGCGCGCCTGATTGATCAACTCAAACAGGGTACCCACCAGCGGCTGCATAAAGTCCTGATAGCGGCACTGCTTCTCGCTGATCTGCGTCAGGATCGACTCCCAGTGCGCCGTCATATCCGGTCGCGCAGCCAGCTCCGGCAGGGAGTGAATCAACGCCCGCCCCGGATCCGTCGAGTGGATATAGCGCCCTTTTTTGATCAGGAAGCCGCGCTTAAACAGCAGCTCGATGATCCCCGCGCGCGTCGCCTCTGTGCCTAATCCATCCGTGGCACGGAGGATCTTTTTCAGATCTTTATCCTGCACAAAACGGGCAATCCCGGTCATCGCCGAGAGCAGCGTCGCGTCCGTAAAGTGGCGCGGCGGCTGAGTTTGTCGCTCAATCACTTCACCCTTTTCGCACAGCAGTTCGTCGTTTTTCGCCACCACCGGCAGCGGGGTGCCGTCGTTCTCTTCGTCGCGCTCTTTGTTGCCGAGCAGCGTGCGCCAGCCCGCTTCGGCGAGGAAACGCGCTTTGGCGACGAATTTGCCTTTGGCAATCTCCAGCTCGATCACACATTTGCGGAACATCGCGTCCGGGCAAAACTGCATCAGATACTGACGCGCCACCAGGTTATAGACCTTCGCTTCGTTCTCGCTGAGATTAACGTTGCTGGCACGCGCCGTCGGGATAATCGCGTGGTGCGCGTCCACTTTTTTGTCATCCCAGCAGCGATTGCGGGTGTCCGGGTTCACGGCGGGCTGCGGGAGCAGGTCCGGCGCGTGAACGCCAATCGCATTCAGCACCGCATGACGCCCGGCGAAATGCTCTTCCGGCAGGTAGCGGCTGTCGGAACGCGGATAGGTGATCAGCTTGTGGGTTTCGTACAGCTTCTGGCAGATATCGAGCACATTCTGCGCGCTCATACCGAAGCGTTTACCGGCCTCAATCTGTAAGGCCGAGAGAGAAAACGGCAGCGGCGCGGGTTCTGATTCCCGTTTATCGTTATAGCTGGTGACTATCGCGGGCTGGCCGTTGATGCGGTTAACCACGTGATCCGCCAGCGGGCGATGCAACAGCCGCCCCTCTTCGTCCTGGTAAGATTCACAGGCGTCGCTCGGCTGCCAGGTGGCGGTAAACCGTTCGTCTTTCGGGGTGACGATATGCGCCTTCACCTCGAAGAAATCTTTCGCCACGAAGTTTTCGATCTCTTCGTCACGGCGTACCACCAGACCGAGGACCGGCGTCTGCACGCGCCCGACGGAGAGCACGCCCTGATACCCGGCGTTACGCCCGAGAATGGTGTAGGCGCGGGTCATGTTGATGCCGTACAGCCAGTCGGCGCGGGCTCGCGCCAGGGCCGAAACGCACAGAGGGATAAACTCGCTGTTGGCGCGCAGACGCGTAATCGCACGCTCCACCGCCTGCGGGTTAAGATCGTTGATCAGGCAGCGCTGAACCTGCTGGCGCTTTTCCGGCGCCAGCTCGAGATAGTCGAGCACCTCGTCGACCAGCAGCTGCCCTTCCCTGTCCGGGTCACCCGCGTGAATCACCTCTTCCGCGTCGTGCAGGAAACGTTTGATAACGTTGAGTTGCTTAGTCACGGAAGGACGCGGCTGCAGTTTCCACTTTTCCGGCACGATCGGCAGATCGTTGAGATTCCAGCGCGCGTAGCGGGCGTCGTAGACATCCGGCTGCGCCTGTTCCAGCAGGTGACCGATACACCAGGTGACCACCTGCCCGTTACCGCATTCGATAAAGCCGTCGCCCTTACGATGCGGCTTGGGAAGCACATCGGCAATCGCACGGGCCAGACTCGGCTTTTCCGCAATAAACAGACGCATCGAATTAACGGATCTCAATCATTGGACGACCGCCGCGGGCAGTCACCAGCTCGCCAATGGCGCTCAGGCTGATGCCGTATTCGGCGGCCGTGGCTTTGACTTCGGCTTCCGCGTCAGGGGTAACGGCCAGCAGCAGGCCGCCGGAGGTTTGCGGATCGCACAACAGATCGCGCCACTCTGTCGGCATGTCGCCCATCAGATGGCCGTAGCTGGCAAAGTTACGCTGGGTGCCGCCCGGCACCGCGCCCTGGGCGATGTACTCTTCCACGCCCGGCAGTTTAGGGATGTCCTGATACCAGACCTGCGCCTGGACGCCTGCGCCCTGGCAGACTTCACTCAGGTGGCCAAGGAGACCAAAGCCGGTAACGTCAGTCATCGCTTTGACGCCGTCGATATTGGCAAACGCCGCGCCCGCCAGGTTCATCTGGCACATCACTTCCGTGGCGAGGCCGATATGTTCTGGCTTAAGCAGGGATTTTTTCTCAGCGGTAGTAAGCACGCCAATCCCCAGCGGTTTGGTGAGGAAAAGCTTGCAGCCTTCCTGCGCGGTGCTGTTGCGCTTCACGCGCTCGGTTGGCACCACGCCGGTGACGGCGAGGCCGAAGATCGGCTCTGGCGCGTCGATGGAGTGTCCACCCGCCAGCGCGATGCCCGCCTGCTGGCAGGCAAAGCGACCGCCTTCGATCACTTCGCGGGCGATTTCCGGTGGGATAGTGTTGATCGGCCAGCCGAGGATGGCGATCGCCATGATCGGTTTGCCGCCCATCGCGAAGATGTCGCTGATGGCGTTGGTCGCCGCGATCCGCCCGAAATCAAACGGGTTATCAACAATCGGCATAAAGAAGTCGGTGGTGCTGATAATGCTGGTGCCGTTACCTAAATCGTATACCGCCGCATCGTCCCGCGTTTCGTTGCCGACAAGCAGGTTCGGGTCGACAAACTTCGCCTGTTCGCTGTGCAGGATGGTCTCCAGCACTTTAGGGGAAATTTTACAACCGCAACCCGCTCCGTGGCTGTATTGCGTTAAACGAATAGTTTGCTCGCTCATGGACATCTCCTGTCATTGCAATCGCGCTATGGTAGCGCTCATTCCGTGATGAGGTAAGTATGACTGTCTGAATTATGCGACGCTTGCTCATAATCCAGACAGTTTAGCGTGATTATCAGAATCGGGTGACGAACGGGGCGGTGTCAGGCGTGGAAATGGTGGTCGAGGCTTTCAGCTGCGGCGTACCTAAATAGAGGAAGCCGACGATTTTGTCGTGCTCGGCGCAGGAGAGTCCTTCGCGTACCACCGGGCTTTCCGTCAGCGGACCGGTGCGCCAGATGCCGTTAAAGCCCTGGGCGACGGCGGCCATTTGCATCGCCATCACCGCGCAACCGGCGGACATCTCTTGCTCCCAGACCGGTACTTTGTGTTCGGGCTGGCATTTTGCCACCACCGCAACGATCATCGGCGCGCGAAACGGCGCATTGCGCGCTTTGTCGATCGCCTTTTCATCCTGCTCGGCGGCCATCGCCCCATTCTCCAGCAGGGTGCTGAAACGGTCGCGGCCCTCGCCTTCGATGATAAAGAAGTGCCACGGCGTCAGGGTGCCGTGATCCGGCGCGCGCATACCGGCGCGCAGAATGTTTTCCAGCTGTTCGCCTGCAGGCGCAGGTTCCGCCAGGCGTGAAGCGCTACGGCGGTTAACAAGCAGTTCAAGTGCGTCCATTGATTAACTCCTGTCTTGAAATTTATTCACAAAATTAACACGAGAGCAGAATTTGTTACAGCGCAGTGGGCGATTCCTGCTGACAAGTGGCGGTTGGGTCATTACGATAACCCCACATTGCCGTCCAGTCGCGACGGAAACGGTCATTATCTGGTTTGGGAGAATACATGCGAACCCTTTGGCGAATTTTTGCCGGTTTCTTTAAATGGACGTGGCGGTTGCTCAACTTCGTGCGCGAACTGGTGATGAATGTCTTTTTCATCTTCCTGATCCTGGTCTGCGTGGGCGTCTGGATGCACATCAGTAGCAGCAATCAGGCGCAGCACTCCGAGCGCGGCGCGCTGCTGCTGGATATCACCGGCGTGATTGTTGATAAGCCGTCCACCAGCAATCGTCTGGGCGTGATTGGCCGCCAGCTGCTGGGCTCGACCTCCGACCGCATGCAGGAAAACTCCCTGTTCGATATCGTCGACGCCATTCGTCAGGCGAAGGACGATCGCAACATTACCGGGATCGTGCTGGATCTGAAAAACTTTGCCGGGGGCGATCAGCCGTCGATGGAGTACATCGGTAAAGCGCTGCGCGAGTTTCGCGACAGCGGCAAGCCGGTGATTGCGGTCGGCGATAGCTACAGCCAGGGGCAATACTATCTGGCGAGCTTCGCAAACAAAATCTGGCTCTCCCCGCAGGGCACCGTCGATCTGCACGGTTTTGCCACCAACGGTCTGTACTACAAATCGCTGCTAGATAAGCTGAAAGTCACCACCCACGTCTTCCGCGTCGGCACCTATAAGTCCGCCGTTGAGCCGTTTATTCGCGACGATATGTCCCCTGCCGCGCGCGAAGCGGACAGCCGCTGGATCGGCGAGCTGTGGCAGAACTACCTCGCCATCGTGGCGGCCAACCGTCAGATCACCCCCGAGCAGGTCTTCCCAGGCGCGCAGGCGATGCTGGATGGTCTGACCAAAGTCGGCGGCGATACGGCGAAATACGCCCTGGATAACAAACTGGTCGATACGCTCGGCTCCAGCGCCGAGATCGAAAAAGCGCTGACCAAACAGTTCGGCTGGAGCAAAGAAGACAAGAATTACAGCGCCATCAGCCTTTACGATTACACGCCGAAAAAACCGGATGAATCGGGCGACAGCGTGGCCGTGGTCTTCGCCAATGGCGCGATCATGGACGGGGAAGAGACGCCGGGGAACGTGGGCGGAGATACCACCGCGTCGCAGATCCGCGATGCGCGTCTGGATCCAAAAGTGAAAGCCATCGTCCTGCGCGTGAACAGCCCTGGCGGCAGCGTCAGCGCCTCGGAAGTGATCCGTGCGGAACTGGCCGCAGCGCGTGCAGCGGGCAAACCGGTGGTGGTGTCGATGGGCGGGATGGCGGCATCCGGGGGTTACTGGATCTCCACGCCTGCGAACTACATCGTGGCGAACCCAAGCACGTTGACAGGCTCGATCGGTATCTTTGGCGTCATTAACACCGTCGAAAACAGCCTCGATTATCTGGGCGTGCACACGGACGGCGTGGCCACCTCGCCGTTGGCGGATGTGGCGGTGACCAAATCCCTGCCGCCGGAAGTGTCGCAGATGATGCAGCTGAGCATCGAAAACGGCTACAAGCGCTTTATCACTCTGGTCGCGGAGTCGCGTAAATCGACGCCAGAGCAGGTGGATAAAATTGCTCAGGGCCACGTCTGGACCGGTCAGGATGCGAAAAGCAACGGTCTGGTCGATAGCCTCGGCGACTTCGATGACGCCGTCGCGAAAGCGGCAGAGCTGGCGAAGCTGAAACAGTGGCACATCGCCTATTACCAGGATGAGCCGACGTTTGTGGATATGGTGATGAACAGCATGTCCGGTTCCGTACGCGCCATGCTGCCTGCCGCGATTCAGGCGTATCTGCCTGCGCCGGTGGCCACCGCAGCCAATGTCGTCAAAGCCGAGAGCGATAAGCTCGCCGCCTTTAACGATCCGCAAAACCGTTACGCGTTCTGCCTCACCTGCGCTAACGTACGCTAAACCCCGTCCCCTCTTCTCGCGAAGAGGGGATTTTTCTTTGAAGCACAAGAACACACTATCATGCAGAAGAAATCGATTTATGTGGCGTATACCGGCGGGACCATCGGTATGCAGCGCTCCGAAAATGGCTACATTCCTGTTTCCGGTCATCTGCAGCGCCAGCTCGCGCTCATGCCTGAGTTCCACCGCCAGGAGATGCCGGACTTCACCATTCACGAGTATGATCCGCTGATGGACTCCTCGGATATGACGCCGGAAGACTGGCAGCATATCGCGGAAGATATCAAAGCCCATTACGACGAGTACGATGGCTTTGTGATCCTGCACGGCACCGACACCATGGCGTTCACCGCCTCGGCGCTCTCCTTCATGCTGGAAAATCTCGGAAAGCCGGTGATCGTCACCGGATCGCAAATCCCGCTGGCCGAGCTGCGTTCTGACGGGCAGATCAACCTGCTGAACTCCCTGTACGTGGCGGCCAATTATCCGATCAACGAAGTGTCGCTGTTCTTCAACAATCGCCTCTATCGCGGAAACCGTACCACCAAAGCCCACGCCGACGGTTTCGACGCCTTTGCGTCGCCAAACCTGCAGCCGCTGCTGGAAGCGGGTATCCATATTCGCCGTCTGGGCACGCCGCCTGCGCCGCACACGGCGGGCGAGCTGATTGTTCACCCGATCACCCCGCAGCCGATTGGCGTGGTGACCATCTATCCAGGCATCTCTGCCGACGTGGTGCGTAACTTCCTGCGCCAGCCGGTGAAGGCGCTGATCCTGCGCTCCTACGGCGTTGGCAATGCGCCGCAGAACGGCGAGTTCCTGAAAGAGCTGCAGGAAGCGAGCGATCGCGGCATCCTGGTGATTAACCTGACTCAGTGCATGTCCGGCAAAGTGAATATGGGCGGGTACGCCACCGGTAACGCGCTGGCGCACGCCGGGGTGATCAGTGGGTTTGATATGACGGTCGAAGCGACCCTGACTAAACTTCACTACTTACTCAGCCAGAATCTGGACGTGCCGTCCATGCGGGCCGCGATGATGCAAAACCTGCGCGGCGAGCTGACGCCGGACGAATAAGGAGTTTTTTATGAAGCAACGAGCCCTGCTGCTGGTCGATCTGCAGAATGATTTCTGCGCCGGTGGCGCGCTGGCGGTGGCCGGTGGTGATAGCACCGTGGACGTCGCCAATACGCTGATCGGGTGGTGTAAAGCGCGCGGCGAAGCGGTGGTCGCAAGCCAGGACTGGCATCCGGCGAATCACGGCAGCTTTGCCAGCCAGCATAACGTGGAGCCTTTTACCCAGGGTGAGCTGGACGGACTGGCGCAGACCTTCTGGCCGGATCACTGTATCCAGCAGACCGAAGGGGCGGCACTGCATCCGCTGCTGGAGCAGAAGGTGATCGACGCGGTGTTTCATAAAGGCGAAAATCCGAATATCGACAGCTACAGCGCCTTTTTCGATAATGAGCACCGCCACAAAACCGCCCTCGACGACTGGCTACGCCATCATGAGATCAGCGATCTGATCGTGATGGGGCTGGCAACGGATTATTGCGTGAAGTTCACCGTGCTCGATGCGCTAAAATTAGGGTATAACGTCAGCGTGATCACCGACGGCTGCCGTGGCGTAAACATTCAGGCGCAGGACAGCGCGCTGGCGTTTATGGAGATGTCGACCGCAGGGGCGACGCTTTACACGCTGGCAGACTGGCGAGAGACGCAGGCGTAAACGCATTTTTTATATCATTCAGGAGTGCCAGTGTTATGGCTTTTATCCCTAAAAACTATGCCCGGCTGGAAGTCGGTTACCGCGAAAAAGCGCTGAAGCTTTTCCCGTGGGTGTGCGGTCGCTGCAGCCGTGAGTTTGTCTATTCCAATCTGCGTGAGTTGACGGTGCACCACATCGATCACGATCACTCGAACAACCCGGAAGACGGCAGCAACTGGGAGATGTTGTGCCTGTTCTGTCACGACCATGAGCACTCCAAATACACCGAAGCGGATCTGTACGGCTCAACGGTGGTCGCAGGTGAAGATGCGCAGAAGAGCGTCGGGGAAGCCACGTATAACCCGTTTGCGAATCTCAAATCGATGATTGATAAGAAGTAATCGCACGGTCTTAGCCGGGCAAGGTAACCTTGCCCGACTCACATTTCGACTTCACCCAGGCTTAGCCGAGCGGCCATTTTCCCATAATAAAGTTGAAATAGATTTCGCAGCCTTTAGCAAAAAACAGAAATGTAAAAAAGCGCCAGAGATGAAATCCTTTGTACTTAATGGCGTTATTCGCGATAGCCACCAGACATATTGGAATATAAATAAGAAAAACCACTTCATCTATTCTTAATAATAAGTTAGCAGTGTGAAACTGAATGGTGTGTTCAAAAAAAACATGCAGAATCGACAGATGAAATTGTAATAACATCATATAAGGGATGACACCGGTCAACCAGCAAGTAACCCATAGCGGACACTCCCCTTTGATCCAGCGGGAAATTAGTAGCAAAAAATTTTTATTCACACTAACTCCTGAATAAAAAATATGACAGTCTTAACTAATTCTATACAGCCCCTTACCACCACCAGAATGGCCAGAATCCGCCATACCTTGGGCCCAGAGTACTTGACTGCACTGCATACAATAGCGATATAGGAGCAGAGGGTATAAATTAATGCAAAAGCCGCAAGGGTCAAAAACGGGCGCATCAACGCCGAGGGATCTGTTGACTGCCCTATGACGTTAATAATGAATGAATAAATGCTGATGGCGATAACAACCTGAGGTATAACGCCTGTAACCCAATACGTCATTACCAATGAATAATCACCCGATATCCATTTTTTAAATATTCTGAACGAAGCTGCCAGGCAATTAATAAATCGATTCATACTATCCCTGTGTTGAATTAAATACATATACATTAAAAAGCGGTCGCAATACTCTACACTAAGGCTTTAGGGTAACCATTTCCGATTCCGGACACTTATGGCTTGTCCTTCATGCTGTTAACAGTCATTTGTTCCCGGCATAACAAAAATTCAACCTCTCTCGCAGTTTCAGCGAAGCGGCACTGCTATCCTCAATGGGCTGTTTTTTGTCACATCCCTGATGTGGCTTACTTTTTTTAAGTCAAAGAGGATACGTTATGAAGCTATTGCCTGTGATGGCAGCATTACCCCTGCTCTGCGCGCCATACCTTTTCGCCGCTGATCTGATGTCCGTCGGCTACTTCAACGGCGGCGGCGATGTCACTGCTGGCCCTGGCGGTGATATCGATAAGCTGGACGTGCGTCAGATTACCCATCTCAACTACTCGTTTGGTCTTATCTACAACAACGAAGCCGGTGAAACCAACGCCGCGCTGAAAGATGCCAGTAAGCTCCACCAAATCTGGCTGTCGCCGAAAGTGATGGCTGACCTGCACAAAATCCCTGAACTGCGTAAGCAAAACCCGCAGCTGAAAGTCCTGCTTTCGGTCGGCGGCTGGGGCGCGCGCGGATTCTCCGGGGCGGCGGATAGCAAAGAGAGCCGCGCCGTGTTTAATCGCTCCGTGCAGGATATCGTCAACACCTACGGTCTGGATGGCATCGACCTCGACTGGGAATACCCGGTGAACGGCGCGTGGGGACTCGTGGATAAGCAGCCCGCGGATAAAGACAACTTTACCGCCCTGCTGAAAGAGATCCGCGAAACGCTGCCGAAAGAGAAGCTTGTCACCGTGGCGCTGGGTGCGAATGCGGAAAGCCCCAAGAGCTGGGTCGATGTGAAAGCGATCGCGCCGTATCTGAACTACATCAACCTGATGACCTACGATATGGCCTACGGCACGCAGTATTTTAACTCGAACCTGTACGACTCCACGAAGTGGCCGACGGTGGCCGCGGCGGACAAGTACAGCGCTGATTTTGTGGTGAACAACTATCTTGCCGCCGGGCTCAAACCTGAGCAGGTGAACCTGGGGATCGGTTTTTATGGACGCGTGCCGAAACGCAGCGTTGAGCCGGGCATCGACTGGACCAAAGCCGACGCCGAGAAAAACCCGGTGACGCAGCCGTACTTCGGCGTAAAAGAGATCGGGATGTTCAAAGCGCTGGGGTATGACCTCACCAAAGACACCTATGTGAAGTACAACGATATCGTCAGCAAGCTGATTAACGATCCAGAGAAACGCTTTACCGAGCACTGGGACGACCAGGCGAAAGTGCCGTGGCTGTCGATCAAATCGGCGGAGGGCAAAGAGTTGTTTGCGGTGTCGTATGAGAACCCGCGTTCGGTCGACCTGAAGGCGCAGTACATCAAAGAGAAAGGTCTGGGCGGCGCGATGTTCTGGGAGTATGGCGCGGACGACCACAACCAGCTGGCGAAGCAGTTGGCGACGTCGTTAGATATTAAACAGAAGTAAATGCTGTTTTGTTCCCTCTCCCTGTGGGAGAGGGTTAGGGTGAGGGCATCAGGCCGCTCAGCCGTTTTATTGCCGGGTGGCGGCTTCGCCTTACCCGGCCTACGGTTTAGGTTACGCTTTCGGTTACTTGAACGTGGCGATGGGTTTTGGCGTGATGCCAAAATCTTCCTTCAGCTCGCGCTTACTCTTCATCACCATCTGCCCCTGAGTGTCGATAGTCATGTGCTGGGCTTCGCTGTTATTGCGCGCCTGCCACAACATCACCAGTTGCAAACTGTTCTCTTTTTGCTCTGCCGTCAGCGCCACGCCATCAGGCCATTTTCCCAGCTCTACGGCTGTTACCAGGCGCTGATACACTTCCGGCGTCATGCTGCTAATCATGTCATCAATATTCATCAGAAATCCGCTGTGATGGAATAATTTGCTGAATCGGTTTTTCAACCTTTCGTCTGGTCGCCATTTTCATCATCGGAGAAGCTCATCGACGCCGAATTGACGCAGAAACGTTCCCCCGTTGGCTGCGGGCCATCCGGGAATACGTGTCCGAGATGAGCATCGCAGTTTCCGCAGCGAATTTCTGTGCGCTGCATACCGTGTGACGAGTCGGTTAAATAGCGGATAGCCTCATCGCTGACGGGCTCATAGAAGCTCGGCCAGCCGCAGCCAGAATCGTATTTTGATTGCGAATTGAACAGCGGGGCATCGCACACCAGACAGTGGTACACGCCATCGCGCTTATTGTGCAGCAAACGCCCGGTGAATGGGGGTTCAGTCCCGTGGTTCTGCGTCACGTAGAACTGCATTTCTGTTAGATTTTTTTTGAGTTCGTCAGGGTTACGTTGATTCGACATATGCTCAGATCTCGCTGTAGAAACAGATACCTTTCATCGCGAATTCTAACAAAACATTAACACTGAAGTGTGAACTTTTGTTCTAAACTTATGCGTTGCGGTACGGCAGTCAGGCAATTGTGATCTTGCTCACATATTTATCCTGATAGCCCTTTAAAATTCCGGGCGCAGCCCCCATGTGGTTGCTAGCTCAAAGGGAAAGTGAGGCTGTCAGTCGCACAAAGGTTATGCGCAGGATTGATTTGTCGCAATGATTGACACGATTCCGCTTGACGCTGCGTAAGGTTTTTGTAATTTTACAGGCAACCTTTTATTCACTAACAAATAGCTGGTGGAATATATGACTATCAAAGTAGGTATCAACGGTTTTGGCCGTATCGGCCGTATTGTTTTCCGTGCTGCTCAGGAACGTTCTGACATCGAAATCGTTGGTATCAACGATCTGTTGGACGCTGAATACATGGCGTACATGCTGAAGTACGACTCAACTCACGGTCGTTTCAAAGGCACCGTTGAAGTGAAAGACGGCCACCTGGTTGTTAACGGCAAAACCATCCGTGTTACTGCTGAAAAAGATCCAGCTAACCTGAAGTGGAACGAAATCGGTGTTGACGTTGTTGCTGAAGCGACCGGTATCTTCCTGACCGACGAAACCGCGCGTAAACACATCACCGCGGGTGCGAAGAAAGTTGTTCTGACTGGTCCTTCCAAAGACAACACGCCTATGTTCGTTAAAGGCGCTAACTTCGAAAAATATGCTGGCCAGGACATCGTTTCCAACGCATCCTGCACCACCAACTGCCTGGCTCCACTGGCTAAAGTTATCAACGACAACTTCGGTATCGTTGAAGGCCTGATGACCACTGTTCACGCAACTACCGCTACTCAGAAAACTGTTGATGGCCCGTCTCACAAAGACTGGCGCGGCGGTCGTGGCGCAGCTCAGAACATCATCCCATCTTCTACCGGTGCTGCTAAAGCTGTAGGCGTTGTCCTGCCAGAGCTGAACGGTAAACTGACTGGTATGGCGTTCCGCGTTCCAACTCCTAACGTTTCCGTAGTTGACCTGACCGTTCGTCTGGAAAAAGCTGCTTCTTATGAAGAAATTAAGAAAGCAATCAAAGCTGCTTCCGAAGGCGCAATGAAAGGCGTTCTGGGTTACACCGAAGACGACGTTGTATCTACCGATTTCAACGGCGAAGTGTGCACTTCCGTGTTCGATGCTAAAGCGGGTATCGCACTGAACGACAACTTCGTGAAACTGGTTTCCTGGTACGACAACGAAACTGGCTACTCTAACAAAGTACTGGACCTGATCGCTCACATCTCCAAATAAGTTGAGATGAGACACTGATCCAAAAAGGCGACCTCGGTCGCCTTTTTTTATGCTTAAAGACAGAGGATTGCGTAATGATTCACAAAATTTTTGCACTTCCAGTAGTCGAACAACTTACCCCTGTACTCTCCCGCCGCCAGATTGATGGCGCCGATATTATTGTCGTCGATCACCCGCGCGTGAAAGCCTCCGTCGCCCTCAACGGCGCGCACCTCCTCTCCTGGAAGCCAGAAGGCGAAGAGGAAGGCCTGTGGCTGTCAGCTGCGACCTCGTTCAAAAAAGGCGCGGCGATCCGCGGCGGCGTACCGATTTGCTGGCCGTGGTTTGGCCCGGCGGCCGAAGCTGGCCTGCCAGCGCACGGTTTTGCCCGTAACCAGCAGTGGACGCTGAAAGCGCATAACGAAGATGACAACGGCGCGGTGCTGACTTTCGAGCTGCAGAGCAACGATGAAACCCGCAAACTGTGGCCGCACGATTTCACCCTGTACGCTCGCTTCAAGCTGGGTCAAACCTGTGAAATTGAGCTGGAAGCCCACGGCGAATTCGAAACCACCTCTGCCCTGCACACCTACTTCAACGTGGGTGACATTGCGGATGTGAAAGTGAGCGGCTTTGGCGATCGCTTTATCGATAAAGTGGATAACGCGAAAGAAGGCAAACTGAGCGACGGCGTCCAGACCTTCCCGGACCGTACCGACCGTGTCTATCTGAACCCGGAAGCCTGCAGCGTGATCCACGATGCAGCGCTTAACCGTGGCATTGAAGTGGTTCACCATCATCACAGCAATGTGGTGGGCTGGAACCCAGGCCCTGCACTGTCTGTGAGCATGGCTGACGTGCCGGATGACGGGTACAAAACCTTCGTCTGCGTCGAAACCGCGTGCGTCACCGCACCGCAGAAAACCAGCGCGGACAAACCGTCTCGCCTGGGTCAGACCATCAAAATCGTTAAACGCTGATCCTGTTTTTCTGCACCACCATAAAGCAAAAGGGGCGCAAGCGCCCCTTTGTCATACACAGAATGCACGTTAAAAGTGCACAATCAGAAACTGTAGGTCACACCTGCAGAGAACAGACCGGTCCAGGACTTATCGACCATCGGACTGTCTTTCACTTCATCGCTCAGACGGGTATAGCGTGTTGACGCGTACAGATTCCAGTCACTGGCAAACTTAAAGCTTGCAGTCAGTTCCAGGTACGGGTTCCATGCGTCGTCAGCTTCGTAGCTGTTCAGGCCACTACGTCGTGACTCTTTATGGGACACCCCATAATAGTAGTCATTGTAGTTTTCACTGTTGTACTCCACACCAATACCCGGCGTCAGCGTGATAGCGCCGTTGGTATAACGGTACAGCCACGCCAGATCCCAGATGAAGCCGTTGCTGTTATCCAGCGTATCGCCTGCCAGCGCGGTGCGCAGGAAGCCATACTGAGTGTTGTGGACGTAAGACAGGCCGGCCATCAGGGAGCTTCTGCGCTTATCAAGCTGGCGCAGCGCATGGCTGTCACTGTCGCCCGGTTTGAAGTGACGCGGGTCGTAGTAGGCCATAACGGAGAGCTTGTCGGTGTTGTCATTCCACAGGTAATAACCGCCACCCAGACCGCGGAACCAGAAGTTATCGCCTTCATACGTGATGACCGGCACCGGATAAACATCGCGATCGTACTGTTTATACGGGCTGTTGATAACGCCGACGCCTGCGCCAACGGACCACTGATCGGCCGCGTGAGCGGTGCTAACGGACGTGGCGACAAGTACGCCCAATGCCAGAAGTTTGAGTTTGGTCACAATCCATTCTTTCCTGTAGTCAAATAATCAGCGGGTGAAGTGTAACCGCCCTGCCCGCACATCCCAAAATTTTTTGCCTGCTAATGAGTTTAATTAACCGATTATTTTCATCATTTAAGATGACCGGAGGCTTTCATTTCTGTGACGAAGCAATGAAACCCGCACTTTCGTCCCGATTCCCGCGGCAGTTTTTTTGGATGAGTTATTGATATGTCATTGAAATTAGATTCTGAGGGCATGCAAGTTTTGCAAACTCCATCTACGCTTAATTTTAGGAAGATGAATTGCTGAACGCCCGGCGGTTTAGAGCGCAAGACCTGGCACACGGGTTGCTGCTCTGGTACTGAGGTGCGGGGGTGAAGATGCTTCCAGGAGCCTCCACTATTCATACGAACGGCTCTTTTCCTGTGCTAAAAAACGAAAGGACGGCATGCCATGAATATATTCGATCACTATCGCCAGCGCTATGAAGCTGCCAAGGACGAAGAGTTCACACTGCAGGAGTTTCTTGCTGTCTGTAAGCAAGATCGCAGTGCCTATGCCAATGCGGCAGAACGGCTATTGATGGCTATCGGTGAGCCAAATATGGTCGATACAGCCCTCGAACCACGGCTCTCCCGTCTCTTTTCGAATCGTGTGGTTGCACGATATCCCGCTTTTGAAGAATTTTATGGCATGGAAGATGCCATCGAGCAGATTGTTTCGTACCTGAAACACGCGGCTCAGGGTCTGGAAGAGAAGAAACAGATCCTCTACTTACTCGGCCCCGTCGGTGGCGGTAAATCGTCCCTGGCAGAGCGCCTGAAATCACTGATGCAGCGCGTGCCGATCTACGTTCTTAGCGCCAATGGAGAACGCAGCCCGGTTAACGATCATCCGCTGTGCCTGTTCAACCCGCAGGAAGATGCGCAAATTCTGGAAAAAGAGTTTGGCATCCCGAACCGCTATCTCGGCACCATCATGTCGCCGTGGGCGGCGAAACGCCTGCATGAGTTTGGCGGCGACATCACCAAATTCCGCGTGGTAAAAGTCTGGCCGTCGATTCTGCAACAGATTGCGATTGCCAAGACCGAGCCGGGCGATGAGAACAACCAGGATATCTCCGCGCTGGTCGGTAAAGTGGATATCCGTAAACTGGAACACCACGCGCAAAACGACCCGGACGCTTATGGCTATTCCGGTGCGCTGTGCCGTGCCAACCAGGGGGTGATGGAATTCGTCGAGATGTTTAAAGCGCCGATCAAGGTGCTGCATCCGCTGCTGACCGCCACCCAGGAAGGGAACTACAACGGGACGGAAGGTATTTCCGCCCTGCCGTTCAACGGGATCATTCTGGCGCACTCAAACGAATCCGAATGGGTGACCTTCCGTAATAACAAAAACAATGAGGCGTTCCTTGACCGTGTCTACATCGTCAAAGTGCCTTATTGCCTGCGGATCTCCGAAGAGATCAAGATTTACGAAAAACTGCTGAATAACAGTGAGCTGGTGCATGCCCCTTGCGCACCGGGCACGCTGGAAACGCTGTCGCGCTTCTCGATTCTGTCGCGTCTGAAAGAGCCAGAAAACTCCAGCATCTACTCGAAGATGCGCGTTTACGACGGGGAAAGCCTGAAAGATACCGATCCGAAAGCGAAGTCCTATCAGGAGTATCGCGATTACGCCGGTGTCGACGAAGGGATGAACGGTCTGTCCACGCGTTTCGCGTTTAAAATCCTCTCCCGCGTGTTCAACTTTGACCACGCCGAAGTGGCGGCCAACCCGGTACATCTGTTCTACGTTCTGGAACAGCAGATCGAGCGCGAGCAGTTCCCGCAGGATCTGGCGGAACGTTATCTGGAGTTCCTCAAAGGCTATCTGATCCCGAAATACGCCGAGTTCATCGGGAAAGAGATCCAGACGGCGTACCTGGAGTCCTACTCTGAATACGGGCAGAACATTTTCGACCGTTATGTCACCTATGCAGACTTCTGGATCCAGGATCAGGAGTACCGCGACCCGGATACCGGCCAGCTGTTTGACCGTGAATCCCTGAACGCGGAACTGGAAAAAATTGAGAAGCCGGCCGGGATCAGTAATCCGAAAGACTTCCGTAACGAGATCGTCAACTTTGTTCTGCGCGCCAGAGCGCACAACAGCGGACGCAACCCGAACTGGACCAGCTACGAAAAACTGCGCACGGTTATCGAGAAAAAAATGTTCTCCAATACCGAGGAGCTGTTGCCGGTCATTTCCTTCAATGCCAAAACCTCAACCGACGAGCAGAAAAAGCACGACGATTTTGTCGACCGCATGATGGAGAAAGGTTATACCCGCAAGCAGGTTCGTCTGCTGTGCGAATGGTACCTGCGCGTGCGTAAATCGTCTTAACTGAAGTGCCCGGTGGCGCTCGCGCTTACCGGGCCTACAACGACAGCGATCCGTAGGCCGGATAAGCGTGAGCGCATCCGGCAGACAGGTAGCGCGAAAGTTGGCAATGCAGTACGGGGGGCATATGACCTGGTTTATTGACCGGCGTCTTAACGGCAAAAACAAGAGCACGGTGAATCGCCAGCGCTTCTTGCGTCGTTATAAAGCGCAAATTAAACAGTCGATCTCCGAGGCCATCAACAAACGTTCGGTGACCGATGTGGATAGCGGCGAGTCCGTCTCTATCCCGACGGATGATATTAGCGAACCGATGTTCCATCAGGGACGGGGCGGCTTGCGCCATCGCGTACACCCGGGTAATGACCACTTCGTCCAGAACGATCGCATTGAACGCCCACAGGGCGGAGGCGGCGGTTCGGGCAGCGGTCAGGGGCAAGCGAGCCAGGACGGTGAAGGCCAGGATGAGTTCGTCTTCCAGATTTCTAAAGATGAGTATCTCGATCTGTTGTTCGAGGATTTGGCGCTGCCAAACCTGAAGAAAAACCAGCATCGTCAGTTAAACGAGTACAAAACCCACCGCGCGGGTTACACCGCCAACGGCGTTCCGGCGAACATCAGCGTCGTGCGTTCTCTGCAAAACTCGCTGGCCCGTCGTACGGCGATGACGGCAGGCAAGCGTCGCGAACTGCGCGAGCTGGAAGTCAGTCTGAAAACCGTTGAGAACACCGAACCCGCACAGCTGCTGGAGGAAGAACGGCTGCGCAAAGAGATTGCCGAATTACGGGCGAAAATCGATCGCGTGCCGTTTATCGACACCTTTGACCTGCGTTACAAGAACTACGAGAAACGTCCGGAACCTTCCAGCCAGGCGGTGATGTTCTGCCTGATGGACGTCTCCGGCTCGATGGATCAGGCCACCAAGGACATGGCGAAGCGCTTTTATATTCTGCTTTATCTGTTCCTGAGCAGAACCTATAAGAACGTGGATGTGGTTTACATCCGCCACCATACCCAGGCCAAAGAGGTGGATGAGCACGAGTTCTTCTACTCTCAGGAGACGGGCGGGACCATTGTGTCGAGCGCCCTGAAGCTGATGGATGAAGTGGTGAAAGAACGCTACGACCCGGCGCAGTGGAATATCTATGCCGCGCAGGCGTCCGATGGCGATAACTGGGCGGATGACTCTCCGCTGTGTCACGAAATACTGGCGAAGAAAATTTTGCCGGTGGTGCGGTATTACAGCTACATCGAAATCACCCGTCGCGCGCATCAAACGCTTTGGCGGGAATATGAGCACCTGCAGGCGATGTTCGATAATTTTGCCATGCAGCATATCCGCGACCAGGATGATATTTATCCGGTCTTCCGCGAACTGTTCCACACGCAAAGTACCAGCAACGCATAATAAACAGCCAGCGCAAAACGCTGGCTGTTTTCTGTTCATCCCTCGCCCGCACGATCAAAATGAAATGTGATAATGTAGACCCTGCATCTCACCAGGTCACAGGGAAAAAACAATCATGTCCGAAGCGATCAAAGGCACCAATACTCATCAGCGGCTGATTGCGCTGTTATCCGAGCAGGGCGCGCAATACCGGGTGGTGGAGCATGAGGCGGTCGGGAAATGCGAGGCAGTCAGCGAAATTCGCGGGACGGAACTCGGTCAGGGTGCCAAAGCGCTGGTGTGTAAAGTGAAGGGAAACGGGGTGAAAAAGCATATCCTGGCGATTCTGGCGGCGGATCAGCAGGCCGATCTGAGTCAACTGGCCAGCCATTTTGGTGGGATCAAAGCGTCGCTGGCAAGCCCGGCGGAAGTGGACGATTTAACCGCCTGTGTCTTTGGCGCCATCCCGCCTTTCAGCTTTCATCCCGATCTGACGCTGGTCGCCGATCCGCTCCTGTTCGAGCGTTTTGATGAAATCGCCTTTAACGCCGGCCTGCTGGAAAAGTCGGTGATCATGAGCAGTGCAGATTATCTGCGCATCGCCCAGCCGGAGCTGGTTGCCTTTCGCCGGTCCTGAACATCGCGGCTGACAGCGCTGTCAGTCGTGCTTTTCCAAGAACATCACCGACGCCACCAAAATCATCGCGATGGTGAAAAACGTAGACGAGATAATCAGCGTTTCAACAAACATGTGATCGTTCATGTTGATTCCCCTTTTGCTGCCTTTGCTTATTTTTAATCCACACAGATGACAATGGCATGACAGTAACAGGTCAGCCGGATGAATAATGTGATGCGGATAAATTCGCCTCAGGCAGCCGCCCAAATTTGAGAGATTTGTCGATAAAAGCCTGTTTACGCACGGCTTTGCGGGTAAAGTAAGCAGGCTTACTTTTTCTGGCAAGGAACCCCTCATGTTTGACCCTACCCTGCTGATCCTGCTGGCGCTGGCGGCGCTCGGCTTTGTCAGCCACAACACCACGGTGGCGATTTCGATCCTGGTGTTAATTATCGTGCGCGTCACTCCGCTCAATGCCTTCTTCCCGTGGATTGAAAAACAGGGACTGACCATCGGGATTATTATTCTGACCATCGGCGTGATGGCCCCGATCGCCAGCGGCACGCTCCCGGCATCGACGCTTTTACACTCTTTTGTGAACTGGAAATCGCTGGTGGCGATCGCCGTGGGCGTGTTTGTCTCCTGGCTTGGCGGGCGAGGTGTGACGCTGATGAGCTCTCAGCCCTCTCTCGTCGCCGGTCTGCTGGTCGGGACGGTGCTCGGCGTGGCGCTGTTCCGCGGTGTGCCGGTCGGCCCGCTGATTGCCGCCGGGCTGGTGTCGCTGTTTATTGGGAAGTCGTAGACAGACTGGCGATATAGCGTGCGGGGGTTTGTCCCAGCCCTTTCTTGAACATGGTGATGAACGCGGTGGTGGAGTCATATCCCAGTGACTGCGCCGCCTGCTGCACCGATTTGCCGCTGATTAACAGCTGGAGCGCCACAATCAGCTGCAGCTGATGCCGCCAGCGGCGAAAACTGAGTCCCGTCTCCTTCACCACCAGCCGCGCCAGATTACGCTCGCTCATCGCAAAGTGATTTGCCCACTGGGCCAGCGTCTGCCATTCGGCGGGGTGTTCCGCCATGGTTTCGCTCATCATGCGAATTTTCGGGTGCGGTGAAACCGGAAGCTGAAGTTGCTCCTGCGGCTGCTGCGGCACTTCGTCAAACAGCACATCCACCAGCCGCGTCGTCGCCGCAAGCGACAGCTCTTCGGGCGTTATGGCGGCCAGCGTCAAAATCAGCTCGCGCACCAGCGGAGAGATTTTCAGCGTGCAGCAGCGATCCGGCAGCGTCACCGCGCCGGGCTCGATAAACAGAAAACAGAGCTGCGCGCCGGGCGTGGCTTTGTTGCTGTGCGGGATTTGACCAGGGATCCACACCGCGTACTGCGGCGGCACCATCCACATCGCGTTTTCCACTTCGCAGGTGATGGCCCCGCGCAGGGCGAGGATCAGCTGACCTTTGCGATGCTGATGGACGGGAATGCGCTGTTCGTCTTCCACCACGCGGATGCGAAACGCCACGGCCGCATCGTGCTGGCTATCGGGATCGTAGCCGTCGAGTCCAAGACCTTGCATAAAGTTGTCCGATATGAGCGATAAACTGTCATTTTAGCTTGATTCAAACACCGCTGAAAACGGGTATTGTGTGCCCTCGTTACGATGTAAGAGAAAACCATGACCACTGCCATTCCCTCTTCCGGCAAGGATCGCCTGCTGCTGATTGCCGGTATCCTGATGATTGCCACCACGCTGCGCGTGACCTTTACCGGCGCGGCTCCTCTGCTGGATATGATTCGCCACGACTACGGCCTGACGACCGCCCAGACCGGTTTGCTGACGACCCTGCCGCTGCTGGCCTTTGCCCTGATCTCTCCGCTCGCCGCCGGTGTGGCGCGCAAAATCGGCATGGAGCGCAGTCTGTTTATCGCCATGCTGCTGATCTGCGCAGGCATTGGCATCCGTTCGCTACCCTCCTCCGCGCTGCTGTTTATCGGCACGGCGGTGATTGGCTGCGGCATTGCGCTCGGCAACGTGCTCCTGCCCGGCCTGATTAAACGTGATTTCCCCGGCCAGGTGGCCAAACTCACCGGGGCCTACTCCCTGACCATGGGCGCGGCGGCCGCGCTGGGTTCGGCGATGATCGTCCCGCTGGCGCTGAGCGGCGCGGGCTGGAACGGCGCTCTGCTGATGCTGATGGTGTTCCCGCTGGTGGCGACGCTGCTGTGGCTGCCCCAGTGGCGTCAGAAGCATACCGCCTCATTAAGCGGCGCGCGGGCGCTGCATAACCGGGGGATCTGGCGCTCGGCGCTGGCCTGGCAGGTGACGCTGTTCCTTGGAATTAACTCGCTGATTTACTACGTGATTATCGGCTGGCTGCCGGCGATTTTGCTCAGCCACGGCTACAGCGAAACCGAAGCCGGGTCGATGCACGGTTTGCTGCAGCTGGCGACAGCCGCTCCGGGCCTGGCCGTGCCGTTGCTGCTGCATAAGCTGAAAGATCAGCGCGGCATCGCCGGATTATCGGCCCTGATGTGCGCCGTGAGTCTGGCCGGGTTCTGGTTTGTGCCGGATCAGGCGGTGCTCTGGACGATTGTCTACGGCTTTGGGTCCGGCGCGACCATGATTCTCGGCCTGACCTTTATCGGCCTGCGTGCCAGCTCGGCGCATCAGGCGGCGGCACTTTCCGGCATGGCGCAATCAGTAGGCTATCTGCTGGCGGCCTGTGGGCCTCCGCTGATGGGGAAAATTCATGACACGGCGGGCGACTGGCGAATTCCGCTGATGGCCTGCGCCCTGGCGGGGGTAGTGATGGCGGTCTGTGGGGTGCTGGCCGGGCGCGACCGCGAGATCACGCCCAACTGAGTCTGACGGCAGGCCGGACGGCCTGCCCGTTTAGCTGCGTGCGGCGTGGAGCATCGCCTGCACCAGCGGCACCGGACGCCCTGCCAGCGCACCGCGCTCGTGCTGGAACAGGGTGGCGACGAAGAACGGATGCGTCACCAGCTCAACCGCCCGGATTTCACCCTGCTCATCCCAGCCCGTCACGCGCATATCGCCGCTTTCCAGCTCTTGTGTGAACTCAGGCGAGACGCCGTAGTTGCAGTGATACCCTTCTTCAATCTCTTCCCGACCGTAGGCTTTGGCAATAATCGTATTGGCGCGAAGCTCGATGGTGTCGGTTTTTTCCACCAGCGAGCAGGTCAATGGCGCGATCACCATTCTGCCGTCGGTGTCGGTTTCCGCGTGAGCCGCATCGGTCCAGCCCAGCACGTTGCGCGCATACTCAATCAGCGCATGCTGGAACCCGCCGCAGGTGCCGAGGAACGGAATACTGTTTTCACGCGCAAAGCGCGCGGCGATGAAGGCCCCGTCGACATTCTTATAAGGGCTTGCCGGAACCAGCCAGATCGCGTCGTAACCCACCAGATCTTCCGGGCTGGTCAGCTCAGGGGTGGCGATCCAGTCGTAGTCCGCCGTTAAATCCAGTACCGCAGCGGCATCATCGATGGATAAAGGGATCGCCTGATGGGCGATAACGTCAGGGTTGTAGTCACCGACAAGGGCAATGCGCAGCGTATCTTTTACCGGGGTGTGTTCCATGAGGGGTTCCATATGCCAGAGAATTATCAGATAACATAAGGAACCTCAGCCTACCGATCTTTTGCAGGCTTCACAATACCTTAAATTGGAGGGGGAAAAACTCGGGTGGTATAGTGGTAACGTATTTTCCCCCCCCTTCTTCGGATCGTTATGAAAACCAAAATTCTGGTCAGCGCCTGCCTGATGGGTCACAAAGTTCGCTATAACGGCAGCGAAAAAGCGGCGATCTCTGCAACCCTCCACCGCTGGCAGCTTGAGCAACGCCTGGTCACTCACTGCCCGGAGCTGGCGGCGGGATTGTCGATCCCCCGTTTACCGGCTGAGATAGTGGAAGGCGGCGGAACTGAGGTGATGGCAGGCCATGCGCGAATTCTGGAGAGCGACGGCAGCGATGTCACCGCGCACTATCAGCTTGCCGCCTGGCTGGCGTTGCGCGCCGCCCAGGAGGGAAAGTGCAGCGCCGCGCTGCTCACCGACGGCAGCCCGACCTGCGGCAGCGAACAGATCTACGACGGCACGTTCAGCGGGCAAAAACGCGCCGGAATGGGCGTCGCCGCCGCGCTGTTACGTGAACATGGCATTCAGGTATTTTCCGACAACCAGCTTGCAGAGCTGATCGCCTGGGTTGAGGAGAGAGACAATGATTCAGTGTAAACGGGTGTATGACGCGGCGAGTGCGGACGACGGCTACCGCATTCTGGTCGACCGACTCTGTCAAGAAAGAGGATCTGGCGTTTGATGAGTGGTGCAAAGCGCTGACGCCTTCAAGCGATCTACGCAAAGCCTTTCACGGCGAAACCATTGATTTCACCGCTTTTCGCGAGGCGTATCAGCAGGAGCTGGCGCAGCACCTGGACGAGGGAAAACGCGTGGCTGCCCTCGCCCAAAAACAGACCGTGACGCTGCTCTACGGCGCGAAGAATACCCAACAGAATCACGCCCTGGTGTTAGCCGACTGGCTGCGTCAGTTAGCTGAAGGTTAATTCGTCGAGCGTTTGCGAGGCGTCGTCCGGCGTCAGCGGCAGGAGATGTTCCGGTCGCACAAACGCGAACCCATGCTGATTATCGACAGCAAAAACATCGCCGGTAACCAGCCACAGGGCGCGGTCGGCGCTGGCAGGCAGTTCGGTCATCACGCCGTTGACCGGATTGAGGAAACGCTCGCCAGGCTTGCAGAGTTCAAAAAGCTCAACGGATTTGCCGATATTGCGCCGCCCGGCGGCGGTGCGGGCGCCAATGACCATGCACAGGCTGCCCGGTTTTAACTGGAACATACTTCTCTCGCGGTAAGGGTTATCAGCCCCAGGGACTGAGATAATTCTTAAAGAGAAGTGTATCGCAGTCGCGCCTTGACTGTCACGCGGCAGGCGTAGGGTGATCGCGGCGGAACAGATCCCACTCGTCAATCACTTCCCCGCCCGGCAGTTTGCACTCGGTGCGAACGCCCTGCGGACTTTGTACCGGAACGCGCTCTCCGCCCTTCTTCACGCAGTAGACGGCAGCAGGATTCGCCATACCGATTTGCGGAGGTTTTGGCGCGTCGGGAGGGGTCGAACAGGCGGCTAACGGCAGAGCCATCGCCAGCAGCAGATATCGCATCGTATTGTCCTTTCTGTTTGCAGAGTTTAAAGCGTACCGACTCTTCGTTGTTTTCTCCATGATTTCTCCATTAAACCTGCACTTTTTCACCCTATAGTGGCTGCGTTCTCAATGACCAGAGAACATCATTCCGTAATCAAGATGTCTTTTGCCCTGCCCGCAACGGCGGGGCTTTTTTTCGCCTGCCCAGCGGCATCTGCCGCGACAATATATAAAATTTCCTGTATTCGTGTTCTACTATGCCCCAGCCGAAAAATTCAGCACAACATGCAGATACTGGCGTCTTCTGCATGGGAGTCTACCTACGTCATGTCGGATATTATTCTTGCCCGTGTTTCAGAAACCCTCGCAACCGAACAATCCCTTGAAAGCCTGGTGCGTCAGCTCCTGGAGATGCTGGAGATTGTCACCGATATGGAATCGACCTATCTGACGAAAGTCGATATCAATGCGCGTTTGCAGCACATTCTTTACGCCCGCAACAGCAAGCAGATGCAGATCCCCGAGGGGCTAAGCGTGCCCTGGGGCGATACCCTCTGTAAGCGCGCCATCGACAGTCACTGCTTTTTCAGCAACGAGGTGGCGGAACGCTGGGCGGATTGCGACGCGGCCAAAGCGCTCGGCATCACCACCTACGTGAGTATTCCTATTCATCTGGCCGATGGGTCGCTGTACGGCACCCTCTGCGCGGCCAGTACGCAGAAACAGACCCTGAGCGACCGCGGCGAGCAGGTGCTGCAGCTGTTTGCCGGTCTCATCGCCCAGTACATTCAGAAAGAGTCCTTAGTCATTCAGCTGCGCGAAGCCAACGCGGCCCTCATCGCCCATTCGTATACGGATGCACTGACCGGTTTACCCAACCGCCGCGCGATTTTTGATAATCTCAATACCCTCTTCTCGCTGGCGCGTCATCTCAAGCGCAACGCTATTATTGCCTACATCGATCTGGATGATTTTAAGCTCATCAACGATCGCTTTGGTCATGAGACTGGCGACCAGTTTTTGGTGGAAGTGGGTAAGCGGCTGACCGACGGGCAGACAGAAGATGATATCGTGGGCCGACTCGGCGGCGATGAGTTTTTGGTGGCGTGTCTGAGTAAAGGCGATAACGCGGCCGACAACGCGCAGATAAATATTCTGCGCACGCAGATCGGGGCGTCAATTGCCGGGGAATACTGGCTCGGCAACGTGCATCTGGTTTATCCTGGCGCAAGCCTGGGCGTAGTCGAAGTCGATCCTGCCGATACCGATGCTGACAGCGCGCTGCGCGCGGCGGATACGGCGATGTATCGGGAGAAAAAAGGCAAAAGCAAAACGCGCTTTCTCCCGGAGGAGTAACCCCGTACACTCTGCGGGCAAGGAAACCTTAGAGGTGATGTGATGAGGATCGGAATTGTTTTCCCGGTCGTGATTTTTATCACGGCAGTGGTCTTTTTAACGTGGTTTTTTGTCGGCGGTTACGCCGCGCCGGGGGCGTAAATGCGCAAGACAACCATCATTATGTTGATCGTCGCGGTAGTGGCGATGGCAGGCACCCAGCTCGGCTGGTGGTGACCTCTGCAAACGAAAAAGGCTGCCAGATGGCTAATGCCAGTCAGTTAAGCAAAATAATGAATTTAAATTCATTATTTTGCTTGCTCAGGACCTTTATGGCTTCAGTGGAATTGTTCCGTTCACTTTCGTTCCTCTGCTTCCGGTCCATCTCTCTGCGGTGAACGTGCCAGGGTGGCTCAATCGCCACCACCCTGGCAACCCCGGCTCCCGGCAAAGAAAATCGCCGCTTCGCGGTGCCTTCGTCTTATTCCTTCCGGCTGACGGGGACGGGCGCAGGTAACATCCCTGTAAGTCGCGCCCTCGACGCACATCCCTGTGCGTCGCCCCTGCCTCCAGTCAACGCCTCAGCGATTTTCAGCCGGACTCCCGTTCCCTCAACCTTCACAGCTGTCTGCATGTGGCACCGGTGTGGGTCCCCGCTGAAATCGGCGAACCGGAGGCCGGATGACAAGGGCTGGACGCCAGGGATGGCGGCCAGAGGCGAAACGAGACAGGAAGTCGAGTCGAGCCGACCGCAGGCAGCGGGCCGGGAGGTGAGCGCAGTGCGAAGCACCGATTTCTTTGCGGGGCGCGGGGATTGAAAAGGGGGCCGCGTGGCCCCCTTTTCACGTTCACAAGTTGTGAAGCGATTATATTCTGCGGAACATAAGGTGAACGGAACAACCTCAGATGCTTAACTGACCAGCATTAGCCCGATGGCAGCCTTTTTCACGTTTCAGACGCTTAGCTTTTGATTTTTCTGTAGATAAACAGAACGACCAGCGCGCCGATCACCGCAACAGCAAAGCTGCCGAAGTTAAAGCCATCGACTTTACCAAAACCGAACAGGGTGCTGATCCAGCCGCCGACGACGGCGCCCACGACCCCCAGTATCACTGTGACGAAGAACCCGCCGCCATCTTTGCCCGGCATGATCCACTTCGCCAGAATCCCCGCAATAAGCCCAAAGATAATCCAGGATAAAATTCCCATAGCTTTCCTCTCTGTATGGTTTTTGTCATTAAATCAACGACACAGAAAAGGATAGCACAGGATCTCCAAAATGAAATTTGTGATAAGGATCACACTGTCTGACTGCGCGTTTTATCAGCACTAAAAAAATGCCGCACCACACAAAAGATGGGGTTGCAACTTTAGTTGAGAAAGATTATCTTTCTCAACACTGAATAGTTGAGCAAAACACTTAGGTATTCAGTACGACATTGCTCACATTGCTTCCAGTATTTCTTGCCCACTTTATAGTGGGCTTTTTTTGGCGACATCGCGCCCCGCCTGACATACGCATCCGGATCATCAAGTTTAAATCTCGCTTTTCCCCTCAGAAAAAACAGTAAACGTCATATTTTGGTTTTAGGCTGATTTTGCTGTTTCTGCGAATCAAGCCCCATATCCCCCTGCCGATAACCCTTCCAACATTGATGGTACTCGCTACAGGTTACAAAGGGGTTTATTGTGAAAAATATTAAAATCAGCGTCGGGCTGTTGATCGTTCTGACGACATTTACGCTCATGCTCATTCTTTCCAGCGGCCTGGGGCTCTACTTCCTCCACCGCAGCAACAGTGATATTCAGACTTTGAGTTACAACGCCGGAGAGCAAAAGGCGCTCAACAACGTGCGTAACGCCATTTTGCGCGCGCGAGTTATCATTGATACTGCCGCTCAGGCCAAAACTCACGGCGATGATATTGACGAGCCGGGTATCCAGGAGAGTATCCGCAAAGAGATGCAGACCGCTGCCGAGCAGTATCAGCTGTTTGTGCAGATCCCAGGGCTTTCAACCATTCATCCCGAAGTCGGCGAGAGAATGAAAGACCGTTACGACCAGCAAATGGGCGTGATTACGCATAATGCGGGCCTGGTGATCAATGTGAACGATCCGCAGGAGCTGAAGTCCGCGTTAGCCAAATATGCCGAAACCACCCAGCAGGTTCGCCAGGCCTGGGATGATGAATATCGCTCTTACATTGATACCACACAGAGCAATCTGGACGGCGTCATCAGTTACAGCAACAGCTCCTATCACTTTGCCCTGTATGTGATGATCGCCATGCTGGTGGTGGCTGCCGTCTTGTTCTTTGTGATCAACGGCTGGATGCGCAAAATGTTAGTCCTTCCGCTGCAGGAAGTGGCTGAGCATTTCGAGTTTATTGGTAAAGGCGATCTGACCGGGGAAATCCACGTCGAAAACAGCAATGAAATTGGTTTGCTGTGCGCCTCGCTGCAAACCATGCAGGCCGAGCTGAACTCCACCGTGGTCTCTATCCGTCAGGGCGTTGAGTCGATCAATATCGGCACGCAGGAGATTTCAGCGGGCAACAGCGACCTCTCCCGTCGTACCGAAGAGCAGGCAGCCGCCGTCGTGGAAACCGCCGCGAGCATGGAGCAGATCACCTCTACGGTGAAACTGAATACCGACAATGCGCTTGAAGCGGCACAGATGGTGCAGAATGCCGCCGGTATTGCCAACGAAGGCGAAGAGCAGATGCGCGGCATGATGAAGAAGATGGAAGCCATCAGCCAGAGCGCCCAGAAGATGGTTGAGATTATCAGCGTTATCGACAGCATCGCGTTCCAGACCAACATTCTGGCTCTTAACGCCGCAGTAGAAGCCGCCCGTGCCGGTCAGTCCGGACGCGGTTTTGCGGTGGTCGCAGGGGAAGTCAGAAACCTGGCCCGCCGCTGTACGGACTCCGCTAAAGAGATCACCACGCTGATTAACGAATCACGACTCTATATCGAAGAAGGCGCGGAGCTGGCGAATAAAACCAGCCAGACCATGCTGGATATCAGCGGGGCCGTCAGTAAGGTCAACGTGATGATGGAGAACATCGCGCTGGCATCGGAAGAGCAGAGCCGCGGCGTGGAACAAATCCGCATCGCCATCACGCAGATGGATCACGTTACGCAGCAAAACGCCGCGCTGGTGGAAGAAGTGGCGACGACCGCATCGGGCGTGAATGGCCAGGCAAACCTGCTGTCACAGTCCGTAGCGCTGTTTAAAGTGAAGGATATTTTCTAAACCGGCTGTCCGGGAGCAAAGTTGCTCCCGGATCCGCGTGAGAACATCGTGATGGATGAAAACGGTTAGCAGAATATTGACGCTCAGTGATGGTGAATTTCACCATTGCTGTGCTTAGGCCCTATTCGTCCTGCTTCAATTAAGATCTCTTCTATCAACTCCTCCAGACACTCCCGCCCGTGATGATCGCAGACCAGGTGTACCTGACGAGAAATCTCCTCCGTTTGCATCCCATCGCATAACGCCGATTTCAGCATTACCGATGCCCACCGTTTGGCTTCAGAATGAGTCAACATAACCCCTCCCGCTATAGGTTACCTGTTTAAGCGTAGCTACAAGAAAGTTAATCGCCAGGGTTTTTGACCGGTAAAATGCAACACCTTTTTACAGGGCTTAGAGATAGACCAGGCTTATCGTCGCAAGCCCTTCATACGGCTGGTCGTCCGTCAGCGCCAGGGTTTTGCGGCTTTGCACGATGGGATGGACTGACAGTTCCACTTCGGCGGTTTCAACGGCCAGCGGATGGGTGAAATCCTGAGTATCGGAAAAGGCCGCCAGATTGCTGCCGCTGTTTGAGGCGCGGGTTGAGCTGGAGGCCAAATTCCAGTCAGCGCCGTTATTGTCAGAGAAGATCGTGCGGGCCGGGGCATTATTGACCACTGGCGTGTCGGGGCCGACCAGGTAGAGGTAATAGTGGCCGATATTCACGCCCCCTGCTGTTTTGCCGATGCCAAATCCGTAAGTGGCAATATCCGCGCTGCCGCCGTCCAGGGTATCGCTGCGGTCATCCTGAAAGGTGAAGGCTAACGCGACAGGTTCAGAACAGGTAATGTGGAGGCTGATATTGCGCGTATCCAGCCCGCTCGGGGTGTCTTCGTAGAGGTGATCCACGGGAAATCCGCCAAAATCCAGCAGACCACCGTTATCCAGCGAAGGTGTACAGGAGCCCATTACCAGCATGGCCTGGACTTTGATAATCGCGGTATCTGCGGCCATGACATCAGGTGAAAGCAGCAGCGGGACAACCGCTGTTGCACGCATTAATGATTTTATCATTGCCAGTTCCCATTTTGAGCACGGGTAAATACAGCATCCATATTATGAATACCCTTAGTGAATCTGTTCAGAAGTTAATGATATACGGCTGTTTTTCTATTTTGCAAATAAATAAATCGCAAAATCGGACTCCAAATTGACTTTGTTTTTGGTTTATTTTCGAGCTGATTTTAACAGTGCACCTAATTAGAATGCACGGCATCGGATAGCGATGTTCGTCATCAACCTCCGCCTTTTAATATAATTTAATTACCGACTGGAGATAATATGGTTCACCTGAAAAAATCAGCAAAACTCATTACATTATTACTTATTATTAAATCCGCCGCCGCACTGGCCACGGGTATGGTTCCAGAATCCTCGCTGCTTATTATTGAAGAGCAGGATAAAGGCGGTAGCATTAATGTTAAAAATACCGACCCGCACCCTTCCCTGCTGTATACCAATATTGTCGATATTCCTGGGGATACAGGTACGCATCTGACCGTCACCCAGCCCGTCACCCGTGTCGAAGATGGACAGACCCAACAGCTGCGTTTTATTCTGGCGACCGATGCCCCATTAACAACAGAACATTTGAAGCGCGTGACCTTTGAAGGTATTCCACCGAAAATAAAAAGCGATCACAGCCGGGTGTCCATTAATATTCGTCAGGATATTCCGGTACTGATTCATCCGGCAAGTCTTGCGGTCGTAAAAGATGCCTGGACACTGCTGAAATGGTCTGCATCCGGTAACACAGTTACTGTCAAAAATGACTCTCCTTACGTGGTGCGTATGGCTGAAAATCTGGTGGCTCAGCCTTCAGGTACGCAAATGAAAATTAAGCAGACTTATATTCTTCCAGGTCAGACGCTGACTGCGCAGGCAAAAACATCACTTGCCGGAGATAGCCAATTAAAATTCTTCCCGGCCAGTCGCTACGGCATTGATGTCCCAAGCTACACCGCCACTCTGAATAAATAATCTAACCGAGTATTCTGAGATGGTTTCGTTATCGCGTCGTTATTTATCGTTAGCCGTACTGTGCTGCCTGTATCCGGTACTTTCCTCGGCGACTGAAGCTCCGCTGGAGTTTAATACCAGCATCATCAAAGATCGTGGGCTTGATCCTTCACTGGGTCACTATTTTGCCTCTACACCGAAATTTACGCCCGGCGTAAAAATGGTCACCGTGGTGGTGAATGGCGAGAGAAAAGGAAAGGTATCCGCAACTTTTGGCCAGGATGGCCAGCTTTGTGCCACCACCCCTTTTCTGCAGGGAGCTTCGTTAGTGGTGCCGCATGAAGTGACAAAGCTCAGCGATGACGAAAAGAGCAACGCCTGTTTCGACTATACCAAAACCTTCCCAGGCACAGTGATTACTCCCGTTCCTGCACAGGAAGAGCTGGATCTGGTCGTTCCGCAAGAGGCCATTGATACAACAGGCGAAGGCGATCAGGCCAAAGATTACAGCACGGGCGGTACGGCAGGCATTCTCAATTATACCGCTTTCGCGACGCAAAACAGGTCTGACAGCGGCAACAGCGAGACTAAGCAACTGATGCTGGAAGAGGGTTTGAACGTCCATGACTGGCTGTTTCGCAGCAGACAATCCCTGGCAGAGAATGACGGCACGCGTACCACCGATAACCTTTACGCCTATCTGCAGCATACGCTTGTTGATAGTAAGAAATTATTCCAGGCGGGTGAAATCAACACTGGCGGCACGATTTTCGCTGGCACCGCCATTTCAGGTATGCAGATCATGCCGGAAGAAGCACTGAGCCCGGAAGGCAGCAGCGGTGTGGCTGTTTCTGGTATTGCCCGCACAGCCCAGGCGCGTGTTGAAGTCCGCCAGGGAGGCCGGATGGTCTATTCCACTCTGGTCCCCGTGGGTCCGTTCACTCTGAACGATGTTCCGATTATTCGCAGCAATGCCGAACTCGATGTCACGGTCACGGAAACCGACGGCAGTAAAAGCCATTTCGTGATCCCTGCTGATGCGGTGAACAGTCATCAACTGACCAGTCCGTCAGGCCTTTCTGCCGCCGTGGGCCGCTATCGCAGCAACGGCGACGGGGAGAGTCAGCCGATGCTGGCGACCCTCTCCGACGGCTGGCGGGTCAAACCCTGGCTGAATATCGGTACCGGCGTGATGACTGCACAGGGCTATGACTCTGCGGCTATCACGCTGGATACCTTACCCTTTAATAAAATGCTGCTATCGGCCACTTTTAAGGCGTCGATGGATGAAGAGCATGGCGTAAAAGGACGTAGCAGCACCTTGTCAGCCAGCTACGCCTTGTCCGGCCAACTGACGACCGATGTCAGCATGACGCGTTATACCCAAGGCTATCGCGAACTGGAAGATTCTCTTGAGGATGATTTTCAGCAGTACGAAGGCCAATACTCTGCAGGGATGCATTACTCCCTGTCAAATTTGGGTTCCTTTAATCTGCGTTACTCAAAGAACCAGGGTACAGAAGGAACCGAAGGCAGCGAATTTGTGAACGCCTCATGGGGTAAGTCATTTGGCCACATGAACCTGAACGTCAGCTGGCAGCGCTCTGTGAATCAGAAAAACGATGATCAGGACGATGGTCGCAACGAGAGCGAAGACAACGGGGACACGGTGTTTGTGAATATCAGCATGCCCCTTGGCGGTCAACACGTCAGCGCCTACTCGCACACCATGCATCATGAGACCAATACCGGACTGCAGACCAGCGGGGATATCAGTCAGAGCACCAGTTATTCCCTGGCGGCCGAGCGCGATCTGGCCGATCGGGAAAACAGCTTCAGTGGCTCGATCAACAGTAATCTGCACTACACCCGACTGGGCGTTAGCGCCGGAACCGATGGTCAAGATGGTCGTAACTATGGTGTGGCACTTTCTGGTGGCGTGGTTGCGCATGATAGCGGCGTAACCTTCTCACCCTGGCCGGTTAAGGACACATTCGCCATCATCGATGCGGGTAAAGATTTGGCCGGAACGCGAATCAACACCCCAGCGGGTGATGTCTGGACCGATCATTGGGGCAAGGCCATCGTACCTTCCGTTAATCCGTACCACAAAGTTCGAGTCGAACTGGACAGTAATAGTCTTCCGCAGGATGTAGACGTCGAGAACGGTTTCAGTGAACTGGCAGCAGGTCGCGGAGCCGTCGGGCACGTAGCGTTCAATACGCTGCATGTCCACCGGGCCATGATCCGCGTGCAAATGGCAAATGGTAAGACCCTGAAAAAAGGCAGTACCGTGGTTGATGGTGACGGTAACTACGCTGCCACGGCAGTGGACGATGGCCTTCTGTTTATGGAAGACGTTTCTGCCAAACCGGCGCTTTATCTCACGAACGAAGATGGTGTGAACGTATGCCAGATCAGTTACGCCCTGGCAAAAGGTGGCGAAAATCAGACTTATGAAAATATCAACGGGGTATGCAAATGAAAATCCAATCCATCATTAAATTCACGCTACTGGCGGGATTACTCTGCGCAAATGCTGCCCGCGCCGAATGCGACGTCACCGTTTCTGATACGACTGTTGATTACGGCAAGCTCAGCAACAACGACATTACCAGCCATCGCGGCGGTGTCTATACGCTGGATGATCGTGAGGTCAGAGTGAATGCTATTTGCAGTGAACCGCAAGCGATGGCGCTGTTCATTAGCGATGATTCTGGTGAGCGACGGTTTCGCTTTGGAGACAACGGAGATATTCTGATCTCTGCTCAACAGGCGGTGCTGGACGGTAAACCCGTTGATCTCGGTAAGACTCTGTCCCATGGCTCCTTTGTCCCTAAGCAAGAGAGAAATCGGAAAAAGGTGCTGGTGCTGAATAACGACGGCCTGCTTCCTGTTCGTAACGGTGAAGTGCCTGCCGGTCAGCAATTCTCTATACTTTTGCATATTCGACCCGCGCTTAAGCAGGGGATACATTCCGTCCAGGATGAAACGAACTTGATGACCAACCTGACGGTTCAGCTTGAGGGCCAGTAATAAAACTGCATATGCATCAGGTCGTATCTATGTGGCTATCAAGTCACACCTCCTTCTGAATATAGGCTACCATTAACGGCAACAGTGACGAGTGGAAAAAATCATGTTAAATCCCAAGGAACATATTCAGCTCTTAATTGACAACTTATCACAACAAGAAAATATATTTTCTAAACGTAAAAACCAAATTGTCACAATGGATGGTTTCACGGAAAGAAATATACTTATATTCCATGAGGGTGTAATTTCAGGCTGTCGTCCAAGTGATGACCGTCTGTTAGTTAACTTTAGCGCCCCGCGAATTTTCGGCATCAACCTCTACTTCGATACCACATATCTCTATTTTCGTGCCTGCACTGACATTCGTTATGAATTTCTACCATTCGTAGAGGCAGAGAAAATCATCAATGATAAAAACCTGTGGCAAGGTGTCTCCGTCAACCATATGACAACCATCGCTAACATGCTGAAGTATGTTAACAATATGGCTGGGGTATCCAGCTATGCCCTGGTGATTAACTGTCTGTATCAGCTGCAGGCAGAACCTGAAATTATTCGTTTACGTCGTACAGCAGCTGATTATATTGTCGATAAAAGCGGGCTATCGCGCAGCACAGTGATGAAGATGCTGGCCCAGTTTAAGGCCGAAGGTAAGATATTGCTCAGCAAGGGCTTGCTGATGGATGTGAAGAACCTCGAGTAATCAGCCTTATAACTCATCTACTTTGCGGATTGCCAGTATCGATTGTTCAGGCAATCCGTAGTCTTTTTAGATTCTGTTGATCCCTCCCCCTTTACATTACCACGCGTCGTTGCTCTTAATTCTATCTAGATTAAAAAATTGCATTTATTTCCACACCTCATTAAAAATGCTGATTTCTATAAATATAAATTCAAGTCCAATTTTACACTCAACATTGAATCCATAACTGCGTGCTTATTGAATTGATGCATTGAGAGGAAACACAGATAATATGTCCAACAAGACAACAGTGTCTTATTTAAATCATCCAACTGAAGAGTCATTATTCCATGAAAAATATTTTTAAATTCTGTGCAGCCGCTGCACTCGTTATCTCTACCGCTAATTCAGCATTCGCAGCTGATACTGCCGACCTGAAAGTACAAGGTAAGTTAATTATGGGTTCCTGTACGCCTTCTCTTTCATCCGGTGGCGTAGTGGATTATGGAACACTGCCGATCGCTTCTCTGAGTGATACTGCCGTAAACCAGTTGGGTGATAAGAATATTACCCTGACTCTGAGCTGCACAAGTCCAACTAAAGTAGCCTGGACGACAATGGATGATAAATCTTCAAGTGTTGTCGATACAGCTCCGAAAGTAGGCAGTGCTGTTACAACCGCAGCCAATGAGTTTGGTCTGGGCGAAACAGCAGATCATGTCAAATTAGGCTCATATGGTCTCGTTGCCATTTACGATCAAGCCACAGTTGATTCAGCCCCTGGGCATCTGGCAGATTCTGTTGATAATGGTGCCAACTGGGCCCCAGAGGCTGGTGACGTCTATAACCACCCAGACGGTAGCCGACTGATCACCTTCGCTGATACTCAGGGTAATCCCGTTGCAATCACCACAGCCAGTGATGTTTTGACTGTTGGCGCATCAATCCAGGATACTGCCACTCTGGCGATTACCGATGACACCCCTCTGGACGGCCAGGCGACCATCTCTGTGAAGTACCTGTAAGCGACTCTTACGAGGCAAAGTCACACCTAAACAGACATAAAAAAACGGGAGCCCATCGGCTCCCGTTTTCATTTAATCCAGAAAATGGATTACATGTTTTTAATGATCGCGTCACCAAACTCTGAACATTTCAGCAGCTTAGCGCCGTCCATCAGACGTTCGAAGTCATAGGTTACGGTCTTAGCGTTGATCGCGCCTTCCATACCTTTAACGATCAGGTCTGCGGCTTCGAACCATTCCATATGACGGAGCATCATCTCCGCTGACAGGATGATAGAACCTGGGTTCACTTTATCCTGACCTGCGTATTTAGGTGCAGTACCGTGGGTGGCTTCGAACAGCGCACACTCGTCACCGATGTTGGCGCCTGGGGCGATACCGATACCGCCAACCTGGGCTGCCAGGGCGTCGGAAATGTAGTCACCGTTCAGGTTCATACAGGCGATCACGTCGTATTCCGCCGGACGCAGCAGGATCTGCTGCAGGAACGCATCGGCGATCACGTCTTTGACCACGATCTCTTTGCCGGTATTTGGGTTCTTGATTTTCACCCATGGGCCGCCGTCGATCAGCTCACCACCAAACTCCTCACGCGCCAACTGGTAACCCCAGTCTTTGAAAGCGCCTTCGGTGAATTTCATGATGTTGCCTTTGTGCACCAGGGTCACGGAATCACGGTCGTTGGTGATTGCGTATTCGATGGCTGCACGTACCAGGCGTTTAGTGCCTTCTTCGGAGCACGGCTTGATGCCGATGCCGCAATGTTCAGGGAAACGAATCTTCGTCACGCCCATCTCATCGCGCAGGAACTTGATCACTTTCTCGGCTTCGGCGCTGTCGGCTTTCCACTCGATACCGGCATAGATGTCTTCGGAGTTTTCACGGAAGATCACCATGTTGGTCAGCTCAGGGTGTTTAACCGGGCTTGGCGTGCCCGCGTAGTAACGCACCGGGCGCAGACACACGTACAGGTCAAGCTGCTGGCGCAGCGCAACGTTCAGGGAACGAATACCGCCACCGACCGGAGTGGTCAGTGGGCCTTTGATGGCAACGCGGTAATCACGAATCAGGTCCAGAGTTTCTTCTGGCAGCCAGACATCCTGGCCATACAGCTGGGTAGATTTTTCGCCGGTATAGATTTCCATCCAGGAAATTTTCCGCTCGCCCTTATAGGCTTTCTGCACGGCGGCATCCACCACTTTGATCATGGCTGGCGTCACATCCACACCGATACCATCACCTTCAATGAAAGGAATGATTGGGTTGTGAGGGATGTTCAGTTTGCCATCTTGCAGGGTGATCTTCTTACCTTCCGCCGGAACGACTACTTTGCTTTCCATTAACCTCTCCTTCGAGCGCTTCTGGTTTTTTGTTAATGAGTTGTAATATGCGAGCTCATACTACTCGAATATCAGGCTCGCGCCAATCACTCATGAATTTCCGTTATAATGCTCGAATACACCCATTCTGAAAACACTATGAACAAAACTTCTTTTAGAAATCACCAAGTTGAACGATTCAGCACGCGACGCAGCGCCAAAAAAAAGCCTGACACTGGACCGAAGCGGCTGGTTATCTTCAATAAACCTTATGATGTGCTGCCGCAGTTCACGGACGAGGCGGGACGCAGCACCCTGAAAGATTACATCCCGTTACAAGGAATTTATGCCGCTGGCCGCCTGGATCGCGACAGCGAAGGCCTGCTGGTGCTGACTAACGACGGTCAGCTACAGGCGCGACTGACCCAGCCAGGCAAGCGCACCGGCAAGATTTACTACGTGCAGGTGGAAGGCGAACCGACGGCAGAGGCGATGGATGCCCTGCGCAATGGCGTGACGCTTAACGACGGCCCCACCCTGCCCGCGGGCATTGAGCTCGTCGAAGAGCCAGCGTGGTTATGGCCGCGCAATCCGCCGGTTCGCGAACGCAAAACCATCCCCACCAGCTGGCTGAAAATCACCTTATATGAAGGACGGAACCGCCAGGTGCGCCGCATGACGGCGCATGTCGGATTTCCCACGCTGCGCCTGATACGCTATGCAATGGGCACATTGACGCTCGACACTCTGGCGTCCGGTGAATGGCGAGAGATCCCGATCGACTCAATCTAAGGAGAACAGATGTTTAAACCACACGTTACCGTCGCCACCCTGGTGCATGCCGAAGGCAAATTCCTCGTCGTTGAAGAGACCATCAACGGCAAAGCCCTCTGGAACCAGCCCGCAGGTCATCTTGAAGCCGACGAAACGCTGGTCCAGGCCGCGCGTCGCGAGCTGTGGGAAGAGACAGGCATCCACGCCGAGCCGCAGCACTTTGTGCGTCTGCATCAGTGGATCGCCCCGGATCGCACGCCGTTCCTGCGCTTTTTATTCGTCATCGAACTTAACGAAATGTGCGCCACTGAGCCGCACGACGATGATATCGACCGCTGCCTGTGGGTCACGCCTGAGGAGATCCTGAACGCGCCAAACCTGCGCTCGCCGCTGGTTGCCGAAAGCATTCGTTGCTATCAGTCTGGCAGCCGCCTGCCGCTTGAGGTGATCGCAGAATTTAACTGGCCGTTTACAGAGGGTGCCAATGCGGGGGGCGCGTGATAGAATACGCCGCCTTTAAGTTCAATGTCGTGAGTATTCCATGTCAGATAACAGCCAGAAAAAAGTGATCGTCGGCATGTCCGGCGGTGTCGATTCCTCCGTTTCCGCCTACCTGCTGCAACAGCAGGGCTATCAAGTGGAAGGCCTGTTCATGAAGAACTGGGAGGAAGACGATGGCGAGGAATACTGTACGGCGGCAGCGGATCTTGCGGATGCGCAGGCCGTGTGCGACAAACTCGGCATTGAGCTGCATACCGTTAACTTTGCCGCAGAGTACTGGGACAACGTGTTCGAACTCTTCCTCGAAGAGTACAAAGCGGGCCGCACCCCGAACCCGGATATCCTCTGCAACAAAGAGATCAAATTCAAAGCCTTCCTCGAATTCGCCGCTGAAGATCTGGGCGCAGATTACATCGCGACCGGTCACTACGTACGCCGCGCGGATGTCGATGGCAAAAGCCAGCTGCTGCGCGGCCTCGACGGCAACAAAGATCAGAGCTATTTCCTCTACACTTTAGGCCACGAGCAGATTGCGCAAAGCCTGTTCCCGGTCGGTGAGCTGGAAAAGCCGGAAGTGCGTAAAATCGCCGAAGAACTGGATCTGATCACCGCGAAGAAAAAAGACTCCACCGGTATCTGTTTTATCGGCGAGCGTAAATTCCGCGAATTCCTCGGGCGTTACCTGCCTGCTCAGCCGGGCAAAATCATCACCGTTGACGGCGATGACGTCGGCGAGCATCAGGGGCTGATGTACCACACTCTGGGCCAGCGTAAAGGTCTGGGGATCGGCGGCACCAAAGAAGGCAGCGAAGAGCCGTGGTACGTGGTCGATAAAGATGTCGAAAACAATATTCTGGTGGTGGCGCAGGGGCACGAACATCCGCGTCTGATGTCCGTCGGGCTGATTGCCCAACAGCTGCACTGGGTCGATCGCGAGCCGTTCACCGGCACCCTGCGCTGCACGGTGAAAACCCGCTATCGTCAGACAGATATCCCTTGCAGCGTCACGGCCATTGATGACGAGCGCATTGAAGTGCGCTTCGACGAGCCGGTTTCTGCCGTCACGCCTGGCCAGTCCGCCGTCTTCTACAGCGGCGAAATTTGCCTCGGCGGCGGGATCATTGAACAGCGTCTGCCGCTGGCCGAATAAACCGATTTCACACCAAAAGGAGCACGTGTGGCGAAGAATTACTATGACATCACCCTGGCGCTGGCCGGTATTTGCCAGTCCGCCCGTCTGGTGCAGCAGCTGGCACATCAGGGTCATTGCGACGCTGATGCGCTGCACGTTTCGCTCAACAGCGTTATCGACCTTAACCCAGGCTCGACGCTGGGCGTATTCGGTGGCAGCGAAACCAATCTTCGCCTCGGTCTCGAAACCCTGCTCGGGGTGCTGAATGCCAGCAATCGTCAGGGGCTGAATGCAGAGCTGACCCGCTACACCTTAAGCCTGATGGTGCTGGAGCGTAAGCTGAGCGGCGCAAAAGGAGCGATGGACACGCTCGGCAACCGCATTGACGGGCTGCAGCGTCAGCTCGACCATTTTGATTTGCAGTCCGAAACCCTGATGAGTGCGATGGCCGCGATTTATGTCGATGTCATCAGCCCGCTGGGTCCGCGCATCCAGGTCACTGGCTCCCCTGCCGTGCTGCAAAGCCCGCAGGTGCAGGCGAAGGTTCGTGCCTCGCTGCTGGCCGGTATTCGTGCCGCCGTGCTGTGGCACCAGGTTGGCGGTGGCCGACTGCAGTTAATGTTCTCTCGTAATCGCCTGACGACTCAGGCAAAACAAATTCTTGCTCATTGTTAACCTCCCGGAGTTGCGAATTATGGAATTATCCTCACTGACCGCCGTTTCCCCTGTCGATGGACGTTACGGCGATAAAGTCAGCGCGCTGCGCGGGATCTTCAGCGAATATGGTCTGCTGAAGTTCCGTGTACAGGTTGAAGTGCGCTGGCTGCAAAAGTTAGCTACCCAGGCAGCAATCAAGGAAGTTCCTGCTTTTGACGCCCAGGCAAACGATTACCTTGATAAAATCGTCGCGGAGTTCAGCGAAGAAGACGCGGCACGTATCAAAACCATTGAGCGCACCACCAACCACGACGTGAAAGCGGTGGAATACTTCCTGAAAGAGAAAGTGGAAAGCGTACCGGCGCTGCACGCGGTGTCTGAGTTCATCCACTTCGCCTGTACTTCAGAAGATATCAACAACCTGTCTCACGCGCTGATGCTCTCTACCGCGCGTCAGGACGTGGTGCTGCCTTACTGGCGCAAAATCATCGATGCGGTGAAAGACCTGGCCGTGCAATACCGTGATATCCCACTGCTCTCCCGTACCCACGGTCAGCCAGCCACCCCGTCCACGATGGGTAAAGAGATGGCAAACGTGGCGTACCGCATGGAGCGTCAGTATCGCCAGCTGGAGCAGGTTGAGATCCTCGGTAAAATCAACGGCGCGGTCGGGAACTACAACGCCCACATCGCCGCTTACCCGGAAGTGGACTGGCACCAGTTCAGCGAAGAGTTCGTGACTTCTCTGGGCATTCAGTGGAACCCGTACACCACTCAGATCGAGCCGCATGACTACATCGCCGAGCTGTTTGACTGCATCGCCCGTTTCAACACCATCCTGATCGACTTCGACCGCGATGTGTGGGGCTATGTGGCCCTGAACCACTTCAAACAGAAAACCATCGCCGGTGAAATCGGCTCTTCCACCATGCCGCACAAAGTGAACCCGATTGACTTCGAAAACTCCGAAGGCAACCTGGGCCTGGCGAATGCCCTGCTGCAGCATATGGCGAGCAAACTGCCGGTCTCCCGCTGGCAGCGTGACCTGACCGACTCCACCGTCCTGCGTAACCTCGGCGTGGGTATTGGCTATGCGCTGATCGCCTACCAGTCCACCCTGAAAGGGGTGAGCAAGCTGGAAGTGAACCGCGACCGTCTGCTGGACGAACTGGATCACAACTGGGAAGTGCTGGCGGAGCCGATTCAGACCGTGATGCGCCGTTACGGCATTGAAAAGCCATACGAAAAACTGAAAGAGCTGACCCGCGGCAAGCGCGTCGACGCCGAAGGCATGAAACAGTTTATCGATGGTCTGGACGTGCCAGAAGAAGAAAAAACGCGCCTGAAAGCGATGACGCCGGCAAACTACATTGGCCGCGCTATTGCTATGGTTGATGAGCTGAAGTAATTCCCCTCACCCTCTTTCCGCCCGGAAAGAGGGTTCCTTCCTCTGCGGTTTACTCAATGTTTATCCCCATAACAACATAATCAGCGTTAAACTATTCATACCATTCATGTTAGGGAGAAGAGATGATGCGCGTACTGGTTGTTGAGGATAATGCATTGCTACGTCATCACCTGAAAGTTCAGCTTCAGGAACTGGGGCATCAGGTCGACGACGCGGAAGACGCAAAAGAAGCGGATTATTATCTCAATGAACACCTGCCCGATATCGCCATCGTCGATCTGGGGCTGCCGGACGAAGACGGTCTGTCGCTGATCCGCCGCTGGCGCAGCCACGATGTCTCGCTCCCGGTGCTGGTTTTAACCGCCCGCGAAGGCTGGCAGGATAAAGTCGAAGTGCTCAGCGCGGGTGCCGACGACTATGTGACTAAACCTTTCCACATCGAAGAAGTGGCCGCCCGTATGCAGGCGTTGATGCGCCGTAACAGCGGTCTGGCGTCACAGGTGATCTCTCTTCCCCCGTTCCAGGTCGATCTCTCGCGTCGTGAATTCTCGATCAACGACGAAGTCATCAAACTGACGGCGTTCGAGTACACCATTATGGAAACGCTGATCCGCAACAGCGGCAAAGTGGTGAGCAAAGATTCCTTAATGCTCCAGCTTTATCCGGATGCCGAGCTGCGCGAAAGCCACACTATCGACGTGCTGATGGGTCGCCTGCGTAAAAAAATCCAGGCGCAGTATCCGCAGGACGTCATCACCACGGTGAGGGGTCAGGGATACCTGTTTGAATTACGCTAAATGAAAAAAATCCTTCGCCACTTTTTGCCGCTGTCGCTGCGGGTCCGCTTTTTGCTGGCCACCGCTGCCGTGGTACTGATCCTGTCACTCGCGTACGGCATGGTGGCGTTGGTCGGGTATAGCGTCAGCTTCGACAAAACCACCTTCCGCCTGCTGCGCGGCGAGAGCAATCTCTTCTATACCCTAGCTAAATGGGAAAACAATCGCATCAGCGTGGAAATGCCGGAGAACCTGAACCGGCAGAGTCCGACGATGGCGCTGATTTATGATGAAAAAGGCCAGCTGCTGTGGGCGCAACGCCATGTGCCGTGGCTGGAAAAGAGTATTCGTCCTGAGTGGCTGAAAACCAACGGCTTCCACGAGCTCGAGGCCGATCTGAACGCCACCAGCACACTGCTGGGCAACGATGCCTCGATGCAGCGTCAGCTCGACGAAATCCGTGAGGACGACGACAATACGGAGATGACCCACTCGGTGGCGATCAATCTCTATCCCGCGACCATGGATATGCCGCAGCTCACCATCGTGGTGATCGACACCATTCCGGTTGAGCTTAAACGCTCCTATATGGTCTGGAGCTGGTTCGTGTATGTTCTGGCCGCTAACCTGCTGCTGGTGATCCCGCTTCTGTGGGTCGCCGCCTGGTGGAGCCTGCGCCCTATCGAATCGCTGGCGAAAGAGGTCCGCGAACTCGAAGAGCACAACCGGGATAAACTCAATCCGCAAACCACCCGCGAACTCACCAGCCTGGTGCGCAACCTCAACCGTCTGCTGAAAAGCGAGCGCGAGCGTTACGATAAATACCGCACCACGCTGACCGATCTGACGCACAGCCTGAAAACCCCGCTGGCGGTGATGCAGAGCACCCTGCGATCCATGCGCAGCTCGAAGCTCAGCGTCGACGACGCCGAGCCGGTGATGCTCGAGCAGATCAGCCGTATCTCCCAACAGATTGGCTATTACCTGCACCGCGCCAGTATGCGCTCGGGCAGCCCGTTGCTGAGCCGCGAGCTGCACCCTGTCGCCCCGCTACTGGACAGCCTGACCTCGGCGCTGAATAAAGTTTATCAACGCAAAGGGGTGAACATTAGCCTCGATATTTCGCCGGAGATCAGTTTTGTCGGCGAGAAAAATGACTTTATGGAAGTGATGGGCAACCTGCTGGATAACGCCTGCAAATATTGCCTCGAGTTTGTGGAAGTGTCCGCCCATCAGACGGATGACGAGCTGCAAATCATCGTCGAGGATGACGGCCCCGGCATTCCGCAAAACAAACGCGACGTGGTGTTCGACCGCGGTCAACGCGCCGACACGCTGCGCCCCGGTCAGGGCGTGGGATTATCCGTCGCGCAGGAGATTGTCGATCAGTACAACGGGCGAATCGAAACCAGCGACAGCCTGCTGGGCGGCGCACGCATGGTCGCCATTTTTGGTCGTCAGCATCCCTCTTCTGACGATAGTTAGAGCGGAATGTGAAAAAAGCGAGATTCTCGCGCGCAGGCTCTTGCGCTTCCGTTATAATCCGAGTCAGTAAGAGCCTGCGGAAATATAATTATGGATTATCAATTAACACTTAACTGGCCCGAGTTTATCGAACGTTACTGGCAAAAACGCCCTGTCGTTCTGAAACGCGGGATCAGCAATTTTGTCGACCCGATCTCGCCGGATGAACTGGCTGGACTGGCGATGGAAAACGAAGTCGACAGCCGCCTGGTGAGTCATCAGGAGGGGAAATGGCAGGTCAGTCATGGTCCTTTTGAAAGTTACGATCACCTCGGCGAGACCAACTGGTCGCTGCTGGTGCAGGCCGTGAACCACTGGCATGAGCCTACCGCTGCGCTGATGCATCCGTTCCGCGCCCTGCCAGACTGGCGCATGGACGATCTGATGATCTCCTTCTCTGTGCCGGGTGGCGGCGTGGGTCCGCACCTCGATCAGTACGACGTGTTTATCATTCAGGGTACCGGCCGTCGTCGCTGGCGCGTCGGCGAGAAAGTGCCGATGAAACAGCACTGCCCGCACCCGGACCTGCTCCAGGTGGATCCGTTCGAAGGCATCATCGACGAAGAGATGGAGCCGGGCGATATTCTCTATATTCCGCCAGGATTCCCGCACGAAGGCTATTCCCTCGAAAACTCTCTGAACTATTCGGTCGGTTTCCGCGCGCCAAGCGGCCGCGAGATGATCAGCGGATTTGCGGATTACGTTCTGCAACGCGAGCTAGGCAGCCATCGCTACAGCGACCCGGACGTGCCTGCGCGTGAGCATCCTGCGGATATTCTGCCGCAGGAGCTGGATAAGCTGCGCGAGATGATGCTCGGTCTGATTAACGAGCCGGAACATTTCCGCCAGTGGTTTGGCGAGTTTGTCAGCCAGTCGCGTCACGAGCTGGACGTTGCCCCCGCCGAGCCGCCTTATCAGCCGGATGAGATTTACGACGCCCTGCAACAGGGTGATTCGCTGGTGCGTCTGGGTGGATTGCGCGTGCTGCGTATTGGCGACGATATTTTCGTTAACGGCGAGAAGCTGGATTCCCCGCATCGTCCGGCGCTGGAAGCCCTGGCCAGCCATATGGTGCTGAATGCAGAGACCTTCGGCGATGCGCTGGAAGATCCGTCATTCCTCGCCATGTTAGCGGCGCTGGTGAATAGCGGGTATTGGTTCTTCGAGGACTGAGCTGGCTGATTGTGTCGGGTGGCGCTTCGCTTACCCGACCTACAAAAACGGCGCGGATGCGCCGTTTTTATTTTGGCTCCCCGGCCACCAAATCTTCTGGTTCACCCGCCCAATCCTTCGGATATAAACCGTCGCGCACATCCCGATGAAACGTTGAAAACGGCCAATCCGCCACGCGGGTGACATGCCCATGTTTGACCGGATTGATATACACGTAATCCCTATGCCGCCGGAAATCCTCTTCGTTGCGAATCGTATGTTCCCAGAATCGTGATTGCCACACGTGACGCATCTCAATCGCGCGGGTAAAGGTTTTCTTTATCTCTCGCCAGCGGCCCGAAAAGTCATCATCGTTTTCCGGTAAGGTCCAGATGCAGTGCATATGTTCAGGAAGCACCACCCAGGCGTTGATGGTGAAGGGTTTGGTGCGTTTCACGGTTTGTATTGCAGCGCGCAGGTGATCGATATGGCGGGTCAGCAGATCGCTCTGGCGATTTTGCAGATTAACGGTGAAAAACCAGGTTCCACCAGGGATATAGTTACGGCGGTAATTTGACATGGGAAATCCTTTTCCGGGCGTCGGGTGGCGGCTTCGCCTTACCCGACCTACGATTCAGGTTTTGTAGGCCGGGTAAGGCGAAGCCGCCACCCGGCACAAAGGGACTACTGCTTCGCCGTCAACTCCGCAATCCGCACAATCACCTTCACCGCTTTCTCCATCCCTTCCAGCGTCACAAACTCGTGCTTGCCGTGGTAGTTATACCCACCGGTAAACAGGTTCGGACACGGCAGTCCCATAAAGGAGAGCTGCGACCCGTCGGTGCCGCCGCGAATCGGTTTCAGCTGCGGTTCGATGTCGCAATCGCGCATCGCCTGCTGGGCGATATCGAGAATATGCGGATGCTCCATCACCTTCTCGCGCATGTTGTAGTAACTGTCTTCGATGATCAGCTCAATGTAGCAATCCGGGTGCAGCCCCTTGCCGACTTTTTTGGCGATCTCCATCATCTTGCGCTTGCGCGCTTCAAAGGCTTTGCGGTCAAAATCGCGGACGATGTAGTGCATCTGCGCGCTGTCCACCGTGCCTTTGATACTGGTCAGATGGTAAAAACCTTCATACCCGTCGGTCTGCTCCGGGCTCTCTTCCGCCGGGACTTCCGCATGAATCCGCGAAGCCAGCGACAGCGCGTTGACCATCACCCCTTTCGCCGATCCAGGATGCACATTGTTGCCAACGATTTTGATGGTGACTGAAGCCGCGTTAAAGTTTTCAAACTCCAGCTCACCCACGCCACCGCCGTCGACGGTGTAGGCCCACTTCGCGTCGAACGCTTCGACGTCGAAATGCTTCGCCCCTTTGCCCACCTCTTCATCGGGCGTAAAGGCCACGCGGATATCACCGTGGGGAATGTTATTGCCTTTCAGCACCGCCAGGGCGGTCATGATCTCCGCGACGCCCGCTTTATCATCCGCACCCAGCAGCGTTTTGCCGTCGGTGGTGATCAGCGTCTGGCCCAGCAGCTGGTGCAGCACCGGGAACATCACCGGCGACAATACCTCATCGCCGATACCGAGCGCGATATCGCCGCCGCGGTAGTTTTCCACGATCTGCGGGTTGACGTTTTTACCGCTAAAATCAGGTGAGGTATCAACGTGAGAAATGAATCCAATCGCCGGAACCGAACCTTTGACGTTCGACGGCAGCGTCCCCATCACAGTGCCCTTCTCGCTTAAGGTCACGTTGACCAGGCCGAGCTCCTCCAGCTGATCCTTCAGCAGGTTTAAAAGCTTCCACTGGCCCTCGGTGCTCGGCACCTGTCGGACACCCGCTTTAGATTGGGTATCCAGCGAAACGTACTGTAAAAAACGCTCAAGTAATTTTTCCATGCAGTCACCCTCACTTTTTGTGACAACATTATCAGGAAGCATCAAATCCCAAATATTGCGTCAGGTCACTTTTATCCCGTAAACGAGAATATTTTCGATTTTGTCGTGATTCGTTAATAAATGTAGCTTATCAATCAGTCACAAGGATTGGTGATTTCAGTGGTTTGCCGTAGAATGACCGCCCTCATTAAGAGTCACCAAGGTGGTTACACACAAACCCCGCTGTCGGTAAACCCACCGACGCGTTTATATGGGACAGCGCCAAAAATTGAATACACAACCGGGAACACTGTCACCGCTGGTTCTTCTGTCGGGGATCAGCAAAAGTTTCGATGGTAAAACCGTCATTGACGATCTTAACCTGACTATCAATAACGGTGAGTTTCTTACGCTGCTTGGCCCTTCCGGCTGCGGCAAGACAACCGTTCTGCGCCTGATTGCCGGACTGGAAAACGTCGACAACGGCCAAATTCATCTTGAAAATCAGAACATCACCGATGTTCCCGCCGAACATCGTCACGTTAACACCGTCTTCCAGAGCTATGCCCTTTTCCCGCACATGACCGTGTTCGAAAATGTGGCCTTCGGCCTGCGCATGCAGAAAACCCCTAACGAGCAAATCACGCCCCGCGTGAACGATGCCCTGCGTATGGTGCAGCTCGACGAGTTCGCCCAGCGTAAACCCCATCAGCTCTCCGGCGGCCAGCAGCAGCGCGTGGCGATTGCCCGTGCGGTGGTCAATAAACCGCGTCTGCTGCTGCTGGATGAGTCCCTCTCCGCGCTCGACTACAAGCTGCGCAAGCAGATGCAGAACGAACTGAAAGCCCTGCAGCGAAAGCTCGGCATTACCTTTGTGTTCGTCACCCACGATCAGGAAGAAGCCCTGACCATGTCGGACCGTATCGTAGTGATGCGCGACGGCAAAATTGAGCAGGACGGCACGCCGCGCGAAATCTACGAAGAGCCGAAAAACCTGTTTGTCGCCAGCTTCATCGGTGAGATCAATATCTTCGACGCCACGGTGATCGAGCGTCTTGACGACCAGCGCGTGCGCGCCAGCGTCGAAGGCCGTGAGTGCAATATCTACGTCAACTTTGCCGTCGAGAAAGGCCAAAAGCTGAACGTCATGCTGCGCCCGGAAGATCTGCGCGTCGATGAGATCCACGACAGTAACGACGTGGAAGGCCTGATCGGCTACATCCGCGAGCGTAACTACAAAGGTATGACCCTGGAATCGGTGGTTGAGCTGGAAAACGGCAAAATGGTGATGGTCAGCGAGTTCTTTAACGAGGACGACCCGGACTTTGACCATCCGCTCGATCAGAAAATGGTCGTTAACTGGGTAGAGAGCTGGGAGGTTGTGCTGGCCGATGAAGAACACCAGTAAATTCCAGAACGCGGTGATCGCCACGATTGTGGGTTGGCTTGTGTTGTTTGTTTTCCTGCCCAACCTGATGATCATTGTCACCAGTTTTCTGACTCGCGACGACACGAACTTCGTCAGCCTGGTCTTTACGCTGGATAACTACGCGCGCCTGCTGGACCCGCTCTACTTCGAGGTCCTGCTGCACTCCCTCAACATGGCGCTGATCGCCACCCTCGCCTGCCTGGTGCTGGGATATCCCTTCGCCTGGTTTCTGGCGCGGCTGCCGCAGAAAATCCGTCCGCTGCTGCTGTTTCTGCTGATTGTTCCCTTCTGGACCAACTCGCTGATCCGCATCTATGGCCTGAAGATTTTCCTCAGCACCAAAGGTTATCTGAACGAGTTTCTGCTCTGGCTGGGGGTGATTGATACGCCGATCCGCATCATGTTCACGCCGGGTGCGGTGATTATTGGTCTGGTCTATATCCTGCTGCCGTTTATGGTGATGCCGCTTTACTCCAGCATCGAGAAGCTCGATAAACCGCTGCTCGAAGCGGCGCGCGATCTCGGGGCCAGCAAGCTGCAAACCTTCCTGCGGATCATTATTCCGCTGACCATGCCGGGCATTATTGCTGGTTGTCTGCTGGTGATGCTCCCGGCGATGGGGCTGTTCTACGTCTCGGATCTGATGGGCGGCGCGAAAAACCTGCTGATCGGCAACGTGATTAAGAGTCAGTTCCTGAACATTCGCGACTGGCCGTTTGGCTCGGCCACCAGCATTACGCTGACGGTAGTAATGGGCCTGATGCTGCTCGTCTACTGGCGCGCCTCCCGCTGGCTGAATAAGAAGGGAGATCTCGAATGATCGGTCGTCTGCTGCGCGGCGCTTTTATGTCCGCCATTTACGCATTCCTGTATATCCCGATTATCATTTTGATCGTGAACTCGTTTAACAGCTCACGCTTTGGGATTAACTGGCAAGGCTTTACCACCAACTGGTACAGCCTGCTGATGAACAACGACAGCCTGCTGCAGGCGGCACAGCACTCCCTGACGATGGCGATTGTCTCCGCGACCTTCGCCACGCTGATTGGCTCCCTGACCGCCGTGGCGCTGTATCGCTACCGTTTTCGCGGGAAACCCTTCGTCAGCGGGATGCTGTTTGTGGTGATGATGTCGCCGGACATCGTGATGGCGATTTCCCTGCTGGTGCTGTTTATGCTCCTCGGCATTCAGCTCGGCTTCTGGTCGCTGCTCTTCTCCCACATCACCTTCTGCCTGCCCTTCGTGGTGGTGACGGTTTACTCCCGTCTGAAGGGCTTTGACGTGCGGATGCTGGAAGCGGCGAAGGATCTGGGGGCGAGTGAAATGACTATCCTGCGCAAAATCATTCTGCCGCTGGCGATGCCCGCGGTCGCCGCCGGATGGCTGCTGAGCTTTACCCTGTCGATGGACGACGTCGTGGTGTCGTCGTTCGTCACCGGGCCGGGTTATGAAATTCTGCCGTTGAAGATCTATTCGATGGTGAAAGTCGGCGTGTCACCTGAGGTGAACGCGCTGGCGACGATACTGCTGGTGCTATCGCTGGTGATGGTGATTGCCAGCCAGATTATTGCTCGTGATACAACCAAATCTCAGGGGACGTCAAAATGAAAAAATGGTCACGCCACCTGCTCGCGGCAGGCGCTCTCGCAATCGGCATAGGCGCTGCGCACGCCGACGACAGTAAAACGCTCTACTTCTACAACTGGACCGAGTATGTGCCGCCGGGCCTGCTGGAGCAGTTCACCAAAGAGACCGGGATCAAGGTGATCTATTCGACCTACGAGTCGAACGAGACCATGTATGCCAAGCTCAAAACCTACAAAGACGGCGCGTACGATTTGGTGGTGCCATCGACCTACTTTGTCGACAAAATGCGCAAAGAAGGGATGATCCAGAAGATCGACAAAACCAAGCTGACCAATTTCAGCAATCTCGATCCGGAGATGCTGAATAAGCCGTTCGATCCGAACAATGACTACTCCATTCCGTACATCTGGGGCGCGACCGCGATCGGCGTGAACAGCGACGAAATCGATCCAAAAACCGTTACCAGCTGGGCCGATCTGTGGAAGCCGGAGTACAAAGGCAGCCTACTGCTGACCGACGACGCGCGCGAAGTGTTCCAGATGGCGCTGCGTAAATTGGGTTATTCCGGTAACACCACCGATCCGAAAGAGATTGAAGCGGCCTACAACGAGCTGAAAAAGCTGATGCCAAACGTGGCGGCGTTTAATTCCGACAACCCGGCCAACCCGTATATGGAAGGCGAAGTGAATCTGGGGATGGTGTGGAACGGCTCGGCGTACGTGGCGCGTCAGGCGGGGACGCCTCTGCAGGTGGTCTGGCCGAAGGAAGGCGGGATCTTCTGGATGGACAGCCTGTCGATTCCATCTAACGCCAAAAACGTCGACGGCGCGATGAAGCTGATTAACTTCCTGCTGCGCCCGGAAGTGGCAAAACAGGTGGCAGAAACCATCGGTTATCCCACGCCAAACCTGGCCGCCCGCAAGCTGCTGAGCCCGGAAGTGGCGAACGATAAGTCACTGTATCCGGATGCGGAAACCGTGAAGAAAGGCGAGTGGCAAAACGACGTGGGCGACGCGAGCCGCATTTATGAAGATTATTATCAGAAGTTGAAGGCCGGTCGTTAACCTTAAGTAGGCCGGGTAAGGCAAAGCCGCCACCCGGCAAACAACGACTGTGCGGGTTGAAAAATGCCCGGTGGCGCTACGCTTACCGGGCCTACAAGAGCGCGAAACCGCCTTACAATCCCTTCAATCTGGCACCTGAAAACGTCAAGTAGGCCGGGTAAGGCGAAGCCGCCACCCGGCAAAAAAAGACTGTGCGGGCTGAAAAATGCCCGGTGGCGCTACGCTTACCGGGCCTACAAGAGCGTGAAACCGCCTTACATTCCCTTCAATCTGGCACCTGAAAGCGGGTCGTTAACGTCAAGTAGGCCGGGTAAGGCGAAGCCGCCACCCGGCCAAAAACGACTGTGCGGGTTGAATAATGCCCGGTGGCGCTGCGCTTACCGGGCCTACAAGAGCGCGAAACCGCCTTACAACTCCTTCAATCTGGCACCTGAAAGCGGGTCGCTAACGTCAAGTAGGCCGGGTAAGGCGAAGCCGCCACCCGGCAAAAAACGACTGTGCGGGTTGAATAATGCCCGGTGGCGCTACGCTTACCGGGCCTACAAGAGCATTAAACCGCCTTACAATCCCTTCAATCTGGCACCTGAAAACGTTAAGTAGGCCGGGTAAGGCAAAGCCGCCACCCGGCAAAAAAAGACTGTGCGGGTTGAATAATGCCCGGTGGCGCTGCGCTTACCGGGCCTACAAGAGCGAGAAAGCGGTCTTATAATCCCTTCAACAGCTTCTCGACAAAATCCGGCACCACTTCACTCGCCAGACCATACTGTTTCTCTTCAAACTCGCTGCCGACCTGGCTCGGCTCCAGATTCAGCTCCACCGTATGCGCCCCATGCAGCCGCGCCTCGTGGACAAAACCCGCCGCCGGATAGACATGCCCGGAGGTGCCAATCGCGATAAACACATCGGCCATCGCCAGCGCGCTGTAGATCTCATCCATCCCCAGCGGCATTTCGCCGAACCACACCACGTGTGGACGCAGGGGTGACGGGAACTGGCAGCAGTGGCACTTATCGTCCGGGGTGATGTCACCCGTCCAGTCCAGCACCTGTCCGCTCCACGCGCAGCGCACTTTCAGCAGTTCGCCGTGCATATGGATAATGTTGTGGTTACCGGCGCGCTCGTGCAGGTTGTCGATGTTCTGTGTCACCAGCAGAAAGCGGTCGCCTAGAGCCTCTTCGAGCTTCGCCAGCGCCAGATGCGCCGCATTGGGCGCAATCTCCGGCGACTGAAGCTGTCGGCGGCGGTCGTTGTAAAACGTCTGCACCAGCTGAGGATTACGGGCAAAACCTTCCGGCGTTGCCACGTCTTCCACGCGGTGCTCTTCCCACAGTCCGTCAGTGGCGCGGAAGGTGCGAATTCCGGACTCAGCGGAGATCCCCGCCCCGGTCAGCACCACCACTCTTGGCTTTTCCATACCTTCTGGCATCACCCTGTCTCTGAAAAAGATCCGCTGGCGCAAGCGCTCACGCAGGCGGCGTTTAGTTTTGCGAAAACGGCTCAGTCGACCTAACCGACGCGACAGCATAAAAACCTCGTATAACTAGCGAGTGAGATGAAGGAATGCCGCACCGCGCATGCCTCCGGCATCCCCATGGCGCGCACGTTCGATACGCGGTACGCGGGCGACCGGCAGCAGATGTCGGGGCAGTCGCCCGGACAGGTGCTCGGTGATCGCCGAGAAATTGGATAACCCGCCACCGATCACCAGTAAATCGGGATCGACGATGGTCAGAATATTGCCCAGACACACCGCCAGCAGATCGAGATAGCGTTCAACGTGTTCGCGAGCCTGTTCATCGCCCTGCTCCCACAAGGTGATGATTTCCGGGGCCTCACGTTTCTGATGATAGAAGTGTTCGTAAAGCCATGCAAACCCGCGACCGGAAAGATAATTCTCAATACAGCCGTGCTGTCCGCAGCCGCAGCGCGTCAGGGGAAAATCACGTCCGACCACCTCGAGTGCATCGACCGGGAGGCGAATATGACCGAACTCGCCGGTGATATAGCTGCGCCCGGTAATCGGCTTGCCGTCAATGATGATCCCGCCGCCGACGCCGGTGCCGAGGATCAGCCCCATGACTAAAGGATATTGACGGAACTCATCGTCCCAGGCTTCGGAGAGGGCAAAACAGTTGGCATCGTTATCGAGGCGCACGTCACGGTCAAGGCGAGCAGAGAGATCGGCTCGCAGCGGCTTGCCGCTGGCGGCGGGGACGTTGGCCGCGTAAAGCGTGCCATCGTCCGTTTCCGGCATCCCCGGAATGCCGATCCCCACGGAGCCTTTCACGCCGAAACGGGTATCGGCTTCGGTCACCAGGGCGGCGACCGCGTTTAAAAATTCGTCGTAGCTCTCGCGCGGCGTGGGAACGCGGGTTTCCCACTGCAGTTTGAGCTGTTCATCAAAGACGCCGAGCGCAATTTTGGTGCCGCCAATATCAAATCCATAATACATAACGCATTCCTCTTTCTGATTTGGCGGCAAAGCATGCCGCTCAAATCATGACGTAATTACTGACCACTTAGCACCCTCGCCGGATCAATTCGGCTTGCGCGACGCGCTGGATACCAGCTTGCCAGCAGACTCAGTAAAAGTGCTGTAACCAGCACATAAATAACGTCCAGCCAGTGCAATTCAGACGGCAGGAAGTCAATAAAATAGATATCACCCGACAGGAACTGATGCCCAATCAGCTTCTCAATTCCGTTGATAATCGGCGTTAACTGCAGGGAAACCACCACGCCGATCACCACGCCGCACAGGCTGCCGAACAGCCCCGCCAGCAGACCGTACCAGACGAAGATGGCACGAATAAGACCGTCTTTCGCGCCAAGGGTGCGCAGCACGGCGATGTCGCTGCTCTTGTCTTTGACGGCCATCACCAGCGTCGAGACGATGTTAAAACAAGCCACGCCGATCACCAGCACCATCGCCAGATACATGATGGCGCGGATCATCTGAATGTCGCGGTACATGTAGCCGTAGGTGCCGATCCAGCTTTTGATGTAGACATAGCTGTTGGTCACACCGCCTGCGTCCCGCACCAGTTTGTTGGCGTTAAAGACGTCGTTTACCTTGATGGCAATGCCGGTAACGCTGTCGCCCATATCCAGGTACTGGCGCGCATCGTCCAGCGGGACCATCGCGAAGCTGTGATCGAGCTGACCGCTCAGCTGTAAAATACCGGTCACGTGCAGACGCACGCGCTTCGGCTGCTGGAGCTTATGGTCGGCGCTGGCGTTCGGGATCATGATCGACACCCAGTCGCCCTGCTTCACCTTCAGCGCATCGGCCACACCTTTGCCGATAATAATCTGCTGCTCACCGGCTTTAAAGTTCGCCCACGCGTTGTTCTGCACAAACTGTGGCAGCGCGCTCAAACGTGCTTCCTGATGCGGATTGACACCCTTCACCTGAATGGCGCGCAGATTGGCCCCGCTCTCCACCAGCCCGGTAAAGTTAATGTACGGCGCGGCGGCGGCAATGCCCGGCACTTTCTCGACGTGGGTAAGCGCCTCTTTCCAGTTTGTCCAGGGCTGACTCACCGCTTCAATTTCGCCGTGCGGAACCACCGCCAGAATGCGGTTATTCAGCTCACGCTCGAAGCCGTTCATCGCGCTCAGGCCGACAATCAGCACCGCCACGCCCAGCGCAATACCGACGGTGGAGATCACCGAAATCAGCGACACCATGCCGCCGCGACGGCGGCCACGGCTGAAGCGCATACCGATCAGTAAGGATAACGATGAAGCCATTACTCGGCTCCCATCAGGGTCAGTTCCGCCGTCAGACGACCGTCGCGCATCTCCAGCTGACGGCTCATGCGACGCGCCAGCTGCAGATCGTGGGTCACCACCAGGAACGCGGTTCCCTGAGAGGCGTTGAGTTCACCGAGCAGCTCAAAAATACTGTCTGCGTTGCGCGCATCAAGGTTACCGGTCGGTTCATCGGCCAGCACCAGACGCGGGTTGTTCACCAGCGCACGGGCAATCGCTACGCGCTGACGTTCGCCGCCGGAGAGTTCCGACGGGCGATGATTCGCGCGATGGCCGAGGCCTACGGCTTTCAACATATCGCTGGCGCGGGTGTTGATCTCTGCCGGTTTCTTTTTGCCGATCAGCAGCGGCATAGCGACGTTTTCCAGCGCGGTGAAATCGGGCAGCAGGTGGTGGAACTGATAGATAAAGCCCAGCGACTGGTTGCGCAGATCCGCTTTCGCCGTCGACGACATTTTGCTCATCGGCTGGCCGGAGAAAATCACATCCCCGGAAGTCGGCGTATCCAGCCCGCCCAGCAGATGCAGCAAGGTACTTTTGCCCGAGCCGGAGCTGCCGACAATCGCCATCATCTCGCCTTCGCCCACGCTGAAACTGACCTCATGCAGGACATCGGTCTGCACGGTGCCTTCCTGATAGCGCTTGGACAGGTTGTCGCATTGCAACAGGATCTTATTCATAACGTAAAGCCTCAGCGGGTTGGGTGGCGGCAGCGCGCCAGGAAGGATAAAGCGTCGAGAGCAGCGCAATCGCCATCGCGACCAGCGCAATAGTGACGACCTGCAGCGGCTCGATCGCCACCGGCAGCGCGGCACCGTCGAGCAGAATACCGATAACCGGCATTAAATTATTCAGCTGGCTGGCAAGCAATGCCCCCAGCACGGCCCCGAGCAGCGCACCGATAATCCCGGCGCTGGCCCCCTGAACCATAAACACCGCCATGATCTGGCGTGGCGTCAGCCCCTGGGTTTGCAGGATCGCCACTTCGCCCTGCTTCTCCATTACCATCAGGCCCAGAGAGGTGATGATGTTAAACGCGGCCACGGCGACGATCAGGCTCAGCAGCAGGCCCATCATGTTCTTTTCCATGCGCACGGCCTGGAACAGCTCGCCTTTACGCTCGCGCCAGTCGGTCCATTTGGTGCCTTCAGGCAGTTTTTGCTCGCTCAGGACGTCCACTTTCAGCGGCTCGTTGAGCCACAGACGCCAGCCGCTGATGTTCCCCAGCGGATAGCGCATCAGGCGGGAGGCGTCCTGGATATTGACCAGCATCTGATAGCCATCGACTTCGCTGTTGGCGGCAAAGGTGCCGATCACGTTGAACAGACGCTGGCTCGGCAGGCGCCCCATCGGCGTGAACTGGCTGGCCGACGGCACCATCACGCGCAGTTGATCGCCACGGTTGACGCCCAGCTGGCTGGCGAGTTGTTCCCCGAGAATGACGTTGTATTTGCCAGGTTCGAGATCGGTCTGTTTGACGTTAACCAGATACGGCGTAAGGGGATCTTTTTGCGCCGGATCGATACCGAGCATCACCCCGACCGACACGCTGCGCGCGCTTTGCAGCACCACATCACCGGTAGTCAGCGGCGCAATGCGGCTTACGCCCTGTAACTTCACGGCGCTTTCCGGCAGCTGTTGTGGGTTGATCGACCCCTGAGAAGAAGAGAGAACCGCCTGCGGCATTAGCCCCAGGATGTTGTTTTGCAGCTCGCGCTCGAAGCCATTCATCACGGACAGAACCGTCACCAGCGCCATCACGCCAAGCGTAATGCCAATAGTGGAAAGCCAGGAGACAAAGCGACCGAAGCGGTCCGCGGCGCGCCCACGCATGTAGCGTAAGCCTATGAAGAGTGCGACAGGTTGATACATGAAATCCGTCTGGTTGCTGATAGCAGACCCACGAGTATATAAGCGAATCCGTTAAGCGTAAATGACTGAAACCGTAAGCTTTGGTAATGATTCTGGCTAAAAAGTCAGAGAAATCATCACGCTACTTCACGAATCGACTTTCCCGCGAGACGCGCCCTTCTCCACCTTTTCTGAAAATCGTCCTGATACAGACTCTTACCCATTACTTCTCTGGCCCCTTCGCCCAGGATTAACGGCTTCTTTTATGGCAAAACAGGGTTCAAAGACCGATGAAACAAAAAGCATTATGGATTAATCAGATAAAGGGGCTGTGCATCTGCCTGGTGGTGATTTACCACTCGGTGATCACCTTTTATCCTCACCTGAACGGGCTGCAACACCCGCTATCCGGTCTGCTCGCCAAATGCTGGGTCTACTTTAATCTCTATCTCGCCCCCTTCCGTATGCCGGTGTTTTTCTTTATTTCGGGCTATCTGATCCGCCGCTACATTGACGACGTGGGCTGGCGCGTCAGTGTCGATAAGCGGATTTGGAGCATCGTCTGGGTGCTGGCCCTGTGGGGCGTGTTGCAGTGGCAGGCTTTGAGCCACATTAACGCCTGGCTCGCGCCGGAGCGCGAATTAGCCACTTCCTCTAACGCCGCGTACGCCGGTTCGATCGGCGAGTTTATGCGCGCCATGCTCACCGCCAGCACCAGCCTGTGGTATCTCTACGCCCTGATTGTCTATTTCACCCTGTGCAAAGTGCTCAGCCGCTGGAAACTGCCGGTGCTTGTATTGCTGGCCCTCGCCAGCGTGGCGATTAACTTCCTGCCGCTGCCGTGGTGGGGGATGAACAGCGTAGTGCGCAATATGATCTACTACAGCCTCGGGGCCTGGTTCGGTGCGCAGCTGATGGAGTGGATGAAGGGGATGACGATGCGCCGCACCTGGCTGCCGGTTGTGGCATTTGGCGCGGTCTCGGTGGTGCTGTGGTTTGCCAACGTCCCCCTGCTGCTGTCGCTCCTGTCGATTCTGCTGATCATGAAACTGTTTTATAGCGTCGAGCAGCGTTACGCCGTGCATCCGAACAATCTGCTGAACGTCGTCGGCTCGAACACCATTGCGATTTACACCACTCATCGCATTTTAATTGAACTGTTTAGCCTGTTCCTGATCGGTCAACTCAACGCCGGGACCTGGCCGGTGTGGGCAGAACTGAGCCTGATTCTGGTCTATCCGTTTATCAGTCTGCTGGTGTGTACCCTGTTTGGCCTCGGCGCACGCAGAGTCTCCAGCGCCCTGTTTGGCGACGTTTTCTTCGCGCCACCCGCCCGTCTCGCCCCGGCTCAGGCCACGCGCTAACCCCTCTTCTCGCCCTCATCCGGGGGCGAATTTACCCTCTGTGCGGTTCCGGTTTGCTAATGCAAAACGATCAAGGATAATAAAGGCATTGCGTATCAGTGATATGTCCCAAAACTCATAAGAGACTCTGACAAAGCCATGCCTGAACAATACCGTTATTCCCTGCCCAACAAAGCGGGCGACCAGCGCCAGCTAGGCGAACTGACGGGCGCAGCCTGCGCCACGCTGGTGGCAGAGATCGCTGAGCGCCACGCGGGGCCAGTGGTGCTCGTTGCCCCCGATATGCAAAACGCGCTCCGTCTGCACGACGAGATTCGCCAGTTTACCGACAGCCTGGTGTTTAGCCTGGCTGACTGGGAAACGCTGCCGTACGACAGTTTTTCCCCGCATCAGGAGATCATCTCCTCACGCCTCTCCACCCTGTACCAACTGCCGTCGATGCAGCGCGGCGTATTGATCGTGCCGGTCAACACCCTGATGCAGCGCGTCTGCCCGCACAGCTACCTGCACGGCCATGCGCTGGTGATGAAAAAAGGCCAGCGCCTGTCGCGCGATGCCCTGCGCGCGCAGCTCGACAGCGCGGGCTATCGCCACGTCGATCAGGTGATGGAGCACGGGGAGTACGCCACGCGCGGCGCGCTGTTAGATCTCTATCCGATGGGCAGCGATCAGCCCTATCGTCTGGATTTCTTCGATGATGAAATCGACAGCCTGCGCGTGTTCGACCCGGACACCCAGCGCACGCTGGAAGAGGTCGAGGCGATAAACCTGCTGCCCGCCCACGAATTCCCGACGGACAAAACCGCCATCGAACTGTTCCGCAGCCAGTGGCGCGATAAGTTCGATGTGAAGCGCGACGCCGAGCATATCTATCAGCAGGTGAGCAAAGGCACCCTGCCCGCCGGGATCGAATACTGGCAGCCGCTGTTCTTTAGCGAGCCGCTCCCGGCGCTGTTCAGCTATTTCCCGGCGAAAACGCTGATCGTCAATACCGGCGATCTCGACGCCAGCGCTACTCGCTTTGAGAGCGAAACCCGCGCCCGTTTTGAAAACCGTGGTGTCGATCCGATGCGCCCATTGCTGCCACCTGAGCAGCTGTGGCTGCGCACCGACGAGCTGTTTTCCGAGTTAAAAAAATGGCCGCGCGTCCAGCTCAAAACGGAAAGCCTGGCGGACAAAGCCGCTAACACCAACCTGGCGTTTACCACCCTGCCGGATCTCTCCGTCCAGGCGCAGCAAAAAGCGCCGCTGGATAATCTGCGCAAGTTCCTCGAACACTTCACCGGGCCGGTGATTTTCTCGGTCGAGAGCGAAGGCCGCCGTGAAGCGCTGGGCGAACTGCTGGCGCGCATCAAAGTCTCGCCAAAACGCATTTTGCGTCTCGACGAAGCCGCCGACAGCGGGCGCTATCTGATGATCGGCTCTGCCGAGCACGGTTTTATCGATACCCTGAATAATCGGGCGTTAATCTGCGAAAGCGATCTGCTCGGCGAGCGCGTGGCGCGTCGTCGTCAGGACAGCCGCCGCACCATTAATCCGGATACGCTGATCCGCAACCTGGCCGAGCTGCACGTCGGCCAGCCGATTGTCCATCTGGAGCACGGCGTTGGGCGTTACGCGGGTATGACTACCCTCGAAGCGGGCGGGATCACCGCGGAGTACCTGATGATCACCTATCTCGGTGACGCCAAACTGTATGTGCCAGTTTCCTCTTTGCATCTCATCAGCCGTTACGCCGGTGGCGCGGAAGAGAGCGCCCCGCTGCACAAACTGGGCAGCGATGCCTGGACCCGTGCGCGGCAGAAAGCCGCCGAGAAAGTCCGCGATGTCGCCGCCGAGCTACTGGATATTTACGCCCAGCGCGCGGCGAAATCCGGCTACGCCTTCAAGCACGACAAAGAGCAGTATCAGCTGTTCTGCGACAGCTTCCCGTTTGAAACCACGCCGGATCAGGCTCAAGCAATTAACGCGGTACTCAGCGATATGTGCCAGCCGCTGGCGATGGACCGTCTGGTGTGCGGCGACGTTGGCTTCGGCAAAACCGAAGTGGCGATGCGCGCGACTTTCCTCGCCGTCGAGAACAACAAACAGGTCGCCGTGCTGGTGCCGACAACCCTGCTGGCCCAACAGCACTACGACAACTTCCGCGACCGCTTCGCCAACTGGCCGGTGCGTATCGAGATGCTGTCGCGTTTTCGCAGCGCCAAAGAGCAGACGCAAATTCTGGAGCAGGCCAGCGAAGGTAAAATCGACATTCTGATCGGCACCCACAAGCTGTTGCAAAGCGACGTGAAGTGGAAAGATTTGGGCCTGCTGATTGTCGATGAAGAGCACCGCTTCGGCGTGCGCCACAAAGAGCGCATCAAAGCGATGCGCGCGGATGTGGATATCCTGACGCTCACCGCGACGCCAATCCCACGAACCCTGAATATGGCGATGAGCGGGATGCGCGATCTGTCGATCATTGCCACCCCACCGGCCCGTCGTCTGGCGGTAAAAACCTTCGTGCGCGAGTACGACTGCCTGGTGGTGCGTGAGGCGATCCTGCGTGAAGTGCTGCGCGGCGGCCAGGTCTACTATCTCTACAACGACGTGGAGAACATCCAGAAAGCGGCGGATAAACTGGCAGAGCTGGTGCCGGAAGCGCGCATTGCCATCGGCCACGGCCAGATGCGCGAGCGCGAGCTGGAGCGGGTGATGAACGATTTCCACCACCAGCGTTTTAACGTGCTGGTCTGTACCACCATTATCGAAACCGGGATCGACATTCCAACGGCGAACACCATCATCATCGAACGGGCCGATCACTTCGGTCTGGCGCAGCTTCATCAGCTGCGCGGTCGCGTCGGGCGTTCGCATCACCAGGCCTACGCCTGGCTGCTGACGCCGCATCCGAAAGCGATGACCACCGATGCGCAAAAACGTCTGGAAGCGATCGCGTCGCTGGAAGATCTGGGGGCCGGTTTCGCGCTGGCGACGCACGACCTGGAGATCCGCGGCGCGGGCGAACTGCTCGGGGAAGATCAGAGCGGATCGATGGAGACCATCGGCTTCTCGCTGTACATGGAGCTGCTGGAAAACGCCGTCGACGCCCTGAAAGAGGGGCGCGAGCCGTCGCTGGAAGATCTCACCAGCCAGCAAACGGAAGTGGAGCTACGCATGCCGTCCCTGCTGCCGGATGATTTTATCCCGGACGTGAACACGCGCCTGTCGTTCTACAAGCGGATTGCCAGCGCCAAAAACGAGGCTGAGCTCGAGGAAATCAAAGTCGAGCTGATCGACCGCTTTGGCCTGCTGCCGGATGCAGCGCGTAACCTGCTGGATATCGCCCGACTGCGCCAGCTGGCGCAGAAGCTGGGTATTCGCAAGCTGGAAGGCAACGAGAAAGGCGGCGTGATTGAGTTCGCGGAGAAAAACCACGTCGACCCGATGTGGCTCATTGGTTTGCTGCAAAAACAGCCGCAGCATTTCCGCCTCGACGGCCCGACGCGCCTGAAATTCATGCAGGAGCTGAGCGATCGCAAAACGCGGATGGAGTGGGTGCGTAACTTTATGCGCCAGCTCGAAGAAAACGCCGCAGCGTAACCCTCTGGCCGGGCGGCAATCTCCACCCGGCCGATTAATTTACAAACTCTTTGCACTTCTCCTGATTTCCCGACACGCCCCTTCGCCATAATCATCCATTAACGTTTTGAATAACAATAACCCTGTTTTTACTCTGGATTTAGTGATGATGACTGTGCGTTTTACTCGCTGGATAACCTTGATTGCCCTTGCGGCAACCGTCGCGATCGCCCTGCCCGCGCGCGCCAATACCTGGCCGCTGCCCCCTGCCGGGAGCCGTCTGGTGGGCGAGAACCGCTTCCACGTGGTGGAAAATGATGGCGGTTCGCTGGAGGCGATCGCCAAAAAATACAACGTCGGCTTCCTGGCATTATTGCAGGCCAACCCTGGCGTCGATCCTTACGTGCCGCGCGCCGGTAGCGTGCTGACCATCCCGCTACAAACCCTGCTCCCGGACGCGCCGCGCGAAGGTCTGGTGATTAACCTCGCCGAACTGCGCCTCTACTATTACCCGCCGGGGAAAAACGAGGTGACGGTTTACCCGATCGGCATCGGTCAGTTGGGTGGCGATACCCTGACCCCGACGATGGTCACCACCGTCTCGGATAAACGCGCCAACCCAACCTGGACGCCAACGGCCAACATTCGTGCGCGTTATAAAGCCCAGGGCATTGATCTGCCCGCCGTGGTTCCGGCGGGCCCGGATAACCCGATGGGCCATCACGCGATTCGCCTCGCCGCCTACGGTGGCGTCTATTTGCTGCATGGCACCAATGCGGACTTTGGCATCGGGATGCGCGTCAGCTCAGGCTGTATCCGCCTGCGCGATGGCGACATCGAGACCCTGTTCCGCGTGATAACGCCGGGCACCAAGGTCAATATTATTAATACGCCAATTAAAGTCTCTGACGAGCCGGGCGGGAAACGTCTGGTCGAGGTGCATCAGCCGCTGTCGAAGAACATCGGCGACGACCCGCAGACGCTGCCGATTACGCTGAACGCCGCAATGCAAACCTTTAAAGCGCGCGCGGACAGCGCGGTGATGGAAAAAGCGATGGACGTGCGCTCGGGCATGCCAGTGGATGTCACGCCGCATCACGAGGTGACTCAGCAGGCGATGTAAAATCGCCAAAAACAAAAAGGCCCTGCTTTTCAGCAGGGCCTTTTTTTATGGCAGTGGCATTAATGAGGGTTAAGCCACGCTTATTTGTAGATCACTGCAGTCCCGTGCAGGGTGTTCGGACCGGTGACTGAAGTGATGCGGAATGATTTCGCGCCCATCTGTTCAGCTTTCTGCGCTAACTGGTCTTCCAGTGAACCCAGGTTAGTCCCGGCGTTGGCAGAGATGGTGCCGACTTTTTGCTGGTCAGCAGGGGTAGATTGCACTTCGACAGCGGCGAAGCTGGCGAATGACAGGGAACTCAGTACAGCAGCAGCGATCAGGGTGTTGATGGTTTTCATGATTTTTAGCCTTTAACAGATGAATTTGGGAGGTCGTTAGTTATTTACTTAACGATCGATAGGTAAATGATAGATGTGATCCAGGTCACACGTCAACATGATTTTATAACGATCATTAAATTAATTTTAAACCTCTTATTTTTCATACCCATATGATTAATTTATTTTTGTGAAATGAGTGCTGGTCGCCGCTGATTATTATTTTTATAATGATCATTCAACAAACCAACAAAGGTACAACGGCACATGACAACCGACGTCACGAGTTGCGCAAAAAAAAGCCGTGGCCGACCGAAAGTGTTCGACAGGGATGCGGCGCTCGATAAGGCCATGACACTCTTCTGGCAGCATGGGTATGAAGCGACTTCGCTCTCCGACCTGGTCGAAGCGACAGGCGCGAAAGCCCCGACGCTGTACGCAGAATTCACCAACAAAGAAGGCCTGTTCCGCGCCGTGCTGGATCGCTATATCACGCGCTTTGCGGCCAAACACGAAGCTCAGCTGTTTTGTGAAGAGAAAAGCGTTGAGCAGGCGTTGCAGGATTACTTCGCGGCCATCTCGGCCTGCTTTACCAGCAAAGACACGCCTGCGGGCTGTTTTATGATTAACACCTCGGCGACGCTGGCGGCCTCCTCGAAAGAGATCGCCAATACCGTGAAATCGCGCCACGCCATGCAGGAAGAGACGCTGGGCGCCTTTTTACGCCAGCGCCAGGCGCGCGGCGAGATCCCGGCGCACTGTAACCCTGAGGAGCTGACGCAGTTCTTAAGCTGCGTCCTGCAGGGGATGTCGATCAGCGCGCGGGAAGGCGCAAGCCTTGAGAAGCTGCAAAGCATTTCCCGCACCACGCTGCGACTGTGGCCTGAGCTGCTGAAACTCTGATTTGAAGGGCGGGTCTCCGCCCTTTTCTTTTCCCCTCTCCCCCACTTTTTTCACTTTCATCTCCTGTAAACCCTCTCATTTCAGCGGGTTGATAATGAGACTCTTTATCGGCAATATTCGCGTTTACATTTATTCACAATGTTTCCATTGTGTGATTTGACCTGCCGATAAAAAAGAGCAAACGCTCAACAAGGAATGATGATGAAGAAGAGCCTCTGGGTGCTTAATCCCGTTCTGCTGGCTATCGCGATGCCGCTGTACGCAGAACAACAAAACGAAGAAAACCTGATTGTCAGCGCCAACCGCAGCCACCGCACCGTCGCCGAAATGGCGCAGACCACGTGGATTATTGAAGGTCAGGAGATTGAACAGCAGGTTCAGGGCGGGAAAGAGTTCAAAGATATTCTCGGCCAGCTGATCCCCGGTATGGACGTCAGCAGCCAGGGGCGCACCAACTACGGCATGAATATGCGCGGCCGCGCGATTGTGGTGCTGATCGACGGCGTGCGTCTGAACTCGTCGCGCACCGACAGCCGCCAGCTGGATTCTATCGATCCGTTCAACGTCGAGCATATCGAAGTCATTTCCGGCTCGACGTCGCTGTACGGCGGCGGCAGTACCGGCGGGCTGATCAATATCGTCACCAAAAAAGGGCAGCCGGAGACGCAGGTCGATCTGGAACTCGGCGGCAAAAGCGGCTTTAACAACAGCGACGATCGCGATGAGCGCGTGGCGGCCGCCGTCAGCGGCGGGAATGACAATGCGTCGGGCCGTCTTTCAGTGGCTTATCAGCGCTTCGGCGGCTGGTACGACGGTAACGGCGACGCCCTGACCTTCGACAACACTCAGACCGGCCTGCAACACTCGGATCGTCTGGACGTGATGGGAACCGGCACCATCGAGATCGATGAGACTCGCCAGTTGCAGGTGGTGACGCAGTATTACAAAAGCCAGGGTGACGACGATTACGGGCTGTATCTCGATAAGAACATGAGCGCGGTGACGGGCAACGGCACGGCACGCACCTCCAGCGGCTTTAGCTCGGATCGTATTCCCGGCACCGAGCGTCATCTGGTTAGCCTGCAATATTCCGATACCGATTTCTGGGGACAGGAGCTGGTCGGGCAGATCTATTATCGCGATGAATCCCTGCGCTTCTACCCCTTCCCGACGGTGGCGAAAGGACAAATCTCCAGCTTCTCCGCCTCCGAGCAGAATACGGATCAGTACGGTGCCAAGCTGACGCTGAACAGCAAACCGCTCGACGGCTGGCAGCTCACCTGGGGTATTGATGCCGACCATGAAACCTTTGATTCCAACCAGATGTTCTTCAATCTGGCGGATTCCGTCCCTTCCGGCGGGATGAATAACCAGTCGGCTTACAGCACGGGCCGCTATCCGGGCTACAGCATCACCAACTTCGCCCCTTTCCTGCAAAACAGCTACGACATTAACGACGTCTTTACCCTGAGCGGCGGCGTGCGCTATCAGTGGACCGAAAACCGCGTCGACGATTTCATCGGCTACAAAGAGCAGCAGAGCATTGCCAAAGGCGACGCCCTCTCCGCCGACGCCATTCCGGGCGGCAAAACGGATTACGATAATGTCCTGTTTAACGCCGGGATCCTGGCGCACCTTACCGAGCGTCAGCAGGTGTGGTTTAACTTCTCTCAGGGCGTCGAACTCCCGGATCCGGGGAAATATTACGGCAATGGCTCCTACAGCAAAGCGGATGCGCAGGGTCATCTGGCGCTGCTGAAAAGCGTGAACCCGAATGATGCCAAACTCGAAGGGATTAAGGTTGATTCGTATGAGCTGGGCTGGCGCTTTACCGGCGATCAGCTGCGCACCCAGATTGCGGCCTACTACTCCCTGTCGGACAAATCCATTGATATCAACCGCGCGGACATGACCATCGACGTGAATCCGCAGAAGCGTCGGATCTACGGCGTCGAAGGGGCGGTGGATTACTTTATTCCTGACAGCGACTGGAGTCTGGGCGGAAACTTCAACGTCCTGAAATCCGAAATCAAAACCAACGGTTCCTGGGAGAAATGGGATGTAACTCAGGCGTCACCGTCGAAAGCGACAGCCTACGTCGGCTGGGCACCAGAGCCGTGGGCGTTGCGTCTGCAAACCCAGCAGGCCTTCGATCTGAGCGACGCGGCGGGCAATAAAATTGATGGCTACAATACCGTTGATTTTATCGGCAGCTATCAGCTCCCGCTCGGCAAGCTGACGTTTAGCGTCGAAAACCTGCTCGATAAAGAGTACACCACCGTCTGGGGACAGCGCGCGCCGTTGCTCTACAGCCCAACCTACGGAAATGCGGCGCTGTACGAGTATAAAGGCCGCGGACGCACCTTCGGTCTGAACTACGCCCTGACCTTCTGACAGGCGAAAAAAAGGCTCCTCAGCCTGAGCGTTTGAGGAGCCAAATTCAAAAATACCGCTTTTTTTACACCTTGTTATTCAGAACCAGCTGACCGTTGCTATCCAGAGGGATCTGGGTACCCGGGTCTTTGTCCATCCGAATTTTGCCCTGCTGATCGCCAATTTTGTAGGTCACATCGTAGCCGAGCATTTTCTCTGATTTGTCATACACGGTTTTGCAGCGCTGCTGCGTGGTGGTGTACGTATCGCCGTCCTGCATCGCGCCCTGGACCTGGTTACCGGCATAGCCGCCACCCAGTGCGCCGACCACGGTCGCGACATCTTTCCCGCGTCCGCCGCCAAACTGATGACCAATCACGCCACCCGCAACCGCACCCAGCACGGAGCCTGCGATACGGTTTTCATCCTGCACCGGACGACGGTGGGTCACCGCGACGTTGCGGCACTCCTGACGAGGGGTTTTCACCGACTCTTTGATCGGTGTGGCTGAAACAACTTGTGCGTACTGCGGGCCGCGTTCAAACACGTTCAGACTGGCCACTGCTGCCACGCCCAGCGCCGCAGCTACGCCAATCCCTATACCCGCCAACATAGATTTATTCACGGGACTTCCTCCTTTGTTGCTATTGGTAACAATTTTGCAATCAAAGAAAGGGTTCGCCAATCGGAATAACGCTCAAAAAGAGAGGCGTGAAATGAAAAGGTGCGCGTTTAGGAGAACTCTTAAGTAACCTGACGGATATTGTCAGCAGGAAATGCTAAAAATCCCTCCGGGAGCCGGAGGGATTGAAGGATCAGTGCAGTTTGAGGCGCGGACGGATGACGCGGTTGATACTGCCCACCAGCATCATCAGACCGGTTTTGAAGTAACCGTGCAGCGCGACCTGGTGCATGCGATACAGCGAGATGTAGACGAAACGCGCGATGCGCCCTTCAACCATCATAGAGCCGCGCATCAGGTTACCCATCAGGCTGCCCACGGTGGAGAAGTTCGACAGGGAAACCAGCGAGCCGTGGTCTTTGTAGACGTAGGACTTCATCGCTTTGCCTTTGGTCTGCGCCAGAATGTTGTGCAGCGCGAGGCTTGCCATCTGGTGCGCGGCCTGGGCGCGCGGAGGAACGAACCCGCCTTCCGGACGCGCGCAAGATGCGCAGTCACCGATGGCGAAAATGTTCGGATCGCGCGTGGTTTGCAGCGTCGGCTCGACCACCAGCTGGTTAATACGGTTGGTTTCCAGCCCGCCAATCTCTTTCATGAAATCAGGCGCTTTGATGCCAGCAGCCCAGACCATCAAATCGGCCTGAATGTACTCGCCGCCTTTGGTGTGCAGACCGCCTTCGTCGGCGCTGGTGACCATGGTTTGAGTCAGCACGCGCACACCCATTTTGGTCAGTTCGTTGTGCGCCGCACCGGAAATACGCGGCGGCAGCGCGGGCAGAATGCGCTCGCCCGCTTCGACCAGCGTCACGTTCAGCGCTTCGTTGGTCAGGCCTTTGTAACCGTAGCTGTGCAGCTGTTTCACCGCGTTGTGCAGTTCCGCAGAGAGCTCTACGCCCGTCGCGCCGCCGCCGACAATCGCGATGTTCACTTTGCCGCTGGCACCGAGGTTATTGGAATATTTCAGGAACAGGTTCAGCATCTCCTGATGGAAACGACGCGCCTGATGCGGGTTGTCGAGGAAGATGCAGTTCTCTTTTACGCCCGGGGTATTGAAGTCGTTCGAAGTACTGCCCAGCGCCATCACCAGCGTGTCGTACGGCAGTTTGCGCTCAGGAACCAGCAGCTCGCCCTTCTCGTCACGCAGCTCGGCCAGAGTGATGGTTTTGCTTTCGCGGTTGATGTCCATCACCGAGCCCAGCTGGAACTGGAAATCGTGATTACGCGCGTGCGCCAGATAGCTCAGGGCATCGACACCTTCGTCCAGGGAACCGGTGGCGACTTCATGCAGCAGCGGTTTCCACAGATGGCTGTGGTTGCGATCAACCAGCGTAATTTTGGCTTTCTTGCCACGGCCCAGCTTCTTGCCGAGTTGCGTAGCCAGCTCCAGCCCACCTGCGCCGCCGCCTACAATCACTATCTTTTTCAATGGCGTAGTCAATGTGACCCCCTCAAATTATTAACCAATTGTTAATTAAAAGTTATGATAATAACCCTTAATTAACAACAGGTTACAGCACTGAAACCATTCAGGTGCATTGAGAATAACACGCCAGGCGCATTGGTCATACCAAAATTGATGTGAATCAAGTTTTGGTGATTTAAATTTGTACAATTGTAGCAAAGACAAAGCCCGGCTCGCTTTCGCGGCCGGGCTTTGAGTAAGTCAGAGGGGGTTAGCCCAGGGTCTTGAAGGCTTTGATGCGCTGCAGATGCGGGGAGATATTTTTGAATTTGTGGGTCTGCTCTTCGTCCCAGACAATTTCATAGTAGTGATGCAGCAGCTCCGCCGCGCGGAGGTTATCCAGCGCCTCGTCATGACGGGAGAGGATCGCCATGCAGCGGTCGCGGTTCTTCTCGCGGAAATTGCTCACGCATTTGGTTGCAATATCGGTGTACTCTTCCGGGCGGTCAATCTTGCCTTCCATGTTCTCGTCCGGGAACAAATTCGGATTGAACACCACCTGGCGAATATCGCAGAGAAAACCGATCCGCTCTGCCCAGTAGCCACCGAGTCCCACGCCGCAAATCAGCGGACGATCGTCGACGTTGAGCTGCAGCATCTTGTCCACTTCTTTCAGCAGATGCGCCATGTCATGCTTCGGATGGCGCGTGCTGTAGCTAATCAGCCGCACGTCCGGGTCGATGAACTGCAGTTGCAGCACTTTTTCATGGTTACCAGGACTGTTCGAATCAAAACCGTGCAAATAAATGATCATTGTTTCCTCACCACACGACGCCTTCCGAGAGGGGTTTATTGGCCCGCTTTGTGTGCCTGCCAGCGCTCATTGAGTGCTTCAAGCTCGGCGTTCACTGTCTTCCAGCGAGACGAGCCCATCAGCTCCTGACGGCTAAATGAACCTTTATGATACAATTGTGTAACACGTTCAGCATTGATCGGCGACAGGTTATCTAACACGCTAACCGCCCCTTTACGATTATTGCAGACCAGGATCATATCGCAACCCGCATCCAGCGACGCCTGACCGCGCTCGGCGTAGCTGCCCATGATCGCCGCCCCTTCCATCGACAGATCGTCGGAGAAAATCACGCCGTTAAAGCCCAGCTCCTGGCGCAGCACGGTTTTCAACCAGTGCGGGGACCCGCTGGCCGGACGCGGATCGACATCGCTGTAGATCACATGCGCAGGCATGATGGCGTCGAGCTTGTTGTCGGTAATGAGCGAGCGGAACACGGACATATCTTTGGCACGGATCTCCGCCTCAGGGCGCGGATCGCGCGGCGTCTCTTTGTGAGAATCCGCCGTGACTGCCCCGTGACCCGGGAAGTGTTTCCCGGTGGTTTTCATGCCCGCGTCGTGCATCCCGTCGATAAAGCGCGTCGCCATTGCCAGGGCAATCTGCGGATCTTCATGGTAGGAGCGCTCGCCGATGGCCGCGCTGATGTGCCCGACGTCCAGCACCGGCGCAAAACTTAAATCGATATCCATGGCGATCATTTCGCTCGCCATCAGCCAGCCCGCGTCCTGCGCCAGCTTACCGCCCTCTTCAGTGCCAAGCAGGGCAGCAAAAGATTGTGCCGCCGGCAGACGGGTGAAGCCCTCGCGAAAACGCTGCACGCGTCCGCCTTCCTGATCGACCGCGACCACCAGACGGTTGCGGGACGCCGCGCGGATCTGACGCACCAGCTCGCGCAGCTGCGCAGGATCGTGATAGTTGCGGGTAAACAGAATCAGCCCACCCACCAGCGGATGCGCCAGAATATCGCGCTCTTCCGCATCGAGTTCATACCCTTCAACATCCAACATCACTGGACCCACACGAACCTCTCTTATCCTTTAGTTTGTAACTCACGCCAGACGTCATCTGCCAGCGCGATAAATTGTTTGTCAGCCGATTGCTGAAAGCGTAATTCGAACCATCCGGCCATCATCATCAGTACCCAGGGCCGCCAGCGCTGGACCTGCTGTTGCAGCTGATACGCGTCCATATTCGCCGTATTGGCATAGGCTCTAACAAGCGTCTGCCGGGCCTTTTCTGACGGCATCCAGACCGCCGCCAGCTCGAGCGCCACGTCGCCATCGCCCGCGTATTCCCAGTCGATCAGCCGTTCTCCCGTTGGGGTATGGACGATATTTCCGGCATGCACGTCCATATGCAACGGCACCAGCCGCAGAGGGCGCGGTTCGCCGCGCTGGCGCAGACGTTTTAACGTCGCCAGCCAGAATGGCGATCGCCGTGAAGGCGCGGCTCCCTGCCAGTAGGCGTCGAGCAGCGGCAGGATCGTGATGCGCCACCCAAGACGGGATTGCCGGTGCAGATAATACAGCATGCCTGCCAGGGTTTGGGTATCAGGAAGCTCGCTTTTGATCTCACCCACAAGATACTCGACCGCCATCCAGTCGTGATGAAAGAAGTGCGGCTCGGGCACCAGATCGGCGGGAAGACGTTTCAGGGCATGATACTGACGGCGAAACGCGAAGGCGGGCCCGGTGGCGTCATGACGCTGGCGCAACACCAGACGGCGATCGCCGTGCTCAATAATGCAACTCGCGCCGCTAAACCCGGCGTGGGTTTGCGGCGCGATAAGGCGATATTGCGGGAAGTCGCGCGAAAGCAGGGTTTCGCGCGTAACGCTATTGTTGTGTAACGGCACCTTTACCTGACCAGATAATTTCGCCTGTTTGAACCAGCATCAGCTGCATTTGCAGGGTTGGCGTGTTGACGTTGCCGGTCGCGTTGGAGTAGAGCACATACTGCGCGCCAACGTTACGGGCGATGCCAATGGCTTTGCTGCGCGAACCTAAGCTGTCCTGCGGTGACAGGCCCAACTGCTGTTTCGCCACGGACAATTGCTGGACGGAAACCAGCGTAAACTTGCCGTTGTTCGCCAGCGCATTGCGCAGGGTTTCCGTGGCTTCACCCGCATTCAGCGAGCCGTTGGTGCGGTTGTTGACGCTATCCACCAGCAGTACGCTGCCTGCGGTCACGCCCTGAGCCTGCAGCATTTTGCCGACCATTGGCTGCATGGCACCGTTCCAGTCATAGTGACGGACGCGCGGCGCAGGCTGCGAAGTTTGATCGGGATGTTCAATCGGGCCCGGCTGTTCCGGGATCGTCGGTACGGATGGCACCGTTGGCACTGGCTCGGTCGGCGTCACCGGCTGTTCAGTGCCAGGCTTCACCTCGTCAACTGGAGCAGGTTGCTGTTCCGTACGGTTGATACACCCCGACAGGAACAGCGCGAAAGCGGTAACGAGCGCGTAACGGCCCAAATTCTTAATCAAGGTTCACCCCTTACAAATAAAGATAAAGTCTGACCTTATGCGCACCCAGATAATTAGCGCTGCCATAAAGTGTGACCGACGAATTGGCCGGAATGATGACACTGCGTGGCGCTTCAAGCGGATGCATCTCGAGGCCTCTTACGTCATACCAGTAAAACCGATAGTGAATGGTAACTGGCTGGTTTCTTTCGTTATAAAGCCTGGAGGACGCCGACGGCTGAATTTCGCTGACCGTGAGCGACGGTGCCTCAGCGGTAATGCCCGCAGCCAGAACCGACGACTCCATCACCAGCGTCTGTTCATCGCTGACCGGGATCGCCGGACGCGAGCTACAGCCCGCGAGGACCATCGCCAGTGTCAGAGCCAGAACCGCTTTACGCCCTCTTTGCATATCAAAGACCTTTATGCGCCAGCATCGGACCCAGCGGACGACCGCCCAGCAGATGCATGTGAATATGATAAACTTCCTGCCCACCATGATGATTACAGTTCATGATCAGACGGTACCCGTCTTCGGCAATCCCTTCCTGTTCAGCAATTTTCGCTGCTACCGTCAGCATACGGCCTAATGCCACTTCATGCTCAGTTTTCACGTCATTGACGGTCGGAATCAGAATATTGGGGATAATAAGGATGTGTGTCGGAGCCTGAGGTGAAATGTCGCGGAAAGCTGTGACCAGTTCATCCTGATACACGATATCCGACGGGATCTCACGACGGATAATTTTACTGAAAATGGTTTCTTCAGCCATGACGTTTTCCTTTTTTGTTTAATCTGGCGTGACGTGACCGGCAAAGGCTGGCGTGCGGCGATTGCCCGTGACACAACACAAGAGTATGAGCGAGTTTCTCCTGTCCTTTCAACCTTATCCCGTGATTTCTTTCCTTTACCCACAATGGATGGTCGCTGATTGACCATCCTGCCCTTAGATATGACTGAAACATAATTTCAGGTGAAATGGTTACATCTGTTTACACGGTTAATTCAAATGCGTATATTTCGCATTTGCATTTTCATGCGCATTTTCAACATAGAAATGACCTCCGACCGTTACCGGGACTGGGGCAGACAATTTACCATTCACTCAGAAAGGGTTTGATGATGTCTTTCATTAATCACACCAGGGATGGGCAACGTCAGCCTGTCGCAACACCTTCGTTGCTGGCAGCCTGTATTGCTATGGCATTGATGCCGACCGCAAGTTTCGCAGAATCCAATCCGGAAGATACCGTCATCGTTGACGGGGCTGATAACGCGCAAGATCAGAATAGCGCGCAGGATCAGGATTACAGCGTCAAAACCACCACCACCGGCACCAAATTATTACTGGTTTCGCGTGATATTCCGCAGTCGGTCAGCGTCATCAGCCAGCAGCGTATGCAGGACCAGGAGCTGAACACCATCGGCTCGGTACTGGATAACACCGTCGGGGTGAGCGCTTCCCGCATTGATACCAGCCGTACCAACTTCTACTCCCGCGGGTTCTTCATCAGCAACTTTGCCTATGAAGACATGCCCACCTTCCTCGATAACCGCTGGAACTTTGGTGATACCGCGGGCGATACCGCTATTTTCGACAAAATCGAAGTGGTGCGCGGCGCGGCCGGTTTGATGAGCGGCACGGGCAACCCTTCCGCTTACGTCAACATGGTGCGCAAACACGCGGACAGCAAAGAGTTTAAAGGCAACGTCTCCGCCACCTACGGCAGCTGGGATAAACAGCGTTACGTGATGGATCTCCAGGCGCCGCTGACGGAATCCGGCAACGTGCGCGGGCGCGTGATCGCCGGGTACGAAGACCGCGACTCCTGGGTGGAGCGTAACCACTATCGCAAGAAGTTCGTCTCCGGCATTCTCGATGCGGACGTGACAGACTCCACCACCCTCTCCCTGGGTTATGACTACCAGGAAAGCGAAGAGGACAGCCCGACCTGGGGCGGTTTCCCTTCCATGTTCAGCGATGGCAGCAAAACCGATTTCCGCCGCGGCTTTAACACCGCAGCCGACTGGACTTACTCTAACAATGACTCCACCAAAGTGTTTGCCAACCTCACTCAGCGCTTTGATAACGGCTGGGAAGCGAAGGTTAACGCCATGCACGCGGAAACTAACTTCGACAGCAAGCTGATGTACATCGACGGTTATCCGGACAAGGCAACTGGCCTGTACGATGCCTCCAAATGGTACGGTGCCTGGGGCGGCTGGAACCGCGGCGAGCGTAAACAGGACTCCGTGGATGCATTCGTACGCGGCGGGTATGACCTGCTTGGCCGTCAGCACCAGATCATGTTCGGCGGGAGCTACAGCCGCCAGCGCAATAACTATGACAACTCCTATCCGGTTAACGACAATTACGGCCTGATGGATGTCGGCAGCATTTACGATTACAACGGCAATCTGGCCGACCCGACCTGGTCCGGTTTCTCGCTGTACCAGCGCGACGTAATCCGCCAGAAATCTGTCTATGCCGCGACCCGTATCTCTCTGGCCGATCCGCTGCACCTGATTCTGGGCGCGCGTTACACCGAGTGGAGCGCCAAGTACAACCTGGAGCGTAAACCGGACGAGATCCGCAACAGCAAATTCGATGACGTCACGCCGTATGCGGGCCTGATCTATGACATCGACGATACCTGGTCGGTTTACGGAAGCTACACTTCGATCTTCCAGCCGTCTGGCCAGCGCGATATCAACAGCAACTTCATCGATCCGACCACCGGTAAGAGCTATGAAGCCGGTGTGAAAGGTGACTGGTTCAGCACCCGCCTGACCGCGACGCTCGCCGTCTTCCGTATTGAGCAGGACAACGTCGCCGTCAACACCGGGACAACCATTCCAGGCTCCGGCGGCCAGTCGGCGTATAAATCCGTGGATGGGACCGTCAGCAAAGGGATTGAGTTCGAGCTGAACGGGGCGTTGACCGACAACTGGCAGCTGACCTTCGGCGGCAGCCGCTACATTGCTGACGATGAGAACGGCGCTGCCGTCAACCCAGGCCAGCCGCGTACCTCTCTGAAGCTGTTTACGCGCTACCAGTTGCCGATGCTACCTGAGCTGACCGTCGGCGGTGGCGCGCGCTGGCAGAACAAAACCTGGCAGGATCTCGATAACGGCCCGAACGGCGTGAATCAGATCACTCAGGGTGGTTACACGGTGGTGGATCTCTTTACCCGCTACCAGGTCACGAAAAACTTCTCGGTTCAGGGCAACCTGAACAACGTGTTTGACGAGGAGTATTACGATTACCTGGGCAGCTACGGCGTTTACGGCGCACCGCGTAACTTCTCGGTGAGCGGTACATACCGTTTCTAAGTCGTGAGTAATGACGAAGGGAGCCGAATGGCTCCCTTTTTTGTGGGCGGTGTGCGGGAATTGTCGGGTGGCGCTGCGCTTACCCGACCTACAAAACCCGTAGGCCCGGTAAGCGCAGCGCCACCGGGCTTAAATGTTGGCACAATAAAAAAGGCAGCCATTCGGCTGCCTTAGTCTCCCCAGGTCACAACTTAGTTGCTGCGGATGTACTCATCCATTTCGGTTTTCAGGTTATCGGATTTAGTACCGAAGATTGCCTGAACGCCCGAACCTGCAACAACAACACCCGCTGCGCCCAGTTTTTTCAGGCCCTGCTGGTCAACTTTCGCGACGTCAGCAACGCTCACACGCAGACGAGTGATACACGCGTCCAGGTTAGTGATGTTTTCTTTACCGCCGAATGCTGCAATCAGAGCAGGAGCCATTTCGCTGGTAGAGGTTGCTTTCGCATCGTCAGTAGAATCTTCACGACCCGGAGTTTTCAGGTCCAGTGCTTTGATCAGCACGCGGAAGACGGTGTAGTACACCACTGCGTAGCACGCACCAACGATTGGGAACAGCCACAGTTTGCTGCTGTTACCGGACAGAACGATGAAGTCGATCAGACCGTGCGAGAAGGACGTACCGTCACGCATACCCAGCAGAATACAGATTGGGAATGCCAGGCCTGCCAGAATCGCGTGGATAACGTACAGGATCGGCGCAACGAACATGAAGGAGAACTCGATCGGCTCGGTGATACCGGTCAGGAACGAGGTCAACGCTGCGGAGATCATGATACCGCCCACTTTTGCACGGTTCTCTGGTTTAGCAGAGTGCCAGATAGCAATCGCTGCAGCCGGCAGACCGTACATTTTGAACAGGAAGCCGCCAGACAGTTTGCCTGCAGTTGGGTCACCTGCCATGTAACGTGGGATGTCACCGTGGAATACCTGACCTGCGGCGTTGGTGTATTCACCAATCTGCATCTGGAATGGAACGTTCCAGATGTGGTGCAGACCAAATGGCACCAGGCAGCGCTCTACGAAGCCGTAGATACCAAACGCCACAACCGGGTTCTGGTATGCAGCCCACTGAGAGAAGGTCTGGATAGCCGTACCAATTGGAGGCCAGATGAAGGACAGCACAACGCCCATGAAGATCGCAGCCAGACCAGAGATGATCGGTACGAAGCGCTTGCCCGCGAAGAAGCCCAGATACTCAGGCAGCTTGATGCGATAGAAGCGGTTAAACATGTAGGCTGCAATGGCACCAGAGATGATACCGCCGAGAACACCGGTATCGGCCAGGTGTTTCGCTGCGATCTCTTCAGCAGGTAAATGCAGTACCAGTGGCGCAACCACAGCCATGGTTTTCACCATGATGCCGTAAGCAACAACCGCGGCCAGAGCAGATACACCGTCGTTATTGGTGAAGCCCAGTGCAACACCGATAGCGAAGATCAGCGGCATGTTAGCAAAAACAGAACCGCCTGCTTCGGCCATCACGTGTGAAACTACGGCTGGCAGCCAGCTGAAGTTTGCAGAACCGACGCCCAGCAGGATACCTGCGATAGGCAGTACGGATACTGGCAGCATCAGCGATTTACCGACCTTTTGCAGGTTAGCAAATGCATTCTTAAACATAATTGAGAGTGCTCCTGAGTATTTGTGCTTTTTTTACGCTTTCACGCATGGGCACGGGGGGAGAACCGCGCCGTGGACAGGACATCTAAGCGCCCTTTATTTATTACACAGAGTAAAATAAATCCCTGTGACTTTGTTTGACGGCTATCACGTTTCAGCTTCAGACGATCGAAAAACTTTCAGTAATTTACAAAAAGCATGTCCAGATATGTCTAAATACACCGTCACCGCCCTAAATAAGGCGGTGAACTTTACTCGCTTTGTTTATTAATTACGAGCCCAAAAAAAACAGGTGTATCAAACAGATTGCAGGCGGGAGGGGGCGATGTGGAACAGATTAGCGAAGTTTTCCGTCGTGGTGCGCGCCAGCTCTTCGAGGCTGACACCTTTCAGGACGGCCATATACTCAGCCACATCTCTCGTCATGGCTGGCTGGTTCTCTTTACCGCGGTGCGGCACCGGTGCCAGATAAGGCGAGTCTGTTTCCACCAGGATCCGGTCGAGAGGCACATAACGCGCAGCATCACGCAGCTGCTCAGCATTACGGAACGTCACGATCCCGGAAAACGAGATATAAAACCCCAAATCAAGCAGCTTACCCGCCGTTTCTCTGTCTTCTGTGAAACAGTGTAGTACGCCACCGCAATCCGTCACTTTTTCTTCCTGCAGGATGGCGAGGGTATCTGCGCGCGCATCGCGGGTATGGACGATGACCGGTTTGTTCAGCTCGCGTCCGATACGGATGTGGTTGCGGAAAGACTCCTGCTGGCGGGGTTTTGTTTCCGGCGTGTAAAAATAGTCCAGCCCGGTTTCACCCATGGCCACTACGCCCGCTTCCGCCGCCATCCGGCGCAGATCCTCGACGTCGTACTCTTCATCCTGATTGAGCGGATGCACGCCGCAGGAGAAGACGACGTTGTCGCGCTCACCCACCAGATCGCGCATCGAGCGATATCCGGGCAGCGTCGTGGCGACAGCCAGACAGAATTTCACATCGCGGGCGGCGGCTTTTGCCAGCACATCGTCCACGTCTTTATGCAGTGATTGATAATCCAGGCCATCGAGATGGCAGTGTGAGTCGACTAAAAACATAATGTCTCTCTCAGAGATGGGAAGCAGGCAGCAGCGTGCCTGGTTGCAGGTAATGTTCGATACGCAGTAACAGGTCCGTGAGTAACAGCTCGCGATTCACGCCGGTTACGCTTAAGAGTTGTTCGCGGCAGACGCTGACATCATGGAATATCGCGCGCAGTATGGCCCCGGAAAGCTGATTCGCCAGGGTGTTGACCAGCGGCCAGACGTCGGCGTTGCTGAGCTGCTGCGCGCTTTGCTGCAGTTTGATCGCATCCAGAACCAGTGACGCCAGCCAGTGCAGACGCGCAGGTGCCTGTTCGTGGTTTAATGCGGGCAGCAATCCAGGCCAGTCGCGGCTTTCCAGCGTGCTGCTCAGGGCATCGCAAAGCTGTGTGCGTTGCGCCCAGGTCTCTTTTTGCAGCAGTTCCAGCGCTGCAGCGGGTGCTCCGCTGCTTAAGCGCAGCGCCGTCAGCGCCGCGTCCTGTGACACCGTCACTTCGCGTTCAAGCCAGGTTAAAGCCCAGGATTCCTGCGGTGCAGCGAGGTGATGAAGTTGGCAACGGCTGCGCAATGTCGCCAGTAATCGTCCCGGCTCGCGGCAGGACATAAAGAACCAGGTATTGACCGGCGGCTCTTCAAGAGTTTTGAGCAGCGCATTCGCCGCCGCTTCCGTCAGCAGCGCCGCGTCTTTTAACCAGACGACTTTCGCCCCGCCGAGGCGCGCGTGTTCATACAGCTTTTCGCTGACTTCACGCACCGCATCGATACCGAGCGAGCTTTTGCCCTTCTCAGGCTCCAGCGTGTAGAAATCCGGATGCGTTCCCGCCTGCATCAGCTGGCAGCCACGGCATTTGCCGCAGCTTTTATGCCCTTCGGGCTGCTGACACATCAGAAAACGGGTGATGGCATAAATCAGCGCGTCGTCGCCCATGCCGGGCAGCGCCTGAATCAGTAACGCATGATGCCCCCGACCGGCCTGATAGCTGCTAATCAGCTGATCAAAGTGCGGACGCAGCCATGGATACCATTTCATGCCTGCTGCTCCTGTACCCATGCGGTCACGGTTTCACGGATGGAACGCGTGACCTCTTCCAGGGATTGGGTGGCATCGATGGTGCGAATCGAGCTGTCCTGCGCCGCCAGTTCCAGATAACGCGCGCGGGTGCGGTTAAAGAAATCCAGAGACTCCTGTTCGATGCGATCCAGCTCGCCGCGCGCGCGGGCGCGCTTCAGGCCCACCGCCGGAGTGACGTCGAGATACAGCGTCAGGTTTGGGCGGAAATCACCCAGCACCGCATCGCGCAGCGTCGCGAGCATGGTCTGATCGATTCCGCGTCCGCCGCCCTGATAGGCCTGCGTCGATAAATCATGGCGATCGCCAATCACCCAGCGCCCTTCTGCCAGCGCCGGTTTGATCACCGTGTCGACCAGCTGCACGCGCGCCGCGTAAAACATCAGCACTTCGGCTTTATCGCTAATCACTTCGTCGCCGACGGATTTGATGTCCAGCACCAGGCTTCTGAGCTTTTCAGCCAGCACTGTGCCGCCCGGCTCGCGAGTGAAGACCATCTCTTCGATGCCCAGCTCTTTCAGTGTGTCAACCACCACGTTGCGTGCGGTGGTTTTCCCGGCGCCTTCCAGCCCCTCTATGACGATGTAATTACTGCGCATTTTTTTCCTTAAGTGCCTTCAGATAGTCCTGAACAGAGCGATTATGGCTGGCAAGGTTGGTGTTAAAGGTATGCCCCCCTTTTCCGTCAGCCACAAAATAGAGATACGGAGTGTGTGCCGGATGCGCGGCGGCATCCAGTGACGCCTGGCTCGGCGTCGCGATGGGGCCTGGCGGCAAACCGCTAATCACGTAGGTATTATACGCCGTTGGCGTCTCGAGGTCCTTACGGGATATCTTCCCGGCATAGTTCTCGCCCATGCCGTAAATCACCGTCGGGTCGGTTTGCAGGCGCATGCCGATACGCAGGCGGTTGATAAACACCGATGCCACCTGATCGCGCTCGCTCGCCACGGCCGTCTCTTTTTCGACAATCGAGGCCATGGTCACAAACTGGTTTTGGTCTTTGTACGGCAGACCGTCCGCGCGCCCTTCCCAGGCTTTATCGACGGCGGCCACCATTTTTTTGTGCGCACGCTTCAAAATCGCAACGTCCGTGGTCCCTGCGGTATACATCCAGGTATCAGGCCAGAACCAGCCCTCCACCCACTCAGGATGCTCCAGCTTCAGGACCTCAGCGACGGTGGCGTAGCTGTCATCTTTCAGGGTGTGGCTGATGTACGGCGCATCACGCAGCTGTTTCAGGTAGTCGCTCAGACGCATGCCTTCGACGAATCGCAGCGGGAACTGTGCCTCTTTGCCGCTTTCCAGCAGCGCCAGCATCTCACGCACCGTCATGCCAGGTGTAAAGCGGTAGGTCCCGGCTTTGAAATGCGACAGTTCCGGCTCGAGGCGCAGCAGCCACTGGAAAACGCGCGGACGGTTAATAATTTTATCGCCGTAAAGCTGCTCGCCCAGCGCTAAGCGCCCGGTGCCGGCTTTCAGCGTGAAGACGGTTTCTTCTTTAATCAGGATGTGACTGTTCGCCATCTGACGAACCTTCCAGACTCCCACGCCGCCCGCGATAGCCATCACGACGAGAAGGAGGAGGACAAAGCGCAACATTTTTTTCATGACTATCTTGTTTGCTCACACAGTGGGGCTAAAAACGAGTACAACTCACGCGATGACCAGGTCTTGTCACCGTAAGCTCGAACCGGCACGACGGGCATTAAGGCATTGCAGACCACGACTTCATCGGCGTCCAGCAGCGCCTCAACGCCTGTGTGAACTTCGACAACGCGAAAGGCCGAGTGTGCCAGGTGCTGCAGACAAAACTGGCGCATGATGCCATTCACCCCGGCCTGATCCATCTTCGGCGTGAAAACATCGTTGCCCCGTCGCCACAGTAAATTGGCCGCACAGCATTCCGTAATGAGCCCGTCGCTGTCAAGAACCAGCGCCTCTTCGGCGTCTGACTGTTCAAGATGAGCGCGGATCAGCACCTGCTCGAGTCGGTTGAGATGTTTTATTCCTGCAAGCATGGGGTTGCGCCCCAGACGAACCGGGCTGAGCGCCAGGCGGATGCCGTCGCGACGCCACAGGTCGTAGTGTGCGGGATAGGCAGAAACAGAGAGAATTCGGGTGGGATTCAGGCAACTGGCACCGCTGTAACCGCGTCCGCCCGCGCCACGGCTGATAATGACTTTCAGCACGCCGCGAGGGTTGCCCTTCGCCATGTTGATCATTTCACGCTGAAGTTCAGCCCAATCGGTAAAGGGAATCAGCAACCTTTCACACGCCAGCTGTAAACGCTGAAGATGGGCGTCGACCAGGCAGACTTCGCCCTCAGCAATGCGCGCTGTGGTGAAGCAGCCATCGCCAAACTGGGTCGCCCTGTCGCTCGCAGGAAGAGAGTCCTGCTGTTGGCCATTGATGAAGAACATGGAGGCTCCTTTTTCGTGACCCGATAGTTTGGCAGGATGAATAAGGCAGAACAAGGGAAGAAAACTGAATAAAAAAGGCCCGACAAGCGGACCTTTTATTTAACGCTACCGGGCAGCAAGCCTTAGATCTTTTTAAAGATCAGAGAGCCGTTGGTGCCGCCGAAGCCGAAGGAGTTACACAGGGTGTACTCCAGACCGCTGACCTGACGCGCTTCGTGTGGAACGAAGTCCAGATCGCAACCTTCATCCGGGTTATCCAGGTTGATGGTTGGCGGAACAGCCTGATCGCGCAGCGCCAGGATCGAGTAGATAGACTCTACTGCGCCTGCAGCACCCAGCAGGTGGCCGGTCATGGATTTGGTGGAGCTGACCATAATGCGGCTTGCTGCATCACCAAATACGGACTTAACGGCCTGAGCTTCTGCTTTATCGCCAGCCGGCGTCGAGGTACCGTGGGCGTTAACATAGCCAATCTGACCCGGTTCGAGACCCGCATCGCGAATCGCGTTAACCATTGCCAGTGCCGCACCCGCGCCATCTTCCGGCGGAGACGTCATGTGATAAGCGTCGCTGCTCATGCCGAAACCGACGATTTCTGCATAAATTTTCGCGCCACGCTTTTTCGCGTGTTCGTACTCTTCGAGTACGATCATGCCAGCACCATCGCCCAGAACAAAACCATCACGGTCTTTGTCCCACGGACGGCTCGCAGCCTGAGGATTGTCGTTACGGGTAGACAGCGCACGCGCCGCACCGAAACCACCCACGCCCAGCGGAGTACTGGCTTTTTCAGCACCACCGGCAACCATGGCGTCTGCATCACCGTAAGCGATGATACGCGCTGCCTGACCGATGTTATGCACACCAGAGGTACAAGCCGTTGCGATAGAAATGCTAGGGCCACGGAGGCCAAACATGATGGTCAGGTGACCCGCCACCATGTTAACAATCGTGGACGGAACGAAGAATGGGCTGATCTTACGCGGGCCACCGTTCACCAGAGAGGTGTGGTTTTCCTCGATCAGGCCAAGACCGCCAATCCCGGAGCCAATAGCGGCGCCAATGCGGGTTGCGTTCTCTTCCGTAATTTCAAGACCAGAATCCTGCATGGCCTGAACGCCAGCGACAATTCCATATTGAATGAAGGCATCCATCTTGCGCTGTTCTTTGCGCGAGATGATCTCTTCACAGTTAAAATCCTTTACTAAGCCAGCAAATTTCGTTGCATAGGCGCTAGTATCGAAATGGTCGATTAGGCTGATGCCGCTCTGACCGGCAAGAAGAGCTTTCCAGGTGGACTCTACGGTATTGCCGACAGGAGACAACATGCCAAGTCCGGTCACAACTACACGACGCTTAGACACGTTTGTCCTCCAGGGAGGGATAAAAAAAGGGATTCGTGGGACTAAAAAAGATAAAACTCAGGCGGTCGAATGACCGCCTGGAGATGTTCACTTACGCCTGGTGACCGTTGATGTAATCAATGGCAGCCTGAACGGTGGTGATTTTCTCAGCTTCTTCGTCCGGAATCTCAGTATCAAACTCTTCTTCCAGAGCCATTACCAGCTCAACGGTGTCAAGAGAATCTGCGCCCAGGTCTTCAACGAAGGATGCGGAGTTCACAACTTCTTCCTGCTTAACGCCCAGCTGCTCGCCGATAATTTTCTTAACGCGTTCTTCGATAGTGCTCATACTCTTAAATTTCCTATCAAAACTCGCTTTCGCGATGGTTTTCGTAGTGTATAAAATGTTGAAAAATTTGCAACTAAATCCCGGCAGGTCTTACCACGATTTTACGTTATTTTGAGGCCATTCGCCCTAATAACGCAAATATTTTCGATCGTGGTTAAACCATGTACATCCCGCCGTTGACGTGGAGAGTCTCACCAGTGATGTAACTCGCTTCGTCAGAGGCTAAAAATGCAACCGCGCTGGCGATTTCCTGAGCGCCGCCGAGGCGACCCGCAGGAACCTGCGCCAGAATACCCGCACGCTGATCGTCAGATAGCGCACGCGTCATGTCCGTTTCAATAAAGCCCGGAGCAACAACGTTTACAGTAATCCCGCGTGACGCGATTTCGCGCGCCAGCGACTTACTGAACCCGATCAGACCCGCTTTCGCCGCAGCGTAGTTGGCCTGACCAGCATTTCCCATGGTACCAACCACAGAACCGATAGTGATAATACGGCCATGACGCTTTTTCATCATAGCTCGCATTACCGCTTTTGACAGACGGAATACAGATGACAGGTTGGTTTCGATGATATCGTCCCACTCGTCGTCCTTCATTCGCATCAGTAAGTTGTCGCGAGTGATTCCGGCATTATTGACCAGAATATCCACTTCGCCAAACTCTGCGCGAATATTTTCCAGAACAGATTCGATAGATGCAGCGTCGGTCACATTCAGCATCAGACCTTTACCGTTCGCACCTAAGTAGTCGCTAATGGCCTGAGCGCCGTTTTCACTGGTTGCTGTACCAATGACTTTCGCGCCACGCGCGACCAGGGTCTCAGCAATGGCACGCCCGATACCGCGGCTTGCGCCCGTGACCAGCGCGATTTTTCCTTCAAAACTCATGGTAATCCTCTTTTATTGCGCGAGTGCCGCTGACAGCGCTTCTGGCTCGTTAATGGCCGATGCAGTCAGGGTATCAACAATACGTTTGGTCAGACCGGTCAGGACTTTACCCGGGCCTGCTTCATACAGGTGCTCAACGCCCTGCGCGGCCATAAACTCAACGGTTTTGGTCCACTGCACGGGGCTGTAGAGCTGGCGAACCAGCGCGTCGCGAATCGCTTCTGGCGCTGTTTCGCATTTCACATCAACGTTGTTCACAACCGGAACCGTTGGTGCGTTAAAAGTGATTTTTTGCAGCTCGACTGCCAGTTTATCAGCAGCCGGTTTCATCAGCGCACAGTGAGACGGAACGCTCACCGGCAGCGGCAGTGCGCGCTTCGCGCCTGCAGTTTTACAGGCTGCGCCTGCACGCTCAACGGCTTCTTTGTTACCCGCGATCACAACCTGACCCGGCGAGTTAAAGTTTACCGGAGAAACCACCTGCCCTTCGGCAGACTCTTCGCAGGCTTTTGCGATAGAAGCATCATCCAGACCAATAATGGCGGACATGGCGCCAGTCCCTTCTGGTACCGCTTCCTGCATGAATTTGCCACGCATTTCGACCAGACGCACGGCATCAGCAAAACCAATGACGCCCGCACAGACCAGCGCAGAGTATTCACCCAGGCTATGACCCGCCAGCATCACAGGCGCTTTACCGCCCTGCTCCTGCCAGACACGCCACAGTGCGACAGACGCGGTCAGCAGCGCAGGCTGCGTCTGCCAGGTTTTGTTCAGCTCTTCCGCCGGACCCTGCTGAGTCAGCGCCCAGAGATCGTAACCCAAAGCGTCAGAAGCTTCACGGAAAGTGGCTTCAATAATTGGGTACTGTGCCGCTAATTCAGACAACATCCCAACGGACTGAGAACCCTGACCCGGGAACACAAAAGCAAATTGCGTCATTTTTAATCCTTAATTAGAAACGAACCAGCGCGGAGCCCCAGGTGAAACCGCCACCAAAAGCTTCAAGCAAGACCAGTTGGCCTCGTTTAATTCGTCCATCGCGTACCGCTTCGTCAAACGCGCAAGGTACCGATGCCGCAGAGGTGTTGCCGTGACGATCGAGCGTCACCACAACGTTATCCATGGACATGCCCAGCTTTTTCGCCGTGGCGCTGATAATGCGCAGGTTCGCCTGATGCGGCACCAGCCAGTCCAGCGCAGAGCGCTCGAGATTGTTCGCTTCCAGCGTCTCATCGACGATGTGCGCCAGTTCCGTCACCGCCACCTTGAACACTTCATTGCCTGCCATTGTCAGGTAAATAGAGTTTTCCGGGTTAACGCGATCGGCGTTAGGCAGCGTCAGCAGCTCGCCGTAGCGGCCATCGGCATGTAAATGCGTGGAGATAATGCCCGGCTCTTCTGACTGACCTAACAGTACAGCGCCCGCACCATCACCAAAAATAATGATCGTTCCGCGATCTTCCGGGTTGCAGGTCCGCGCCAGCACGTCTGCACCAATCACCAGCGCATATTTCACGGCACCCGACTTCACGTACTGATCGGCCACGCTCAGCGCATAGGTAAAACCTGCGCAGGCCGCCGCAACGTCAAACGCCGGGCAGCCTTTGATGCCAAGCTTAGCCTGAATCTCACAGGCTGCGCTCGGGAAGGCGTTCGGTGCTGAGGTGGTTGCCACCACGATCAGACCGATCTCTTCTTTATCAATACCGGCCATTTCCAGCGCGCGCAGGCCCGCTTCGTAGCCCATCGTGGTTACTGTTTCATCTGGACCGGCGATACGGCGTTCACGGATACCTGTGCGGGTGACAATCCACTCGTCAGACGTATCGACCATTTTTTCCAGATCGGCGTTGGTTCGCACTTGTTCAGGCAGAAAACTGCCGGTACCTAAAATCTTTGTATACATGTACGCTCAGTCACTTTTAGCTAATACAGATTCCAGGCGAGCGGCAATCCGCTGTGGGACTTGTCGCTGCACCGCCTGCACTGCCTGTTCAATCGCGACGGTAAAGGCTCGCTGATTGGCCGCACCATGACTCTTAATCACCGTGCCGCGCAATCCTAACAGACAGGCGCCATTATACTGGTCGGGGTTGAGGTGACTGAATCGCCGCGCCAGGCTTTTTTGTAACCAACGCTTCAATAAAATGAGCCACCAGGACCGTTTTTTCCCTTCGCCCTGCGATTTCAGCAGGGAGAGGAACATCCGTACCACCCCTTCCATCGTTTTTAACGTTACGTTGCCGGTAAACCCGTCACACACCAGAACATCGGTCTTGCCGGTCAATAATTCATTAGCTTCAAGATAGCCAATATAGTTGATTGACGGCATGGATTTTAGCAATTCTGCGGCATCGCGAATGCTATCGAGACCTTTCGTCTCTTCTTCGCCAATATTCAGCAACGCAACGCGGGGATTCACAATCCCCACCACTTCTTCAGCCAGCACCGAGCCCATAATGGCAAACTGGGCCAGCATCGTACTATCACAATCCACGTTAGCGCCCAGGTCGAGCACCACCGTTTTGCCCTTCTGCTGATGCGGTAACACCGTCACCAGCGCAGGACGCTCAATCCCCTCAATGGGCTTGAGCATTAATTTCGCCAGCCCCATCAGCGCACCGGTATTTCCGGCGCTGACGCAGGCTTCAGCCCGCCCTTCTTTCACCAGTTCCAGCGCAATTCGCATTGAGCTTCCGCGACTGTTGCGGATCGCGTGCGACGGCCTGGCATCACTGGCAATAACTGACTGCGCAGGGATAATCTGCAGACGTGAACGTTGTTCAAAGTCAGCTTTTGCAAGTAATGGCGTGATGGTGTCGGGATTGCCGACTAAAAGAAGTGTGAGTTGCGAATTAGAATTCAGTGCCTGCAAAGCTGCAGGCACTGTCACGGAAGGCCCAAAATCTCCTCCCATGACATCTAACGCCAGGGTTAGACGTGTCAAGGTATATTCGCTGCCCGGCTCGGTGTATCCCCCGCTTTCGCGGGGAATGCCTCACTAAGCTTCATCACGCTTGCGCGTGATTACTTAGTGATTACCTTGCGGCCACGGTAGAAACCGTCGGCAGTCATGTGGTGACGCAGGTGTTTCTCACCAGAAGTCTTGTCTACAGACAGGCTGGTAACTGCAGTCAGCGCGTCATGGGAACGACGCATGCCACGTTTGGAACGGGTTGGTTTATTCTGTTGTACGGCCATGGACCTTACTCCTTAATTACTTACGCTTTAAGCTGGCTAATACGGCAAATGGGTTTGGTTTTTGCGCTTCATCAGGCAGTTCCCCAAAGACCATGTCCGCGTCGGACACTTCACAGTGTTCAGAATCATGCACCGGAACTACAGGCAGGGCGAGGATGACTTCATCTTCAACGACTGCAAGCAGATCGATTTCACCGAATTCGTTAACCTCAATCGGCTCATACGCTTCCGGGAGTGCTTCAGCCTGTTCATCAGAACGAACCGGACTGAAACAATACGTTGTGTGAACATGACGTGTGAACGGTTTCCCGCAACGCTGGCACTCGAGCGTTACCGTGACCTTTGCATCACCGTTTAACACGGCCAGGCGCTGGTTATCGATAGCGAACGACATGGAGCATTCCACGTCAGTATCCACACTGACCACAAACTCGGCGATACGCTCAACCTGATCGGCGGTATAAATACCGTCGTAATCGAGGCGTTTTTGAGCCGTACGAACCGGGTCAAGAGTCAGGGGTAATTTTACTTTTTGCATAGGGCGCGCATATTAACTTTGTAACGTCATAGAGTCAAAGAAAAAGGCAACCAGGGCTGCCTTTTGCCAATTATTCGCACACATTGCGGGCTGTAGTTTAAAATGGCTGGCATCGATACGCTATATCTGGTGAAAAAAATATGCCAAATCTCGTGCTCGCTTCCACTTCTCCCTACCGCCGTGCATTGCTCGAAAAGCTGGGAATACCTTTTGAATGCGCCGCGCCCGTCACCGACGAAACGCCGCAACCGGCTGAATCGCCACGTCATCTGGTGTTGCGCCTGGCGCAGGAGAAAGCGCAAAGTCTGGCCGCTCGCTACCCCAATCATCTGATTATAGGCTCCGATCAGGTTTGCGTGCTGGACGGCGAAATCACCGGTAAACCGCACACCGAAGAGAACGCGCGCCTGCAATTAATGAAAGCGCGTGGCTCGATCGTCACGTTTTACACCGGCCTTGCGCTCTACAACACCTCCACGGGCCATCTGCAAACCGAATGCGAGCCTTTCGACGTTCATTTCCGTCATCTGAGCGAGCAGGAGATTGAGGATTACGTGCGCAAAGAGCGCCCACTCAACTGCGCGGGAAGCTTTAAAAGCGAGGGGCTGGGGATTGCGCTGTTTGACAAACTGGACGGCCGCGACCCGAACACGCTGGTCGGTTTGCCGCTGATTGCGCTGTGCCAGATGCTCAGACGCGAGCACTGTAACCGCTTTCGGCGTGAGTGTTGCCGGGTGGCGCTTACGCTTACCCGGCCTACGTATGCACGGTGCGGGGGAATCGTCGGGTGGCGCTGCGCTTACCCGACCTACAAACCCCGTAGGCCCGTGCAAGCGTAGCGCCGCCGGGCAAAGATTAGCCGCGCAGGACTTTCAGACAGCGCTTCAACTGGTCATCCAGCGGCGCTTCGACCCGCATTACCTCACCCGTACCCGGATGGGTAAATTTCAGCGCGGCGGCATGCAGGAACAGACGGGAAAGCCCCGTCCCGGCCAGCTGTTTATCAAACTCACGGTCGCCGTAGCGATCGTCAAACGCAATCGGGTGTCCGGCGTGCAGCGTGTGGACACGAATCTGGTGAGTACGTCCTGTGACCGGGCTGCAGCGCATCAGGGTCGCGAAAGCGTAACGCTCTTCCACTTTAAAACGGGTTTCCGACGGTTTGCCTTCCTGGCTGACACGCACAATGCGCTCGCCGCTTTGCAAAATATTTTTAAGCAAAGGAGCCTGCACCGCTTTCACATGCGACTGCCACTGACCGCGCACCAGCGCCAGATAGTCTTTCTGCATCCCCTTCTCGCGCAGCTGTTCGTGCAGCGATCGCAGCGCAGAACGCTTCTTCGCCACCAGCAGCACGCCGGAGGTATCGCGGTCCAGACGGTGCACCAGCTCCAGGAAACGCGCTTCCGGGCGCAGAGCGCGCAGGCCTTCGATCACGCCAAAGCTTAACCCGCTGCCGCCATGCACTGCCGTACCGGAAGGCTTATTCAGCACCAGGATATGATCGTCTTCATACAGGATAGCGTCCGTCAGCGCGGCCACTTTATGCAGGTGCGGCGACACCGCCTCTTCTTCGCGCTCAGCGACGCGCACAGGCGGAATACGCACTTCATCGCCCGCTTCGAGTTTGTACTCAGGTTTGACGCGTTTTTTGTTCACCCGCACCTCGCCTTTACGCAAGATGCGATAAATCATGCTTTTTGGCACGCCTTTCAACTGGGTGCGCAAAAAGTTGTCGATTCGTTGCCCCGCTTCGTCATCAGCGATAGCAACCATTTTTACGGATGGAGTCTCTGTTTTCATGGTTGGCGATTCTAAATATCGATACGCATTAGCGCCACTCATTTTTCTATGCTTATATTTACTTTTATCCGGGCAGCTTTCTTTGTACGCAAACGATTTGGTGGTTATTAGACCAATCGTCTCGTTGAAGTGGAGAAACTGTGAGTAACCGGGTGATAAATGGTAAAAGTCATCTTGCTATAACCGGGTTAGCAATGGAATAATGAAGTCGTATTCCGCGTTAAATCCGTGTTTTGTAAGGATGTCGACGGAATGACCCATTTTGTCTGACCGATCATCCACGCAGCAATGGCGTAAGACGTATTGATCTTTCAGACAGTTAGCGGGCTGCGGGTTGCAGTACTTACCGGTAAATGGAATCTTCTCTGGAGAGTGTTCCCAGGCTGTTCCCCTGATAATTGCGCTGTGTTTCCGTATGAAATACAGGCAACCGACACTTTGCGCCTCTTAAGCGAGCGACAACCGTGAGGTTGGCGACGTCAATAGTCACGAGGCCATCGGTTCAAACCCCGGAAAGCGTCACCTTGCCCGCAGCTTAGTCGTCAATGTAAGAATAATGAGTAAGTTACGATGAAAAGAATGTTAATCAACGCAACTCAGCAAGAAGAGTTGCGTGTCGCCCTCGTGGATGGGCAGCGTCTGTACGATCTGGATATCGAAAGTCCTGGACACGAACAGAAAAAAGCGAACATTTACAAAGGCAAAATCACCCGCATTGAACCAAGCCTTGAGGCCGCATTCGTCGATTACGGCGCTGAGCGTCACGGTTTCCTTCCTCTTAAAGAAATTGCCCGCGAATACTTCCCTGCTAATTACAACTCCCATGGTCGTCCGAACATCAAAGATGTGCTGCGCGAAGGCCAGGAAGTTATCGTTCAGATTGATAAAGAAGAACGCGGCAACAAAGGCGCTGCGCTGACCACCTTTATCAGCCTGGCAGGCAGCTATCTGGTTCTGATGCCGAACAACCCGCGTGCGGGCGGTATCTCTCGCCGTATCGAAGGCGACGACCGTACAGAGCTTAAAGAAGCGCTGGCAAGCCTTGAACTGCCAGATGGCATGGGTCTTATCGTTCGTACCGCAGGCGTTGGCAAATCTGCCGAAGCGCTGCAGTGGGACTTAGGGTTCCGTCTGAAGCACTGGGAAGCTATCCAGAAAGCCGCAGAAAGCCGTCCGGCTCCGTTCCTGATTCACCAGGAAAGTAACGTTATCGTTCGTGCCTTCCGTGACTATCTGCGTCAGGACATCGGCGAAATTCTGATTGATAACCCGAAAGTGCTTGAGCTGGCTCGCCAGCACATCGCGGCGCTGGGTCGTCCGGATTTCACCAGCAAAATTAAACTGTACACCGGTGAAATCCCGCTGTTCAGCCACTATCAGATTGAATCCCAGATCGAGTCCGCCTTCCAGCGTGAAGTGCGTCTGCCGTCCGGCGGTTCTATCGTTATCGACTCCACCGAAGCGCTGACCGCTATCGACATCAACTCCGCACGCGCAACCCGCGGCGGCGATATCGAAGAAACGGCCTTCAACACCAACCTTGAAGCCGCAGATGAAATTGCCCGTCAGCTTCGTCTGCGCGACCTGGGCGGCCTGATTGTTATCGACTTCATCGACATGACCCCGGTTCGCCATCAGCGCGCTGTGGAAAACCGTCTGCGTGAAGCGGTGCGCCAGGACCGTGCGCGTATCCAGATCAGCCATATTTCTCGCTTTGGTCTGCTGGAGATGTCTCGTCAGCGCCTGAGCCCGTCACTGGGTGAATCCAGCCATCACGTCTGCCCACGCTGTAGCGGCACGGGTACCGTACGTGACAACGAATCGCTGTCCCTCTCCATTCTGCGTCTCATCGAAGAAGAAGCGCTGAAAGAGAACACCAAAGAAGTTCACGCGATTGTTCCGGTGCCAATTGCCTCTTACCTGCTGAACGAAAAACGTGAAGCGGTGAGCGCCGTTGAAACCCGCCAGGGCGGCGTGCGTTGCATTATCGTGCCAAACGACCAGATGCAGACCCCGCACTACTCCGTTCTGCGTGTGCGTAAAGGCGAAGAGACCAGCACCCTGAGCTACCTGCTGCCGAAACTGCACGAAGAAGAGATGGCGATGCCTTCTGATGCAGAGCCTGCAGAGCGTAAGCTTCCTGAACAACCGGCGCTGGCCACCTTCATCATGCCAGAAGCACCTCCGGCTCCAGCCATGGAAAGCGCACCAGCGAAAGCGGCTGCGCAGAAACCTGCCGCTGAAACCAGCGCTAAACCTGCTGAATCTGGCCTGCTGGGACGTTTCTTCGGCGCGCTGAAGAAAATGTTCGCCGGTGAAGAGCCTCAGCCGGAGCAGCCAGTCGTTGCACCGAAAGAAGAGAAACAAGAGCGTCCGCAGGATCGTCGTAAACGTCAGAACAACCGCCGCGATCGTAATGACCGTGACCGTCGTGATAACCGCGATAATCGTGGTGACCGTGACAACCGCGGTGAGCGCGATAACCGTTCCGACAACAACGAAGGTCGTGAGCCGCGCGAAGATAATCGTCGCAACCGTCGCGAGAAGCCACAGCAGCAAAAAGTGGAAGATCGTGAAATCCGCCAGCCAGCGGGCGATGAGTCTGAAAACACCAGACAGCGTGACGAGCAGCAGCCACGTCGTGAACGTAACCGCCGCCGCAATGACGACAAACGTCAGGCGCAGCAGGAAGTTAAAGTCGTTAACACTGAAGCCCCTGTTGAGCAGGATGCGGATCAGGAAGAACGCGTTCAGGTGATGCCGCGCCGTAAGCAGCGTCAACTGTCGCAGAAAGTCCGCTTCGCCTCTGAACAAGCTGAAGTGGCGACCGTTGAGGCCGCTGAGCCGGTTGTTGAAGCCGCTCAGAACACCCAACTGGCGAAACTGGATCTGCCAGCCGTCGTTGAGTCTGCTGCAGAGCATGATGACAATGGCGAAGCCCGTGATAACAACGGTATGCCGCGTCGCTCCCGTCGCTCTCCGCGCCACCTGCGCGTGAGCGGTCAGCGTCGTCGTCGTTACCGTGACGAGCGTTACCCGACCCAGTCTCCGATGCCTCTGACCGTGGCCTGTGCGTCACCAGAACTGGCCTCCGGTAAAGTCTGCATCCGCTATCCGATTGTGCGTCCACAGGATCAGCAGTTCGACGAGCAGAACGTCGCGTCTGAAAACGTTGAGCCGATGGTTGAAGCGCCAGTTGAAGTGGCAGCCGCCGCTGTGGTCGCTGAAGCCGTGCAGCAGCCTGCCGTTGAACCACAGCCGGTTGTTGAAGTTGAGCCAGTGGCAGAGATTCAGCCGGTCGTTGAACCCGCAGAAATCGAAACCACGCATCCGGAAGTGATCGAAGCGCCAGTGGAAGAGCAGCCTCAGTTCATCGCACAAGAAGATGTCGCTGTGGCTGAACAGGTTGCAGAAGAAGCTGTACCGGCTGAAGCGGCGGTTGAAGCAGAAGTGGTGACAGAAGCGGTTGCTGAGCAACCGGTTGAAGTCACTCCTGAACCACAAGCGCCAGCCCCGGTTGCGAAACCAGAGCCTGTTGTTGCCGTAGTTGCTGAACATCATCACGCCACTGCACCGATGACTCGCGCTCCGGCACCTGAATACGTTCCAGAAGCGCCACGTCATAGCGACTGGGTGCGTCCTGCGTTCGATTTCGATGGTCGCGGTTCTGCAGGTGGTCACAGTGCCACCCACCAGGCAACGGCTCCGGCCACGCGCCCACAGCCTGCTGAATAACTCGCAGTCATAACGAAAAGCCGACCTTGATGGTCGGCTTTTTTTTGGCCCTGATTTACGGGAGAGGTTTTCGCATCCCGCTCAATTGCGGCATCACCTCGCGCATCATCTCCAGAAAACGTCGCAAGCGCGCCGGATAATAGCGTGACCACGGATAAACCAGATGCACCGGAAGCGGCGCGGGCTGCCAGTCGGGCAAGAGATGCACCAGCCTCCCGGCACGAATATCCTCCTCCACTGTCCAGCTCGACACCACCGCCACCCCTAATCCATTCAGAGCCGTATTGCGTGTGACATACAGGCTGTCTGTGCTCAGACGCGGCGAAATCGCCACGCGCGCGGGCTGCGGGGAAACCCCATCGAAGAGTTCAATATGTTGCTGGTAGAAGGTGTTCAGCGCAATCCAGGGGAGTGCACTAAGGTCGTCCGGTTTCTCGGGTACGGAGTAGTGCGCCAGCAGCGCCGGTGTGGCGACCACACAGCGCGGAACCTCCGCCAGCAGAACTGAGACCGTCGCCGGGTCGATCTCCGCCCCCACGCGGATCGCGCAGTCGATGTTGTCACTCAGAAAATCGACCGAACGGTCATTGAGCTTCCATTCGACAGAGAGCTGCGGGTAGCGCTGCAAAAACTGGCACAGCGGCGCAAGAAGCTGCTCCTGCCCAAACGCATGCGGCGCTCGCACCCGGAGCGTGCCGACGGGTTCATCCTCCGACTGCCCCACTTCATCTTCCAGCGCCAGCCAGCTGTCGATCACCTTTCTGGCGTGTTGATAACACCGCTCACCGTCGTCCGTTAGCTTAGTGGCGTGGGTGGTACGCAGGAGCAGTCGCACGCCGAGTAAGGTTTCCAGGGATTGCAAGCGACGGCTGACGGTCGCCTGCGTGGTGCCCAGCTGACGCGCAGCGGCAGAAAGCGAACCCGATTCCACGATACGCACAAAAGTACGCATCAGCTCAACCCTGTCTATACGCTCTGCTCGTTTCATTTTTATTCTGGCTATACGTTTAACGTATAAACGTTTTACCACTCCGCTGGCTACCGCCTCAAGCGCGAATGCAGAAGAATAGCCTCACTCCATGAATGAGGACCACCGAATGAACACCACGACTCTCGCCCATGCCACCCGCCGCTGGATGATTTTTATTCTCGCCATCGGCGCCGGTTTTAGCGTGGCATCGATTTACTACGCTCAACCCCTGCTGCCGTTGATGGGTGCCGATCTGCATCTGAGTATCGAAGGGATGGGTCTGGTCCCTACCCTGACGCAGACGGGTTACGCTCTCGGCATCCTGTTCCTGCTTCCGCTCGGCGACCGTCACGATCGGCGGACGTTGATTCTCATCAAAAGCGCGGCGCTGGCGCTGTTTCTGCTGGCCTGTAGCCTGACCGGGCAACTGCACTCGCTGCTGTTGGCGAGCCTGCTGATCGGCATGGCCGCCACCATGGCGCAAGATATCGTCCCGGCCGCGGCAATTCTGGCCCCGGAAGGCCAACAGGGCAAAACCGTCGGCACGGTGATGACCGGCCTGCTGCTCGGGATTCTGCTGTCACGTACGGTGAGCGGCGTCGTCGGTGAAGCCTTCGGCTGGCGCGTGATGTATCAGCTGGCCGCCGCCAGCATTGCGCTGATCGGCGTGGTGATGTGGGCGGTGCTGCCGCGCTTTGCGATTCACTCCACGCTCAGCTATCCGGCCCTGATGCGCTCGATGGAACACCTGTGGCGTCGCTACCCGGCCCTGCGCCGTGCGGCGCTGGCGCAGGGATTTCTGTCGATAGCTTTTAGCGCTTTCTGGTCCACACTGGCGGTGATGCTGCTCGAGCGCTATCACCTCGGGAGCGCCGTGGCGGGCGGGTTTGGTATTGCAGGTGCCGCCGGTGCGCTGGCAGCCCCGCTGGCTGGCGGGCTGGCCGATAAACTCGGCGCGGGCAAAGTGACGCAACTGGGCGCGGCGCTGGTGACCGTTTCGTTTGCCCTGATGTTCCTGATGCCCGCCCTCGGCACTCACGGACAGCTCGTTCTGATTGCCCTCTCCGCCGTCGGGTTTGATCTCGGGCTTCAGTCGAGCCTGATCGCTCACCAGAATCTGGTCTATAGCCTTGAACCCCAGGCGCGTGGCCGCCTCAATGCGCTGCTGTTTACGGTGGTATTTATCGGCATGGCGCTGGGCTCGGCGTTAGGGAGCAAAGTGTACGCCGTGGCAGGCTGGCAAGGTGTGGTGGCACTGGCAACGCTCTGCGGCGCGCTGGCGATGGTGATTCGCCTGATGGAAAGCGCCCGCGTGTTACACGCCCAGGCACAAAATCAGTAAAAAAAAGCCCAACCTGAAATAGGGTTGGGCAGACAGAACCTATCCAGTTTCAAGATAGGTTCTAAGAGGCTAAAAGATTATTTATTCAGCTGGAACAGCGACATGCCCTGCATATCACTGAACGCTTTGTACGAGGCCTGAAGCGCCGCCTGCTGCATGGTGTAAGACGAAATCGCTGAGTTCCAGTCCACATCGACCAGGTCACTCATCTGCTTCGTCTGACCGAGGGCGCGATCGGCGCCCAGCGCATCCAGCTTATCCAGTTCATTCATTTTGGTACCAACATCAGCTAATACGGTCAGGACGTTGTTCTGCGTATTCTTGATACCTACCGCGGAAGCCGCGACGATGGCCCCCTGAGTTTCGGCCGCCGCAGGATCATTGGCGACAGGCACTTTCAGTGCCGCGATGGCGTTATCCAGAATTTTGAACATATTGGTGTCACCATAACCGCCGCCTGGGATCTCTTGCGCGTTGCTGGTGATACTTTCAAATACCTGCTGCCCCGTGTGGCTGACGGACATGTTTCGGGCGGAATCCACCTGCTGAGAGATAGCTTCAGTGCCGCCGGAATACGCCCCGGTCGCCGAATCAAACGGCGCAGACTCGGTTTTGTAGCCCGCGAAAATATAGCGTCCATTACCGTCGGTGGAGTTGGCCAGGTTCATCAGCTGATCGCGAATCCCCTGTAAATCCGTCGACAGGGAGAGACGGTCATCGTCGCTCAGCGTGCCGTTCCCGGCATACACCAGTTTTTCTTGCGCGCTGGTGATAGCCGTATTCACCTGGCTTAAAACGTTATCTTCCAGCGAGACTTTCTGCGAGGCGAAGGTACGTGCCAGCGCAAACTGGCTGTTCTGAGCCTGGGCCTGCGACAGGACAACCGCCTGTGAAGCCGCAATCGGGTCATCTGACGGGCGGTTCACACGCTTGCCCGTCGACATCTGTTCGCCATATCCCAGCCATTTGCTTTGGGAGTCCGTGATCCCGCGCATATTCTGCTGGTACATCATTTGGGTGCTAATACGCATTGTTGACCTCGGCCTTAGCGAATATTAATTAACGCATCGAAGAGCGTACTGGCAGTTTGCAGAACCTGCGCATTCGCGAGGTAATACTGCTGGAAACGCTGCAGGTTGCCATACTCTTCGTCGAGGTTAACCCCGGAGATAGACTGCTGCTGATTGCTTAACTGGGTGACCACGTTGCTCTTGGTCGCCGCGCTGATTTTCAGTGAATCCGTGGTGCTGCCGACGGTACTGACCAGCGCTGCGTAGGAGTCGTTAAAGGTTTTATTTCCGCCGACGGCTTTGGCATTCTGCAACGCCACCAGCGCTTTACCGTTCACGTTATCACTCTCACCGCCCGTCGCCGAACCGGCCATCGCCAGTTTGGATTCGTCGCTGATGAGCAGATCCATGTTCACGATCGCATCGACGACCGGTTTCACCGTGAAGCTGTCTTTGTTGGCCGCCGCGCCGCTGACATTGACGGTTAAACCGTCGAAGGTCATGTTGCCGCTGCCATCTGGCGTCGCGGTAAACGAGGTTTTGTCAGAGCTGCGCGTCACGGTCCAGTTGGAGCCGTTATATTCGACCTTATAGTCAGTCGCCTGCACCTTAGTGCTGTCGGTAACCGTCGCGGTCATACTCGCGCCCGGCATACTGTTTTTCGCGTTGCCGGTGACAGCAGGAGAGCCGATGCTGAACAATGCGCCGCCAGCATCGCCGTTGGCGTCGAAACCTTTTTCGTGCTGCTGGTTCATTGAATCCGCAAACGCGAGTGCCAGTTGGTTCAGGGAGTTACGCGCTTTATCCAGATCGTCGTTACGGAATGAAATCAGACCGCCCAATGAACCGGTAGTCAGCTCTTTATCAGGAATTTGGATATTGCCCGCAATGGGATCGACAAACGCCACGGTGGTACGCGCAGGATCCGCGTTCGATGGCACGGCCGCGAGCTGATTGGCTTTGCTGCCCTGCACCAGGTTGTAACCGTTACCGAAGGAGACGTTGTAGGTGCCGCCGTCCTGAACCGCGACTTCCACACCGACGATCTGGTTCAGTTCGCTCACCAGTTGATCGCGCTGATCGAGCAGGTTGTTTGGCGAAGCGCCTGCACCGACGCCGGTCAGACGGGAGATCTGATCGTTCAGATTCGCAATCTGCTTCGCATAGGTATTGATCTGATCAACGCTGGTCGCCACCGCGGTATTTACCTGGCGGTCCTGATCGCGAAGATACTGGTCAGTGGTTTTGAACTGGTTCACCAGGCCATCGGCTTTCCCGAGCACGGTCTGGCGCGCCGCCGGATCTTCCGCGTTGCTCACCAGCGTTTGCATGCTGGTAAAGAAATCCTGCAGCGTGGCTGAAAGGGAGTTAGTGGTATCAGACAGCACGTCGTCAATTTTCGACATCTGCTGATAACGCGTGGTCAGACCGCTGCTCTGGGTCTGGGCCGCACGCAGCTGGTTGGTGATGAATGAATCGTATTCGCGCTGCACGCCGGAAACATAAACGCCATTGCCAACCCAGCCGCCGCCGGTCAGGGTACTGTTCGCTGCACCCAGCACCGTGGTCTGGCGGGTATACCCGGCCACGTTATAGCTGGAAATGTTGTTACTGACGGTATTCAGTGCCGACTGTGCCGCACTGAGGCCACTCATGGCGCTGTTAATCAAACTGGACATTGAGGTTCCTTGTAAACTTTCAGACACGAGTCCTGATAAGGATTATCGACACCGCGCGCTCAAACTTGAGCCCTTAGAACAGATTTTCGATATCGGTGCTATAAGCCTTGCTCACTTTCTCGCCCATCGCTTTAAGCTGTTGAATCATCCCTGTCAGCTTGCGGGCATACTGCGGATCGGTCGCGTATCCGGCGTTTTGTAACGCCTGTGCGCCCTGCTCCGGCGTTGCGGCCTGCGTCACCGCGGCATAGCGCGGATTGCGGCTCAACAGCCCAACATAATCTGACAAGGCTTCGAGGTATGAACTGTAAACACGGAATTTGGCTTTGGTTTTCACCGCCGCGCCGTTTTCATATTCCGTGGTGGTGATCTCTGTGGTCGGCCCCTTCCATCCCGGCGTCGCTTTCACGCCGAAGATGTTAAAGCTCGGCTCGCCGTTCTCACGGCGAATCTGGCGTTGCCCCCAGCCGGATTCCAGCGCGGCCTGCGCCAGAATCAGGTGATGAGGCACCCCGCTCTGCTCACTCGCCAGACGTGCCGGGAGCGAAAGTTGTGCGAGGAAGTCTTTGCTGTCGCCAGACAGCGGTTCATCGCTCGGCCCGGACGGTTTCGGCATCGCTTTGCGTACCATCTGCGTCACGGCCTGGTTCTGATAGCTGGTCACCGTTTCAGGGTCAAACTTCATTGGCACTTGCCGGGACAGGGTTTCAGTCTGGATCCCCTGCGCCTGCTCCATCTGTTTGACGATCATATCGGCGAAGCCCAGCCCTTTCCCGGCGGTCATCTGCTGGGCAATCTGTTGGTCATACATGCTGGTGTAGAGCCGCGTCGAATCGCTGCTGAACATTCCGTCTTTCGGCAGCGCATCACGCATGCTTTTCAGCATCATCTGTACAAACATCCCTTCCGCCTGGCGGGCGACCGGGCGGAGGTTGGCCGCCGGGTCAGTGCCTGCTTTGGCTTTCAGGTCGTTGAGCGACTGGGCATCCCAGGCCGCACTAGTCAACAGCTTGCTATCACCCAGCATTAGATGATTTCCAGTTTCGCGCGCAGGCATCCTGCACTTTGCATCGATTGCAGAATCGACATCAGATCCATCGGTGTCGCACCCAGCGCATTCAGCGCCCGGACCACGTTGTTCAGGTTGGCGCTGGAACGCACGCTTTGCAGCGAGCCGCCGCTCTGGCGAAGATCGATCTGCGTTTGCGGTGTCACGACCGTCTGACCGCCGCCAAATGGCGTATCCGGCTGGCTGACGTTGGCCGAGCGGTTGACGCTGATTGAGAGGTTACCCTGTGCAACGGCGCAGCTGTCCAGCGTCACTTCGCGGTTCATGACCACGGATCCGGTACGCGAGTTGATGATCACTTTCGCGTCCTGGACCGGCACGTTAACTTCCATATTCTGGATATCCGCCAGCATACGTACCTGATTGCTGCTGCCGCTTGAGGTGCGGATCTGCACGGTACGGGCATCCAGCGCTGTGGCGCTGCCAAAACCGCGGCTGCGGTTGATGGTGTCAGCGATCTGCTGCGCCATGGTGAAGTCTTCGTTGTTCAGCTGCAGGTTGATGGTGTTCCCGGCGCCAAACTGCGTCGGCAGTTCACGTTCGATGATCGCACCGTTGGTGATACGTCCGCCGTTGAGCTGGTTCACCTGCACGCTGCTGCCGCCCGCCGATGCACCCGCACCGCCGACCAGAATGTTACCTTGCGCCAGGGCATACACCTGACTGTCCACGCCTTTCAGCGGGGTCATCAGCAGCGTACCGCCGCGCAGGCTTTTGGCGTTACCCATCGAGGAGACAACCACGTCGATGGTCTGCCCCTGGCGCGCAAACGCCGGGTAGGATGCGGTAATCATGACCGCCGCCACGTTTTTCAGCTGCATGTTGGTGCCCTGCGGGACGGTGATCCCGAGCTGGGACAACATGTTGTTCAAACTCTGAGTGGTGAACGGCGTCTGGGTGGTCTGGTCGCCCGTTCCGTCCAGGCCGACCACGAGGCCATAGCCAATCAGTGAGTTTTCACGTACGCCCTGTACACTGGTGAGATCGCGAATGCGGTCGGCCTGGGCGCAGGTCGCGACCAGGATCAACAGCATGGCGAAGAGGGATTTAAACATGGGTCACCTCGCTTACATCGGCGATAAATTAAGGAAGAAGCGTTGCAGCCAGCCCATATTCTGCGCTTCATTGATGTAGCCGTTACCGACGTACTCAATGCGCGCATCCGCCACCTGGGTGGACGGTACGGTGTTGGTGCCACTGATGGTGCGAGGGTTAACCACACCGGAGAAGCGAATGAATTCAGTGCCCTGGTTAATGGCGATCTGTTTTTCACCCACCACGTGTAAATTGCCGTTCACCAGAACCTGGTCGACGGTCACCGTGAGCGTACCGCTGAAGGTGTTGCTGGCGTTCGCGCCGCCTTTGCCGTTAAAGCTGTTGCCGCCAGAAGCGTTCACATCGGCACGCGCATTGCCAAACAGGCCCTGCAGATAGCGCGGAACGGTATCAAAACCGAAGTCGGTTTTGCCGTCGCGGCTGGCGTTCGCCGAGGAGCTTTTGCTCGCGCTGACGTTTTCCTGCAGCGCAATGGTCAGGGTATCGCCCACGTTACGCGGACGACGGTCTTCAAACAGCGGCTGATAACCGTAGTTAATCGGCTGCGCTGACTGGAAAATGGAGCCGTTTACCACCGGCGTCGGGCCGGGAACGGGTTGGGCGGTAGTCGCACCCTCTACCAGAGGTTTTGACGGGATCAAGGCACACCCGCTGAGGGTAACGGCCAGGACAGTCAGTATTGGATAACGAAAAACCGCGTTTTTTTGCATTGCCTTCATCTTCGAAAACAGGGAGCCGGTACGGCGGAAACCGCACCGGACTACACCTTAAAGTTGCGTCAGTTTTTGCAGCATCTGGTCGGTCGTCGACACTGCTTTGCTGTTAATTTCATACGCGCGCTGCACCTGGATCATGTTTACCAGCTCTTCCGCCACGTTGACGTTAGAGGTTTCGACATAACCCTGATACAGCAGACCTGCGCCATTCAGACCCGGCGTACTTTCATTCGGGGTACCGGAGGACTGGGTTTCGGTGTAGAGGTTCTCACCAATACTTTCCAGACCGGTATCGTTCATGAAGGTTGTCAGGTTCAGCTGACCCACCTGAACAGGCGCGGCCTGCCCCTGCTGAGTCGCGCTCACGATGCCATCACGCCCGATAGTAATGCTCAGGGTGTTCGCCGGAATGGTGATCGCAGGCTGGATCTGATAACCGCTGGAGGTCACCAGCTGACCATTCTGATCGACCTGGAAAGAGCCGTCGCGGGTATAGGCTGAGGTTCCGTCAGGCAGCTGCACCTGGAAGAAACCCTGGCCTTTGATCGCCACGTCTTTGCTGTTGTTGGTCTGGGACAGGTTACCCTGGCTGTGCAGACGTTCGGTCGCAACCGGACGCACACCCGTACCAATCTGCAGCCCTGACGGCAGCGTGGTCTGCTCGGACGACTGTGCGCCCGGCTGACGAATGGTTTGATAAAGCAAATCTTCGAAGACGGCACGCTGACGCTTGAAACCATTGGTGCTCACGTTCGCCAGGTTGTTGGCGATCACATCCATGTTGGTTTGCTGCGCGTCGAGACCCGTTTTCGCGATCCATAAAGAGCTGATCATAAGAAATCCTGTTAACTCATAGACAGCAGTTGGTTAGCACGGCCTTCGTTTTCATCGACGCTGGTGATAACCTTCATTTGCATTTCGAAACGGCGGGCGTTGGCGATCATATCGGTCATGGCTTCAACCGGTTTGACGTTACTGCCTTCCAGTACGCCGGACATCACGCGAATGCTCGGATCCGCCTGGAAGGTTGGGCCACGCGTGGTTTGTGCCTGTGCGGATGGACGGAATAAGCCGTCATCGCTGCGCACCACTTCCTTATCCTCGGCTTTCACCAGCTTCAGTTTCCCCACCGGGGCCACCGTGTTCGCCGGATCGCCAGGGTTCAGGGCCGATACTGTCCCGTCCGCCGCAATCGTCAGCTGCGATCCTTCCGGAACCGTCAGCGGACCCGCTTCGCCCATCACCGGACGTCCCTGGATCGTCAACTGACCCGCCGCATCAACCTGAATGTTACCGTTGCGGGTATAGCCTTCAGTGCCATCAGCCGCCTGTACCGCCAGCCAGCCGTCCTGTTGCATCGCAACGTCCAGCGGGCGAGAGGTGTAATCCAGCTGACCAGGGGTCATATTGGCACCTGGCGTAGAGGCGATAACCAGCGTACGCGTCGGCAATGTCAGCCCCTGGACCGGCACTGCGCGCAGTGCATTGAGCTGCGCACGAAAGCCCGACGTCGAGGAGTTTGCCAGGTTACTGGCCGTCACTGCCTGCTGATTTAACGTCTGGCTGGCAGCGCCCATCGCCGTATATATTGCGTGATCCATGACATCATCCCGTTAGACGATTAACGCAGGTTGACCAGCGTGTTGAGGATCTGATCCTGGGTTTTGATGGTCTGCGCGTTCGACTGGTAGTTACGTTGCGCGACGATCATGTTCACCAGCTCTTTACTCAGGTCGACGTTGGAGGCTTCCAGCGCGCCGTTGGTCAGGGTACCGAAGTTACCGGAACCCGCCGTACCGAGCAGCGCCACGCCAGAGGACTGGGTGGAAGACCAGACGTTGTCACCTTCAGATTTCAGACCTTCGTTGTTGGCGAAGTTCGCCAGCACGATCTGGCCCAGAACCTGAGTCTGTTCGTTGGAGTAGTTACCCACAACGGTGCCGTCATCGTTGATCTGATAGCTCACCAGGTCGCCCGGCTTGTAGCCGTTCTGGTTGGTTGCCACGATGTTGTTCGCGCCGGTGTTCTGCTGCATGGAGTTCGCAAAGTCCAGTGCAAAGGTCGCCGGTGTCGCACCAGGCATGGTCGCCGTCGTGACGTTAACTTTGCCACCGCCGGTCAGAACACCGTTGGCGTCAAAGGTCAGCGTGGTGGCCGTTGCGACAGGGCTACCTGCTACGCTGCCATCCTGGGAATAGACCTTCCAGCTGTTCGCGGCAGTGTCTTTGACGTAAAACAGGTTCATGTTGTGCGCATTACCCTGGCTGTCAAAGACAGTGATGGTCCCTTTTTTGTTGTAGGAATCCGGGTTGGTCGCATCAAACGGGGACACGGACGGCACGGCATCCGTGGAGTTCAGGTTGATCTGCTGAGACGCGTTGGTGGTGGACTTTGCCGCCATCAGCGTAGTCGGAATGGAGATCCCCTGCGGGTTCGCACCGGTCTGAACTGTTGGTGGCGTCCCTGCAACCGGATAACCGGTCAGCTGCAAACCCTGCATGTTGACCAGGTTACGGTTTTCGTCCAGCTTGAACTGGCCGTTACGGCTGTAAAACACAGAGCCGTTTTGGTCGACCATACGGAAGAAACCGTTCTGGCTGATCGCCACATCCAGCCCGCGGCCAGTGTTAGTGGTGGTACCGTCGGTAAAGTCCTGGGTGATGCCCGCAACTTTAACACCCAGACCCACTTTAGAGCCGGCAAACATGTCTGCGAAAGAGGCTGAACCTGATTTAAAACCATAGGTCGCGGAGTTGGCAATGTTGTTGCCAATGACGTCCAGGTTGGTGGCCGCAGCATTCAGGCCGCTGACCGCTTGAGAAAAGGCCATGACTTACTCCTGATAATGTTAAGTCTTAAATAATCTGTCGAACTTCGTCGAGTGTGGTGGTGCCAGAAGTACCCAAATCCAGTTTGTTGCCATCAGAGCCACGAGTCACACCCTGCACCAGAGCGAACTGCAGTGGCTGAGCCACCAGCTGAGTCGACCCGTTGCTGGCAGAAATCGCCACTTTGTAAGAACCGTTAGGTGCCATGGTCCCGTCAGTCAGGCTGCCATCCCAGGTAAAGGTATGGACGCCCGCTTTCAGATCACCAATGTCGATAGTGCGTACAACCACACCGTCTTTGTTGGTGATGGTGGCAGTGACAGTATCGGCCGGCTGTTGCAACTCAACGCCAAATGGCGTGGTTGTGGTGGTGCTGCTTCCCTCGGCGCCGCTGGTCCCAGCCAGAATGGTGGTCCCAGGGATCATCACGCCATGACCGATCAAGCTCGCAGCCTGCAAAGACTGGCTGTTGTCGATCTGGCCTGAGACAGAACCCAGCGTAGTGTTAAGTTTTTCGATGCCGCTCACGGTACTGATCTGCGCAAGCTGCGTGGTCAGTTCGTTGTTCTGCATCGGGTTGGTCGGATCCTGGTTTTTCAACTGCGCAACCAGTAACGTCAAAAAGCTGCTCTGTAAATCGGCAGCGTTATTCCCGGTTACCGAGCTGGAGCCGGCGGAACTACTCGCGCCGGTGACACCAGATGTGGTCGGGTCATTCATATTGACGGTGATGGACATGGGCGTTTCCTTTACTGACCGAGAGTAAGCGTTTTGAGCATCATGCTCTTCACGGTATTGAGCACCTCAACGTTCGCCTGGTAGCTGCGCGACGCTGACATGGTGTTCACCATTTCGCCGACCACGTCGACGTTGGGCATCTTGACGTAGCCGTTGGCGTCCGCCAGCGGATTGCCTGGCTCGAACACCAGTTTGTCCGGCGCCTGGCTCTCAACCACATCCGCCACTTTCACGCCGCCGGTTGCCGCGCCCGGCGCAGCATTGACCTGAAACACGACCTGTTTGGCGCGATAGGGCTGACCGTCGGGTCCGGTCACGCTGTCGGCGTTCGCCATGTTACTGGCGGCCACGTTCAGACGCTGGGACTGCGCGGTCAGTGCTGAACCCGCGATATCAAAAATGTTCAGTAAGGCCATAAATTAGTTGCCCCCCTGCAGGACGGTCTTCATGCTGTTGATCTGTCCGCCGAGAACGGTCAATCCCACCTGATATTTCAGGCTGTTATCGGCAAACTGGGTGCGCTCCCGGTCCATATCGACGGTGTTACCGTCCAGGGATGGCTGGTCGGGAATTCGGTAAAGTAAATCCGTAGAAGGCGCAGTCATTGCCTGAGCGGGAATATGGCGTGAAGACGTCAGCGCAAGGGAAACACCCGTCCCTTCCGCCCGTCCGCGATCCATCACTTTTTTAAGCTCACTGGAAAAATCCATATCGCGCGCCTGATACCCTGGGGTATCCGCATTCGCGATGTTAGAGGCCAGGACTTCCTGCCTCTGGGCGCGCAGATTGAGCGCTTCCTGTTGAAAACGTAACGCGGCGTCGAGTTTATCGAGCATGTCTCCTCCGCTGATGGCGAAATTTCAGCATGTAGCTTAAATCTCAACCCGTCCGCTTTATCGACGGAATAAACGCAAAATGCGTCGCTATTTGTTGCGTTGATAGGAAACCCTAAAGGGTAGAATTGTGTTAAATCCAGGAACCGCGGGAATTTGAGATGCTGACGTTTAAAAGTGGCCTTGCCGCAACCCTACTGCTGTTAAGCCCCCTGTCACAGGCGGCGGATCTTAACGCCCAGTTGAGCGCATTTTTTGCCGAGAAGCTGGCCGGGGTGAGCGATGACGTGACGGTCACGGTGAAGACGCAGCCTAATCTTCTTCCCTCCTGTGACCAGCCTTCGTTCAGCGTCAGCGGCAGCGCGAAGCTGTGGGGCAACGTGAACGTGCAGGCACGCTGTAATAACGAAAAACGTTTTTTACAGGTGGTGGTTCAGGCGACCGGCAATTATGTTGTCGCCGCTCAGCCGATCTCCCGCGGCAGCGTTTTACAGCCCGCTAACGTGGCCTTAAAACGGGGCCGTCTGGATGAGCTTCCACCGCGAACGATGCTTGATATTAATCAGGCACAGGACGCGGTCAGCCTGCGCGATGTCGCGCCAGGTCAGGCCATTCAGCTGTCGATGCTGCGCCAGGCATGGCGCATTAAAGCCGGGCAGCGCGTGATGGTGGTAGCAAACGGAGATGGCTTTAGTATTAATGGTGAAGGCCAGGCGTTGAACAACGCTGCGGTCGCCCAAAGCGCCCGAGTAAGGATGTCTTCAGGTCAGGTGGTGAACGGAACCGTCGGAAATGATGGGATTATTCTGATTAACCTATAATCTTTTTAAAGATTTCACGGCGGCTGCCGATAAATATTCAACAAATGATGATGTCAGGCGCCCACGCCGCGAACCTCTATGAGGACAACACTATGAGCATTGATCGTACATCGCCCCTGAAGCCGGTTAGCACTGTACAACCTCGCGAAACGACCGACGCGCCAGCCCTTAAAGCGCGTCTGGAAAAATCGTCCACGGCCAACAGCACCAGCGTCACCTTAAGTGATGCGCAGTCCAAACTGATGCAGCCGGGGACTAACGATATCAACATGGAACGCGTCGAAGCGCTGAAAACCGCGATTCGTAACGGCGAACTGAAAATGGACACCAGCAAAATTGCTGATGCGCTGATTCAGGACACGCAGAACTTCCTTCAGAGTAAATAACCGTATGAGTCGACTGTCAGAAATATTGGATCAAATGACGGTAGTCCTGAACGATCTGAAGACGGTGATGGATGCCGAGCAGCAGCAGTTATCCGCAGGCTACGTCAGTGGCAGCGCCCTGCAGCGCATTACTGAAGATAAAAGCTCGCTGCTGGCGACTCTGGATTATCTGGAGAAGCAACGTCGTGCGGAGCAAGACCCGCGACGCAGCGCCAACGACGATATCGTTGAGCGCTGGCAGACCATCACGGAAAAAACGCAGCACCTGCGCGATCTCAACCAGCATAACGGCTGGCTGTTAGAAGGGCAGCTTGAACGTAACCAGCAGGCGCTTGAGGTGTTGAAACCTCATCAGGAGCCGGGACTGTATGGCGCAAATGGCCAGACATCCAGCTCGCGCGGTGGTGGGAAGAAGATTTCGATTTAATCGCCCGAGCGATTAAGCGGGAAACGGGGAGCACCAGCAGGTGACTCCCCTTTAGTCGTTTATGCCGTGCGGCGAGCGAACTCTTTCACCTTAAAGCCCAGCACGGCGAGTGTCGCAAAGTAAGCCACAATCCCCACCACCACCACCGCCATCAGGCGCAGCAGACGATACGGCATGGTGCCGAGCGACCATTCCGGCATAACGTACATCATGCCCACCAGCGCCGCCGCCATCACCACGACCGCAATCAGCAGGCGAATCAGGAAACTCATCCAGCCCGGCTGCGGCGTAAAGATCTTCTGCTTACGCAGCTGCCAGTACAGCAGCCCGGCATTTAGACACGCCCCGAGACCAATCGACAGGGACAGACCGGCGTGTTTCAGCGGGCCAATAAACGCAAGGTTCATCAGTTGGGTCATCACCAGGGTGACTATCGCAATTTTGACCGGCGTTTTGATGTCCTGACGGGAATAGAAACCCGGTGCCAGTACTTTCACCACAATCAGCCCCATCAGGCCGACCGAATAGGCCACCAGCGCGCGCTGGGTCATCAGGGCATCAAAGGCGCTGAATTTGCCGTACTGGAATAAGGACACGGTTAAGGGTTTCGCCAGAATCCCCAGCGCCACGGCGCTTGGCAGCGCCAGCAGGAAGCACAGGCGCAGGCCCCAGTCCATCAGGCGGCAGTATTCATCGTGATTGCCGCTGGCGAAGCTGCGCGACAGCGACGGCAGGAGAATCGTCCCCAGCGCCACGCCCAGCACGCCGGACGGGAACTCCATCAGACGGTCGGCGTAGTACATCCACGACACGGAGCCAGAAACCAGGAACGACGCGAAAATGGTGTTGATGATCAGCGAGATCTGGCTGACGGACACGCCGAGAATGGCCGGGCCCATCTGTTTGATGACGCGCATCGCCCCCGCATCGCGGAAGTTAATGCGCGGCAGGACCAGCATGCCAATCTTTTTCAAATGCGGAAGCTGGTACGCCAGCTGCAGCACGCCGCCGACGGTCACCGCCCACGCCAGAGCCAGCACCGGAGGATTAAAGTGCGGTGCGGCAAACAGAGCAAAGCCGATCATGCTGACGTTTAAAAACGTCGGGGCAAACGCCGGAACGGAGAAGCGGTTCCAGGTGTTGAGGATCGCCCCCACCAGCGAGGCCAGGGAGATCAGCAGAATATAAGGAAAGGTGATGCGCAGCAGCTGCGTCGTCAGGGTGAATTTTTCCGCCGTATTGGCAAAGCCCGGTGCGGTCACCATGATCACCCAGGGCGCAGCCAGCATCCCAATGACGGTGACGACCGCCAGGGCCAGCGTCAGCAGGCCCGCGACGTAAGAGACAAACACGCGGGTCGCGTCTTCGCCCTGCTTGCTTTTGTACTCGGCCAGGATCGGCACAAACGCCTGCGAGAACGCCCCTTCGGCGAAAATACGGCGCAGCAAATTAGGGAGTTTGAACGCCACGAAGAAGGCGTCCGTTGCCATCCCGGCGCCAAAAACCCTGGCCACAATCGCGTCGCGCGCAAAACCGAGCACGCGAGAAAACATGGTCATCGAGCTGACGGCTGCCAGCGATTTTAATAAGTTCATTAACGTGAATTTCCACAACCACACGGCAAAACGCCTGCATAGCAGGCGTGAAAAGTGCGCTTAGTCTACCCGTATTTAAGCGAATTACTATCCGCAGATGTTACAGGGATTAAACTGTTTTTATTCGCTCATCGCCTCGCGCCAGAGCTTGTCCACGATGCGCTGGGCCAGGATCGCCTGTTCGCCCGCGGTTTCAGGAACCGTCTGATTTTGTACGCACTCGATGAAGTGACGCGCACAACCCGCAAAGCCGCGCTGCTCGAGCGTGCTCTGCCAGCCAGGGACTGGACGTGTCACCACCCCGCTGCCTTTTTCCTCACGCCATTCGCGCATATCGGTGACATCAATCAGTGCGCCATCGGTCACGGCCTGCACGGACTCGCGCTGGCTGCCCGCACGACGATGCATGCTGGTCGTTACCTGCAGATGCTCAAACGCAAAGTGATGCTCGGCATAAACCATCTCACCCTGATCGTTGGTTTGCAGGGTCCCGCTTTTCAGCTGCGCGTTGCCATTGGTCAACCACAGGGCGGTATCCACCACGTGGAGATAATCGTCCAGCAGGGTAAAACGCAGATCGTTTGGCCCAATGCTGTCGGTGCGGTGCTTGTCCATGCGCAGCGACGCCGCCGCGCCGAGCTGGGCTTTGAGATCCTGATACAAAGGCGCAAAGCGACGGTTGAACCCGACCATCAGAGTCAGATTTTTACGCGCCGCCAGCTCAATCAGACGCTCGGCGTCCGGCACGTTTTCCGCCAGCGGTTTGTCGACGCAGACGTGAACACCCGCGTTGAGCAGTTCGCTCACCACCTGATAGTGCGTTGCAGTCGAGGTGTGAACAAATACCGCGTCGCAGTCGCGCGCCAGATCGACCATAGAGGCGGCATACGGAATGCGCCAGGTGTCGCAGATCCGCTGCGCTTTTTCGCGCGTTGGCGACCATGCGCCCTGCAGCGTCCAGTCGGTCGCCGCGCCGAGAACCGGCAGCCAGGCCTTTTGCGCGATCCCGCCCAGACCGACCACGCCAATGCGTAATTTACTCACCGTTAGTCTCCTAAATGGGCCAGCAGAGAATCCAGTCGTTGCTTGAGCTCCGCCACTTCGTTTTCCAGGGCTTCAACGCGCGCCGCGAGAGTTTCATCCTCGGCGGGAGAGACCGCTTCAACGACATTAATCAGCGTTTCCACGTCGCCGCTAAAGAGGTGCATATAGCGGCTTTCGCGCTTGCCCGGCTCGCGCGCCAGGCGCAGGACGAACGGACCATCTTCGCGCGCGGCGAGGTTTTCCAGCGTCTGCTCCACCTCCTGCATATCGCTGAACTCATGCATTCTGGCGGCGCGGGAACGTAATTCGCCCGGCGTTTGCGGCCCGCGCAGCAGCAGCGTGGTGATCACCGCCACTTCGGCGCTGCTCAGTTTCAGATCGCCAAATTCGGAATTGCAAAAACGCTGTTCATACTTGGTGACGCGGTTGCCAAACCCGCTGACGGTGCGCAGATAGTGACGTTTGACCAGCGCGTCCAGATGCTCCTGAACTTCATGTTCACTCAGGTTGAGCACCGGCTCGCGGTTAGTTTTCTGGTTGCAGGCGAGGGTTACAGCATTCACTGACAGAGGATATTGCTCTGGCGTGGTGACCTGCTTTTCCAGCAGGCAGCCAATCACGCGCGCTTCTGTGGCCGTTAACTGATATTTCATGAGAGAGCTCCTTAGCGACCTGCGGTCCATTCTTTGGTGGTTAACGCCGTCAGCACGTGGTCACGCCACTCGCCGTCGATCAACAGATAATCTTTCGCGTAGCCTTCTTTCTCAAACCCCAGACGCGCCAGCAGATCGCCGCTGCGCTGATTGTGGGGCATGTAGTTGGCCATGATGCGATGGATGTGCTGGGAGCGCTGCATATAGCGTATCGCGCTGGTGAGGGCTTCGAACATCAGCCCCTGCCCCTGCCATTTCTGGCCGATGGAGTAGCCGAGATAACAGGCGTGGAATGAGCCGCGCACAACATTCGAGAAATTGGCGATGCCGATAATCTCTTTCTCTTCCGGGTCCAGCAGCGCGAAATAATAGGCGCTGCCCTGTTTATGAAATTCGGCAATCATCCCCAGGCGAGCCTGCCAGCCAGAGGGATAGCAGTGGCTTTCATCCCGAACGGGTTCCCAGGGCTTTAAAAACTGGCGATTCTCGGCGTAATAATCCGCCAGACGCCAGGCATCACGCTCATGCACCAGACGAACGACCAGTCTGTCTGTTGTCAGGCGCACTTTTGGCACATTACTGCGATAGCCAAACATCGATACCACTCCTTCCCGTCACTTCTGCTCTAGCTGTTAGCTTTACTATACCTGCGCCGGTGCTTTCTGTGAAAACAGTGACATACCCTTTTTCACAGAATTCACAAAATTCGATTAAAAAGCTGAATCAAACCACTCTTTTGATAAAAAAATATTGTCGCTGGATGGGTGGGAAAACAGACGCTAACCCCGCAGAATATTAGCGTGCTCACCTTTATATACACCTAAGCCTTCAGGCTCCCTTTTGGGCAGCCCGAAAGGTGATGTGTATTTCCCCTCTGGAGGGAAGATGTCCCGCGTATCACAGGCCCGGAGCCTGGGTAAATATTTCCTGTTGGTCGATAACATGCTGGTCGTGCTCGGCTTTTTTGTCGTGTTCCCCCTGATCTCCATTCGCTTTGTCGATCAAATGGGCTGGGCGGCATTAATGGTCGGCATTGCGTTAGGGTTGCGTCAGTTTGTTCAGCAGGGGCTGGGCGTGTTTGGTGGGGCGATTGCCGACCGCTTTGGCGCAAAACCGATGATTGTCACCGGCATGCTGCTGCGCGCGGCAGGCTTTGCCACCATGGGCATTGCGCACGACCCGTGGCTTCTGTGGTTCTCCTGCTTCCTCTCCGGGATTGGCGGCACGCTGTTTGACCCGCCGCGCACCGCGCTGGTCGTCAAACTGATTCGCCCGCAGCATCGCGGTCGTTTTTTCTCCCTGCTGATGATGCAGGACAGCGCTGGGGCGGTCGTCGGCGCGCTGCTCGGCAGCTGGCTGCTGCAATACGACTTCCGCCTGGTGTGCGCTACCGGCGCGGTCCTGTTTATTCTGTGCGCCGGGTTTAACGCCTGGCTGCTGCCGGCCTGGAAACTCTCGACGGTGAAAGCCCCCGTCCGCGAAGGTCTGGGTCGCGTGCTGGCCGATAAACGCTTCGTCACCTACGTCCTGACGCTGACCGGGTATTACATGCTGGCGGTGCAGGTCATGCTGATGCTGCCGATTATGGTTAACGACATCGCGGGATCGCCTGCGGCCGTCAAATGGATGTACGCCATTGAAGCCTGTCTGTCGCTGACGCTGCTCTACCCTATCGCGCGCTGGAGCGAAAAACGTTTTCGTCTGGAACATCGTCTGATGGCGGGCCTGCTGCTGATGACCCTGAGCATGATGCCGATCGGATTAGTCGGCACCCTGCAGCAGCTCTTCATCCTGATCTGCACCTTCTATATTGGGTCGATCATCGCTGAACCGGCGCGGGAAACCCTCAGTGCCGGGCTTGCCGATCCGCGCGCTCGCGGCAGCTATATGGGCTTTAGTCGTCTGGGTCTGGCCTTTGGTGGCGCGCTGGGATACGCCGGTGGCGGCTGGTTGTTTGATGCGGGCAAAGCGCTGAATCAGCCTGAACTGCCGTGGATGATGCTCGGCGTGGTGGGCTTTATCACCCTCATCGCCCTGTGGTGGCAGTTCAGCCCGAAACGCAGCACCAGCGGGATGCTGGAGCCGGGCGCATAAAGAGACATTTCGGGCGAATGGGACTCTTCCCCCCCTGATTATCAGGTTTTTCTGCTGGTAACTGGTATACCCCCCTGACATACTGAGGCGTCAGGACAGAAGCGCCGACATCATGTTGAGGAACCCCATGAAAAAGATCGTTATTGCTGCTGCGTTCGTTGTCAGCGGCCTGCTGGTCGGTTGTAACCAGCTTACGCACTACAGCGTCAGTGAGCAGGAAATCAACCAGGCGCTGGAAAAACACAATAACTTTTCGAAGGATATCGGCGTGCCCGGCGTTGCCGATGCCCATATCGTACTGAACCACCTCGTCAGCCAGATTGGCCGCGAGGAGCCGAACAAAGTCACCCTCTCCGGCGATGCCAAACTGGATATGAACTCCCTGTTCGGTAGCCAGAAAGCGAACATCAAACTGAAGCTGAAAGCGCTGCCGGTGTTCAACAAAGAGAAAGGCGCGATCTACCTGCAGGAGATGGAGATCGTCGACGCGGAAGTGACGCCGGAGAAAATGAAACCGGTGCTGCAAACGCTGATGCCGTATCTGAACCAGTCCCTGCGGAACTATTTCAACCAGCAGCCGGCATATGTGCTGAGCGAAGACCGAAGCAAAGGCGAGGCCCTGGCGAAGAAATATGCCAAGGGTATCGAAGTGAAACCGGGTGAAATTATTATTCCATTTACGGATTAACCCTGAGGGCGCCACTGGCACCCTTTTTTACACACCTATTTAACGGAAATGAGTGCAAACGAAAACGTTTCCGCCTATGATTTGTGTCCGGCAAAAACAGCCATCCTTATGACTGATTCCTGATAAGCCGGAGCATATCAATGACTGCACATCCCCAGGTTCTGAAAATCCGCCGCCCTGACGACTGGCATATCCATCTGCGCGATGGCGATATGCTGAAAACCGTTGTCCCTTACACCAGCGAAATCTATGGCCGCGCGATTGTCATGCCTAACCTGGTTCCGCCAGTCACCACCGTGGATGCCGCGATTGCCTATCGTCAGCGCATTCTCGACGCCGTTCCGGCAGGCCATGATTTTACTCCGCTGATGACCTGCTATCTGACCGACTCCCTCGATCCGAACGAGGTCGAACGCGGCTTTAACGAAGGCGTGTTTACCGCCGCCAAACTCTATCCGGCCAACGCCACCACCAACTCCAGCCACGGCGTCACCAGCACCGATGTGATTATGCCGGTGCTGGAACGCATGGAAAAACTGGGTATGCCGCTGCTGATCCACGGCGAAGTGACACACCCGGACATTGATATTTTTGACCGCGAAGCGCGTTTCATTGAGACCGTCATGGAGCCGCTGCGCCAGCGTCTGCAGGGGCTGAAAGTGGTGTTCGAGCACATCACCACTAAAGATGCCGCAGAGTACGTACGCGACGGCAACGAACTGCTCGCCGCGACCATTACCCCCCAGCATCTGATGTTCAACCGCAACCACATGCTGGTCGGCGGCGTGCGCCCTCACCTGTACTGCCTGCCGATCCTCAAGCGCAATATCCACCAGCAGGCGCTGCGTGAACTGGTGGCCAGCGGCTTTACCCGCGCCTTCCTCGGGACCGACTCGGCACCACATGCGCGTCACCGCAAAGAGGCCAGCTGCGGCTGCGCAGGCTGTTTCAACGCCCCAACCGCGCTCGCCAGCTACGCCACGGTATTTGAAGAGATGGGTGCGCTGGAGCACTTCGAAGCCTTCTGCTCACTCAATGGCCCACGCTTCTACGGTCTGCCGGTGAATGAAAGCTTTATCGAACTGGAGCGCAAAGAGAGCCAGGTCGTCGATGCTATCGCCCTGACGGACGACACCCTGATCCCGTTCCTGGCCGGTGAAACCGTTAACTGGACGGTTAAACAGTAATTTTTTGTCGCCCCCTGTTGTAAGTTCGACATGATGCCTGTATAAATACACAGTATATTACACAGGGGGCCATTATGCGTATTGAAGTCACTATCGCCAAAACCACCGCTTTGCCTGCTGGCGCGCTGGATGCGCTGGCCGGAGAACTCTCCCGTCGCATTAACGAGACCTTCCCCGATCAAAACGGGAACGTCACCGTGCGTTACGCCACTGCCAACAATCTCTCCGTTCTCGGCGGGGCGAAAGATGATAAAGATCGCATCAGCGAAATCCTGCAGGAAACCTGGGAAAGCGCCGACGACTGGTTTATCACCGAATAATTATTTCTCCCTCATTGTCTTTTTTTGCCGGGTCGCCCCGGCTTTTTTTATGCTTTTAAAATAAGTTCAAATTAATTGCGTATCTTCTTAAAAAAACGTGAATAAGATGGCGTTTTATTGTTCAAACAATCCTAAAAAGCAGAAAAATGTGTTGCTACCTGTTTATTTTCCCCTGCATATCCCTTATTTATTGATATACTGAAGTTGCTTCAGAAAAACACGCATTGAACCTCACAGTCGTTGTCTTCTAACACGTATTACGGGGGTTATGATGGAAAAGAATAATGAAGTCATCCAGACCCATCCTCTTGTCGGATGGGATATCAGTACCGTAGACAGCTACGATGCACTGATGCTGCGTTTGCACTACCAGACCCCGAATCAGCCTAGCCGTGAAGAAGCGGAAGTTGGTCAGACACTGTGGCTGACCACCGATGTTGCACGCCAGTTTATTTCTATTTTAGAGGCAGGCATTGCCAAAATAGAGTCTGGCGACTACCAGGAAAATGAGTATCGTCGGCATTAAATTTATGCCCTACATTCACTCAACAGGCACCTTAACGGTGCCTCATTTATTTCTCCCTTGAATAAGCCTTTCATCTTAATTACTCTGCAAACTTAAGTCCTGGTTTAAGAGATTCTCATGAAATACGACTTGATTATTTTAGGCAGCGGCTCGGTCGGTTCTGCTGCGGGTTATTACGCCACCCAAGCTGGCCTGAACGTCCTGATGATCGATGCCCACCTTCCTCCACACGCTGAGGGGAGTCACCACGGCGATACCCGTCTCATCCGCCACGCCTATGGCGAAGGCGAGCGTTACGTCCCGCTGGTGCTCAGAGCACAGCAGCTCTGGGATGAATTATCGGCCCTGAGTGAAGAGAAGATTTTTGAGCGCACGGGTGTGGTGAATCTCGGCCCGGCGCATTCGGAATTTCTGGCGAACGTCGAGCACAGCGCGCGCGAATTCAATCTGGACGTTGAGCGCCTCGATGCCGCGGCCGTAATGAAACGCTGGCCGGAAATCACGGTACCAGAAGATTACATCGGGCTGTTTGAATCCAGGTCCGGCGTGCTGCACTGCGAAACGGCGATCAAAACCTGGGTCTCCCTGGCAGAACAGGCTGGCTGCGCGCAGCTCTTTAACTGCCCGGTGACGGCCATTCATCATCACGACGACGGCGTAACCGTCGACACGCCGGAAGGCCCTTACACGGCAAGCCGTCTGCTGGTGAGCGCCGGAACCTGGGTGACAAAATTACTTCCCAACCTGCCGGTTCAGCCTGTGCGTAAGGTCTTCTCCTGGTTCCAGGCCGATGGCCGTTTCAGTACGCAGAACAAATTCCCGGCCTTTACCGGTGAACTGCCGAACGGCGATCAGTTCTACGGCTTCCCGTCCGAGAAAGACGCCCTCAAAATCGGCAAGCATAACGGTGGCCAGGTGATCTCCTCGCCGCAGGAGCGTAAACCCTTCGGCGATCTGCCGGGCGACGGCTCCGAGGCGTTTAACTTCCTGCGCAACGTGCTGCCGGGCGTCGGTGGACTGCTCTACGGCGCCGCCTGCACCTACGACAACACCCCGAATGAGGATTTCATCATCGATACGCTGCCGGGACACAGCAATACGCTGCTGATCACCGGGCTGAGCGGCCACGGGTTTAAATTCGCCTCGGTGCTGGGTGAGATCGCAGCGCAGTTCGGGCAGGGAATGACCCCGCAGTTTGATCTGACGCCCTTCTCTCTCTCGCGTTTTGGCGGATAATCCTCTCTTCAGGCTCCGACTTTCGGAGCCTTTCTCTTTCTACTCTCGGTAACAAAAATGATGCGCAGGATCTTCGATTATCTGGTTAACAATATTCGCGAACATTTCATGCTCTATATTTTGTTATGGTCCTTACTGGCTATCATCGATGTTATTTATATTGTATTTTTCTGAAAAGAGATGCTGACGATAATTGACAATACTTTATATTACCTTAATTTTGCAGCAAATAATTTGATTGCAACATATCTTCCGCATTGCCCTTTCCCACTCGAAACAGCGACTTACCCACGAATGAATTGAAGCAAAACCGCATTACACAATCAAAAATATTGAAATAGAAAAATGAATATTCCTAATGCTTAAATATCAGTTGCAATAAACGTTTTCACAGGCCATTTTTACCCTTCAAATTAATTAGGGATGGTCATCATTATGCAACTGCGTAATTCTTCTGCACGCTATGGAATAATATCCATGAGTTTGCACTGGTTAATTGCTCTCGCGGTTTATGGCATGTTCGGCTTAGGTTTGTGGATGGTGACGCTGAGCTATTACGACGGCTGGTATCATCAGGCGCCTGAACTGCACAAAAGCATAGGTATTCTGCTGATAATGGCGCTGGTCGTCCGTATCCTCTGGCGACACCTCTCTCCACCTCCCCCGGCGCTGAAAAGCTACAGCAAACTGACGCGTATCGGTGCCGCCGCTGCTCATATCATCCTGTATGTCCTGCTGTTTGCCATTTTGATCAGCGGCTATCTGATTTCCACCGCCGATGGCAAACCGATCAGCGTCTTTGGCCTCTTTGAGGTTCCGGCCACGCTCGCGGATGCCGGTTCGCAGGCCGATCTGGCGGGCCAGGTGCATCTGTGGCTTGCCTGGGGCGTGGTGATCATCTCTGTCCTTCATGGCCTTGCGGCCCTTAAACATCATTTCATCGATAAGGACGCCACGCTCAAGCGGATGCTTGGCCGATCGTCTGTTGACTCTGGAGCATAAAAATGAAAAAACACCTGCTGGGTATCGCGTTAGGTTCGCTGGTATTTGCCACCGGCTCTGCCGTCGCCGCTGACTATAAAATTGATAAAGAGGGCCAGCACGCCTTCGTTAATTTCCGTATTCAGCACCTGGGTTACAGCTGGCTGTACGGCACCTTTAAAGATTTCGACGGCACCTTCACCTTTGACGAAAAAAATCCCGCAGCGGACAAAGTGAATGTGACCATCAACACCAACAGCCTGGACACCAACCACGCCGAGCGCGATAAACATCTGCGCAGCGCGGAATTCCTGAATGTGGCGAAATTCCCGCAGGCGACCTTTACCTCAACGGAAGTGAAAAAGGATGGCGACGGGCTGGATATTACCGGCAACCTGACCCTGAATGGCGTGACCAAACCGGTGACGCTGGATGCGAAACTCATTGGTCAGGGTGATGATCCGTGGGGCGGCAAACGCGCAGGCTTCGAAGCTGAAGGGAAAATCCGTCTGAAAGATTTTAACATCACCACCGATTTAGGCCCGGCGTCGCAGGAAGTGGATCTGATTATTTCCGTGGAAGGCGTCCAGCAGAAGTAAAAAAATCCCGGCCGCATTGCGCGCCGGGATAACTTTTTCACTCCGGGTCAGGAATACCCAGTTTGGTATTCAGTCGACCGCGTGATTTGTTGAAGATCTTGTTGCCGTTTTCACGCCCCGCGCGACGGCGACGCTGCTCTTCTTCCGGCAGAACGCTCTCTTCACTACAGAGTTCGCTACAGCAGCCGCGGAACTTCTCCGCACACGCCGGACACTGGATAAACAGCAGATGACAGCCGTCGTTTTTGCAGTTGGTGTGGGTATCGCACGGCGTACCGCACTGATGACAGTGCGCAATCACGTCTTCGGAAATACGCTCGCCCATGCGCTCGTCAAAGACGAAGTTCTTGCCGATAAAGCGCACCGGTAAGCCCTGCTCACGCGCGCGACGAGCGTATTCGATAATCCCGCCTTCAATGTGCCAGACCTTATTGAAACCGCTGTGCTTCATGAAAGCGCTGGCTTTTTCGCAGCGAATGCCCCCGGTGCAGTACATCACAATTTTTTTATCTTTGTGCTCCTGCATCATCTCCACGGCTTTCGGCAGCTGCTCGCGGAAGGTATCCGCCGGGATCTCAAGCGCGTTTTCGAAATGGCCCACTTCATATTCGTAGTGGTTACGCATATCGATAAACACGGCGTCGGGATCGTCGAGCATGGCGTTCACTTCCGCCGCTTTCAGGTATTCGCCGACGTCAGCCGCGTTAAACGTTGGGTCGTCGATACCGTCTGCCACGATGCGTTCACGCACTTTCATGCGCAGCACCCAGAAGGATTTCCCGTCATCGTCGAGGGCCACGTTCAGGCGCAGGTTGTCGAGCGCGGGATCAAAACCGTAAAGCACATCGCGGAAGGCGCTCACTTTACTTTCTGGCACGCTGATCTGGGCGTTGATGCCTTCATGAGCCAGGTAAACGCGGCCAAAGACATTCAGTGCTTCGAAAGCCTTGTAGAGTGCGTCGCGGGTTTCCTGCGGCTCTGAGATAGTAAAATATTTATAGAATGAGATAGTTACACGCGCTTCGGTTTCCGCCAGCATGCGTGCTTTCAGGGTCTCATTCGAAATGCGGTTGTGTAACACTGGCATGGTGTACGGTTCCTGCAATCGTTAAGAGAAAGAAAATCGGCGGCATCATATAGCATACAATGAGAATTTACATCCCCACATTTTGCGCTACATTTCTCTCATCCAAAAAATAATGTAGCAACAATTGCTGCAAAAGCGCTCATTCGGCGCCCATTCGTTTTGGTTATGGTTTTAAAAAATGCGAGAATGACGGCATAAGGACGAAAAAGACAGGAAAGACATGACCCGATTACCCCAATTTTCTGCGGCGCTGCTTCACCCACGTTACTGGCCAACCTGGGCCGGCGTCGGCCTTTTATGGTTGCTGGTACAACTGCCCTACCCGATGATTTATCGCATCGGTTGCGGTCTCGGCCACATTGCTCAGCGTTTCATGAAACGTCGCGTTAAGATCGCGAGTCGCAATCTGGAACTCAGTTTTCCTGAGATGGGCGCGCAAGAGCGCGAGCGTATGGTCAGGAAAAATTTCGAATCCGTCGGCATGGGCCTGATGGAGACCGGAATGGCCTGGTTCTGGCCTGATAAGCGCATGGCGCGCTGGTATGACGTCACCGGAACCGGGATGGAACCGGTGCATACGCTGCAGGCGCAAAAAACCGGCGTGCTGCTGATCGGCATCCACTTTCTCACGCTCGAAATCGGCGCGCGGATGTTTGGCATGCAGGCTCCCGGCATCGGTGTCTATCGCCCGAACGATAATCCGGTGATCGATCTGCTGCAAACCTGGGGCCGTATGCGCTCCAATAAGAGCATGATTGACCGTAAAGACCTGAAAGGCATGATCCGCGCCCTGAAAAATGGGGAAGTGATCTGGTACGCGCCAGACCACGATTACGGGAAGCAATCCAGCGTGTTTGTCCCTTTCTTCGCCGTTCAGGAGACCGCGACCACCACCGGCACCTGGATGCTGGCGCGCATGTCAAAAGCGGCGATTGTGCCTTTTGTACCGCGCCGCAAACCGGACGGGAAAGGCTACGAGCTGATGATGCTGGAGCCGGAATGCGCTCCGCCGCTGGATGATGCCGAAACGACCGCCCGCTGGATGAACGGCGTGGTCGAGAAGTGCATCATGCTCGCCCCGGAGCAATATATGTGGCTGCACCGCCGCTTTAAGACTCGCCCGGAAGGTATGCCGTCGCGCTACTGATCTCAATGCGGCCTCCGAGGCCGCATCCCTTTTAGCTTTAAAAGCCCTTCGCATTGCAGCAATCATCACCCAGGCGCATAATTAGCAGGCTTACTACCTTCTCTTCTCGCGTTACGGATTGCTATGTCACCCTCAGATGTCCCCATAAACTGGAAACGTAACCTCGTGGTTGCCTGGCTCGGCTGTTTTCTGACCGGTGCCGGATTTAGCCTGGTGATGCCTTTTCTGCCGCTGTATGTCGAGCAACTCGGCGTCACGGGGCATAGCGCCCTGAATATGTGGTCTGGCCTGGTGTTCAGCATTACGTTTCTGTTCTCCGCCATTGCGTCCCCTTTCTGGGGCGGGCTTGCCGACCGAAAAGGCCGCAAAATCATGCTCCTGCGCTCCGCGCTCGGTATGGCGATCATCATGGTGCTTATGGGGCTGGCGCAGAACATCTGGCAGTTTCTGATTTTACGCGCGCTGCTTGGGCTGCTGGGCGGGTTTGTCCCCAACGCCAACGCCCTGATCGCCACGCAAATTCCGCGTCATAAAAGCGGCTGGGCGCTCGGGACGTTATCGACCGGCGGCGTCAGCGGCGCACTGCTAGGTCCCCTCGCCGGGGGGCTAATGGCCGATACCTACGGGCTGCGCCCGGTGTTCTTCATCACCGCCAGCGTGCTTTTCGCCTGCTTCCTGCTGACCGCGTTCTGTATCCGCGAAAAATTCACCCCGGTGCCAAAAAGAGAGATGCTGCATGCACGCGATGTCATCGGCTCGCTAAAAAATCCGAAACTGGTGCTGAGCCTGTTTGTGACGACGATGATTATCCAGGTGGCGACAGGTTCTATCGCCCCGATTCTGACGCTGTACGTCCGCGAGCTGGCCGGTAACGTCAGCAATATCGCCTTTATCAGCGGCATGATTGCTTCCGTGCCCGGCGTCGCTGCCCTACTGAGCGCCCCGCGTCTCGGTAAACTGGGGGATCGCATTGGGCCGGAGAAGATCCTGATTGCCGCTCTTGTGATCTCAGTTGTGCTGTTGATCCCCATGTCGTTCGTGCAAACGCCGTGGCAGCTCGGCGTGCTGCGCTTTTTACTCGGCGCTGCTGACGGAGCGCTGCTTCCGGCGGTGCAAACGCTGCTGGTCTACAATTCGACGAACCAGATTGCCGGGCGGATATTCAGCTACAACCAGTCTTTCCGCGACATTGGCAACGTCACGGGGCCGCTGGTCGGGGCCGGGATTTCCGCGAGCTTTGGCTTCCGCGCCGTGTTTATCGTTACCGCAAGCGTCGTGCTGTTCAACGCGATTTACTCGTGGTGGAGCCTGGCCCGCGCGTCGCAGCCCGCGCTTAATGCCTCCTCCTGATAACTTATTGGCGCATTCATACTTGCAAAATCGGAGAATCAGCTATTCTTTCCCTGAACACCACTGCGAATCACAGGGAGATACCGATGACCATGTATGCCACGCTGGAAGAAGCCATTGATGCCGCTCGTGAAGAGTTTCTCGCCGATAACACCAATATCGAGGAGGAAGATGCGGACATTCAGCAACTCAATATTCAAAAATATGTCCTGCAGGATGGCGATATCATGTGGCAGGCCGAATTCTTTGCGGACGAAGGTGAAGACGGTGAGTGTCTGCCGGTGCTGAGCGGCCAGGCGGCTCAGGCCGTTTTCGACGGTGATTATGAGGAAATTGAGTTGCGACAGGAGTGGCTGGAGGAAAACACCCTTCACGAATGGGATGAGGGTGAGTTTCAGCTTGAGCCGCCGCTGGATACCGAAGAGGGGCAAACCGCAGCGGACGAGTGGGACGAGCGTTAACCGACCTTATTCATAAGGACCGTGCTGCGCGTCGATAGGCAGCAATAGCGTGTCGAACACCAGCGAGAACGGCAGGTCGAGGATCGTGACATAGCGCCATGCGGAGTCGCGAACGTCCCATTGTACGCCGGGATAATACTGGTTGCCATGGCCCTGACCGGGAATGGTACGGCTGATAATGCTGCCGCACCCGCTGAGCAGCAGCGCCATCATCACCACGATGAGTATTCTCATTCAAACCTCATATAAAAAAATACCGGCCAAGGCCGGTATTTTTACTTTCGTTCGGCTTACTTCGCCTTCAGGGCCAGCGGATTGAGCTTAATCGTCGTGTAGTAGTTCACCCACGAGGAGTATCTCTCCGGAGAGGACCAGACGCGATAGTGCAAGCGGGCCATGGTGACCGGGTCGCTTAACAGCACCAGACGGCGATCGCGGTTCAGTTTTTCCGGCGTTTCGTTCAGCGCTTGCTCGATGTGGCGATCGCGGGCGATCTCCAGCACCTGGCTGGCGCGGTGACGCGCGGTGGCCATGGCAGTCGCGAGAGCGTTAAACGACGGGTTAAACACCGCGTGGATAAAGCCATCGTCCAGCGAACGGCTGCGGTTCAGCACCAGATACTTGTCGGTGTCCACCAGCACCTGCGGCGGAGAATACTCTTCCGGGATCAGGAACAGTTTCCAGCGTTTGGTACGCAAGCCCACCGTTGAACGGCTGGAGATCACGGAGACAAACGGCGACAGGATCAGGGAGAACACGATCGGCGCGAGCCAGAACAGGAAGCGTAAATCCAGCCACGCCATACCGGCAGCCCACACCAGACCCAGCAGCATCTGCGAGCCATGACGCATGAAAGCTTCGCTCCACGGCGTGGAGTCATCGTCACGCTGCGGTGAGTTCCAGACCACTTCCCAGCCGAGGAACGCGCTGACCACAAACACCGTGTGGAACAGCATGCGCACCGGCGCCAGCAGCACCGAGAACAGCACTTCGAGCAGCAGGGAGAGCGTCACGCGACAGAAACCGCCGTACTCTTTCGAGCCTTTGCACCAGATCAGGATGATACTGAGCAGCTTAGGCAAGAACAGCAGGATCATCGTCGAGGCAAAGAGTGCAATCGCCAGCTCAGGACGCCACTGCGGCCACACCGGGAACAGCTGGCGCGGTTGCAGGAAGTACTGCGGTTCGGTCAGGGCATGGACCACCTGCAACGCCGTCGACAGGGCCAGGAACATAAACCACAGCGGCGCAGACAGATAAGACATCACGCCCGTCAGGAACACGGCACGGTGAACCGGGTGCATCCCTTTCACAAGGAACAGACGGAAGTTCATCAGGTTGCCGTGACACCAGCGGCGGTCACGTTTCAGTTCATCCAGCAGGTTCGGCGGCAGCTCTTCATAAGAGCCCGGCAGATCGTAAGCAATCCACACACCCCATCCTGCACGGCGCATCAGCGCCGCTTCCACGAAGTCGTGAGACAGAATGGAACCGGCAAACGAACCTTCGCCCGGCAGCGGTGCCAGCGCACAGTGTTCGATGAACGGCTGCACACGAATAATGGCGTTGTGACCCCAGTAGTGGGATTCACCCAGCTGCCAGAAGTGCAGACCGGCGGTAAACAGCGGACCGTAAACGCGGGTCGCAAACTGCTGACAGCGCGCATACAGCGTATCCATACCCGAGGCTTTCGGCGACGACTGGATGATCCCGGCGTTCGGGTTCGCTTCCATCAGACGCACCAGCCCGGTCAGACACTCACCGGTCATCACGGAGTCGGCGTCCAGCACCACCATGTAGCTGTACTGATTGCCCCAGCGGCGGCAGAAGTCATCGATGTTACCGCTTTTACGCTTCACACGACGGCGACGACGACGGTAGAAGATCTGCCCTTCGCCCTGCACTTCGGCAATGAGTTCCATCCAGGCTTTCTGCTCGGCAACGCAGATATCCGGGTTGTAGCTGTCGCTCAGGATGTAGACGTCGAAATGCTCGGCGTTACCGGTCGCCTTAACAGACTCCCAGGTGGCGCGCAGGCCCGCGAATACGCGGTCAACGTCTTCGTTACAGATAGGCATGATAAGCGCCGTACGGTGCTCAGGGTTGAGTGCTTCATCCCCGACCGTTGACGCCGAAATGCTGTATTTGTCACGCCCCATCAGCAATTGCAGGAAGCCCATCAGCGCGGTCCAGAAACCGGCCGAGACCCAGCAGAACAAGACCGCGAAGAGGAGGAGGATCCCACTTTGCAGAATGTACGGCAGGAGCTGCATGAAGGAGACCCACAGATCTTGCCCGACCATGTCAGCCGGATTGATCAGCGCCCAGCCCTGATAAGGCAGGATGGTTTTCATGTACCAGGTGGCGACCACGGTCTGGGCCAGGGTCAGCACCAGCAGGGTGTAACGACGGATCGTGCCGACGGTACGCCATTTCTGCTCAGACGCCTGCTGCTCTTTGGTCAGACGAGACAGATAGCGCGGCGCCACATCGCGACCGCGCAGACGATCCCAGAAGCGGCCTACCGGGTTGGTACGCCACGGATCCGGGAACATGGAAGAGCGCGTCGCTTTCGGCATCGCCTGAAGCTGGGTGCGCCCTTCATCGTCTTTAATCAGCTGCCCTTCTGCCAGCGAATCTGGCCAGGCCTGCTCCAGGCGCGCCTTGACTGACCCCAGAGGCGTATCGTCATCACGGGTAAATTCGTGATGCTCGCCATCCAGCGCGGTATGAACCGCGCGGATGTCGCTCTTGGGCAGCGCCGCTTTCTCAATATCTGTCAGCGGCATGGCATCGATATATTCAGATGTATTATTCATTGGCAGGTAGCTGATAGCTCCAGGTTTCACTCAGCGTCTGATCGGCATTGACCAGCGCAGCGCGCATTTCCGTGGTCTGTTTAGGATCTTTCACTTTTACGCGCAGGGTTAAGCGCCACCCTTTGGTCACCGGGTTGTAACGCACGGTGTTTTCAACGATTTCACCGTTATCACCAATGCTGGTTTGCGCGGTGACAGGCGTATCCGGCGTCAGTTTTTTCATATCCTGACCGGCGAAATCAACCACAAACGCCACGGTGCCATCAGGCTGGCGAATGAGATTCGACTGCTTCACATCGCCCGTTGAGCGGCGAGTCTGCATCACATACGCGTTGTCCGGCGCATGCAACTTATCTTCATCGCGGCTGAAGGTGATGGTGTATTTGAAGTTCATCTCTTTCCCGGCTTCCGGCAGCTGATCCGGCGTCCAGTAAGCGACGATGTTGTCGTTGGTTTCGTCGTTGGTTGGAATTTCAACCAGCTCGACTTTGCCTTTACCCCAGTCCCCTTTCGGTGTGACCCAGGCGCTTGGGCGCAGATCGTAACGATCGTCGAGATCTTCAAAGCGAGAGAACTGACGACCGCGCTGGAGCAGACCAAAGCCCTGCGGGTTTTCCATCGCAAAGCTGCTGACTGCCAGGTGTTTCGGGTTGTTCAGCGGACGCCAGATCCACTCGCCGTTGCCAGCAAGAATGGACAGACCGTTGGAATCATGTAGTTCCGGGCGGAAGTTGGTCGCCGGAGACGGCTGATTTGGCCCGAACAGGAACATACTGGTCAGCGGCGCGACGCCCAGTTTGCCCACTTTGTCGCGCAGGTAAACTTTGGACTGCACGTCGATCACCGAGTCACGACCCGGAATGATCACAAAGCGGTAAGCACCGGTCGCACGCGGAGAGTCCAGCAGTGCGTAGATAGTCAGGCGTTTGTCCGTAGGTTTTGGACGCTCAATCCAGAACTCACGAAAACGCGGGAATTCTTCACCAGACGGCAGCGCCGTATCGATTGCCAGACCACGCGCAGACAGACCGTAAACCTGGCCTGAACCGATCACGCGGAAATAGCTGGCCCCCAGCATGCTGACAATTTCGTCGTTTTTATCTTTGCTGTTGATGGGGTAAAGCACTTTAAAGCCTGCGAATCCCAGGTCTTTAACGGTGTCTTTGTCGTGTTTCACATCGCCAAAATTAAAATAATCCGGGCTGTATTTGATCTTACGTACCGCAGTGGCCGTCACTTCATTGATAGCAACCGGGGTGTCGAAGTACATGCCCTGATGATAAAACTCAAGCTTGAACGGGGTCTTAATGTTGTTCCAGTACGCTTTATCGTGATTGAACTGGATCTGCTGATAGTCCGCATATTTCATGTCGCGGAAGACGGAGGGCAGGTTACTTTTTGGCGCCTCATAGCCTTTGTCGGCCAGCGATTTTGCCTGTTTTGCGACATCATCGATGGAAAAAGACCATGCAGAAGAGGTATACAGTGACAACAAGACTGCTGCACCCAACCAACGCATTTTCATCATTTGTGGTTTATGTTTCATAATAAGTAAGCACTTCCCCCTTTGTGTGCTTAATTCGATCCGATCCATTTTACTGGAAATTCAGGCAATCCGACAACAATATCACTGCTTTGTTCAGCGCGCTGGCTCATGGATTAAGCAACCAGAAGAACCCTCTCTTCACTTTGCGTGCTTATCCTGGAGACAGGGTGTCGGTCTTGGTGTAGGGTTGGCTTCGAATGTAACCACTATTAGTCTTATGGATAAGACGAAAAGTCCGAGAATGCAAAAAGTTATATGACCACTGCACCCGTACAACGTGAATATTTCCTCGACTCGATCCGGGCATGGCTGATGCTGTTGGGGATCCCTTTTCATATCTCCTTGATTTACTCCAGCCACACCTGGCATGTTAACAGTATAGAGCCCTCATGGTGGCTGACACTGTTTAACGACTTCATCCACTCTTTCCGCATGCAGGTGTTCTTCGTCATTTCCGGCTATTTCTCCTACATGCTGTTTCTGCGCTACCCGATGAAACGCTGGTGGAAAGTGCGCGTCGAGCGCGTCGGCATCCCGATGCTGACCGCCATTCCGCTGCTGACGCTGCCCCAGTTCATCATGCTGCAGTACGTGAAAGGCAAAGCCGATAACTGGCAAAACCTGACCTTCTACGAAAAGTACAACACACTGGTCTGGGAACTGGTATCACACCTGTGGTTCCTGCTGGTGCTGGTGGTGATGACCACCGTTAGCCTCTGGATTTTCAGCAAGTTGCGCCGCCATCTGAGCCGCCATCACGAAACGCAATTCCCTCACATCACCTGGGCGAAACTCTCCCTGATTTTCCTGGTGCTGGGTATCGCCTACGGCGCGATTCGCCGCATTCTGTTCATCGTTTATCCGCCGATACTGAGCGATGGGCTGTTCAACTTCGTGGTGATGCAAACCCTGTTCTACATCCCGTTCTTTATGCTGGGCGCGCTGGCCTTTATCTCGCCAAAACTTAAAGATCTGTTCACCACGCCGTCGTCGTGGTGCGCCGTGGGTTCCGCGCTGGCGTTTGCCGCCTATCTGCTCAATCAGCGTTATGGCAGCGGCGATGCGTGGATGTATGAAACGGAAAGCGTGATTACGATGCTGCTGGGACTGTGGATGGTTAACGTGGTGTTTGCCCTGGGGCACCGTCTGCTGAACTTTAAGTCGACCCGCGTGACCTATTTCGTCAACGCGTCGCTGTTTATCTACCTGGTTCACCACCCGCTGACGCTCTTTTTTGGTGCATATATCACCCCGCACATTAGTTCTAACGCATTAGGCTTTTTCACCGGGCTGGTGTTTGTGGTGGGCGTTGCCATCCTGCTGTACGAAATTCACCTGCGCATTCCGCTGCTGCGTTTCTTGTTTTCCGGTAAACCGCAAACCAAAACGGCTTAATGACGCTTCGCGCCGGGCCCTCCGGCGCGATTACAACAGCCACTCAACCGGTAACCACCACGCCAGACGCACCAGCACCCGCTGCCAGAAGCGTGTTTTTGGCTCTTTCTTCAGCACAATCTCTTCCCCGTCTTTTTGCTCGACCCAGTTCAGACGCCCGAAGTTATCGAGCCGAATCTGCCACGCCTCGTGCTGACGGCTTTTCAGGAAGCGGCGATGGATCAGGCGCGCCAGGGTTTCACTTTCAATCACAAAGCCCATTTCCGTGTTGAGCATCGTCGAGCGCGGATCAAAATTCAGCGAGCCGATAAACACTTTCTGGCTATCGATGCTGAAGGTTTTGGCATGCAGACTGGAGCCGGAATTCCCCGTCAGGCCGCGATCCCGCAGCCCCGGAACGAAGTCCTGAGTGGGTTTCAGCTCGTAAAGCTCAATCCCGTGACGCAGCAGTTTTTTGCGCCAGCGCGCGTAGCCCGCATGCACCACGGCCACATCGTTAGCGGCGAGGGAGTTGGTGAGAATGGCGATTTTGACGCCCTTGCGCACCAGCTGCAGCAGCTGTGCAACGCCCGCGCGGGTGGGTACAAAGTAGGAGGAGATGATATCGATCTGCTCCGCCGGGGTGCCCATCACATCCAGCAGACGCTGAGGCAGCAGTGAGTGGCGCTTCGCGCGCCCTAAGCCTTTGCGCGGGTCATCGCTGAGTAAACGGGTTTTCGCCCAGATCAGCGGCAAATCGCGCGCTTCGAGGCGGGTAATAAACTGGCTCGATTCCAGTTTATCCAGATAGCGCTGGGCTATTTCGTTTTGATACCAGTCATCCGGCGGCTGGAGGCGAGATCCGATCTCCTCCTCCGATAATTCCAGTACCTGCTTTAGCGTCGAGACGCAGGCGCTCTGCCAGTAGCGTTCGAAATCATTAGCCACTTCCGCCACCACCGGCCCGATCGCCATCACATCCAGATCGGAAAAGAGCGGTGCCTCCCCTGCCCCGAAATAGGCATCACCGACGTTGCGGCCACCGATGATGGTCGCTTCGCCATCGACGGTGAAACTTTTATTGTGCATGCGGCGGTTAAGCCTGGCGAAATCGGTGAGATAACCCAGCGCGCGCAGGGTGCGGAACGAGAAAGGGTTAAACAGACGGACATCGATGTTGGGGTGGGAATCGAGCAGGCGCAGGATCGCGTCCAGCCCTTGCGTGTTGTTGTCATCCAGCAGCAGCCGGACGCGGACACCGCGTGAAGCGGCGGCCACCAGCACGGAAAACAGCAGCCGCCCCGACATATCGTCTTCCCAGATGTAGTACTGCACATCGAGGGTTTTCTCCGCCATTTCCGCCAGCCGGTAGCGGCAGGCGAAGGCATCGAGGCTGTCATCCAGGGGGAGCAAACCGCACAGCCCTGGATGTTCGGCATTGACGGGCGCGATCGCCCGCCCGAGCCGCGTATTATGCGTCGAGTTCTTGTCCTCGCTGGGTAAGAAGTCGCTGGTAGAGCCGGGCATTTTCTTCATCATAGCAAACGAAGTATACCCGCTCCGGCAGGGGTTTGCGGGTGAGATAGTCTGAAACCGTCGCCACGGCTATCGCGGCGGCAGCGGCCTTTGGAAAACCATAAACGCCGGTGCTGATGGCCGGAAACGCAATAGTTTTATAACCATTGGCGGCCGCCAGGCGCAGACAATTAAGATAGGCATCCTCAAGGCTTCGCGCCTCATGATGCTCCCCGCCTTCCCAGATTGGGCCGACGGCGTGGATCACCGCTTTCGCCGGAAGATCCCCGGCAATCGTAATCACCGCATGGCCTGGCGCTAGCTCACCCTGCTGTTGACGGACAATTTTGCAGGCTTCCAGCAGCTGCGGTCCGGCCGCACGATGAATGGCACCGTCAACGCCGCCACCGCCCATCAACGAGGGATTGGCTGCATTAACAATGACATCAACGTGCTGTGTGGTGATGTCCCCGAGGACAACGTCAATTTGCGGTTTCATATCCATTCCTCTACTACCCGACTTTTATTAAGTGTATAGCAGGGGCTGGTTGCGAAGAAGAGCCAGATGAGAAAAGCCCTCCGGTCCGAAGACGAGAGGGCTCTGTCCTAACGATAGTTGACTTGCACAACCGCCAACGTTTTTTCCGGATTGATATATTTCATACTCACCGTGGCGACATCTGGGTAAGGGTTACGCCCCCGCAGGGCTTCACCGTAACTTACCTGGGTGGTTTGCACGCGTCCTTCGTGCGGGCATGACAGCGCAAACTGATTATGTTGCGGGGAGATCACACACGGGTCTTCTACAATCGCCCCGCGAAAATGAATCACACCGCCGTTAACCGTGGTTGCCGCTAATGCTGGAGTCAGTGCCGATAAAGCAATAATACCTGATGCAATAATACTTTTTACAATGGACGCTGCCATGGTTGGCTCCTCAATGAGAAATCATCCTTGAGGGGTCGCGCATTCCTTATTCAAATCATAGAAACATTCATTGGGAACCGCCAAATTATCCAATATATTGATTTCGTGAATATATTATTCAGAACCCGGCCATTGTTTTGATAAGTGTAGCGATTGCCCGTCAGAGACATTAACGACAATTCTCACGGAATCTTTAGGGCTAATATTCAAACTGAGGCGAGTTAAATCAATCGGCTGGTTAGCGGGAATGGAAATCGTGTTGCGCTGACTGGAAGTGCTTTGTCCTCCCTGCCCTTCCCGCGAGGAAATGATTTGTACCTGACACACGCAGGGTTCAGTCAGAATGACCTGCGGAATAATGGTCGTCATCTCCCCGTCGTGGGTGGTTTTAAAGGTGATCTGGCTGGAGAGGGCAGCAAGCAGTAATAAGGTATGCATGATCAACTCCCGAAAAAAAACAGGGCAAGCGCCCTGTTTTTTTATAGTACAGATTCGAAATTAGTACTGATGCGCAGTCGCGTTGTTGCCGAAACCAACCTGGTGCACAGTTACAGTTGAACCGGAAGCTGTCTGGTCCACTGCCGCGCCGTTACCGCCGCCGAACTGTTTAACTTCCATGGTGGAGTTTTTACCATTCCACTGATCGAGGGTTGCGCTGTTACCAAAGCCTTTCTGCAGCAGGTCAATGGAGCTGTCATCAGAGCCCTGTCCTACGTCAGCACCGTTACCGCCGCCGTGCTGAGTAATAGTCAGGTCAGAATTTTTAGCGTCAGATTGCAGAGCAACAGCTGAGTTGCCGCCACCGTACTGATAAATGCTCAGAGTTGAATTAGGGCCGCTGTTACCGCCACCCCAACCACCACCGCCGCCACCGCCATATTGAGGAACCGCACCAGCCAGAGCACTGCCAGAAACAAAGATTGCTGCAATTGCTGCCACTTTGAAAAGTTTCATGGTAAACCCCCATCGGATTGATTAAGTCGTCGTAAATAGTTAGCGTTGGATAACGCGGATAGCCATTTGCGACTGTCTCTGAACTACAACTGCTGTTTTTTGCGTACCATACTGCGTAATATTCGCTTTGTTACCCGAGCCTTTCTGGATAATCATTGCGGTATTACCAAAAGCCCCTTGCTTAATACTCGCATCATTGCCGTTGCCGTCCTGATCGATATAAGCAAGGTTATAAGTCCCTGATTGATCAACTTTCGCTCTATTGTTCCCACCCTCCTGTGAAACAACGGACAGTAATTTAGAACCGCCCTGACGAACATCGGCATTATTTCCTGAACCGTGTTGACCAATAATGGCTGCCTGATTATATGAAGACTTGCTTAATTCATTAACCGCGAAGTTATATTCCGAACCTGCCAGGTCCGAACCTGCCGCGATTGATAACCCAGGCGCACCCAGTAATGTAAACATCATAAATAACGTTCTGTTTTTCATGTTGTCACCTGGACCTGGAAATAATTAACTGCACGGTGTTAACGCGATTCGTTTTTTGTTAACGCTGCGTTACGATGAAGAGTATGTCTATCGAAACAATTTAAATATCTCACCCGCGCGGCTTATTTTGATTTATTCGCTCACCTCAAAGTATTAATTCACGCCAAAAATTTCAGTCAGCAGCGTAAGTTAGTTTTTTTTAATTTATTTCTTCGGCAAGTTGGCGCTTCGTTCAGGGCAGCTTGTCACCCTTGTCACGTCTGTACTTTACGCTTTACAGAGTTCATTGCCTGACAGACTTGTCACGGGTCACTCGATTTCTTAAGGGCTTTCGCTTAGCATGCAAAGTCTTAGGGATTTCGCCAATCTCATACCTGAGATCAGAGAATCACAAATAATAAATACTGAATTAAATCAATTCACTATAATTATTTGTATGATTTTTAAAATGTGTGCAGCATTATTAACGTGTACAACTTTTTTATCATTCCTGAACTTTTTTACCACTTGAAATTCACAAATTAATATTAATTTTTACATCTTGTTACACCATTAACACTTGATTTAAAAATCGTAATAGCTAGATTGAAATCAGCAGTACGAATTATTTTTTATATTTACCTCCTGCTGGAGGTTATGGTCTGATTCTACACACAGCAGTGCAACATCTGTCGGTACTTCTGGGTCCCCCGAATATATCGGGGGCAACTGCCGGGTGTAATAAAAAAGTGGGGTTTCATCATGTTTAATGAAGTCCATAGTTTACATGGTCATACATTACTGTTGATCACAAAGCCTTCTTTACAAGCGACAGCCTTATTACAGCATTTGAAGCAATCTCTTTCACTGAACGGGAAATTGCACAATATTCAACGTTCTTATGATGATATTGCTCCTGGCAGCATCATTCTCTTCGATATGATGGAAGCGGATAAAAAGCTTATCCATTACTGGCAGGATAACTTAAGCAGGAAAAACAATAATATCCGCGCGCTATTGTTGAATACGCCTGATGAGTATCCTTTCCGCGATATTGAAAGCTGGCCGCACATCAACGGCGTCTTTTACGTCACTGAAGACGAGACGCGTGTGGTGGAGGGGCTGCAAGGTATTTTACGTGGGGAATGTTATTTCTCGCAAAAACTTGCCAGCTATCTCATCACTCACTCCGGAAATTATCGCTATAACAGTTCAGAATCTGCTTTGCTGACCCACCGCGAAAAAGAAATTCTGAATAAATTACGTATTGGTTCTTCAAATATTGAAATCGCCCGTTCGTTATTTATCAGCGAAAATACAGTCAAGACTCATCTCTACAATCTTTTCAAGAAGATAGCTGTTAAAAACAGAACTCAGGCAGTTTCATGGGCAAACGATAACCTCAGGCGTTAACAACATGAAACGCACGTCAAGATGGATAGTGGCAGCGGGCTTTCTGCTTGCTGCCGGAAATCTTCACGCTGTTGAGGTAGAAGTTCCTGGATTATTAACCGACCACACCGTCTCTTCTATCGGCCACGATTTTTATCGGGCGTTTAGCGACAAATGGGAAAGTGATTATCCTGGCAACTTAACAATCAATGAGCGGCCCAGTGCTCGATGGGGAAGCTGGATCACCATAACGGTTAATCAGGACGTGGTGTACCAGACCTTTTTATTCCCGACGAAACGAGATTTTGACAAGAACATCAGTATTGCACTGGCACAAACTGAAGAAGCGGTAAATCGCCTGCAAATCGACAAGGCTCTGTTGAGCACTGGCGATTTAGCAAAAGATGAATTCTAGCGACAAATAATCTCCGGAGGCTGTAATGCGTCTCGCACACACAGTGATTTCATTAATGCTGATTGCACCGTTGAGCTGGGCCGGGAATATGACTTTCCAGTTCCGTAACCCAAACTTTGGTGGCAACCCGAATAACGGGGCTTTTTTACTCAACTCAGCACAAGCTCAAAACTCTTATAAAGACCCCAGTTTTAACGACGATTTTGGGGTTGAAACGCCGTCCGCACTGGATAACTTTACTCAGGCTATTCAGTCACAAATATTAGGCGGCTTATTAACCAATATTAATACCGGCAAACCCGGTCGCATGGTGACCAACGATTTTATTGTCGATATTGCGAATAAAGACGGGCAGCTGCAGTTGAATGTGACCGACCGGAAAACGGGCAAAACGTCCACCATTCAGGTTTCAGGTCTTGCCACCAATTCAACTGACTTTTAAACAACGACGAAATAAGGACAACGATCATGCAGCGCTTTCTGATTCTTGTTGCAGTGTGCTTATTGAGCGGTTGTTTAACTGCTCCACCTAAAGAAGCCGCCAAACCCACGCTGATGCCCAGGGCGCAAAGCTATCGCGACCTGACGCATCTGCCGGCGCCGACGGGTAAGATATTTGTCTCGGTTTATAACATCCAGGATGAAACTGGCCAGTTCAAACCGTATCCGGCAAGTAACTTCTCGACCGCCGTTCCGCAAAGTGCCACCGCCATGCTGGTCACCGCGCTCAAAGATTCACGCTGGTTTATTCCTCTGGAACGTCAGGGGCTGCAGAACCTGCTGAACGAACGCAAAATCATTCGTGCAGCGCAGGAAAACGGCACGGTTGAGGTGAATAACCGCGTACCGCTGCAATCACTGGTTGCCGCGAACGTGATGGTGGAAGGGTCCATTATCGGCTACGAAAGTAACGTGAAATCGGGCGGCGTCGGGGCGCGGTATTTCGGTATCGGGGCTGATACGCAGTACCAGCTCGACCAGATTGCCGTCAACCTGCGCGTGGTTAACGTGAGCACCGGTGAAGTGTTGTCATCGGTCACCACCAGCAAAACGATTCTCTCATATGAAGTGCAGGCCGGTGTATTCCGCTTCATCGACTACCAGCGTCTGCTGGAGGGTGAAATCGGTTATACCTCGAATGAACCGGTGATGATGTGTCTGATGTCAGCCATCGAAACAGGGGTCATTTTCCTGATTAACGACGGTATCGATCGCGGGCTGTGGGACCTGCAGAATAAAAACGACGTGAAAAATGAAGTGCTGGTGAAATACCGTGAAATGTCGGTGCCTCCGGAATCCTGATTCTGACGGCACCAAAAAAAAGCGAGGCTCTGAGGCCTCGCTTTTTTATTTGCTTAATTCCGGGAGATTTTGCGCCCGCGATCGCCGGGCAGCCAGCCAAAGCCCGCTGTTCTTCATCGCGTAGCCAAACACCAGCCCCAGCAGCAGAGACGGAACAATCATTTTCCAGTCGCCCTGCCCGGCAAAGGTCGCACACGCGCCGATGAAGGTGCCAGGAACAAACGACAGCAGCAGGTGTTTTGCCTGAATGCACATCAGAAAAGCCACCACGCCCGTCATCATATAGCCGACGATCTCCAGGTGCGGAGCCAGCGCGCTGCCGTGCATGATAATCAATGCCCAGACCACGCCGCTCATCATGGTGCAACCGGAGATAAACAGCCCTTTGAGTCCGCCCTGCGGGCAGGCGAAATAGGCCGTACAGCCCAGGAAACCGGCCCAACTGAGCAGTCCCAGAGACACGGCAACCCATCCCCATATCCCGGAGAGGATCCCTGTTGTGATGGCAATAGAAAGTAATATATTCATGGCGCGCATCTTATCAGATACGCGCCGATGAAATGAGATCACTAGCACATTTTATGCAAGATGAAATGTACCGTTACATTGACAATGTGATGCAAATCACTCTTCATTCTCTTCCTGCAATTCATCCCACATGGCGGAGATCGCTTCGCGGGTCAGCGGTGCCATGGTGCGCCAGAAAGGTGAAGTGGCGTGGGCTTCGATCTTACCGAGGAATGCACCGCACCATGGCAGAATGTAATCGCCAAACAGAGTTTCCAGGGCTTCACTTTCGTCTTCACCGGAGTGATCTTCAATCCAGGAGGCGGCCAGCAGCAGCGTACCGATATGATCGGCAGGCGCATCGCTCAGGGGCATACCGCGCTCAGAAAGGAACGCGCGCACTTCAGACTCCGTCGCCCCCTCTTCCCAGGAAGAGCGATACGGTGAAACGCGGCCCTCTTCGCCCACAAACAGGGCGTTGTAATCCGCCGAAATCTGCTGCATATCGCAGCTCTTTTGCAGGCGCTGCAACAGCTCGTCCTGCTCCAGCGGCCAGTTGTCCGCGAGCTTACCTTCGCGAATCAGCGTAAAGAGCGGAACCAGCAGCGGATCTTGCGGCTGGCGATAGTACAAAGTGCCCAGTACGCGGCAAAGGATTGAAAACTCGTTCATTTGATTATTCCATGACTATATTAAAGTTCAGCAAATTCAGGGATAGCAGGCATACCGCGTGATTCAAGGAAATCGAGCATCCGACGCGGCGTGACGTTCAGAATTCTCTCTTCCGGGAAGCCCACTTCATCTAACACTTTTCGGCACTCGCCGAATTCACCCAGCGTGAAGGCGGTGTGAGAGTCAGAACCCAGCGCCACCATGCCACCTGCATCACGCACGGCTGCCGCCACGGCACGACAGTTGGCTTCGCTGCCGATACGCGAGTGGGTAAAGGAGGAGTTGTTGATTTCCAGCGCCACGCGATGTTTCGCCGCAGCTTGCGCCACGGCCTGAATATCGATAGGGAATTTCGGGTTGCCGGGGTGGCTAATAATGTGGACGTTGCCGCTGGCAATGGTCGCGATCATCGCCTGGGTATTCGTCTCTTTATCCTGTGGCGCAAACACCGGCTCATGAAAACCGGCGATAATCAGATCCAGAGAAGTCAGCATCGGGCCCGTACAGTCGATCTCGCCGTCCGTATTTTTGATATTCGCCTCAATGCCGCGCAGGATCCCGACGCCCTCCACCAGACGAGGCCAGATGCGCATATTCACAAAGTGCCAGTAGTGCGGCGCATCTGCCATATCAGGACCGTGGTCGGTAATCGCAAAGAGCTTAATCCCTTTCAGTTTGGCTTGGGCGATGTAGTCATGAAGGGTGCTGTACGCGTGGGTGCTGGCGACGGTGTGCATATGCAGGTCAACGGGATACATCTCTCTCTCCTCTGGTGTTTTACCCCAAGGATAGCAGGTCTGCCCGGTGTTTATTAGCAAAAACCCGGCGAATGCCGGGTTGCTGTTAGTAGCCGCGCTGTCTGTCGACCTGCCCCGTCGCCGGTTTCCCCTGCTCGAGCAGGCCGATGGTGCGGGTGATATAGTCAACCGCTTCCGCCGGACGCGTCACCGCCGCAATGTGCGGCGTCATGGCGACGCGCGGATGCGCCCACAGCGGGCTTTCCACCGGCAGTGGCTCACGGCTGTAGACATCCAGCATCGCGCCTTTCAGCTTGCCGCTATCCAGTGCTTTAAGCAGATCGGCTTCCACCAGATGCACGCCGCGCGCCAGATTCATCACGTAGCTTTGGTCCGCCAGCTGATTAAGCAGATCGTGATTGATAATTCCCACCGTCTCCGCCGTATTCGGCAGCAGGTTGATCAATACGCGCGTGCCCTTCAGGAAGGCCGGGAGTTCTTCGGCACCGGCAAAGCTTTCTACGCCCGGATATTCCTTGCGCGTACGGCTCCAGCAGCGCAGCGGGAATCCCCACGGGGCCAGCGCTTCCGCCACTTTCGAGCCCAGCACGCCCGCGCCCAGCAGCCCGACGGTAAAATCTTCGCGCTGATAATCGGCCAGCGGCTCCCAGTGTGATTGCTGCTTCAACGCCTGATAGTCATCAAAGCGGCGGAACCAGTGCAGCACCTGGCTGACGGCATATTCCTGCATTTGCTGGCCCATACCGGTATCTTCGAGTCGGAACAGGGGAATATGTTCAGGCAACATCTCTGGATGGGCTTTTAACTTGCTCAGGATGGAATCCACGCCCGCGCCGAGGGCAAACACCGCTTTCAAATCGCGCCCCTGTAACATCTCCACTGGTGGATGCCAGACCAGAGCGTAATCCGCGTGTTCGTTATCGCCCCGCTTCCACTCGCGAACGCGCGCGCCGGGAATGGCTTCCGACAGCGCCTTGATCCAGTAAGAAGTATCAAACGTAGGGTGATAGAAGATGATATCCATAATGACTCCTGCCTTTTTATTGCGATGATTTATAGGTGTTTTCAAGAGGATTATCAGGATAACAAATAAACCGCCGGCTGTGTTGCTGATAAAAAAAGCGCTTTCAGCACATTCAGGAATCACATTGCTGAAACTTTGTCTAAACGCGCCAAATATCTGAAAAAGATGATTGACGCCAGTGCCCCTTTTACTTACATTAGCGCCCGTCCCAGCAACAACGGGATGACAATACGGTGAGGTGTCCGAGTGGCTGAAGGAGCACGCCTGGAAAGTGTGTATACGGCAACGTATCGAGGGTTCGAACCCCTCTCTCACCGCCATATTTGAAGAAGAGCTCGCATGAAAATGCGGGCTTTTTTTCGTCTGCAGAAAACCCACTCCCCGACCTTAACGCCAATTATTGTCCACAGTGATTAATGCTTAACCGAACAGCCACTCAGGCATAAAATTTGCTTGACCGTTTTAGCGCAACTCCCTATAGTAGCGCCCCGTTGCCCCCGAGAGGTCAGGCAGCGAAACAATACGGTGAGGTGTCCGAGTGGCTGAAGGAGCACGCCTGGAAAGTGTGTATACGGTAACGTATCGAGGGTTCGAACCCCTCTCTCACCGCCATATTTAGAGAAGAGCTCGCATGAAAATGCGGGCTTTTTTTTCGTCTGTCGTTTGGGTTTTACAGAAAGCAAAGCCCGGTTTCTGGACTGACCCCATAAAGTTGGACAGTTCATGTTAAGCGGCTATCGGGGTCTGGGTTCGGTATTCTACCGGACTCAGGCCTTTTAATTTCAGGCTGATCCGCTCGTTGTTATAGTAATGGATATAGTCCTCTATCGCCTTCCTCAGTTCATTCAGATTGCTGAACCTGTTCAGGTAAAAACACTCCGATTTTAGTGTGCCGAAGAAGTTCTCCATCACCGCGTTATCCAGGCAGTTTCCCTTGCGCGACATGCTTTGTGTCATACCCTTCGCCTTTAACTTTGCCTGATAACCTGCCATTCGATATTGCCAGCCCTGATCCGTGTGCAGCAACGGTGCATCCTCCGGTTCGAGCACTGAGAATGCATCATGCAGCATCGTATTAACCATCTCCATCACCGGCCTTTCCGACAGGCTGTATGAGATGATTTCCCGGTTAAAAAGGTCCAGCACCGGCGACAGGTACAGCTTTTTACCCTGCACCGAGAACTCGGTGACATCCGTGACCCATTTTTCATTGGCTTTCGATGCACCGAAGTTCCGGCCCAGGATATTGGGTGCAGCCTTGCCCACCTCACCTTTCCAGGCACGATATTTCTTCACCCTTATCAGAGAGCGGAGCGACAGCTCTGCCATCAGCCGCTGCACTGTTTTATGGTTTACCAGCAACCCTAGTTTTCTCAATGAGAGCGTGATCCTGCGGTAGCCATAACGCCCTTTGTGATAGTGGTAAATCTCTCTGATTTTGTCTTTCAGCCCGGCATGCCTGTCCACTCGCTTCAGCGCATTTATATTGTGATACCACGTACTGCGGGACATGCCCG
>NZ_JASSOT010000079.1 GCF_030238365.1 Lelliottia wanjuensis | reverse complement strand
AGCCTGAATTACAGCACGTCAGGAGTAATGAAACGCCTGCTGAATGAATTCGGCGTTGCCCGGTTCCATGACCTGCGACATTTTGCCGTGTCCAGCCTGGTGAAAAGTGGTGTCGATATTCTGGATGCGTCGGACATGGTGGGGCATTCCAGACCCTCGGTGACACTGAATGTTTACGGCCACCTTTTCCGCGAAAAACCATCATTAAAAAACGCCCTGCGCGGTGGAGTAAGGAGAATATAATAAACTCCTTACTTTCCTGCTGTGATGCGGGTTTACTGGCTTAAATCGACGATTCATCCGTTTTTGGATAATGCCGCATTTTTTCGTGATTTTTTGCGAGTTAAAGAGAAAATGCGGAGAAATGAGGCGCGGCGGACATTGCAGGCCGATCCGGTGCGACATATTCCACGCTGCAACCCGCATTCTACCGTTCGAATTCTTACGCGGACTTTTTGCGGGTTCGTGTCCTCCTGATATTTTTCGACTATTGCGCAGAGAAGGTGATTTATGACGGCATTTTCTGGTGAAGAAAGCTCGTTCCGATTTAAGGGGATCTGGTGGACGGAGGAGGCATTCACCGACGTGCTGCAGAAGGTGGCCGAAATGCACCGGGCAATGAGTAATCACCGCGTTGCTTTTCATTTTGGCGTCAGTGAGAAAGCGATCAGGATGTTAAGGGCGCGCAGCTCGACAGCCGATAAAGTGATCCGGCACTTCATCGAGCGCGCGAGATTGTGTGCGGATAAACCGGCGCGATACCAGGAGCGCGACTGGTACAGAAACCCACCTTCTGAGCCAGAGGCAAGAAAGATACTGGCCGCAGCCGAAGCGGAAAGGGAAAGGCAGTGGGCGTTGAGGAGGCAGCACCGCAGGCGCGTGGCGGCTGGTGGCGCGTGCCATGCCGAACGTGCGAGGGCGCGAAAGCGTGAACAAATTCAGCAATGTAAACTGTCCGGATTAACGCAGGCGTTAACAGCGGAAAGCCTGGCATGTTCGGTGCGCACGGTCCGCCGGTACTGGTGAACCGACATTTTAAGGGGTGAACCAACCTCATTTTACTGTTTGTAGGTTCACACAAAGCGAGCACTGGCGCGGCTTGCAGGGCCGTGAACCAACTGAACCGACTGAACCGACGTTTTTTCAGTGTCTATAGATGCGTTTTATTATTCCATCATATCCACCAGCGATAAGATGGGTTTTTGGAGTTTTACCGGCGCCCGATTTTACACTGCACGCCGCCATATCAAACCGCGCAAAACTGCGCAGAAATATGAGCAAAAAAGTGCGCAAAAAAAACTGCGCAAAACTGCGCAAATTGAACCCGGAAAAATAGCACAAAAAACATCAGCCGCCCCCCTATTAAAACGCTCAGATTGCCCTCCTGGTACTCCGATCAATGTTCTTGAAAACTTTGGGATAAGTGTTGAACAAGCCTTGTTTGCAAGGCTTGTTGTTGATGGTAAAACCCGCGTCGAAGCGTATCGCCAGGCTGGTTATAGCGGCGAGGGGAATGTGGCTTACGCTGCAGCCTCTCGCCTGTTAAGGAATGTTAAGGTTTCCCGCTACATTCACGCGCTACGAAACGAGCGCCAAAAACGCTACGCCGTGGAGCTGGATGATCTGATTACGCAGCTCACAGCCATTGTGAATGCAGACCCGAACGAAATAGCGCAATACAGGCGCGTTAACCAGAGAGGTTAAAGAAAATCATGAGCATTCCGACAAGGCAAAAAGCTGACATTGTGGCCGCGCTTATCGAGAGGGGTAACGCAGAGCTCACGCCTTATCTGTGCCGCGAACTGGAGAGAGTGATCGCTGGGGATGCAGCCCGGCGCGAACGGTTTATCCAGAAGGTTAGATCCCCGGAGTACCACTGGAAAAAGCCAGAGCCGCGGCGAAGGTAGAGCGCAAAAATTTGGACTGTTCTTGACGGAAAAAAACACAACACGCTCGCAATCGTTGCCGCTGCTGGCTTTGGTTCAGATCGAATGATTAGGCCGTCAAAAATGCAGTGAGTCAGACCGGTACGCACACACGAGGGAAGGTACGCAGCAAGGTACGCACCCAAAGCGCGCTTTTTTTCTGCGTACTTAAGGCGCTCAAATTGAGCCACTAAAACGTGATTGAGGTAAAGCGTAAAAGCGACATCATCACCGGCGGCAGGGGGGGGGGAGATCAAATCCCTGTCAGGGTTGGCAGGTCATACGGCCCGCTTCATTGAATTTTTTCACCCGCGAAAAATAAAAAAATGGGGTGAGATGGTGTGAACGGTCATAAATTAACCATGAATCACTATAGTTACCGTTCCAAAATATCCTATAAATATCCTGGATGATTTAAGGCTGGTGGGCGATCACCCGCCAGCCCTTGCGGTATCTGGTGGCCCCTGCTGGACTTGAACCAGCGACCAAGCGATTATGAGTCGCCTGCTCTAACCACTGAGCTAAGGGGCCGTGGCGGTGAATTATAGAGTAACTCCCTGCCGCAATCCAGACATTCACACCTGCCTGCTGTTTTTATAAACAACGCATTATCAATCCTTTATACTGACCACCTGATATATTCATCGGGGAATGAGATGATCAATGACATTCTGGCACCTGGCCTGCGGGTGGTCTTCTGCGGCATCAATCCTGGCAAGTCCTCTGCGCATACGGGTTTTCACTTTGCCCATCCGGGAAACCGCTTCTGGAAGGTGATTCATCAGGCGGGTTTTACCGATAGATTACTGAAGCCTGAAGAGGAAATGCATCTCCTGGATACGCGCTGCGGCATCACCATGCTGGTGGAACGCCCGACGGTGCAGGCGACGGAAGTGAACCTGCACGAGCTGCGCAGCGGCGGGCGGGAGCTGGTGAAGAAGATCGAAGACTACCAGCCTTCGGCGCTGGCGATCCTCGGTAAGCAGGCGTACGAGCAGGCATTTAGCCAGCGCGGGGCGCAGTGGGGCAAACAGAATATCACCATTGGCATGACGCAGGTGTGGGTGCTGCCGAATCCGAGTGGGCTGAACCGAGCGACGCTGGACAAGCTGGTGGAGGCATATCGGGAGCTGGATGAAGCGTTGATGGTGCGGGGGAGATGATCCCGACAGAGGCTGCCGGGATCCGGTATACAGTTACAGCGAGTCAACCTGGGCAATCATCGACTGACCGAGCGTGCTTTCGATGCGATAGCACAGCGTCTTCATTTTCGAGTCGTACGCGTTAACCACAAGATCGTTCAGCTGTGGGTTCAGATCGTTTTTCACGGAGAGGAACAGACTGTTTTTCTTGTTCAGATCGGCCATTGCGAGGCTGTATTTTTCCCAGGTTTTTGGGTTATAGGCGCGCAGGGCGTTCAATGAGCGGACGCAGGTCTCGTTCGCCGTCAGGGAGCGGCTCTTCACCGTATCGTCGTTTGTCACACCCTGAGTTTCTTGCGCTACCGGTGTTGCAGCAGGAGTCACCAGAGATTTAGGCGCATTTTGCTGTTTATTGACACAACCCGCCAGGGCCACGCATATCATCAGAAGCCATGCTTTTTTCATTTTTTTATCAGTCCCTGCTGGGTAATGGAGAGTGGGGAATACTCTGTTACTTAGGTAAGAATCATCTGAGGGATTGATTATATGTTGAAAGATAACAATAGCAACGTGGGTTTATCTCTGTTGCGATGATTTTCACAGGGTAGTTATCGAGAGATAAAAAAAGGCCACAGCAAGCTGTGGCCTTATTCAGAACGATTTGCGATTAATCGTCGAGGAAGCTACGCAGAACTTCAGAGCGGCTTGGGTGGCGCAGTTTGCGCAGAGCCTTCGCTTCGATCTGACGGATACGTTCGCGGGTAACGTCGAACTGTTTACCCACTTCTTCCAGCGTGTGGTCGGTGTTCATATCGATACCGAAACGCATACGCAGGACTTTCGCTTCACGAGCGGTGAGGCCCGCCAGAACGTCGTGAGTGGCAGCACGCAGGCTCTCGGTCGTGGCAGAGTCCAGCGGCAGCTCGAGGGTGGTATCCTCGATGAAATCACCCAAATGCGAATCTTCATCGTCGCCGATTGGCGTTTCCATGGAGATAGGCTCTTTGGCGATTTTCAGCACCTTACGAATCTTATCTTCTGGCATCAGCATGCGCTCGGCCAGCTCTTCTGGCGTCGGCTCGCGGCCCATCTCTTGCAGCATCTGGCGGGAGATACGGTTGAGTTTGTTGATGGTCTCAATCATATGCACCGGGATACGGATGGTGCGAGCCTGATCCGCGATAGAGCGGGTGATTGCCTGACGGATCCACCAGGTAGCGTAGGTGGAGAATTTGTAACCACGGCGATATTCAAACTTATCAACCGCTTTCATCAGACCGATGTTACCTTCCTGAATCAGATCCAGGAACTGCAGACCACGGTTGGTATATTTCTTGGCGATCGAAATAACCAGACGTAAGTTCGCTTCAACCATCTCTTTCTTCGCACGACGGGCTTTCGCTTCGCCGATAGACATGCGACGGTTGATGTCTTTAACCTGCTCGATGGTCAGGCCGGTCTCTTCTTCGATTTGACGCAGTTTCTGCAGGCCGCGCTGAACATCATCAGCCACATCGTGCAGTTTTTCAGACCATGGCTTGTTCATCGCGATAGCCGCGTTGAACCAGGTTTCGCTGGTTTCGTTGCCGGTGAACAGGGTGATGAAGTTCTTTTTCGGCATTTTGCACTGCTCAACACACAGCTTCATGATGATACGTTCTTGAGTACGAACGCGGTCCATCATGACGCGCATGCTGTTTACCAGGTAGTCGAACTGCTTCGGCACCAGGCGGAACTGTTTGAAGACTTCAGACAGTTTCTGAATCTCGGCCTGAGCGGCTGCATGGCTGCGGCCTTTGGCTTTGATGGTGTCACGAGCCAGTTCGTACTGGGTACGCAGCTCGCCAAACTTCTCGCGCGCCAGCTCAGGATCGATGCTGTTGTCATCGTCGCTGCTGTCGTCGTCGTCTTCTTCCTCTTCGTCTTCGTCATCATCCATCTCTTCCTGAGACAGTTCAGAACCGACGTGAGTCGCCGTTGGCGCCAGGTCTTCTTCCGCGTTTGGATCGACAAAGCCGGTGATCAGGTCAGAAAGACGCGCTTCTTCGGCTTCGACGCGATCGTACTGCTCGAGCAGATAGGTGATCGCTTCAGGGTATTCGGCAACGGAGCACTGAACCTGGTTGATCCCGTCTTCAATGCGTTTCGCGATGTCGATTTCGCCTTCGCGGGTCAGCAGTTCAACGGTACCCATTTCGCGCATGTACATGCGCACCGGGTCAGTGGTACGGCCGATTTCAGATTCAACGCTGGACAACACCTGTGCAGCGGCTTCTTCTGCATCTTCGTCGGTGTTGTTGGAGTTTTCAGCCAGCAACAGATCATCGGCATCCGGTGCTTCTTCCATCACCTGAATACCCATGTCATTGATCATTTGGATGATGTCTTCGATTTGATCTGAATCGACGATATCTTCCGGCAGATGGTCATTGACCTCGGCATAGGTCAGATAGCCTTGCTCCTTACCACGTTGGACAAGAAGTTTCAGCTGTGACTGCGGGTTTTGCTCCATAAGACGGTATCCACACTTAATTCGTTTAATTGGTGTCGGCGGTGTCGCTGCCAACCTTTGAAGCGAGGGCGTACTTATATTTTTGCCGCTGCCTCTCAGTGCGGCTGCCGGGGGCTTCCCGATCGATATTCGGCACTTAAGCCGTTAAATACTTCATCCTTCAAGTTGTCTCTGCGTTAGCTTCGTTCTCGAATCCTGGTCATGTACTTATGTACACTCCCAGGCATTCGTTCACTTGCTGCCTTGATACAACTTGAATGATTTTGTCTTTCGTTTATTTCTTGGCCAGTTCCTGGTTTAACATCCAGAGTTCCCGGCGTTCTTCGCTGCTTAAGCCGTGAGTTCGCTCGCGAGCAATCAACTCTTCCTGGCGCAGTTCAAGCATCGAATCAAACATATGGTTAAGTGAGTCGGTGAACGTTTTTTCTGCAATGTCCTTATCTGCTATATCGTCCCACATCGACAGTTTTTCAAGGGTGGCGGCCTCTTTTGTGCCGCGATAGTGCTCCAGAAGCTGGCCGGTCGTCAGACCAGGCTGCGACAAACAGGTGTTGACCAGTTCTGAAAACAGGCCAAGTCCTGGCAGCTTTTCATGATTCAAACCCGCGAGCGGCGGTACTTGCGGCGCCAGCTCTGGGTTTTGCACCAGTAACCCTATCAGTATACGCATGGTTGTGCGTTTTAGCTGTGGCGCGGGGCGAACCGCACCGTTTTCCGCCAGTTTAGGCATTAAACGTTCAAGCTGGCTGTCATCCAGAATGCCGAGCTTGTTGCCGAGCTCCTGACGCAGGTAAATGCGCAGCGTCTCGCCTGGGACCTGAGAAATCAGCGGCAGGGCCAGCGTACTCAGCTGAGCGCGTCCGTCCGGGGTACTCAAATCCACCTGCGGCATCAGGCTGTTAAACAAAAACGTGGAGAGCGGCTGAGCCTGCTCCATCCGCGCTTCAAACGCCGCTTTGCCCTCTTTACGCACCAGCGTATCCGGGTCTTCACCGTCGGGCAGGAACATAAAGCGCAGCTGGCGCCCGTCGGTCATATAAGGTAGTGCAGTTTCCAGCGCGCGCCAGGCGGCGTCGCGTCCGGCTCGGTCACCGTCGTAACAACAGATGACGTTATTCGTCGCCCGGAACAGGAGCTGAATGTGGTCGGCGGTGGTGGACGTTCCCAACGACGCTACCGCGTAGTTGATGTCGTACTGCGCCAGCGCGACCACGTCCATATAGCCTTCGACCACCAGTAAACGCCGGGGTTCAGCGTTATCCTGCTGGGCTTCATAAAGGCCATACAGCTGGCGACCTTTGTGGAAAATATCGGTTTCCGGGGAGTTGAGGTATTTCGGCATGCCGTCACCCAGCACGCGCCCACCAAAACCAATCACCCGGCCTCGCTTATCGCGAATGGGGAACATCACCCGCTCGCGGAAACGGTCGTAGCTTCTTCCCTGATCGTTTGTCACCAGCATGCCGGCGTCGATCAGAGATTGACGATCTTCGCTATTGCCACCAAAACGCTTTAACACGTTGTCCCAGCCGGGCGGGGCGTAACCAATAGCGAAACGCGCAATGACTTCGTCGCTTAAACCGCGTCGGGTCAGATACTGACGCGCAGGTTCAGCTACTTTTTGCTTAAGAGACTGTTGGTAAAACGAATTCAGACCGTCCATCAGCTGGTAAAGCGTTTGTCGTTGATGACGCTCTATCTGACTCGGACCGCTGCCTGCTTCGTAAGGCACTTCAAGGTTGTGCATCGCCGCCAGTTCTTCGACGGTTTCCACGAACTCGAGCTTGTCGTAGTTCATCAGGAAGTCGACGGCATTACCGTGTGCGCCACAGCCAAAGCAGTGGTAAAACTGTTTTTCACCGTTTACGGTGAAAGAGGGGGTTTTTTCGTTATGGAACGGACAGCACGCATGGTAGTTCTTGCCCTGCTTTTTGAGCTTTACCCGCGCGTCGATGAGATCGACGATGTCGGTTCTGGCCAGCAGGTCATTGATAAATACGCGTGGGATTCGTCCAGCCATAGGCCCCGTAAAAATTTGCTACGCATAAACGAAAATAAGCCGCGCATTCCTTCCGGAAGCACGGCCTTACGACTATAACTCAGTCTGACCATTGAGGGCGTGCGCCCTCAACAGATTAGTACAGACGAGTACGGCGTGCGTTTTCGCGAGCCAGTTTCTTCGCGTGACGTTTCACAGCAGAAGCTTTAGCGCGTTTACGTTCGGTAGTCGGTTTTTCATAGAACTCACGACGACGAACTTCCGCCAGAACACCTGCTTTCTCGCATGAACGCTTGAAGCGACGCAGTGCTACGTCGAACGGCTCGTTTTCACGTACTTTAATTACCGGCATGTAACTCTCACCTTTGATAAATTCGGTTTGCCGCTGGCATCGGCGCCAGCTTATTTCAAAATGGTGCGGAATTTTACTGCAACTAATGCTGCTTTGTAAAGCACCAATGCCGTTTTTGAACGGGACTTTTGTAAGGGGTGAGAGTATACACGAACTCACCCCTCAGGGTATACATCGACCCGCATTCGCCCTACACTGCGCGGTATCGAAAAGAGGTAAATTAAGCCATGCGTGTACTGGGTATTGAAACATCCTGCGATGAAACCGGCATCGCCATTTACGACGACGAAAAAGGTCTGTTAGCCAACCAACTGTATAGTCAGGTGAAATTGCACGCTGATTACGGCGGAGTGGTGCCTGAGCTGGCGTCGCGCGATCACGTGCGCAAAACGGTTCCCCTGATTCAGGCGGCGCTGAAAGAGTCCGGATTGACCGCAAAAGATATCGATGCGGTGGCCTATACCGCCGGGCCGGGTCTGGTCGGTGCACTGCTGGTCGGAGCGACAGTCGGGCGTTCGTTGGCGTTTGCGTGGGATGTTCCGGCGATTGCGGTTCACCATATGGAAGGGCACCTTCTGGCACCGATGCTGGAAGAGAATCCGCCTGAGTTTCCGTTCGTAGCGCTGCTGGTTTCCGGCGGTCATACCCAGCTTATCAGCGTAACCGGCATTGGTGAGTACGAGCTGCTCGGCGAGTCCATCGATGACGCCGCCGGTGAAGCTTTCGATAAAACCGCCAAACTGCTGGGCCTGGATTATCCTGGTGGCCCAATGCTGTCGAAACTGGCGTCACAGGGTGTTGAAAAACGCTTCGTTTTCCCGCGTCCAATGACCGATCGCCCAGGGCTGGATTTCAGCTTCTCGGGCCTGAAAACCTTCGCGGCGAACACCATTCGTAATAATGAAAATGACGATCAGACCCGCGCGGACATCGCTCGTGCGTTTGAAGATGCGGTGGTGGATACGCTGATGATCAAGTGCAAACGCGCGCTGGATCAGACCGGCTTTAAGCGTCTGGTGATGGCGGGAGGCGTGAGCGCCAACCGCACGCTGCGTGCGAAGCTGGCGGAGATGATGCAAAAACGCCGCGGCGAAGTGTTTTACGCGCGTCCGGAGTTTTGTACCGATAACGGCGCGATGATTGCCTACGCGGGCATGGTGCGTGCGAAAGCGGGCGCGACGGCGGATTTGAGCGTTTCCGTGCGTCCACGCTGGCCGCTGGCGGAGTTGCCTGCGGCATAAGTGCGGTCTGTATTGCCCGGTGGCGCTGCGCTTACCGGGCCTACAAACGGTGCGGTCTGTGTCGCTGCGCTTACCGGGCCTACAAAACCGTAGGCCGGTGCAAGCGAAGCGCCGCCCGGCAAAACCCGCTAAACCCTCAACATCCCTTTCACTTCCAGAAATTCAATAATCCTCGCCAGACCATCACCCGCTTTCAGGTTGGTAAAGGTCCACGGACGTTCGCCGCGCATCCGGTTGGTGTCGCTTTCCATGACTTCCAGAGACGCCCCGACGTACGGCGCCAGATCCGTTTTATTGATCACCAGGAAATCCGATTTAGTGATCCCCGGTCCGCCTTTGCGCGGGATCTTTTCGCCCTCGGCGACGTCAATCACGTAGATCGTCAGATCCGCCAGCTCCGGACTAAAGGTGGCGCTGAGATTATCCCCGCCGCTCTCGACAAAAATCAGATCCAGATTGCCGAACTTCTCGCTTAACGCTTCCACCGCCGCGAGATTCATCGAGGCATCTTCGCGGATCGCCGTATGCGGGCAGCCGCCTGTTTCCACGCCGACAATGCGTTCCGGCTCCAGCGCCCCCGCTTCCGTCAGGATGCGCTGATCCTCTTTGGTGTAGATGTCGTTGGTCACGACGGCCAGCTGGTATGTGTCGCGCATCGCTTTGCACAGCGCTTCGAGCAGGGCGGTTTTTCCCGAACCGACCGGGCCACCGACGCCCACGCGCAGGGGATGTTTGTAATCAGCCATAAAAAAATCCTCAGGATCGGAATAACCGTGAATATTGGTTTTCGTGACGCGCCGAGGCGATGGCCGAGAGCGGCGTCGCCGCCCCCAGTTCGTCATCGCTGCGCGCCCACGCCTGACCGAGCTTTTCAGCAAAATGGTCGCTTAATTCGATAATCAACTGCTGGGCCGCCTGCTGGCCAAAGGGCACCAGCTTCACACCCGCCATCACCGCGCTCTCTATCCAGCTGTAGCCGAGACTCAGAGCCAGGGCATGAGCGTCGATTTTCCAGCGCACGCCGAGCCACGCCATGCCGCACAGCTGGCTCTGTGAAAAGAGCGGCAGCCAGTCGGGTGGACAGTCAGGCTCCCAGCTCTTAATCAGCCGGGTAAAAGCCGCGCCGCGATTGCGCTCCTCTTCGCGCAGTTCGCGCGTTTCCCGGCAGGCGAGCAGGTACGCCGTCCAGCGTTTTGCGGCGGCGAAGTCGTTCTGCTCGCAGGCGCGATACAGGCGCAGAAACAGCGGCAAATCGACGCACAAAAAACTCTGCTCCATCTGCTGAATCTGCCAGTGGCTGAACTCTGCCACCGTAGTGATCCAGCCTGCTTCCACCGCCCACTCGAGCCCCTGGGACCAGGTGAACGAGCCGACCGGCAGGCTGCTGCTGGAGAGCTGCATCAGGCGTAACTGCTGGCGGTTGTGCTCCATTCGTTCAGCGCGCCTTAATGGGAATGGGCGTGCGAGTGACCCTGGGCTTCACTTGTGTAGGCCCCGGCTTCCGGCTCAAACGGCAGATGCGCAAAAGTTACGTCGAGATCGAACTGGCGCAGCATGTCGTCGAGGACGTGATCGTGGTGATAGCGCAGTTCGCCGGGCATGATTTGCAGCGGCACATGGCGATTGCCAAGGTGATAGCAGGCGCGGGCGAGCAGATACGGGTCGGCGCAGCGCACCACCGACACGGACTCCGGCGCGGCGATCACTTCGATCACCTCCAGGCCGTCGTCGGTGGTGAGCAGATCGCCGCCTCGCAGCAAAAGCCCGCGCGGTAGCATCAGGCCCGCTTCGCGCCCATCGTTCAACTCCACGCGGGCGCGGCTTTTCACCCGCACATCAATCGGCAGGGTCACGCTGGCGGTGACCGGGTGGGCGTGATCAAGGCGTTGGGTTAAGTAGATCATTATCTCTCCTCAGAACAGGAAATAGCGTTGCGCCATCGGCAGGACGTCTGCCGGTTCGCTGGTGATCAGTTCGCCGTCAACGCGTACCTCATAGGTTTGCGCGTCGACGGTGATGTTCGGCTGCAGGCTGTTGTGGATCATGTCGGCTTTTTTCACCGTCCGGCAGCCCTTCACTACGGCAATAGCGCTTTGTAAATTGAGCTGCTGGGGAATGCCGTTCGCGGCGGCGGCCTGGGAGACAAAGGTCAGGCGCGTGGCGTGACGTGCTGCCCCGAGGGATCCAAACATCGGGCGATAGTGCACCGGCTGCGGCGTGGGGATCGAGGCGTTGATATCCCCCATCGGCGCGCAGGCGATCATCCCGCCTTTGACGATCGTGGCCGGTTTGACGCCAAAAAACGCCGGGGACCAGACCACCAGATCCGCCAGTTTTCCCGCTTCAATCGAGCCGACTTCGTGGGCGATGCCGTGGGTCAGCGCCGGGTTGATGGTGTATTTGGCGACGTAGCGTTTAACGCGGAAGTTGTCGTTATCCCCGGACTCTTCCGCAAGCGGTCCGCGCTGCACCTTCATGCGGTGCGCCACCTGCCAGGTGCGGATAATCACTTCACCCACGCGGCCCATCGCCTGGGAATCGGACGAAGTCAGGGAGAAGGCGCCGATATCATGCAACACATCTTCGGCGGCAATGGTTTCGCGGCGAATGCGCGATTCGGCAAAGGCCACGTCCTCGGCGATATCCGGATCAAGATGGTGGCAAACCATCAGCATATCGAGGTGCTCGTCGATGGTATTGACCGTGTACGGCAGCGTCGGGTTGGTGGAGGAGGGCAAAATGTTCGGGTGCGCGCAGGCGGTAATAATATCCGGCGCATGGCCGCCGCCCGCCCCTTCGGTATGGAAGGTGTGAATGGTTCGCCCGCCGATGGCTGCCAGCGTATCTTCGACAAACCCGCCTTCATTGAGGGTGTCGCTGTGCAGCGCCACCTGAATGTCCATCTCTTCGGCAACCTCCAGCGAGCAGTTGATCGCCGCTGGCGTTGAGCCCCAGTCTTCGTGAATTTTCAGGCCGATCGCGCCCGCCGCGACCTGTTCGCGCAGGGCGTCAGGATTGGACGCGTTGCCTTTGCCCAGCAGACCGATATTCACCGGCAGGGTGTCGGCGGCCTGCAACATTCGCGCGATATACCATGGCCCCGGTGTGCAGGTGGTGGCGTTGGTGCCCGCCGCCGGACCGGTGCCGCCGCCAATCATCGTCGTCACGCCGGAGACCAGCGCCTCTTCCGCCTGCTGCGGACAGATCCAGTGGATGTGGGTGTCGATCCCACCGGCGGTGACGATCTTGCCTTCGGCGGCGATCACCTCTGTCGCCGCGCCGATCGGGATCGTCACGCCAGGCTGAATATCCGGGTTTCCGGCTTTGCCGATGGCGAAGATCCTGCCGTCTTTGACGCCGATATCGGCCTTCACGATCCCCCAGTGATCGACGATCAGCGCGTTGGTCAGCACCAGGTCTACACAGTCCTGAGCGGTCATCTGCCCCTGTCCCATGCCGTCGCGGATCACTTTTCCGCCGCCGAATTTGACCTCTTCACCGTAAATCGTCAGATCGTTTTCCACCTCGATCCACAGCTCGGTGTCGGCCAGCCGCACTTTATCGCCTGTCGTCGGGCCAAACATGTCGGCATACGCCTGCCGCGAAATCTCAGCCATTGTTCTCCTCCAGACGACCCATCACTTCGCCGCGAAAACCAAACACTCGTTGCGCCCCGGCGATCAGCACCAGCGTCACCTCGCGCTTTTGCCCCGGCTCGAAACGCACGGCGGTGCCTGCCGGAATGTTCAGGCGATAGCCTTTGGTCGCTTCGCGATCGAATTTCAGCGCCGGGTTAACTTCGTAAAAATGGTAATGGGATCCGACCTGGATCGGGCGGTCGCCGTGGTTTTCGACGATCGTGCGCTGGGTTTTGCGCCCGACGTTGAGGGCGATCTGGCCGGGTTTAATCTGGTATTCGCCTGGGATCATCGTTCCACCTCAAAGGATCGGATTGTGGACGGTGACGAGCTTGGAGCCGTCCGGGAAAGTGGCTTCCACCTGAATATCCGGGATCATCTCTGGCACGCCCTCCATCACCTGCGCGCGCGTCAGGACATGGCGGCCCGCTTCCATCAGCTCCGCTACGGTTTGCCCGTCGCGCGCGCCTTCCATAATGAAGGCGCTGATCAGTGCGACCGATTCCGGGTAGTTGAGTTTGACGCCGCGTGCGAGGCGGCGCTCCGCGACCAGCGCGGCGGTAAACAGCAACAGCTTGTCTTTTTCTCTGGGGGTCAGTTCCATAGGGTTCTCTTAGGTCTGCCAGATTCGGGGGGCGTGGGGCGCTTTGGCGGTAACAAACGGTCGCAGGTACTGCCAGATGTCGCGCATCGCCTGCTGGCAAATCAGGTTGTCGTGAGAGAGAAAACGCACCGACAGCAGGCCGTCGGTGAGGGTCGCACCGGCAAAATGTTCAAGCGGCGTGAGGCGCTCGCGCACGCCGTCCAGCAGGGCGTCGCTCGCCGGATAACAGAGCAGGGTGCCGATCCACGGGTGATTCGCTACCGGGGTTAAATCGCCGTCGACCAGATGCTGGCGCTCAATGAGCAGCGGTACGTCGTCGAGCCACACCTCCAGTCGGCTGTCGAGCCTGCCGTGGCTGAAGGTCTCGCCGATCACCGGGCGGCCCAGGCACAGCAACTCCCAGGCCAGCAGCGTACTGGAGTGATGCAGATGGAATACGGAGCGAAGCCGGGCATTCGCACCGGGGAAGAAAATGGTGTCCTGCGGCAGCCACTCAAGCGTCGCATTCTCTTCAATGAAAAATCGTTGATTGAGAAGGGCCTGCGCGCCCTGGCTACGATAGAACTTGCTGGCACCCGGCATGGTGATGAGCGCATGGCTATCCGCGGCCAGTTCGACCGAAATATCGAGTGAATCGCCGCCGACAATCCCACCGGGCGGGTGCAATAAATAGAGATGACAGGTTTCGTCTTCGGGATAAAAAGGGCGTTGAACGGTGAGCGGGCCGACGTGTCGCGCCGAGTGCAGGATGGTTTTTTCAGGGGTGTGGCGAAACTGCAACGCAAGCGATGCCTGCCAGCCTTTATACGCGTTATCAGTGACCTGGGTTGCTAACATGCTGCATCCATCCGCTCGCCATTTACTGCTTCAGTATGCCCTGGCAGAAATGAACCTTGTCATATGAGACGCTTATGGATGGAGGCGTAAAACCCGAATTACTCCGGGTCTTTTTTCTTTCTCTTCAACTTGGTCCAGATTTTGGTTTCCTGGCGACGCCACAGACGCTGGATGTTGTCGTGATGACGCAGAAGAATCAGGCAGGAGAGCATGGAAACGGGGAAGGTGAACTGGGGTTTAAACCACCAGACATAGAACGGGGCGATCAGCGCGCTGACAATCGCGCCCAGCGACGAATAGCCGCTCAAGAGCACGCTCAGCAGCCAGGTGCCTGCCATCACGCCGGTTAAATCCCAGCCGATGGGGGCAATCGCGCCGAACGCGGTGGCGACGCCTTTACCGCCTTTAAAACCAAAGAATACTGGCCAGATATGGCCCAGACAGGCGGCGATGGCGATAAGCCCCAGCCAGAACGGCGTCACGCCCAGAGCATAAGCGCCCCAGACGGGTAACATCCCTTTCAGAACATCAAAGATCAATACCGCTACGGCTGCTCCCTTGCCGCCAATTCGTAATACATTGGTCGCCCCTGGATTCCCGGATCCGCTGACGCGAGGGTCAGGCAATCCGGCGATGCGGCAGACCAGAATGGCGCTGGAGATTGAGCCGCAAAGGTAAGCGAGGAAGATCATTCCAGGCGCGATTGCACTCATAACGCTGTTCCGTTTTGAAAATGTATCTGTATTCTCTGCATCTGTGGATAATACGCATAATTCGCCGGAAGTGGTATCCGGTTTAGCCAAAAACCAGGCAGGTCGTGATGGATATTGTATTTATAGAGCAACTTTCGGTAATCACCACAATTGGTGTTTACGACTGGGAACAGACCATCGAGCAGAAGTTGGTGTTCGATATCGAAATGGGCTGGGATAACCGTCTCGCCGCAAAAAGTGATGATGTCAAAGACTGCCTGAGCTATGCCGATATCAGCGAAACGGTAGTGAAGCATGTCGAAGGACAACGTTTTGCACTGGTGGAGCGTGTGGCAGAAGAGGTGGCCGATCTGCTGTTAAGCCGTTTCAACTCGCCGTGGGTGCGCATTAAACTCAGCAAACCAGGTGCTGTGGCGCGTGCTGCCAACGTTGGCGTGATCATCGAGCGTGGCACAAATCTTAAAGCAAAGATTTAACGTCATAAATGCTAAACCATTTTTAGATATACAGGTCTTAAAGCTGTCTCTTTCACGGCGTCCATTGTGGTGCGCCGTTTTTTACATTTTTAGAAGGGTTAATAGATGAGCGATATACACTCGCTGCTGGTGGCGGCAATACTGGGTGTGGTCGAAGGATTGACGGAATTTTTGCCCGTTTCCAGTACCGGACACATGATCATCGTCGGTCATTTGCTCGGCTTCGAAGGTGAAACGGCAAAGACCTTTGAAGTGGTGATTCAGCTGGGTTCCATTCTGGCCGTGGTGGTGATGTTCTGGCGTCGCCTGTTTGGGCTTATCGGCATTCACTTTGGCCGTCCGCCGCAGCACGAAGGCGAGGGTAAAGGCCGTCTGACGCTGATCCACATCCTGCTGGGTATGGTGCCGGCGGTGGTGCTGGGGCTGATTTTCCACGACACGATCAAATCGCTGTTTAACCCGATTAACGTGATGTACGCGCTGGTGGTTGGCGGTGTGCTGCTGATTGCCGCCGAACTGCTGAAACCGAAAGAGCCGAAAGCGCCGGGTCTGGACGACATGACCTACCGTCAGGCGTTTATGATTGGCTGTTTCCAGTGTCTGGCGCTCTGGCCGGGCTTTTCCCGTTCAGGGGCGACGATTTCCGGCGGGATGCTGATGGGCGTGAGCCGCTACGCGGCGTCCGAGTTCTCGTTCCTGCTGGCGGTGCCGATGATGATGGGCGCCACCGCGCTGGATCTCTATAAGAGCTACCACTTCCTGACGGCGGGTGACATTCCAATGTTCGCCGTGGGCTTTGTGACCGCGTTCCTGGTCGCGCTGGTGGCGATCAAAACCTTCCTGCAGATCATCAAACGTATCTCGTTCATTCCGTTTGCGATCTACCGCTTCATCGTTGCAGCGGCCGTTTACGTGGTCTTCTTCTGAGCCACTGCCCTCAGTCTTTCGGCTGAGGGCAACGCGTTTCCTTCCAGTCTGTTACGGCCTGAATCCGGCGTTTGGTTAACTCGTCGCGGATTGCCGGGCCTTTGAATCCAGCTTCCACCACCGCTTTCGTCGGTACCGCTTTCGCAATTTCCCAGGCTTCACGCAGCAAACGGCCCTGCGGATAATCACAGGCTTCAAAACCGGTGCGCCCGCGCACGTCCGCTTCGCTGGTGAGCGCGATTTGCTCGACGCGCTGCGGTTTGCGCCAGGCGTCGATGCTGTCGAACAGCTTGACGATGGTGGCCGGTTTCAGGATCGGGAAGGTGTGGATCAGGTCGTGGAATTCGGCGACCAGTTTTGCCAGATCGCGGATCTCGTTGGGTACCCGCAGACGCTGGCAGATATTTTCCACCAGTTTGACCCCCGCCGGGCCGTGCCCGTGATGGCGTGGCCAGAGCGCTTTCGGGGTTAAGCCTTTGCCCAGATCGTGACAGAGCGTGGCGAAACGCACGTCGACTTCCGGGCTGAGCATCGCCGCCATGCTTAAGGTCATCAGGGTATGAATACCGGTGTCGATTTCGGGGTGCCACTTCGCCGGAGCCGGGACGCCAAACAGGGCGTCGATCTCCGGGAACAACACTTTTAGCGCGCCGCAGTCGCGGAGCACCTGGAAAAAGACCTGCGGATTGCGCGTCGTGAGGGCATTTTCCGTCTCTTTCCACACCCGTTCCGGCGTGAGATGTTCCAGCTCGCCCGCGTCGGTCATGGCGGTCATTAAGGCCATGGTTTCATCGGCAATGCGGAAACTGAGATGGGCGTAGCGGGCAGCAAAACGCGCCACGCGCAGGACGCGGAGCGGGTCTTCAGAGAAGGCCGGGGAGACGTGGCGTAAAATTCGGTTTTGCAGATCGGCCTGGCCGCCGTAAGCATCGACAATATGGCCGTCGTCGTCCTGCGCCAGGGCGTTGATGGTCAGATCGCGGCGCAGCAGATCCTGCTCCAGCGTGACGTCCGGCGCGGCATAGCAGGTAAAACCGGTATAACCGAAACCGGCTTTACGCTCGGTGCGCGCCAGGGCGTACTCTTCGCGGCTTTTAGGGTGAAGAAACACGGGAAAATCGCGGCCTACCTGCTGGTAGCCCGCGTTAAGCATCTCTTCGGGCGTGGCACCCACCACAACCCAGTCTTTATCTTTGACCGGCAGACCTAACAACGCATCACGAACCGCACCACCGACCAGATAAATCTTCACGCCTGAACTCCCGAATTCTCTTTTCACCAGATAATACGTAAGTCTGGCAGAGAAGACGAATTAGTTCATCCAGCGATCTTTACGCTTACGGCTCGGGATCAGATGTGGCAGCACCAGGCCGAGGAACAGACCCACGCCCAGCACGCCGCCGCCATACATAAACCACTGCATGATGATGGTGCGCTGTTTGTCATCGAGCTGCAGATTGGCGGCGCTCACTTTCTTCTGCGCCACAATCAGCTCGTTTTTCAGCTTCTGGTTCTCTTCTTTCAGGCCGTTGATCACGCTGTCGCTCTGGGCCACTTTCTGCTGCATTTCGGCCGTGCGCTGGTTCCAGGTGGTGTCGATGTTGGTCAGCTTGTCGGTCAGGGTTTTGACCTGATTTTCCAGATCCGGCACGCGGGTGCGCAGGCTCGGCACATTGCTCAGCTGTTTAAGCGGGATCCACGACGTACGGCCCGTGCTGTCGCGCACCTGACCGTAATTACTGTCCTGATTTGTCTGTAACAGAACCACTTCCTCGCCGGCATTCACCGTGCCCACGAGGCGATAATTGTCTCCAGGGCCGCTACGTACCCAGGTGTTTAATTCGTCAGAAACATAACGTTTCTCTTCAGCATGGACCGCGGTCGCGGCGCTGAAAGCAAGTAAAGTCAGTCCAATCAGGCGTAATTTAAGCATCATTAGTCGTTATTTTCATAAAAAGTGGAACGATAGTAGTGGCAACAGTGTCTCCACGCAAAGCATTCGCATCAGCTATCGGAATCATCTGTGCCACCGCGTTAAACTTTTACGCCCGTCAAATTGCTCATTGCGTGGCAATTTGGCGCAAAATACTATGTACTGACAAACAAATGGCGAGGAAGTTCGCCTTCATTGACGCGGCTGTGACGCAACCGAAAGTACAGGGCTATGGCACAAGAAATCGAACTAAAATTTATCGTCGAAAAGGGCAGCGTCGATGCGCTGCGAACCCATCTGAATCAGCTGACGGCTGAACATCACGAACCGGTTCAACTCCTTAATATCTATTACGAAACCGCCGATAACTGGCTGCGTAGCCATGATATGGGGCTGCGCATTCGTGGCGCGAACGGGCGCTACGAGATGACGATGAAAATTGCCGGGCGTGTGGTCGGCGGTTTACATCAGCGTCCTGAATATAATATCGACATTGAAAAACCAGAACTTGAACTGAGTCGACTTCCGGCAGACGTCTGGCCGAACGGCGAACTGCCGGACGGGCTGTCAGACCAGGTGCAGCCGCTGTTCAGCACCGATTTCTGGCGCGAAAAGTGGCTGGTGAACGAAGGGAAAAGTCGCATTGAAATCGCGCTCGATCTGGGTGAAGTGAAAGCGGGCGAGTTCCATGAGCCGATTTGCGAGCTGGAGCTTGAACTGCTGGAAGGCAACGCCGACGACGTGCTGAAGCTGGCGCGTAAGCTGGTGGGCCAGTCGGGCCTGCGTCAGGGTAGCCTGAGCAAAGCCGCGCGCGGGTACCATCTGGCGGCGGGCAATGCGCCGCGTCAGGTGAAAGCCACCACCCTTCTGCACGTGGCACCCAAATCCAGCGTCGAGCAGGGGCTGGAAGCCTCGCTGGAGCTGGCTCTGAGCCAGTGGCAATACCACGAAGAGCTGTGGGTGCGCGGCGTGAGCGAAGCGAAAAAGCATGTGATTGCGGCGATGGGCCTGGTGCGCAGCACCCTGACCCTGTTTGGCGGTGTGGTGCCGCGTAAAGCGAGCGCTCACTTACGTGACTTCCTGACCCAGACCGAAACCCTGATGGCGACGGACGTCTCTGCTGAAACGGCGGTCTACAGCCCGCAAACTGCGGCCGCCAAACTGGCGTTGACCGAGTTTCTGGTGACGCGCGGCTGGCAGCGTTTTCTGGATGACAAAACCCAGAAGAAAATCGCCGACTCATTCAAGCGTTTCGCCGATACGCATCTCTCCCGCAGCAACTCGGAGCTGAAAACCATTTTTGACCGCCCGCTCGGCGATCAGTACAGCGATCAGCTGGTGCGTCTGAACCGCGATATCGACACGGTTCTGCTGCTGGCGGGGAGCTACGACGGCCCGAAAGCACAGGCGTGGCTGGAGAACTGGCAGGGGCTTCGCCATGCCATCGAAACGCGCCAGCGTATTGAAATTGAACATTTCCGCAATGAGGCTATTTCGCAAGAGCCGTTCTGGCTGCACAGCGGAAAACGTTAACTCAGGCAAGGAACCCGATAATGCCGCTTTCTTCACAGCTCACGCAGCACTGGCAGACGGTTTGTGCGCGTCTGCCGGAATCATTACCCGCCGACTCACTCAGTGAGCAGGCGCAGCAAGTGCTTACTTTTAGTGATTTTGTCCAGGAGAGCATCACCGCGAATCCTGACTGGCTGGCTGAACTGGAAGCGGCACCGCCGCAGGCAGACGAGTGGCAGCACTATGCGCAGTGGCTGAGCGACGCGCTGGCAGAGGTGAACGATGAGCCGACGCTGATGCGCGTGTTGCGCCAGTTCCGCCGTCGCGTGATGGTGCGCATCGCTTGGGCGCAGTCGCTGGAGCTGGTGAGCGAAGAGAGCACCCTGCAGCAGCTGAGCGTTCTTGCGGAGACGCTGATTGTGGCCGCGCGCGACTGGCTGTACGACGCCTGCTGCAAAGAGTGGGGCACGCCATGCAGCGAAGAGGGCACGCCGCAGCCGCTGATGATTTTGGGCATGGGGAAACTGGGCGGCGGTGAGCTGAATTTCTCGTCGGATATCGACCTGATCTTCGCCTGGCCGGAAAAGGGCGCAACCCGCGGCGGACGCCGCGAGCTCGATAACGCGCAGTTCTTTACCCGTCTCGGCCAGCGGCTGATTAAAGCGCTGGATCAGCCGACCCAGGACGGTTTCGTCTATCGCGTGGATATGCGCCTGCGTCCGTTCGGCGACAGCGGCCCGCTGGTGCTGAGCTTTGCCGCACTGGAAGATTATTACCAGGAGCAGGGCCGCGACTGGGAGCGCTACGCGATGGTGAAAGCGCGGATCATGGGCGATAACGGCGACGTTTACGCCGATGAGCTGCGCGCCATGCTGCGCCCGTTCGTTTTCCGCCGCTATATCGATTTCAGCGTCATTCAGTCCCTGCGCAACATGAAAGGGATGATTGCCCGCGAGGTGCGTCGTCGGGGCCTGAAAGACAACATCAAACTCGGCGCGGGCGGTATTCGTGAAATTGAGTTTATCGTGCAGGTCTTCCAGCTGATCCGCGGTGGGCGCGAGCCGTCCCTGCAATCCCGTTCGCTGCTCCCGACGCTGAACGCCATCGAACAACTGCATTTACTGCCGGAAGGCGATGCGCAAACCCTGCACGATGCCTATCTCTATTTGCGTCGCCTTGAAAACCTGCTGCAAAGTATCAACGACGAACAGACCCAGACCCTGCCCGGCGACGATCTCAACCGCGCGCGTCTGGCCTGGGGGATGCGCGTTGACGACTGGCAAAAACTGACTGAACAGCTGGACGCCCATATGGCGGGCGTGCGGCGGATCTTTAACGATTTGATTGGCGATGACGAAGCCGAATCGGCGGACGATACCCTGTCCGAACACTGGCGCGAACTGTGGCAGGATGCGCTGCAGGAGGACGACACCACGCCGGTGCTGGCGCATTTAAGCGATGACGATCGTCATCGCGTGGTGGCGCTGATCGCTGATTTCCGCATGGAAATGAACAAACGCGCCATCGGGCCGCGCGGACGACAGGTGCTCGATCACCTGATGCCGCATCTGCTGAGCAACGTCTGCTCGCGGGCGGATGCGCCGATCCCGCTGTCGCGCCTGACGCCGCTGCTCACCGGGATTATCACCCGCACGACTTATCTTGAACTCCTGAGCGAATTCCCCGGCGCGCTCAAACACCTGATTTCGCTCTGCGCCGCGTCGCCGATGGTCGCCAGCAAACTGGCGCGCTACCCGCTGCTGCTGGACGAACTCCTCGACCCGAATACGCTCTATCAGCCGACGGCGATGGATGCCTATCGCGATGAGCTGCGCCAGTATCTGCTGCGCGTGCCGGAAGAGGACGAAGAGCAACAGCTTGAGGCCCTGCGCCAGTTTAAGCAGGCGCAGATGCTGCGCGTGGCGGCGGCGGATATCGCCGGAACCCTGCCCGTGATGAAAGTCAGCGACCATCTCACCTGGCTTGCGGAAGCGATCATCGACGCGGTGGTCCAGCAGGCGTGGGGCCAGATGGTGGTGCGCTACGGTCAGCCGAAACATCTGGCGGACCGCGAGGGTCGCGGGTTTGCCGTGGTTGGCTACGGTAAACTGGGCGGCTGGGAGCTGGGCTACAGCTCCGATCTGGATTTGATCTTCCTTCACGATTGCCCGGTTGATGTCATGACCGACGGCGAGCGGGAAATCGACGGGCGTCAGTTCTACCTGCGCCTGGCGCAGCGCATTATGCATCTGTTCAGCACCCGAACCTCGTCCGGGATTTTGTACGAAGTGGATGCAAGACTGCGTCCGTCCGGCGCGGCGGGCATGTTAGTCACTTCCACCGAATCTTTTGCGGATTATCAGCAAAACGAGGCCTGGACGTGGGAGCATCAGGCGCTGGTGCGCGCTCGCGTGGTGTACGGCGATCCGCAGCTGAAAACGCAGTTCGACGCGATTCGCCGCGATGTCCTGACCGCGACGCGTGAAGGTGAAAAGTTGCAGACCGACGTGCGTGAAATGCGCGAGAAAATGCGCGCCCATCTGGGCAACAAACATCGCGATCGCTTTGATATCAAAGCCGATGAGGGCGGGATCACCGATATCGAGTTTATTACCCAGTATCTGGTGCTCCGTCATGCGCATGACAAGCCGAAGCTGACACGCTGGTCTGATAACGTGCGCATTCTGGAACTGCTGGCGCAAAACGACATTATGGATGAGCAGGAAGCGCAGGCGTTGACCCACGCTTACACCACGCTGCGTGATGAATTGCATCATCTGGCGTTACAGGAACAGCCGGGCCATGTGGCGCCGGAATGTTTTAACATCGAGCGAGAACGCGTTCGCACCAGCTGGCAGAAGTGGCTGGTGGAGCCGTGCGTATCGAAACATGTGTGATATTATCGCGCGCAAATTGTGAATCTTTCTGGAGTCAGGAATGAAAGTAACACTGCCAGAGTTTGAACGTGCTGGGGTTATGGTTGTCGGTGATGTGATGCTGGACCGCTACTGGTACGGGCCAACCAGCCGCATCTCGCCGGAAGCCCCGGTCCCGGTCGTTAAGGTCGATACCATTGAAGAGCGTCCTGGCGGCGCGGCCAACGTGGCGATGAACATTGCTTCTCTCGGCGCGCATTCCCGTCTGGTCGGGCTGACCGGCATTGATGATGCGGCGCGCGCGCTCAGCAAAACGCTGACCGAAGTCAACGTGAAATGCGACTTCGTTTCCGTGCCGACGCATCCGACCATCACCAAACTGCGCGTGCTCTCCCGCAACCAGCAGCTGATCCGCCTCGACTTTGAAGAAGGTTTTGAAGGCGTAGATCCTGAGCCGCTGCACGAGCGTATCGCGCAGGCGCTGGGCAATATCGGCGCGCTGGTGCTGTCTGACTACGCCAAAGGCGCGCTCGCCAGCGTACAGCAGATGATCCAGCTGGCGCGTAAAGCGGGCGTTCCGGTGCTGATCGACCCGAAAGGGACCGATTTCGAGCGCTATCGCGGTGCGACGCTGCTGACGCCAAACCTGTCTGAGTTTGAAGCGGTGGCCGGTAAGTGCAAAAACGAAGAAGAGATCGTTGAACGCGGGATGAAAATCATCGCCGATTTCGACTTCTCCGCGCTGCTGGTGACGCGCTCTGAGCAGGGCATGACGCTGTTGCAGCCGGGCAAACCACCGCTGCATATGCCGACCCAGGCGCAGGAAGTTTACGACGTGACCGGTGCGGGCGATACGGTGATTGGCGTGCTGGCGGCAACGCTGGCGGCGGGCAATTCCCTCGAAGAAGCCTGCTACTTCGCGAACGCGGCAGCGGGCGTGGTTGTCGGTAAACTCGGGACTTCGACCGTGTCACCGATCGAGCTGGAGAACGCGGTACGCGGTCGTGCGGATACCGGCTTTGGCGTGATGAGTGAAGACGAGCTGAAAACAGCCGTCGCGGCGGCGCGTAAGCGCGGCGAGAAAGTGGTGATGACCAACGGCGTGTTCGACATTCTGCACGCGGGCCACGTTTCGTATCTGGCGAATGCGCGCAAGCTCGGCGATCGTCTGATTGTCGCGGTGAACAGCGATGCATCGACCAAACGTCTGAAGGGCGAAACGCGTCCGGTGAATCCGCTGGATCAGCGCATGATTGTGCTCGGCGCGCTGGAAGCAGTCGACTGGGTGGTCTCTTTTGAAGAAGACACGCCGCAGCGTCTGATTGCTGGCATCCTGCCAGATCTGCTGGTGAAAGGCGGCGATTATAAGCCAGAGCAGATTGCGGGTAGCGAAGAGGTCTGGGCCAATGGTGGCGAAGTGATGGTGCTCAACTTTGAGGACGGGTGTTCAACCACCAACATCATTAAGAAGATCCAGAAAGACAGTCAGTAACAAAAGCCCGGTGGCGCTTTTTCGCCGGGTGGCGGCTGCGCCTTACCCGGCCTACGGTTTTGTAGGCCCGGTAAGCGAAGCGCCACCGGGCAATAAGTGCTTATGCTTCTTCGACGGGCGGGATCGCCGGCGCCGGTTTCACTTCCGCTGGCTGACTGCGGTTTTCCAGCTCGGTCAGACGCTGTTCCAGCAGCGCCAGCTTTTCGCGGGTACGCAGCAGAACCTGCGTCTGCACGTCAAACTCTTCACGGCTCACCAGATCAAGACGCGTCAGCTGCGACTGCAGCACCTGGCGGATTTTCTTCTCGACGTCATCGCCAAACTCACGAATGCCTTTCGGCATGGATTCATGAACCTGACGGGCAATTTGTTCAATTTTTTTCGGGTCAATCATGGTCGTTTCCCTTGATCGGAAGGTGTTAGCGAACATTGTAGCGCGTAACCCATAGACATAAACCAGAATTGTTTGATGCTTATGCATTGCCCAGCATAATCAATAGCGTTATAGTTATCTCGCTTATTCTCAGGGCGGGGCGAAATTCCCCACCGGCGGTAAATCAGCCTTGCGCTGAAAGCCCGCGAGCGCTTTGGGTGAAAACTCAAAGGTCAGCAGATCTGGTGTAATTCCAGAGCCGACGGTTAGAGTCCGGATGGGAGAGAGTAACGATCCAGCCGGGCGAGGCCCGCTCACGTTATTTTTTTGCCGCTTACGCGGTGCTCCTAAGACTGCCCTGATTCTGGTAACCATAATTTTAATGAGGTTTTTTTACCATGAATCAGACGCTACTTTCCGCTTTTGGCATCTCTACCGATCGTGTAGAGCTTGCACTGACCGCACTCCGTGAACATCGCGGTGTGATGGTTCTCGATGACGAAGACCGTGAAAACGAAGGCGATATGATTTTCGCCGCAGAAACCATGACCGTTGAGCAGATGGCGCTGACCATCCGTCACGGCAGTGGCATCGTATGTCTTTGTCTGACCGACGAACGTCGTAAACAGCTCGATCTGCCGATGATGGTCGAAAACAACACCAGCGCATTCGGCACCGGTTTTACCGTGACCATCGAAGCCGCGCACGGTGTGACCACCGGCGTTTCTGCCGCTGACCGTCTGACGACCGTTCGTGCTGCTACCGCTGACAACGCAAAACCTTCAGACCTGAACCGTCCTGGCCACGTCTTCCCACTGCGCGCGCAGCCGGGCGGCGTGTTGACTCGCGGCGGCCACACTGAAGCGACCATCGATCTGGTGACGCTGGCAGGCTTTAAATCTGCGGGTGTGCTGTGTGAACTGACCAACGACGATGGCACCATGGCGCGCGCGCCGGAGTGCATCGAGTTTGCGAAGAAACACAATATGGCTGTGGTGACGATCGAAGACCTGGTGGCCTACCGCCAGGCGCACGAACGCAAAGCCAGTTAAATAAAAAACGCCGGGTTATCCCGGCGTTTTTTTATCCAATGCCCGCAGTTTGTAGCAGCACCAGACTTAATCCCATCACCGACATTCCGCACAGCACGCCGTAACTGGGGTTGTTGTTAGGATCGATCTCTTTCGCCAGCGGCATCAGCTCGTCAACCGACAGCGCGACCATAATCCCCGCAACCGCCGCCATAATCGCTGCCATCACTACCGGGGAGATCATGCTGCCGAGAATCAGCCACGCCAGCACGCCGCCTAAAATTTCCGCCAGACCCGAAATCCCGGCCCAGAACACCGCCGTGCGTTTTGAGCCCGTTGCCGCATAAACCGGTCCTGCGACGGCCAGTCCTTCAGGAATATTGTGCAACGCTACAGCCAGCGCAATGCCAAAGCCCAGCTCGAGGTTATTGCTCGCCGTCACGTAGGTGGCCACGCCCTCAGGGAAGTTGTGCAGGCTGATGCCGAGGGTGAGCAAAATGGCCGTGCGTTTGATATTTCCGTGCGACGGTTTGACGCTTTTTTGCATCAAATCCTGCGGATGCGCGTGGGGCAGCATGCGGTCGAGACCGAAATAGCCCAGCAGACCCACGACGAACATGCCGTAGCCGAGCACCGGCGACATTCCCTCGGTGCCGAGCGCCGCGGGCAGCATCTCCATCAGGGAGATCAGCAGCATGATCCCGGCGGCAAAGCCGAGAGAAAATGCCAGTACGCGGTTCGAAGGCTTTTGCCCGAGCACGCCAAGAATCGCACCAATGAAGGTGGCGGCACCCGCAAGTATCGTCAGAATCAAGGGTACTGACATGAATCGCTCCTTATGATAATGATTCTCATTAATGCTAATGATTAATTTGCTGCAAAGCGAGAGGGGACTCCCGGCTTTACAGTTTCCTTACATTCAAATTTTCTGAAGATCTTCATCATGCTTATCTGAGTTCATGTTGTGCAGATAGCGGGTAATGTAGTGACATTAAACAGACACCCTATGTAAGGATATCACCATGACTTCTTCTCGTATGCCAGCACTGTTTTTGGGCCACGGTAGCCCGATGAACGTCCTGGAAGATAACGTCTATACCCGCGCCTGGCGTCATCTCGGCGAGACGTTGCCTCGTCCGAAGGCGATCGTGGTGGTCTCTGCGCACTGGTTTACCCGCGGCACCGGCGTGACGGCGATGGAAGCACCGAAAACCATTCATGATTTTGGCGGTTTCCCGCAGGCGCTGTACGACACGCACTACCCGGCACCGGGCTCGCCAGCGCTGGCACAGCAGTTAGTCGATCTGCTGTCCCCGGTTCCTGTGACGCTGGATAAAGAGGCCTGGGGCTTCGACCACGGCTCCTGGGGCGTGCTGATCAAAATGTACCCGGATGCCGACATCCCGATGGTGCAGCTGAGTATCGACAGCACCAAACCGACGGCGTGGCACCTGGAGATGGGCCGTAAGCTGGCGAAACTGCGCGACGAAGGCATCATGCTGGTGGCGAGTGGTAACGTGGTCCACAACCTGCGCACGGCGCGCTGGCACGGTGAAAACACACCGTATCCGTGGGCGACGTCGTTCAATGATTTTGTTAAAGCGAATCTGACCTGGCAGGGCCCGGCGGAAGACCATCCGCTGGTGAACTATCTGGATCATGAGGGCGGTTCGCTCTCGAACCCAACCGCGGAGCACTTCCTGCCGCTGCTGTACGTACTGGGCGCGTGGGACGGCAGTGAGCCCGTTACCGTTCCGGTGGACGGCATTGAAATGGGAAGTCTGAGTATGCTTTCCGTGCAGGTGGGCTAAAAAGAAAGCCCGGTGGCGCTGCGCTTACCGGGCCTACAAAGGCAGATCGTAGGCCGGGTAAGGCGAAGCCGCCACCCGGCACAAACACTCACTCCACAAAAATATGCGGATAGAAGCGTGACAGATCCTGAGTGATCAGCGCGCGGTCTTCGCGAATGCCAATCCCGGCTGGCTGATCGTTGATGAGCCAACTGCCAATCAGCACATAGCTGTCGCCAAATTTCGGCAGGGGATAGAACTCCTGCACGATCATCCCTTCTTCGCCGTATGGCCCTTCGGCCGCTTCCAGGGTTTTGCCGTTTTCAATAATCGAAACGTTAGCCCCTTCGCGGGAGAAGATCGGCTTGATGACGTACTTATCCATCGGCGGATAATCGTCTTCGGCGAAATACGCGGGCAGCAGGTTCGGATGGTTCGGGAACATCTCCCATAGCATCGGCAGCAGCGCTTTGTTGGAGATAATGCTCTTCCAGGCTGGTTCCAGCCAGCGCACGCCCGCGTCTTCCAGCTTGGTGGAGAACACTTCGCGCAGCATATATTCCCACGGATAAAGCTTGAACAGGTTGCTGATCACCTGGTCCTGAGTATCCGTAAACTGACCGCGCTCGCCTAAACCGATATCTTCGATGTACAGGAATTCCGTCGCCACTTCCGCTTCAGCGGCACAATCTTGCAGATATTGCACGGTACCGCGATCTTCCACGGTATCGCGGCAGCAGGCCAGATGCAGGTAATTAAACCCGTGCTGCTCGCGCAGCTCTGCGAAGCGCTCGATCAGCTTCTCCTGCAGGGAATTGAACTGGTCGCTGCCTTCCGGCAGGTTGCCCGCAGCAATCTGATCTTCAAGCCAAATCCACTGGAAGAACGCCGCTTCGTACAGCGAGGTTGGCGTATCAGCGTTGTTTTCCAGCATCTTAGGATCGCCCACGCCGTCCCACGCCAGATCGAGGCGCGAGTAGAGCGAAGGCTGGTTAGTCTGCCAGGCGTGACGCACAAAACCCCAGGTGTGTTTAGGGATGCGGAATTTGGTCATCAGCTCATCGCTGGCAACCACCTTTTCCACCACCTTCAGGCACATCTGGTGCAGCTCGGCGGTCACCTCTTCCAGTTTTTCGACCTGGGCGAGGGTGAGCTTGTAGTAGGCATCTTCACACCAGTAGGGTTCGCCGTACATGGTGTGGAAGTTAAAACCGTATTCAGTGGCTTTTTCGCGCCAGTCCGGGCGCTCGACAATACTGACTCGTTCCATGATCAGCCGCCCATTGATCGAGAAGTGGAGCCTGTCGCGCTACGCTGCATGGTGGACTGTTTCGCCACGGACTCGCCAAAGCCACCGCGCGTTACGGTGCTGGTGGTCGCAGGTTTAGGTGCCATAGCGGATTTCGGAACGGTCGCGGTACGGCCAGGCGTTGCCGCGCCGTAGTTTTTGCCGCTCGCATCGGTGTACTTACCGTACGCCGGGCTGGACGGATTTTTGGAGCTGAACAGCGGCTGCTGCTGGCCCATACCGCCGCCCATCATACGGCCCATCATGTAACCCGCCATCAGCGGCATCCAGAAGCTGCCGCTGGACTGAGCCTGCGCCTGATTTTCTGGCGCCATACCGGCCTGAGCCGGTGCCTGCTGGCACTGACCTTCACCGAATTCGGCGATACAGTCTTCACGGGTGGCGTATTTCGGGGCGGTACGCTCCGCTTCTTTCAGGGCGTTGTTATAGGCAGTGTTACATTCTGCGCTTTTACCGGTGGCTGATGAGCAGTCATCGGCATTCTGATACATCGATACCGTTTCATCGGATTGCTCACAGCCTGCCAGCATAAAGACGGCCGTGAACGCCAGGGCGACAGGGGTGAGGTGACGCGCGTTCCAGTTTTTGCGGAACGAAGCGTGATTAATCGTTTTTGTCCGTTTCATTTTGTCTTCCAGGACCCAGAGGTGAACACACAGTAAATAAGGCTCAGGATAGAGGATGAGTGGTCGAAAATGAAGCGCAGAGGGGGATTCGGGGGGATCTTTACGTTGGCTTACGTTTGGATGTGATTTCGCCCCAGCTGGCGCTCTGCTTAACCGGCCTACACGACGGTAGGCCCGATAAGCGAAGCGCCATCGGGCAAAACTTAATGGCTACGGAACGGGTTGTTGCTGTTGCTACCGGTCGTGGTGGTACGAGCGGCGGCTGGCTGTGCCGCAGGGGCGGTGCTATTGGCGTTGTAGCCATCAGCGTTAGCGTCCTGCTGTGGGTTTTCTGGTGCCACGCTTTCAGGCGTGGTGGAAACCGGTTTGCCCAGCGTGCTGTTCAGCATCTGCAGGTCCTGCTCGTTCAACGTACCCAGCGCTGATTTGATATTCAGCTGGTTGATCAGGTAGTTGTAACGTGCGCTGGAGAGCTGTTGCTTCGCGTTATACAGCGTGGTGGTCGCGTCTAACACGTCAACGATGGTACGTGTACCGACGGAGTAACCCGCTTCCATCGCATCGAGGGAGCTTTGCGCAGACACAACGGCCTGTTTGTACGCGTTGATGCTGCTGATGGAGGCGTTCACGTTGTTAAAGGAAGAACGCACGGTCTGCACGACGTTGCGGTGCGCGCTTTCAAGCTGCTCGCTCGCGCCAACAAAGTTGTACTGAGCCTGTTTGACCTGAGAGTTCACCATGCCGCCCTGGTACAGAGGCAGAGAGAAGTTCAGGCCGATCTTGTTCTGACCCATGTTGCTGTCATCGTACTGGGTCGAATTATTGGTTTTTGAACCGCTATAGCTGGTGTCAGAAACGCCCGTCGATGCGGTCAGGCCCACGGTTGGCAGATGGCCATCCTGCGCCTGGCGGATTTGCTCGCGCGCCAGATCCTGGCTCAGACGAGCCTGCAGCAGCGCCAGGTTACGGTTTTCAGCTTCTTTCAGCAGGGCGTTAACCGCCTGCGGCTTATCCGTCTTGAAATTGTCGACGTTCAGGGACGCCAGCTCAGGGTAGTAATTGCCGGTCACCTGACGCAGGGATTCGAGTGCGTTATCCAGGTTGTTACGGGCAGTCACTTCGTTCGCCAGCACGCTGTCGTACTGTGAACGGGCGTTCTGCACGTCAGTGATCGCCACCAGACCCACGTTGAAGCGCTGGGTGGTTTGATCTAACTGACGGTAAATCGCCTGTTTCTGCGCTTCGGTGTAGGAGAGCGAATCGATCGCGCTCAACACGTTGAAATACGCGGTAGCGGTGTTCAGGATCAGCGTTTGCTGATCGGTCTGATAGGTCACGTCCTGGATACCGGCGCTTTTTTCCTGCAGGGAGAGCGCGCGCCATTTGGACATATCAAACAAGGTCTGCGTTAATTGCAGGGACGCGCTGGTGACGTTGGAGTTCACGCCGTTCGCATCGCGGAAGCCATTGTTGTAGGTATAATCTGCGCCTAAACCCAATTGCGGCAGCAGCGGGCTACGTGCTTCATTAATCTTTTCGAACGCAGCATCACGGTCGGCGGCTGACTTACGCAGCTCAGGGTTGCCCAGACGTGCTTGCTGATAAACCTGTAACAGGTTTTCTGCCTGGCTCATCGCGCTGAAGCCCGTCAGGCTCAGGCCGATAAGGATGGGGAGCAATTTCTTCATTTGCATTCCTTGTTGTGAAGCAGTATTAGCGCTGATCTAATTAAAAATAATTGCCGATTCTAACAGAATCATCCACACCAAAAGGTTGGCGTTACGTGCCATCTGGCGGTAATTTGCACCAATCTATCATATAGCCTTTGAAACGGCAGCCAAACAGCTTGAAATTCATGATTTCAACACAATTGTGACCAGGATACCGCCATGCAGAAACCAGATAAGTTGCCAGTGACTTTCACCAAAAACGATGTAGAAATTATTGCACGGGAAAAGCTTTATAGCGGTTTTTTTTCACTGGAACTTTACCGTTTCAGGCATCGGCTGTTTAACGGTGAAATGAGTGGCGAAGTCCGCCGCGAAATTTTTGAGCGCGGGCATGCCGCAGTGTTGCTACCCTTTGACCCAGTGCGTGACGAAGTGGTATTGATTGAGCAGATTCGAATTGCCGCCCTGGATACCAGCGAAAGCCCGTGGCTGCTGGAGATCGTCGCCGGGATGATTGAAGAGGGCGAAACGCCGGAAGACGTCGCCCGCCGTGAGGCGCAGGAAGAAGCAGGGCTGATTGTGGGCCGAACCAAACCGGTGCTGAGCTACCTGGCAAGCCCGGGTGGTGCCACCGAGCGCTCTTCGATTCTGGTGGGTGAAGTGGACGCCACGACCGCGCAAGGTATTCACGGTCTGGCAGATGAAAACGAAGATATTCGTGTTCATGTGGTGAGTCGGGAGCAGGCTTATCAATGGGTCAATGAGGGGAAAATCGACAACGCAGCCTCTGTCATCGCTTTGCAATGGCTCCAGCTGCATTATCAAGACTTACGAAAAGAGTGGAAAAAATGAAGCGTTATACACCTGACTTCCCAGAAATGATGCGTCTGTGCGAGACCAACTTCGCACAATTACGTCGCCTGTTGCCGCGCACCGACGCGGCCGGCGAAACGGTGAGCTATCAGGTGAGCAACGCGCAATATCGCTTAACGATTGTGGAATCCACTCGCTACACTACGCTTGTCGAGATCAAACAGACGGCTCCCTCGGTGAGCTACTGGAGCCTGCCGTCGATGACCGTCAGGCTTTATCACGACGCGATGGTGGCTGAAGTGTGTTCAAGTCAGCAGATCTTTCGCTTCAAAGCGCGATATGATTATCCTAATAAAAAGTTGCATCAACGCGACGAAAAGCATCAAATTAACCAGTTTTTAGCTGACTGGCTAAGATATTGTTTAGCACATGGAGCAATGGCGATTCCGGTTTGTTAGCGTCATAAACCTACCTAAGGACACCATTTGGAAAGCCTGTTGAACCTGACTGTTGCTGGTGGGGCGCCAGTCAGGATATTACAAATTACTGATACTCACCTGTTCGCCGAAAAGCATGAAACGCTGCTGGGGGTCAACACCTGGGAGAGTTATCAGGCTGTACTTGATGCCATTCGTACCGAAAACCGCGACTGCGATTTAATCGTCGCGACCGGCGATTTGGCACAGGATCAAAGCGCCGCGGCCTATCAGCATTTTGCTACCGGGATCGCGAGCTTCAGCGTGCCTTGCGTCTGGTTACCGGGCAATCACGACTTCCAGCCCGCCATGTACAGTGCGTTGCAGGAAGCGGGGATCTCCCCGGCCAAGCGCGTGTTCGTGGGCGATCACTGGCAAATCCTGCTGCTCGACACCCAGGTGTTCGGCGTGCCGCACGGTGAGCTGAGTGATTTCCAGCTCGAGTGGCTTGAGAACAAGCTCATTGATGTGCCTGATCGCCACACTCTGCTGTTGCTGCACCATCACCCGCTCCCGGCGGGATGCAGCTGGCTCGATCAGCACAGTCTGCGCAACTCTGCCGCGCTGGATCGCGTGCTCTCGAAATATCCTCATGTGAATAATCTGCTGTGCGGACACATTCACCAGGAACAAGATCTCGACTGGAATGGCCGCCGTCTGCTGGCGACGCCGTCAACCTGCGTACAGTTTAAACCCCACTGCGCCAACTTTACTTTAGATACCATTGCGCCGGGATGGCGCTGGCTGGACCTCCATGCGGATGGTCGGCTGACCACGGAAGTTTGTCGTCTGGAAGGCGCGCAGTTCCGCCCGGACACTGCTTCAGAAGGATACTGATGTCTACGCTCCTCTACCTGCACGGGTTTAATAGCTCCCCGCGTTCCGCGAAGGCGACCCAGTTTCGCCAGTGGCTTAGCGAGCATCATCCGCACATCGAGATGATCGTCCCGCAGCTGCCACCCTACCCGGCGGACGCCGCCGAAATGCTCGAGTCCATCGTGATGGAACACGGCGGAGAATCCTTCGGCGTCGTCGGCTCGTCGCTGGGCGGTTATTACGCCACTTGGCTGTCGCAATGCTTCATGCTGCCTGCGGTCGTGGTTAACCCGGCGGTACGCCCGTTTGAGCTGCTGACGGACTTTCTCGGCCACAACGAGAACCCCTACACGGGGCAGCAATATGTGCTAGAGTCACGCCATATTTACGACCTCAAAGTGATGCAAATAGACCCGCTGGACGCGCCAGATCTCCTCTGGCTGCTGCAACAGACGGGTGATGAAGTGCTGGATTACCGCCAGGCGGTGGCGTATTACGCGTCTTGCCGCCAGACTGTAGAAGAAGGCGGAAACCATGCTTTCACGGGCTTTGAGAATCATTTCACCCAGATTGTCGATTTTCTTGGGCTGCACAGCCTCTGACAACCAATGCGAATTGCTAGCTAAATCATGACGCAAACCTATAACGCTGATGCCATTGAGGTACTCACCGGGCTTGAGCCGGTTCGCCGCCGCCCTGGGATGTACACCGATACCACGCGCCCAAACCACCTGGGCCAGGAAGTAATTGATAACAGCGTCGATGAAGCACTGGCAGGCCATGCCAAACGCATCGACGTGATCCTGCACGCCGACCAGTCGCTCGAAGTGATCGACGACGGCCGCGGTATGCCGGTCGATATTCACCCGGAAGAGGGTGTCCCGGCCGTTGAACTGATCCTTTGCCGTCTGCACGCGGGCGGTAAGTTCTCCAATAAAAACTACCAGTTCTCCGGCGGCCTGCACGGCGTGGGGATCTCCGTGGTTAACGCCCTGTCTAAGCGCGTGGAAGTGACCGTGCGCCGCGACGGCCAGGTCTACAACATCGCCTTTGAAAACGGCGACAAAGTTCAGGAACTGCAGGTCATCGGCACCTGCGGCAAACGTAACACCGGGACCAGCGTCCACTTCTGGCCCGACGAAAGCTTCTTCGACAGCCCGCGTTTTTCCGTCTCACGCTTAACGCACATTCTGAAAGCGAAAGCGGTGCTTTGCCCTGGCGTAGAAATCACCTTCAAAGACGAAGTGAACGGCAGCGAGCAGCGCTGGTGCTATCAGGATGGTCTGAACGACTATCTGGGCGAGGCGATTAACGGCCTGCCGACGCTGCCGGAAAAACCGTTCCTCGGTAACTTCTCCGGCGATACGGAAGCGGTCGACTGGGCGCTGCTGTGGCTGCCGGAAGGCGGTGAACTGCTGACGGAAAGCTACGTCAACCTGATCCCAACCATGCAGGGCGGTACGCACGTCAACGGTCTGCGTCAGGGTCTGCTGGATGCGATGCGTGAGTTCTGCGAATACCGCAACATTCTGCCGCGCGGCGTGAAGCTCTCGGCGGAAGATATCTGGGATCGCTGCGCGTATGTGCTGTCGGTCAAAATGCAGGATCCGCAGTTTGCCGGGCAGACCAAAGAGCGTCTCTCCTCGCGTCAGTGCGCGGCCTTCGTTTCCGGCGTGGTAAAAGACGCCTTCAGCCTGTGGCTGAACCAGAACATTCAGACCGCCGAAATGCTGGCGGAAATGGCGATCTCCAGCGCCCAGCGCCGTATGCGTGCGGCGAAGAAAGTGGTGCGTAAAAAGCTGACCAGCGGTCCGGCCCTGCCGGGCAAACTGGCCGACTGTACCGCGCAGGATCTGAATCGCACCGAACTGTTCCTCGTGGAAGGTGACTCGGCGGGCGGCTCTGCCAAACAGGCGCGCGACCGTGAATTCCAGGCGATCATGCCGCTGAAGGGTAAGATCCTGAACACCTGGGAAGTCTCTTCTGATGAAGTGCTGGCCTCGCAGGAGGTGCATGACATCTCGGTGGCGATCGGCATCGATCCAGACAGCGACGACCTGAGCCAGCTGCGCTACGGCAAGATCTGTATCCTCGCGGATGCGGACTCAGATGGTCTGCACATCGCCACGCTGCTGTGCGCGCTGTTCGTGAAACACTTCCGTACGCTGGTGAAGAACGGTCACGTCCACGTCGCACTGCCGCCGTTATACCGTATCGATCTCGGCAAAGAGGTCTATTACGCCCTGACGGAAGAGGAGAAAGCGGGCGTGCTGGAGCAGCTGAAACGCAAGAAGGGCAAACCGAACGTCCAGCGCTTTAAAGGGCTGGGTGAGATGAACCCGATGCAGCTGCGTGAAACCACGCTGGATCCGAACACTCGCCGTCTGGTGCAGCTGGTGATCAGCGACGAAGACGAACAGCAGACCAACGCCATGATGGACATGCTGTTAGCCAAGAAACGTTCTGAAGATCGACGCAACTGGTTGCAGGAAAAAGGCGACCTGGCGGATATCGAAGGTTGATGCGAAAAGGCCCGGTGGCGCTACGCTTACCGGGCCTACGATCGATCCCCTCGCCCCTTTGGGGAGAGGGTTAGGGTAAGGGGAAACCCCGCTCGAATCAAAAATCCATCTTCACCGTAAACTGCACTTCGCGCGGATCGCCAATCTGGTTGCCCAGATTATTGGTACCAATCGACGACGTGTAGTAGGTCTTATCAAACAGGTTTTTCACGTTCAGCTGCAGCGTCACCGGATACTGCAACTTCAGCTTGTACGCCGCAAAGGCGTCAGCCACAAAATAGCCCGGCAGATAGTAATCCGCACCGTTGGTGGCCGAACGACGGCTCACGCCATGCCCACCGCCGCCGAGCGTCAGAGTATTCCCACCGATCGCGTTTTGAATATCGTAAGTCAGGAACAGAGAACCCGTATGACGCGGCACGTTCGGCAGCGGTTTGCCCGCGTAGTCCGGATCTTCCAGCACCTTCGCGTCCGTGTAGCCATAGCTGGCGATCACGTTGGTGTTCTCGGTCAAACGGCCCGCCAGATCCACTTCCACGCCCTGAGAACGCACGCGTCCGGCGGTTTTCGCCACCGTCTCATCTCCCACGCTCTCCGTGTAGAGCACGTTGCGCTTATGAATATCAAACAGCGCGATATTAGCGGTAATCCCGTCGAACAGGTCAAATTTGGCACCCACTTCGTAGGCATTCGACGTTTCCGGCGGCAGGTTGCCAATGTAGCTGGCGATAGACGACTGCGGCATAAACGTCTGCGAATAGTTGGCGAACAACGACACCTGCGGCGTCAGCTTGTAGACCAGGCCCGCTTTCGGCGTCCACTGGTCGTCGCGGCTGTCGGTATTGACGTTAAACGGACGACCTTTCCCCGCGTACTGGGTGTAAGACTGATAGCGCAGGCCGGTGACCGCAATCCATTTATCCGTCAGATAGAGCGCATCCTGCACGTAGGCGGAGTAGCTCTCCTGCTTGATGGTCTGGTCGCTGTCGGAGGCCGACACGGTCGTACATTTACCCAGATTGCCATAAGACGGATTGTAGATATTGAAATCTTTCACGTTCTTACAGCGGATCATGTCCGTGCGCAGCAGATCGTAATTCTCGTACGACACCCCGGTCAGGATCTCATTGTAAAACCCGGCAATATCCACGTTGCCCTGCAGATCCGCGCGGGTTGAGTGCATGCGCTGGGTCGAACCCTGGGTGGCGTCCACGCGGCGGGTCAGGTTGCCGGTGGCGGAGTCATAGGCCATCACGCGCGCCTGATTATCCGTGTATTTATCCTGGCTAAAGCTGTAGTCGAATTTCGCGGTCCATTGGCTGTTGAGACGGTATTCGGCGTTCAGCTGGGCCAGATCGGACTCCCCGTCGGTAATGTTGAAGGGTTCGTCAAAGCGCGTTTTGCGATCCACATTCACCGGCTGTTTGGTCGTCAGATCGAAGATCGTCCCGCGATCGAACGGGGTCTGATAATCGCGGTGGGAATAGAGCACCGTGACGGTCGCGTCGTCGCCAAACCAGGTCAGGGACGGCGCGATAAAGGTGCTGCGCTCTTTGCCGAAATTGCGCCAGTAATCCTCTTTCTGATATTCCCCCGTCAGGCGATAGGCAAGACGCGTGCCTTCAATCGGACCGGTCACGTCGAGCTGTCCGGTGCCGCCGCCAAAGCTGGTGGAGGTCGCCGAGATCGAGCCGCCAAACTGCTGCTCCGGACGCTTTGTCACCACGTTGATCAGCCCGCCGGGATCGAGAATGCCATACAGCGTCGACGCCGGGCCTTTCAGCACTTCGACGCGCTCCGTCGAGGCGTTAAAGCTGCGCGGCAGCACGGTGCGCAGGCCGTTGGTCATGATCGACCCGTCACGGTTGGCGCCAAAACCGCGGCGCACGAACGCATCCTGCGTGCCGCCGAGGGTGTTGGTTTGCACCACGTTGCTGACGTTATACAGCGCTTCGTCGAGCGTGGTGGCGTGCTGATCTTCCAGCACCTTGTCGCTCACGGTATTCACCACCTGCGGGATATCCAGCATCGGCATGTTGGTGAGCGTGGCGGTGGAGGTGTTCAGCGGCTGATAGCCGTTGGTGGCATCCGTTTTCGCAGACGTATCGGCGGTGACGGTCAGGGTTTCGCCGTCTTTCGCGGTGGCGCTGTCGGCCGCCTGTGCGAAGGGGGCGAGGAACAGCAGTGAAAAGAGCGCGCGCCCTTTAATCCCAGAGAATGAAGGTGTGAACTTAGCCATTAAATCTGTTTTCCCGAAATACCCGCGAAGGGTCGCGGATGAAGATGGTGTGTCATTGCCCGTAAAGCGCTACCCGTTTGCCTGTCCGGTATCGGGTATGTAATTGAGAATCATTCAAGCATGCGGGAATGTAGTAGTAAATGGAAAAAAGCAAAATTCGGCTACAGTCAAAAATCGTCGGATTTGCGATAGCCATGAAACTCTTAATGCTATGAAAATATGGAATTAATTAAGTGATTCCTTAAAGCGATACAGCCCATTAATCCCTGGTTTTTTTAGGGTGTTTATCCCCTTGACTACTACATGGCGCAGCGGCAAACTCACAAAAGAGAATGAGATTTATTTTTATTTATTGGTTATTTGATTAAGTTGGCGTACACGTGGCTCATAACGCGACAAAGCAGGGGCTGGTTCTTGAAAACCTCTCTGCTGGCTATCAGAAAAACATCATCGTCGATGATATTTCCCTCACTATTCCCTCTGAAAAAATGACCGTGCTGGTCGGGGCGAACGGCTGCGGGAAATCGACGCTCCTCAGCACCATGGCGCGCCTGCTGCAGCCGATGGGCGGCACAGTCTTGCTGGACGGCAAAGCGATCCACGACCAGCCGACCAAAGCGGTCTCGCGCGAGCTGGGCATTTTGCCGCAATCGCCGCTGCTGCCAGAAGGGCTGACGGTGTTTGAGCTGGTGTCGCGCGGGCGTTTTCCGTGGCAGAACTTTATGCGCCAGTGGACCGACGCCGACGAGCTGGCGGTCGAAGAGGCGCTCCGTCTGACGGGCACCCAGGCTTTCGCGCATCTGCCCGTCGAGAGTCTCTCCGGCGGTCAGCGTCAGCGCTGCTGGATCGCGATGGCGCTGGCCCAGCAAACGCCCACCATTCTGCTGGACGAACCCACGACCTTCCTCGATCTGCGCTATCAGGTGGAGATCCTCGAACTGCTGCACGATCTCACCCGTCATCACGGGCGTACCGTCGTGGTGGTGCTCCACGATCTCAATTTTGCGGTGAACTACGGCGATACGCTGGTGTTCTTACGCGAAGGCAAGGTGGAGGGCGTGCTGCACGAGGGCGACGTCTGCACGCCTACACTTATCAAAACCGTGTTCGATGTCGACGTGCAAATGTCCATCAACCCGATGACCGGCAAACCCTTCTTTATCCCGTTTCGCCGCAGCGGCGTAACAGCATGATGCGCACGAGTCTGGCTTCCGTCGTATTTTTGGCGCTGCTGCTGATGGGCGCCATTGTCCATCTCGGCCTCGGCGCGCGCTTTATCGCTCCGCAGGCCGTGGTGCAGGCGTTTCTGGCGTTTGATCCGCGCAACTTCGACCACAACGTGATCATCAATCTGCGCCTGCTGCGTCTGGCGGCAGCGCTGACCACCGGTGCCGCGCTCGGCGTGGCGGGCGTGCTGCTGCAGGCGGTGATCCGCAATTCTCTCGGCGAACCGCATATTCTCGGCTTAAACGCTGGCGCCGCGCTGGCCGTGGTCATCACCAGCGCCCTCGGGCTGGCGCTCCCGGTAGGGCGTCCGCTGATTGCGGCGGCGGGGGCGGCGATCCTGTTTCTGCTGGTGCTCACCCTGTCGTCTGCCGGACGCACCGGCCTGACGCCGATGAAAGTGACCCTCTGCGGTGTGGCGCTGTCGGCGTTTGCGTCGTCGATTACTGCGGCGGTGCTGATCCTCGATGAACAAACCCTGCTGGCGATGCGCACCTGGCTGGCGGGCGATCTGGCGGGCTTAAGCTGGGCAACGACGCAAAACGCCGCCTGGGTTACGGCGGTGGGACTGGCGCTTGCCGTGTGGATTTCGCCTTCCCTGAACATGCTGGCGCTGGGCGATCGCATGGCGCAGGGGCTAGGCGTCTCGCTCGTGCGCATGCGGATACTTGCCCTGATCGCCATTGCGTTGCTGTGCGGCGCAGCGGTGTCGATTGCCGGGCCGATTGGCTTTATCGGGCTCGTCGTCCCGCAGATTATCCGCCGTCTGGTGTCGGTGGATTTGCGTGTGATGGTCCCGCTCTCGGCCTGCTGCGGCGCGCTGGTGTTACTGCTGGCGGATATCGCGGCCCGCACTCTGTTTACGCCGCACGAACTGGCGACCGGCGTGATGACGGCCCTGGTAGGTGCGCCGGTGTTTATCCTGATGGCCGCGAGGATGTTCCGATGAGCCGGGCCGTGCTGCGCGCTGAGTTGCGCCCGCTGCGTTGGGGCCGGTTTTCAACATTGATTCGCCCCAAGGCCTTGGCCTGGCTGGCAGGACTCATGGCACTGATCGCTGCGCTGCTGGTGCTGGGCTTGACCCACGGCACGCTGCCGATCCCCACGTCCGACGTGGCGCGCGCCCTGTTTTATCCCGAGGTCCTGAGCGCCGACGCGCGTTACATCGTGCAGGAGATCCGTCTGCCGCGCCTGCTGATGGCGCTGCTCTGCGGGGCGATGCTCGGCATGGCCGGGGCGGCGATGCAGTCCATCACTCGCAACGGGCTGGCCGATCCCGGTCTTATCGGGGTGAAAGAGGGCTGTAGCGTGGCGGTGCTGCTGCTGATATTCCAGTTCCCGGCGCTGTCAGTGCTCTGGCGTCCGGTGGTGGGAATGGCGGGCGGCTTGCTGACCGCGCTGCTGGTGGTGCTTCTCGCCCGTGATATCTCCCGTCCGCGTTTCATCCTGATTGGGATTGGCGTCTCCTGGGCCTTCGCCGCCGGGATGGGCGTGTTCATGACCACCGCAGACGTGCGCGACGTGCAGACCGCGCTGCTATGGCTGGCGGGAAGCCTGCATGCTGCAAACTGGACGCTGGTGAGCGTGGCGGCGGGCTGGGCGCTGCCCGCGTTTGCTTTGCTGCTGTTCACGGCCCGTGCGGCGGATGTTGCCCTGCTCGGCAACCACACTGCCACCGGGCTCGGCGTGCGCATCTCGCGTCTGGCGCTGCTGCGCGTGCTGGCCCCGGTGCTGCTGACGGCGGCCTGCGTCTCTTGCGTGGGGAGTATTGGATTTGTTGGTTTGATCGCCCCGCACATGGCGCGTTTTCTGCTGCGCGGCGGCCAGACCACGCTGCTGGTGGGCAGTGCGGCGCTGGGTGCGCTGCTGGTTCTGCTGGCAGACAACATCGGCCGACTGGCGTTTCTGCCGCTGCAACTGCCCGCGGGCATTGTTATCTCGCTGATTGGCGGGCCATTTTTCCTGGTGTTGCTCTGGGCGCGCCGGGACAGGTTTTAAAAGGGGAAGGGTATGCGCGTCATGTTATTGATGCTGCTGCTGGCGGGGTTTTCCGCGAGCGCAGCCGAACCGGTTCAGACGTTTACGGATGATTTGGGGCGCACGGTGACGGTGCCCCTGCACCCGAAACGCATCGTGTCGCTGCACGATCTCGACATCACTATTCCGCTGATCGAACTCGGCGTGCCGCCGGTGGCCAGCCACGGGCGCACGCGTCCGGATGGCAGCCATTTTATTCGCTCCGGCGGGCTGCTGACGGGCGTGGATTTCGACAATTCGTCGATTCAGTTTATCGGCACGGCGGATATTGATATCGAAGCCATCGCCGCCGCCAAACCGGATCTGATCATCACCGAGCCGACCCGCAATACGCCGGTAGCGCAGCTGGAGAAAATCGCGCCGACGGTGAGCATCGATCACCTCGACGGCGGTGCGCCGGAAATCTACCGTAAACTGGCGCAGCTGACCGGAACCCAGGAACGGCTCAAGCTCCTTGAGCGTCGCTATCATGATCAGATCAGCGCGCTAAAAGCGACGATCGAGACGAAGAAAATCAGCGTCTCAGTGATCCAGGCCAATCAGGGCAAAATCACCGTCATGCACAGCTATCACTCCCTGGGCCGCGTGCTGCGTGACGCCGGGTTTACTTTCCCGCCGCTGGTCGAGAGCATTCCCGAGGGCGGGCGCATTGACGTCAGCGCCGAACGCCTGCCGGAACTGGATGCGGATTTCGTGTTTGCCACCTGGCGCGGCGACACGGGCGGTAAACCGCAGGACGAGCTGGCGGCGATGGATGCCGTGATGCCCGGCTGGTGCCAGTTCCTCAACGCCTGCCGCACCGGGCATTACGTGCTGATTTCACGCGAAGAGGCGATCTCCAACTCCTTCGCCTCGCTGGGGTTAATGGCCGCGCAGATCCAGTCACAGATCGCTGGTCGTCCGCTACCGGAGGCGAAATGATCCGAAAAGACAAATCGCGAGTGGACGTGTATGGCGAGCGTTTTCGCGCCCGTGGGCATCAGCTGACGCCACGCCTGCTGCTGGTCGCCAGCTACATCAACGACAACCGTGAAGCGGTGATGGAGCAAACGGCGATGGAGATCGCCGCCACGCTGAAAACCTCCGATGCCACCGTGGTGCGCGCCATTCAGGCGCTGGGCTTTGCCGGACTGCGCGATCTGAAACAGACGCTGGAGCACTGGTTTGGCCCGACGCTGAGTTCCAGCGAGAAGATCACCACCACCGTGAAGGCGCTGACCAGCGACGTTAATTCGAGCATCGATTTTGTTCTGGAGGGGCATCAGCACACCTGCGAAGTGCTGTCTGAACCCGCCAATCGCTACGCCCTGGCGCAGGCGGTGGCGCTGCTGGGCGAGGCGCGGCAGGTGGCGATTTTCGGCATCGGTGCCTCGGGGATTCTGGCGGAATACACCGCCCGACTGTTCAGCCGCATCGGCCTGCCCGCCACGGCGCTAAACCGTACCGGGATTAACCTCGCCGAGCAGCTTATCGACCTCCAGCGCGGGGATGTGCTGGTGATGATGGCGCAAAAATCCGCGCACCGGGAAGGGCAGACCACTCTGCGCGAAGCTCGGCGTTTAGGTATACCGACCATTCTGCTGACCAATGCCGTCGATTCGCGGTTCAGCAAAGAGGCGAGCGTGGTGATCCACGTTCCGCGCGGGAACGAGAAGGGCAAAATCCCGCTGCACGGCACGGTGATGCTGTGTCTGGAGATGATTGTGTTATCCGTGGCTTCCACCGCGCCGCAGCGTACGATCAAGTCCATGAAGCGTATCAACGAGTTTCACCGCGGATTAAAGCCGGGGAAGAAAAGTGCATAACATTTCCCCCTCACCCTAACCCTCTCCCCGTGGGAGAGGGACGGGGTGAGGGCACCAGACCGCACCCAACCTCAACCCCCCGAATGGTTCTTCCGATACTGCAGCGGCGTCTCGCCGATCCCCTTCTTAAACGCGCTGATAAAATACGTCACATCCGAAAATCCGACCCGCGCACCGATATCCCGCACGCTCTCGTCACTGTGCAACAGGCACTCACAGGCCTTTCGCAGTCGCAGCGTATTCAGGTAATCGTGAATTTTCTCGCCCGTCTCCGCGTGGAATTTACGCGACACATAGCTGCGGGATTTACCCAGCTCAAGCGCCAGCGCGTCGAGGCTAAATTTGACCTGATAGTTCTCATCCAGCCAGAACATCACCTGGCTGGCGATCCCGTGACTGCTCCCCGGCGCGCCGTCGCTGTCGTCCGGCAGCATGGCAAACAGCCCAATCAGCAGGCTGGCGATACTTTCGCTGTTCATCGGCGGCTGATAGCAGTTGAGCAGATGATTAATATGGATCTGACTTTGCGCCACGTCGGCCACCCACGCGGGTCCGCCGCGTCGCGACAGTTTTTGTAGCCGCTGCTGCGCCTGCGGAAAATCGCGCAGCACTTTCAGCAGCGCTCGGTGATCGAGATGGATAATGGTGCGGCGATAAATCGCCTCAGCCTGTTCATCCACCATCACTTTATGCAGGGTAAACGGCGGGAAGAAAAACATCCGCCCGGGACGCATGGTGTAGTGACGGTTATCGACGATCGCCACGCCAAATCCCTCTTCGACGTACAGAATTTCCAGACACTGATGCCAGTGATGATAGCGCACGGTATTGGCGAACAGGCGGCTGAACGACACGATGGTGTCGTTGAGGGTGATCAACTCCAGATAGTCGGATTTTGGCGTGTCGCGCATAGTGCAATAAAACTCAACTTTTCCCCGTCTCCTTCTCGTTATAAACCACCTTTTTAAATTTTCTCAACTTCGGGTTTATTCATCTCTCTTCCCTGTGACACGGCTAACATTTCTGAGGGTTATGGATTCACTATTCTTTGCCGCAGATGATTACGAGGATGAGCGTATGTGGGCGGCAAATAAAGAAACATCAAATCCATTGTCTTCCCGTCAGGATGTGGTGGCGGAGCTAAATTCCCTGTTAGGCGCGCTGGATAAGCAGTTTGCACCGGGCAGTTCACGTATTTCGCTGGGTGGTACCTGCGCGCACTACGCGACGGATATTGCCGAAATGGAGGGGCTGTCGCGCGCCCTGTGGGGCCTGTTCCCGCTGCTGGCGTCTGGCGACAGCACGCGCTACAGCGAGAAATACATCACCGCCATCAAACGGGGCACCGACCCGCAAAGCGCGGGCTACTGGGGCGAAACCGCGCCTTACGATCAGCGTCTGGTGGAGATGGCGGCCTACGGCCTCGGGCTGGCGCTGCTGCAAAACCGGCTCACGGATCTGTTCAGCGAGCGCGAGGTGCAGAACCTGCATACGTGGCTGAATCAGATAACCGATGCCCAGATGCCGGACAGCAACTGGAACTATTTTGCCATTATGGTCCAGCTCGGTTTTAAACGAGCCGGACTGCCGTTTGACCAGTCCGCCATCGATCGCCGCTTTGCGCTGATGGACGCCTACTACCTCGGCGACGGCTGGTATTCCGACGGCGTGGGCCGCCCGAAAGACTATTACATCTCAATGGCGTTCCACTTCTACGGCCTGATCTACGCCACCCTGAGCGGTGACGAGGCGAGGGCGGCGGTGCTGAAAGCGCGCGCGCGCCAGTTTGCTGACGATTTCATTTACCTGTCCGCCGCCGACGGGGCCTCGATCCCGTTCGGGCGCAGCCTGACCTACCGTTTTGCGATGGTCGCTTTCTGGAGCGCGGTGGCGTTTTCTGAGCTGGATGTGTTCACGCCTGGCATTGTGAAGGGCGTGATTCTGCGCCATCTGCGCTGGTGGCAGCAGCAGCCGATCCTCGATCGCGACGGTATTCTGACCCTCGGTTTTGCCTATCCGAATCTGGCGATGTGCGAGGACTACAACTCCCCTGGATCGCCGTACTGGGCGCTGAAAACTTACCTGATCCTGGCGCTGAAAGAGGATCACCCGTTCTGGCAGGCAGAGGAACAGCCGTTGCCGAAACGCGCGGAAAAACACCTGATCCCCAACGCGCAGCAGATCCTGATCCACGCCGATGATTCTCAGCACGTCACCCTGCTCACCGCCGGGCAGCTGGAGCTGAATAACTACGTCAACACCGAGGCGAAATACACCAAATTTGCCTACTCCAGCCGCTTTGGTTTCACCATTGAGCGCGGGCGCTACGGCATCAAACACGCCGCCTGCGATTCCATGCTGCTGCTCAGTGATGGCGATAACTACTTCCGCGGTCGTCGCGACTGCGAAGAGGTGCGCATTGATGAAAACTTCATTTTCTCCCGCTGGTCGCCGTGGCACGACGTGCATATCGATACCTGGCTGGTGCCGTTCGGCGAGTGGCATTTGCGTCTGCATCGCATTGATAGTGCACGCAAATTGCAAACGGTGGAGGGCGGCTTCGCGGTGATCAAAGCAGAACATCGCCTGCAGGGGCGCGGGTCTGTTTTGAATGCGGAAAATGGCAGCAGCGTGATTGTCGATCTCTCACCCGCGATGGCGCGCCAGCCCGACAGCATTGTTACGCCCCCGAACAGCAGCGTGATGTTTGCCCAGTGCGCGTCGATTCCTGTGCTCACCACGGAAATCCCGGTCGGAGAGAGCTGGCTCTGTTGCGCCGTCACAGCCTGTGGAGAACAGAAAAACTACGCGGTCACGCCGCGGCTACAAATCAACAATAACCAGGTCGTGATCCACGAGCCGGGAAGCGAACGTCAGTTGTCGTTCTTTATATAAACACTCTGGACCCTACAAGTTGGCGAGGATTCTATGAAAATCAGCTCAACGAATAAAACCGAATATTACAAAATCAGTACCTTTATTTTTCTCTATTTCTTTACCTGGTCGGCCAGTATTGGCCTGCTGGCGATCTGGCTCGGCCAAAAAGCGAATCTGAGCGGTTCGGTGATTGGCACCGTATTTGCGGTGAACGGCGTGTTCTCCGTTATTCTGAAACCGATTTATGGCTATATTCTCGATAAAATCGGCATGAGCAAATATCTGCTCTATTTTGTGGTGGCGATGTCCGCCCTGATGGCTCCGTTCTTTATTTATGTCTATCAGCCGTTACTCATGTCCAACACGATGCTGGGGATTATTATCGGCGCGCTCTATTTAAGCTTCGCCTGGTATGCGGGCGTGGCGGCGTGCGAATCCTATTCCGACCGCTTTAGCCGCCTGAACGGCATGGAGTTCGGCCAGATCCGTATGTGGGGATCGCTCGGCTGGGCGGTGGCGTCGTCGTTCTCCGGGCTGCTGTTTAACCTCTCTCCGGCCTACAACTTCATCATGGGCAGCGTGGCGTCGGTCATCATGCTAATTGTCCTGCTGAACCTGAAAGTGAACACTAACTCCGTCCATGCGGGCGAGGTGCTCACCAAAGAGAAGATCGCGCCGTCGGACGTCTACGCGCTGCTGCGTAACGGCAAATTTTGGGCCTTCTGCCTGTATGTCGCGGGTGTGGCGTGGATGATGTTTATCGCCGAGCAGCAGTTCTCGCGCTACTTCGTCACCTTCTTCGACGATGTGCATCAGGGCAACGCGGTGTTTGGTTATCTGGGCACCGTGCAGTCTGGGATGGAATTCCTGATGTATATGGTGATCCCGCTGTTCGTGAACTTTATTGGTGCCAAACGCGGGTTATTAATCGTCGGATTAGTGGTCAGTGCGCGCCTGATTATTTCCGGGATGTGCGATTCGCACCTGTTAATTTCGATTCTCAAACCACTATACGGTCTGGAAATCTGTCTCCTGCTGGTATCGGTCTTTAAATATATCGCCGAGCATTTCGATAAACGCGTGAACGCCACCATGTATTTATTAGGCTATCAGGCGATGCTGTATGTCGGCAACGTGGTGGTCTCTTCACCGGCCGGATATATGTATGACCGCATCGGTTTCGAGCAGACCTATATCATCATGGGTGCCACGGCGCTGACCTTTACGCTTATTTCTGCCTTTACCTTATCCGCCTGCCAGAGCAAATGGCGCGGCGCGCAGGCGATTAACGTCGCAGAACAACACCCATCACGCTAATTTTTGCTGTCAAAGAAGGAACCGAAATATGTTAAATCGTATCGCAGAGGAACGCCTGTCCGCTATTCCTGCACCCGTGGATGCGCGCGTGTTCAGGGATGAATTAAGCTCGGCGCGGGATCATGTCCTCGAACTGATTAGCCGTCATTTAACGGAGTTCGGCGAAAAATTCCCGGCGGAAACCTGTGAGGAGGGTTTTTACCCCCTGACGGACAACGTCGAGTGGACCACCAGCTTCTGGACCGGGCAGCTGTGGCTGGCGTGGGAGATGAGCGGCGAGGAGAAATTCCGCGCGATGGCCGAGAAAAATGTGCGCTCGTTTGGCCTGCGCATCGCCGGGCGCCACGACACCAATACCCACGATTTAGGCTTTCTGTATACCCTGTCGTGCGTGGCGGCCTGGCGTCTGACGGGCAATCGCGAGGCGCGCGGTTTCTCGCTGCTGGCCGCCGAAGCGCTGCTTGAGCGCTTCCATGAGAAGGCGAAAATCATTCAGGCCTGGGGCGATCTCTCCGACCCGGAACAGGCCGGGCGGATGATCATCGACTGCAACATGAACCTGCCGCTGCTCTACTGGGCGACGGAGCAGACCGGCGATCCGCGCTTTGCTGAGGCGGCTAAAGCGCACGTGATGCAGGCGGCGACGTACCTGATTCGCGAGGATGCCTCGACGTTCCATACCTACTATATGGACGTGAAAACCGGCGCGCCGCGCTACGGTAATACGCAGCAGGGCTATGCGGACGACTCCTGCTGGTCACGCGGCCAGGCGTGGGGGATTTACGGCTTCCTGCTGAGCTACATCTACACCGGCGACGAGACGATGATTGCCCTGTCGAAGCGGCTGGCGAACTACTTCCTCAATCGACTGCCGGAGGATTACGTCTGCCACTGGGATCTGGCGCTGGTGGGCACCGATGCGCTGCGCGATTCATCGTCGGCGGCGATTGCGGTGTGCGGCTTGCTGGAGCTGGTGAAGCATCTCCCGGTGACCGATCCGGATCGCGAGCGTTATCTGGAGTGGGCGAAAGGGATGATGTCGTCGTTGACCCGTCACTATCTGATGGGCAAAGAGGAGAAGGGCAACGGGCTGCTGAAGCACTCGGTTTACCACCTGGCGAGCAACAAAGGGGTGGATGAGTGTGCGAGCTGGGGGGATTATTTCTACGTTGAGGCGCTGGTGCGGTTTACGCAGAGCTGGAAGTTGTACTGGTAATAAAAAAGCCCGGTGGCGCTGCGCTTACCGGGCCTACGGGTTAGGGTTGGGTTTTGTAGGCCGGGTAAACGCAGTGCCACCCGGCAACGTCCACAGAACTTAAACCCCTTGCTCCAGAATACGGATATGCGTTTCCAGAACGTTCCCTTTCACCGCTTCGCTCCACGCTTTCATGTGCGCGGTTTGCAGATGCGCTTCCAGGTGTGCCACGGTTTCCCACAGTTCAACCATGATGATCGAATCGGGCGCGGTGGTCTGGAAGCTCACGCCAGCGGCGGTGTCGACCATCGGCGCATAGCCGTGGCAGCCTTCTTCTTTCAGCACGGTCGGGATAATCTTCGCAAATTCATCCAGCACCGCCTGACGGTGATGTTGACCTGGACGCGTACGGATTTCAGCAATAACAGTAAGCATAGACATGATTAACTCCTTCTAATTCCAGGCTACCAGTTAAGCAAAAATCTCAGCCAGATGCTTGCGATATTCTGCGATATAGCGCGGCACGTCCGGCATTTTAATCACGTCGTTGACGATAAAGGTCGGGAGTGGCTCCAGCGCCAGGAACTGGTTGGCTTTGTGGAACGGCAGGTAAGCACCGTCTACGCCGACGCCGTGGAAGAACTGATCTTCATCGGTGAACGCATCCAGCGGGGCGTTCCAGGTCAGGGAGAGCATGTATTTTTTACCGTGCAGCAGACCGCCGGAACCGTATTTTTTGGACGCGTCGGAGCGGGTGCGGCCATCGCTGGCATACAGAGAACCGTGACCCTCGGTGAAGACATCGTCCATGTACTTTTTCACGGTCCAAGGCGCGCCCATCCACCAGCCAGGCATCTGCCAGACAATCACGTCGGCCCACAGGAAGTTCTGCACTTCGGCCTGAATGTCGTAATCGCTATCGGCGCGCACGACCTTAACATCATGCCCGGCGTCGCGCAGGAAACCATCCGCGACCTCGGTCAGGGTGTCATTCAGTTGGCCGTTGGAGTGGGCGAATTTTTTCGCACCGTTGATAATCAGAATGTTGCTCATTATTTGTCCTCAGACTGGCGAGTTTGGCAGTCATGTTACCCGTAATAACGGTGCAGAAAAATGAGCAAAATGTGCAAAGTCTTTTGCTCATAGGGCAATAATCCGACTACCAGCTCGCCGTCGCCTCAAACCCGCCCTCGCGCGCATTGGCAAGGGTGACCCGCATCCCGTGCAGGGTGGCGATACGTTTGACGATGGATAACCCCAGCCCGCTGCCGGTCTGTTCCTGGCCCGGTGGACGATAAAAACGCTCGCCGATGCGCGCCAAATCGGCGGCAGAAATTCCCGGCCCGTTGTCGCGCACGATAAAACGGTTGGCTTCCAGGGTGACATCTACCACGCTTCCGCGCGGGCTGTAGCGCACGGCATTATCCAGAAGATTGCGCACCAGCAGGCTCAGCAGCAGCGGCTGCCCGGAGCACACCACCTCAGGCGCCTGGATGTTCAGACGCAGTTCGATGCCCGCCTGCTGCGCCGGATGGTAACTGTCCATCACCGCCGATTGCAGCAGATCCGCCAGCGCGATCGGCTGGATATCATCGAGATTTTCCAGCGAATCAAGCCGTGACAGGGTGAGGAGCTGATCCACCAGCCGCGAGGCGCGGTCGATCCCCGCGTGCAGCTGTTTGAGGGCTTTTTCCTGCGCCTGCGGGTCGTCGAGCGACAGCTGCGCCACTTCGGTCTGCACCTTCAGAGCGGCCAGCGGGCTGCGCAGTTCGTGGGCGGCATCGGAGGTAAAGCGCCGCTCACGGGTCATCATCTCCTGGGTGCGGGTAAACAGATGATTCAGGGCGTCGAGCAGCGGGCGCACTTCCGTCGGTAGCCCGTCGGTCGCAAGCTGATCGGTTGCATCCGGTGACCGCTGGCGCAACGTCCGGGCAAGATTTTTCAGCGGACGCAGTTCGCGGGCGAGTAACACAATCAGCAAGAGCAGCATCAGCGGGAGCGCCACCAGCCACGGGGTGAGCTGTGAGGTGACAATGTCCAGCGCCATCTCCTGGCGATACTCCCACTCCTGGCCGACCACAATCCGGTATTTGCCGTTCGGCGCGCTCAGCCACAGGAATCGCCATTCGTCGTTATCGTCCTTTAGCCGTCCGTCCGTAAAACCGTCGCGGCGATAGTGATAGGGAATATCCCGGCCATTTTCGCCGTCGTTGAGCAGCATTTTCCCGTCGGCGGAGTAGATGGCAAACGCCAGCGCGTCGTCATCCAGGTGGCCGTGTTTGGCTTTTTTCGGCACATCGCTCATGCGCACCGGCGCGTTGAGTTCGTCGAGATCCATGGTCATCAGCCGTTTGGCGAACAGCATCTGCTGGGTATCGAACAGCTTATCGAGTTTGTGGGTGGTCTGCTGCCAGGCGACGACGCTGGCCGCCAGCCATGCTCCGAGGGACAGCACCAGAAAGAGCAGCGTCAGGCGCAGCTTCAGGCTCAGGCGTTGAGTCAGTTTCATGCGTCACCCAGGGTATAACCGATGCCGTGCACGGTGCGGATAAAATGGCTGCCGAGCTTGCGGCGTAAATGGTGGACGTGGACTTCGACGGCGTTGCTGGAGACGTCGTCGTCCCAGGTATAAAGCTTCTCTTCGATCAGTTTGCGCGGCAGAACACGGCCTGCGTTGCGCATCAGCAGCTCCAGCAGGGCGAACTCTTTTGGTTTGAGGACCAGCGTTTCGCCGTTGAGAGTCGCGACCAGACTGACCGGGTCGAGCGTGACCGGGCCGTGGCGCAGTTCGCTGCGGGTTTTGCCGTGGCTGCGCCGCACCAGCGCTTCGAGGCGCGCCGCCACTTCGATCAGGGCAAAGGGCTTGCACAGATAGTCGTCCGCGCCGAGCCGCAAACCTTCGACGCGCTGATCGAGAGCATCGCGCGCGGTGAGGATCAGCACCGGCTCGCTGCGCCCGTTTTCGCGCCATTCGCGCAGGATGTCGAGGCCGTCCATGCCCGGCAGCGTCAGGTCGAGCACCACCGCATCGAAAGGCGCGGTATAAATAGCCGCTTTCCCGGTGGCTCCGTCGGTGAACCAGTCCACGCTAAAGCCCATTTTCGTTAAGCCCGCTTTGATGCCGTCACCAATCAGCCGGTCGTCTTCTACCAGTAAAATGCGCATGTTCCCTCCTTGATGCCGCGAGATAAGTGCAGTAAACCCTCTGTGACATCATGCTGTACAGCAATAAAATTTATATTTTCCCCTTAAGAAGTCGTTAAGGTTTACCCTGTTTAATGGCATTCGACACCACATTAAAGGGAGAGAAAACGATGAAAAAATTCGCAGCCATTACGGCAATCATGATGATGACCACGGCCCCGGTATTTGCAGCAGAGGGCGGATTCAACGGCCCGTCCGCCACACCGGCACAAACCCAGACCCAGCAGGGCGGTTTTGTCGATAACGACGCCAACCTGACCACCGCGGCCAAAGTGAAAGATCAGAAGGACGACAGCTGGGTCAAACTGCGCGGGAACATCACCGAGCGCCTGTCCGATGACCGCTATCTGTTCCGCGATACCACCGGCACGGTGAATGTGGAAATTGACCACAAACGCTGGAACGGACAGACCATCAGCCCGCAGGACAAAGTGGAGATCCAGGGTAAGGTCGATAAAGAGTGGAACGAGTTTGAAATCGACGTGAAACAAGTCATCAAACTGAGCAAATAATGATGAAAAGGGCCGATTCCGCGGCCCTTTTTCTTTGTGACTCAACTCGTCAGATAGGGTAGTATCTGCGGCAATATTGCCTGAAACCCACAGGTTTCTGAGTTGAGGAATGACATTTAATGAGCGATATGGCAGAGCGCCTCGCGCTACATGAATTCACTGAAAACGCCTATCTGAACTATTCCATGTACGTCATCATGGACAGGGCACTGCCGTTTATCGGCGATGGCCTGAAACCGGTTCAGCGTCGCATCGTTTACGCGATGTCTGAGCTGGGCCTGAGCGCCAGCGCCAAATTCAAAAAATCCGCCCGTACCGTGGGTGATGTGCTCGGTAAATACCATCCGCACGGCGACAGCGCCTGCTACGAAGCGATGGTATTAATGGCGCAGCCGTTCTCCTACCGTTATCCGCTGGTCGACGGCCAGGGAAACTGGGGGGCACCGGACGATCCGAAATCCTTCGCGGCGATGCGTTATACCGAATCCCGCCTCTCTAAATACGCAGAACTGCTGCTCGGCGAACTCGGCCAGGGCACGGTGGACTGGGTGCCAAACTTCGACGGCACCATGCAGGAGCCGAAAATGCTGCCTGCCCGCCTGCCGAATATCCTGCTGAACGGCACCACCGGTATCGCCGTGGGCATGGCGACGGATATTCCGCCGCACAACCTGCGCGAAGTGGCAAAAGCCGCGATTACCCTGATTGAACAGCCGAAAACCACGCTGGATGAACTGCTGGATATCGTGCAGGGGCCGGACTATCCGACCGAAGCGGAGATCATCACCTCCCGCGCCGAAATCCGCAAAATCTACCAGAACGGTCGCGGCTCCGTGCGTATGCGCGCGGTGTGGAATAAAGAAGACGGGGCCGTGGTCATTACCGCGCTGCCGCACCAGGTGTCCGGCGCGAAAGTGCTGGAGCAGATCGCCTCCCAGATGCGCAACAAAAAGCTGCCGATGGTCGACGACCTGCGCGACGAATCGGACCACGAAAATCCGACGCGTCTGGTGATTGTCCCGCGCTCGAACCGCGTGGATATGGACCAGGTGATGAACCACCTGTTCGCCACCACCGATCTGGAAAAAAGCTACCGCATCAACCTGAACATGATCGGTCTGGATGGTCGTCCGTCGGTGAAAAACCTGCTGGAGATCCTGACCGAGTGGCTGGCGTTCCGTCGCGATACGGTGCGCCGCCGTCTGAACTATCGTCTGGAAAAAGTCCTCAAGCGCCTGCATATCCTCGAAGGTTTGCTGGTGGCGTTCCTCAATATCGACGAAGTCATTGAGATTATCCGCTCCGAGGACGAACCGAAGCCGGCTCTGATGTCGCGTTTTGGCATCAGCGAAACCCAGGCTGAAGCGATCCTTGAACTGAAATTGCGCCACCTCGCCAAACTGGAAGAGGTGAAAATTCGCGGCGAGCAGGACGAGCTGGCGAAAGAGCGCGATCAGCTGCAGGCGATTCTGGCGTCCGAGCGCAAGATGAGTAACCTGCTGAAGAAAGAGCTGCAGGCGGATGCAGAAGCGTTCGGCGACGACCGTCGCTCACCGCTGCACGAGCGCGAAGAAGCGAAAGCGATGAACGAGCACGACATGCAGCCGTCTGAACCGGTGACGATCGTGCTGTCCCAAAGCGGCTGGGTGCGTAGCGCCAAAGGCCACGATATCGACGCGCCGGGCCTGAGCTACAAATCCGGCGATAGCTTCAAATCGGCGGTGAAGGGCAAGAGCAACCAGCCGGTGGTGTTCCTCGATTCCACCGGACGCAGCTACGCCATCGACCCGATCACGCTGCCGTCGGCGCGCGGACAGGGCGAGCCGATCACCGGCAAGCTGACGCTGCCGCCGGGTGCGACCGTGGATCATATGCTGATGGAAGGCGAAGAGCAGAAACTGCTGATGGCCTCCGACGCCGGGTACGGTTTCATCTGTACCTTCAACGATCTGATTGCCCGCAACCGCGCGGGTAAAGCGATGATCAGCCTCCCGGATAACGCGCACGTGATGCCGCCGATGGTGATTGAGAACGACAGCGACATGCTGCTGGCGATCACCCATGCCGGACGCATGCTGATGTTCCCGGTCAGCGACCTGCCGCAGCTGTCGAAAGGCAAGGGCAACAAGATCATCAACATTCCGTCGGCGGAAGCGGCGAAAGGCGAAGACGGGCTGGCGCATCTCTTTATTCTGCCGCCGCAAAGCACGCTGACCATTCATGTCGGCAAACGTAAGATCAAACTGCGTCCGGAAGAGTTGCAGAAAGTGGTGGGTGAGCGCGGTCGTCGCGGCTCGCTGATGCGCGGTCTGCAGCGTATTGACCGCGTGGAGATCGAATCACCACTGCGCGCGAAATCGGGCGATAGCGAAGAGTAATGTCGCCTCTCCCCCTCCGTTCCGGAGGGGGTTCTCGCTAAAAATTTTCCGTCTTTATATAAAGTCCTTACCTGACTGACATTGGAGTATATAATTGTCAGCGGTCAGGGCTTCTGAGGTCGCTATGCTATTCATTGTTCGTTCAATTCTCACCGTTATCTACTGCATTCTGGTCTGCGTGTTCGGCTGCATTTACTGCCTGTTCAGCCCGCGTAACCCGAAGCATGTTTCCACTTTTGGTCGTATGTTTGGCCGACTGGCACCGATGTATGGCCTGAAGGTCGAAACCCGCCTGCCGGAAGGCGCGGAAAACTTCGGCAACGCTATCTATATCGCCAATCATCAGAACAACTACGATATGGTCACCGCCGCGAACATCGTGCTGCCGCCGACGGTCACCGTCGGTAAAAAAAGCCTGCTGTGGGTGCCGTTCTTCGGCCTGCTCTACTGGCTCACCGGCAACCTGCTGATCGACCGTAACAACCGCGCTAAAGCGCACAGCACCATCGCTGAAGTGGTGAATCACTTTAAGAAACGCAAAATCTCTATCTGGATGTTCCCGGAAGGGACGCGCAGCCGTGGTCGCGGTCTGCTGCCGTTTAAAACTGGCGCGTTTCACGCCGCAATTGCAGCAGGCGTTCCGATTATTCCTGTGTGTGTTTCCAATACTTCGAATAAGATTAATCTTAACCGCCTGAAAAACGGGCTGGTGATTGTGGAAATGCTGCCGCCGGTCGACACCAGCAAATACGGTAAAGACCAGGTTCGTGAACTGGCTGCCCATTGCCGCGAGCTGATGGCGCGTCAAATCGAAGTGCTCGACAAAGAAGTCGCAGAGAGAGAAGCCTCCGGCAAGATCTAAGCCGGAGTTACAGGGAAATGAATTCCCGGGTTTTATCGTCGTTTCACATGGAGCAAATATGTCACTCAGTCGGCGTCAGTTTATTCAGGCTTCAGGAATCGCCCTTTGTGCTGGCGCGGTTCCGCTGACAGCCAACGCCGCCGGGCAGCAACAGCCGCTGCCCATTCCGCCGTTACTGGAGTCCCGTCGCGGGCAACCGCTGTTCCTGACCATGCAGCGCAGCCACTGGAGCTTTACCCAGGGCACGCGCGCGTCGATCTGGGGCGTGAATGGCCGCTATCTTGGGCCGACGATCCGCGTCTGGAGCGGGGATGACGTGAAGCTGATCTACAGCAACCGCCTGGCGGAAAACGTCGCCATGACCATCAGCGGTTTGCAGGTGCCAGGCCCGCTGATGGGCGGCGCGGCGCGTATGATGACCCCGAGCGCCGACTGGGCGCCGGTGCTGCCGATTCGCCAGAGTGCCGCGACCTTGTGGTATCACGCCAATACGCCAAACCGCACCGCGCAGCAGGTCTATAACGGTCTGGCGGGAATGTGGCTGGTGGAAGACGAAGTGAGTAAATCGCTGCCGATCCCGAACCATTACGGCGTCGATGATTTCCCGGTCATTATTCAGGACAAACGCCTCGATAACTTTGGCTCGCCAGAGTACAGCGAGCCGGGCAGCGGCGGTTTTGTCGGCGATACGCTGATGGTCAACGGCGCGCAAAGCCCTTACGTCGAAGTGTCCCGCGGCTGGGTGCGTCTGCGTCTGCTGAACGCCTCCAACTCGCGTCGCTATCAGCTGCAGATGAGCGATGGCCGCGCGCTGCATGTGATCTCCGGCGATCAGGGCTTTTTACCAGCGCCGGTTTCCGTCAAACAACTGGCGCTGGCCCCGGGCGAACGGCGTGAAATCCTCGTGGATATGACCAACGGGGATGAAGTGTCGATTACCTGCGGCGAGGCGGCGAGCATCGTCGACCGTATTCGCGGCTTCTTCGAGCCGTCGAGCATTCTGGTCTCAACGCTGGTGTTAACCCTGCGCCCGACCGGTCTGTTGCCGCTGGTGACGGACAGCCTGCCGATGCGTTTACTGCCGGACGAGATCATGAGCGGAACGCCGGTGCGCAGCCGCGACATCAGTCTCGGCGACGACCCGGGCATCAACGGCGCGCTGTGGGATGTGAACCGCATTGATATCACCGCCCAGCAGGGCTCCTGGGAACGCTGGACCGTGCGCGCGGAAATGCCGCAGGCGTTCCACATCGAAGGGGTGAGCTTCCTGATCCGCAACGTCAACGGTGCGATGCCGTTCCCGGAAGACAGGGGCTGGAAAGATACGGTCTGGGTCGACGGGCAGGTCGAACTGCTGGTCTACTACGGACAGCCTTCGTGGCCGCACTTCCCGTTCCTGTTCCATAGCCAGACGCTGGAGATGGCGGATCGCGGTTCGGTGGGGCAGCTGCTGGTGAATCCGCTGGTGTGATTTCCCCCTCACCCTAACCCTCTCCCAAAGGGAGAGGGGACTTATACACCCTCTCCCCGTGGGAGAGGGCTGGGGTGAGGGCAAAACCCCGCACAATACCCTTCATTTCACGTATAAATCCAGCGTATAATCCCCGCCCTTTGTTTATTTTTTCTTCGGAAGCATTATGAGCGCAATATCCCTGATCCAGCCGGATCGAGACCTCTTCTCCTGGCCCCAGTACTGGGCGGCCTGCTTTGGACCGGCGCCATTCCTGCCGATGTCCCGCGAAGAGATGGACCAACTGGGCTGGGACAGCTGCGACATTATTCTGGTGACAGGCGATGCCTACGTCGATCACCCGAGCTTCGGCATGGCCATCTGTGGCCGTATGCTGGAGGCGCAGGGCTTCCGCGTGGGGATCATCTCCCAGCCGGACTGGAACAGCAAAGAGGCGTTCATGAGCCTCGGCAAACCGAACCTGTTCTTCGGCGTCACCGCCGGAAACATGGACTCGATGATCAACCGCTACACCGCCGATCGCAAACTGCGTCACGACGATGCTTACACCGCCGATAACGTCGCGGGCAAGCGCCCGGATCGCGCCACTTTGGTTTACACCCAGCGTTGCAAAGAAGCATGGAAAGACGTGCCGGTCATCCTGGGTGGCATCGAAGCGAGCCTGCGCCGTACCGCGCACTACGATTACTGGTCTGATACCGTGCGCCGTTCGGTGCTGGTGGATTCCAAAGCCGATATGCTTATTTTCGGCAACGGCGAGCGCCCGCTGGTGGAAGTGGCGCACCGTCTGGCCCAGGGCGAACCGGTGGGCAATATCCGCGACGTGCGTAATACCGCGATCATGGTGAAAGAGGCGCTGCCGGGCTGGAGCGGAGTGGATTCCCGCATCATCGATATGCCGGGCAAAATCGACCCGATCCCACATCCGTACGGCGAAGATCTGCCGTGTGCCGACAATAAACCGGTCGAACCGAAGAAGGCCGAAGCCAAAGCCGTTGTCGTGCAGCCCCCGCGTCCAAAACCCTGGGAAAAAACCTACGTGCTGCTGCCTTCCTTCGAGAAAGTGAAAGCGGACAAAGTACTTTACGCCCACGCGTCACGCATTCTGCACCACGAAACCAACCCTGGCTGCGCGCGTGCGCTGATGCAGAAGCACGGCGAGCGCTATATCTGGGTCAACCCGCCGGCGATCCCGCTCTCCACCGAAGAGATGGACAGCGTTTTTGCCCTGCCGTACAAACGTATTCCGCACCCGGCGTATGGCAACAGCCGCATTCCGGCGTACGAGATGATCCGCTTCTCGATCAACATCATGCGCGGCTGCTTCGGCGGGTGTTCGTTCTGTTCGATCACCGAGCATGAAGGGCGCATTATCCAGAGCCGTTCGGAAGATTCGATCGTTAACGAGATCGAAGCCATTCGCGACTCGGTTCCGGGCTTTACCGGCGTGATCTCCGATCTCGGTGGTCCAACGGCCAACATGTATATGCTGCGCTGCAAATCCCCGCGCGCGGAGCAAACCTGCCGCCGTCTGTCGTGTGTCTATCCTGACATCTGTCAGCATATGGACACCAACCACGAGCCGACGATCAACCTCTACCGCCGCGCCCGCGATCTGAAAGGCATCAAGAAGATCCTGATCGCCTCCGGCGTGCGTTACGACATCGCCGTGGAAGATCCGCGTTACATCAAAGAGCTGGCGACCCACCATGTCGGTGGTTATCTGAAGATCGCCCCTGAGCACACGGAAGAGGGCCCGCTGTCGAAGATGATGAAGCCGGGCATGGGCAGCTACGACCGATTCAAAGAGCTGTTTGATACCTATTCCAAACAGGCGGGTAAAGAGCAGTACCTGATCCCGTACTTCATCTCCGCGCACCCCGGTACGCGCGATGAGGACATGGTGAATCTGGCCCTGTGGCTGAAGCAGCGCCGTTTCCGCCTCGACCAGGTGCAGAACTTCTATCCGTCGCCGCTCGCGAACTCGACGACCATGTATTACACCGGCAAGAACCCGCTGAGTAAGATTGGCTATAAGAGTGAAGATGTGGTGGTGCCGAAGGGCGACAAACAGCGCCGTCTGCATAAAGCCCTGCTGCGCTATCACGACCCAGCGAACTGGCCGCTAATCCGTCAGGCGCTGGAAGATATGGGCAAAAAGCATCTAATTGGTTCGCGCCGCGAGTGCCTGGTGCCTGCGCCAACGCTGGATGAGATGCGTGAAGCACGTCGTCAGAACCGCCATACGCGCCCGGCATTGACCAAGCATACGCCGGTGGCGCATCAGCGTCAGACGCCTGCGGCGAACAAAAAACGCGGAAAAGTGGCGGGGCGTTAAGCCTGTGTTGCCCGGTGGCGCTGCGCTTACCGGGCCTACGATTCTATAGATTTTGTAGGCCGGGTAAGGCGAAGCCGCCACCCGGCTTTTTTGACTGCGTTAACCTCCGAACTGATCCGGATCCGGCCCCAACCGCTTGCCCTGATCCAGCTTCGCTATCTCGCTCAACTCCTCTTTATCCAGACGGAAATCCCAGACGTCGAAGTTCTCGGCAATGCGCGACGGAGTAACCGATTTCGGGATCACCACCAGGCCGCTGTCCAGGTGCCAGCGAATGACGATCTGCGCGGCAGTTTTGCCGTACTTCTCAGCAAGATCCCGAATGATTTTCTGATCGAACACGCCTTCGCCGCCCTGGGCCAGCGGGCTCCAGGATTCGGTCTGAATTTTGTGGGTGGCGTTCCACGAGTGCAGCTGGCGCTGCTGCATCAACGGGTGCAGCTCAATCTGATTAATTACCGGCGCGACGCCCGTTTCATCAATCAGACGCTGCAGATGATGGATCTGGAAATTACAGACGCCGATGCTCTTCACCAGCCCCTCTTGTTGCAGGTCGATCAGCCCTTTCCAGGCCTCAACGTAGTGATCGATGGCCGGAACGGGCCAGTGCATCAGATAGAGATCGACGAAATCGAGCTGGAGTTTTTCCAGGCTTTCCAGCAGGGCTTCGCGCGGGCGTTTCTGGTCATCGTTCCACAGTTTGGTGGTGATGAATAACTCATCGCGAGAGATGTCAGCGCTGGACAAGGCTTTGCCCACGCCGTCTTCATTTTTGTATGCGGCGGCGGTATCGATAGACCGATAGCCGACTTCCAGTGCTTTGTGAATGGCGGAAACGACCTCGTCATTGCCGGCTTTCCAGACGCCGAGCCCCAGCTGGGGCATGACGTTGCCGTCCTGAAGCTTGATTAGGGTTTGGTTTGCCATTTTTCCTCCTCCATTTGCTCATCACCGGGGGTGTCCCCGGTGATGTGGTGTGCATTAAGTCTGGACGAAATGTCAAAAAACGAAAGGCGGGATGACAAAAACGCTTAGCGGGCCGCTTCGTAAATGCGACGGCTGACGTCCAGCGTAATGTCGTGTTTTTCGCCCAGTTGCGTCATACCGTGCTCTTCGAGTTTAGCCAGCAGGGCAGGGATGGAGCTGCCGTCAAGTCCGTAACCAGACAAGCGAGTTGGCACGCCCAGCGATTCGAAGAAGTTGCGGGTCGCCGCGATAGCCGCGTCGATACGCTCGTCGTCAGAACCGGAAGTGATATTCCAGACGCGCTCGCCGTATTGCAGCAGTTTTTCACGTTTGGTATCGCGTTTTTCATTCCACAACGCAGGCAGAACCACCGCCAGCGTCTGGGCGTGATCCAGACCGTGCATCGCCGTCAGCTCGTGGCCCAGCATGTGGGTGGCCCAGTCCTGCGGCACGCCTGCGCCAATCAGACCGTTCAGCGCCTGAGTCGCGGCCCACATCACGTTGGCACGCACGTCGTAGTTTTCCGGCTCTTGCAGCGCTTTCGGGCCATCTTCGACCAGGGTCAGCAGAATGCCTTCCGCGAAACGATCCTGAATTTTGCCGTTCACCGGGTAAGTCACGTACTGCTCAACGGTGTGAACAAAGGCATCCACCACGCCGTTCGCCACCTGACGCGGCGGCAGGGTGTAGGTGTAAACCGGGTCGAGAACCGCAAACACCGGCTGAACGTGTTCGTTCATGAACGCCTGTTTGTCACCGGTGGTTTTGCGCGAGATGACCGCGCCTTTGTTGGATTCAGAACCGGTCGCTGGCAGGGTCAGCACGGAACCCATCGGGATCGCGCTGGTGATTTTGCTCCCGCCGGTTTGCAGGATTTCCCACGGATCCACGCCATCAGCATAGTGTGCGGCTGCGGCGATAAATTTCGTGCCGTCGAGAACCGAACCGCCGCCGACCGCCAGCAGGAAGGTAATCTTCTCATCGCGGGCGATTTTGACCGCGTTCATCAGCGTTTCGTAAGACGGGTTTGGCTCAATGCCGCCGAACTCACGCACGTCCACGCCTTCCAGCGCGCTGTAAACCTGGTCCAGAACGCCGGTTTTCTTGACGCTGCCGCCGCCGTAGGTGATCAGTACACGGGCGCCAGCTGGGATCTGGTCGCGCAGATCGGCGATGGCGTCTTTGCCAAACAGAATGCGGGTTGGGGTGTGCAGGTTAAAATTATTCATTGCTCGTGCCCTTTAGGTGGGTGAAAAACGTGGCGGCGTCGATGGCTGCCTGATGGTGCCCATTGTGGACATCGGACGCCCGCCTCTCAATGCACATTCCTGCCGTTGTCTTGCCCATTTCTACAGAGGGCTGGAGAAAAGGGAAAAAGATGCGCAAACTGGCATCAGTGGAAACCCTGGCCGGAGCGAACCAAAATGAACCGCGATGAGATTTGCCTGCAATTGACAGGCCAAATTAATAGACTGAAAGATAAAGAAAATAACCTCACTGAGCTGCTGCCAGATATCCGTCTGTTGTACGGTACACAGCCCGGGACGCGCACGCCGGTGATGTATCAGCCTGGCATCGTATTTCTCTTTTCGGGTCATAAAATTGGCTATATCAACGAACGCGTGTTCCGCTACGACACCAATGAATATTTGCTCCTGACAGTACCTTTACCCTTTGAATGTGAAACTTTCGCGACAGAGGCGGTTCCGCTGGCCGGTATTCGTGTGAATGTGGATATTCTTCAGCTTCAGGAGCTGCTGATGGATATCGGCGAAGACGAACTGTTCCAGCCCGCGATGGCGGCAAGCGGGATCAACTCCGCGACGCTTTCGGACGAGATCCTCTGCGCCATTGAGCGCCTGCTGGATGTGATGGAGCGCCCGCTCGACGCGCGCATTCTCGGTAAGCAGATTATCCGCGAGATCCTCTATCACGTGCTGATGGGGCCGGGCGGCGGGGCGCTGCTGGCGCTGGTGAGCCGTCAGACCCATTTCAGCCTGATCAGCCGCGTGCTGAAACGCATTGAAAGTCAGTACACGGAAAACCTGAGCGTCGATGAACTGGCGTCAGAAGCCAACATGAGCGTTTCGGCGTTTCACCATAACTTCAAATCTGTTACCAGCACCTCGCCGCTGCAATATCTGAAAAGCTATCGCCTGCACAAAGCGCGGATGCTGATGATCCACGACGGTATGAAGGCCAGCGCCGCGGCGATGCGCGTCGGCTATGAAAGCGCGTCGCAGTTCAGCCGTGAGTTTAAGCGCTATTTTGGCGTGACGCCGGGGGAAGATGCCGCACGCATCCGGATGATGCAGGGCGTTTAAAGGGGATGGTAGGCCGGGCAAGCGCAGCGCCGCCCGGCGAAGCAGCAAAATCAGGCGCTGCAGTATTTCTTCTTAATCACGACCACCAGCGTCCCGATCAGACCCGCGACCAGCAGGAACATCGGCAGGATCATCAGGAAGGTCATCACCTGATCTTCGTGGCGTTTCACAAACGGGATCATGCTGATGGCATAACCCAGGGAGGTCACCACGCCGACCCACAGCACAGCGCTCAGCCAGTTAAAGAACTGGAAGCGACGGTTCGACAGGCCAGAAATCCCGGCCATGGTCGGCAGCAGGGTGCGAATAAATGCCAGAAAACGCCCGGCCAGCAGTGCCAGCAGACCGTGGCGGTCGAACATGCAGGTGGCTCTTTCATGGTATTTAACCGGCAGCTGTGCCAGCCAGCCTTTCACCACGCGGGTATTCCCGAGCCAGCGGCCCTGCAAATAGCTCAGCCAGCAGCCGAGGCTGGCGGCGGAGGTTAAAATCACGACCGTCGGGGCGAAGTCCATAACGCCTTTACCGATTAACGCACCCGCTAATAACAGCAGGCTGTCGCCAGGGAGAAACGAGGCAGGCAGCAGACCGTTTTCCAGAAATAGCGTGGCAAACATAACGAAATAAACAACACCCACAACGTGCGGGTCCGCCAGCGCGGCAAAATCGTGTTGCCAGAGCGCAGCGATAATATCTTGAATGACAGCCATGGACTTTCCTGTGGAACAACGGATATGCGGCTATTGTACTCCTGATTTACCCGGCTTGGGTTGATCGCGGACGCAACAAACGCAGACTTTTCTGCTGTCAGTGTCTGTAAAACCGTCCGGGAGTACGTTTACAGCCTGCACTCTACACGATACGTGCAAAACCTGCCGACAAATCCGCGAGCAGATCATCAACATTTTCTAAACCGATATGCAGGCGGATTAGCGTGCCGGTAAAGTCGATTTCCCCGCCGGGACGCAGCTCGGCCAGTTGCTCGGGCTGATTCGGCAGAATCAGTGATTCAAAACCGCCCCAGGAGTAGGCCATGCTGAAGAGCGAGAAGTTATCCAGGTAGGCCGCCAGCTCGTCGTTATTCAGGCGCTTTTTAAGCACAAATGAGAACAACCCGCTGCTGCCCGTAAAGTCCCGTTTCCAGAACTCGTGGCCTTTGCTGCCCGGCAGCGCCGGGTGATTGACGCGTTCCACCTGCGGATGTTGCGCCAGCCATTCGGCAATTTTCAGGCTGCTTTCGTGATGCTGACGCAGACGCACGCCCAGGGTACGAATGCCGCGGCTGGTCATGTACGCCGTATCGGCGTCGACCATCTGCCCCATCAGGTAAGCATTCTCGCGCAGCTGATCCCAGCAGCGGGCGTTAGACACCGCCGTGCCGATCATGCCGTCCGAGTGGCCGATGAGATATTTGGTTGCCGCCTGAATCGAGATGTCTATATCAAACTCGAGGGCTTTAAACAGCACGCCCGCCGCCCAGGTGTTATCGATGATGATGATCGCCTCAGGCGCGACGCGGCGTACCGCGCGGACGATCGCCGGGACGTCGTGAACTTCCATGGTGATCGAGCCGGGAGATTCCAGAAACACGATGCGCGTATTAGGTTGAATAAGTTCGGCAATGCCTTCGCCGATCAGCGGATCGAACCAGCCGGTGGTGACGCCCAGACGGGTGAGGATTTTGGTGCAGAAATCCTGGCTCGGTTCGTAGGCGGTGTTGGTCATCAGGATATGATCGCCCTGCTCAACAAACGCCAGAATGGTGTTCGCCACCGCCGCCGCGCCGCACGGGAACAGGGCGCAGCCGACGCCGCCTTCCAGCTCGCACATCGCTTCCTGCAATGAGAAATGGGTCAGCGTACCGCGACGTCCGTAAAACAGTTCGCCTTTCGCCCGGTTGCGGGTGGCGTGTTTCTTGGCCTCAACCGTATCGAAGACCAGCGAGGAGGCGCGCTGAATCACGCTATTGACCGAGCCCTGAGTGTACTTTTTACTGCGTCCGGCCTGAACGAGCGTGGTATCAAGATGCTTCTCTGTCATGTTCGCTAAACCTGTTTTTATCCGTCTGGACGTCCAGACTACCACGATTGCGAAAATCTGCACCCGCAAGCTTTGCGAATAAGCACAATATTTTATGAAAAATACGCATAAGAATTTTTTACTGCGTAAGCGCAAGGAAAATGAGCGAAATTTACGGCACTATGCAAATACTAATGAGAACCACTATCAATTCGACGTGATTTTGATATTATTATGCTCAGAATTTGTGATTTGCGTCCTGGAGATACAGAGTGGGTAATAATTTGATGCAGACGGACCTCTCCGTTTGGGGCATGTACCAACATGCTGACATCGTGGTTAAGATTGTGATGATCGGCCTGATTCTGGCGTCCGTGATCACCTGGGCAATTTTCTTCAGCAAGAGCGTCGAGCTGATTTCGCAAAAGCGCCGCCTCAAGCGCGAACAGCAGCAGCTGGCTGAAGCCCGCTCTCTGAATCAGGCGTCTGACATCACGTCAGCGTTCCACGCGAAAAGCCTGACCACCCAATTAGTCAACGAAGCTCAGAACGAGCTGGAACTCTCCGCAGGCAGTGAAGATAACGAAGGCATTAAAGAGCGTACGGGCTTCCGCCTGGAGCGTCGCGTTGCCGCCGTCGGTCGTCACATGGGCCGCGGGAATGGTTACCTGGCGACTATCGGTGCGATCTCCCCGTTCGTCGGTCTGTTTGGTACCGTATGGGGCATCATGAACAGCTTCATCGGGATTGCGCAGACGCAAACCACTAACCTCGCGGTTGTCGCCCCGGGTATCGCAGAAGCTCTGCTGGCAACGGCTATCGGCCTGATTGCCGCCATCCCGGCGGTGGTTATCTATAACATCTTCGCGCGTATGATTGGCAGCTTCAAAGCCACGCTCGGTGATGTTGCCGCCCAGGTTCTGCTGCTGCAAAGCCGCGATCTCGACCTCAGCGCCAGCTCCGTTAAGCCGGTCCACTCTGCTTCGAAACTGCGTGTAGGTTGATAAGCCATGGCAATGCGTCTTAACGAAAATCTGGACGATAACGGCGAAATGCATGAAATCAACGTGACGCCGTTTATCGACGTTATGTTGGTTCTGCTGATTATCTTCATGGTGGCCGCGCCTCTGGCGACGGTGGACGTGAAGGTCAATCTGCCGGCCTCTTCCAGTCAGCCGCAGCCGCGTCCGGAAAAACCGATTTACCTGTCGGTGAAAGCCGATAAGTCGATGTTCCTGGGCAACGACCCGGTCACCGATGAATCCGTCGTTCCGGCGCTCGACGCGCTGACACAGGGCAAGAAAGACACCACCGTCTTCTTCCGCGCGGATAAAACCGTCGACTACGAAACCATGATGAAAGTGATGGATATGCTGCACCAGGCGGGCTATCTCAAAATCGGGCTGGTCGGTGAAGAGAAAACTGTTCAAAAATAAGTTCGTTGTGCCGGGTGGCGGCTTCGCCTTACCCGGCCTACGTGCTGGAAAGTAGGCCCGGTAAGCGAAGCGCCACCGGGCAGATTGAAAGCACTATCCCAAATGTTCCCCGCCGCACACGCCGTGCACTTCTGCCGTTACGTAGCTCGACTCCTGACTCGCCAGATAGACATACACTCCGGCCAGCTCCGCAGGCTGCCCTGCGCGCTTCATCGGCGTCTTCTGACCAAACTGCGGGATTTTCTCCTGCGTCTGTCCGCCAGAAATTTGTAGCGCCGTCCAGATAGGACCCGGTGCGACCACGTTCACCCGAATCCCTTTCTCAGCCACCTGTTTAGCCAGTCCTCGGCTGTAGTTCAGGATCGCCGCCTTAGTGGACGCATAATCGAGCAGATGCGCGCTCGGCTGATAGGCCTGAATCGACGAGGTGGTCACGATGCTGGAACCGGCAGGCAGAATCGGAATCGCCTCCTGGGTGATCCAGAAAAGCGCCAGAACGTTCACCGCGTAGGTTTGCTTGAACTGTTCGGTGGTCAGGTCGGCAATCTTCTCGACGGCGACCTGTTTCCCCGCGACCAGCGCCAGCGTATCCAGCCCGCCCAGGGCTTCACGCGCTTTATGCACCAGCGAACGGGCAAAGGATTCATCGCTCAAATCGCCTGGGATCAGCACCGCTTTGCGGCCCGCCTCTTCGATCAGCTGTTTGACCTCCTGCGCGTCCTCTTCTTCCGCAGGCAGGTAGTTGATCGCCACGTCAGCGCCTTCACGCGCGTAAGCAATGGCGGCGGCACGCCCGATACCGGAGTCCCCGCCTGTCACCAGTGCCTTACGATCCTGGAGCCTGCCGCTGCCCTTGTAGCTCTTCTCGCCGCAATCGGGCACGGGCGTCATTTTCGCCTGAACGCCTGGTGCTGGCTGCTTTTGCTTAGGGTATTCGCCGGTGTGGTACTGGGTGGTTGGGTCCTTGAGCTGTGTCGGATGTTTTGACATAAGGCCTCTCCTGCTGGGTGAGTTAGGCCATTAAGTGTAGAAGAGCGAGCGGAGGGGATGACCGTATTCAGGGGAATCTGACTGGCGAGACGAGGCTATTCAGGGTCGACGGGCGCGGGGGAAGCGGCATCCGCTTTCGCGGCCAGCGCCTCTTCGTCGAGGGCGACGGCGGTGACGTTCGAGGTGTGATACCCGCCGTCAGCCAGCTTGCGCGTCAAACGCAGCGTGGAGACTTCTCTGGACAGCAGGTGCTGATAATTGCTCTCAAGACGCCCCATGATTTTTTCTGTCAACTCGGGCTTGAGGGTCATCACCGCATTGATCATCGCGCCATAAATCTCTTCTTTCACCTGCAGAGAATAGATTTCACGGCGATTTTCCCATTTCAGACGCACCAGCGCGGCCGGGATCGATACCATGTCTTGCGCAATGCGGGTCATCTCGTCGTTCTTATGCGTTATTAATGCGTCGAGATTTTGCTTTAAGATAAACTCATCGCTTTTATGGTTATCTAAAGTCAAATAAACGTTATTATCTTCAACTTCTTTCAACTTAATCATCCTCTAGTTTATAAAAGATGGGGTTGTTTTTTTCGCGAGTAATAAGATTAAGCCAAATTTCGTTGCCCGCTTCATTTATTTCTTCGGTTTTTTCAGCCATTATTTGACTTAATGTCTGGGCATCTATTTCACCCTCGGCCTGCAGGTCGTTAAGCAGGTGGGCAAAGGCTTCAATCTTCACGACGCGGAATAGTCGGTCTTTAATATGGCGGTCGTGCTCTTCCAGCAGCATATTACGTGATTTACCGGTACGGGTAACACCAATTAATATGTCAGCCTCAAAATCTGACAGCTTTCTTTTTCCCTGAGTGAAATTAGCATTGCTTTCTGCTTCCGCCGATTTAGGGACCACAGAGGCGATGTGGTACCTGACCGGCACAAGATTGTCGGGCAGCATTTTAATATCCTTTAATTTCAACAGGGTAGATTCAAATAGGGCGTGAGATTCGTTGACAATAACATGAGGCAAATTTAAAATCAAAAAAAATGGAGCCAACCCATGAACAGCATTTTTTATTCTGTCATTACCTTACTATTGCTTACCGCTGGTGTTCTTTTATTGATGCGAGAGTTCAATAAAACGAAAGACTTACGGCAAACTGGCGAGTCATCTCAGCCGGTTCTGATGACCAAAGAAGAGGGCGAGGACCATTTCTCGCTGCTGATGAATGCGATTACGCCGGTCTGGTACTGGCGAGTGAATCACGAATATATCGACTTTCTTCACGCGACAATTAAGCGAATGAAGATGACCGAAATAAATGACAGGCCCGGTTTGTTTGAAGCGCAGCGTCGCTGCAGCGATCTGAACTCCGCGGTCTATAAATATTATGACAATATCAAAAAGCGCTGCCTGAACGGCGAGAAGGTCTCTTATTCCGATCTCGACGTGCTGAATCTGCGCCAGTGTTTTCGTGAATTTAGCCTGGAAGCCTATCCGGAGCTGGTGGTGCTGGTCTGGCCGGAGTATGAGCGTCCGGTGGTGGATCCGGCGATGGTTTAGGGAATGTGCCCGTTTTTCCCCCTCACCCTAACCCTCTCCCACAGGGAGAGGGGATTTCGACTCCCTCTCCCTGTGGGAGAGGGCCGGGGTGAGGGCACCAGACCGCATTACTTATCCGACGACGCCTGCCACAAATTTAATTCGCCGTCCGCGACATGCTGATCAATCCGCTTCAGCTCATCGGCGCTAAAGTGCAGATTCTCTAACGCCTGAACGTTCTCTTCGAGCTGCTCCGGGCGGCTGGCCCCAATCAACACCGACGTCACCCGCTCATCCTTCAGCAGCCAGCTCAGGGCCATCTGCGCCATCGTCTGACCGCGGTCCTGCGCCATCTCATTGAGCAAACGCAGACTGTTCATGTTGGCGTCCGTCAGCATCTTCTCCGTCAGCCCGCGCACCTTTTTCCCCTCGCGCTGCATCCGCGAACCGTCCGGAATGCCGTTCAGGTATTTTCCGGTCAACAGGCCCTGCGCCAGCGGCGTAAAGGCAATACAGCCGGTGCCATTTTCCACCAGCGTATCCAGCAGGCCGCTCTTATCTACCCAGCGGTTTAACAGGTTGTAAGACGGCTGATGGATCAGCAGCGGAATTTTCCACTCGCGCAGCAGCTCGGTCATCTTCTGCGTGCGTTCCGGCGAGTAAGACGAAATCCCGACGTACAGCGCTTTACCGCTCTGCACGGCGTGGGCCAGCGCGGCGGCGGTCTCTTCCATCGGCGTGTTCTCATCCACGCGGTGGGAATAGAAAATATCAACATATTCCACGCCCATGCGCTTCAGGCTCTGGTCGAGACTGGCGAGGAGATACTTGCGCGAACCGCCGGAGCCGTACGGACCGGGCCACATGTCGTACCCGGCTTTGGTGGAGATAATCAGCTCATCGCGATACGCGGCAAAATCCTCGCGCAGCAGGCGGCCAAAGTTCTCTTCCGCGCTGCCCGGAGGCGGCCCGTAGTTATTGGCGAGGTCGAAATGGGTGATGCCGCAATCAAAAGCTTTGCGCAGCAGCGCGCGCTGAGTGTCCAGCGGCTGTACGTGGCCGAAACTGTGCCACAGCCCAAGCGACAGGGCGGGCAGGCGCAGGCCGCTTTTACCGCAGAAGCGGTACTGCATATTTTCGTAGCGGTCAGGGGAAGGGGTCCAGGTCATGATGTCTCCTTTCTATGATGAATTTTCGAAACAACGTTTTCATTCTATGATTATAAAATCACAATTCGAGGAGATATGCGATGACCCGCCTGACCGCCAAAGATTTTCCGCAAGAATTGCTCGATTATTATGACTATTACGCCCACGGCAAAATATCTAAACGCGAGTTTCTGAACCTCGCAGCGCGCTATGCAGCGGGCGGCGTCACGGCGCTGGCGTTATTCAATATGCTCAAACCCAATTATGCGCTGGCCGAGCAGGTGAAATTCACCGATCCCGATATTCTGCCGGAATACATTCATTACCCGTCGCCGAACGGTAATGGTGACGTGCGCGGATATCTGGTGAAACCCGCGAAAACGACCGGAAAAGTGCCTGCCGTGGTGGTAGTCCACGAAAACCGGGGGCTGAACCCCTATATTGAGGATGTCGCCCGACGGGTCGCCAAAGCGGGATATATTGCCCTGGCACCGGACGGATTAACCTCCGTCGGCGGTTATCCCGGCAATGATGAAGAGGGCAAAGTATTGCAACAGAAAGTCGATCCGACAAAACTGATGAACGATTTCTTTGCCGCCGTCGAGTTTATGAAAAAACATCCCGATGCGACCGGCAAAGTCGGGATCACCGGGTTTTGCTACGGTGGTGGCGTTTCTAATGCCGCGGCGGTGGCCTATCCGGAGCTGGACTGCGCCGTACCCTTCTATGGTCGCCAGCCCGCCGCGGCGGATGTCCCGCGCATTAAAGCGCCGCTGCTGCTGCATTACGCAGAGCTTGATAAGAATATCAACGAAGGCTGGCCCGCCTATGAAGCGGCACTCAAAGCCAATAATAAAGTCTATGAAGCCTGGATTTACCCCGGCGTGAATCATGGTTTCCATAACGATTCGACTCCACGTTACGACGAAGCCGCAGCCGAACTGGCGTGGAAACGAACGCTGGGATGGTTTGAGAAATATTTGAAGTAATATGAATTTAATGTTTCAAAAAGGAGCCGGAAAATCCCGGCTCTTTTTTATTATATTTGCGCGCTAATTATAAGGGTATTGGGTGATATTATTTTTTTAAAAATTAAGATGCGTAAGTTTTTATAAAAATACTCCTTAAAGTGTATGCGTTGCCGATAACGAAGATAAGACTCGTCTTAGACGAGTTTTCCCTAACGGCAAGGATACTCTTATGCAAATGCTTCGTAATTTTACTATCCGGTTCGTCATGCTGACGATTCTGGGTATTTTTTGTTTGATGTGGGCAGGGGTTGGGCTTTATAGCACCTGGTCACTTTCCAGGGTTTCAGACGGGAACGACATCGACCGCCAGATCGTGAAACAAATGACGATTTTGAGTCAGGGTAACGATCAATATTTCCGCTTCGTCACGCGCCTGAGTCGCGCAATGGAAGCCAAAGCGGCAGGCGGCAATCCTGATTTAGCCTCCGCACAGCAGGCGCTGGATAATATGAGCAAGAAGCTCAACGAGATGAAGGCCATCTCGCCAGGACCGATGGACGAAAACGTCTCAGCGGAAGTGATTAGCAGCTGGCAGGCGCTGCTGGATCAAGGGATTGCCCTGCAAATGCAGCAGGCGCAGCAGGGGACGATCGAGGGATATCGTCAGCAGGCGAATAACGTCACACCACCCCTGAGTCGCGCGTTTGGCGCGGCGGCGGATAAATTTAACACCTCCGCGGCGAGCACTCTCGACAGTACCCGTGACGTGGTGGACAGCCTGACCCGCATGACCCGCGTGGTGATCATCGTCGCGACGATTATCGGTCTGCTGATCCTGCTCTTCACCGACCGCTATCTGGTCGCCATGCTGGTGAAACCGCTGGATCGCATCCGCGAGCACTTCCGCCAGATCGCCCAGGGCGACCTCAGCCAGCCCATTGCCCCGTTTGGACGTAACTGCGTGGGCCGACTGGTGCCGCTGTTAACCGCGATGCAGGACAGCCTGCGCGAAGCGGTCAGTTCGATTCGCTCCGGCAGCGAGAATATCTGGCGCGGCGCGACGGAAATCTCCAGCGGCAATAACGATCTCTCCTCCCGTACGGAAGAGCAGGCCGCAGCGCTGGAACAGACGGCGGCCAGCATGGAACAGCTTACCGCCACGGTAAAACTGAACGCCGAAAACGCGCGTCAGGCCAGCCAGCTGGCCGATGTCGCCTCCACCACCGCGAGCCGCGGCGGTTCGCTGGTGGATGACGTCGTCACCACCATGAGCGGGATCTCCACCAGTTCGAAGAAAATCGCCGAGATCACCACGGTGATTAACAGCATCGCCTTCCAGACCAATATTCTGGCGCTTAACGCGGCGGTTGAAGCGGCGCGTGCCGGGGAGCAGGGCCGTGGATTTGCCGTTGTCGCGGGGGAAGTACGTAACCTGGCGAGCCGAAGCGCCAACGCGGCCAAGGAAATCGAAGGGCTGATTGCCGATTCCGTTTCACGCGTCGAACAGGGTTCTAAGATCGTCAGCGACACCGGCACCACCATGGAAGCGATCCTGCGCGCCGTGACCGAAGTGACGACCATCATGAAGCAGATCGCTTCGGCGTCGGAAGAGCAGAGCAAAGGGATTTCGCAGGTTGGCGTGGCGATTACGCAGATGGACGGCGTGACGCAGCAGAACGCCTCGCTGGTGGAGCAGGTCTCCGCCGCCGCCTCGGCCCTGGAACGTCAGACGGAAGAGCTGCAGCGCTCGGTGCAGAAATTCCGCCTGTCAGCGCAGGAGCCGCAAAACGGTGCGCCTGCTGTTTCGCCGAAAGCGCCAGCGCTGGCGAAAGCATCGGGCGTGCCCGATGAGTGGGTTTCGTTCTGATCGATCTTTAAAGCTTCTTTGTGGCGGTAGTGGAATTGTTCCGTCCACTCATCGTTGGCTGCTACCTGCTGACCTCTCAGCGGTGAACGTGTTAAGGGGGCCGCCGCCCCCTTAACAATCCCGGCTCCCGGCCAGGAAAATCGCCGCTTCGCGGTGCCCTCAGCTTATTCCTTACGGCTTTCGGGTCGGGCGCGATCCTGCATCCATGCAGGTCGCACCCTCTCGGCGCATCCCTGCGCCTCGACCCGGCCTCCAGGAAACGCTTCGGCGATTTTCAGCCGGACTCACGATCCCTCCAGCTTCACAACCGTCTGAATGTGGCGCTGGTGTTGGTCCCCTTGTCACGTTCACAGGTTATAGAGTGATTATATTCTGCTCAGCATAAGGTGAACGGAATAACCTCTAATGCTACAGGGGTCAACAGAGCCTCGCGCAGCCCCAATTTCCACTAGCCATCGCTCAAAATATCGCTATATAATTTGATATATAACGATTGAGGGTTAAGCGATGGAAAACCATTTTGGCAAAGGGTTGATGGCGGGGATGCGCGCGGCGCAGGCGGATACCGCACACAACGTGGCGCATTTCTGTTCCGACTATAAGCGTGGGTTTGTGCTGGGCTTTTCGCACCGGATGTTTGAGAAAACCGGCGACCGCCAGCTTAGCGCGTGGGAGGCGGGAATTCTGACGCGCCGCTACGGGCTGGACCGCGACATGGTGATGGATTTCTTTAAAGAGAATCAGTCCAGCACCACGCTGCGCTACTTTATGGCGGGCTATCGTCTGGAGGGGTGAGCGTCGGTAATCATCTGCGTGACCTGGGACAGGGAGCCGATTTTGACTTCGCTCGAACGCTGGAACTTACTCTTATCAATCAATAACAAAGACTGGCTGGCGCGGCGTAACAGCTGCGACTTAAAGGCCGCGTTTTGCTCGGCGGGGTCCCATATATCACCCTGTTCATCCACCCCTTCGCAGGAAAAGATAAACAGGTCGATCTCAAGCCCTTTCAGCAGCGTCACCAGCGCAGGGTTAACGTAGCAGCGATATTTGCGATCCAGCATCCCGCCCGTGCAGATCAAATTAATGCGCTCACGTTTCGCCATTTCATGGCAGATGGGCAGGCTGTTGGTGACCACCGTCAGGTCGATGTCGGGAAGCTGGCGGGCGAGATGAAAACAGGTCGAGCTGGCGTCGAGGGCGAGGGTCATGCCAGGGCTGACCCAGTCCAGCGCGCGGTGGGCGATATCCACTTTATCGGCATAATGGCTTTTGAGACGCGCGCCGAACGGTTCCCCGCCGTCGCGGTTGTCCGGATGAATCGCCCGCGCGCGGCCGTGGTGACGCACAATTTTTCCCTGCTGCTGCAACCCTTTCAAATCGCGGCGGATTGTCTCCTTGCTCACGGCCAGCTGGTCGGCCAGCGCCTCGGTCGTCAGGCCGTCGCAGCCGCTCAGCAGCTGGATGATCGTCTGCTGACGGTTGGCCTTCACGCGTCGGTTCCGGTGCGCGAAATGGAAATCAGCGTCGTGCCGATCGCCACGCCGTTCTTGCCGGTGTGTTTGATCTGATACATCGACTGGTCCGCGCGGCGCAGGGCGTTGACGAAATCATCCTGGGTTTGCACCTCATCAATCCCAATCGACGCCCCCACCTGCGCCTGGCCGTTATCCAGCTCGAAGGGGGTGAGCGCCGCGCGCAAACAGCTATGCGCGGTGCTGTTCACCCACAGACTGGAGAGCGGGAAGGGCAGCAGCAGGACAAACTCATCCCCACCCAGGCGACCGACAATCGATCCCTGAGGACAGGTTTCGCGCAGGCGTTGGCTCAGCTGGATCAGCAGCTCATCGCCGCTGCGATGGCCGAAGGTGTCGTTCACCGTTTTGAAATCATCGAGATCGATAAAGGCCACGCACAGCGGGCCCTGAGCTTTGAGCGCGCCGAAGTGTTTGACGAGGGCATGGCGGTTGGCGAGGCCGGTAAGCGGATCGTGATTTGCCAGCAGCGCGAGCTGTTCCTCGTACTGCTTCTCTTTGGTCATATCGATGTGGGTGCCGGTCACTTTAATCGGGTTGCCGACCTCGTCCCACTCGCTGACGCGCCCGCGATCCAGCACCCAGCTGACGGTGCCGTTTTTATGCTGCATCCGGTGCAGCGCTTCGTAGAAGGCGGTTTTGCCATGCAGATGGTCATAGAAGGCATCCAGCACCATCTGTTTATCGTCGGGGTGAAGATGTTCCCGCCAGACGTCAAACTGCGCGCTTAGCTCTTTCGGCTGGTAGCCGAGCATCGACCCCCAGCGGCGATTGTAGATAATCAACTTCCCTGTCGGCACATCAAGCTGCCACAGACACAGGCCCGTGCCGTCCAGCGCAGCGCTGAGCTTGCTCCGGGCGTCGCGTGCCAGCCTGGCAAGCCGGGCGTTATGCTTTTTCAGATTCTGGATCTGTTGTCTTAGCGCCTGTTCTGACATAGGAAATTTCTTAGGAAAATAAGAATTATTCTTGCCAGTTTAGCGTCGGTTGTAAATATGCTGTAAAAAAAAGAGGGTGATTTGCGATAAGTGCATCTTTTTTCAAAGATGTGGAACAATCGTCAGCGCGACGGCGTCCGATTTAACACGAATTTTTGAATGTTTAGTCCACTTTTGGAATTGAATTACATATGAATATAGGTGCCTGAGAATTATCTTGTAGAGGATTCACTATTTTTATTTGATGCAATGGATGCTATGGATTCCCTACCTCTTATTATTCTTTATGAACCACGCGTACTTATACGCCATGGCCTCTGTCTACAGCTTCAGGAGCTGGGGCATCAGGTGATTGCCTGCCTGTCTCCCGATCAACTGACCGAAGAGATTTGTAGCCAGTCAGATGCCGCCAAAGTGCTGCTGGTCGGGGCGGCAGGGCTTGAAGGCGTGCTGGGAAAAATCCTTCGGACGTTACACTTTACGAAAACGCTGTCGCTAAAAACGGTGGTCTATCTTCCGCAAAAAGAGGAACTGCTGACGCGTTTATTTATCGCCTCTGGGGCGAGCTATTGTCTGACAGAAGATGAGCTGGGCAGCAGATTGCCGCTCATGATTAACGATGTTTCTCTCCGAACCGTGCGGGGAAAACATTTTTCCCTCTCGGAACTGAATGTCCTGCTGGATTATTCCAGCGGTCTGCAAACGCAGGAGATCGCGACCCGTCGGCACTGCAATTATAAAACGGTATTTACCTTTAAACGCAATGCGCGACTGCGCTTAGATATTGATACCAAAGCGGGCTGGATGAATTTGCTCTCGGCAATGGCTCAACTCTCTTCTTACTGTAAATAAGGATATTTATGTTTATCTGTCAGATTCATTACCAAATCCGGAATGAATTATATCTTGCCGGGATCCGCAACAGCCTGGATAAACTGGCCAGCCACAATCCTCACTGGGGCTACCAGCTGACAGCGAAGGATACCTCCCCGCAGGACGAGGCGCATTTTTCGATTTTTGATATGACCGAGTGCCTGACAAAAGAGGCCTTCCTCAGCCATGGCATCGCCGATCAACCGCGCTCGCTGATTCTGCTGAAGGCAGCGCAAAAAGAGTTGATGTCCGCGCTGGTGCTGGGCTCCCGCTGCTCGATTCTTTGCGTGGATGAAGTGCATTTCAACATGCGTGAACTGATTGATACCGTCATGAAGAAAAAGCGCTATCTCAGCGTGCTGACCACCCGGCATCAGACCATCACGTTGCCAACATCACCGGTGGCGCTGACGCGGGCGGAAAGCATGATTCTGGATTATCTCTGGCAGGGGCGTTCCGGCGTGGATATTTCGAAGGTGCTGTTCCGCAGTGAAAAAACCATCAGCACGCACAAGAGAAGTATTATGCGTAAGCTCAATGTGACCACCGATCTGGAACTGCGAAAATGCATCCAGCACTATGAAAATAAGAAAATGGATGTCGTGAATTAATTCTCGCGGTGGGGATATCAATAAAAAGGCCGGGCAATCCAAAAGATGCCCGGCCTTTTTTCTGCGACTTAGTGAGTGGCTTCGCCCACCAGACCGCCTGCACCGGCGCCCACGGCCGCGCCTTTCAGCACGCTTTTGCCGGTGATCGCCGCCGCACCTGCGCCAACCACCGCGCCCACGGCACCGCCTTTGCGCGCCGCTTTGCCTTTATCGCCACTTTTGAACATCGCTCCGGTGCCTGCGCCCACCACGGCACCGCCGACGGTGGATTTCACGCTTTTGCCCGTTGCCGCGCCGATAGCCGCACCGGCAACGGCACCTGCGGCGGTTTTATCGATCGCAAGCGTTGAGGCGGAAACGAGGAGGGTACCAATGAGTAGCGTTGCCTTCATGCAGTTCATCATGTTTATTTCCTTATGCTCTAAAATCCACTTCGCTCACCCAGGTGGAGAGCAAACGCCAGGATACTGCCAGTAAAACGGGGCCAATAAATAGGCCAATCATGCCCCAGGCCAACATCCCCCCGATCACCCCGATCATGATCAGCAGCACCGACGTGTCTGCACCACGGTTGATCAGCAGAGGTTTAATAAAGTTATCCAGCGCGCCCGCGACGACCGTCCAGGCCAGCAGCAGCGACGCCATTCCGTGCATTCCGCTCCAGAATAACCACGCCACGGCGGGCAACATGACAATCACCGGGCCGAGCTGCATCAGGCACAGGACGAAGATCATGCCGGTGAGCAGGGCGGCCGCCGGGATCTGGCAGATCAGCAAACCGATACCCGCAAAGGCCGACTGAATCACCGCCGTCAGCACAATCCCCATCGCCACGACCTGAATCGTTTTACCGGCCAGAACCACGGCGGTTTCACCGCGTCCCTGGGCAATACGTCTGGCGAAATGCCGCAAGCCGCGCGCAATACGCTCGCCGTGCAGATAAAACACCAGGCACGAGACCAGCATCAGCACGCCGTTCACCAGCAATGAGCCAATATGCGTCAGCTCGTTGATCAGCAGGGTCGCGCATTTCATCAGCCAGGGTTTCAAGGTGCCAAACAGCACGGCGCTGTCGCTGTGAATCAGTCCCAGCCATTTGTTATGCAGATGCGGGCCAATTTTGGGGATCCGATTGAGGAACTCACAGGTCGGCAGATGAGCCATATCCAGCTGCATCAGCCAGTGCAGGGCATCCTGTGCCATGACGGTAAAGGCCGTGGCGCTCAAAATGACCGGAAGCAGGAAGATAGCGCTCAAAAACAGCATCATCAGCAGGATCGCCACCCCTCTGCGGCGCACGATTTTGCGCTGCAGCAGAGTAAACAGCGGCCAGGTAGCAATGGTAATCAATCCGGCCCAGATGACGCTGAGAATAAAGGGTTTCACGATCCAGACGCAGCAGCAGAGCATCGTTAAAATCAACAACACGCTGAACAGGATCTGCGGCACATCGCGCTGCGGGCGAGAAGCGATCATGAGTGCGTCAGCTCCTTCGCATTCGCGGGCTGCCTCAGGTCATTCAGATGGATATCCATTTGCGGGTAAGGCATGGCGATCTGATTAGCATCCAGCGCGTTCTTAATGTTTTCCATCAGGTCGTAATAAACGTCCCAATAGTTTTTATTTTCTGTCCACACGCGCACCACAAAATTCAGCGACGACGGCGCAAATTCGTTTAAACGAATGACCTGCCCTTTGTCATGCAAGATCCGCGGGTCAAGGGTAATGACGGTTTTAATGACGCTTTTCAGATGTTCAATCGAGGTGTTGTAAGCCACGCCTAACGTAATATCGACCCGGCGATGCGGCTGGCGCGAAAAGTTAGTGATTTCGCTGGCGATGATTTTCCCGTTCGGGACCACCACCATTTTATTATCGGAAGTGCGAAGCGTGGTGGAGAAAATATGCACCTCTTCGATGGTGCCTGCCACCGCGCCCACGCTGGCATATTCCCCGGCGCGGATCGGGCGCAACGTCACCAGTAAAACACCCGCTGCGAAGTTGGACAGCGATCCCTGTAACGCCAGACCTACCGCCAGCCCGGCGGCACCAATCACCGCGATGATCGATGAGGTTTCCACCCCAAGACGGCCCAGCGCGGCTACCACGGCGAAGGCCAGCATCGCATAGCGCAACAGGGCGCTACAGAATTGCGTGACGGTTTTATCGACCTGACGGCTCAGCAATAACCGTTTGAATCCCGCGCTGGCGATGCGCGCGATAAAGACACCGGCACACAATAAAAAAACGGCACCAATAAGATTGAAAACACCCTGAACGATGGTGGATTCATTATTGATAATCCAGTGGATCAACTGCCTGATCCCGGGGAACGCCTCGAACTTCATTTCGTATTCCTTGGCCAAGTAAATCCGTCAGTTTAATGGCGGTGAGGAGAAGTCCGGGAGCGCTATTTCGTCTCTTTTTGGAGTAAATAAATCTGGATAACTCATTGTTATCGCAACTGTTTCATGTATACCTACAAAGAGTGCGGCGAATCGATCTCTCAATCGTTATATAATCCATTTCATAACGAAAGTGAGAGGGCATTATGAACACACGTTTTTGGCAGGCAGTCACCTTGAGTTTACTGTTTTTACTCCCGTTATCGTCCGAGGCGTCCCGCCAGATAACCGACCAGATTGGCCGCACGATCACCATCCCTGACAAAGTCGATCGCGTCGTGGTGCTTCAGCACCAGACGCTGAACTTACTGGTGCAAATGAACGCCAGCGACAAAATCGTCGGCGTGATGGCGAACTGGAAACAGCAGCTTGGTGACGGCTACGCCCGCCTGGCACCCGAGCTGAACCAGAAAGCCACGCTTGGCGATCTCACCCATGTGGATCCAGAAAAACTGATTGCCCTGCATCCACAGGTGGTGTTTGTCACCAACTACGCGCCGCAGGAGATGATCGACAAAATCAGCAGCCTGGGCATTCCGGTGGTCGCCATTTCCCTTCGCCACGACGCGCCAGGGGAAAAAGCAAAACTGAATCCGACGATGGCCGACGAAGAGAAAGCCTACGATCTGGGGCTGCGCGAGGGGATCACCTTGATCGGCGAGATCGTCAACAAACCGCAGGAAGCCAAAGATCTGATCGCCGCCACCGATAAGGGGCGCAAGATGGTCAGCGATCGTTTGAAAGATATGCCGGCAGAACACCGTATTCGCGCCTATATGGCTAACCCGGAACTCACCACCTACGGTTCCGGGAAATATACCGGTCTGATGATGGCCCATGCGGGGGCTATCAACGTGGCGGCGGCGACTATTCAGGGTTTCAAAACCGTGGCGATGGAGCAGGTTATCGCCTGGAACCCGCAGGTGATTTTTGCGCAGGATCGTTATCCGTCCGTGGTCGACGAAATTAAAAATTCACCCCAGTGGCAGGTGATCGACGCCGTGAAAAACCACCGCGTCTACCTGATGCCGGACTACGCCAAAGCCTGGGGCTACCCGATGCCGGAAGCGATGGGCATCGGCGAGCTGTGGATGGCGAAAAAACTCTATCCGGAGAAGTTTAAAGACGTCGATATGCATCAGGTCGCCGATGAGTGGTACCAGCGTTTCTATCGCACCCACTACCAGGGTATCGACTGATGCACGTCCTGGCGGCGGGCAGCCTGCGCGGCGTGTGGCCGCAGCTGATGGCGCATTTCTCGCATCCGGTCGACACTCAGTTTGGCCCGGCCGGCCTGCTGCGGGAGCGGATTGAAGCGGGCGAGCCGTGCGACCTGTTTGCGTCGGCCAATGTCGCGCATCCGCAGGCATTGCTCCAGAACGGGCGAGCACGTTCCGTGGCGGTGTTCGCCAGCAACACGCTTTGTCTGACCGCACGCAGTGACGCCGTGCGCGAGGGCGACGACTGGCTTTCGCTGCTCACGCGTCCCGATTTACGCCTGGCGACCTCCACGGCGGGGTGCGACCCTTCTGGCGACTACACGCAGGAGTTGTTTACGCGCATGGGGGACGCGGGCGTTGCCGTGCGCAAGCGGGCGCTGGCCCTGGTCGGCGGACGGGAATCTGCGCCAGTTCCGCCGGGAAAACTGGCGGCGGAGTGGATCATTCAGAGCGGTCATGCGGATCTGTTTATCGGCTATGGGAGTTACGCGCCAAAACTGCGTCTGATTCCGGAGTTAAAGGTCCTGAACATTCCGGCACCTTTTAACCCGCGAGCGGAATATGCCTGTGCAGTGATGACGCCAGAGGCGGAGAATCTGGCGGAGTTTTTACAGTCGGAAAAGGCAAAAGCGATATTGCAGCAGGCGGGGTTCGGCGTATAAATCAGCCGGATGGCGCTGCGCTTATCCGGCCTACAAAACAAACGTAGGCCCGGGAAGCGCAGGGTAAGAACCGGAAACATGGTGTAGGCCCGGTAAGCGTAGCGCCACCGGGCACGTTATCAGCGCATTAAGCCTGACGTTTATCTTCGGTATTGGTCTCGAAATCGCTCGCCGCATGACGCTCATGCAGCTGTTCGCTCGGCTCGCCAAAGGTGCGGTTGACGATACGCCCGCGTTTCACCGCCGGACGCTCCGCCACTTCTTTCGCCCAGCGCTGGACGTTCTTATAGCTGCCCGCATCCAGGAACTCGGCGGCGTTGTACACATTGCCGAGGACCACGTTGCCGAACCACGGCCAGATGGCGATATCGGCGATGCTGTACTCATCCCCCGCCACATAGCGACCGCGACCTAACTGCTTATCCAGCACGTCGAGCAGGCGTTTGGACTCCATCGTAAAACGATCAATCGCATACTCAATCTTCACCGGCGCGTAGTTGAAGAAGTGCCCGAAACCGCCGCCGAGGAACGGGGCCGAGCCCTGCAGCCAGAACAGCCAGTTCAGGGTTTCGGTGCGTCCCGCCGGATCTTTTGGCAGCAGGTGGCCGAATTTCTCTGCCAGATACAGCAGGATATTGCCGGATTCAAATACGCGCAGCGGCGGGTTCACAGAGTGGTCACGGAGTGCCGGAATTTTCGAGTTCGGGTTCACGTCGACAAAGCCGCTGGAGAACTGATCGCCTTCGCCGATGCGGATCAGCCAGGCATCATACTCTGCGCCCGTCACGCCGAGCGCCAGCAGCTCTTCCAGCATGATGGTGACTTTCTGGCCGTTTGGCGTGCCGAGGGAATAAAGCTGGAGCGGATGCGCGCCAACCGGCAGTTCTTTCTCATGCGTGGCGCCAGAAACCGGGCGGTTGATATTGGCAAAAGCGCCGCCGTTGTTGTTCTGTTTCCATTCCCACACTTTCGGTGGCTGGTAAGTGTTGTCGGACATGTTGATCTGCCTTTTGAGTGATGTGTTGAGGCAGTGTAGCAGGAGATTCGTGAAGGGTTTAACGAACTGAGCGCATAAGGATATGCGCTATTCCCGAATGCGCTTATATATATCAAATTCGTTATAAGCTTAATCGAAAATCGCATTTTCATTGTTAATGCGCAATATGACAAAGCTGCATATGATGCTCTCGAATAAATATAAGTTGGCAATATAAAATACTATTGAGGCAAGGAGTTAGTTAGATATGCGCAAGCTACTGTTATCTGCTGTTCTGGTGTCTATGGCATTGGCCGCCGCGGGCTGTGACGATGCTAAAAAAAATGAAACGGCGAACGCGCCAGCAGCAAAAAGCGACGCGCCAAAAGAGGGTGGCTCGCTGATTATCGGTATCACCTCCGGCGACCCGCTGGCCGTGAACCCACTTTACGCCAGCGACCGCACCACGCTGACCATCATGCAGGCGCTTTACGCTCCCCTCTACAGTTTTAACGACGGCAAAATCGAATGGGGTCTGGCCGAAAGCCTCACGCCGTCCGCCGACAATCTCAGCTATACCCTGACCTTAAAACCGAATCTGAAATGGCAGGATGGCCAGCCGCTGACCGCCGAAGACGTGGTGTTCACCTTCAATAAACTCCTCGAAGCCAAACAGCACAGCTTCTTCCGCAGCATGTTTACCTACGGCGGTAAGCCAGTAGAAGTCAGTAAGGTCGACGATCGCACCGTTAAGTTCACCTTACCGCAGGTCAGCGCGGCCTTTGCCGGAACCCTGGTGCAGATCTATCCGATTCCGGAACATGTGTTCGCGAAAGAGGACGATCTGGAAAAGAGCACCAAAAACGATGCGCTGGTCGGTTCCGGTCCGTTCAAGTTTAAAGAGTACCGCGCGGGGCAATACTACTCTCTGACCCGTTTCGACGATTACTGGAACGGCAAAGCGAAGCTCGACTCCGTGACCTATCGTTTTGCCAAAGACAGCAACTCGGCGAACCTCGCCCTGCAAAACGGCGAAATCAATCTCAAGATGGTCGATCCGCAGGACGTCAGCCGCCTGAAAAATACCGGGAAATTTGACTTTGTGGTCTACCCGGAAGGCCGTCTGGCGTACATGACCTTCAACCAGAACGTCCCGGTAATGAAAAGCAAAGAGCTGCGTCAGGCGATTGCATATGCCATCAACAAAGACGAGCTGACGCAAACCGCGTTCACCTCGCTGGACTACGCCAAACCGGCCACCTCGTTCCTGACGCCGGACACGCTCTATCAGACTAATGACGTTGAGCAGTACAAATTCGATCAGCAGAAAGCGAAAGATCTGCTGAAAGCGTCCGGTGCGCCTGCCGACCTCAAGCTGCGTCTGGCCTACGTGAACACCAACAAAACCCAGGAGAGCATGGCGCTCTACATTCAGCAGCAGCTGAAGGGCATCGGCGTGAACGTTGAACTGATGCCGCTGGATTCGAACGCCATGTCCCAGCGCAGTCTGGATATGAACAACACCGCGTGGGAGCTGAACCTCGGCGGCTACATCATGGGCGCGGAGCCTGACGGCTATAAATCCCTGTTCATGAGCAACGAAGCCTACAACTACGCGCACTACAAAAATCCGCAGTTTGACGCCCTGTGGGACAAAGGTGCGGTGGAGACCGATGCGGGTAAACGCGCGGAGATCTACAAGCAAATTCAGCAGACCGTGGCGAACGACATGACCTACTACCCGATCGCCTACACCAACGCGACGGTCGCGGTGGATAAACGCTTCGGCGGTACTCAGGAAGCCGAGCCAAAACCGGTTTATATGTTCCAGGATCTTTCTAAAATCTATCAAAAATAAGCAGTTGCCCCGGTTTTGCGACCGGGGCTTTTTGTAAGGGCAAGTCGTGAACACATTACTGACGCGTCGGTTGCTGCAGCTGCTGCCGATGCTTTTCTTTATTTCGCTGGTGGCGTTTTTGCTGGTCAAACTCGCGCCCGGCGATCCGGTAGCGGCGTACATCACGCCGAGGATGGCTCCGGAGGATATCGAGCGTATCCGCCAGAGCATGGGGCTGGATAAGCCATTAGTGACGCAATACGTGCTGTGGCTGAAAAACGTATTGCAGGGCGATCTGGGCTATTCGCTGATTTACCATCGCCCTGTGCTGGAGATGATCGGCGAGCGCATTCCGGCCACCCTCGGGCTGATGGGCGCGTCGCTGCTGATGGCGATTGTGCTGGCGATCCCACTCGGCCTGCTGGCTGGCGCATTCAAACACCGCTGGCTGGATCACATCCTGAACTTATTCGCCTATATCGGTATTTCCGTGCCGATTTTCTGGTTCGGCATTTTGCTGATCACCGTCTTTGCCGTGCAGCTCAACTGGTTCCCCAGCATGGGGATGCGCACCATCGGCATGGACGACAGCTGGCTCGACGTGGTGCGCCACGGCGTGCTGCCGTGCATCGTGCTGACCTTCTATAACCTCTCGAGCTACGTGCGCTATATCCGATCGAACACCATTTCGCAGCTCTCCGCCGACTATGTGCAGACCCAGCTGGCGTACGGGGCCACGCGCACCAGTATCCTGTTCCGCCACGTGTTGAAAAACGTGCTGCTGCCGGTGATCACCCTGTTTGGCCTGTCGTTTGGCGAGCTGGTGGTCGGGGCCTATGTGACCGAAAGCGTCTTCTCCTGGCCAGGGATGGGCTTGCTCGGGATCCAGTCGATCACCTCCCTGGATTACCCGCTGATCATGGCGATCATCATGCTTTCGTCGATGATGCTGATCGTCGGCAACCTGATCGCCGATCTGCTCTATCGCTTCGCCGATCCCCGCATTCGTACACTGAGGTAACCCCGGATGAGCAGACGCTGGCAACAAGTTCGTCACCAGCTGCGCCGCAATCGTCCGGCGCAGTTCTCCTTATTTGTCCTGTTTATTTTTATCGTTGCGGCCCTCTGCGCGGGGCTGAGTCCTTACGATCCGGATCAGATGTCGCTCGGGGCGCGCACCCTGCCGCCTGACGCCGCGCACTGGTTTGGTACCGACGAGTACGGGCGCGACTACTTCACCCGCGCCCTGTACGGCGGGCAGATCTCCCTGATGGTCGGTTTCCTGGCAATGCTCTTTTCGACGCTGATCGGCACCCTGGTGGGCACCATCAGCGGCTATTTTGGCGGCTGGCTGGATAACCTGATGATGCGCGTCGTCGATATCCTGATGGCGATCCCGGCGTTTTTCCTGCTGCTGGTGGTCAATGCGTATCTCAAGCCGGGTGTGGATAACATCATCTTCATTATCAGCCTGCTGACGTGGATGAGCATGTCGCGGCTGGTGCGCGCGGAAACCCTTTCGGTGAAGGAGCGCGAGTATGTTCTGTATGCCCGCGCGTCGGGCGAGCATCCGCTGCGCATCATTCTGCGTCACATTATTCCCGGCGTGCTGCCGACCATTATCGTGGCGGCGACGCTCAACATCGCCTCCGCCATTCTGATGGAATCGACTCTCAGCTTCCTCGGGCTCGGCGTGCAGGCGCCTGCCGCGTCGTGGGGGAGTATGCTCAACAACGCCCAGTCGTACATTGGCGAAGCCTCGTGGCTGGCGATGTTCCCCGGTATTTTGATTTTGCTGACGGTGTTCAGTTTTAACGTGCTGGGCGATGTGTTCCGCACCGCCTTTGAGCCGGGAGCGAACCGCGATGAATAACTTATTAGAACTCGATAACCTGCACACCGCGTTTCGCACCCGCGACGGCGAGGTGCAGGCGGTGCGCGGCGTGAGCTTTCATGTGCAGGCGGGAGAACTTGTCGGCATCGTCGGCGAATCCGGGTGCGGGAAAAGCGTCACCTGCAAATCGATCATTCAACTGCTCGGCAGCAACGGACACATCTCCGGCGGCAGCATCCGTTTTCAGAATGAGGATCTGGCGCGCAAAACCCCTGAACAAATGCGCAAGATCCGCGGAAACGAGATTGCGATGATCTTCCAGGACCCGATGACTGCCCTGAACCCGGTGGTGACCATCGGCAGGCAGATGACGGAGATCCTGGTGCGCAACAAAGGGCTGTCCAAAAAGGCGGCCAGAGCCACGGCCATCGCCATGCTCGATCAGGTGGGGATTGCCGAAGCCGAGCGTCGTTTCGACCAATACCCGCACGAGTTTAGCGGCGGGATGCGCCAGCGCGTGATGATTGCCATCGCGCTCTCCTGCAACCCGAAACTGCTGATTGCCGACGAACCCACCACCGCGCTGGACGTGACCATTCAGGCACAAATTCTGCGCCTGCTGAAAAGCCTGCAGCAGCAGACCCAGACCGCCATTTTGCTGATCACCCACGATCTCGGCGTGGTGGCGCAGGTGTGCAGCCGCGTGGTGGTGATGTACGGCGGGCAGGTGATGGAGGAGGGGAGCGTGGAGGATATTTTTTATCGCCCGGCGCACCCGTACACTCAGGGTTTGCTGGCGTCGCTTCCGCGACCGGACGAGGCCAATCAGCGCCTGTCACCCATCGAAGGCACGCCGCCTGGCTTGCTCAATCCACCGCCGGGCTGCCCGTTTGCCGAGCGCTGTCCGAAACGGATGCCGCAGTGCGAGCGCCAGCCCGCATTCTATTCCGTCGGGGAGGGCCACCGTGCGGCCTGCTGGTTATGGGCCGATAAGGAGGTTCAGGCATGAGCGAGCAAAACAGTCCTTTAGTGAGCGTACGTGAACTGCGAAAACACTATCGGGTTCAGGGTGGGCTGCTACGCAAAGGCGTGGCGGTGAAAGCGGTCGACGGCGTGAGTTTCGATATTCAGCGCGGCGAAACCTTTGGTCTGGTGGGCGAATCCGGCTGCGGAAAATCAACGCTTGGGCGGGCGATGCTGCGCCTGTTTGATATCACTTCCGGCGAGATCCACTTTGACGGGCAGGAGATCGCCCAGGCGAGCGAGAAACAGCTCAAGCCTCTGCGCAAACGCATGCAGGCTATTTTCCAGGACCCGTACTCGTCGCTCAATCCGGGCATGACGGTGCAGCAGCTGGTGGCCGAGCCGATGCAGATCCACGGCTACAGCCGCGAGGAGCAGCGGGAACGTACGGAAACTCTGCTCTATAAAGTCGGGCTCAAACAGGAACATCTCCAGCGTTTCCCGCACGAGTTCAGCGGCGGTCAGCGTCAGCGCATCAGCATCGCGCGCGCGTTGTCGGTGCGCCCGGAGTTTGTGCTGTGCGATGAGCCGCTCTCGGCGCTGGACGTGTCGGTCCAGGCGCAGGTGGTGAACATTTTGCAGGACCTGCAGCAGGAGCTGGGGCTGACCTATCTGTTTATCGCCCACGATCTGTCGATGGTGCGCCATATCTCCAGCCGTATCGGGGTGATGTACCTCGGCAAGCTGGTGGAAGTGGCCCCGGCGGGTGAGCTCTATTCCCATCCGGCGCACCCCTATACCCGCGCGCTGCTGGCCGCCGTTCCGCTGCCCGACCCGCGCATCCGCCACCTGGAGCAAGCCACCCTGCGCGGAGAGATCCCCGGCCCCACATCAGTGCTTCCCGGCTGTAAGTTTTGCAGCCGCTGCCCGCACGTGATGCCCGTTTGCCGGTCACAGGAGCCCGCAATGCAGGAGATCTCCCCCGGACATTTCGCAGCGTGTTGGTTGTTTAAATTGTAACGAACCGCCATCAACCCGTAGGCCGGGTAAGGCGCAGCCGCCACCCGGCACAAAGACCGCACAGAACAAGTAGGCCGGGTAAGGCGCAGCCGCCACCCGGCAAAAGCGGCGTTGCGGCCTGAAAGCCGGGCGGCGCTAACGCTTGCCCGGCCTACAATGGCCAGGGCCTACTCTGTACCACGGCGCTTTCCCAGGTGTATGATAATTCCACTTCTGTCAACGCGCAGACGACAACCGTCATCCTCTTGCCGCCTGCCTTTTTAGGTTGGATTCATGCGAAATAATGGAAAGTTAAGCAGTGACGCTCCGTTTGGGACGTTGTTAGGTTATGCGCCGGGTGGCGTGGCAATTTACTCCTCGAATTACAGCAGCCTTGATCCGCGCAACTACCCCGAAGACGCGGAGTTTCGTAGCTATATCGGCAACGAATACATGGGCCACAAATGGCAGTGCGTCGAGTTCGCGCGCCGCTTCCTGTTCCTCAACTACGGCATGGTCTTTACCGACGTCGGCATGGCGTGGGAGATCTTCTCCCTGCGCTTCCTGCGCGCCGTGGTCAACGACACCATTTTACCGCTGCAGGCCTTTGCCAACGGTTCACAACGCGCGCCAAAAGCCGGGTCGCTGCTGATCTGGCAAAAGGGCGGTGAGTTTCATGAGACCGGCCACGTGGCGGTTATCACTCAGCTGATGGGCGATAAAGTCCGCATCGCCGAGCAGAACGTGCTCCATTCGCCGCTGCCGGTCGGCCAGCAGTGGACGCGCGAGCTGCGCCTGTCGGTCGAAAACGGCTGCTACACCCTGCACGATACCTTTACGGATACCACCATTCTGGGCTGGATGATCCAGACTGACGACACCGAACACAGCCTGCCGCAGCCGGAAATTGGTGGCGAACAGCTGAAAATCAGCGGCGCGCGTCTGCCCAACAAACGCCAGTTCGACGGCAAATGGCTCAACGAAAACGATGCCCTCCAGCAGGCCTATGTTCGCGCCAACGGCCATGTGATCAACAAAGATCCCTGCCAGTATTTCACCATCACCGAAAGCGCCGAGCAGGAGCTGATCAAGGCCACCAACGAACTGCATCTGATGTATCTTCACGCCACGGATAAGGTGCTGAAAGACGACAACTTGCTCGCGCTTTTCGACATCCCGAAAATCCTCTGGCCGCGCCTGCGCCTCTCCTGGCAGTGGCGTCGTCACCATATGATCACCGGTCGTATGGATTTTTGTATGGATGAGCGCGGGCTGAAAGTGTACGAATACAACGCCGATTCCGCCTCCTGCCATACGGAAGGGGGCCTGATCCTCGAAGAGTGGGTGAAAAACGGCTATCGCGGAACCGGGCACAACCCGGCGGAAGGCCTGCTTGAAGAGCTGACCGGTGCGTGGAAGCACAGCAACGCGCGTCCGTTCGTACACATCATGCAAGACAATGATATCGAAGAGGATTATCACGCGCTCTTTATCCAGCGCTCCCTGATGCAGGCCGGTTTTGAGACCAAAATCCTGCACGGGCTTGAGGCGCTAAGCTGGGATAAAGCAGGACAGCTCATCGATGACGAAGGTCGCCCGGTGAACTGCGTGTGGAAAACCTGGGCGTGGGAAACGGCCATCGAGCAGGTGCGTGAAGTCAGCGAAACCGAATACGCCGCGGTGCCGATCCGCACCGGCCATCCGCAGAACGAAGTGCGTTTAATTGACGTCCTGCTGCGCCCGGAAGTACTGGTATTTGAACCGCTCTGGACGGTGATTCCTGGCAACAAAGCGATTCTGCCGGTGCTGTGGCAGCTGTTCCCAAACCATCGCTATCTGCTGGATACCGACTTTGAAGTCAACGAACTGCTGACCCAAACCGGCTACGCGGTGAAACCTATTGCCGGTCGCTGCGGCAGCAATATCGATCTGATCAGTGCCGAAGAAGAGCTGCTGGACAAATCCAGCGGCAAATTTGTCGATCGCAAAAATATCTACCAGCAGCTGTGGTGTCTGCCAAAAGTGGACGGGAAGTACATTCAGGTCTGCACCTTTACCGTCGGCGGCAACTACGGCGGCACCTGTCTGCGCGGGGATGATTCGCTGGTGATTAAGAAAGAGAGCGACATCGAGCCGCTGATCGTGGTGAAAGACAACTAGCGCGTTCACCGCGTTGAGGCTGCAACTGAACATCCGCAAGTGAGCCTTGCGGATGTTTTTTTATGGGCGGGCGAAACTTTTGTTCGCGGGCTAACGAACTATTATTCAGATAGCCCACTTTTCCCCGATGGAGTTGACCATGAAAACTTTGAAAACCTTGTCCGCCGCCGCCGTACTGACGCTTTCACTCTTTTCCATGAACACCCAGGCCGCGCTCGAAGCCGGAGCCAAAGCGCCAGACTTTACCCTGCAGGGCGCGCTGGGCGGTAAACCGCTGACCTTTACGTTACAGCAGGCGCTGCAAAAAGGGCCGGTGGTGCTCTATTTCTTCCCGGCGGCGTTTACCAAAGGTTGCACGCTGGAGGCCCACGCGTTTGCGGAAGCGACGGATGATTTCAAAAAACTGGGCGCGACGGTGGTGGGGGTGACCGCCGGGAATGTCGATCAGGTGGATGAGTTTTCGAAACTCGAGTGCCGCGATAAGTTTGCCGTGGCTGCCGATCCCGGTGCCAAAGTGGCGACCGAGTATGAAACCCTGATGAAGGTGAACGGTAAAACGCTCTCGGATCGCACCTCGTTTGTGATCGCGCCGGACGGCAAAATCCTGCTCAGCTACACGGACCGCAACCCGGATGCGCACATCCAGAAAACGATGGATGCCGTCAAGCTTTATGCGAAATCGCACTCGTAATTAACGCCGACTTTCGCCTTCGAGGTTCGCTATGTTAACCGCCATTTTTGCCGCCTTTCTGGGCGGCGTGATCCTGAATTTCATGCCCTGCGTCTTTCCGGTGATCTCCCTGAAAGCGCTGGGGATCATGCGCCATCAGGGCGACACCGCCAGCGCACGGACTGAAGGATTCGGGTTTCTGCTCGGCGTCATCTTTACCATGATGGCGCTGGCGGCACTGCTGCTGGCATTGCGCGCCGGGGGAACGGCTGTCGGATGGGGCTTCCAGCTTCAGTCTCCGCTGGTGATCGCCGTGCTGGCGCTGATTATTCTTGGGGCCGCGCTCAACCTGCTTGGGGTGTTTGAAGTCGGGCTGTCGCTCCAGCGAGCCGGGGAGATCTCCGTCGGGCGCGGGGCGTTTGTCCGCTCGGCCCTGACGGGCGCGCTGGCCATTATCGTTGCCACGCCGTGCTCCGCGCCGTTTATGGCGGGGGCGGTAGGCTACGCGCTGGTCCAGCCGCCTGCGGTTTCGCTGGCGATTTTCTTTGCTCTGGCGCTCGGTTTTGCTGCGCCCTTTACCCTCGTCTCGCTGTTCCCGGCGATAGCTCGTCGACTGCCGCGCCCCGGCGCGTGGATGGACGTGCTGAAACGCGGACTGGCCTTCCCGATGCTGGGCGCTTTTGCCTGGCTGGTGTGGGTCCTGGCGCAGCAGGCCGGGACTACGGCGCTGGCGGTGATGCTGGCGAGCGCTGTGGTGGTGAGTTTTGCCGCCTGGCTGTATGGCATCGCCCAACGCCGACGCTATCTCGGAAAGTCTTATCGAGTGCTGCTGGCGTTCACGGTGGCGTTTTTTGTCGTGGCGATTGCGCCGTTGCCTAAGGCAATCAATACCGGATCGGCACAGCCCGCTACCCTGGTGGCGGAAAACGTCGCGCCGGTGAAGTGGTCGCCGCAGAGCGTGGAAGCGATGCGCGGTCACGGCAAAGCCATCTTTGTGAATTTCACCGCGTCATGGTGCATCACCTGTCAGGTGAACGATCGTACTTCGCTCTCGACGCAGGCGGTGAAAGAGGCGATGGCGCGCACCGGCGCGGTTTATATGGTGGCGGATTCCACCAAATTTAACGCCGATATTGATGATGCGATGAACGCCTTCGGGCAGGGCGGATTGCCGCTGTACGTGGTCTATCCGGCGGACGGAAGCGCACCGAAGGTGCTCCCGCAGGTGCTGACGCCGTCGATTGTGGTCAACGCCCTGAATCAGGCGGCTGACAAAAAAGCATGAGGTAACCGTCATGGCGGAATATGGATAACGGGTTTGCCCCGCGCGAGGCCTGGCCTGAGCTGATGACCAAAGCGCAGGCCGGGGATCGTCACGCCTATACCCAGCTGTTGCGGGCAATTGTCCCGGCGATTCGCACCCTCGTGCGCCGACAGGTATCCGACACGGTGCTGGTGGAAGATGTCATCCAGGATGTGCTGTTGACGGTGCATCGGGTGCGCCATACCTACGATCCGGCCTGTCCCTTTTTGCCATGGCTGATGGCGATTACCCAGGCCCGCACGGTCGATGCCTTGCGCCATCGCGGGCGGACATTGCGCCGCGAGACGGATACGGAAGCGGCGCTGGTGGACGTCGCAGCCACGGAGAGTGCGGAACATCAGGACGTTCAGGAGGAGCTGAAGCTGATCCTCGACAGACTGCCCGCGCGCCAGCGGGAAATCGTGGAGCATATTCACCTGCAGGAAATGACCCTTGCGCAGGCCGCAAGCCGACATAATTTGACGATCCCGGCGGTGAAATCCCTGCTGCACAGGGCCATCACCTCTCTTCGCCGGATGGGAGCGAACCATGACCGATCATGAGCTGTTAATTGAAAAACTGAGCCAGCAGGCGCTGCCCGTCAAACGCCCCTGGCCCGACGGCTGGCGTGCGCTGGCGTGGACCCTGATGGCGCTCCCGAGCGGGTGGCTGAGCAGTTTGCTGTTACAGCGCGTGGCGACGGACTGGGCGCATTCCGGAGCATTTTTGGCCCTGCTTCAACTGGGACTGACGTTTGTGATGGGCGTTCTGGCGATCCGTAACGCGTTTTTACTCAGCATTCCGGGCCGTCGCCCGCTTAGCTGGAAAGGGTTTATGCCGCTGCTGGTTCTGTGGCTGGGCTGCGTGCTGGCGAATCTCGGGCAGACATCCCTGACGCATCACCGGGATGAGGTGAATTGCTACGTCTTTATGATGACCGTCAGCGCGCCGATGATGCTGCTGGCGATCGGTTATTTGCGGCGCACCCGCAGTCTGCATCCTCTGCAAAGTCTCGCCACTGCCGGGGCGGGCGTGGCCTGCATGGCGCTAACTTTGCTGTCGTTCTGTCATCCGGTCGAAGTGCATCCGCTGGATTTTGCGCTGCATCTGGCGGCGATCTTCACCATTGTGGTCGCCACGGTGGGGCTGGGGTGGAAGTGGGTGGCGATCCCACTGCCTTGATGATTCTATCTGGCATTAGAGGGTGTTCCGTTCACCTTATGTTCAGCAGAATATTAAACCTGTATCACCTGTGAACGTGACAAGGGGGCTACGCGGCCCCCTTGTCAATCCCCGCGCCCCGCCATGAAATCGGTGCTTCGCACTGCGCTCACCTCCCGGCCTGCTGCCTGCGGTCGGCTCGACTCGACATCCTGTCTCGTTTCGCCTCTGGCCGCCATCCATGGCGTCCAGCCCTTGTCATCCGGCCTCCGGTTCGCCGATTTCTGCGGGGACCCAAACCGGTGCCACATGCAGGCAGCTGTGAAGGTTGAGGGAGCGGGAGTCCGGCTGAAAATCGCTGAGGCGTTGACTGGAGGTAGGGGCGACGCACAGGGATGTGCGTCGAGGGCGCGACTTACAGGGATGTTACCTGCGCCCGTCCCCGTCAGCCGGAAGGAATAAGACGAAGGTACCGCGAAGCGGCGATTTTCCTGGCCGGGAGCCGAGATTGTTAAGGGGGCGGCGGCCCCTTAACACGTTCACCGCAGAGAAATGGACAGGAAGCAGAGAAACCAAAGTGAACGGAACGATTCCACTGCTTTTTCAAAGGGCTTTTGAACGCGTCCAGCGGTCAGCAGCCTTCACATCAATCAGAACATCTTCCGCAGTCGCAGACTGAAGGTGTGCGCCTGATAGCGATCTCCCGCCTGCAGATCGTAGCGCGCGTCCAGGCTCAGATCGTTCGCGTCGTACAGCGTGCTGCCGACTGCAACACCCGCCATATCCTCCACTGGCGACGCGCCTTTGGTGATAAAGCTAGTTTCACCCACGGCGTCGGCGGCATAGGTCGCATGGCTGCTCACCTGGCGGTTATCGTACTGATGAATCCAGGAGACCTGCGCGAAAGGCGTCAGGTTGCCGAGACCCGTCGCAAAGGTTCTCTCGACGCGGGCTCCGATGTCGCTCACGACCGACTGGGAATGCGTGCTGCTCACGTCCAGCGCCATGCCGTTGCCGCCGGTTTCCTTATAGTCATCAACGTGTTGATAACCATAGGTCAGGCTGGCGAGCGGCGTGATCACCACGTCGGCTGGCAGTTTGACCGGATAGCCGAACTCCGTTTGCAGGGTGACTGATTGACCGTTGAACTTGCCCTGGGCCGCGCCGGAGAAGCCGGTGAAGTCCGCGCGGCGAACGGAGCTGTAGTTCTGGCGGTTCACACCCGCTGAGAGGTTCAGATACCATGGCGAGCCTGTGTAACCGGCATAACCGATGATGCCGTAGTTATCTGCGGTGGAGGTGTTACCGCTCAGGTTGCCTTTTCCGTGAACGGAGGTGTTGCTGTAGTTCACGGCAGCGCCCAGACGCCAGTCGTCGCCGAGCGAGCGGTCAGCGCCCATGATCAGGCCGCCAAATTTCGCCGTATAGCCGCTTATTTCAGCGGTGCTGTCCTGACGCGCATAGCCGCCGAACGGCTGACCCCATACGATCCAGTTGCTGGCGTAGTCATCCCCGGTCGCCACGCCGCTGGTGCCGGAGGTGTGTGGATTGCGTACCGCATCAATGTGCGCCCCGACCACAGCCTGTGCGGTGGAGGTGGCTACCGCAGCCGCTGAGCTGGTGTTGAGATTCTGACCCGGAGAGAGTTTCTCGCCCGCGCGGTTGGCTTCATCTTTGCCTTTAATCGCCAGTGAGGCGTTGTACAGATCCAGCAGCTGTGGAGAAGAGATGCCGGTGTAGCTCGCCAGACCGCCGAGTGCCGCGGTGGCGCCTGGGATGGTCGCCAGCGCAGGTTTCGGCGTTGGCTGAGTCGGCGGCGTCACAACCGGCGGTGTAACGACAGGTGGAGTGACAACGGGCGGTGTCACCACCGGCGGTGTAACGACAGGTGGAGTGACAACGGGCGGTGTCACAACCGGAGGCGTCACCACAGGTGGAGTGACAACAGGCGGTGTCACAACCGGAGGCGTTACCACAGGTGGAGTCACCACTGGCGGTGTGACAACCGGAGGCGTCACAACCGGTGGAACCACTACTGGCTCCGCGCCAACGGTTAACACCAGCGCCCTATTCGCGCCGTCCTCGTAGACTGAGCCATTCACCGCGCCGTGATAGCCAATCGCCTGATAGTTCAGCTTATCCGCGTTGTACTCCGTCCCCGCGCCTGTGGCAGTGATCACTACATAACGCTGGCCTTCAGCGAACTGATAGGTGGCACCGGTGCGCAGCAGGTTAACGCTGGAACCCGCGTCAACCGTGGCATTGCCGATGACGTTCAGGCGTCCATATCCGGTGTCGGCGGTTAAAAAACCGTTTTGCGTGGCCAGATCGGAGATACCAGAGATAAGCGTAGCGGCGGCTTTCTGGTGATAATCCCCGACAATCGAAATGTCGCCGTTCACCTGCAGCGCTGCGCCATTGTTCTGTACCGTTGCGGCATTCACGTTATCGTTCAGCAGCAGGGAACCCGTACCAAAAATCACCTCTGAGCTCTGGCTGGTGATCTGACCAATGCCATTCTGACCGGTCAGCGTCCCTGTGGTATTTGTGCCGCCATTAATGGTTAACGGCGTTGAGCTTTGGGAGAAAATATCCCCCTTAACCGTACCGCTGTTGGTGAGCGTGACGTCCGCGCTGGAATTGGTATAGGTAAATACATACAGGGCGGTGCTTCCCCCGCTCAGCGTACCGTTGTTAGTAATCAGCGTGGCGGGATTTTGATCGCTGTAGCTTGTGAGATAAATTCCGTACAAACCGCCGGTGATTTCACCGTTGTTAACGATCTCTGCGATGGAATTTCCGCTGGAGCTGTTAGCGTTAATGCCATTATTAATCCCGGCGATGCGGCTGTTATTTTCGATAGTGCCGATGCTGCCGTGGTTGGTAATACCGTCCGCGCTGCCGCTAATTAAACCATCGTTAATAACAGAATTGATCGTTCCCCAGTTCACCACCCCTGCGCTGCCGAAAAAATTGAGGGTGCCGGTTTGAAGCGTTCCGGTATTGTGCAGCGTGCCAATGAGACCCTGGTTGTAAATGGCCCCATTTTGTCCCGGCATCGGCATCATATTATTATTGGCGGCGGTAATAACGCCATCATTGGTTAAATAATCAATGGTGCCCGCGTTATTAATCCCGCGATAGCCCGTGATTGTTCCTGTGCTGGTATTGAACAGATTAAGGATGTGACCGTTATTCCCCACTGCGCCAGTATTGTTCGAACCGAGAAATATATTATTCGGCATATTCTGGATGGTGCCGTGGTTAATAAAACTATCCACGACCCCGGTGGGGGTGACTGTCACAATGCTGCCCGTACGGAAGGGATCGAGGTTTTCAATGATTCCGGTGTTGCTGAATTCAGTTATCGGTGCATCAATGATAACGTCCGATGAAGCGATGGAGTGTGTCGTCAGCAGCCCCTGCGCCGCCGTTGAAGCCACCAGCAAAGAGATCAGCTGGCTTAGATATTTTTTTCTCATGGTGTGCCGTCACAAAGTTGCGATTGTTGTAAAAATTGCAGATAAATAAACTTCGGATTAATCCGATATTGTTCGGGCGCAGAATATACAATTTGTTGCAAAAAACAATAAGCTTTGCTTAATTATTTCTGGGTGGAATTATCCCGTAGAAATAGTGTTGTTTTTAATTTTACTTAAGTGATTCCCGGATATGTGGGTTAAAGAGAATATATTCTTCGCAGTCTTATTGATTAGCTTATCTTTTTTATTTACAGGCTGTGCTGCGGTAGAACCGCGCAATACGGCGAGCCAGATTGCGCAACAGGCAGGTCTTACCAGAGAGAATGTGCAGACAAACGACTTTCTGATTGCCAGCTGGAGCCGAATGACCCCGCCGGTCAGGTCATTACACGTCTACATCGAAGGAGATGGGTTTGCCTGGCAAAGCCGCACGCGGCCTTCGGACGATCCAACGCCCCACAACCCGGTCGGACTGACGCTGGCCGCTGCCGATGCGCACGCCAGCGTGCTGTATCTCGCCCGACCCTGCCAGTTTGCCGGGCCGCCGTTGCCCGCTGAGTGCAGCGCGCGCTGGTGGACGGAGGATCGTTTTTCACCCGTCGTACTGGAGTCAATGAACGAGGCGCTCGATCGGTTTGTGGCGCGCTACCCAGGCGTTCAGCTTGATTTAACGGGATATTCGGGCGGTGGAAATATCGCGGCGCTGCTGGCTGAACGGAGAACGGACGTGCGCTCGCTACGCACGGTGGCGGGGAATCTGGATGTCGCTTATGTGAATGCGCTGCATCAGGTGAGCGCCATGCCCGGTGCGATCAATGCCATCGATCGCGCTCAGGCGCTGCGTCATATACCGCAGCTTCATCTCAGCGGCGAGGCCGACAAAACCGTTCCCCCGGACGTCGCCCGCCGTTTTGTACAGGCGGTTGGCGGAAACTGTACTCGCACGGCTGTGGTAAGCGGGATGAGCCATGGCTCTGACTGGGCCGCCATCTGGCCACAATGGCTGGCACAGGGCGTGCCAGCCTGTTAGCAGAACATCTTAAAGATCTTCTTCATCCTGCATTATGGCGCTGCGGCCACCGTCCATCACGATGGTGGTCCCCGCAATAAAGCCCGCCTTATCGCTGGCGAGGAACAGGCATAATTCGCCGACTTCATCCGGGCGACCGATGCGCCCGACGGGGTGTTTTTTGATGGTGCGGTCGCGGGCGATTTGCGCGTCGGGGTGGGAATCAAACCACGCCTGGTTGCCGAGAGTATCAATAAAGCCGGGGGCGATGCCGACGGTGCGGATCTCCGGGCCCCATTCAATCGTCAGGCTCTGCACCAGGGAAAGCAGGGCGCGTTTGCTGATGTTATACGGCGCGCAGCCCGGCATGGTCGAAAACGCATGGTTTGAGGTGATGATAATGATCGTCCCCTGGCTTTTGCGCAGCGCCGGGCGGGCGCATTTCGCCAGATACCAGTGCGAGCGCAAATTCAGACTGAAATTATGCTCCCAGTCGCTCTCTTCGCAGTCGATGCCTTTAAAGACATTTTTCCCCGCATTCGACACCACAACATCGATTCTGCCGAACAGTTTTTCTGCGCTGTCGACAAACTGCTGAATAGCCTCCGTACGTGTGACATCCACGGAATAATAGAAATAGCGATCCGGATAGTCGCTCAGCATTTGCTGCGCGGCGGGCGCTTTTTCCAGAGCGGAGAAGGCGCAGCCAATAACGATATCGCCGTTATCTAAAAAAGTCTGCGCAATGGCCTGGCCGATACCCTGGCTGGTGCCGGTGACAATGACAATACGGGGTGTTGTTTTCGTGGTCATGTTGAACCTCATTGCAGGCTGCGGGCTGGCCGCAGCCCTATGATCATAGCTGGAATTGGTGAATAAACTGGTGAATGAGCTGCTCGTCTTCCGGCGTGAGTTTCCATCCCGGACGACGACAGTAATCGCTGGCGATAATGCCCCGACGCGTGAGGATGGTTTTTTCCACCTGGATGATGTATTCGCAGTGGCTCATCCAGCGCTGGATGTACGGCAGCAGGCTCTGGTGCAGCGCTTCGGCCTGCTGAATTTCGTCGTTCAGCCAGTGGCGATAGATGCGCACATAGACTTCTGTGAACGAGCAGCCCGGCATCACGCCTTTGCCGCCTGCGGCCAGCATTTGCAGCATGTACAGCCCGGCATAACCGTTCAGCACGCTGGCCTGCGGGGCTTTCGCCAGAAACTCGCGGGTGTAGTCGACCGGCGGATTGCACTCGATTTTAAACACCGCATGGGGATACCGGGCCGCGATCGCCGCCATCTGTTCAGGGGTGATCGGCAGGCCGGTTTCGCCCGGCGCGTACTGGACCATCACCGGGATATCCACCGCTTCGAGGACGGCAAAAATATGTTCCTGAATCGCCTGCGGGCTCGGGCTCAGGAAGAACGGCGGAAGCAGCATCAGGGCATCGACGCCGAGTTTTGCGTAGTCGCGGGCGCGTTTTACCGCCTGTTCCGTGCTGTGGTCCGTGACCGACATCGCCCGATACAGCGGGCTCCCCGCGAGGGTGGAGACAAACAGCTGCGCCAGTCGGTCCCGTTCGTGATCGTTGAGCTTAGGAAATTCGCTGGCGATGCCAAACAGCGTGGTGCCCTGAGCGCCGCTGGTGGCGAGGTGCTCCAGCAGGCGGACCATGCTTTTCTCATCCACGTCACCGTGGGCGGTGAAGGGCATGGCGACAATTGGGTTAACGCCAGCAATGTGCTGCGCGGTGTAGTGGGTCATCAGTCGTCCTCCCGGTCTGCCAGCACCGCGCCTTGCGCAGCAGGCAACGCCCAGCGGCGATAGAGACGCAGGAAGCCGCGCGGCACCTCTTTGTTGACCGGTTTCCAGCTTTCGCGGCGGGTGGCGAGCACCTCTTCTGCTACGTGCAGCGTCAGGGTGCGGGTTGGGATATCAATTGAGATCTCGTCGCCATTTTCCACTAAGCCCAGCTCGCCGCCGTCCACCGCTTCCGGGGAGATATGGCCGACGAACAGGCCACGGTTGGAGCCGGAGAAACGTCCGTCGGTGATCAGCGCGCAGCTGTCCGAGAGGCCCATGCCCTCAAGGGATTTCATCGGTTTGTACATTTCCGGCATACCTGGCCCGCCTTTCGGCCCTTCGTAGCGCAGCACCAGCACGCTGCCCGGCTGAATTTCCCCGGACATAATGGCTTCGACGGACTCCTGTTCGCTGTTGAACACCACCGCCGGGCCGCGGAACACCATCAGGTTTTCCGGTACCGCCGCCGGTTTCACCACGCAGCCAAGTGGCGACAGGTTGCCGTGCAGCACCGCCACGCCCGCCTCGTTACGCACCGGGATCGCCAGGGTGTGGACAACCTCCGGACGGCTGCTGCGTTTGGCCTGCGCCAGCAGTTCGCCTTTGGTTTTTCCGGCCACCGTCAGGGCGTTGAGATCCATCAGGGAGCTGATCTCTTTCTCCACCGCCTGCACGCCGCCCGCTTCCCAGAAGTCGATCATGTCGTGTTCCGAAGCCGGATAGAGCGAGGCGACCAGCGGCACGTGGTGGCTCATTTCGTCGAAGGCGGAGAGCGGCAGATGGCCGAGTTCGGCTTCGTAATGGATCGCCTGCAAATGAAGGATCGCGTTGGTGGAACCGCCGGTCGCCAGCAGGTAAACCATCGCGTTGCGGATCGATTCCGGGGTGATGATTTGGCGAGCGTTAACGCCGTTTTGCACCAGTTTCACCGCCTGGCGGCCCGTCTCGGTTGCGCAGTCGCGGCGCTCCTGAGACACCGCAGGCAGCGTGCTGCTGCCCGGCAGGCTCATGCCGAGCACTTCGCCGATGCAGCACATGGTATTCGCCGTGCCGTACATGGTGCAAGAGCCAGGGCCAGGCTCGGCGATGTTCTCGATATGGGCGAACTCTTCTTCGCTGATTTCACCGCGTTTTTTCCAGCCAATCGCTTCGGTAACGATGTTGCCGTCCCAGTGTTTGCCTTTGTATTCCGCGGGGTACATCGGGCCGCCGTTGACCATAATGGCCGGAATATCGAGGCGCGCCGCCGCCATCAGCATCGCCGGAACGATTTTGTCGCACGAGCCGAGAAGCACCATCCCATCGAAGCGGTGGGCGCGCATCATCACTTCGATGGAGGCGGTAATCACCTCGCGCGCGGCGAGAATATAGCGCATACCGAGGTGGCCCTCGGCGATGCCATCGCACGGGGCGATGGTGCCGAACACCATGCCGACGCCGCCCGCCTCTTCAATGCCTTCCAGCACTTTCGCCGTCAGTTCATTCAGATTGGCGTGGCCCGCCGTGGCATTGGTATAGCTGTTCACCACGGCAATCACCGGGCGGCGCAGTTGTTCGTCCGTATGGCCCATCGATTTGTACAGCGCACGTTTCAGCGCGCCGTCATCACCTTCAAGGATTGGGTTGAAATGCGTGCCACAGCTGGCACATCCTCCACATCCACTCATATGCTTTATCTCTTTCTACGTTAACGACTGATGTGATGCGCAGATTCAGACTGCACATCGCTCTGTTCGGGTTCAGGGATCACTTTTTTCGGGTTTGCCAGACGGGCGGGCAGCGTCAGGATCAGCGGAGCGCACAGCAACAGGAATCCGGCAAGAATGTACAAACCGGTGTCGGTGCGCCCGGTGGCATCTTTCAGCCAGCCCAGCACCGTCGGGCCAAAGAAACCGGCGAGGTTGCCCACGGAGTTGACGAAGGCGATACCTGCCGCCGCGGCGGTGCCGGAAAGCAGCGCGCCGGGCAGGCTGATGTAAGTAGGGATTAACGCCAGGGTGCCGGACATCGCCAGGCAGATCCACGCCATCATCCAGAAGGTCGACCCGCTGCAATACGCGCTGAGCGCAAGGCCGATGCAGCCGATCATCGCCGGAATGGCAATGTGCCAGCGGCGCTCCTGTTTCAGATCCGAGTGACGGCTGTTCCACACCATAAAGCACGCACCAAAGACGTACGGCAGGGCGGCGAGCAGGCCGATGTGGAAATCATCGCTCACGCCGGAGCTTTTGATGATCGACGGCAGCCAGAAGTTGATCCCGTAATAGCCAATGTTGAAGCTGAAAAAGACCAGCGCCAGCAGCCAGACGTAGCCGTTGCTGAGCATCCCTTTCAGGGTGCTGTCGACCTTGCCCTGGTTAGCGCGTTCGCGGTTGGCGGCATCTTTCGCCAGATCGTCCACCACCACCTGTTTTTCTGCCTCGGTCAGCCATCTGGCGGACTTCACGTCGTTATCCAGATAGCGCAGCACCACGAAGGCCAGCAGGAATGACGGGATCGCTTCGACCAGGAATAGCCACTGCCAGTTATGCAGCCCGTCGACGCCTTCGAACAGTTTGAGGATCAGGCCGGAAAGCGGGCTGCCGATAATGGTCGAGAGCGGCGTCACCAGGATAAATAGCCCCAGGGTGCGGGCGGAGCGCCAGGACGGGAACCACAGCGTGAGATAGAACACGATGCCAGGGAAAAAGCCCGCTTCCGCCACGCCGAGTAAAAAGCGCACCACGTAAAACTGCGTGGGGGTGGTGATGAAGATCATCGCCGCCGACAGCACCGCCCAGGTCGCCATGATGCGGGCGATCCAGAAGCGTGGCCCGAAGCGCTGCATCAGCAGGTTGCTCGGCATCTCAAACAGGAAGTAGCCGATGAAGAAAATGCCCGCGCCCAGGCCGTAGACGGTGTCGCTGAAGTTCAGCGCATCCTGCATATGCAGCTTGGCGAACCCGACGTTGACGCGATCCAGGTAGGCGAAGAAATAGCAGAGGATCAAAAAGGGGATCAGACGGCGCGTGATCTTCGCGTAAACCTGCGATTCGGCGGCCTTTCCTGACGACTCTTTTGCAAGACTCTTGTTCATGACGACTCTCCAGGATGCGGCGGCCTTGCAACGTGGCAGGCCGCCTTCGTTTTTATTTGGCCGTGATACTCTGGCCAGCCGAGGCGTGGTGTTTTGTCTGTCCGATATTGCGCAGCGCTTCGCCGTTCATCAGGTTGCGTTCGATGTTTTCCAGCGAAATGTTTTTGGTTTCAGGCACAAACAGGATGGTCAGTACGATGCACGCCACGTTCAGCACGCCGTACAGCCAGAAGGTGTTTGGGCTGCCGATGGTGTCGATCAGCGTCAGGAAGGTTGCGCCGATAATCATGTTGGCGATCCAGTTCGCCATCGTGGAGCAGGTGACGCCAAAGTCGCGTCCGGCCAGCGGCTGGATCTCCGAGCACAGCACCCAGATCAGCGGGCCCGCGCTCATCGCAAAACCGGTAATAAAGATCAGCAGCACGATCACGGCGGTGTACTGCTCGGTCGGATTGGTGATGCCGCTGTGGAACATGTAGCCGAGAATGCCCATGCACACCGCCATCCCGGCGAAGCCCAGCTTGAGGATCGGTTTACGTCCCCATCTGTCGACCAGGCCGATGGCGATAAAGGTTGCCAGCACGTTAGTCAGACCGGCGATCACCGTGCCCCACATCTGCTCGCGGGTGGTGGAGAAACCGGCGATTTCGAAGATTTTTGGCGCGTAGTACATGATCACCGTCATGCCGGTGAACTGCTGCATAAACTGCAGCAGCACACCCATGTAGGTGGAGCGACGGAAGTGCGGGTTGTGGCGGAACAGCTGCCAGCCGCGCTGTTTCATCTTCACGCTTTCACGGATCTGATCCAGCTCGTACTGGGCTTCTTTATCGGAGTTACGCAGCAGCTTCAGGACTTTGCCCGCCAGAGCGTGGCGATCTTTCATCGCCAGCCAGCGCGGGCTCTCCGGCAGGGTGAGCACGCCAAGGAACAGCACGATGGCCGGGAAGGTGATCACCCCGAGCATCCAGCGCCAGTGGCCGCCAGCGCTCAGGGCGGTGTCGGACAGGAAGGCGGCGAGAATGCCGATGGTAATCATCAGCTGATAGAGGGAAATCATGCTGCCGCGAATACGTTCCGGCGCGATTTCAGACAGGTAAAGCGGAGCCGTAAAGGACGCCACGCCCACCGCCAGACCGAGCACAAAGCGGAACACGGAGAGCACCGCCATGCTGTCTGCAAAGGCGCAGCCCACGGAGCCGATCACGAACAGGATGGCACCGAGCAGCAGGCTTTTACGGCGACCAAGGCTGGAGGACATCGGCCCGCTGCACAGGGCGCCGAGTGCGGCACCGAACATCATCACGCTGACCACAATTTCCTGGTGATGGCTGCTGAGGCCAAATTCATTGGCAATAAAGGGTAAAGCCCCGGCAATCACCCCCATATCGAGGCCAAACAGCAGGCCTGCGAGGGCGGCAAGAAAGCAAACAAGCAGCGTTTGCCGGTTAGTTTTTGTAGGGTTCAATGCTGTGTTCATAATGACACCTTGATTGTTTTCGTTTTTTTAAAGCTGAAAAAGACCGGCTGGCAGTCCGGTTAACGTGGTGGAGATGCTTAACAGCGCACCCTCCGTTTCATTCGGTCGCTCAATCCCGTCGCGGGCTGAGGTGATGTACAGCTCATTAAGATCCGGGCCGCCGAAGGTACAGCTGCTCGGCTGCATGACGGGGAGCGCCAGGCTGTCCAGCTCCTCAAGGTTCGTCTCGCAGAGTTGATACCGCACCAGGCGCGACTGTCCCCAGCGGGCGTTGATCAGCTGACCCATTGCGGTAAGCGCAGATCCGTCCGGAATGCCGTCCACGCTGTGTGCCGTCAGTTCCAAAATTTCTGACTGAGCCATCTGTGCGCAGTAAAAACGGTGCAGCAGGGAGTCGGCGAACCAGATTTTGTCGCCATGCCACTGCAGAGTGTTGGGCACCAGTTGGTTGCCGAGCAGGCGTTGCGGGGCGTTATCGCCAGAAGCAAAGCGATACCAGCTGCCGATGGCCTTTTCGGCCGCCGGATCCATGGTGCTGAACCACAGTGCCCCGTCCGGGGCAATGGCGGCTTCGTTTGGGCGCGTACCTATGGCATCAGCCGGGTAATCGCAAAGTGGGGTGAAGCGCGACTGGGCGTAGTCGTACAACCCGATCCCGCTCTGGCTGACGGTCAAAAATGTCTCTTCCTGCGTCGTCAGCAGCACCGCGCTGGTAAAAGGCGGCATGGCGTGGATCTGGGTTCTTGCATTCTCTCCCGGCCAGTAGCGCAGCAGGCGCTGAGCAAGGATATCCACCCACAGCAGCGACTGGCTGCGGGCGCACCAGACCGGGGTTTCACCAAGCTGCGCGCGATAATGGCCGATGGTTTTGAGAGGACCGGTGACGACGCGTTTCATGGGGATTACTCCGCGCACTCACGCCAGGCTTTCTGATAAGCCTGGGCGCGCTCACGCAGTAAATTCATACTCATACCGGCCTGATACAGCCCGCCGCCGAGACCAAAACCGTTCGCACCAGCCTGGATATAGCTGCGCATCTGTGCGGCGTCCGGCTGAATACCGCCCACCGGCAGACAGGCCACGTCATGAGGCACCACGGCGCGGAACGCTTTGGTGATCGCTGGGGTGACATGTTCGGCGGGGAACAGTTTTAGCGCACTGGCACCGCTGGCGATGGCGCTAAACGCCTCGCTCGGCGTCATCACGCCCGGCATGCTGATCAACCCGCGTTTCACCGAGTGGCGAATGACCTCGGGATCGCAGTTTGGCGAGATGATCAGCTGACCACCGCAGTCGGCAACCTGATCGACCTGCTCAACGGTGAGGACCGTACCCGCGCCGACAAATCCCTGACTGCCGACGGTTTTGCGCATCAGTCGGATGGATTCAAGCGGCTCAGGGCTATTCAGCGGGACTTCCAGCCAGTGAAAACCGCAGCTCAGTAAAATGTCTGCTGCTTCGCAGGCCTGTGCCGGTGTGATACCGCGCAGGATGGCGACCAGCGGCAGCGGCTCCTGTTTCCAGCGGGTCGAAAACGTCTTCGGATCCATTATGCGATTCCTTGAATCAGGGAGAAGAGGTGGCTCAGGCCACGGATAAAGCAGTCGTCACCGTTGACCGGCGTGAGTTGCAGATCCATCAGCGAGGCGGCCAGCTGATAGCGCGCGGTGAGCGCAGGGCTGCCGACAACCCACGCCTGCTGTCCGGCCGGTATCGCCAGCAGTTCGTGACCAATCGTCAGACCGGAGAGATAGCTGTGGACATGCGACGTCGCGATTTCCCCTGCCAGACGGCGCGTGCGGGCAGAGAAAATAAGATGCGTAAAGGGCGCGCCGCGAAGGGCGGTTTGAACACCGAGCAGGTACGCGGCGTTGTCTTCCTGCTGCTCTGGCAAATCTTTGCCGAGGAGAGAGCGCTGGCTCAGAAGCGAGAAGATCTCGCCGGTCATAAACGTTGAGAAGACAGATATTTTTCCCTCAACGAGCTGAGCATGTTTGCTGTGCGTGCCGGGCAGCAGGGCAAAATGGTGAGTCGCGGGGTGTAACTGGCACAGACCGAGAAGCTGCACTTCTTCGCCGCGCATCACGTCCGGCTGGGCGAAATGGCTGGTGCCGCTGACGCCGGGAATGATCCACGCCGGACTGCCCCAGGATGTGGTGAAGGTGTGAGTGCGTGCGAGCAGATCGCGGGCTCCGCAGGGTTGCGGCGCATACGGAACTTCATGCCAGCCCTGCTGCGATCCCACCATGCCAGCCATCACGACAGGTAATTTTCCATATTGCTCAAGCCACGGCTGGAGCATGGCGTAAAGCGTGGGGCCAAACTGCGTGTTTTCCACCGATAACAACCCGCGAGGGTGGTTAATCTGATCTATCCGCTGCACCTGGTTCATCAGGAATGCGCGGAAGTTGGTGGTGCCCCAGTCGATGGCAATCCAGTATCTGCTCATATCAGGTAATACAACCCATGCAATCTTGTAATACAAGAATGCTAGAGCAAAAAATCCCCACGATCTGTGAGGAAGATCGAAATTATTTTAAGGAATGATCAGGAGATAAAGTTGAAGAGTTCCGGCAGATCTTTCCAGAGATGCTTTCTGGCGGCGTTGATCAGAATGGTGCGCATCTGCTGACGAGCGCCATCTGGTTGTTTTAAGCGAATGTTTTCAAACAACAAAAAATGATCGTCAACGGCAGCGTGGGAATCGCGAACGTCTTTTTCCAGCGTCTGGCGGAATGACAGCACCATCGCCGCAGAGAGGGCATTACCAAGTGCGAGGAGGAAAGGGTTGTGGGTCGCGCGAAGCAGCGCCTGATGGAAAGCGAGATCGCCTTCTTCAAATAATGCCCGTTCCGCTTCGGTTTGCCCGCGGCGCATCAGGCTCAGCGCATCTTCCAGCGCGGCAAGATCGTGGCCCGTAGCGTTCAGCGCGGCGAGGGTCGCTACGTCAGGTTCAAAAATGAGTCGCGCCACCATCAGCTGCTCGACCAGCTCCGGCCCAACTTCCCCTTCCGCCAGCCAGTTCAGAACATCGGCATCGAGCAGGTTCCACATCTCACGGTTATTCACCGTGGTGCGTTTTTTGGGCTGAATCGTGATGAGCCCCTTGGCGGCCAGGAACTGCAGCGCATTACGCACAGATGTGCGCGAAACCCCGTATTCGCCCGCCAGTTCATTTTCGCCGGGCAACGAGCGCCCCGGATGGAGGTCGCCGTGAAGAATACGACAGGCAATATGCTGCGTGACGGATTCGGCAAGGGTGGTTTGCGGTAGGCTCATGGTATCCAGACAGAAATAAAGTATGAGGGGTATAGTAAGGGATATTGGGAGGGGGGGGAAATGGAGAGTGTGGTGGGGGCGGGATATCCTTGCGCGGTGCCGATCTGCGCACCTTCCAGACGCGTTATTTCTCGCTTCACCTTTAAAGATTACTGGCCGAAGTAAGTGGGATTTGATACCTGGACTGGGTGACGATGAAAATATTAAAGAAATGTCTGACGATTATTGCTGGCAGCAGCGAGGTGCAGGCTCTGCGGGCTGAGCTTTGTCAGGTTAAGAAGGTGGTTAAAGGGATGAAAGAACTGGTTGGTTAGCGGGATGGGGATAATATAAAGCCGGAGATGTTTGATAATCTTTCCGGCTTTTTACCATGCATTTAAGATAGTCATTCAATTATTACGCTAGACCAGTGACATTCGCAGAAAAATGTCCCCGGTTTTGGTTGGCTTATTTTTTCAATACTAATGTTCAATGCTTTAGGTGACGAGTCTTTTTTAATTTTTATAATAACTTCATGAAAATGATAATCAGCAATTTTTTGTTCAATGATTGTGAAATCATTCTTTATTAAAAAAGAAACTAATTCAGTTATTGGGTGACAAACCTCAATGTCATCTATTCTCATGATTACTCTAATCCTATTGGATTTTCAGTTGGACGTAATACTGACGGGAAGTCTTCTACAAAATACTGAGTGGCCCCACCTTCACCAAAATGAGGGTTAGCTTTAGCGGTTGAAGTAGCTATCTTAGTATCCTGTAAAACCTCATACGTCTGCACTTGTGGTATGTAGCCATAGATATCATGAGGCTTAACCTGTGTTATTTTTCCAAGAGCAACTCTTTAACCTCCAGCAATCTCTAAGCTAGCGCCTGACAAATAAAATTCAGATTGTCTCGGGACGGCGCCGTAGATAGTATCGCCTTTTTGCAATTTGCCAATCATCAACTCCAGGATAATCACCTTTACCTTGCCACTTCGAAGCTTTGTCAGTGATATCCGTTTTACATTACCCCAATGGGTCCAAAAATTTCAGCGGATCATTAACGTAACTATAGGGGCTCATTCCCCCCGCAAGCCCTATCGGGTCGGCCGAAATGTACTCCCCAGTCTCCTCTTCGTAGTACCGAAAACGGTTGTAGTACAACCCGGACTCTTCATCCTCATACTGCCCCGGAAAACGCAGGCGGCAGACGGGCGCATCGTCTTTGTTGATGCCTTCTTCCCGGCCCCAGAGCTGCTGTTTTCCCTGCCAGGCAATGGTCCCGTCTTTGATCAATAGTTCCTAAAGACAGTCGGTGAAGTCGGTCACGGTGTAGTGTAGTTGTGACATTTCATAACGTAATCGGCTTCAGCTGTCCTGCAGCATAAAGTCAATGGGTGCTTTATTTATACGTCGTGGCTGTTTGCGTACAGTGTTATTCCACTCCCAATTAACTGCTTTTGTAGCTTTTGTAGCTTTTGCAGCTTGTGCAGGAGAATATCAATAGTGTGGGTTTAAGCTTGCGAATTTATCAGCAAGCTGTTCGTTATTATTTAATGAATCTAATTGGAAAATCCAAAATCCAAATAACCTTCTGAGCTAATTACAAAACACCATTTAGTATCCAGATTAAAAAAGTAATGATGTTGAGGGACATGCTCTATTAATAAATCAAACATTGTATCAATTTTATCGACTGATATTGCCAGAGCAAAATCCAATGATGAATCATTGATGTAATGGATTTTTTCTGAGTTATAAATGAAATCCCTCAGATATTTACAGGAGAATTTTTTAACTAAAGAAGGCCAACATTTTTTATCCTCCCCAAGTTCTTGATGCATATGTTTAATCGTTTTTTTCCAATCGATTTTTGAACCCACCCAGTTGAACATTCCGGATAGTGAATCAGCAATAGGTTCCCAGTTATCAATTATTTCTGGAGCATCCGGGAGTTTTGTAATTTGCAATCTAATTTCATCGTTTAAAGTCATTCACCTCTCCTCGGTTTTGTGGGGTGATCATACCGGTCTTGATGTTTTGTCGTTGTCGGTTCAGTTGCATCAAATTGATTATGAGTGATTTTTTCTTTTCCATGTGCGTAATCGAAAAACATAATTACTGACATCTTGGGAATTCGTAGTGTCCGGCATTCCATCAATAGAGCTATTTCTGGAGGTATTTCAAGTTTCGGGAACTAGTGGACATGGGTCAAAATGCTGCCCTTGATTACCTAGAATTCCCGGCGAACCATATGTATGACCGGCAGAGTGTTCCTCAAGAGTAATTTTAGAACTATCTGGGCGAGAATATGTATATTCTGTTGTATAGATTGACTTTTGATTAGCATCCAATATATTACGGCCATTCATATCTGTCTTCTCAGGTTAAAAAGGTGGTTAATGGGATGATAAAAATGGTTGCTTAGTGACTTGAGGATAATAAAAAACCGGGGAGAGCTAAATTCTCACCCGGATTTATTCATTGGCTGATATATACTGATGGTCCCATCAGTTGTATGTGAGAACACTTCAAATTTAAAAAGATAGAACGTCCCTTTATTATTACTTCATTATTTTTAGTATGCATGCCTATAGTTATATTTGCTGGCATCTCTGTGGACATCCCTTCTATTTTTAAATGGTTTACCCCACTGCAATTTAAGCCACATCTACATCTGTTATAACCTTTTGTCCATTTTGGAGGTGGGTTGTCTGGTAATTCATCAATTAGATCAAAAGATATTATTACCGTAGCAGCTTCACGATCTATTTTTATATCGAAAATATCGATTTTTCTTACTTCGATAGGTTTGGTAAAAACCTTGTTAAACAATATACTACCATCAATATCATTCCAGAGCATGCCACTCTCCTCAAAATTCATAATGATCAAGTGTACCAGGAACTGAGCCTGTTCGGGTATTGTCCATTGGTCTTACATTTATATGCGAGCCTTGATTTCCTATTCCGTTAGGATAAGAGTGTCCATCTGAATGATCTTGGATAATAATTTTATCCCCATTTGGCTGGGTAAATTGATATTCTCTTGTCCAGACTTGATTACCATTGCTATCAAAAATCGGTTTTTTTCTGGAGTCAGTCAATGGTACATTTCGATGATCACCAAAGAATCCAGTTTTAGAATTGAATAATCTATCTGGTTGTTGATTCATTGGTATTCCTGCATCTCTTTTCGCCGCTCTGAACGCCTCATTTCTTGACCCATATTTGGGAGGACAACAAGCCAGCCCCAGCGGATCAACCCACCTCAGCGGATTCGCCACATACCCGTATGGATTCACTCCACCCGAAAGCCCTATCGGGTCCGGACTCAGATACTGTGCCGTCTGCGCATCATAGTACCGAAAACGGTTGTAGTGCAATCCGGATTCTTCGTCCTCGTACTGGCCCGGAAATCGCAGGCGGCAGACGGGCGCATCGTCTTTGTTGATGCCTTCTTCCCGGCCCCAGAGCTGCTGTTTTCCCTGCCAGACTATGGTCCCGTCTTCGGTCAGGAGTTCCTGAATATGTCCGGTGATGTCGGTTACGGCATAATAAAGTATCCCCTTTTCGTAATGAGCCAACGGAGTGAAGCTGCCCGGCTCGTACAGCCAGCGGATGGCATTTTCAGGCTCCGGCTGGCCTTCCGCACCCACCGGGATTTCCGCCGTTAACCGATCACCGTCCCAGTGAAAATCCATCCCCGGTTTGTCGCGGTTGGTGCAGCGCTTGCTGATACGTCTGCCAAATGGGTCGTATTTATACTCCCAGCGTTCCCCTTCCGGAGTCTCGAGACCGGTTAACTGGCTTCTGGCATCCCAGCGGTAGCGCCACTGCAGCGGACGGTACCCACCTTTGTCGACTAACTTTTCAACCAGACGACCATTTACATCGTATTTCCAGATGACGCCATGGGCATTTACGACCCGGACAAATTTCCCTTCTTCGGGTTTGCCGGTATCCGGATTGATACGGTGGGTGCTGTGCCGCCAGCTCTTGCATTCGCGGGTGCTGATCCGCCCGTGCTGTTGCTGCTGGTGCGCTTCACTCTCCAGCACCTCATTGACCCAGGTCTGGCGGCGTGTGATGTTGAGGTTTTTGTCGTAAGTGAATCGCTCCTCATGCATCGGGATGTGGCGGTTGCCGGTCCAGGTGGCGTGGCTTATCTGGTCGTTCGCCGTCAGTGTGTGAACGGCAGTACCGCGCAGCGAGTCGGATATCATCGTCAGGTTGTACGCTTTGTCGTACAACCATTCCCGCGTCAGGATTTTGTTCCGGTCATGCGGCCCGGCGTTCTGGTCTCCGGCCTTTAGCGTGGTCAGCATGCCGGCTGGTGTGTAGCCGCGTTGCTGATAAAACCCGGCGTCACTGCAACGCGATATTTCCTGGCTACGCAGGTCGTGCTCAAACGTGAGCGGGGCGTGGTCGTTAAGCTGCCAGGCTTTCAGTTCACCCATCAGGCCGCGGGTGAAGCGCTCTGTAATTCCGCCAGTGGTGCATTGCGTGACAAAATCACGTTGTTCATTGTAGCCGTACTCGGTGCGCCTGCCGTTGAGGGTTTCAGCGGCAAGACGTCCGGCCTCATCGTACTCGTACGTGACGGTGGCATCGTTATTTTTAGCCTCGACCAGTCGGCACAGGGTGTCGTAGCGAAAAGACGTGGCGCTGAGGATGCGGGCATTATCATCGCGCGTGACCTCTTCATCGGTGAGCTGGTCGGTCACGTTATAGCGGCGGTTGAGATGCGTGCCATCCGGGAAGGTGGTGCGGATGCAGCGACCTGCGGCGTCGTATTCATAGCACAACGTGCGGCCGGTGAAGTCGGTTTCTGCAATGAGCTGCCCGGCTTTGTCGTATTCCAGCCTGTAGCTCTCTCCTGCTGCACTGGTGATTTCTGTTAAACGGGTGAGCCTGTCGTAGCGACATGTCAGTCGTTCGCCGTCCGGGCGGATGATAGCGGTCAGCAGGTCAAAGGCACCGTATTCATATCGGGTGGTTTTCCCTTCACCATCGGTGAAGCTCTCCGGCAGTTTCTCGCTGTTCTGTTGCATCAGCTCGCGTACGCCGTCGGGGCGGTTGATTTCCTCAACGCTGCCCTGTGGCCCCGCGTGGGTTTTACTGTGACGGAACTGTGTGGTGAAACCCAGCGGGTCTTTCACGCTTAGCAGGCGGCCGAGAAAATCGGTTTCGGTGTGAGTGACACCGCCATCAGGGGCTACGGTTTCCTGAACCTGATGCAGGGCATCATGATGCCATACCCAGGTGGCGCCATTGGGCAGGATATGGGTCAGCAGGTCGCCCTGTGCGCTGTGGCTGAACTGCTGCTTGCGGCCCTGCGGGTCGGTGAGAATGACCACGCTGCCGTTGTCGTCGTAGTCCCACCGCCACACCTGGTCGCCCGGGGCTCTCAGGCGGGTCAGCTGTCCGTTTTCGTTGTAGTCGTAATACAGACTGTAACCGCCCGGGAGGGCGACCTGACGGATGCCTCCTTCACGGTTGTAATCATATTTTGTGATGCGCCCGAGTGCGTCGGTGCGGGACTGAAGTCGGGTGTTGTCCCAGACGGAGTGCTCTTCGCGCCCCAGCGGGTCGATGCTGCGGGTGACGAGTCCGTCGTCGTTATACCAGTAGCGGGTTTCGCCGCCTTCGGCATCAAGGTAAGTGGTGCAGCGCTCTTCGTCGTCATAGACGAAACGGTCATCGTAGTAGCCTTCCGTTGACAGCGTGCTGATGGCCCGGCCCTGTGCGTCATAGCCAATATCGACACAGGTTTTATCGGTGTCTCGCCAGCGCGTCATAAAGCCTTCAGGCGAGTACTCATGCCACAGATGGGTAAACTGGAAGGTGTCACATTCGGCGAGAAAACCCTGCTCGTCGTACTGGCAGGTGACCATGCGCTGGCGCAGCGGGGTTGCGAGGTCGATGTTCATTAACCGGGACTGTTGCCAGTCAAGTTCGAGCGTATAGCCGTCGCTATGGTGGATGGCCGTCAGCAAATCGCCGGTGTAAAGGAAATCAGCCCGGTTGCCGTGACGGTCGTGCAGCGCGGAGAGCCGACAGGTGCCATTTTGCGTCAGCGTAAATTGTTGCGTCTGCTGTGAACGGCGGTCGAAGAGTGACAGCCCGTCGTGCAGACTGCCGGAAAGCCGGTAGTGGGCCTGACGGCCATTTACTGCATCACGGAAAATGCCGTCCTGCGGAATGGGATAATAGAGCACCACCCCTTCGGCATCAGCGAAGTGCAGATTATCACCGTGCAGGGTCAGTGAGCATGACCACTCATCGGTCCATTTAGGCCCGAAAATACCGCTGCCTTTTGCCTTTGAGCGATAAAAGCGGGAAAGTGACAGGGGAAGTGAACCGGGCAGGGAAAGGACGCTGAAATGCTGGAGAAAATCACCGGTTCCGGCATCGACGGGGTCACCGGGTTTGGTGCACATGCCGCTGAAAACACCTTCTCCTTCGCCTTCCAGCGCTTTGATTTTTCCGCTGATATTGGCGCCGTCCATTGTTGCACTACCGGCTGTTCTTAGCGCAAAGCCCATGACCAGACTTTGTGCTACAGTCATCAATGCCCTGTTTTGAGGGGTATCCGCTGCATTATAGGTCTCGAGAGCCTCCCCCCCAATCTGTTCTGCCGCGTTCCGTGCAGCTTCCGGAGTCGTGTTGTAGTAACCGGACGCATAGAGCATTGCACCGATTTGCTGGCTGTTCATCACCCCGTCTGGCGTATGGTCAGTCGTAAAATCCTTAAAGGCTTCCCTTGCCTGATCGTCGTCAGGCTGTGACTCCGCTTGTTGCCTGTAGTGATTTATCAGGCCATTAATGTAGCTTTGTTCTTCTGCTGTTTCGGGCACCACAGCCGGATCGGCCTGACTGGCAGGCACGCTGGCGGCAGGAGGTTGACCCAAAATAATTCCCGTTGTATTGCGGGCATTCATCCAGAACTTATCGAGGTGCCGCAGAACCGGTTTTCCTCCGACACGCACTGTGGTGCTAGACTCCAGCGGCTCACAGATATCCCCCACGGTGCCGCTTTTAATGCCTTTAGCGACACCAGGTTCATCACCTTTGGTTTTGGGAATAAAGCTCTGATTCAGCACCAGTACCGGGCAGTCGTTAGCCAGCACGTCAGGCACCGTCAGCACTGAACTCACCATATCGGCAGTAACCGGATAGGGGACAGGCGGGGTCGCTGGCCCCATCGGGGTTTTACAGACGTCCGGCGTGGTGCTGACTACCGTCCACGACGCATCCTGACGTGCGATATAATTCAGCGCCATATTGATTCTCCTTCCATGCTGTAGCGTGCTTCCATTGCCCGCACTGGCGAATTGGCTGGCAGCAAATAACGCCATGTCTGCGCTACCGTGAGAGCATCGGTATCAATGACTAATGTGTCGACCCACATTTTCTGGGGTGCTAACGCCCCCGTATTCATCCGCAGCAAAATAACGGCCTGGTTTGCGGGCAGCGTGAAGGTGATCTCCCCATCAGGATGCAGCCCCTGGAGGGTGATTGTTGAACTGGGTTCAGGAAAGGGAATTTGCTGATTGCCCGGTGCGCTGTTCCAGTAACTAAAATTGAAATCATCAGGCAGGTTGGGATGGCGGTTTTCCAGCCATTCCCGGTCATAAGTGCCAGCCAGCGGCAGACGCGGCAACCAGGTTCGGCTGATACAGCCAAAACCCGCAGGCTGAAATTGAGGCGCAGACCTGTCGGCTTTTCCGTCCAGGCAGGCAACAAAATGACCAAGGGTGAACTGACTGTCAGTGGCGATAATACGCGGCGCTTCAACCTGGTGAATGTCACAGGCTTTCAGGTACCACGGCTGCGTATAACCCAGCCCCAGCGGATTCACTTCGCAGGCGATATGCGCCAGTGGCGGGTGATCCTGGTCAGGATATTCGCGGAGCTGGGCCTCGGTAAGGCGGTATTTTTCAGGGATTCGGCTGGCATACTTACTGTCAGCCACCACGCGACATTCGCCGCCAAAGGCATGGCGGTAATCCAGTGGCAGGGAGGTGAACGGCTCGGGTTCTGTTTCACTCCATTGGCCCGTGAGTGAATGACGCTGGTAAAAACGTTTACCCGTCACCCGTAATTTTTTGTCCAGAATGACTTCATCCGTGGGTGAACGCATCAGCACGCCCGCTGTCATATCTGGTACGGTGCCGCCGCCCGGTGTGTAAGCGGTTCCGTTGATGATGATGTCACAGGCGGGTTTAAAGGGGGCAAGGTCGCTTTCACGAAGCACAGGGGAGTTATTCATTTCCCCGACAAACTCATCCTCCACGCATAAAGGTAATGGAGGATTTTCCATCAGTTGTGGCTGCCATTGTCCACTCTCGTCCTGCTTAAGTTTGAAGCCGGTTTTCATGACAACGACACGATGGCGCTCATTCTGTTGGTCATCCATGGCGTATTCCATTACTGAAAACGGCGTCAGATTACGAAATTCCATTTTTCACGCCTTAGTTAATGAGAACGTCTTTGCCTTTGATAGTGGCCGGACCGCTTGCCGTAAATTCAAATGCTGTCCCGGTAATAGTGACCTTCCCTCCAGCCTCCAGCGTGATAGAGCTGGCGCCACACTTCAGCTCGATTTTCTCGGCAGAATGGACGGTGGCGGCGTTCGTAACCTCGAGTGAGTAACTCTTGTTCACGGTGATTTGCTGATCCTTGATTACGGTTTCAGTATCATTCCCGGTGATAGTGCTCTCCTGATCGCCGCCAACGGTTTTCGTGCGATTCTCAGTGACATCCAGCGTCTGGTTGTTCTGCACGGTGATGGTCTGATCATTGGCAACGGTGACTTTCTGATCATGACCGCCTTCTTTTTTGCTGCCGACATTCACTGTCTGACCGACGATGACCGTAATCGCCTGATTGTTCTTCACTGTTTCAGTGTGATCGTGGTCTACCGTCGTCTTTCGGTCATGCAGCACCTCGGTTTCCATATCCTTCTGGGCATGGATGTAGACCTGCTCTTTGCCGGTCGCATCTTCAAAACGAAGCTCGTTAAACCCACTGCCCATGTAAGTTTTCGAGCGGATAGTCATCTGGGTTTTGGTGCCGGGCAGGCCACCGGGGGAGGTGTTATCCGCGTGATAGGTGCGCCCCATAATGATGGGCTGGTCCGGGTCTCCGTTGAGGAAATCGACAATCACTTCCTGGTTGATGCGCGGAATAGCCAGGTTGCCAAATCCTGCGCCTGCCCACGCCTGCGATACCCGCACCCAGCAGGAACTGCTCTCATCTTTAGGGTTATACCTGTCCCAGTGAAACTGCACACGCACGCGGCCATGTTCGTCGCAGAAGATTTCCTCTCCGGCAGGGCCGGTGACGATGGCGCTCTGCGGGCCGTCGACTTTGGGTTTAGGGAGGGGTTTAGCTCTCCAGGTGCGGTCTGCCGGGATGACGGAAAATTGATTATTCAATGTGGTGCCCGTGCCCGAGTTTCCGTGCAATGCCTGAGGTTGCAGCCCTACAATAGTGCTCCGCACAACCTGCCATTTTCGGTTAAGCGTTTCTTGCGGATGATTTTCAAGCGCGAAGCTGGCACCTGGCCATAGTTTGGGGGAGTTGCTGAGACCGTAGGCCGTCTCAGCGTTGTTACGTAAACCATCCATCTGATAACGGGAAAAATCCTGCCCGTGCTGCTCATCTTTGAAACGCCCCGGATAGTCATAGATTTCATACTGTGTGAGTTGATTATTCAGGTTCTCGCCGTGCTGGGTAAATGTGCCGTTCCAGCCGGGTACTTTGAATGTAAAATCTTTACTCATAACTGATGAAGGACGAACTCCTGCGTCATAATGGAATTCACTTATGCATTCACGACTCACTTCAGTCGTTATATTTGGGTTGAAGAGCATCGTATCATTGAGTGGAGACAGGCTGGCCACGTCATCACACAGCATCAGTTTCTGATTTGGGCCGCCAGGGAAGTGTTTGTCATAAAAGAAGATGCCTTCTTCAGCCCAGAGACGTGATAAAAATGCCAGATCGGTTTCGCCGTACTGCACGCAGAATTCACGGGAAGAGTGGCTGGCATTAAAAGATGGTTCCCAGTCACTAATCCCGCTCTCATCCAGAAGCGTTGCAGAGATCGTCTGGATATCTTGCTGTTGAAAAATGCGGAAATTCTGTCGCAGGCCGCAGCGCCAGAGAGGGGGCTGGATACAAAAACGATACTGCATTTGCCAGCGATTATTTTCCTTCATTCCAAAACTGGAGACTACACCAGTGACATAGCGAAGAGCCTTTGGGCCCTGCCAAATGGTTAGTGTTGCTTTTTTTTCTAATAAATTCTGCGCTTCTTGGTTAAAGGATTTACTCGCTACATCAACATCTAATACAAATGGAAATGAGAGTCTTTGCTTTAACCAGAAACTGACTACAGCGAATGTATCAGATGACTGACCATCAACATCTAGCGTAAATCGGAGTCCTTTCAATGACATATATTTATCCTTAAGAGAAATAAAATATTAGTGAATGATTCGGCAATATATTAATTAAGTTGGAAAAATTGTGGAGTTGTGATTTTTTTGAGTGTGAAATTGTGGTTTTATACTTTAGATTTCTAGATTGTTTATTTTGAGAATAATGATGGGTTTTCTGTATTGCTAGAAATAGTGGTGTTTCCTATGAATGAATTTTTCTTGCGATAATGTAGGGTAATGAACTTAACCACGCTAAACCGAATGAAATGTAATAAAGTGGAATGTTGTTATAGATATAGATATCCACAAAAGGTATTCTTCCAAAATTAAATACATAGAAATGGAATAAAGGTAATGCCATTGATGTGATGATCGCGTAAAGATGGGATACGGGGTTTTCAGATTTTAAAAGTTTATTTACAATGGTGAAGTTAATATGCAATCCGAGCAGTGAGAAAGCAATGTATAAAAGATTTGTTTTATTCCCAAGCGCCTCTAAAACAAAATCAATGATCATTAATATGCTCTCCATTGTCCTACTACTGTATTCAGGTCGCCGACTACCTCAATAAATAAATCACCCGGCCCCATTAGAGTCACTCCCATTTTCTTCATACCCCAAAGCAGATCTGCATTGATATAACGGTAGAGTCTTTGTGCATCCTCTGTCAATTTATATTCGAGTAAACCATTTATTGACAGAGCAACATCTACAAAAGTATAAAAAATATCAGAATCTCTAGCATTCAAGCCAAATAGGTCACCCAATCCCTCATAAACAAAACGTAAGGGTCCGGTGCAACTTTGCCGATAAAGCAAATAATAGCCATTTTCAATAAGATTGTTGACCCCATGAGCTGTCAATAATGCCCCTGGAATTATCCCTGCACCTGTGCTAATCATTCCAATTCCAGAGACAACCTGTAATCCTCCGGCAATAAATCCAGCACCAGCGATGAACAGGTCAACATTTATGGTTTCCCTTCCACCGCTTCCTCTGGTCCTCTCATGATATGTTGGGTGAAGGAGAATAACCTGTTTAACCTGGCTTTTCGATAATTCATCATCCTGCCTTCTCAGGGATGTAATTTCAAGATCAAGAGCTTCGATGGCTTCGCGTTCTGTCAAATTTCCCGAAAATACATTCGAATTTATTTGCGATGAGTAATTAATTACTTCACTGATAAATCGGTCTTTGGCAAGGCTCCATTCCATGTATTTGCTTGCGACACAATTCATTGTTTGTATAAGTTCATTTTGTTTTACAGCCAGATTCATGGTGATTTCTCTCGTTTTTATTTTTAGAGGCCGCAGTATCCAGACATTTCAACCTTCATTTGACGATTGTTTTTTTCTATAATGATGGCGACTTTAGTGTCATATCCTTCTTCATCCATTGCTGTGTTTTTCAATGGATTTTGTAGTGTAGTAATAACAATGTTCCCCCCCTGAAAAACGGAGGTGTTATTATTTGAAAGTATCTGTTTTAATATGGTTAAATTTCCATCCAATTTCATAATGGCTGAGTATGTACACTCTTTCCCACCTACAGGGCAAATTGCACCTTCGACATAGTTATAGAAATTCTCTTTCTTATTATCAACAAGGCGCAATGTACAAGTGGAGTGTCTCAAATCCGGAATCTCCTCATCAGCAATCTCACCAACGTCGAAACTATTATTGTTAAGGCCATCTAACGGCATGCTGCCAGGTTCAGTTGCATTACAACCAACAACGCCAGATAACATCAGGGTTAAAATAAATAGAATGTTATTAAGCATTTTCATAAACGGCTCGAAGGTCAAAATTTGGGAAGATTATTTTTCCATTTATCAGATATTGTGTTGGAACAGTCTCGTTGGAATCTCTTCTGTAATCTCCTGCACGTGTTGAAAGATCTCCTTGCTAAACGCTCTTTCCTTGAGCAAGTTACGAAGACGATGACTTGAAATACTTTATTCATTCATGCTCATCATATATTTTTCTTCAGACACGCTACCGCCGAAGTCTCCGGCATCCGCCATCTCCCATAAAACGTCATCCCTAAAAACGCTCTTTTTCGACTGCGCGATACAAAAACAGCATCCAGCCCTAAAGGCTGGATGCTGTGCGTTTAACTTATGCTTCCAGTGGTGCACGCCAGTCATCGGCACCAGAGGTACCTGACTTCACGTGCTCCCACTCGATTTTACGGTAGGCGAGAGAGACCTGAATTAACTGGGTAAACTCACGCTTTTCCGCGTCCTGACAGTGCGGCATGTTGCAGTCGATATCCACGATGGTGGAGTCGGTCAGGCGGGTGGTAAAGAAGTGTTCTTGCTTGCCCTCAATGGAGGTGCGCCACCAGTGAAGTTCAGTGGTTGGTAACATCTCGCCGGAAGCCAGTGCGTTATACAGCAGCGGTACGGCTTTGTTCAGCGCCACGGTAAAGATGAAAGGCTTGTGAGCGCGCTGGCCAGATGGCTGACCAGACTGCGGATCCGTAGGGACTGTCACGTTATGCTGAAATTCCTGTACCAGCATTTCATCTTCGTGACCCTGCACGTAGATGTTGCCGACCGACGGTGCGGTAAATGCACCTTCGGTAATTTTTCCCTGGGTCTGACCCGTGATTGAGATGTAACACGGTGTAGGCATTTTCAAACTCCTTGTTAATGTTTCAATGACTGCTGATGATCACCTGTCGTTTATCCTCGACAGGTAAATAGCGAAACGACTCATTCCTGAAGGTTTCAGTTTCTGCATCCCGGTTACTGGCTATGAGAAAAAGTAGTCGCCGTTAAATAATTTTCAGTCACTTTTAAATGCCCATCATGAATATATGAGTTAACGGTATATATAATCCGTAGTTATAGTTTGTCATGATAAACCCAATGGGCGAGACTGAATCATAGAAAATATCGTGTCAATCTCTTTGTGTATTTTGCCGCTGATGATGTATGAGAGATTCCTTAAATTGATGGTTGCGACATGAATATATAGGTCTTAAATTATCAAATATAATTATGAAGCTCTTTCATCTGTATGTTATTCAATGGGTTGTGAGGTTGTCTTTGTGTTATCCACGGCTTTTAAATCGTTTATAACACGCATTTTATATCTGACAAATAGCCATTGCTTATCCGAAATCGAAGTATTTTTGCCATGTTGTATTCGCGTAGGATGTGAGTTGATAAGGCGTTTTTATTTCTTTAACCGCCACTGCGGCGGCATTTCCGGTGTTTTTTCGTGGTGCGGAACATGCTGCATTGATGGCCTGGTCAATTACCTGAAGGACTATTTGTATGAGCAGCCAAAAAAATGACGGCAGCATTGCTCCACGGGAGCGCGTCAATATTAAATTCACCCCTAAGACAGGCTCCCAGACTGCGGAAGTTGAGTTACCACTTAATCTGCTGGTCACCGGTAATCTGACGGGCATTGTGGATGATACGCCGCTGGATGAGCGCCAGCCTGTTGCCATCAATCGTAATAATTTCAACGCAGTACTTGAGCAGGCGGATATTGGCCGCAATTTCGCCGTCCCTTCCACACTCAATGAAAGTCCGGATGCGAACATGAGCATCAACCTGAAAGTGAAATCGCTGGCCGATCTCGCGCCGGACAATATTGCTGCCCAGGTACCGGAGATGCGAAAGATGCTGGAATTACGTGAAGCACTGGTCGCGTTGCGTGGACCGATGGGCAATATCCCTGCCTTCCGCGCGCAACTTAAGGCGTTGCTCGATAACGAAACAAGCCGCGAGCAGTTGATTGCGGAATTAGGCATCGCAGGTCGGAAATAACTTTGTACAAGGATTTCACCATGTCAGATATCACATTACCTGAAGCGTCAGCTTCTGCCGCACAGGTCGCAGCGCCCACATTACTTGATGACATCATGGCGCAAACCCGTTTTAAACCCGAGTCAGAAAGCTACGATATCGCTCGCCAGGGGGTCACAGCCTTTATCACTGCTCTGCTGCAAAATGACGAAGAGGTTGAGTCTGTCGATATTCTGGCGGTCAACGGCATGATTGCAGATATAGACGCGCGTATGGGCCGTCAAATGGACCTGATCCTGCATGCGCCGGAATTTCAGGAGCTGGAGTCATTCCTGCGCTCCCTCAAACTGCTGGTAGATCATGCCGATCCCCGTGAAAACATCAAAATCCACCTGCTGCATGTGACGAAAGAAGAGCTTCTGGATGATTTCTCGTTTGCTCCTGAAATCACTCAATCCGGCTTCTATCGCCACGTTTACTCCAGCGGTTTTGGGCAGTTTGGCGGTGAACCTGTCGCCGCAGTTATTGGCAATTACAGTTTCGATAATACGACGGCTGATATGAAGCTGCTTCAGCATGTCAGTGCCGTCAGTGCGATGGCCCACTGCCCGTTCCTCTCCTCAGTTTCTCCGGCATTTTTCGGGCTGGACTCATTTACCGAGTTGCCTGGCATTAAAGACGTTGCCGCCATTTTTGAAGGTCCTGCTTACACCAAATGGCGCTCGCTGCGCGAATCGGAAGATGCCCGAAATCTTGGCCTGACAGCGCCGCGTTTTTTACTGCGCCACCCCTATGTGCCGCACGAGAATCCAATAAAAAGTTTTAACTATCATGAGGATGTCAGTAAGAGCCACGATCACTATCTGTGGGGAAATACTGCGTTTCTTCTGGCTGCCAATATGGCTGAAAGCTTCATGTCGACCCGCTGGTGCCCGAATATCGTTGGCCCACAAAGCGGTGGGGCGGTGAAGGATTTACCAGTGCATCTGTATGAGGCGATGGGACAACTTCAGGCAAAAGTGCCGACCGAAATTCTCATCACCGATCGCCGGGAGTACGAGCTGGCGGAGCAGGGATTCATCACGCTCACCATGCGTAAGGGCTCTGATAATGCAGCCTTTTTCTCCGCCAATTCAGTGCAGAAACCAAAAGTCTTCCCGAACACAGTGGAAGGGAAGGAGGCAGAGACCAATTACAAATTAGGGACTCAACTGCCTTATCTATTTGTTATCAACCGGTTAGCGCATTACATCAAAGTTCTTCAACGCGAACAGCTTGGTTCATGGAAAGAGCGTGGCGATCTGGAGCGCGAGCTGAATACCTGGATCCGCCAGTATGTGGCTGATCAGGAGAACCCACCTTCTGAGGTCCGCAGCCGCAAACCGCTTCGTCAGGCGAAAATTGAAGTGTCTGATGTCGAAGGCGAGCCGGGCTGGTACCAGGTTGCACTGAGCGTACGTCCGCATTTCAAATATATGGGCGCGTCGTTTGAGTTGTCTTTAGTCGGACGTTTAGACAGGGAATAAGCACCATGATAACGGAGCGGGAGTCCGGAAGCAGTTTGTTTGAGCGCATTCGCGAGGCGGCGATACCACCTTCGCGGCAGCGCCCGAAGGCGGCACTGTTGCGCTCTGTGCGGGAGACCCTGCGCAACGTGCTCAATACCCGTTCCGGCAGTTGTTATGGTTCGCCAGAGTTGGGGATTGACGATTTTAACGATCAATCCCCTGACTCCATGAACATAAGAGACTGGATGGTTCAGGCTATCAGGGAGTGTATTTTGGGTTATGAACCTCGGATTTCGGATGTGTCCGTTGCTGCCGTTGCAGAAGACGCCAGTATGCCGCTGGAGCTGCGTTTTCATATTGTGGCAACGATAGATTTTAGCAACAGCCAGGATGTTCTGGAATTTGACATCCTGCTGGATAACCACCGTCACTGGCGCGTGGAGTGATCCTATGGCCTTCGAAGAGCGTTACTACCGCGAAGAGCTGGATTATCTGCGTCAGCTTGGCAAATTGCTGGCACATGAGAAACCTTATCTGGCCCGTTTCCTGGCGGAGAAAGAGGGCGATCCGGATGTGGAGCGGCTACTGGAAGCCTTTGCCTTTCTCTCCGGTGGCCTGCGGCAAAAGCTGGAGGATGAGTTTCCTGAATTTACGCATGGCATCATCAATATGCTGTGGCCTAACTACCTGCGTCCGGTTCCGGCGATGACCGTTATTGAGTATCAGCCGCGTAAAGAGCTTAAATCACTTGTTCAGGTTTGCCGCGATGAGCTGGTCAAGACGAAAACGGGTAACCGAACTCAGGAGTCTGGCCAGGGAGCGTTAACCGGGGAGAGTACCCGAGATGCGCTGCCAGTCTGCCATTTCACGCTGGCGCGTGACACCTGGCTGCAACCGCTTTTTGTTCGGGAAGTGAGAAACACCAGTAGCCTCAAATCGGGCGGCATTGAGATTGATCTCTTTACCGAGGGCAACGTTTCCCCCCATGCGCTGGATCTTAATAAGCTCACCTTTTGGTTGGGTAACGAGGATGACTATACCCGCCATCAGCTCTACCTGTGGTTCAATGAACATCTGGTGGATGCCGAACTGGTTGCCGGTGACCGCCGTCTAGCGCTGCCGGAACTCAGGCTTGAGGCCGCAGGGTTCGATCAACAAGATGCGCTGCTGCCGTGGCCGAAAAACGTCCATAACGGTTATCGCGTGCTGCAGGAATATTTCTGTTACCCGGAGAGTTTTTTCTTCTTCCATCTGCGGGATGCTGCACCTTTGCCGGAAGATTTTCCGGTCAGCGCCTTTACGCTGCGCCTGCATTTTAATCTGCCACTGCCAGCAGACATCAAACTGCGCAAGAATTCTCTGCGGCCTTACTGTACGCCAGCGGTGAATCTGTTCCCTCAACATTCCGAACCGGTCAGACCGGATGGCACTGCGCCGCAATACCCGCTGTCTGCCAGTCAGCAATATCCGGAATCTTGCGATATTTTCCAGATAAAAACAGTCTCCAGCAAAGTGAATGATACCGGGCAGGGCAAGAAATTCCGTCTCTGGCCTGAGTTCGAAGGGTTTCAGCACCAGATTGAGTACAGCCGTCAGCGGGAGGTGATCTACTGGCACCACCGGACAAAAACTTCGCTATTCCATTCTGGTCTGGATCATTCTATTTCCTTCGTCCATGCCGATGGCTGCATGCCGCATCGTTCCCAACTGGATGGCGAGGTGTTCACCGCCTCAATGGTGTGCACCAACCGTATGTTGCCCGCCTCTCTGCACGCCGGGGATATCTGCGAGGCGGTCAATAAAAATCCGGCGGTCGCCTCCTTTAGCAACGTTATGCGTCCGACCCGTCCGCTGTATCCGATGACGGACGGCAATATGCACTGGTCGCTCATCTCCTGCATGAATCTGAACTATCTCTCCCTGCTCGACAGGGAAGCGTTGATTCAGGTACTGCACACTTTTGATCTGCCCGGGATACATCATCCGCAGCAGGCCAGGCTTTCCTCGCAAAAGCTGGATGCCATCGAAAAGATGGAATCCTCTCCGGTTGATCGCCTGTTTAAAGGCGTACCGGTTCGCGGTCTGTCCACGACGCTGTGGATTAATCCCGCCCCCTTTGTCTGTGAAGGTGAGATCTATCTGCTGGGGACCGTCCTGTCATACTTTTTTGCCCTGTATGCCAGCATCAATTCGTTTCACTGCCTCAAAATTATTAACACGGAAAGTCAGGAGTCCTGGGAATGGCAACATACCGGCCAGCACGCCCTGATGTAAGGGAAAACACACCACTCCCGGATGTGCGCGGGACAAATTTTTTTGTGCTCATGGACTCGTTGTACCGCCGCTATGGCGGCGCCGATCGGGAGCCATCCTTACGCACTGACCCTGAGCAGGAAGTGGTGCTGTTCAAATCTGATGCCAGCATTGCCTTTCCTGGCAGCGACCTGAGCGGGCTTGCGCGCAGTGATGCGGGGCAGTTTATTCTGACCACCCAATTTCTCGGGCTCTCCGGCAGTCAGTCGCCGTTGCCCGGTTACTACCTGGACAGGATGGCGCAAGAATCTGCCCAGAATGAAGAGGGGCTGAAAGAGTTCCTCGATCTGTTTAGCCACCGCTGGACGCAGTTTGCCTACCATGCCTGGCGTAAATACCGCTATCACATCTGTTTTCGCAATGGCGGTACCGATGCTTTTTCGCAGCGGATGTATGCCCTGGTTGGACTGGGGAACGCCAGTGTGCGGGGCAGACTCGCTATCAACCACAGCAAGATGCTGGCCTATGCCGGGATACTTGCGACGCCAGGGCGATCGCCCGATGTGGTGTGCAATCTGGTTTCCCACTGTTTCGATCTGCCTGAGGTCAGCATTGAGAGCTGGCAATTGCGCAAAGTGCCGATTGACCCCGCTCAGCAGAACCGGCTTGGCGTACGAAACCCAAAAAACAAAACCTTCGGATATGTGCCGGGGCGCTCAGTGGTGGGCGTGAATTTTACCCTCGGCGCCCGAGTGCCCGATCGTAGCGGGAAATTTTTGCTGCGGATCAGCAATCTTTCCATGGCGCGTTATCTCTCATTCTTACCGGACGGTGAGCACCACCAGGCGCTGACCATGTTCGTTTCCTTCTTGCTTCGCGATCAGTTTGCCTGGGATCTCCGGTTGGATCTGGCTCCAGAGCAGGCGAAAGGAATGCGGCTGGGAGACGTTTCCCGATCCTGTATCGGGCGTACGGCATTTATCGGAGAACCGAAAATGCCGCCATCCGTCACCCTCCACATCAGGGATTAATTTTATGGAATCGCATATGACTGAGGAAAAAATACCGTCTTCCGCGCTGTCACTGACGTTGCAGGTGATGAACGGCAACGAACTGGAAAGTGGCCGCGCCGCAAAATGCCTGTTTTCTGCGGCAGGCGGCGATATCGGCCATGCCGCGGCGTGCCATTGGGCGGTGCAGGATCGGGCTGGTTCTGTGGCCGGTCGCGCATGCGAGATTGTTTTGCATGACGGCACTTTTTGCCTGCGCAGCCTGATGCCTGGGCTGATGATCAACCTGGCCCCAGTGTCCGTGGACGCCGGACTGGTACGCCTGCGTCAGGGGGATGAGATTGGGCTAGGGGCGCTGGCGCTGAAGGTCTTTATCCATGAGGGAAAACTGGTCAGTTACAGCGAGCAAATGGCCGCTCCTGAAACCATCGTCACCAATCGCGATCGTCTGGCGGATGCGCTGTTGACCACCGACGGGCAGCCTGCTTATCCAGGAATGCCTCACAGACACCAGCTCGCGGATACTGTGGTTAATGGTTTTTCCACCGATCCGCTCCAGGCATTACAAACCGAAAGCCTGACGACGGCGGGTGGCCTGCTCTCTGGCGCCCCCGCCACCCCGCAATCTTCTCCTGCCAGCAATAGTGGAATCGATAATCAGTATATGGATCTGCCGCCAATGTATGCCGACCCTCATGACAGCCGTAGCGAAGAGGTTTCTCCGGCAGAAATGGCGCATCGCCATCTTGCCGTCACCCCCTTGCTGCGCGGTTTGGGAAGTTCGCTTGTGGTACGCAATTCTCAGGAAGCCGATGATTTTCTGGAGGAGAGCGGGCGGACGCTGCAGGCGGCGATAAAAGGTCTGCTTGATCTGCAGCATCAGCGTAACAGCCTGTCAGACAAGCATTTACGTCCTCTGGAAGATAACCCGCTGCGTCTGAATATGGACTACGCCACTGCGCTGAATGTGATGTTCGCCGAAGGTAAAAGTCCAGTCCACCTTGCCGCGCCTGCGGCAGTCAAAGAGAGCCTGCGCAATATCCGCCACCACGAAGAAGCCAACCGGGCAGCGATTGTCGAGTCGCTTCGCGTTCTGCTGGATGCTTTCTCGCCCCAGAGCCTGATGCGCCGTTTTGTGCAGTACCGCCGCAGCCACGAGCTGCGCCAGCCGCTGGATGATGCCGGGGCATGGCAGATGTACAGCCACTATTACGACGAACTGGCGTCGAGCCGTCAGCAGGGCTTTGAAATGCTGTTTAACGAAGTCTATGCCCAGGTTTATGACCGGGTGCTGCGAGAGAAGAAACGGGAGTCGGAAGCATGAATATAAGGGCGTTTCTGGCCTGCGTTCTGATGAGCGCGCTATTAACCGGCTGCGAAACGGCGAAGAAACTCGGCCAGGTGATCAGTAACCCAGATATTCAGGTCGGGAAACAGGCTGAACAACCGTCTGAAGTGACCGTCACCTTGTTGACGGAGCCGGACACCAACACCAATGCGGATGGCGAAGCCGCTCCCGTTGATGTGCAGATGGTTTATATGAGCGACGACTCCAAATTACAGGCCGCCGATTATGACCAGATCGCCAGCACGCCGTTGCCGGATGTGCTGGGGAAAAACTATATCGATCACCAGGATTTCAGCCTGCTGCCGGACACTATCAAAACCTTGCCGCCGGTAAAACTGGACGAAAAAACGCAGTTTATAGGCATCGTGGCGTACTTCTCTGACGACCAGTCCACCCAGTGGAAACAGATCGAACCGGTGGAAGGAACGGGCCACAGCTACCGTGTGCTGGTGCATGTACGACAAAGCAGCATTGAAATGAAAAAAGAGGACGACTGACGATGGCGACGATGAAAAGCAAGGTGATCTGGCAAGAGGGGCTATTCGCTCTGCCGCAGCACTTCCAGCAACAGCAGCGCAACCAGGAATATTTGCTGAACCAACGTATCAACGCGCAGGGGGATTTTGTCTGGGGATTTACCACGCTGTCAGTCAATACCGAACTGCTGGCCCAGGGGAAACTGATGCTCGATCACGCGTCGGGCTGTATGCCTGATGGCACCGTGTTCAGCATCCCGGAGCAAGATCAGCTTCCCGTTCCGTACCAGCCTGTCGATCTGGCAAAGCCTGGCAGCCATGACATTTATCTCGCGCTGCCGGTTATCAGCGATATCACCTGCGAAATTGAAGGCCGTCGCAGCGCCGGGCAGGGGACAGAGCGTTACCGCCTGACACGCAGTGATATTCGTGATTTGCACTCCGATGAGGGCGATGTTCAGCAGCTCGTTTTGGGCCAACTGGCACCCAAAATTGTCAGCGGCGCGGACGATCTGAGTGCGATGGTCACGCTTCCCCTGTGCCGCATTCGCAGCCAGCTGCCAAATGGCGCGCTGGTGCTGGACGAACATTTTATCCCCACCTGTCAGGCCATCCGGGTCAGCCCGGTGCTTAACGGGTTTGCAGGCGACGTTCAGGGGCTCATCAGTAATCGTGCCAGCGAACTGGCAAAACGCATTGGCTCGCCGGAGCAGAGCGGTATTGCCGACGTGGCGGAATTTATGATGCTGCAGATGCTGAACCGCAGTCAGATGCATTTCACTCATCGCACTCACCTGCATACCTTGCACCCGGAATCCTTTTATCTGGACTTGGTCCGTCTGCTGGGTGAACTGATGACGTTTACCGAAAACAGTCGTCTGCCCTGTCCTGTTGAGGTTTACAACCATCGCGACCTCACCCAGTCCTTTAAAACGGTGATTCCCGAACTGCGCCGGGCGCTCAATACGGTGCTGATGCCGCGGGCACAGAACCTGCCGCTGATCTTTTCGGATGGCGTGTATATCGCCACGGTCAACGATCCTACGCTGCTGCAATCCGGCTCCTTTGTGCTGGCCGTCCGGGCGCGGATGCCGCAGAACCAAATTATTCTCCAGTTCACTCAGCAGTCGAAAATTGCCGCAACGGACAAGATCCGCAACGTGGTTAGCGTCCAGGTTCCTGGCGTACCTCTCACCCCACGTACCGCCGCACCGCGTCAGCTTCCTTACCATGACGGCTACGTCTATTTCGATCTGGATAAAGGGGCTGGAGCCTGGCAGGACGTGGTGAAAGCCGGGGCGATGGCGCTGCATATCTCCGGCACCTTCCCGGAGCTGGATCTGCAGCTTTGGGCGATAAGGGGATAAAGCATGAGCGACCAGTCGGTTTTTTATCCCAACCAGACGTCGATGAATGCGTCGGATAATTTCTCATATGAAACCGAGGGAGAAACCTCCCGCCGCGAGTACAAGCTTGCTCTGCGTGGCGGCAGTCTGAATCCGATGATCGATGCCGCAACGCCGCTGTTAGGCATGGTCATGCGCGTGGCGGGAATGAACAGCCAGTCGATGCCTGAACACCTGTTTTCCAGAGTGGTTACGGATGTGCAGGCCGTGGAGCAACTGCTTCAGGAGCAGGGCTACGAGCCTGGCGTGATTGTCTCGTTCCGCTATGTCCTCTGTACTTTTATTGATGAGGCGGCGCTCGGCAACGGATGGTCGAACAAAAACGAGTGGATCAAACAGTCTTTACTGGTCCATTTCCACAATGAAGCCTGGGGCGGTGAGAAGGTTTTCATTCTTCTCGAACGCCTGATGCGTGAGCCAAAACGCTACCAGGATTTACTCGAATTTTTGTACCTCTGTTTCTCCCTCGGCTTTCGCGGGCGCTACAAGGTTTCGGCCCCGAATCAGAACGAATTTGAGCAGATCTACCGTCGTCTGTACCACGTACTGCACCCGTTGCGCGGTGATGCGCCTTTTCCACTGCTGCATCAGGACAAAAAAACGAAAGGCGGGCGCTATCACTTAATAAAGCGCCTGACCATCAAGCATGTCTTTTTCGGCGGCGCGATCGTGTTAGCGCTGTTTTATCTCTTTTATCTGCTGCGCCTGGACAGCCAGACGCAGGACATTCTGCATCAGTTGAATAAATTACTGCGATAAGGACGTTTATGATCCAGATTGATCTTCCCGTGCTGGTCAAGCGGCTGAACCTGTTTTCCCGGCAGGCGCTGGAAGCCGCTGCTGCGGAGTGTATGGCTCAACAGGCAGCGGAAATCACCGTGGCGCATGTGCTCCTGCATATGCTGGCTTCGGTACGCAGCGATCTGCGGGTCATTGCAGATCAGGCCGACCTTGATATGGGCAAACTGCGCCAGGCACTGACGGTAGAAAACTATGCCACGTCGCGCTCTGCTGATAGTTATCCGGCGTTCTCCCCCATGCTGGCGGAGTGGCTGAAAGAGGCGTGGCTGCTGGCCTCAACGGAAATGCAGATGACGGAGCTGCGCGGCGGTGTGATGTTGCTGGCCCTGCTGCATTCACCGCTGCGTTACCTGCCGCCCGCCGCCGCGCGTCTTCTGACCGGGATTAACCGCGACCGCCTGCAGCAGGATTTTGCGCAGTGGACGCGGGAGTCGGCAGAAACCGTCATGCATGATGCAGAGGGAAAAAGTGTCCCAGCCGCGGCTGACTATGGCGACAGCCTGCTGGCTCGCTATGCAAAAAACATGACTGAAGATGCCCGGCAGGGACGTCTTGACCCGGTGCTATGCCGCGATCGCGAAATCGATCTGATGATCGACATTCTCTGCCGCCGCCGCAAAAACAATCCGGTGGTCGTGGGGGAGGCGGGGGTCGGCAAAAGCGCATTAATCGAAGGGCTGGCGCTGCGAATCGTGGCCGATCGGGTTCCGGACAAGCTGAAAAACACCCACATCATGACCCTGGATTTAGGTGCATTGCAGGCCGGAGCCTCGGTCAAGGGTGAGTTTGAAAAACGGTTTAAAGGGGTGATGGCGGAAGTCATTTCATCGCCCGTGCCGATCATTCTGTTTATCGACGAAGCCCACACGCTGATAGGTGCTGGCAATCAGCAGGGTGGACTCGATATTTCGAACCTTCTCAAGCCAGCGCTGGCCCGAGGTGAGCTCAAAACCATCGCCGCGACCACCTGGAGCGAGTACAAAAAGTACTTTGAGAAAGACGCCGCACTGTCGCGCCGGTTCCAGCTGGTGAAGGTCAGCGAACCCGACGCGGCGGAAGCCACCATTATTCTGCGCGGTCTGTCTGCTGTGTATGAGCAGTCGCACGGTGTGCTGATTGACGATGAAGCATTACAGGCAGCAGCAGCCCTGAGCGAGCGTTATCTCTCCGGGCGTCAGTTGCCGGATAAAGCTATCGACGTGCTGGATACCGCCTGCGCGCGGGTAGCGATTAATCTCTCCTCACCCCCGAAAAAGATTTCAGCGCTGACGACCCAATGTCATCAGTGTGATGCGGAAATCCGCCAGCTTGAGCGCGAGATACGCATCGGGTTGCGCATGGATACGGCGCGACTGGATGAGATTCACGCTCATTACGACACGGTTCAACAGGAGCTGCGGACGCTGGAAGAGGCCTGGTACCAGCAGCAGGCGTTAGTGCAGGAGATTATCGCGCTGCGCCAGCAGTTGCTGAGTGAAGGGCAAGAAACCGATTCTCCCGCAGAGCGCCTGAAGCAATTGACGGTGGATCTGGATGCTCTGCACCAAGATCAGCTGTTGGTTTCTCCGCATGTCGATAAAAATCAGATTGCGGCGGTGATCGCCGAGTGGACCGGCGTGCCGCTCAATCGCCTGTCGCAGAATGAACTGTCAGTGATTACCGATTTGCCCCTGTGGCTGGGTGAGACCATCAAAGGCCAGGAGCTGGCGATTGCCAGTCTGCATAAGCACCTGCTCACCGCTCGCGCTGATTTGCGCCGACCAGGCAGACCGCAGGGAGCTTTCCTGCTGGCAGGCCCGAGCGGCGTCGGCAAAACCGAAACCGTACTGCAGCTGACGGAGTTGCTCTACGGGGGGCGTCAGTATCTCACCACCATCAATATGTCCGAGTTCCAGGAAAAACACACCGTATCAAGGCTGATTGGCTCACCTCCGGGCTATGTCGGCTACGGTGAAGGCGGCGTTTTAACCGAGGCTATCCGTCAGAAACCTTACTCGGTTGTGCTGCTTGATGAAGTGGAAAAAGCGCATCCTGACGTGCTGAATCTGTTCTACCAGGCCTTTGACAAGGGAGAGATGGCGGACGGCGAGGGGCGGCTGATTGACTGCAAAAATATTGTCTTCTTCCTCACCTCCAATCTGGGCTATCAGGTCATTGTCGAACACGCAGATAATCCGGCATTGATGCAGGAAACGCTCTACCCGATCCTGGCGGATTTCTTTAAACCAGCGCTGCTGGCGCGCATGGAAGTGGTGCCGTATCTGCCGCTGTCACATGAGACCCTTGCCACCATCATCTCCGGGAAACTGGCGCGACTTGATGCTGTGCTGCGCAGCCGCTTCGGTGCTGAGGTCATGATTGAACCTGACGTCACCGATGAAATTATGCGACGCGTCACCCGCGCCGAGAATGGGGCCAGGATGCTGGAATCGGTCATTGACGGTGAGATGCTGCCGCCGCTCTCGCTGCTGCTGTTGCAGAAAATGGCGTCAAACACAGAGGTGGCCCGAATTCGCTTGTCCGCCGCAGAGGGCACGTTTACGACCTGTGTGGAAGATGCAGCCGAACAAAAAGACGGTGCCGTTTCATGAGCAGGATGCGTTTTTTCTGGCATACCGGTCTGCTGATGTCCGGTTTATCTGCGGGTGTTGCACTCGCAGACACTCCCCCGGCTTCCGATACCCTGCAGGCGATGCAATCCTGCCGCCTGAAATCTGCCGCGCTGGAGCGTCTCGACTGCTACGACCAACTTCTGGCGCCAGCATCATCAGGAAGTTTTGATGGAGCGCTGGTTAAAGCTCGCTATCAGGGCGAAGCCTGGACTCTGGCCATGGAACAGGAAAAGCGCCGTGAGGGGAATACCACAGCCCTGATGGTGGTGCAGACGCCTGGCGATCATCCGACTGTCGTGATCACCACGCCGGCTATTGGCAGTGTCCCGCCGCGCCCGGTGCTGATGTTCAGTTGTATGGACAACATCACCCGGATGCAGGTGGCGCTGACGCATCCGCTGGACGCTCATGATATCGCTGTCACGCTGAATGCGGATGACAGAACCTTCAACAGTCGCTGGTTTGTCCGCGAGAACGGTGTGCTGCTGGAATCCAGCCGTGGCCTATCGGGTATTGGCGAAATTAAGCAACTGTTCGGGGCCAAAACGCTAACGGTAGATACCGGATCAGACAGCGTCGCCGGAAAGCTGACCTTTGATATTAACGGGCTGGCACGGGCCATCGATCCGCTCCGTGATGCCTGCCATTGGGCGGGGGATTTTTGATGTCTCTGGATTTACGTAACCCGGATACCTGGATTTCGCATCTGCTGGAAACACTGCCGGAAGAAAAAAGCGTTTCATCCCTGAAAGACGACAGCCCGGACTGGGAGTATATCGACGGTGAAATCGTCAAACTGGGCTCGCTGGCCCACGGCCAGCTGGATATCGCGGAAATTCAGCGCCGCGGGCTGATCCTTCTGGCATCCGAGAGTAAAGATTTTCGCCTGCTGGCGCATCTGCTCAGGACTTTGCAGCATGCGGGTGACCCGCAGCTGGCGCTGCGTCTGCTGTCGCTCTATGTAGAACATTACTGGGCGGTGGCCGCTCCGCAGAATGTGGCGCATAAAAAGCGCTTTGCCGGGCAGGTCATTAAACGTTTTGAAGCGGGGATCGCCGGGTTTGCGCAGAGCGCGGATACTGCGCAGCGCGAGGCCTTACTGGGGGAACTGGCAAAACTGGCCCAGTGCTGGCAGGCGCACAACCTCCCGGAACTGGCGCAAGCCACCGACGACCTGTTTGCGTTATATCAGCGGGAATTCCGTGACGCGGCGTCGACACCTTCGGCGAACGTCGTCCCTTCGCACGACATCGCGCAACCCCTCCCTGCAGTAAAAAACTCTGCCATCACTCTGGCTCCGAAGGTGATCGTCGATAGCCATGATGATATTGCCTGGCGCGATTCACAGCTGAATGTCGCCGCGATCCTCTGCGAGCGCGAACCCGATTCCCCTCTGGGTTTTTGTCTGCGTCGTCATGCCCTCTGGCAGACCATCACCGCTACGCCGCAGGCCGAAAGTGACGGACGTACTCCGCTGGCCGCCGTGTCGGCGGACAGGGTGGCCGAATATCAGACCCGGCTTACCAGCGCAGACCTGGCGCTCTGGGAGCAGGTCGAAAACAGCCTGTTGCTCGCACCGTACTGGATCGACGGTCATTACCTTTCAGCGCAGATCGCGCGGCATCTGGGCTATAGCGCTGTGGCAGAGGCTATTCGCGATGAAGTCATCCGCTTTCACGCGCGTCTGCCTCTGCTTTCCAGCCTGCTTTTCAACGACCGAACGCCGTTTATCAGCGACCAGACAAAACAGTGGCTGGCCTCCACGCCTGTTAGTGGTGTTGCGCAGAGCGGCGAAGAGTTGCAGGCGGCCCAGGCATGCTTTGCCGGGCAGGGGCTGGAAGCGGCGCTGCGCTATCTGGATTCGTTGCCTGAAGGCACGCCCCGCGAGCGTTTCTACCGCCAGTATTCTGGCGCACAGCTTATGGAAGAGGCCGGAATGGAAAAACTGGCTCAGCAACAGTACCGGATGCTTTTCACTACGGGCTCACGAATGATGCTTGCGGACTGGGAACCCTCCCTGTTGGCGCAGCTTGAACATAAATTCATGGCAGAACAGTAAGATAGAACAGGAGCTTTTGTGAGATTACCGACACCCCGACTCTTCAGCGGACTCAAATCTGTCCTCAGGCCGGCTATGCCCCGTTTTAAGGTTTCCGCTTTCTGGTTGCTGGTACTGGCGTGGATTTTTCTGCTGGTATGGATCTGGTGGAAAGGCCCGACGTGGACGCTTTACGAAGAGCACTGGCTACAGCCGCTGACCCGTCGCTGGCTGGCTACGGCCGTGTGGGGAATTATTGCCCTGGCATGGCTCACCGTCAGAGTGATGAAGCGTCTGCAACAGCTTGAGCGGCAGCAGAAGCTGCAACGTGCGGAGACGCAGGATCCTCTCAGCATCGAACTCAATGCGCAGCAGCGTTACCTTGACCGCTGGCTGCTGCGCCTGCAACGGCATCTCGACAGCCGTCGTTACCTGTGGCAACTGCCCTGGTATATGGTGATCGGCCCGGAAGGCAGTGGGAAAACCGCGCTGCTGCGTGAAGGGTTTCCGTCGGATATTATTTATACCCCTGAAACGGTGCGCGGAGCCGAACACCGGCTGTATCTCACCCCGCACGTCGGAAAACAGGCGGTGATTTTTGATATCAGCGGCTCACTTTGCGAACAGCCTGAAGGTGACATTCTGCACCGTCGCCTGTGGGAGCATCTGCTGGAGTGGCTGGTGCAGAAACGCGCCCGCCAGCCGCTGAACGGTCTCATCCTGACTCTGGATTTCCCCGATCTTTTGACGGCTGATAAACGCCGCCGCGAGTACCTGCTACAGATGCTGCGCAGCCGTTTACAGGACGTGCGCCAGCATCTTCACTGCCAGTTACCCGTCTACGTGGTGCTGACCCGGCTCGATTTGTTGCACGGATTTTCCGCATTATTTCAGTCGCTGGATAAGCAGGGGCGTGACGCCATCCTTGGCGTCACCTTCACCCGTCGCGCCCACGAGAATGATGACTGGCGCGGCGAGCTGAACAGTTTCTGGCAGACATGGAGCGAGCAACTGAACCATGCTCTGCCCGACCTGATGCTGGCGCAGAACCAGACTCGCAGTGCTCTGTTCAGTTTCGCCCGTCAGATGCAGGGCAGCCGGGAGCCGCTGGTGGCTCTGCTTAACGGCCTGCTGGATGGCGAAAACATGGACGTCATGCTGCGCGGCGTCTATCTCACGTCATCTCTGCAGCGCGGCCAGATGGATGACATTTTTATGCAGTCTGCAGCCCGTCAGTATGGGCTTGGCAGTAGCCCGCTGGCTGCGTGGCCGCTGGTGGATATGGCCCCCTATTTTACGCGTAACCTGTTTCCTCAGGTGCTGCTCGCAGAACCTAATCTGGCAGGCGAGAGCTACTCCTGGCTGACTAACGCCCGCCGTCGCCTGACGGTGTTCTCGGTTGCGTCGGGGATGGTCGTCGTGCTGCTGACCGTCGGATGGCACCATTATTACAATGACAACTATGCGTCGGGGATTCAGGTGTTGAAGCAGGCGAACGCCTTTATGGCGGTTCAGGCACCGAAGGACATGGATGAGTACGGCAATCTGCAGTTGCCACTGCTGAATCCGGTCCGCGAAGCCACTCTGGCCTACGGCGACTGGGGCGATCGCAGTCGTCTGGCCGATCTGGGGTTATACCAGGGCAGACGCATTGGTCCGTACGTAGAACAAACCTACCTGCAACTGCTGGAGCAGCGTTATCTCCCGTCCTTGCTCAACGGACTGGTCAAGGATATGAACGCGGCACCGCCAGAGAGCGAGGAAAAACTCGCTATTTTGCGCGTGATTCGCATGCTCGAAGATAAAAGCGGACGCAACAATGAAGTCGTGAAGCAATACATGGCGAAGCGCTGGAGTGAAAAATTCCACGGCCAGCGTGATATCCAGGCCCAACTGATGTCCCATCTCGATTACGCGCTGGCGCATACCGACTGGCACGCCGAGCGCGAGGAGGGAGACGGCGATGCCATCAGCCGCTGGATGCCTTACGACAGCCCGGTGGCTGCCGCTCAGAAAGAACTCAGCAAATTACCGGTCTACCAGCGTGTTTATCAGAGCCTGAAAACGCGGGCCCTGGGAGTGCTGCCTGCCGACCTGAACTTACGCGATCAGGTCGGGCCGAGCTTTGAACGGGTATTTACCTCTGCGGAGGATGACAAACTGGTGGTCCCTCAGTTCCTCACCCGCTACGGTCTGCAAAATTATTTTGTAAAACAGCGGGATGAGCTGGTGGAACTCACCGCAATGGACAGCTGGGTGCTGAATCTGACCCGCAGCGTGAAGTACAGCGATGCCGATCGCACGGAGATCCAGCGTCAGCTCACCGAGCAATATCTCAGCGACTACACCGCCACGTGGCGAGTGGGGATGGACAATCTCAACGTCCGCGATTATGAGTCCATCGCGCAGTTGACCGGCGCGCTGGAGCAGGTGATTAGCGGCGACCAGCCGCTCCAGCGGGCGTTAACCGCTCTGCGTGACAACACTCAGCCCATCGTTCTGTCGGAAAAACTTTCAGACTCGGCGCGCGAAGAGGCCCTGGCTGAACCGGACTATCGCCTGCTGACCCGGCTCGGGCATGAATTTGCACCGGAGAACAGCGCGCTGGCCGTGCAGAAAGATAAAGAGAACACGATGCAGGCGGTGTATCAGCAGTTAACCGAGTTACACCGTTATCTGCTGGCGATACAGAATGCACCGGTACCGGGGAAATCCGCGCTGAAAGCAGTACAGATTAGGCTTGATCAGAACAGCAGCGATCCAATTTTTGCCACGCGTCAGATGGCGAAAACCCTGCCTGCACCGCTCAACCGCTGGGTGGGTAAGCTCGCCGACCAGGCCTGGCATGTGGTGATGGTGGAAGCCGTTCACTATATGGAAGTGGACTGGCGTGACACCGTGGTGAAACCCTTTAACGAGCAACTGGCGAATGCCTATCCGTTTACCCCTGACGCCAGGCAAGATGCATCCCTCGATGCGTTTGAACGCTTCTTTAAACCGGATGGAGTGCTGGATACGTTTTATCAGCAGAACCTTCGCCTGTTTATGGAAAACGATCTTAGCCTGGAGGACGGCGACAATGCGGTCATCATTCGCGAGGACATCCGCCAACAGCTGGATACCGCGCAGAAAATCCGCGATATTTTCTTCAGCAAACAGAATGGGTTAGGGGCACAGTTTGCGGTGGAAACCGTATCGCTTTCGGGTAACAAACGCCGGAGCGTGCTGAATCTCGACGGCCAGTTAGTCGACTACAGCCAGGGACGCAACTACACCGCGCACCTGGTATGGCCAAACAATATGCGCGAAGGCAATGAAAGTAAGCTGACGCTGATTGGCACCAGCGGAAACTCGCCGCGCAGTATCAGCTTCAGCGGGCCGTGGGCACAGTTCAGGCTACTGGGCGCAGGGCAGTTAACCGGCGTTCAGGACGGCACATTCAGCGTACGTTTCAACGTCGACGGCGGGGCGATGGTTTACCGGGTGCATACCGATACGGAAGACAACCCGTTTGCCGGTGGGCTTTTCAGCCAGTTCCGGCTGCCGGACACGCTGTACTGAGGAGGCAGGGATGAGTAGCAATCACGCACTGACACAGACCATCATGACCGGCAGCGATCCGCGGGATCTGCCGGAGTTCAGCGCCATTCGGGAGGAGATTAACAAGGCCAACCATCCGTCGCAGCCGGAGCTGAACTGGAAGCTGGTGGAGTCGCTGGCGTTGACGATCTTTAAAACCAACGGGGTAGATCTGCATACCGCAACTTACTACACCCTGGCCCGGACCCGCTCGCAGGGCCTGGCAGGTTTCTGCGAAGGCGTCGAGCTGCTGGCGGCGATGATAAGCCATGAGTGGGAGACCTTCTGGCCGCAAAGCGGCCCGGCGCGCACTGAGATGCTGGACTGGCTCAACATCCGCACCGGCACGATTCTGCGTCAGCAAATCGCCTTTTCGGAGTCTGACCTGTCGCTGCTATACCGCACCGAACGTGCATTGCAGCTTATTTGCGACAAACTTCAGCAGGTGGAACTCAAACGGCAACCGCGCGTGGAAAACCTACTGTATTTTGTGCAGAACACGCGCAAAAAGTTCGAGCCACAGCCCAAGCACAGTGCAGATACAGCGGCACAAAACCCCGTCAGAACGCTGGTTTATGCCCCTGAGAGTGCGCCATCCACGGCAGAGGTCATTCCCCCGCTGCCCGATCTACCTGAAATGAAGGTGCAGGTGCGCGGACTGACAGACGGCAAGCGCGTGAAAGAGGGCAATACTTTCAAAGGCTTTATCGCAGGAGTGGCCAATAGCGTCGCGATTGCTGCTGCACTCTGGTGGTGGCAGGTGTACCCCACGCAGCAGGTGCTCGCACAGGTCAACGACAGCGTGCAGGGTGCGGCGACGGTCTGGCTGGCCTCGCCAGAGCTGGGAAGTTATCAACGCAGACTTGAGCAACAGCTCGGTTCCTCCTCGCTACAGCCGCTGGAGATCGGGATGCAGATAATGCACACCGCAGACAGTCGATGGCCGGAAAGTCAGCAACAGCAGCAGGCGACTGCCAGATGGAATGAGACGTTAAAAACCCGCGCGCAAAACAGCCCGCAGCTCAGGGGCTGGTTGCAGACGCGGCAGGATCTACGCGCTTTTGCCGATCTGGTTATGAGACGTGAAAAAGAGGGGCTGACGCTGTCGTATATCAAAAACGTGGTCTGGCAGGCAGAGCGAGGGTTAGGCCAGGAAACCCCACTGGAATCCCTGTTAACGCAATATCAGGACGCGCAGGCGCAGGGCCAGAATACCGACACGCTGGAAAAGCAAATCAACGATCGGCTGGATGGAATATTAAGCCGCTGGCTGCTGCTGAAAACCCATACCCTGCCGGAAGCGGCGACGATTAATACAGGTGCCGGGGAATAACCCTGGCCAGAGGAGTTTATTATGGCAAATCTTGTTTATCTCACACTGAACGGTGACCTGCAGGGACTGATTTCAGCAGGCTGTTCATCGCAGGACTCTATTGGTAATAAAGCACAGATTGCGCATACGGATCAGATTATGGTTCTGGCGCTGAATCACGGCCTGATTAGAGCGCAGAATGTTAACCATCTGGCACTAACCATTCAGAAGCCCGTCGATAAATCGTCACCTTTGTTGACTAAATCGATAACTGAAAATGAGTGTCTGACCTGTGATTTTGAATACTACCGTACCAATCGCTTTGGTATTAATGAATTATTTTACAAAGTGAAACTGATTAAGGCCCGCATTTCGAGTATACATAGTGAGGTACCGCACACCATCACCAACAGTCAGGGACAGCCAGAGGAATCAATATCGTTCACGTATGAAAGCATTACCCAGGAACACTGCATCGCAGGAACCAGTGTATACAGTTTGTGGGAAGAGCGAATTTTCTAGTGTGGATGCATTATTGAAAATAGAAAGGAGGGTGTATGAGATGGAGAATTCACCATGCGGTCGGGATGAATCAGCCAAATTTTCCAAGCGATGTTAGAAAAATTCAGATTTTACTGAACAGAGCTACCCGCGAAGATAATATTGAAACGCTAAAGGAAGATGGAATATGGGGGCCAAAAACCTGTGCCCGGTTAGTTATGTTCCAAAGAAAGCATGTTCATTTTTTACTCCCGGATGCCATAGTTAATCGGCATGGCCCGACCTTTGACGCACTACGGGGGACGCACCTTGAGGCTTCACAACTTCATAAGCATGATGCGATTATACCGGATAGTAATACTATTAATCAGTTAGCTCAGCGGGCATCATTACCGCTATCGACGAAGCAAACGGAATGGATTAACAGATCGTTACCTGCCGCTGTTATGGTTAAACGTAATTGGGGAGTACCGATTGCTGTAACAATTTCACAGGGGGCTTTCGAGTCAGACTGGGGACATCGTGCTCCTGGAAATATGTATTTTGGTGTAAAGGGAAAGTCACCTAAAGGTAACTCGATAGATGTTACAACTCACGAAATGTCGGGAGGAGTATCGTCTAAAATTAAAGATAGTTTTCGCTCGTATGATACACTGGAGCAATCTGCAGATGATTATGGACGGTTTCTTACGGTCAATAAAAGATATGCGGCAGCATTTAGCTTCCCCAATGATCCTGAAAAATTTATTCATGAAATAGCCAAAGCTGGATATGCAACAAACCCTAACTATGAGAAAAGGATAGTAAGTATTATGCGCACGACTGGAATAAAAGATTACGATAATCCAGTTGCCTTTGTTTCTATGTGTTACATAAATCCAATGTATTACTTCAGTTTAGTAGGGTAACCATGAAAAAATTGATCGCTATTACATTACTCGGTTGTGCCATATTGAGCACAAATGTTTTTTCGGCACAATTACCACCTGTTGCACAGAAGGTAAAAAATATAGCTGAGAAAAATAAGTTACTTTACTCCCCAGAATGTACCGATTATTTATATATGCCTGACAGTGAACCAGGAATAGATTCTGTTATTGTGGTTGAAAAGCATGAAGGTAGTTGCCCCGGGGATCCGGGCACGCAGCCAAGATTATTCACTGTCAATATAGACCAAAAAACACATGAAATGACATCGGATATTAATGATCCTACAGAGCCTGAGTTTTCGGCATTTCCTGCGAAGTGAGAGAGTTTTGGGTTAAGACAGTATCTATTAATTGACGGGCCGATAAATCCTAAGCCCGTCAGCTAAAAGCAGATTTACTGATAGCGATTTGCCAGATCTTTTACCATAGAAGCATAGGTGTTTTGCTTAAGCCGGGCAATTTGTTGGTCGATAGTATCAGCATTGATTTTTTTGTCTGACAGAGGGACCGTGACTTTGTATTCATAATTCGCCGGTGACCAACTGGCCCATTCGCCCGTTGCCACGTCCACAAGGGTGAATCGCACCAGGTAACGCAGTGAGGTAGTGTTCGTTACCTTTTCATTTTTATAGTCTGACCAGACAGTGGTTTTGGTGGCGGGATCATATTTACCCGACTGCAGTAAATCCTGATATACGATGATGGCTTTCTGATGGCCTTTTGCCGCTACATAGCGCAGCGCCTGCATCCAGTTCATATTCTCTGCGATGACAGCTTCATTGTTTTCATCCTTTTCTTTGTTGCAGGAAATCACTTTCTGTCGGTCAGGTATACCTGAGAACGTTGCCACGGAATAATACTGACTCATCTCCTGCTGCATAAGCGTCTCGGGTGCGCGACTACCGGATTGTACCAAAATGATTTTTGAATTTAGTGGCACATGGAATTCGTCTTCTTCGAGTGCTGCCTGAATATCCTCTTCAGTCACTGCCAGTGTGGTTTCGTTGCCAAAAATATCTTTATCCGTTAATTGGACAGAAGGGTTTTTACTGACGTTACTCTCCGTACCTGACACACCTGTTTTTTTCGCATCAATAGGGGAGTGGACTGCGCATCCCGTGAGTAAAAGTGCTGACATATATAGCAATGCTATTGACCTGAAATTCATAATTCGCTCCCTGAATGATAGTTAAATTATTCCGCTGATATTTTATATGTTGTGTTAATTATATACCTGCATCTGGCGTTGGCAAAATGGAATAAATATATTCATTTGCTCAATACATTTAATAGGAGTGTGTTTGGGTGGTGTCTATTTTAATAGCACTTCGTTTTCAGCCTTACATAAAACGGCTCTGGTTTAATCGAGGAGAGTGGGGCTAAGGATAAGGGCGTGGACAGGTCTGAAGAACCTCAAAACCCCAAAAGCAAAAACCCGCCTTGTGGGCGGGTTCTTTAAATAGTGGTGCCCGGACTCAGAACCAAACTGAATGCAAAATAACGTTGATATCTCTGCGTTTTATCTAATTCTAAAAACATAGAGGCCCCCATTTGGGCCCCCTGATGCGGTTTGATCACTTTTCAACTAAAAAATGACGCTCTGCATTTTGGCTGTGAACTGGTACGTTCTCGCTCACCGGAATCGTACCAAGCACAACCAGATGATGATAACACTATTTCAGCGGAACAGATTTTCTGCGCATTGAATCTGTCTGAGGCTTTCGCTGTTATCCAGTTTAAAATTGTAGTAACCCTTCTCATCAACCCCTACATCAATCTTCCAGTTTTGTCTGACAAAATAGGCGAATGCAGCTTTACAGATAATTGTTTTCTTACCATCAACCAATCCAAACTCCCGCGTCAGTGATGTCTCTCTCTTACACTTATCATGAATAGAAATCTGCAATGGTAGTAAAGTATGCCATGCTTCGTCTTTTGGCATGCTTTCGTGAAGCATTGGTTTATCATTTCGCAACCATTGTGCCGATTTTACCCTTGTCATTTTAAAGTTTTTGAATCCACTTTTTTCAGGATCTTTGTTCCGATCGTAGGCTCTGAAATACCAGTGTTTGCGATCCACAAAAACAGCTGTGGGGTATAGCTGTCGTTCATCATGATCATCGCTTGATGACGAAAGATAACAACAGTGTATCCCTGAGTTGCTATAAATTGCGCGAGTAATGGCTGCTATGTCGCTCTCCTGAAGTGAATCCATGACCATGAGCGTGTCTATGGATTCTGCCGGGATATATGACGTTCGTGTAACCAACTCATTGCGACAGAAACCGTGCAGCACAAACTCAAGAGCTGTATAAGTATCCAGTTTTATCAGGGGGTAAAATGCCCCCTCCGCTACAACTGTTGTTCTGGCTGCGTTGTTTTTGTCTGTGTTTTGTGGGCGAAACTGCTTGTATAGCTTTAGATCGTTTGATGCTGTTGCCTGACCAATTTTGAACTCCTCAATCAGATCGTTTCGAGCGATCTCCCCAAGGTATCTTAATCTGAAATCAATGAAAGCAAGCCGCTCAGCCTGCTGGAGCGACTCCTTATCGACCAGCTCTTCGAATGATGATTCCATAAATTTTCCTTTTTGTGAGTATAAAAATTATATTCGCTTGATCGAATTTTTTCAAGTTGCTAGTATGGAGGCTCATTAATCAAGCAGGAGCAGGACCAATGGCTAAGAATGCACCGTATGGTGATAACCGCAGAGTCGGGATGGTAAAAGAACGTTCTCAGACGTTTAATCCCCAGACAGAGCAGTGGGTTAAGCGAGATACAACTACCGGGAGGTTTATGGATGTAAAACAAGACGGAAGCCCATTTAAGGGGGTAAGGAAAGAAAAATAACAGGGCGGCATTTTTCAACGCCGCCCTACAAATCAGTATCAGCGTGGCACTTAAGGTGAGAGTTAAGTGCTGATAAACAGCAGCCACAAGATTCGTTGTTCTTAACAGTACAATTTTTTACTGAAAAAGCAACCTTCCTGTGGCTCTAAGGAGGGCTTATGCCTGCAATCGAAGAACAAGTGTATATTTTTCGTCCGTACATTACTGTAAAGGGGCGACGAATTACTCGTCCTAATGGTGGGATGTTTAAGATCCCTGTTAAAGACAAAAAGCCAGGTTAATCGCAGGGGAGTTGTTGTGAACAACAAAGAATCAACGCGCTGCCCTCGCTGCAATGAATCTGCTGAAGGCATCCTCTCAATTGAAATGTTATTTGGTTTCAGAAATCTGAGAGGGCAGAAAAAACCTCAGTCACATTGCCGGGCATGCCGTATTGAAGAGTTGCGTCTTTCGCGTCAACTTGCTGCATGATTTTATCAACCAGACTCATTTACGAGTCTGGTTTTTTAGCAGCCAGCATCCCCGGATAGTGTTTTGCGATTATGTCGTTCATCTTTTCCATCAGGTCGGGGCGCTTGAAAGTTACGTGTGCTGAGCCCCTCTGAAAGTAGCGGATTGAGACATATTCGTCGTCAAAGTTCTGGCAGTGCGGATTTTGCTGAAAATGGCTGGACAACCGACAGGCAATATCAGCACGGTTATCCGGTACTGGCTTGCCATCCAGCAGGTGCAGCATACGCTCCAGGTCCACTAACTGATCCCGCCGCCATCCCCACGTCAGTCCGTAACCCCATTTATCGTACTTCATCATATTGTTGATAATGATCTTTCGCCCGAACGAGCAAGGCGAATTGCTTTTATAATTCCAGCTCAGGTGTCTGAAGACGTTAATCACGCCACGTTCGAAGACTTCACCTTTGCTGTTGTGCAACTGCTTAAAGGTAGAGAGGATGTTCGCTTCGCTGATTTCAGGAATATCGTCTCCCTCAAGGTTTCTGTCCCACTGGTCGCGTGCCTGAGCGTCCATTAAACTCAGCATTCCCGATTTCTTCATCAAGTCACGCCAGATGCTGCGATCAAGATTGCAGGTAATGGTTTTCATCGCAGTTTCTGTTTTCTCCATAAGCCAGCAACCACAGCGAAAATCCTGCTTCATGGCCCAGTCTAAGGCGGTTTTGCCACCGATACTTTGCGTCAGTCGCGAGATCTCTGCGATCTGGTTTATCACCCCTTCGATCTGCTGCAATGTGTTTTGACGTACGGTAACGATTCGCTCGATGCTTGTGGAGCAAATGACGTCGTGCTGCCCTGTGAGGACTTCGGGTTCGGCGTGTGTAGAAAGCGCAGGCATGGTGGCCTCCTTGTATATGAAAGAAAAAAGCCAGCCTGTTGAAGGGCTGGCGTTTATGTCGGTAAGGTAAAATGCTGAAAACAGGCTGAAGAAACATCTGGTTAAGCGAAGTTACAGCTGTGGTATGGGTGTGCTGATACTGTCGCTGCGGTTATTGACTTCCCCTGAGAAAGGAACTGAACGGATGAAAAAAATCGTAACGGGCGCCGTGCTGACTGCGCTGGTAATGGTGTCGTTCTCCACCATGGCGCAAGCGGATCGTGCGCAAATGCGCCAGAATTTTGAAACGAAGATGGTGCAGCCCTGCCAGGGCAAGAAAGCGGGTGATGAAGTGACCATCACTACCCGCCGTGGCGACAAAGTACAGGCCGTGTGCACCCTGACGGCGGTACCAAAGCCACAGTCCTGATTCATTTCAGTGACGATAACAATTGAAGCCTGTTGGGAAACCTGCAGGCTTTTTCGCTCCTGTGCTTTCAAACTCCCTGAATTTGCAATAATGTCAGATTGCCGGTGACCACTGCGCCGGTATCAATGTAGTGCTGGTTAGCGAATATCTGCGGTGCGGAAACGGGTGTATGGCCGAAGATAAATCTGTCAGCACCGGTTATCTCCTGGTAGAGCCCCTTTTGCGATGCCTCAATACGCTCCCGACTCCAGAGCAACGCTGCCTCATCGACGGATTTGTTAAAGGTGTAATGACTGGCCGGATAATCGGCGTGACAGATGACGATCGTCTGGTTGCCCGTTTGTACCTCGATCACTAACGGTAGTGCGTCAATGAGTGGGAGAAGTGCTGATACCGCTTTCTGTTCTGCGTGACTGAGTTCGAAGAACCAGTGGCCGCCATAGCACTGCCATTCGTCCCCGTCATCAGCAGCCTGCAGATAATCCAGTAAATATTGCTCGTGGTTGCCGCGTACTGCCCGGAACCAGGGATGTTTCAGTAGCGCCAGACATTCGAGATTTTCCTCACCGCGATCGATAAGATCACCGACTGACAGCAGCAGATCCTGCCCTGTATCAAAACCTGCCTTCTGAAGCTTTTGTTGTAGCAGACTGTGGCATCCATGCAGATCGCCGATGACCCAGATGTTTCGCCAGTCAGCACCGTTAATGCGCAAATAAACAGACATTCATTTTCCTTTTATAAAGATTGAATCAGCAGCGTACCTTGTGCCACTGACACAACAGATCAGTGGCAGGGGTTACTGTCGCGGGGAGGGGCGCTGCAGAAGTTGAAGGTGGTGCATGTCCCGAACGTCAGCCAGCGCTGTGCGATACAGGACAAGAGCGCTGCTGGATCGGTGCGGTCAATATCGTTGTCGAAGATGATCGGGGATTCACAATCGATATTGTCCTGCAGCCAGTCGATGAGGATCTGTAGCCCCTGTTCTGTCGTGGGTGGCATAGTGTTATTTCCCCGCTGCGTTGTGAAAGGTCACCAGTCAAAAACGTCGAATCCCGGCAGCAGTTCACCGAAGGCATCGAAATGGATGAGACTGAGTGCATACCGGCGCTGAAGTGTGACGACCAGACGACGGCAGGCTTTCGACAGTCCGAGCCGTTTGAGGCGTAGCACCGGAAACGACCATGCATCCAGACGCAACAGATAGCCTGAGCCGGTGTAGTGCACCCATTCGGCATCGCCATACGCTTCAGATTGCTGCGAGAGTGCATGTAGCAACGCGTTGTCCTCACTGGTGATATGCGCGGTACTGCAGCACAGGCCGTTAAGCTGTGTACCGAAGGGCAGCGAGTCTTCGACGACAATCTGACCGGGCTGGTCAGCGATACGCAGCAGCGTGCCATGGGTGTTGACAGCATCGACCAGTGTAGCCAGCTCAATACCGTCCATATCCACAGCAATACGGTCCCCGTTGAGTGGCATCGCGGCGAGTGCTCCGGCTTCAATATTCACTGAAATTTTCATTGTATGGTTTCCTTTTAAGCAGCCCGGTAAAAACTTTGCCAGGCGGACAGCTGCTGGCTGATATGCTCGCGGGCTTCGAGAATCAGCTCGTAGATAACCGCGCGGCTGAGCCAGTGGCGGGGTTTATCGTCGGTTTCAATCAGCGTTTCAGGCAGCCACTGCTGGGCGATAATGTCGCCGGTGGTGTGGCAGATAATCTCCAGGCGCACGGTTAACAGGCGGGCGTGATGGCGCAGCAGACTGACCAGGCAGGACTCCACCGCCGTTTCGTCAATAGTACCGTCGTGGCGATACGTGGCATCCGGCATATCGGCGACTGCCCGCAGTTCAAAGTGTTGCGTCTGACGACTGAACAGAATTTCGTTTCCCGATTGTGGTGTGGTGGCTTCCAGCAAGTGATAAGCGGTTTGTTCCGCCAGGGCACAGAGGTCGCGAATATCGGCCTGCAGTGCCCGAAAGAACGTGAGGAAGGCCGGGTCTTCATCGTCGGGAAAATCCTCAGCCACGGTGGTGATGCAACCCGCGTGACAATAGTGACTGCTCAGCGCATTGCGCTGCAGGGTGACGGTGATGTCACTCAGGGTCAGCAGCACGGTCAGATGCTGTGCTTCAGCATCAGACAGGGACTGACGACGGGCAAGGTGTGGCAGCAGGGTGAGCAGGTGGTCGCGGCTCAGTGAACCGTAAAATGCACAACCGTCACCCTGAGTGTGCGAAAGCTGCCATTGCCACGCCAGGTGAACGGGCCAGCCCGCATCCTGTAACAACTGTTGCCCGTGTCGTTTCATCAGTAAATCGAACATAAAGCGTCCTTGTGGGGAAGTGGAGCGCAGCGCCTGATGTGACGCTGCGGGAGTGGGTTATGCTGTGGTGGCGGGAGCGGGAAAACGCACCCGGCTTAAGCCGGTGGCATGGCGGGCCAGCAGAATGTCAGTCGGGGTTAAAAACGGCTCCTGTTCGGTGATGCTGAACCCGGTGCGGTCGGTTCGCACCAGACCGTAGCGTTCAACGACGTAGTTAATGGCGTCCATCGGTGACAGCGCCCGGTCGATGTGTTCCTGAATGACGGTGTCGTCAGAAAACGGCGTATCGCTGAGCTCAAGGCCGTAGTGCCGGTTGAGCAGATGGGCCAGCAGTTTTTGCCAGGCTTCCAGGGGCGACAGGCGTGGGGTAACCGCTGCCGGTGGAGGCAGGGCGAGGGTGTTTTGCATGGGATTGTCCTTATAAAGAAAGCGCTTTGCCCGGCGTGTCCGGGTGGGGAACTGAGTGGTGTTATTGCGCGGTGTAAGTCGGGTAAATCGTGGCGTACACGTAGCCGAATGAGCCGTTGGTGTCAGATTCACAGGTCAGGCCGTTCAGCGTGCAGCGGTGACGTTTTGCCCTGCGCGGGTCAAGCTGCCAGCTTTTCAGCGCTGCCTCCATCTGCTTAACAAACTGCGGAAAGGAGGCTTCCAGCGCCTGCAACTGCTCCGGCGTAAATTCGCCGCTCAGCCCCGCGCGGTCAGCAAGGTAGTGCAGGTTGTGGCCTTCCTGAACCAGGCGAGCGCCAAACGAGGGCGTGATATCGTCCCGCAGACCCCAGACGGGCGCAGGTGAATGGTTTTCAGACATAGTGGTATTCCCGTGATTAAAAGGATTAACGCAGGGTGACGCAGCGCAGAACGGCATACGGGCCGTGGCGGTCCTGACGACGTTCGGCGAAGACCGCGAGCACGCCAGGAATATCCCGCACTTTTCGGCCCTGGTAATAGCAGACGCTGCCGGCCCAGCGGTAACGGCCCCGACAGTACGCAGCCAGCCGGGCACCGGGTGTCTGCCGGAACAGGTGCATGGCCTGACGTTTGGGGATGATGTTCATAGCCACCCCGATTCAGCAAACGAGAGGATTTCGCGGTGGCCGACGACAAAATGGTCCAGGACGCTGATGTCGATCAGTGCCAGCGCTTTGACCAGCCGTTCGGTTATTACCCGGTCGGCCTGGCTCGCTTCACAGTCCCCTGACGGATGGTTGTGTGCCAGAATCACCGCTGCGGCATTGTGGCGCAGGGCAAACTTCACCACTTCCCGGGGCTGAACTTCGGTGTGGTTTATCGTGCCGGTAAACAGCGTTTCATGCGCCAGCAGGCGATGCTGGTTATCCAGCAACAAGACCATAAAGACTTCGCGCTCCAGCGGTGCCAGTTGCAGGCGTAACCAGTCGCGGGTGGCCTCTGATGACGTAAAGGCCACGCCGGGCTGGCGCAGGTGTCGCTCCAGCAGGCTGATGGCCCGACGGATAGTGCGTTGTGCGTACGGTGTTAACGTGGGCAGTATCTCTGAGCCAGCTGGGATGCAGAATAAATCCGGCTGTGTGGGAGAGACCATCGAAACCAGCGAGAGTGCTGTGTTCATCTTCACCTCCTCAGTCAATTAACCGCATAATGCCGCTGCATTCCGGATGCGCCAGGGCGTAGTCGCGCAGGCGGTAAAAATGCTCCCCGATGGCTGTGCACCCCGTCCGGCAGGCATGATGACTCCAGGCCATCAGCGACACCGCAATGCCGGTGGCTTCGGTGCTGAGCTCCGCGTCATTGCCATTGTGCTCGTTAAACAGCGTGTAATGCGCCTGCTCCGGTGGCACCAGAAACGCCCCACCGTTGGACAGCGTATAAAACTCCCACACGCCCCCCTGATAGTCGGTGCTCCACAGGTCGAGCCAGGAGAACACCTGCGGTTCGAGGAACACCCACTGGCGGACCTTTCCGAAGTGATGACCCCAGAAGGCAACGCGCTCTTCATCCGGGACTAATGTCGCGGTGATGACCGGTACGGCTGGTTGTGGTTGCGGGAATATTGCGTCAGTCATAAATAACTCCTGATAAATGAATTTGTTAAGTGAAAATGAGAAATGTGATAGCGAGCACGCCGGGTTGTCATCGCCCGGTTATGCTTAAGTGAAACGGGACTGTTTTGCGCCAGTACCCTTGCAGACGTTGCACCTCTCCACCGGTGGTATCAGGTGGAGTTTTTTTGCCCTCAGCGCAGCGCCTGTTGAAGCTCTTCTGCCATCACCCACAGCGCCCGGTTCAGCTTCAGGTCGCCATCAATGCCTTTTACGGCGCGGGTGTGACTGCGTTTGCCCTGTGCAGAACGACCGGACAGCCCGCCTTTTATCAGCGATTCCTGGAGTCGGTTAAACACCGTCCACAGGTCGCCGGACTCGTCCTGCCAGCGACGCGGTGCCAGCACCTGCGCTTCAGTCACGGGGTGATGAGCTTCACCAAAGCGGTAGGTCAGTGCCGCCTTAGCGAAGGCCTGTTGTGCGGGTGGCGGTAACAGCAGCGACTGCATGGCATCACGCTTTTCCTCCACACGGTCAAACACGCCGAGCACCTCGTATGCGCCTTCGATGACTTTCTCCACCACGTTTCCGCGATGCGGTACCCGAATCTCACCAAATGACTCTCCGCAGACGAGCGAGTTGGTGCACACTCCTCTGAAGTACCCCGGCAGCATCTGGTACGAACTGGAGCCGTCGTGACTGTTGAGCAAAATGATTTCGGGCACCTGCACCCCGGTGATTTGCCCGGCGCGACGCAGGCGGAGCAGGTGTTTGGTGTGCTCACGCCGTTCAGGGTCGCGAACACGTGACTGACAGGCAAAGAACGGCTCAAACCCTTCACGTTGTAGATTTTCCAGCAGCGTAATGGTGGGGATATACGCGTATTTCTCGCTGCGGGACTCATGTCGGTCTTCACTGAACACGCTGGGAACGCAGTGTTGCAGCTCCTCACGGGTTAAGGGCCGGTCACGGCGAATCTGATTTACCGCGCCGAAGCGGCTGGCTAATCGGACCATTGCAGAAACTCCTTAAAGGCATAAAAACGAAAAAGCCCTGCGGCGTATGACACGGCAGGGCGGTTGTAAGAAAAGGTTGCGGGTGCACAGTCAGACGTCGGGTTCAGCCATCAGCGGGATGCCGTCGCTGGCAATAAAGCGGTTGAGTCCCCGTCCGGCTTCAGCACGGATGAAAGGGCCATCGGGTAACAGAGTTTTCTCTGATGCAGACATCGTGGTCTCCTTAAAAGCAAAAAGCCCGCTCATCACTGAATGGGCCGGGGTTATGGTGCGTGTAGTAAAGGGCGACTGCTTTACTGGTTCAGGCAGTCCTGCCAGGTTTTGCCTTTCAGGGCCTCACTGAGCCCACGGGTGCTGAACGGTTTTGAATCACCGGTCTGCTGTGAGGTAAAGACCAGCATGTCACGGGCGCTGGTGTGTGCCAGGGCTTCAAACACCACCTGCGCAGGGGCTGGCTCATTCGGGAACAGCTTTTCGTTGTCCAGCTGATACGCCTGCCGGTTAATCATCAGGTAAAGCTTGTCCAGCCCTTCGGTGGAGGTGGCAGACCAGTTTTCCTGCCGTGAGCGAAGCGTGACGGTCATCTTCTGATTGCTGCAGCTGATGCTCAGCTCCTCACCCGCCTGATTGCGTGTGGTCAGCGCAAACTCCATCCCGCCGGTGTTGCCGTACCAGTTGCCCCACTCCTGCTCTGTCACAGCGGCCATGGCACAGGCCGATGCCAGCAGCCAGGAAAGCACGACCAGTGTGAAGCGTTTCATGGCTGACTCCCTTCACTGGTACCCGGTGCAGGCTGCTGAGTTGAGGCCTGCATCACCGGTTGCTGTTGCAGGTGTGCACGTAAAATCTGCTGCTTCGCCAGCGCATCCGGCAGGGCATTGATGCAGTAATTGACGTAATAAATACTGAAGGCAAAGGTGTAGAAGAGGTTCATCTTCAGTTCCAGCTGAAACTGCATCAGTGCATAGTGCTGCAGCGCTGCTCGTGCCTTAAACGCCCAGACGATATACAGCACCATCAGGGCGATGCTGAGAATGCCTGTAATGGCAATCATCACCACCGGGGTATGGATGTAGTTCATTTCGTCAATCTGCGGCATGGAATACGGGCGCAGGAAAGCACCCAGACCAAAGCAGACCGCCATCCAGATAATCAGTACGGATGACGAAAAGCGCTGGCCGGTTTCCTGCATAAGCGTGCCCTGGTTTTTGTACAGCCATATCAGCGGCCAGACACCGCCGGTGGCAACGGTCAGCAGGGCCAGATGCAGCGTAGGGGTAGCAAGCTTTTCTTTAAGGGTGGTGATACTCGACATTTTTAAAACTCCTTGTTTTTCAGACAATAGCGCCCCGGTATCGCACAGGTGTGCGACAGCCTTTCCGGTAAAAGGGAAATTGCAGCAGGGCAGGATTAACGGTTCAGAAAAAGAATGACGCGGGCGCGTCGGCAGTGTGTTGTGGCGGGTTTTAACTCCCTGAAACAGAACAAACAATGAGCCATTACGATAGCAAAATCGCCCGTGCAGATTGATCGTTTGTTTCTTTGAAAAATGCAGGGATTGATCGTTACGGACGATCAACTGAACTAAAAAACATCAGTAAAATCAGTATTGAGAATGATTGTGGTGATTAGTATTGATTGAGTGGATTTATTGCGTAATTAACGTGAGCTATACAGGGTCAGGCTGATTTTGATTCGCTGCGTGATTTTTCCGGCACGCTGAAAATCACCAGGAAAATTAGCAGCAGAAAAATGCCTTTAACGACAGCGCCAGGGGTCGAACTCATTGGAGTAATCCTTCAGGTTGTGAGACGGGGTTTAAAAAGGTGGTCCGGGCGATATGCCCGATAGTTCTCGTGGAGGCGATATCCACCGCGCCACTGACCACGCCTCCGGCGAGCGGTAGCAGCCGTACGATGTTTTCCGCACTGACCAGACCGGCACGGGTTGCCAGCAGGGCGAGAGTTTTCTCCGTAACCTGCTGCGCGACAGTTGCCGTCCAGCGGTCAACAGCCTGTAACGTCAGGTCCTGTAACAGCGCTTTGGCGGCATTGCCGCACAGGCACAGCCCGGCCAGTGCGCGGATGCGTTCGTCAGACAGCCGGTGTCGTCCGAGGCAGGCGAGGGCTGCGACCAGACGGGTCTGGAGAAACAGTACGCTGGTGATATTGAGCGGCAGTGTGACGGGCAACGCCACCACGCCGCCCATGCCGGAAAGAAAGCCGCTACTGCCTGCTTTGATGCTTTCCCAGTAAATCAGATTGCGGGCGGCAAGCAACGTGTCACCTCTGGCATCCGCGAGATAACGGGCAGCGAGGGTTTCGGCGGACTCGATACCGGCAATACCGCTGACGGCCTTGTCGTAGAGCCAGCCAGCAATGGCATGCAGATTACGGGGACGGCCTTCATACGCTTCCTCCGGGTCGCTGTCGTTATTGACGGCATCGCTGCTGTGCTCGTCATACTCTTCGTGTTCGTCGTCGTGGGGATAAATCGGCTCCATTGGCACTCCTGGTGAGTTACGGGCAAAAGAAAAGGCCGGAGCCACCCGCAAAGGTGAGTCCGGCCAGAGAGTTACACAGAAGTGATATGGGTTTGAAAAGATTTGGAAATTTTTCGCTAATACACCCCTTTTAGCCGACGGGAAGCATAGAGGGGGAAGGTTTCGAAAAAAATTGCCATGAGAATAATAAGTATTGCGTAAACAACAGCAGTGACAGATGGGGTCAGCCAGAAAGCAAACCCACATAGGCCCAGCAACATTGGGAATGGGGTGAAAACGTGTGCTTTAACATAAGCAATAAACCACATCAGAACCGGTTTGCCGGAGAAGCGCTCACCAATCAGGCTGCATATTATTGCTGCTAACAGGCCAAAACCCATTTTGGTCACATGGACTGAATCGGGGGATACGATGATTGCTGTATAAATGATGCGCCACCACCGCTCGGGTAATTCATGAGTAACAATGAGTACGGATGTGTAAACCAGAGTACTGCTCAGTAAATTCCCTCCCCATTTTGTTGTTATTTTTTCGCAACAAGTGCTGTAGATCTGTTGAAGCTTCATTGTGTTTGAACGGTTAATTGGCATAACAATAGCCTCATTGTATTTATGGTCTGAGTTCAACTGGCGTACCGGTTGGCACGTGTTGCCAGATTTCTCGCATAATGTCGTTTGTCACCGCAATACAGCCATCGGTCCAGTCAATGCGCTGAAACAGTGGGCTGAACCATCCCCAGCCGTTGGGAACGCCGTGGATCATGATGTTTTCGCCCGGCGGATAATCGCCTTCTTTTGCGTGCTGGATCTCGGTCTTATTCGGGTAAGAAATATGCAGGCTGAGGCTGAACCGGGAACGAGCATTGCGGCTGTCAATGTAATAGCGGCCCTGCGGTGTTTTCTTGTCCCCTTCACGCTGTTTCGGGCCAGCGTCAGCATTTCTTCCGAGTGAGACTGGATAACTGGCGAAAGAGATGCCCTGGCGCATCAGCGTCAGTGAGCGACTGGCTTTATGGACAATAATGAGATCAGCCTGTTGTGTGGCTGGCAGCGGCTCTGGCAGTGAAGCATGACCCCACCTTGCCATTATCCGGGTATATGCCAACAAACATAATGTAATGAACAGAAGTATGAAACCCATGCGTAGAACACGACGGGGGCGGTGGTGGGTATTCATGTATGCGACTCTCCAGTCGTATCGGGTTATGTTTACGACGTTTTGCATCGGCTGTGTGTTCACGGATCTGGTGAACGGGTAAGCGATCATACTGAATCAGCCAAAAGGGGGGTTTTTGTGCTCAAGTGCGTAAGTCGTGTGGTTTTACAGACGATGACACTTAATGCGAAAAGCCGGACAGCAATCGGTATGTGCTGCGTAGCGTGCTCAGTCCGGTGACGAGTGCTTCTGCAAAGGGCAGGCCCGGTAGCGGGGCATTAGTGATTTTGTAACTAACCTCACAGCCAAACAAAGGCGTTCGGGCTCCGGCATGTTTGAGTATGCGCCCCGCTGATGTGGTCGGATCTCTGGCCGTAGCAAGCTGGGCCAGACACCACGGGTACACGGCAGGGTACGTGAGGTCACCACTTTGTTGCAACGCGCTATACGCCACGAGGCGCAGCTGTTGCGCAAGCCAGTGCTTCGGGAGTAATGCGCGATGCCAGCCTGCGATGAAACCGCTGACGAACGCTCTGGTGTATAATCAGAAGCGAGTAGTGTGGAAAGTGGGGCGTTCCAGCATGTGGATGGGTAATCTATTGATTATCTGGCGATAAAGGTAGTTGGTAGGGTAATAAATCATGGCGTGTTCCTGGGGTAGGGGTATCACACCATAATGTAGTGGTGCGGATCACTGCTATTGAGCGGTGGTTGAAGGTTTGGGGCTATTTGTTTGATAGTGAATCAATTCATTTCATCAGCAAATTTGTTAGTGGAGCACGCTTTGCTGCCAAAGCAGTTTGTCGTAAGGTTATCTTTCTGGAAATTACTGGAGGAGTGATGTGATGAGTTGTATTTTCTGCCAGATAGTTGAAAGTACTGCCCCATGCCATAAAAGTAAGCGTCCAGCGAGAGCCGTCTGGTCATAATCTGATGTATTCGACAAAGTGGTGTACACCAAATAGTGGTGGAAACCAAAGTGTCAGATATGCAGAAAAATGTGACTCCCGGCAGGCGTAAGGGCTGCCCTAATTATTCTCCTGAGTTTAAGCAGCAGCTCGTTGCGGCCTCCTGCGAACCCGGAATATCCATCTCGAAACTGGCGCTGGAGAACGGCATTAACGCCAATCTGCTATTTAAATGGCGCCAGCAGTGGCGCGAGGGAAAGCTGCTATTACCTTCCTCTGAGAGTCCTCATTTACTCCCTGTGACTCTCGATGCCACCGCCGTACAGCCAGAACCGCCCGCAGAGGACCCAGAGCTCAGTGTCAGCTGTGAGGTAACGTTCCGGCACGGGAGGCTTCGCCTCAACGGCACTGTCAGCGAAAAGCTCCTGACTCTGCTGATACAGGAACTGAAGCGATGATCCCGTTACCTTCCGGGACCAAAATCTGGCTGGTTGCCGGTATCACCGATATGAGAAATGGGGCTTCAACGGCCTGGCCGCAAAGGTGCAGATGGCGCTGAAAGACGACCCGATGTCAGGTCACGTTTTTATCTTCCGTGGGCGTAATGGCAGTCAGGTAAAGCTCCTCTGGTCTACCGGAGACGGGCTGTGTCTTCTGACCAAAAGACTGGAGCGCGGGCGCTTCGCCTGGCCGTCAGCCCGTGGTGGCAAAGTGTTCCTGACCACGGCGCAGCTGGCAATGCTGCTGGAAGGCATCGACTGGCGACAGCCGAAGCGGCTGCTGACCTCCCTGACCATGATGTAGGCCTCTTTATCCTGGTTGTTGCTGTATAAGCCAGGTAAAATGCGGGCTTATGAACGACACCTCTTCTGACGATATCCTTCAGTTGAAACAGCGCCTTGCCGAACAGGAAGCGCTGAACCGCGCCCTGCTGGAAAAGCTGGCCGACCGGGAGCGCGAAATAGACCATCTGCAGGCGCAGTTGGATAAGCTTCGCCGGATGAACTTCGGTAGCCGTTCCGAAAAGGTCTCCCGCCGTAACGCACAGATGGAGGCCGACCTGAACCGGTTGCAGAAAGAAAGCGATACCCTTACCGGTCGGGTGGATGACCCGGAAGTGCAGCGCCCTCTGCGCCAGACCCGTACCCGCAAACTGTTCCCCGAATCGCTCCCTCGTGACGAAAAACGACTGCTACCTGTGGAGCCGTGCTGCCCGGACTGCGGTGGTGCGCTGAGCTATCTGGGCGAAGACACCGCCGAACAACTGGAGCTGATGCGTAGCGCCTTCCGGGTTATCCGGACCGTGCGGGAAAAGCATGCCTGCACAAAATGCGACGCCATCGTGCAGGCTCCCGCGCCTTCACGTCCCATCGAGCGGGGTATCGCCGGACCGGGGCTGCTGGCCCGCGTGCTGAGTTCAAAGTATGCAGAGCATACCCCGCTGTATCGCCAGTCAGAAATATAAAGCCGCTCGAGGCGCTCTCAGAGCTGACTATCGCCACACAAAAAGTGGCAAAGTTGCTCGATCGCGCCTTTCCGGACGTGGGACGTACGGGTATGTTTTTTGAAGGTTTTGGCGTGGATCATGTTCACAGTAAGCTCAGCCCGATGCACGGCACTGCCGCCCTGAATGAGTGGAAACCCATTGAATCGCGGCAAACCAAATTCTTTGCGCAGTATGAAGGCTATTATCGTCCCACGACTGTGAGCGAGGCGACGATGAGAAGCTGGCGGCGCTGGCAAAGAGGATTCGTCATGCCGCAGCCAAACAGCCTTTTTTGTACCTAACCTGCGTAGATATTTTCAAATACCTACAGGTTTGGGGACAATAATTCAGTGGTGACAGGTAATCGATGCATATATTTTACTCCGGCAGCGATGAAGACAGCGAATGGATGTGTAACATCAGTAATTCATCCTGCCGGTTTTTGTTTAGGTTATTTTATTTACTTGCTGAGATTCAGAGCCCTTTTCCTTCATAAGCACCCATATTGGGAGCTTCATCCGAAGAAACCGGATCGCCATAATAGTCCCGACCACCATTATCCGGGATAATTATACCTTGCCCGATAACCGGAGAATTTGCTCTGAGTTTAAAACCATTCACATCTGATTCATTCACTCCCACAAACAGCGGATCGGATGCCATACCGCCCGGATGAATGGCGCCATCAGGATTCGGCGGCGGCGGGGCTACCCCCAGAAAATCATTATTGTAGAAGCTCAGCGTCTGGTTTCCGCCCTGAGCAATGGACATCTCGGGACCGCTATTCTGGACAATATTATTGCGCCAGCTAATGGTGATGTTGGTTGTACCATCGTTCTGGAAAAACATAACGGAGTCATCCCCGTCATGCCAGATACTGTTATTGTAAATCTGCGCATCATTAATGCTACCGGCACACATCTGAAATAGGCGCGCTTTGTCGTTATAACTCAGGTTATAGCGCATAACTGTGCCATTCGTGACCGCCCCAGAATACGGACAAATCAGTAACAATCCCCCAGCATTATTATGACTGTAGTTATACTGGAATACCGTATTTATTGAGCCGCCATCAGCATCAAATGACATGCCATCGTGAGCGCTACCGCCGCCGGAGACATCGTTGTATTCGACACGGGAGTTATTGGTGTTAAACGTCCAGATACCGGCATTATTTTCCTTCGAACGAAGCTGAAAGCCGGCCAACAGATTGTGAATTATGACCGCGCCTTCGGTGGTGTCGATTTTTATACCATCCCCGGCAATTGATTTTAGCGTATTTCCTTTTATCAGGACGGCTGTGCTGGGGGTCCAGGGGCCGACTCCTGATGTATCCTGAGTACCTACTTCCGGGCGTTTGTTCCAGAGTGATTTAAAATAAATCCCTTCTCTGTCCACATCATAAATCGTGTTGTTCAGAATTTGCAGGTTGTCATACCAGGATGGACGTTGCTCACCACTGACCGAGATTAATATTCCGGCTGAACCGGTCAGCGATTTTGTATCACCCCCACGTACATTGTGAATGGTAAGGTTGCGCAGGGTGATATTCCTGGCTTCCCCTGTGTCACTGAGATTAATCTGAACCCCGTTACGCTCACTACCCGGTTGGCTGGCATTGACGATTTCCAGCCCCTCCAGTCTGACATCCGGGAAATTGGTGAGCAGTACTGCATCATGACTGCCGTTGCCATCAATCACGGGTTGTGGAAGTGATTCATCTCCCCAGACGCCGATTGTTACAGGCGCATTGTCATCACCGTGACCTGACGGATGTAATTGCCCCGAACAGGTTTTCCCTCGCTGGAACAGAAGGTTGTCACCTGGGTTCAGTGCGACGGCATTAGCCTGGCTCAGCGAGGTCCACGGGGAGGTCTGTGTTCCCTCTCCGGTGGGAACACCTGATGTATTGCAGGAAACATAATAGTCCGTGGCTTGTGCTGTGCCAGAACCGACCACGGCAATGCCACTCAGACACAATATGTGCAGAACAGATTGTTTTATTTTCATTGGTTACGCTCTTTCAGGTGGGTCATTTTAATTTAATTTAAATTGTATTTAAAACCGACACGAATTTGATATTCATCTTTCGTGTCATTGCCCTCCTGGTATTCATCCAGGTAGCCCAGTTCGAAGAAAGGATAAAAACGAGGGGTGGCATGGAAATTAAACACGAAATTATGCTGGAGGGTATGGTTTTTGCCATTTGCATAATTAAATTCGTCACCGTGCACCTTACTGTAATAGGTCGGATTATATTGAACGTAAAAATCAGGCGTGAAATATTTAGTGATGTACAAATCCACGCGATGCTCTGACGAATCATCCTGGTCACCATTCAGGGTCCGGGAGTCGTGATTCTGATGGTTATAACGGTAACGCAGAACGGTCGTGAACGTTGGGTCGAAGTGATAACCTATTCCGATATAAGGGTCGATACGCGAGCCTGCGGATTCCCAGTGAAATACTGTGCCGGGTTCAAGATAAAACTGACTATGACCAAGTGGAAACGGCTTATTCAGCTCCACTTCCTGATAGCTGTCTTTCCACTGATCCATGTGCTTTCCGAGGTCAGCATCCGTTTCAAAACTCCAGTACATATTCTTCAGTATGCTGTCCGGATCCTGAACCACACCGGTGAGCATCAGTCTCTGAAGAAAACCTTCGCTGGCGGTGCGATATTGTGTCCGGGGCGCAAAATAGATCGTTGTGAAGGGCGTATATTTCACTGACTGGCCCACTGTTGTCACGGTGGTATCTGCATGACTATATGTTGATACGCCACAAAGTAAAGCAGACAGCATAATAACATTGCTTTTGAGTTTCATTTTTTATTCCTTCCATAAGACACAGAGACATGCACTCCCTGTCGAAATGGCAGGGAGGTATAAACGTTAACTTTTATATTGAAATTAAATTACCAGTATGATTTCCAGTTTTTAATAATGCGGGTGATACTTTCCATAAAGAAATAATCCCCCCATGAACAGCATTCATCCACACCGATATTGCCGTTAAAATGATAAACAGAATGTTTCAGTAATCCAGCACCGGGAATATGTTCCCGATTGAAATAATCATCAATCATATTTCCGACCATGCGTAAGGCAATGGCTTCGTAACTTTCACGATCCGGATGAGAAAGTGGCAGGTGTGTCACCATCTCCAGTAGCCCACAGGCGGTGATGGCCGTGGAAGAGCTGTCCCGACAGCTTGTCGGGTCGGTCAGTGCCAGATCCCAGTAACACACCAGGTCATCCGGCAGACGATTAATGAAGTAATTAGCCAGCTTCTGGCTGAGCACCAGTAAATCTTCATTCCGGGTATAGCGATAATTCAGCAAAAAACCATAGACCCCCCACGCCTGACCGCGTGCCCAGCAGGAATCGTCAGCATAACCCTGATGCGTATTACCGTAGCGGGGCTCTCCGGTCTGCACGTCCATGTAGTATGTGTGCCAGGTCGAACTGTCCGGGCGCACAATATAGCGACTGGCTTGTGTGATATGCGTGGTGGCGGCCTGAGCATAACGTTCATCTCCGCTGATCCGGCTGGCCTGATACAACAGCGGCAGATTCATATTACAGTCGATGATCATTCGGCCCTGTTGTTCCGGATTATCCAGCTCACCCCACGCCTGAATAATGCCGCAGCGAGGATGATAACGCTCCATCAGTGCATCGGCTGCCAGCAGGGCGATATAGCGTGCCCGCGCATTATCCGTGAGCGTGCTGGCGCTCAGGCAGGACAGGCTGTAAAGAAAACCGAGGTCATGATGACTGGTGTGATCCCGGTGAATGATGCGTTCGCCGAAAGACTGAACGTGTTTTTCAGCCAGAGCCCGGTATTTTTCATCACCGCTCCACTCCCACGCCAGCCAGAGCTGTCCGCTCCAGAAGCTGGTGGTCCATTCGATATTATCGATAACCGGGTAGAGACCATTCTGGCAGGCGGCATCCGGGAATCGTGCCTGCCAGCAGGCCATATTACGGTCAACGGCCTGTAAAATGTCCGGCATGACCTGCTTAATTTTCCCCACGATGACATCACGCTCACCAGGAGCCAGTTTTACCGGGGAAATCGTTTCTTTATGAATATCCTGTAACATAGTGTTCTCGTATCGTTTCTTAATTTAATGCCTGGCCCGTAGGGGCGACGGATGTGATTTTTTTATGACTGTGGCAGTCCGAAAGCGTGAAGGCTGACACAATCGTAAACAGCAGGGCGATGGTGCCCATAATCAGATAGGTGTGTTCAAAACCGATGGTGTCGTAGGCATAACCCGCAGGCGGGGCCACCACGATAGAGCCAACATAAATCATGGCCTGATAGCCCAGCAGATACATGGTGGCATTGATGCGTTTGTCGAAATGCTCGGCGATGTACTTGAAGACAGAGACCAGGATTAGCGCGATTTCAATACCGTACAGGGGTTTTACCAGACAGATAATGACCGGATCAGTTGTCATGCCCGAGATGATAAGGCGCAGACTGATAATCAGCCCCGTGAGCAGCATCCCCTGTTTGGCTCCGATACGGTTTATCAGCGCCGGGACCAGCATCATGCCGAAGAACTCGGCACTCGACTGTGCGGTGCTCATATAACCAAACATGGTATTACCCTGTTCTTTGGTGTCGAAGAAGGTCACGAAATAACGGGAGAACTGCTGTTCAGCAATAAACATCATCCAGGCGACACCAGCAATATAAAGCGCGAACATCCAGAATTTTCGGTTACCGAGCAGATGAAATACATCCGCAATAACAATTTTCTCTTTTGATATAACGTTATTTTCCTCCTGCCCGAAGTGATTAACTTTCAGTGACAGCAGGACAATAAGCATGAGCAGGGCAGTAATACTGCTGATGGTGAAGTTAATCACCGGGGAAATATTATAAACATAACCGGAAAACGACGCGGCAACGGCCCATCCCAGTGCCGCCCACATTCTGATGCGCCCGAACTCCATGTTATACAGGCGACTGAACCGGTCGACATAAGACTCTTCGGCAGCCACGCCCGCGTACCAGCCAAGACTGAAAAATAATGCGCCAGCTATCATGCCCGCCAGAAAGTGGCTTTGCAGTAAGGGTAAATAACACCAGAGATAAAACGGAGCCATTAGGGCGGAAATCAGGCAGACAAAATAGAGTAAATGTTTTTTCATGCCAGTTTTGTCCATGATGTAGCCATAAATGGGTTTAATCAGGACGGCAAACACGCCGTTAACGGCAAAAACAGTGCCAATATCAATGGCACTCAGACCGGCTTTATCACCCAGCCAGATAGCATACATACCGAAACCGGCAGACCAGGTGAAAGTAAATAAAAAAACGAACAGACTGAGTTTTATATACGCTGAGCGTGTGGATTGTAGGGGTTCAGACATAATGTGCTCCACAAAAAGTCACGGTGATGAATGGTTATTTAATGGAAAGGGTGCGGCCAGACAGCGTGAGCCGCTGGTGTATATGATCGAAAGCCATGTCCTTTGGCACTGTTATCTGCGCCTCCGGGGAAGCGGATACCACACAGGCCAGCCAGCGGGTTCCTGCGTACAACTCGCCATAAAGGCAGGGGATCATGGCGGGGGGAGCAAACAGAATATTGCTGTTAGGCGGCGTGATCACCGTCTGTGGCACGCGGTGATGAAGCAAATCGCCGATGTAACTGCAATCAGAATCTGTGTGAAGGGTGAGACAATGTGCCTGATTATCCGCATGGCTCAGATTGTGCTGATTTACTGCAAATCCGCCTTCCGCCGCTGTCAGGAATCGGGGCGTGGAAATCCGGTGAATACGGATATGCCCCCAGTGGAACGGCAGCAACCAGGTCATGACTTCCACATCTGGCCAGGGAAACCATTCACTGCGCTGCCATTCATCGGTCATCACCACGTTCCGGCACTCACGGCGACCACGAAAATAGCCATCTCCGGTACTGAGCATCAGCATTGAGTCACAGGCAACCTGATTCAGGCCATAACTTCCCCGCTCAAGGGTGAAGCCGAAATGGCTGGAATAGGCAAATTTGCTGTATTTAGGGCCGAAATTAACAAAGTCATTTCTGTCAAACTGACCTGACATCAGCATCCAGGCATGCTTCTGGTCTGTATCATGGATCACGAACTGACCGGCTTCGGGAATGGCACGAACGGGCTCCAGCGCCGGTAGTGGTTCACATTCGGTCTGCCAGAATGATGATGTCTCATCCAGTGCCAGTATCAGCAGTGTTTTCAGCGCCCAGTAGGGTGAGCCAGGGCTGTTATAATCCTCGGCCATAATCAGGTTAGGGTACGTGTACCCCACAGAGAAAAGACCGCTCTGGTCGGTAAATGGTTGCTGTGTCCACCAGTCGAGATGTCGGAGCACCAGCCCTTTGACTATCCCCGGCGTGAACACATCCAGCCCGGTATAAGCGACGGCGCTCCAGAATGCGCCCTGAATAAAGCGATAAGTCAGACTGCGTCCGAACGGGATAGCGGCCCCGTCAGCGGTGAACCAGTAGATGTAATCCTGAGCAAAACGTCTGGCACGCTGGCGGTAACGCATGCACCGCTCAGGATCAACATCCTGCATCACATGGCTGTAAAGCAGGCCGTAGAAGTGGAAGGCGCTGGAAATGTAATAGTCACGCGGTTTGCTTTCCCCGTCGGAGTACCATCCGTTTCCCAGATAAAAAGGTTCAATGGCGTCCAGGTGATTCTCGATGACCTTCATATCGTAATCCTGGCCCACACATTTGAGTCCGGTCTGGATAAGTACCGGGAAAAAATGCCAGTTATTGTCGGGAATACGGATCTCAGCGCTCTGCCGTAACCACGTTGCCAGGTTATTTTGTTCCGTTGTGGTTAATGATGACCACAGAGGAGACTCCGGCAGTATCAGCCCCAGCCCATAAACAGCCATTTCCACACAGCGCTGATCGTTGTCGGTGAGCATTCCCCAGTATTCGGTATGCTCAGGATCGGTTCCGTTGCGGATCCCCGTCAGGAATTGTTGCCACAGAGGTGTTTCAGTACCGCCGCTGACCAGCGGAAACAGGCCCCACAATAAGCGGGAGAACCCTTCCATTTCTGCAATGTCTGCCGGGTACTGGGCAGCGGTCTCGCCCATTCTGATGCGGGTACACCCCGGTGAGAAATGCCGGGTGGCATCCGTTATCCAGCGCAACGCTGACTGACAATAATTCTGCTTGCTGTGCAACATATTCACTCTCCATTTTTCGGACTGGAATAGCGCACAGTAAAAAACTAAAACAGGGTTTTAATTGTGATTTCTGTCTGGTTTTTAAACAGCGAAGAGAAAAAATGTTGAGTTTTTCTGGTAAAAAGCCCAAAAACTTCATGATATTGACAGAAGTTTAATTTTATTAACGTGGGTGCTGGCTATGGTAAAAAACGAACTGGAGGGCTACGCGGGTTATCTGGAACGCATTGCTCTGAATGAAAATGCCATTTATTTCCACCGAATGCAGGAAGATGTTCCGGCAAATTATTATCACTGGCATCAGTGCGTGGAGATACTGAGCGTCTCCAGAGGAGTGGGGATCGTGCTGGTGGACCACCGGCAGTATACCATCCGTCCTGGGCGGCTATTTATTTTCCCCCCAGGGAAGCTACACAAGGTATTTGTTGAGCAGAGCGCTCGTAATTGCTACCACCGCACGACTCTTCATTTCAACGCGCTGACGGCTATACATTATCTCCGTGATTTCCCACGGCAACAGGCACTGCTGCGTCAGTTGTGTGAGCGGGGCGAACATGCGCGGGTGTTTGATACCAGTGAGATCCTGGATTTTCTGGAACTGCTGCTGATTCGTTTTGAAAAGCAGATGGAGGATGGTTTATTTTCAATCAGCGACAGCGTATTTCTGGTGATGCAGTTACTGAGTCTGCTACCGCAGGCTGAAACGGAGTCCGGACAGAAGACCTTCTCTACTCGTCTGACCCGCTGGATTGACGAACACTACCACGAAAGTTGTTCACTTGATGAGATTGCCACAGTCGCGGGGTGTTCACCGGGTCATACCTGTCGCCGCTTTCATGATGAAACGGGCGGGACGTTGCAGGAATACCTGGTCATGCGGCGTTTGCGACAGGCCTGTGAACTTCTGATCCATACGCAACTTAGCGTCAGGGAAATAGCTGAAAAGGTGGGTTTTTCGGGGTATGCCTGGTTTATCACCCGTTTTCGTAAGCAAATCGGGAAGTCTCCCTTTCAGTACAGAAAGGCTTACCGACAGTAGTGTGATATCATAACCAGCCAGTTAGACGGGAATTTCTCCTGAATAGTTGTAGCCAGAAATCACAGTGCTGATTTCAGGTTGCTATACTGGGCGGGCTGGTTTCTCGGAAGGCACTGATCGGCCAGAGATAACTTATCTCTGGTCAGGCTTCAATATTACGACACTCCAGCCATACGGTGATTCTGGTACGGTACAAAGAAGGCTCCGAGCATTGAAAGCGTCAAGTACGACCTGTGGCTGACCTTTCAACAGAAATTCCACGCGCCCGGTGAGTTGGCCTTCATCGTTAAAGTGACGCACTAAATCGGATTTTCTGACCAACAGTGCGGAAATGTCACCGTACTCCGCAAGTAGCGCCGGAATATCCCATTCGTGATCGGCCACCGCTGCGTTAACCCAGCCCTGTGCTTTAAGCGCTTCAATGGCGTACGTCAAACGGAACAAATCGGACTGGTACGAAACCGGAGATGAACAGGATTCAAGCAAATACTCCAGGCGTTGTTGTAGCCCAGTGGTGGGGCCCTTTTGACGTCCAAGTTTTAGTAAACTGTCGATATCCAGAGCAATTGAGCGCGGAAAGCGGCGCTGTTTTTGGGCGACAGCTAGCCAGCGAACCAGGAACGTATGGGCCATCATTGGTGACATCGCCTGACCATCTTGCTGGGCGAGCTTTAAAGCGACCAGTGCGCACCAGGCAAAGTGAGCGAGATCGCTAACGGTTTGTTCAGGTGAAAGTGGCGGGTGAATACGGTTCATAAGTGGTGACGTTTCAAAAGGAATAATGTCTCTAGTCTTCCAGATCAAAGAGGCTTGCCATATCAGCTTCACGAGCAGTACGAGCGACGAAAAGTCCAAGAATGCTTGCTTCAGGTAAGTGTTGGCGCAGAAATTGCTTCATTGCTTTAAAATGGCTACCTGCAGTAAGAACATCATCGAAAATGACGATATTCCTCCGGGTTCCTGCAAGTAAAGCTGCATCAAGGCGATAATTTGCCATAATTTCATCGGGGTCTGGGCGATTTGATGTTGATGCATGAGAAGCAATAGTTGAGTGGTTCTGTAGCACCAGTTCCCTGAAGTCTAGTGCGGGGTTCATAGTCTTAGCTGTTCGAAGAATGGCGGTCATTCGGTCATCATAGGCAGCATCAGTTCTGCACTTAGAGGGGGGGACCGGGATGAATGTAAGATCGGCTATGTTACTGATGGTTTTGACGAGTATTCGTGCCACGTTATCAATTGCGAGCCCTTTATAGCGATAATCCTGTAATCCCCGACGTTCATTCCCTTTCTTGAGGTTCATTATCAGCTGATTGGTTTCGCTGTAGGCGGCACGTTGCCTGGCTGTGTACTCACCGAAAAAATAGCATGGATCATCAGCATCCAGATAATAATGCTGCTCACGGATCAGTTCATCAATCTTCGTCAGCCGAAATGTCATCCAAGATTTTTCCTGATGTCTTCGTAATCTTTCACCCGTATCGCTCCCTGGGCTTCAAACTTCGCGGGCCACGTAATAGACGGATTTTGGAAACAGGATTCGAGGATGAACAGCTTACGGCCCTGGGCCAGTGCTGCACGGGCCTGGGTCAGTGTCCCTGATGTTTCTGATGCTTCGATGATAATCGTCGCTTCTGTCAGGGCAGACATGGTGATATTTCGCTCAGGGAAGAAAATCCGGTTGCTGCGAAAATCCTGGTCCAAATAGCGCTGAAACGGTACCTGGCTGATAAGCAGATAGTTATCACGAATTTTACGCTGTAGTTCGCTATTCTGCTTCGGGTAGTTGTGAGAAAGCGGTGTGCCAATAACCGCTATCGTGTTGCCGCCGAGCGCCAGGGCGGTCTGGTGGGCATTGGTATCAACTCCCTCGGCAAGCCCGGATACGATAGTAAAACCATTTTCCACCAGGCACTTCACCAGCCTGCGAGTGCGGCGAGCGCCTTCTTCTGAAACCTTTCTGGAGCCGACTACCGCGACTGAGCGAGTGTTTACCAGATCCCACCACCCCTGATAGTAGAGTACTTCAATCGGGTGACGGGCATCTCTCAGTTTTTCAGGATATTCACCTGCGCCATGAACCCGGATACCAATATTCTCGACATCATAGCGGGACATGATTTCCTTCAATCTGGTCTTGAAGTCAGCAATCATGCTGCTGGAGACCAAATCAGAGGGAACTGCGCCTTCGGGAGCCTGACGAAACTTATCGGCGATGGTTTTGAACGTTGCCCCTTTTTCGGTCCACAGTGCTTCGTACGCCGCCATTTCCTTAAAAGGGGAAATCGCACGTTCAAAAGGGTTCTGGCTGCCGAAATCAAGTTGTGACATAGGTTCTCAGGTAAATCGAATCGTAGTAGACAATATGAACACCTTTAGTTTACCTGCTTTATCCTGGCTGTAAACCGTCACCGGATTTGAAGAGGTAATGACCAGACATGTTATTCCGGAGAAAAGATGGCAGGTGAAGCAGTATTAGATGTGGCTATTTAGCAAGCTTTGATGCTCTTGAGTTTCTAAAAAGTTCAGTCACCCTTATCAAATCGGCCTGCGAGACAACGTTCAGTTTCTGGCTGATTTTGCTGATTCTCTGAAATGGGATTAGGGGTTATTCAATTAAATCAATGCATTGGTTTGGGTATTGACATTGTGCTCAGGTGGTGACTTTTTCACGGTCACTTGACAAATTTCATAAAACGCGTAATTATTGAAAGGTATTTCACCTAAACCCGATCAGGGTCTACACCAGCTCTACGCTACAAGGATTACCTTTAATAATGAAACAACCATGGGAACTAAACCCTGAACTGACACAAGAACGTCTACAGCAACTGGCTTCACTCATCCGCGATGTTAGAGATGATGTGGTTGACCGGCATGATGATGACCTGGGCGACTCAGCACGCGCAACGGGTATGCGTGCATATGAATGCTGCAGAACCCGGATTGCACGCGCAGCCCTGAATTCAGAAGAATGGCCCTGGCTTGGTATTGTGAAAAAAGATGGAAAATTTACATTTTCAATTAAATCAGTACCAGTCCGTCTTTATAGGGGAAAACCAGGTAGTCCTGAAGAACGTCGACTGATTCCATGTTTTGAAGCCCTGAGCCAAACCAGTTTTTTATTTGAAGAAGTTGGTGATGCTGCAGCCATTATATGGTTTTTTGCTATCGAAGTTGACGAATTCAAATATGTGGATCGTGTAACATTCACAGGTTTCCTCGAGGGAGCGCAGGTTTCATGTTGGGAGATCCCACTCAATGAGAAAGTACCTGCTATTAGTTCGATCGATGCAGAACTTCCTGAGCCTGTAAAAGTTCAAAAACCAACAGTTACTGTTAAAAAGAAAGAAGAGAAGAAAGTAAATAATGATGATGCAAATGATGGTCAGTAAGTTATGTCCATGACATTTTATGGTGAGCGGTTAAGACTCGCCCGTTTACTTAAAGGTTATACTCTGCAGGAATTGGGGGATGCTGTTGCAGTAACAAGACAGAGTATCCACCAGTATGAGAGTGATGCCAGAGCACCTGCGCATGACATACGCAATGCTTTGGCTGAACTACTGCAGGTATCGCCTAAATTTTTTGAATACCCTTTGGCTGGTGATGTGAAACCAGAACAGTGCCATTTTCGTAAACGCCAGACAACACCTGTCGGTGTAAAAGAACGGGTACAATCATACAGTACCATTCTTGAACAATTAGTTTCGGAGCTATATGAACACCTGGATTTACCAGAGAATCGTTTTAATCTAATTGATAATGAAAAAATCCCTGAGCTTACTGCTCCAGTTATTGAAAAAATTGCCGAGGGAGCTAGAGTTCGCTGGGGATTAACAGATGATGCCCCTATCGACAATATGATCAATGTTGTTGAGAATCAGGGGGCAATAGTTACAACTTTTGATGGAGTTTCAGACAAAGTTGACGCTCTTTCAATTAATAGAAAATACCCTATTATTATTCGTAATACGGCGAAAGAAAGTGTTTGTAGAATGCGGTTTGATATTGCGCATGAGTGTGGTCATTTAGTTATGCATGATGGTATTGAAACCGGATGCAAAAAAACAGAGAGAGAAGCTGATGCTTTTGCTAGCGCATTTTTATTTCCACGAAAATCTTTTGCCCGGGAGTTCCCTACTTGTATAACCTCGAGAGGAACTATCGACTGGAAAAAAGTATACAACCTAAAATTAAGGTGGAAAATGAGTGCAAGAGCAATCATTTATCGTGCTCATTTCTTAGGCTTTATCAATGCTCAACAGTATAGGACTGCTAATGTCTGGTTTAGCCAGACTAGGCAAACTAAAAAGGAAAAATATGATGACTCTATTCCAATGGAAGAACCTCATATACTTCAGGAAAGTTTATTAGTTTTGAAAGAACAGTTGGGGATTTCATTTGAAATGCTTGCCGAGAAACTATGTGTGAAGCCAATTTTATTAGCTGAAATATCTGGCGTTGATTATACTCAAAATCAAAATGATGATTTTGATAATGTTGTAGTTCCATTTAAATTTTAATCAAAGAGTGGCGTATTTTGCCATTCTTATAGTTGTTGATGCAAAAATAACTCTCAGGGGGTGTTAGCCCCCTGGCTCAATGTTTTACTGAGCATATACAAAGAGATGCCAGCGAATCGCTCCCTGTGCTGAGTTATGCTGATGGTGGTTTTGTGGCGGTATCGTTTTACCTCCGGCAACTGTTACTTCTTTCCCACAACCTACGCACTGATATATGCCTTCATGCTCGCATTTATTGCCAGGGCTATAAATTTTATCGAAAGCCGCGTTTGATTCAGTGTTAGCTTCCTTAATGTTACTTTGATTACCATTTCGGACTAAAGCCATTTGATTTCTCATCTCTTGTTCCGGGTCGTATTACCCACTATGAATATGCGGCTTCGCATCGGTGTTCCAAGTGGGCTAACCTGACAAACATCACATTTATTAAAAAGATCCTCAATCTTGTAACCAGGCAAAACGCTTTCTGTTGATGGAGGTGTGAGCATTTACCACAACCTGGCAACCAGCTTGATGAAGAAGCAAAGATCGCTGGCACTGCGAATGCCCCGCCATAACTCACGCCGCCCAATACGCGATCGGAACGCAACCTTCACACCAGCGAGGTCCAGGACGCGCCGACGGTAGAGACCCAGGAAGTGGCGGGCTTCCACCAGAGCATGACGACGCAGAGACCTTTGTATGCTGTGGTTCTCCGGCAGCGATGCCAGTCGATGTAGCTCCGCTATCACGTCAATATAGTCCCGTGCCCGGTGGTCGTAGTAGTCAGGCCGGTGGGTAATAGACGCACTGTTAGTGTGCCAGGTGTAATCCTTACGGTCTGATACGTAAAACCGCCCGTTATTCACCGCCAGTTGTACCGTCCAGAGGATATCTTTGTGACTTTTACCGGCGTGGAAGGCCATACCGTGTTCACGCAGATACGCTGACCTGACAATCTGCAGCCACAGGTAGTGCGGCCATTCCCGGTGACTGACGCAGTGGCGGAGCCACTGATGCCCGGAGATACGCTCGCCGTAAGGTTGTCTGCGGTGGACGGGTCTGTCGTGGCGCTCGCCGCACCAGGCATTGAACAGCACCACGTCTGCGTTGGTTTCGGTGGCGGTGCGCCAGCGTTCGTAAATAAACCCGTCGCTCACGGTGTCGTCCGCATCCAGAAAGACCAGCCATTCACCCCGGTGGATAGCCAGTGCAGCGTTGCGGGCGGCATAGACGCCCTGATTGTCCTGGCCAAGCAGAACAACCCGCTCATCAGTGTACTCGCTGACAATACGTTGGGTGGCATCGGTGGAGCCGTCATTGACGACGATTAGCTCCAGCGCTACGCGGGTCTCCTGCAGCACGCTCTCGATTAGTCTGCCAATCGTGGCGGCTGCGTTATACGCCGGAATGATGACGCTGACATCGGGTGTCATGGCCGTCACGGGGTGTGCTCCTTTTTGCACTTGTCCGGCTGACGAACCGGGATGATGCGCTTCTCGCGGAGCTCCTGGTCAGTGTCAAACAGGCATTCGTCGCAGTACTCGTCGTCCAGCGCGAAGAGTCGTTCGAGGATGTTTCGTTTTTTCCCGCAGCGGGCGCAGGTGTGCATGATTCAGTTCCTGAAAATGTTCGGGTGTGAGGTGGCGTTCGCTCAGTTCCGCAGGTAAAACGCCACGAAAAAGATGCCGCAGATAAGCAGAATGGCGATGACGAACATCACTACCCACAGCACAACAAAGCTTTTTGGTCGACGGGTTATCAGCCAGAACAGCAGAATAAGAATCAGCAGGTCGGGTATGGCAATCATCAGTGGAGACTCACCTCTGAATGTGCGGGCGGTCGCTGCCGCCCGGCGGAATTACTGCAGCCCTGATGCCTTGAGCTGCGACACATCTTTGCCGCTGGCTTCCAGCTGCTCACAAATCCAGACAAAGATATCGTGTGCACCAAGCGGTGCCTGCCCCAGGCGCGGGTCCGGGTCAAAGGCGGTTTTCAGCATCGGATAGTTACCCAGGCGTTTTTTCGCCACCTGTTCCAGCTCTGTGATATCAGCGTCCGGGCGCAACAGGTCGACCTTGTTCAGGCAAATCAGCAGCGGTTTGCCCGGTGCGGTTGCAGTAATGTGCTTCACGACCTGGATATCGACGTCGCTGATACCCCGGTTCAGGTCCACCACCACCAGGAAGGCATCGGCGACATGCAGGAAGTCATCGGTACGCTGATTGACGCTGGCGCGTGGGTCGTTAAAGCCGGGCAGGTTGTGGACCCACACCATCGGGCTACTTTTCAGTTGATGGCTTTCCACTGACGAGGTCGCTCCCGCGACCGGACTGACGTTACCCTGGATGGCAAACACCTGACGCATCAGGGAGTCCTTGCCGGTGGAGCCGTCGCCCACCACACAGAGATTGATTTGCTGGTTCACTAACTGACGCAGGGCCGCGAAGTGAATGACGAAAGGTACGGTCTTGCGATAAGCGGGTCCGGCGAGGTCATTTGCCAGCCAGGCACCGGTCGCGAACCAGCCCACCGGTCCGAGCAGCACCCCGGCAGCGTTCGCGACCATGCCGTCCACGGCTACTAAGGCTCCCCAGGCCGCCACGCGACCCAGAAGGGCGACAGACAGCATTTCGGTCAGCAGAAGCGCAATGTAAGACAGCGCTCCGGCTCCGAGTTGCGCCAGCAGCATCTGCACCACAATCGCGCCCGCCGGGCCGACGGGAATATTTCGGTTCTCCAGCCCGACCGAGGCCAGAAATTTTTCCCGCTCTTCCGGAGACATTTTATCCACGGCATCACTGAGTGCCTTTTTGAGAATCAGACCCTCGTTACCTTCCACGGTGTTAATTTTGCTGATGTCGGGGACTTTCATTTTTTTGCCCACGTCATACACCAGTTCGGCATACGGGATCCCTTCGCCTTTGCGACACAGGTTGGCGAGTTCGTGGCCGCCCATTTTCCGGGCATGGCTGATGAGGAGTTCTGCAGCGCGGTGCTTATCCGGCGCTTTCAGGTCGACCTCTTTTTCAATTTTCAGGTATTTCACCAGCGGCTCAGCGCTTTCCGGGTGAAAGGTCAGAATACGATGCAGAAGGTCAGTTTCGGTCAGGGTATTTGGGGTAAACATGAAAAACTCCGTCAGGGTGATTAATTAAAGGGGCCAGTCGAACGAGGCGGTAAATAGTTCATCGTGATACGTCTGCGGTCAGTCATAAGGACATTCGTCGTAATCCTTTTCGGGTTCATCAGGATGAAAGTGATTCCATATAAAGCCGAAGAGGAGCCACAGCTCTGTCACCAGTAAAATAGCCAGAGTGATTTTCATGAGCGGACCTTACTGGTATTCACCTGGCTGATACGTATGTGATACTGAATGAAACACATGACTCACCCTGCCCGTATTGCAGGGCATCTGTAATAAAAGTTTTTTGATTACTGGTTCAGATAACGATTGCCGTTACCGTAAAGGTGCGAGCGGTGGAAATATCGGTGCTACGTACAGGAAAAGAAACAGCCGTGCCGCACGGTAAGTGCGTCGACAGTCATCAATCACCCTGTACAGACTCCGGTTGCTCCAGCAGGCTGGCAACGTAACCGCGCCCGTGCCGTACAGCACTTCCAGCGCCCGGTACTGTGTGGCTTCCTGGCGTAAATCCCACCCGCCGAGATACTGCATTATCGCCAGCAAACGCAACTGACGCACCAGCAATGCAAAGGGCGGTGCCCGCTGAACAACAGAGGCCATTGATAACACGGTCATGTGCAGGCATTCCCGGATGATAAAACGTGCCGCCCGACGATAAACATCGCCGCCTTTATCCATCCAGTTTTCTGCAATTCTGCCTGCAGATCCCAGCTGCTGGTCGTCACGGGTGGCGACAGACCAGGCCAGTTCGCAGACATCCTTGCAACTCTGTGGTGATAGCTTTGTGGGTAATACAAAAGCAGCGTCCATTTATTCCCTTTTGGGGCCGGGTTACTTCAGGCAGATGCTGGCAGAGGTAATTTTAAAAGTCAGATCGTTTTCACAGATCAATTTTTTAAAATCGATCTGTTTCGCCGATCAATCAATACTTCAGTGATTATGTATTTATTTGATGAATATTTATGGGTGGAATAATAGCTGTGGCGTTATGGCTATTTTTTTTGTCGATAAATAACATGCAGGGGTGAGTGGCAATTTTATGGAACTGTACGGAATCAACCATGCTGAATTGGAGAGAATACCGGTGCTGGCGAGAAGAGTTCGAAAGTACCATGCGTAATTAATTGTTTTGATGAATGTATCTGGTATGAAATATTCATTAATCTTTGTTAAAGATTAATTGTTCATCCTAAATTTTCTCATGGATTATGTATTTTAAGAAATCTGCTGCCATTAAATTGTTACCATGTTGAAATATTTAGTTGACAAAAATAAGTGTGAGTAAGCCTCTGTTATTTTTCGGCTACCAGTGAATCATCTGGACTTAACCGGAATTGATTCGGTACTTCTGTTCCCCTGTCCGGGCCTGTGCCTCTCTATACTCAGATCATGAGTCTTTACATTTCAGGTGTATCCCCCTCTTGTTAGAGTGTTTAATCGGCGTAGCATTTTCTGCGTAACTGTCTGTTTTATCCAATTTATTCATCGCTGCGGATGCGGTGAGGTGCTGCCCGGAAGGTGTGTCAGATGTTTCCGGCCATCAGCCGTCTGAAGTACGTCATATGAAGGAACATTGCATGTCCGGTTCATTCCAGGAAGAAATTCCCAAAGCCCGTATTAATTTAAAGCTGGCCCTGCATACCGGGGGCGCGCAGAAGAAAGTTGAGTTGCCGCTTAAATTGCTGGTGACGGGGGATTTCAGCAACGGACAGGAAAACCGCCCGTTGTCTGAGCGTGAAAAAATCAACGTTAACAAAAATAACCTGAACAGCGTGTTATCTGAGCTGTCCCCGTCCGTTAATCTTACCGTTGAAAACACCCTCGCCTCTGACGGCAGTGAAGAGAACATCCGCCTCAGTTTTAAGGATATGAAGGATTTTGAACCGGAGCAAATTGCCCGGCAGGTACCCCAGCTCAGGGCTCTCCTCTCGATGCGTAGTCTTCTGCGCGACCTCAAATCCAACCTGCTCGACAACGCCACGTTCCGCAAGGAGCTGGAAGTCATCCTGCGTGACCCGGCGCTCAGCAATGAACTGCGCACTGAACTCAACGCCCTTGCCCCGAAAGCCTGACGGAAAAATTAAGGAAAATGCTGATGTCTGTACAGAATGAAACCGCTGTACCCGCTGGTGAGACGCTTGTCCGGGAACGTTCCGCAACTGACGGCGTGTATGCCTCCCTTTTTGAAAAAATCAATCTTAAACCCGCTTCCAGTCTGAGTGACCTGTCAGTCTGGCAGGATGAAACCGCCATGGCAGAAGCCGGGACCAACGAGCGCATTACCGCAGGTGTACAGGTGTTCCTGGAGCGCCTGCGCCAGTCCGGCCAGAAAGTGGAAAAACTCGACAAGACCCTGATTGACCACCATATCGCCGAACTGGACCATCAGATTAGCCGTCAGCTGGATGCAGTCATGCATCACCCGGCCTTCCAGAGCGTGGAAGGTCTGTGGCGTGGTCTGAAGCACCTGGTGGATAACACCGATTATCGTCAGAACGTGAAAACCGAAATTCTGGATGTGTCAAAAGACGCCCTGCGTCAGGATTTTGAAGATGCACCGGAAGTGATCCAGAGTGGATTATACTGGCATTCTTACGTCTCGGAATACGATACCCCGGGTGGCGAGCCGCTTGCTGCGGTGATTTCGGCGTATGAGTTTGATGCGTCGGCGCAGGATGTGGCGTTGATGCGCAACATCTCTAAAGTGTCTGCCGCTGCCCATATGCCGTTTATTGGTTCTGCGGGGCCGAAGTTCTTTTTAAAAGAAAATATGGAGCAGGTGGCGGCCATCAAGGACATCGGCAACTATTTTGACCGTGCCGAGTACATTAAATGGAAAAGTTTCCGTGACACGGATGACTCGCGCTATCTCGGCCTGGTGATGCCACGTGTGCTGGGCCGCCTGCCGTATGGTCCGGACACTGTGCCGGTGCGCAGCTTCAACTACATTGAAGAAGTGAAAGGTCCGGATCACGACAAATACCTGTGGACCAACGCCTCGTTCGCTTTCGCCGCCAACATGGTGAAAAGCTTCATCAACAACGGCTGGTGCGTACAAATTCGTGGCCCACAGGCCGGTGGCGCGGTGAAAGATCTGCCGATTCACCTGTACGACCTCGGCACCGGCAACCAGGTGAAGATCCCGTCAGAAGTGATGATCCCGGAAACACGCGAATTTGAGTTCGCCAACCTCGGCTTCATCCCCCTGTCGTACTACAAAAATCGCGACTACGCCTGCTTCTTCTCGGCGAACTCCACCCAGAAACCGGCCCTGTATGACACCGCAGATGCAACTGCTAACAGCCGTATCAACGCCCGTCTGCCTTACATCTTCCTGCTGTCGCGTATTGCACATTACCTGAAGCTTATCCAGCGTGAAAATATCGGCACCACCAAAGACCGTCGTCTGCTGGAGCTGGAGCTGAACACCTGGGTACGTGGCCTGGTCACCGAAATGACTGACCCGGGCGACGAACTGCAGGCTTCTCACCCGCTGCGTGACGCGAAAGTGGTGGTAGAAGATATCGAAGATAACCCTGGCTTCTTCCGCGTGAAACTCTTTGCAGTCCCTCATTTCCAGGTCGAGGGTATGGACGTCAATCTGTCGCTGGTATCTCAGATGCCTAAAGCAAAAGCATAAGGCGGTCGCAGGGATGAAAATTTATCGTCCACTGTGGAACGAGGGGGCTTTGCTGTCCCCTCAGCAGTTCCAGCAGCAGGCAGAATGGGAATCTTTTCGCAGC